>NZ_JARUXL010000003.1:565395-750841 GCF_031451455.1 Caballeronia sp. LZ024 | reverse complement strand
GGGGCGGTGGCCCACCTGCCTACCCACCCTGTCTGTGGGTGGGGGGGGGGGGGGGGGGGGTTGTGGGTTTGGCAGCCCCCCCCCCCCCGGCAGTCGACAAGCAAATCAAGGCCATGATGAATTCAGCACCGCTTCTCGAAGTCGTCGACATTCACAAGCGCTTCACTGGCGTCTATGCGCTGCGCGGCGTGAGCCTCTCGTTCAGGCGCGGGCAGATCTACCATCTGCTCGGCGAGAACGGCTGCGGCAAGAGCACGCTCATCAAGATCATCTCGGGCGCACAACCGCCCGATGAAGGCGAACTCGTGATCGAAGGCAAGCGTCATGCGCGGCTTTCGCCGCTCGAAGCGCTTTCGGCGGGTATCGAAACGGTTTATCAGGACCTGTCGCTGCTGCCGAACATGAGCGTCGCGGAGAATGTCGCGCTGACGTCCGAACTCGCGGAACACGCGGGACGCCTCGCGCGCACGTTCGATCGCCGGGCGCTCGCGGCAACCGCTGCGCGCGCGCTCGAAGCCGTGGGCCTGCCTGGCGACGCCGATTTCCAGGCGACGCTCGTCGAACAGCTGCCGCTCGCGACGCGCCAGCTCGTCGCCATCGCGCGCGCGATTGCGAGCGCGGCGAAATTCGTCATCATGGACGAGCCGACGACTTCGCTCACGCAGAAGGAAGTGGACAACCTCATCACGGTGCTTGCGAAACTGCGCGCCGACGGCGTTGCGGTGCTGTTCGTGAGCCACAAGCTCGACGAGTGCTACGCGATCGGCGGTGAAGTGATCGTGTTGCGCGACGGCCAGAAAATGGCGCAAGGTCCGATCCAGGATTACACCAAGGCGCAGATCAGTGAACTGATGACCGGCAAGCATCTTTCGACCGAGCGTTATCGCGAGGCGGGTGCAGAAGCCGCGCGCGAGATCGTGCTCGACGTGAAGTCGCTCGGTCGCAAGGGCCAGTTCGCCGATGTGTCGTTCGCGTTGCATCGCGGCGAGATTCTCGGCGTGACAGGGTTGCTCGATTCCGGTCGTAACGAACTCGCGCGTGCGCTGGCTGGCGTCGCGCCGTCCAACCAGGGCACGGTGACGCTCGACGGTTCGCTCGTGCGTCTGCATTCTCCCGCCGATGCCAAGCTGCAGCGCATCGGCTATGTGCCCGAAGACCGCCTGAACGAAGGGCTCTTCCTCGACAAGTCAATCCGCGACAACGTCATCACCGCGATGATCTCGAGTCTGCGCGACCGCTTTGGACAGATCGACCGCAAGCGCGCGCAGGAACTGGCCGAGCGCACCGTGAAGGACTTGCAGATCGCGACGCCCGATGTCGACAAGCCAGTGCAGTCGCTCTCGGGCGGCAACCAGCAGCGCGTCCTGATCGGCCGCTGGCTCGCAATCGATCCGCGTGTCCTGATCCTGCACGGGCCGACCGTCGGCGTCGACGTGGGATCGAAAGACATCATTTACCGCATCATGCAGCGGCTCGCGCAGACGGGTATCGGCATCATCCTGATCAGCGACGATCTGCCGGAACTGCTGCAGAACTGCGACCGAATCCTGATGATGAAGAAAGGCCGCGTCGCGAACGAATATCGCGCCGAGCAGATGGCGGAAGCCGATCTTTATCACGCTCTACTTTCCGAGGCAGCATGAGCGAGTCCGTCCGTCGTGCATCGCATGAAGCGATGCCGCAATCCGTGCAGGAGCTGGCGCCGCGCGTGCGGCAACTGAGCTGGACCGCGCGGCTGATGCGCAATCCCGAGTGGTTCACGGTCGCGCTGATTCTGGTGACATGTTTGATCGTCGGCACGCTGAATTCGCGCTTCTTCCAGTTCGCCACGCTCTTCGACCTGCTGCATTCCGGCACGACCGTGTCGCTTTTCGCGCTCGGCACGCTGGTCGTGCTGGCATCGGGCGGGATCGACGTGTCGTTCACCGCGATCGCCGCGCTCACGATGTATTCGCTCACCAAGGCCGTATTCGCGTGGTGGCCGGATGCGCCGTTCGCGCTGATCCTGGTGGCGGGCGCGCTGGGCGGCGTCGTGCTCGGCATCGTCAACGGGTTGCTCGTGCATCGGCTGAAGGCGCCCTCGCTGATCGTCACGATCGGCACACAGTACCTTTACCGCGGTTTGCTGCTGACGTTCGTCGGCACGCAGTTCTTCATGAACATTCCGCACAGCATGGATAGCTTCGGACGCTTGCCGCTCTTCTTCTATCACACGGCCGACGGTTTGCGCGCGGTGTTGCCGGTGTCGGTGCTCGCGCTCGTGATCGCGGCCGTCGTGACGTGGTGGCTGCTCAACCGGACGATGATGGGACGCGGCGTCTACGCGATGGGCGGCAGCCTGCCGATCGCCGAGCGGCTCGGCTACAACCTGCGCGCGATTCACCTCTTCGTGTTCGGCTATACGGGGATGCTCGCGGGCGTCGCCGGCATCCTGCATGTATCGACGAACCGGCTCGCGAACCCGTTCGATCTCGTCGGCACCGAACTCGATGTGATCGCGGCCGTGATCCTCGGCGGCGCGCGCATTACCGGCGGCACGGGGACCGTCGCGGGGACGCTGCTCGGCGTCGTGCTCGTGACGCTCATCAACAGCGTGCTGATTCTCGTCGGCGTACCGAGCACGTGGCAGAAAGTGATCATCGGCGCGTTCATCCTGATCGCGGGAACGCTGTTCGCGCTGGGCCGCAGGAGCTAACGGCCCGTCCGTGGCACGACGCGAGACGTGCCACGGTTTGCCGACGCGTGATGGCGTCTAGTTGAAGGGCCTCACCGCCTGCAGAATTGCGGTTTGCGGGCGTGCGATGTAATAGCCCTGCACGAAGACTTCGGGATGCAGCGCGAGCCAGCGTAGCTGTTCCATCGTCTCGACACCTTCGACCACCACCAGAAAACCCATTCGATCCAGTAACTGAAGGATGCTGGTCAACAACGTGCACGCACGCGTCGAAGCCGGGACGCCTGCGATGAACGCGCGGTCCAGTTTGATCGTCTGGATGCGCGTGGACCCCAGCATCGCAAGTGATGAATACCCTGAGCCGAAATCGTCGAGTGCGAAGCGCACGCCCAGCTTTTCGAACGGGCGCGTGTAGTCGCTGACATTCAATACCTGCGACGCGTTTTCGGTTTCGAGCAACTCCAGCTCGATGAGCGAGGGCTCGATCTGGTTACGCGAACAGGCCTCCACGATGCGTTCACTCAATTCCCTGTCAGCGAGTTGTGACGGCTGGATGTTGATGGTGGCGCGCGCCGACGATACTCCACTGTGCTGCAGGCCGGCCAGTTGGTGGCAGGCCGTCTCGAGCACGAAATAGCTGATCGCCCGCGCGGTAACGGTGTCTTCCAGCGCTGTCATGAAGCTGCCGGGAAGAAGCACACCGAGTTCCGGGTGCTGCCACCGGATCAGACATTCCACGGCCAGCAGATCGAGTGTCTTTGCCTTCACGACGGGCTGATAGGCGACCGTGAATTCGCCGTCGCGCAAGCCCTCACGCGCGCGTTGAGGCGACAGGCTGCCTCCAGGATGTGTGGAGGCCATCGTGCGCAGGATGTCCACCCTTTCCCTGCCGTTCATTGGATGTTGAGTATCGTTCACGAGGCATCCCTGCAATCGGTGAAGTGAAGAGAGCGTCTGCATGCGCGATGCGCAACAACGCAAGGCGACATGGACGGTAAGCATTTGCTTACGTCGCGGGCATCGATGCAGAACGACTGTTGTTGACGGCCCTGCTATAAGCTCATACAAAACCCCTTGCCGAGTTTCGCTTGTTCGTGTATCACTTACACGTGATGATAAATTCGGAGTTCGAAACGTTGCGTTGATTGATTGATCGAAATAGTCTTCCTCGCTTTAGTTGCAAGAATGTACGTTACGACACGATGTTCGCTTTCCTGCCGTGTCCAGGAAATGTCAAAATGGGGCTGATAAATGGTCAAATGTTGACACGGCAAGCCGGGAGGTGAGCATGCGCCGGAATACCATGAATGCGCTGCCGTATTCCGGCTCGATTCCTGAGATCCGGTACAGCAACCGTGATCGTCCCGATATGCAGATCGAGGTCCTGTCGCTATCCGATCTGATCGCGCATGTACCGCCCCATCATTTCGATCATCCGCAGCGCCCCGAATTTCACTTGCTGATTCTCTGCCTGGAAGGCAGCGGCAAGCACTGGATCGATTTCGTTCGCTACGACTGGACGCCGTACACGATCTTCCATATCCGGCCGGGGCAAGTGCAGCAGTTCAGGTTGCAACCCGACATGGAGGCGAAGATCATCTTGTTCACGCCGATGTTTCTGGCGTCGGAGATGGGCGCTCCGGACCGGAGCGCATGCGGCAGTCTGACGTGGCGCGTCCGGCCTGCCACGGTGCTGCATCCGCCGCGGCGGCCTGAATGGCGGGCGATCGAGGACATCTACCTTCTTGCGGAGGAATATCGCGAGGCCGACGGTTCCGCGCTGTCGGAGAGAGTGCTCCAGCTTCAGCTGCAGGCGCTGATCGTTCGGCTCGTGCGCATTTCGGACCAGGCGGAAGCGGTTCTTCCAGTACCCGATGGCGCGCACCGCACTTATCTGCGCTTCATCGAAGCGCTTGAGCAGCGCTACATGCAAACGCGGCGCGTCGAAGACTATGCGGCAGCGCTCGGCTATACCACGCGAACCTTGACGCGCGCGTGTCTGGTGGCGAGTCAGTCGACGCCCAAAAAGCTGGTCGAGAAACGTGTCGCTCTGGAAGCGAAGCGGCTGCTCGTGCATACCGACCTCTCGATCAAGGTCATCGCTCAAGAAGTCGGGTTCGGGGAAGACACTAACTTCGTGAAGTTCTTCCGGCGTATGGAAGGCGTCTTGCCGAGTGCGTTCAGAGTCCGGTTTCGGGTGAGGTGAGGCGGCGTTACTCGCGGCGCGACATCACTTCGCGCGTCGAACGGCTTGCCCGCCCTCGGTGATGATCGAGTCGAAGTCGTCGAGTTGCGAGAAGCGCACGGCCTTCACCTTGCCGAACTTGCTCGAATCGACGACGAGATGCCGTTGCACCGCGCTCGCCATCGCCGCCTGCTTGATCGCGACCTCGTGAAAGTTCCAGCAGGTCACGCCGCGCGCTTCGTCGACGCCACCCGCTGACAGAAACGCCTTGTTGATGCCCATGCGGCGCAGCGTTTCGACGCTCTCGTCGCTCGCGAACGAATCCGACGACGGCACGTAGACGCCGCCCAGCAGGATCATCCGCACGTTTGGCCTGCGCCGCAGGATTTCCGCCACGTTCAGCGAATAGCAGACGACCGTGAGGTGCATGTCGGCGGGAATCTGGCGCACGAGCGTAGTGAGAGTCGTGCCGCAGTCGATGAAAACCGTTTCGCTGTCCACCAGCAAGCGCGCCGCCACGCCGGAAGCGTCCGCTTTCGCCTGCGCGAAGTGGTCCTTTTCTTCTTCGATGGTGTAGCCGGCGGCGTTGGGTACGTCCGCGGCGCTCACGATGTAGCCGCCGAGATACGTGAACTGCGCCGGGCTCGCGGCGATGTCGCGCCGCACGGTCATCTCGGACACGCCGAGCAGCGTCGCGGCATCGCGCAGACGCATCACGCTCTGATTTTCGAGGGCACTGGCAAGCAGTCGCAGACGATCGGTTTTTGCCATCGGAGGGCCCGCGGTCGAACGCCGAAGGGCGCCGCGCGCAGTGTTAGATTCTGGTCGGATGATGAAAGAATTATAACAACGCAAGTTGAGAATGAGGGCGGAAGCGGGCGGGTACGGGGTAAATCCCGAGTCGGGTGGGGATGGGTGGTTTCTTGCAAAAGAAACGTGCTGCAAAAAACGAAGCGTACCGACGCGCGAGGGCCGCATCAGAAGGCCAATGCGTCTGGCTCGCGCAGAAGCAGGCTATTGAAGAGAGGCGTTGCCGTGCCGGGCCAAGAGCAAGAAGGACCCATGCGCTCTGCGAGCGGCCGTTGACTCCGGAAGAGGGGCGTTACTTCAATGCGCGCGCTCGACCTGAAGGTACTTGCCCCATTCATAGTCGACGCTATCGGGCCGAAGCTGAGACACACCCGCGCCGGGCGTAAAGGTGAGTTCGCCAAAATAAACCTTGCCTTTTGGCGCATAGAGGTCGACTCGAACAAACTGGAATTCCTCCGCGAGCCGCTCTGCGATATCGAGAAGCATGGGGAGATTCTCAGGCCGCGGATTCGGAGACTTGCTACGCGCGAAGCGTCCAAGACCGATATCGAGCGGATTCCATTCAGTGTCGTAGAAGTCACCGCGCGGCTGCTCTCCGAATCGATCGGAAATGACGGCGATGAACACGTTCTTGCGACCGCTTTCATCTTTGAAGAAATAGATCTTGTAGTCAGCGGGGACAGCGTCGGATTCATCCAGAAGCAAGGTTTCGAAAAAAATCCGATGCTTGATAGCGCGGTAATGCCGCTCGCGTGCCACCCGATAGAAATCGATCGCCAGCCACTGAGTGGCAAGGGCCGACAATTCTTCGAAGCTGACTTGCGACTTATCTTTAACGACCTTGACGAAGCTGCTCCCGTGATTCGCCTTCATTACAAAAGCCGGTGGAAGCGCGTCGAATATTTCTTTGGTGAACGACTCGGGTTCTGCAATCAGCGGTATCAGATATTGTTCGCCTATCTTGGATCGCACGTAGTCGCGAACGGTGAGCTTGTCGGTTAAATCGGCGTATCTCGGATCAGGATGGAGGCAGCGGTAAAGGATCTTTTCGTTGTAGGTAGTGGGCTTCATCAGGTTCGGAAAGCGCCCGACCTTTTTTCGATGATGCATGCTCAGATAAACATAGTCCGGCAACAAGCCCTTCGCGACGCCGATAAGTGTTTTAGATAATGACATGCAGCACTCCGTTATGCGCCGATTCGGCGAGGGCAAACGCGCAGAGTGAACGTAGGCACATACGAAAATCCCTCGGAATTACCACGCTACGTTTCTGCGTAGGCTCTCCTGCCTCCTGACCGGGCTCCGGCCGTTTGGAGGCTGCTGGAAGAATACAGAGTCAATGTAAGGATACAGAAAGCAGTACAAGAATAGCGAAGTTCGGACCAGTGCGAACGCGGATTTGTACCTAGTCGATCCGAACTTCCATGCTGCAACGCGGCAAATGAATTCCGTAACGTGGCGCGCGTCCTCGTGCCGATCTGCAACGATCACTGCGCGAGCTGCCATTTCAAGACTGGATGCGTCGCGCCTGCCGGCATGGCCCAGACGCCGTTTGAACCGAAGTCCCAAGTGGGTCCGAAGGACGCAGGATTGCGCATTTGTGCCGACGTCAAGCCATTGGCTGCGGGCATCAGCGTGCCACTGCCGACGCCATTGTCGTGGCCTGTCGCCGTCCGGTCCCAGAACACGTCGGCGGTGATGGTTCCGTAGTTACCGGCCGCGATGGCGCCCGACGGATAGCCGCCTGGCCCAACGTGCGCGGTGACGAATGACTGTTCGATCCGTCCCGAGTTGTAGTCCGCGATCCCGCCGTTCTCCAGCGTGCCGATCAAACCGGTTGCGTACGATTGCCTGACGGTTCCCGAGTTGCTGTTCACGAGACCGCCGCCATACGAATGCGTCCCGCCGAGAATGTCGCTGTCCGCGAACGATTGGACGATCAATCCGCCGTTGCTCTGAGCCATCCCGCCGAACGATCCCTGATAGCCGAAGCTGGCGCTAACCGACGATCGCGCGATGACGCCGTCGTTACTCACCACGAGTCCGCCGCCACCCGACGTCGCGATGCCGTCCGAGATGACCGACCCCGTCGCATGCACGTTGACGATCAGCCCCTGGTTATCGCCGGCGAGCAGGGCGATCGGTGAGTTGATCGCGCCCGCCCCCGAATCCACGATACCGATGTTGCGCACGATCCCGCTTTTTCCGATCGTTGGAAACAGCGCGCCGTAGTCGTCGTGCGATCCGTTGTCCAGCAGCGGCAGCAGCGAAAGCCCGCTGATTTCATGGCCCATGCCGTCGAGTTGTCCCTTGAACGTCGAGTCGGTTGCCGTGGCGATCCGCACGCGGCCACTTTCGCCCTCGGCTGGCGCGATGTCCTTGCCCAGCGCATAGACGCCGGAGAGATCGGAGGAGATTCGCTTCAGGTCGGCGATCGAGTTGATCAGCTTGTAGGCTGTCAGTTGCGTTCGCAGACCGCTATAGGGCGCCGCATGCCAGTCGGGATTGACGCGTGTGTGGCCCGCCGCATAGCGGCCGTTCATGTCATAGAGCGCCGCGACGGTGCCCGTGCTCTTCGACCAGTCGATCAGGCCACGATTGATCACGCTGCCACCGTTGTCGACGCCGGGAGCGTCCGCGCGCAAGGTCAGGTTGCCGCCGCCGGCATTGGCGACCGCGACGTTCCGGCCGATCCACACGCTGCGTCCGGCGTTGAGCGCGAGCGACGCGTTGCCGCTCCATCTGAGATCCGACAGCACGGCGATGTCGCCATGCGGATCGGCGGCGTCGACCGTGACCGACGTGCCGCGCGACAGGTTGCGCGCGATCGTCGACGCTTTATGGGGACCCGCGATGAACGAAGGCGTGCGCAAGTGCCACTGTGCGGCGTCGACGGACACGTAGTCGAGATCGAGCGTGCGCGCCTGAAACTCGACCGTGCCGCCCGTGCCGTCCGCATTCGACGCAACGATATGCCCGTGCGTACTCACTTCGCCTTTGTCCGCGACGAGCCAGACGTGTCCGTCGCGTTGCGTCGTTCCGGTGGCGCGAAGCTCGCCGTGCTTCCCGGCGAGCGCGAAGACGTTGCCGTCGGCGGCCTGCAGGCTGATCTGTGCGGCGGCGATCGTGCCCTTGTCGATGACGTTCCCGTGGCTGCCCGCCCGTACAAACACTTGCGGTCCGCTCGCCGAATCCTTCAGCAGCACTTCGCCGCCCGCGGCAAGCTCGGCCGTGCCGCGCGGCGCGTCGATCGAGCCTGCGTTGGCCGTCGTCGTGCGCGAGATGAGGAATACATCGCCGCCGCTCGAACTGATCGCGCCCAGATTGACGACGGCACCGCACCCGTCGCCATCGAGGATGAGGGCGCCGCCCTTCATGAATGCGTTGCCGTCGATATCGAGCGCAGAGGCGACGAAGCGCCCGCCGGTCGTGACGATTCCGCTCGGGCCGATCAGCACGCCTTGCGGATTGACGAGATAAAAGCTGCCTGTCGCGCTGAGCCTGCCGTCGATCAGCGACCCGGCCGCACCGCTCACGCGGCTGAGGGTTGCGCCCGAGCCGTTGTCGACATTCACGCTATTGCCTCTGCCGATGGAAAAGCTGCGCCAGTCGATGACGGCGCGTGGCGAACTTTGCTTGATGTCGAGCGTGCCGCCTTGCGTGCGAATCGTGCCGGCGCCCGCGACGAAGTTGCCGCCTTGAGGAAGCGGTCCGGCGGCGTGTGCGGTCGCCGCGATGCTTATCGACGTGAAATGGGCGAGAAAGAAGAGCCGGTGCGATGCGTCGGGCAGACGGTGCGCGCGACGGGGCAGCGCCGCATTTGATCGGACGTGCGTCATTCTCGATTCTCCCGCGAATGAGGCAGGCGGTGCTTTTACCAGCGAAGCGGGTGGCGTCGCGTGCCGGACAAGGGCTCACGTAAGGTTATAGCAGACGATCCGAAAGCCGCACGCGACGCATGTCCACGAAATCCGCCAACATGATGCGCGGATACGACCTGCCATTTCGGACAAGAGGATCGGCGACCGAGCCACGCCGCATCACGCGGCGGGCTTGACCCATTGACTGCGCCACTTCGGCGCCTCGAAGGGATCCGAAAAATACTGCGTCTCATGAACGACTTTGCCGTTGCGGAACTCCATGATGCTCACGACGCATGACGTCCGCCCCGTGTATGCGATCGTGTATTCGGTGATCCAGAGTTCGCCCTTGCCCAGAATTCGCCTGACGTCGAAGCCCGATGGTTTGTCCGGATGATGACCGCGCAGCGCCTGCAAGTTGCTTCGCCCGACGATCCGCTCACCTGATTGAGGATAATCGCAGACGGCATCGTCATCGTAGATTTCATGTTCTGCGTCGAGGTCGCCCTTTGATGACGCATCCCAGTGCGCATTGAGCGCCTGCGAATTTCTTCTTCCGACATCGATTGCCTCCAGATACGGTTTTGCGCAACCAGCGCGCGCGAAACCCGCGCGAAACCTGCGCCACTCGCGGCCGCAAGGCCCGCCTGCGCTTCGCTCCCGCAGCACAACGGGGAGTGCGGACAGTGTAGTAACGTATAGACCAACTTCAGTTCAAGTCTGCCACACTGATTTCCGAGGCGCCTATGTCCGAAGACGCAGCCAGCATGACCGACGAATACATCGCTTCGATCGCGGATCGCATGATCGACGAAGGGCGTCGAGTATCTCCCGTGACCGTTTGGTCGGAACTCAATACCGGATCGATCGTCGAGATTGCCGCGGCGTTGCAGCGATGGCAGGCGGCGAAGCAGCCTCCCGCGTCGCAAGTCCAACCGGCGGCCGAAGTGCCGGAAGAGATCGCCGGAACGCTCATGGAGGCCGCGAGACGCTTGTGGGCAGCTTCGCGCGAAGACGCCGAGCGCGTGCTGAATCAGCGCATGCACGCATTGAGCGATCAATTCGCTTCGATCCTTGCCGAGCGGGATGAAGCGCTCGGCGCGTATCAGAAGACGCACGAGCAAGCGGCCCAGGACCGCCGCGATCTTGCCCTCGCGACGGAGCGCTCGCGTGCTTCCGAAGACTCGGTTCGCGCGCTTGAAAACGCGCTCGCGGCGGCCAACGCGCGCGGGGAAGCGGCTGAGGCTCGAGCGGCCGAACTGCTCCAGCGCGTTGTCTCGGCGGAAGACGGCCTGCAGGCCGCCCGCGCGTCGATCGACGAGCAGCGCCGGGCGCAGGAGGGATTGATCGCCGAAATCTCGAACAGGAACGACGAGATGGCGCGCGTCAGCGAGCAACGCGACGGCTTGCAACAGGAGCTTGCCACGCTCGGCGCCGCGTGTCAGGCGAAGTCGGAAGAGGTCGAGCGATGGAGCCAAGAGGCAAGCGCGGCGACTTCCCGCGCGGAAGCCGCCGAGGCGGCGGCCGCGTCGCAGGTGAGCGATGGGCTCGCGAGGATCCGCGCGCTCGAATCGGAACTGGACGCTGCACGCAGCGCGCTTGACGTCGAACGCGTGGCGAGCGACGCCCACGTCGACGAACTCGGGCGCCTCACCCAGGCGCATGAGGCATTGAGCGCGGTCACCGCGAGCAGGAACGACGAACTGGCAGCGGCCCTTCGGGAGCGCGACCAAGCGCGGCAGGAAATTGCCACGCTCCACGCCGCGTGGCAGGCGAAGTCGGAAGAGGCGAGCGCGGCGACTTCCCGCGCGGAAGCCGCCGAGGCGGCCGCGGCACAGGCCAGCGAGGCACTCGCGAAAGTCTCCGAGCTCGAATCCCAACTGGAAGCAGCGCGCGGCGCGCTTGAAGCCGAACGCGCGGCGAACGCTGCGCACATCGACGACGCGGCAACGCGCCTCAACGAACTCGAACGCCTCGCCCAGGCGCACGATGAGTTGGGTGCCCTGGTCGCGAGCAAGAACGACGAGTTGGCCCGGACGACTCAGGAGCGCGACGAAGCGCGGCAGGAAATTGCCACGCTCGGCGCCGCGTGTCAGGCGAAGTCGGAAGAGGTCGAGCGATGGACCCATGAAGCAAGCGCGGCTTCTTCGCGCGCGCAAGCCGCGGAAGCGGCGGCCGCGCAGGCGGGAGAGCGCCTCGCCGAACGCGCCGTGGTGGAAACCGAACGGGAGTCGGCTCATCGCGCAATGGCAGCGGAACTTCAGGCGTCGCGCGACGCGCTTGCCGACGAGCGCAAATCCGCCGCGTCGCGGGTCGAAGAAGCATCGGTCCGGATTGAGGAGCTGGAGCGCGTTACGCGCGAACTCGGGCAGGCCCGTGAGCAAATCGCGGCGCTGAACGGGCACGACGCGGCGGCAGGCGCCGAGTTGCGGGCCGTCGCGCAAGAGGTCGCCGCCGCAAGGGAACGCGCGGATGCCGCGGAGCTTCATGCCGCCGAACTGGAACACCGCCTCGCAAAGCGGGAGCACGCCGATGCCGCGCTTAAAAGCGTGCCTGGCCGCGAGATAGAGATTCGGGCCGTCGGCGGCGCGAGTGCCGATGAGGTCATCGCGTTGCAGCGTCAGGTGACGGCGCAGGCCAGGGCGCATGAGAAGGCGTATGGCGATCTGCGCACCAAGGCCGAACAGTGGGTGTCGTATGCGAAGGATCTCAAGCAGCGGCTCGAACAGGCGAACGAGGAGAACTTGATCATCAACGCGCGAAGCGTCGGCGAGGTCGCGCTCATGCGAAAGCTCTCCTCCGAACTGGAACGGCTGAAACCGGATCACGAACTGGTGTTCCGGGAGGCGCAGCAGAGTCTGATCGGCGAGAAGATGGCGCAACAGCTTGCTCAGAAGGGATACCGCTACGACCCGGCGACGGCAATAATTTCAAAGATGAAGTGAGAGCGTTCGGCAGACGAAAGGTCCCAAATTTCGTTGCAAAACAACCCATTGGACGCTGTTGTTTTTTAAAGATAGGTTGCGCTGCAGCATAAAAGGAGTATTATCAGGGTTATCCCTTAGCTACTTACCCGGATAACCGCCATGAAGACCACCGCTCAAACCTCGATTCTCGTTTCCTTCGGCTCCTGGCTGCGCAATGCCATGGCCGTCACGCGTCGCGAATGGAATCGCGCGCTCGACCTGCATGTCCAGAACTGCGAAATCCTCGTCGACGCTTATCGTCGCAAGTAAGCCGTAGCGGCCTGGCGCCGCTGCTGGCTGGATCGAGAGAAAATCGTCGTGAGACGTAAAAGGGCCGCAACGTGTGTTGCGGCCCTTTTTTTTGGCTCGCGGACGCGGCAGGAGCCGTGAATGAGGCCTGCCGTATCATGACGGGCAGGCCTTCACTCACGATCCGGACCAAAATTTCCCCGATGGGCAACTTCAGCACCTCCGTCGACGCCGCGCGTCAATCCGTCGTCCCGAGCGCGCCGGCGCGCATGTCCGACGTCGCGCGTCTCGCCGGCGTATCGAAGATGACGGTTTCGCGCGTGCTTGCGGGACACAGCGTCGCACCCGCGACGCGCGAGCGCGTGCAGCAAGCCATCGACGAACTCGGATACGTCGCCGATGCCGCCGCTGGCGCGCTGTCCTCGGGGCGCTCGGAGTTCGTCGCCGTGCTGGTGCCGTCGCTTGCCAGTTCCAATTTCTCCGATACCGTCCGCGGCCTGACCGCAGCGCTCGAACCGCACGGCCTCCAGCTGCTGCTCGGCGACACCGATTACGACCTCGATCGCGAAGAACGGCTCGTGCGCTCGATGCTCCGGCATCAGCCGCGCTGCGTCGCGCTCACTGGGGCGCAGCACACCGCCGCGACGCGCGCGCTGCTGCTGCGCTCGGGCATTCCGGTGGTCGAAATGTGGGACCTGCCGGCCGATCCGATCGACGCGGCCGTGGGCTTTTCGAATGCGAAAGCCGCGCGGGAGATGGTGCGCTATCTCGCCGCGCGCGGTTACCGGCGGATCGGCTTCATCGGCGGCGCGGGCGATTTCGACCGGCGCGGTCTGGAGCGGCTGAAGGGGTATCGGCAGGAGATTCGGGCGCTCGCGCTCGGCGAACCGCGCGTCGTGCGGCTGGGCGATTCGCCGGTCACGATGAGTCACGGCGCGCCCGCGCTCGATGCGCTCCTCGATCAGTGGCCCGACACGGACGCCGTCATGTGCGTGAGCGACATGTCCGCGTTCGGCGCGATCATGCAGTGCCACCGGCGCGGCCTCTGCGTGCCCGGCGACATTGCCGTCGCGGGATTCGGCAACTTCGAAGTGTCCGCGTGCTCGCATCCGACGATCACGACCGTCTCCGTCGATGCGCACGGCATCGGCTTTCGCACCGGCGAAACGCTGCTCGCCGCACTGAACGGCGATCGCCCGCCGGCGCACGCGTCCACGAAAGTGAACATCGACTACACGGTGATCCCTCGGGAAAGCGCCTAAACTGGTGAAGCCGCGCGACGCCGCGTGCTAACATTGGAAAAATGTTACCGGTAACGAAAAACTGCCGGAGTCGAACGAACGCACTCGATGCGTCGTCGGAAAACAACTCATGGAGATGAGCACGATGTCCCAGCCCAGCACACCGCGCGGCGCCCGGCGCCTGCGCAGCCAGGAATGGTTCGACGATCCCGCCCACGCCGACATGACCGCGCTCTACGTCGAGCGCTTCATGAACTACGGCCTGACGCGTGAGGAATTGCAGTCGGGCCGCCCGATTATCGGCATTGCGCAGACGGGCAGCGATCTCGCGCCGTGCAACCGCCATCACATCGAACTCGCCGCGCGCACGAAGGCGGGCATCCGCGACGCGGGCGGCATCCCGATGGAATTCCCGATGCATCCGCTCGCCGAGCAGAGCCGCCGTCCGACCGCCGCGCTCGATCGCAATCTCGCGTACCTCGGGCTCGTGGAGATTCTGCACGGCTTTCCGCTCGACGGCGTGGTGCTGACCACCGGCTGCGACAAGACCACGCCCGCGTGCCTGATGGCGGCGGCCACCGTTGACATGCCGGCCATCGTGCTCTCGGGCGGTCCGATGCTCGACGGCTGGCATCAGGGCAAGCGCGTCGGCTCGGGCACGGTCATCTGGCACGCGCGCAATCTGCTGGCGACGGGCGAAATCGACTACGAAGGCTTCATGGAACTGACGACGGCCTCGTCGCCTTCCATCGGCCATTGCAACACGATGGGCACCGCGCTTTCGATGAACAGCCTTGCCGAAGCGCTCGGCATGTCGCTGCCCGGATGCGCGAGCATTCCGGCGGCGTATCGCGAACGCGGGCAGATGGCTTACGTAACCGGCAAGCGCATCGTCGACCTCGTGCGCGAGGACGTGCGCCCGTCGCAGATCATGACGAAAGCGGCTTTCGAGAACGCGATCGTGGTGGCGTCGGCGCTCGGCGCGTCGACCAACTGCCCGCCGCATCTGATCGCGATTGCGCGGCACATGGGCATCGAACTGAGTCTCGACGACTGGCAGCACGTTGGCGTCGACGTTCCGCTGATCGTGAACTGCATGCCGGCCGGCGAGTATCTCGGCGAAAGTTTCCACCGTGCGGGCGGCGTGCCGGCCGTGCTGCGCGAACTGGCTAACGCCGGTCTCGTGCATCGCGAATGTCCGACCGTGTCGGGCAAGAGCATCGGTGAGATTGCCGACGCGGCGCCCGAGGCGGACGGCGACGTCATCATGACCGCCGCCGAGCCGCTCAAGCACGGCGCGGGTTTTATCGTGCTGTCGGGCAATTTCTTCGACAGCGCGATCATGAAGATGTCGGTCGTCGGCGAGGCGTTTCAGCAGACTTATCTGAGCGAGCCGGGCGCGGAGAACACCTTCGAAGCGCGCGCCATCGTCTTCGATGGTCCCGAGGACTATCACGCGCGCATCAACGATCCGTCGCTCGACATCGACCAGCACTGCATTCTCGTGATTCGCGGCGTGGGCACGGTCGGCTATCCGGGCAGCGCCGAAGTCGTCAACATGGCGCCGCCCGCCGCGCTCGTGAGAGAGGGCATCACGTCGCTGCCGACGATGGGCGACGGCCGGCAAAGCGGCACGTCCGCGAGTCCGTCGATTCTCAACATGTCGCCGGAAGCGGCCGTCGGCGGCGGGCTGTCGCTGCTGCGCACGAACGACCGCATTCGCGTCGATCTGAACGCGCGCAGCGTGAACGTGCTCATCGACGAAGACGAGCTCGACAAACGGCGCGCCACGATGCACTTCGAGTTTCCGCCTGCGCAGACGCCGTGGCAGGAACTGTACCGGCAGACGGTCGGCCAGCTTTCGACGGGCGGCTGCCTCGAACCCGCGACGCTGTATCTGAAAGTGATCGCCGAGCGCGGCAACCCGCGCCATTCGCACTGAACCCACTTCATCGGAATATCTCTTCATGTCCGCGACATCCGAACCCAGTTTCCTCCCTGACGATCTCGACCAGGCGCTGCTCGTCGGCCGGGTATGGCGCAAGACCGACCGCTTCGAAGGCCCGTGCGTCGTGGCCGTGCGCGGCGGCGAAGTGTTCGACATCACGTCGGCCGTGCCGACCACCGCCGATCTCTTCGAACGCGCGGATGCGGCCCGCGTCGCGCGCACGGCGCCCGGCGAGTCGCTCGGACGCGTCGACGCATTGATGGCCGCAAACGTGCCCGGCGCCGCGACGCCCGCCGTGCGGCTCCTCGCGCCCTGCGACGTGCAGGCGATCAAGGCGTGCGGCGTGACCTTCGCGGTGAGTCTGATCGAGCGCGTGATTGAAGAGCAGGCGGGCGGCGATCCGGCCAAGGCGCGCGAAGTGCGCGAGATGATCGCCGCGACGATCGGCACGGATCTCTCGAAGATCGAGCCCGGCTCCGAAGCGGCAATGAAGCTCAAGGCCGAACTGGAGCGGCGCGGCGCGTGGTCGCAATACATGGAAGTGGGCATCGGTCCGGACGCCGAGGTGTTCTCGAAGTCGCAGCCGATGTCGGCGGTCGGTTTCGGCGCCGATGTCGGTTTGCTCGCGGCATCGACCTGGAACAATCCCGAGCCGGAGATCGTTCTCGCGGTGAACAGCCGAGGCGAGATCGTCGGCGCGACGCTCGGCAACGACGTGAATCTGCGCGACATCGAAGGCCGCTCGGCGCTGCTGCTCGGCAAGTGCAAGGACAACAACGGCTCGTGCGCGATCGGCCCGTTCGTGCGTCTCTTCGACGACACGTTTACGCTCGATACCGTGCGCGCGTCGAGCGTTTCGTTGCGCGTCGAGGGCACGGACGACGACTTCGTGCTCGACGGCGTGAGCCACATGAGCGAGATCAGCCGCGACCCGGCCGACCTCGTCGCGCAGACCTGCGGCGCGCATCATCAGTATCCGGACGGATTCATGCTGTTCCTCGGCACGATGTTCTCGCCGATCAAGGATCGCGACACGGAGGGCGGCGGATTTACGCACCACCTCGGCGACCGCGTCGTCATTTCGACGCCGCAACTAGGCGCGCTCGTCAATACCGTGCGGCTCTCGACCGAGATCGAACCGTGGACGTTCGGCGTGCGCGCGTTGTACGGGAATCTCGCGAAGCGCGGGTTGCTTGGCGTGGGGTGAAGCAACTTCTTTACAGCATTTCGACGGAGCGCACGAACCGGATGCAATCAAACGCACCCGACGCGCGCCCCGTCGTCGCATCATCGCCTAAATGGCCCATCCGCCAAGATAGAACACCGCGAGCACGAGCGCGATCAGCACGGTCCCCACGTTCAGCTTGCGATATTCCCCCGCGACGACCCGCCCGATCACGAGCGTGCTGAAGCCGAGCATGATGCCCGTCACGATGTTCGCCGAGAGCACGATGAACACCGCGCAGACGAGGCCCGACATCGCATCGACGGTATCGTCCATGTGGAGCTTGCTCACGTTGCCGAGCATCAGCAGGCCGACATACATTAGCGCGGGCGCCGTCGCGTAGGAAGGCACGAGTCCCGCGAGCGGCGAGAGGAACATCACCGCCAGAAAGAGCGCGCCGACCACCGCGGCCGCGAGGCCCGTCTTCGCGCCCGCCGCCACGCCCACCGACGACTCGATGTAGGCCGCCGCCGGCGCGCCGCCGAAGCACGCCGAGAAGATCGAGCTGATCGAATCCGCCGTCAGCGCGCGGCCGCCGTTCACGATGCGGCCGTTTTCGTCGATCTGGCCCGCCTGGCCCGCGACCGCGCGGATCGTGCCGGTGGCATCGAAGACCGCTGTCATCACGAGGGCGAGCACGCTCGGCAGCACCGCCATCGACAGCGCGCCCTTGATGTCCATCGCGCCGATCAGCGAAGCATGGCCCGGTGCAGACAGCGAAGGCAGCGCAAAGATGCCGTGAAAGCGCACGGACGGATCGAAGGCGAGGCCGATCGCCGACAGGCCGACCACCACCAGCAAAATGCCGCCCGGCACGCGCCGGCGCTCCAGACCGAAGATCGCGGCGAGCCCGAGAATCGACATCATCACCGGGAACGCGTTGATGTGCCCGAGCGACACCGGCATGCCCGGCGCGGGATTCTTGACGATCAGCCCGACATCGTTCGACGCGATCAACAAAAGGAACAGGCCGATGCCGATGCCCGTGCCATGCGCGACGCCCGTCGGCAGATTGCGCAGGATCCACGAGCGCACGCCGGTGACGGAGATCGCGGTGAACACGAGGCCCATCAGGAATACCGCGCCCAGCGCGACCGCCGGCGAAAGTCCCTTGCCGAGCACGAGGCCGAACGCCGTGAACGCGGTGAGGGAGATCGCGCAGCCGATCGCGATCGGCAGGCGCGCCCAGACGCCCATCAGGAGCGAGCCGAATGCAGTCGTGAGGCACACGGCGACGAACACGGCGCTCGTGTCGAAGCCCGCCTTGCCGAGCATGCCCGGCACGACGAACACCGAATAGACCATCGCAAGAAACGTCGTTATGCCGGCGACGACTTCGCGTCGTTGCGTGCTGCCGCGAGCGGAAATGCCGAAATAGCGGTCGATGAAGCCGCCGCGTTCGGCGGACTCCACGGATTCCTCGCGATCGATTGATGTGATGTCGGCCAGCGGCCGGGCGGGGGATTCCATCATGAGCTGCTCCTTTATCAGCACGCTGAAACGGCTGGTTCCGGGCGCAGACAAGCGCGCGGGGCCGTCGTCAGGGTCGTCTCGTCTGTGTAGTTTTGGGTTCGATCCGCGCCAGCAGCAGGGCTGGACTCGGTCAGGACAGAGACTAGGGGAACACAAGTCACGATCCAATCTCAAAAAAGGCATGCCGCGCATGCCGGCATCCTTATAAGTCTTGCGGGGCGGGCGCTAGCGGCCGATGCCCCCGATGCAAACCCCAATGAAAAAAGGCCAGGCGCGCGGCCTGGCCTTGCTGCGAACGTCGGGGTTTACGTGGACAAAATCACCGGAACACGCGCGATACGCCTCGTCCGCGCGGATCGGACATCGGCTCGGGCGTATCGCCGTCGATGCGGATCGCCTGGATGTCGCCGTTGAATCCCTGCATCGTGAACGTGTAGCCCTTCGCTTCGAGCGCTTTCACCACTTCCGGATCGAGCGCGTGGTACGGCTCCTGATAGATCGTGTTCGGTGGCAAGAGCTGATGATGAAAGCGCGTCGCGCCGACGGCTTCCGGCAGCGGCATCGAGAAGTCGTATACGTTGGAGAGCACCTGGAAGATCGACGTGAAGATGCGCGAACCGCCCGGCGTGCCGATGACCATCGCGACCTTGTCGTCCTTCGTGAGGATGGTCGGCGTCATCGACGAGAGCGGGCGCTTCTTCGGCGCGATGGCGTTGGCATCGCTGCCGACCACGCCGAACATGTTCGCGACGCCCGGCTTCGACGAGAAGTCGTCCATTTCGTCGTTCAGCACGATGCCCGTGCCTTCCGCGACGACGCCCGAGCCGAAGTAGCCGTTGATCGTGTACGTGTTCGATACCGCGTTGCCCCATTTGTCGACGACGGAGTAGTGCGTCGTCTCGGCCTTCTCGGGCATCGTGGTGCCGAGCCCCGGCTGCACGCTCTTGGTGTCGGAAGGCGTGTCGGGATTCACTTCCTGCGCGCGCTTCAGGATGTAGTCGTCGTTGGTGAGCTGCGCGACCGGCACCTTGTAGAAGTCGGGGTCTCCGAGATACTGCGCGCGGTCCGTGAACACGCGCTTCTCGATTTCCGCGACGAGGTGGATGTACTGCGCCGAATCAAGCGGGACGTTCTCGAACTTGTCCTTCAGGTCCGCCTTCATCTTCAGCAACTGCACGAGGCCGATGCCGCCCGAGCTAGGCGGCGGCGCGGTGATGATCCGATAGCCGTTCCAGCTTGCGAGAATCGGCTGGCGCCACACCGCCTTGTAGTCTTTCAGGTCGCGCTCGGTAATGAGGCCGTGGCCCTTCATCGACGCCGCGATCAGTTCGGCCGTCCGGCCTTCATAGAAGCCTTTCGCGCCGTTGTCGGCGACGCGCTGCAAGGTCGCCGCGAGATCCGGCTGCTTGAAGACCGTGCCCTGTTTCATGCCGCCGAAGTAGAGGTCGAAGTTAGTCTTGCCCGCGAACTCCTTCGACGCCTTGTCGCGCCGGTCCTGCAACTGGTCGTCCACTTCGAAGCCGTTCTGCGCATACGCGATCGCGGGCGCGAGCACCTGCTTCCACTTCAGCTTGCCGAAGCGCTTTTGCGCCTCCCACATGCCCGCGACCGTGCCCGGCAGGCCCACCGCGCGATGGCCGTACAGGCTCATGCCCTTGATGACCTCGCCCTTGTCGTCGAGATACATGTTCTTGGTTGCCGTGAGCGGCGCGCGCTCGCGATAGTCGAGAAAGTACGGTCGATGGTCGACGTAGAGCGTCATGAAACCGCCGCCGCCGATGTTGCCCGCTTCCGGATACGTCACGGCGAGCGTGAAGGCGATGGCGACGGCCGCATCGACGGCATTGCCGCCCTGCTTGAAGATTTGCTCGGCGGTTGTCGCCGCGTATTTGTCCGCGACGGCCACCGCCGAAGCGGTGAGTACCGCCGGCTGGGTATCGGCTTTTGCGTAGGCCGGCGTGGTCTCGACGAAGCCCGTCGATACGAAAAGCGCGGCGGCCGCGACCGCGCCGAGCACCGATGAGCGCATGCGTTGTTCCAGTTTCGACGACATCCCTTCTGTCTCCTTGGCTTGCGGTGAAGATGGGCTTATACCATGATCGCGGCCGCCGTCGGAAATGCAGGAGGCTTACGGCATCAGCTGCCCGCCGTTCACGTCGATGATCTGGCCCGTCACGTAGCGCGACATCGTCTCGGAGGCGAGATACAGGAACGCGCCGCTGCAATCGTCGGGCTCGCCGATGAAGCCCATCGGAATCGACTTGCGGAACGCTTCGAGCTGCTCGGGCGACGTGAAGCGGTCCTGGAACGGCGTCTGGATCACGCCGGGCGCCACGCCGTTCACGCGGATCTTGTCGGCCATGAGTTCCTTTGCCATGCCCTTCGTGAGCGTGCTGACGAAGCCTTTCGACGCCGCGTACAGCAGCGCGCCCGGGCCGCCGCCATTGCGTGCCGCGACCGACGTCACGTTGATGATCGAACCGCCGCCATTGGCGCGCAGCGACGGCAGCGCCGAGCGCGTGAATGCCACGACCGAGCGCGCGTTGATGTGCAGGACTTCGTCGAAGAGTTCGTCGGTCACGCTTTCCAGCGGCTCGCGCTTCACGAGGCTGCCCGCGTTGTTGATGAGCACGTCGAGCTTGCCGAATTCGTCGGCGACTTGCGCGACGGCGGCGTCGATCGCCTTCGTGTCGCGCACGTCCGCGCCGACGGTGATCGCGTTCACGCCGAGCGCGCGCACTTCCTGCGCGACGGCGTCGGCGGCTTCCTTCGACTGGTTGTAGTGAATCGCGACGTTCGCGCCGTAGCGGCCGAACGCGCGCGCGGCCGCCGCGCCGATGCCGGTGCTGGCTCCGGTGATCAGGACCGTTTTGCCTTTCAGATCGTGCATGAGTGCTCCCGAGATGCGTGGATGAAGAAAACAGCCCGCCGCGAGAAGCGGACCGCGATGCGCGGACGAGCGATTCGAAAAATCGTCGCTGCCTATTCTGCACGCACATAACGCGTCGGACTATCATTTGCGCCTAAAATTCATCGGCGATCGGGGTTGCGCCGGGCCGTTCGCCTTAGGCAAAAGCGTTATGCTTGATCGTTGAGCAAGGCGTTGCAATGCATCACGCAAGCGATCCGACAACGAACAGGAGACAGCGATGAATGCGAAGGTCGATCCGATTCCCGAGGGCCGCCACGGCGTGACGCCCTACATGACGGTAGCGGGCGGCGCTGCCGCGATCGAGTTCTACACCAAGGTGTTCGGCGCGACCGAAGCGTTCCGGCTCGCTGCGCCGGGCGGGCGGGTCGGGCACGCGGAACTGTCGATCGGCGGCAACGTCGTCTATCTCTCCGACGAGTTTCCCGAAATGGACGTGCGCGGGCCGCTCTCGGTCGGCGGCACGCCCGTCACGCTGCATCTGTACGTGGAGGACGTCGACGCGGTCGCGCAACGCGCCGTCGACGAAGGCGCCACGCTCGTTCGCCCGGTCGCGGACCAGTTCTACGGCGACCGCGGCGGCAAGCTGCGCGACCCGTTCGGCCATCTCTGGTGGATCGCGACGCATATCGAGGACGTGTCGCCGGAAGAGATGCGCGTGCGCGCCGAGAATCTTTTCGGCGACGCAGGCTGACGACGCGCGAGTCGAGCGCTCAGTCGTCGAACGAGTAACGCTCGATGACGCGCAGCACCGACTCCCTGAACGACGCGACCAGATCCGAACGGATGCCGCTGCTCGGATACGAGAGCGCGTACTCGTATTCGATCGCGTAGTCGGCGGGCGTCTCGAACGGCCGCACGACGACGCCGTGCGCGCGCCACACCTTCGCCGCGAACGGCTCGACGATCGACACGCCGAGCCCGCCCGCGACCATCGCATAGCGCGTATGGGCGGTGTCGGTGAGCACCGTGTAGTTCGGGCGTTCCTCGGCGGCGGAAATGGTCGACTGCTCGGCCTCGTAGGCCTGCCGCGAATTCGGCAGCCAGCCGATGATCCGCTCGCCGCGCAGGTCCTGCGCGCGCACCACTTTCTTTTTCGCGAGCCGATGGCCGGCGGGCATCGCGCATAGCGCACGCATGCGCAGCAGCGTCTGCACTTCGATGCCCGCGATAGCCGGAAACGCCTGGCTGATCGCGACATCGGCCTTGTGGTTCTGCAGGCTCACGAGCACTTCGGGCACCTTCACGGAGTCGACGCGAATTGGCACGCCCGGATGACGCTCGACGAAGTCCGCGAGGATCGGCGGCAGGAGCGTGGTCGCGAGCACCGGCATGCACGCGACGGTGAGGCCTTCGGAGGCTTCGTCGCGGATCATGTCGGCGACCTGCTTGAGCCGCTCCAGCCCGAGGAAATTCTCCTCGACCGACTTGTAGAAGCGCAGCCCCGCGGTCGTGGGATTCAGGCGGCCGCCGATTCTACTGAACAGGCTAAAGCCGAGGTCGGCTTCCAGATCGGCGATCAGGCGGCTGATGGCGGGTTGCGTGACGTGCATCTTGCGTGCGGCACCGACACTCGTGCCGGTCATGATGAGACTTCGAAAGGCTTCGATCTGGCGAAAACGGATCATTCTTGACTGAAAGCATGGATTGCAAATTCGGGACTCGAATCTTATAGGAAACAAAGACTTACTGCGCCGCTCAAATGGCGCTAGCACAACGGAATGCGCGATTTGTCAAGAAAACGTCGCAAGTATGCGCAAATCACATGGCCTATAAGCACATGTGAGTGGATTCCGCCTTATTGTTGTTAAATACTCGCCGCCAAACTGAATTACTGCCAGAAGGCGACATCGGCGGAACGTTAGGCAGGCTAAGAATCGATTCGGTCGAGTTTAGCCAGCCAAGGCTAGACGACGTTCCGTCAATATGAATCGGGCCGATTTCGCTCGGCCTGCTACAACAACATGAGACAAGGCAAGAGGATTCCCATGACGCTTTTCGTCGTTCCCGCCATCCAGCCCGCGCATCGCGCGCGCGATTCCCGCTCAGGCAATTCGACACCGCGTCGCCGCGCCATCTCCGCGATACTCGCTGCCTCGTTCGGCGCCGTCGCCCTGTGCGCGCAAGCCGCCACCGTCCCGCCGGGCGTGCAACTCGCGGCGAAACAGGAACTGGTGCGCAACAACGCGGCGGAAGTCGAAACGCTCGATCCGAATTTCGTGGAATCGGTGCCGGCCAACAACGTGTCCGAGGACCTGTTCGAAGGTCTCACCGCCACCGACAACGAAGGCAACGTGCAGCCGGGCGTCGCAGAAAAGTGGGAGCAAAAAGATCCTACGACGTGGATCTTCCATCTGCGCAAGAACGCCAAATGGTCCAATGGCGAGGCCGTCACCGCAAACGATTTCGTGTACGGCTGCCAGCGTCTCGTCGATCCGAAGCTGGCGTCGCCTTCCGCCGGGACGTTCGGCAAGTTCCTGATGAACGGCGCCGAAATCATCGCGGGGAAGAAGCCCGTGAGCGAACTCGGCGTGCGCGCGATCGACGCGAACACGCTCGAAGTGAAGACGCCGTATCCGGTGCCCTTTCTGCCCAGTCTGGTGTCGAACACGACGCTCGGTCCCGTCAACAAGGCCGCCGTCGAAAAGTATGGCCGCGACTGGACGAAGCCCGGCAAGCTCGTGAGCAACGGGGCGTTCGTGCTGAAGGAATGGCAGGTCAACAGCAAGCTCGTGCTGGTCAAGAACCCGAATTACTGGGACGCGTCGCGCGTGCCGCTGACGCAGGTCACGTATTTGCCGATCGAAGATGAGAACAGCGACCTGAAGCTCTTCCAGTCGGGCGAGAACGACTTCATGATGCAGTTGCCGTCGGGCACCTATGCGAAGTACAAGCAGCAATTCCCCGCCGACATCAAGAACTCGCCGATACTCGGCCTGCGCTATTACTCGTTCAACAATAAGGACCCGCTCCTGAAGGACGTGCGCGTGCGCAAGGCGCTTTCGATGGTCATCGACCGCGACCTTCTCGCGCAGCGCGTGACCGCCGACGGCCAGCTTCCCTCCTACGGCGTGATGCCGAAGGGCATCAAGGGTGCTGACGTGACGGCTTACGACTGGTCGTCGTGGCCGATGGCAAAGCGCGTCGAGGAAGCGAAGAAGCTGCTGGCCGAAGCGGGCGTGAAACCCGGCACGAAGCTGCGTTTCGCGATGAACACGAGCGAATATCACAAGAAGATGGCGATTTTCGCGGCATCGGAATGGAAGACGAAGCTCGGATTGGATACCGAGATCGAAGCGATGGAATTCAAGGTGCTGTTGAAGAAGCGTCATTCCGGCGACTATCAGATTGCCCGCAACGGCTGGGTCGCGGACTACAACGACGCCACGACGTTCCTCACGCTCGTGCAGTGCAATTCGGAACAGAATGACAACTTCAGCTGCAATCCGAAGGCCGACGCGCTTATCAAGGAAGCGAACGCGACGACCGATCAGGCGAAGCGCACGCAACTGCAAACCGAGGCGGCCAAGCTTGCAATGGACGACTATCCGATGCTGCCGCTCCTGCAATACACGCTCGTGCGGCTGGTGAAGAGCTATGTCGGCGGATACTCGCTGAAGAATCCGCTGGACCGCTATAACAGCAAGGACCTCTACATCGTCAAGCATTGATGTCGATGGCGCCGCCCGAGTGCGGCGCCATCCGCGAGGAGAAAAAACATGTGGTCTTACACACTGAGGCGCGTACTGCTGACGCTGCCCACGCTGCTGCTCGTCGTCACGGTCTGCTATCTGCTGCTGCACGCGACGCCCGGCGGTCCGTTCGACGGCGAGCGCAAGGTGTCGGCGGAGGTGCTCGCGAACCTGCAGGCGAAATACCATCTCGGCGAGCCGCTCTGGAAGCAGTACCTGCTCTATCTCGACAGCCTTCTGCACGGCGACCTCGGCGCTTCGTTTCGCTACGCAGACTGGAGCGTGAACGAACTCGTGCTGCGGGCGCTGCCGGTATCGCTTGCGATCGGCGGTATCTCGATGCTGCTTGCGATCCTGATCGGCGTGTCGCTTGGGATTTTCGCTGCGCTTTATCGCAACAGTCCCGTGGATTATTTACTGATGCTCGTCTCCAACGCGGGCAGCGCGTTCCCTTCATTCGTGATCGGACCGGTGTTGATCCTCGTCTTCGCGATCCTGCTGAAATGGTTGCCGGCGGGCGGCTGGAATGGCTTCGACATCCGCTACATGGTGCTGCCGGTCACGCTCCTCACGATGATCAGCGTCGCGACCGTCGGCCGCGTCACGCGCGCAAGCCTGATCGAAGTGATGAACACCAACTACATCCGCACGGCGTTCGCGAAGGGCCTGCCGCGACGGACCGTCGTGCTGCGCCATGCGCTGCGCCCGACGCTGATCCCGGTCGTCTCGGTGCTCGGCCCGCTCGCGATCGCGTCGATCACGGCGGCGGTCGTCACCGAGTCGGTGTTCTCGCTGCCGGGCATCGGCAAGCTGATCGTGAACGGCGCGGCCAATCGCGACTACACCCTGGTACTCGGACTCGTCGTGCTCGTCACGGTCGTGGCCGTGCTGCTCAACCTGCTGGTCGATCTCGCCTACGCGTGGCTCGATCCGAAAATTCGCTATTGAGCATCGAACCCATCATGAAATCTTCTCTCGCGCCGATGCTCGAAAAAGCCGCCGCCGCGCCCGTCGAAGGACGCAGCCCCTGGCAGGACGCGCGCATGCGCTTTCGGCGCAACAAGGCGGCCGTCGCGAGCCTCGTGCTGCTCGCGCTCATCACGCTTGCGTGCATCGTCGGTCCGATGCTGCTGCCGAACGCGTTCGATTCCGCCGACTGGAACGCGATGAGCGCCACGCCGACCTTCGCGAACTGGCATCTGTTCGGCACCGACGAAACCGGCCGCGACCTGCTAGTGCGTTGCCTGATCGGAGGCCGCGTGTCGCTTCTGATCGGCGCGCTCGCCACGCTCACGTCGGTGACGCTCGGCATCGTGTGGGGCGCGGTCGCGGGCTTCGTCGGCGGCCGCGTCGACAACGCGATGATGCGCTTCGTCGACATGATGTACGCGATTCCCTATCTGCTGATCGCGATCCTGATGGTCACGCTGCTCGGCCGCGAGTTCTACCTCGTCGTGCTCACGATCACCGTGTTCTCGTGGATGGACATGGCGCGCGTCGTGCGCGGGCAGACGCTCGCGATCCGCTCGAAGGAATACGTGGAGGCGGCGCGCGCGATCGGCGTCTCGACGAGCGGGATCATCGTGCGGCATGTCGTGCCGAACCTGCTCGGCATCGTCGCGATCTACACGACCGTGACAGTGCCGGGCGTGATTCTCACGGAGTCCGTGCTGTCGTTTCTCGGGCTCGGTGTGCAGGAACCGATGACGAGCTGGGGCGTGCTGATCCAGGATGGCGTCGGCGTGATGGAAAGCTCGCCGTGGATTCTGCTGTTCCCGGCGGCGCTCTTGTCGGTCACGCTCTATTGCATCAACTTTGTCGGCGACGGGCTGCGCGATGCGCTCGATCCGAAGGACCGGTGAGCCCATGTCGACTCTGCTCAAGGTAAGCGACCTCGAAGTTGCGTTCACAACGCCCGACGCCACCGTGCGCGCGGTCAACGGCGTGAGTTTCGATCTGCAAGAGGGCGACACGCTCGGCATCGTCGGCGAATCGGGCTCGGGGAAAAGTCAGAGCGTGCTCGCGATGCTCGGTCTGCTCGCGAGCAATGGCCGTGCGAGCGGCCGCGCGATATATCAGGGCGAGAATCTGCTCGCGATGCGGGCGAAGGCGCTGAACCGCATTCGCGGTAATCGTCTCTCGATGATCTTTCAGGACCCGATGACGTCGCTCAATCCGTATCTGACGATCGAGCGGCAGATGACCGAAGTGCTGGAACTGCACAAGAACATGACGCGCCGCGCGGCGAAAACGCGCGCGATCGGCATGCTCGAAGCCGTGCGCATTCCCGAGGCGGCGCATCGCATCGACCAGTATCCGCACGAGTTGTCGGGCGGCATGCGCCAGCGCGTGATGATCGCGATGGCGCTCCTGTGCGAGCCGCAAGTGCTCTTCGCCGACGAGCCGACCACCGCGCTCGATGTCACCGTGCAGGCGCAGATCCTGCAACTGCTGCGCAATCTCCAGCACGACTTCGGCACGGCCATCGTGCTGATCACGCACGATCTCGGCGTGGTCGCGGGCCTGTGCGAGAAGGTGATGGTGATGTACGGCGGCCGCGTGATGGAGCATTGCAGCGCGACTAACCTGTTCGCGCGGCCATCGCATCCGTACACGATCGGGCTGTTGCGCGCGTTGCCGCGTCTCGATCAGAACGGCGCCGCGTTGCAGGGCATTCCCGGCAATCCGCCGAACATGGCGCATCCGCCGCCGGGTTGTCCGTTTCATGAACGCTGCGTCGATGCGAACGCGCGCTGCGGCGAAGGCGCGCCCGCGCTCGAACCGCTGCACGGCGACGCCGCGTGGCTGCGCGCATGTTATCGCCCCATCGAACAGATGAAGTCGCTGCACGAGGAGGCGCGTCATGTCTGAGGCAACCATCCTGTCCGTGCGCGACGTGCAGGTGCATTTCAAGGTGAAGGCCAAGAGCCGGCTGCCGTGGGCGCCGTCGCGCACGCTCAAGGCCGTCGATGGCGTCAGCTTCGATTTGAAGGCGGGCGAAACGCTCGGCGTGGTCGGCGAATCGGGCTGCGGCAAGTCGACGCTTTCGCGCGCGATCCTCAATCTGATTCCCGCGACGCAAGGCGAGATCGTGTGGATGGGCAACACGCTCTCGGGCGCGTCGCCGCGCGCGTGGCACGACGTGCGCCGCGATATCCAGATGATCTTTCAGGACCCGCTCGCGTCGCTCGATCCGCGCATGACGGTCGGGCAGATCATCGCGGAACCGTTGCGCGAGCATCGGCCGGGGAGGTCGAAGGACGAAACCATGCAGCGCGTGCGCGCGATGATGGCGAAGGTCGGTCTGCGCGAACAGATGATCAACCGCTACGCGCACGAGTTTTCCGGCGGACAGTGCCAGCGCATCGGCATTGCGCGGGCGCTGATCGTGGAGCCGAAGCTCGTCGTGTGCGATGAGCCGGTGTCCGCGCTCGATGTGTCGATTCAGGCGCAGATCGTCAATCTGCTGAAGTCGCTGCAATCGGAGATGGGGCTTGCGCTGATCTTCATCGCGCACGATCTCGCGGTGGTCAAGCACATCTCCGATCGCGTGATGGTCATGTATCTCGGCCACGTGATGGAGCTCGCGAACAAGCAGTCACTCTATGCCGAGCCCCGCCATCCGTACACGCGCGCGTTGCTCTCGGCGGTGCCGGTGCCTGATCCGGCAATCGAGCGCCGCAAGGTCGTGCAGATTCTCTCAGGCGATATCCCGAGCCCGATCAGTCCGCCGTCGGGCTGCGTGTTCCATACGCGCTGTCCGATCGCCGAAGCGCGCTGCGCCATCGAAACGCCCGCGCTGCGCACGTTGTCGAACTCGGTTGCGGCCGCGTGCCTCCTTGCCTGATCCCTTCATCACCCGACGACCCGTGAGCGCCATGAACTAAAGAACGACCCGTCTCGAAACATCCGTCCCCTGTCGTCGCCATCGATGCCCCGACCTTCACCGGTCGCCGGGCACGGCATCGTGCATTCCATCGATTAGCAACGGCGCTAAAGCAAGCAGTAGAAACAAAAATAAGTGGAGATCATTCGTGAAAAAACAAAAGCATTCACTGGCTTTATCGATTTTGCTGTTCAGCGGCTTAATGGCGACGGCGGTTTTCGCGCACGCCGACGAAACCGAAACTGACCCGCCTTCGCGCCATACTGAAGCGCCGCCAAGTTCGCCGCCGAATACGGAAGCCGATGCGCCGATCAGCAATCAGGCGAAATCGAATGGGTTTATCGAAGACTCGCATTTCAAGCTGCTGTTTCGCTCCTATTCGGAGCATTTCGAAATGGAAGGCGCGAAGAAAAAGGATGCATGGGTCATCGGCAATCAGGCGGTGTTCGAATCGGGTTATACGCGAGGATTGTTCGGCGTCGGTTTCGATGCTTCGCTCTTTAGCGCGCTTAAGTTGAATGGCGGGCAGGGCGCGGGAAATCGCGTACATCTGAATGCGGATGGGACGGGACAAAATCAGCTTGCGTGGACCTATCCTGGCGTGTGGGACGTCAAGGCGCGCGTGTCGAATACGGTGGTCAAATATGGTCAGCAGCTTTTCGATAATCCTTTTCTCGTTCCGCACGATAATCGCGCCTTGCCGCCGACTTACCGCGGCTTTTCGCTCGCGAGCGACGAGATCAAAAATCTGACGATGAAGGCGGGCAGCGTCGACGCCGTGCTCGCGCGCGGCATGACGAGCACGTCGTCGCTCTACACGGAATACGGCGGCGTCAAGTTCAGCCGCTTCACCTACGCGGGCGGCGATTACACGATCGGTGACGATACCGCGATCTCGCTTTACGGCAGCCGCGCGGAGAACGTATGGGACCAGTATTACCTCACCGCAACGCACAGCATCGGCAGCCCGTCGACGATTCGCTGGACCGGCGCGCTGAATTATTACTACACGCATGACGTCGGGCAAAGCCGTGAAGGCCCGATCAATAATCATGCATATAGCCTCGCATTGTCGGGACAGCACGGCGCGCATACGGTGCAGGTCGGTTTCCAGCAAATCGCCAGTAATCAGTTCTTCGATTATGTCGGACAGTCTGCCGGCGATTATCTGTCGAACTCGCTCGACGTCGATTACAACGCGCCGCATGAAAAGTCGCTGAGTCTGTCGTATTCGATCAATTTCAACGACTACGGCGCGCCCGGCCTGAAAATGACGATGTGGACGGCCTACGGCTGGGGCGCGGACGCGACGGAATCGGCGAATCGTTATGCCGATCCGGATAGCGCGCTTCACGGTCTGTACTGGAAAAACGGCGAGCCGGTTCACGGCACGCATTACGAATTCGGCGTGATTCCGAGTTACACGGTTGCAACCGGAAAGCTGAAGGACACATCGGTCAAGTTCTATTACATGCATCACCACGGTAGCAAGTACTACTCCGACAGTAGCAGCGACGTCTATCGTCTGATGGTCAATGTGCCGGTGAATGTGTTTTGAGCTTACAGTCCTGAAAGGGGCTTGGAAGCATGCCTCAAACCGCAGCCGGAATCATCCTAGGGAAACCTACAATCACAAACTTTAGCATTACAACAAGCTTTCGACTATAACGTGAGTGCGTGCCGTGGATCGCCATGTCTCGCGTCACGTCTCAGGCCCGTCAGGCTTTCCTGCGGGCCTTTTTTTTCGCCTTGTCGTTTTTGTTAAGCGCTTGCTTTCAAAACCTTACGTTGAGGGGTTTCCTAGTGAAAACCCCATCGATTCTTTCGCTTGACTTACTTGATATATCACATACTGTGTATATCTAATCGCTCAGGAAAATTGGGCAAGACGGAGGGTGCCGGTCGGCATCCCGAACGACAAGGCAATATGCCAAGGAGACAGGCAATGGAAACGGAACGTCAGGCAGGAGCGTCGCGGCTGGCTTCGCCGTGGGTACAACTCGTATTTGGCGTGATCTGCATGGCTATGATCGCGAACATGCAGTACGGCTGGACGCTGTTTGTGAACCCCATCGATGAAAAGTATCACTGGGGACGCGCGGCCATTCAGGTCGCGTTTACGATTTTCGTGGTGACCGAAACCTGGCTGGTTCCGATCGAAGGCTATCTCGTCGACAAGTACGGACCGCGTCCGGTGGTCGTCATAGGCGGCCTCTTGTGCGCGATCGCGTGGGTGATGAACTCCTATGCCTCGTCGCTGCCGATGCTGTATTTCGCGGCAGCCGTCGGCGGCGTAGGCGCGGGCGCGGTGTATGGCACCTGCGTCGGCAACGCGCTCAAGTGGTTCCCGAATCGTCGAGGGCTCGCGGCCGGCATTACCGCGGCGGGCTTCGGCGCGGGATCGGCGGCGACCGTCGTGCCGATCGCGCACATGATCAAGAGCAGCGGCTACGAACAGACGTTCCTCTGGTTCGGCCTCGGCCAGGGCATCATCGTATTCCTGCTCGGCATGGCGCTCTTCGCGCCGCCCGCCAGCATGCTCGCCCCGGCGAAGAATGCGCTCAAGCGCGCCGTCTACAACGCGAGTCCGAAGCAGGTGCTCACGTCGCCGATCTTCTGGGTCATGTACCTGATGTTCGTCATGATGGCGGCAGGTGGCCTGATGGCAACCGCGCAGCTCGGCCCGATCGCCAAGGACTTCGGCCTGCACGATTCGCCGGTGTCGATCCTCGGCCTGACGCTGCCTGCGCTGACTTTCGCGCTCACCATCGACCGCGTGCTCAATGGTCTGACGCGTCCGTTCTTCGGCTGGGTCTCGGATCGGATCGGCCGGGAGAACACGATGTTCATCGCGTTCGCGGTCGAGGCGGTCGGCATCATGATGCTGTCGAAGTACGGGCACAGCCCGGTGGCGTTCGTCGTGCTGACGGGCATCGTGTTCTTCGCCTGGGGTGAAATCTACAGCCTGTTCCCGGCGACTTGCGGCGATACCTTCGGACCGAAGTTCGCCGCGACCAACGCGGGTCTGCTCTACACCGCGAAGGGAACGGCCGCGTTGCTGGTGCCGTTCAGCAGCGTCATCACGACGATGACGGGAAGCTGGCACGCCGTCTTCACGCTGGCTTCGGGGATGGCGGCGCTCTCGGCCCTGCTCGCGATCTTCGTGCTCAAGCCGATGCGCAATGCCCACGTGCAGAAACATTCGCGCGGGGACGTCGACATGACTTACGCCACGACCGTGAAGGACTGACGCGGTTCGCTCTTTCAAGCTTTTCCCCTCGCGGCGGATGCTCACGGCGTCCGCCGTGTTCGTTTACAGCAAGCCTGTCATTGTCGCGAAAACGCGCTCCGCTATTACACTTGGCTTCTGTCCCCGTCAGCCATTCGTGGGCGGTGACGCATGGTTTCGTATGGTTAACCCCGATTTCAACGTAAACGAACAAAAAGGAACATGCTCCTTGTTGTTTTGGGTTCCTTTTTGAAAATCAGGGCCACGAACGCAGCATCGGTGTCCAAATAAAAAACGAACGACACATGGATGAACCCTATGCCCAGCAGCACCTCCAGCCGCCTCTCGCGCGGCTCCTGCGCGCGTCTCGGCCGATTCGTTTCGACCGCCCGTCCGTTCGACTCCTGAGCGCGCCCGACAGCGCCCGGCGCGGGCCGTTTCGATGAACGCCATCTGGCGCCGAGCCGTCGACGATGCGCGCACAGCCATCGGTAGCGACGCGGGCAGCAAAACAGGCATCCACAAGGAGCGGAACTTGGTCTTGGAACTGGAGCGGGTCACCGTCGTTGCAGGCGGACAGACGCATCTGTACGGCGTCGATCTGAGCCTCACGCCGGGCGCGATCAACTTGCTGCTCGGGCCGACGCAGGCCGGCAAGACGACGCTGATGCGCGTAATGGCCGGCCTCGACAAGCCGACGAGCGGCCGCGTGCTCGTCGACGGACGCGACGTGACGGGCGTCGGCGTCAGACAGCGCAATCTCGCGATGGTCTATCAGCAGTTCATCAACTATCCGGCGATGACCGTGTTCGAAAACATCGCGTCGCCGCTCAGGCTGCAAGGCATCGCAGCGAAGGAAGTGAGTGCGCGCGTGAACGAAGTCGCCGCGAAGCTTCATATAGAGCATCTGCTCACGCGCCGTCCGGGCGAGCTGTCGGGCGGCCAGCAGCAACGCTGCGCGCTCGCGCGGGCGCTGGTCAAGCGCTCGTCGCTCGTGCTGCTCGACGAACCGCTCGTGAATCTCGACTACAAGCTGCGCGAGGAACTGCGCGCCGAACTCGCGACGCTCTTCGCCGACGGCAAGACGACCGTCGTCTACGCGACGACCGAGCCGCTCGAGGCGCTCCTGCTCGGCGGCCATACGGCGATCGTCGACAAGGGGCGCGTGTTGCAGTACGGCCGCACGCTCGATGTCTACGACGCGCCCGCAACCGTCGACGTGGCTGCCGTCTTCAACGACCCGCCGATGAACATGCTGACGAGCGAAATCACGACCGAAGGTCTCGCGCGGCTGCCGATCGGCGTCGACGTGCCGGTGCGGCTGAACGCGGGCGGCGGCACCTGTCGTATCGGCGTTCGTCCCGGGCATCTGCGGCTCGCGGCGCGCTCGCCGCGCGCGATCGCCGTGCCGTGCCGCCTGGAACTCGCCGAACTGAGCGGCTCGGAAACCTATCTGCATGTGCGCACGAAGACGGGCGGCATCGATCTCGTCGCGCAGTTGCAGGGCGTGCACCAGATCGCGCTCGGCACCGACCTCGACGTGTTTATCGACCCGGCCGAGCTCTTCGTATTCGACCAGGACGCGAAACTCGTGTCGCACCCGGAGGCGAGCCATGGCGCGCATTGAGTTTCAGAACCTCGCGCACGCCTATCGCCCGCACCCGGCGACGCTCGACGACTACGCGCTCCAGCCGATGAGCATGGTCTGGGACGACGGCGGCGCGTATGCGTTGCTCGGGCCGTCGGGATGCGGAAAGTCGACGCTGCTCAATATCGTCTCGGGGCTCGTCACGCCGTCCGAAGGCAAGGTGCTCTTCGATGGCCGCGACGTGACCGCGCTCTCGGCGCGCGAGCGCAACATCGCGCAGGTGTTCCAGTTCCCCGTGATCTACGACACGATGAGCGTCTTCGACAACCTCGCGTTCCCGCTGCGCAACCGCAAGCTGCCCGCGGCCGAAGTGAAGGCGCGCGTGCACGAAGTGGCCGAGATTCTCGACATGACGCGCGAACTGGGACGCAAGGCGAGCAACCTCGCGGCGGATGCGAAGCAGAAGATTTCGCTTGGGCGTGGCCTCGTGCGCAAGGACGTCGCCGCGATTCTCTTCGACGAACCGCTCACCGTCATCGATCCGCATATGAAGTGGATGCTTCGGCGCCAGTTGAAGAAGATCCATCAGCAACTGAAGCTCACGCTGATCTACGTGACGCACGATCAGGTCGAAGCGCTCACGTTCGCCGATGAAGTCGTCGTGATGACGAATGGGCGCGTCGTGCAGAAGGGCGGCCCCGAGGCGCTGTTCCTGAGCCCGGATCACGCGTTCGTCGGCTATTTCATCGGCAGCCCGGGGATGAATCTCTGCCCGATTGCGCTCGATGCCGATGCGGTGAAGGTCGGTTCGCAGCGCCTGCAAGTCGACGGCAACACGCTCGCCACGCTCAAGAGCGCGAATGGCGAACTGAAGCTCGGCATTCGTCCGGAGTTCACGCGCATCGCGGCAAGCGAAGAGCCGGGCGCGGTGAAGGCGCGGCTGCTGCGCGCGCAGAGCCTTGGCAACTACCAGCTCGTCACCGCCGATTGCGACGGCCACGTGTTCAAGGCGAAGGTCGACACTCATCTCGCGCTCGAAGAAGGACCAGTCTGGCTGAGGCTCGCCGCGCCCGAAACCGTGTTCTTCAGCAACGACGAAAGGATCGGACGATGAAGCCCATCAATCAGAAGGCGTGGCTTTTGGTCGTGCCCGTGTTCATCTGCGTTGCGTTTTCCGCCGTGCTGCCGCTGATGACGGTCGTGAACTATTCGGTGCAGGACATCATCAGCCCGACGCAGCATGTGTTCGTCGGGACCGAATGGTTTCGCAACATCATCAACGATGACGATCTGCGCGGCGCGCTCGGCCGGCAAGTGATCTTCTCGCTGTGCGTGCTGCTGCTGGAGATTCCGCTCGGCGTCGGGCTCGCGCTCGCGATGCCCGCAACGGGCTGGCGCGCGTCGGCCGCGCTCGTGATTCTCGCGATGCCGCTTTTGATTCCCTGGAATGTCGTCGGCACGATCTGGCAGATTTTCGCGCGGCCCGATATCGGCCTGCTCGGCTACTGGCTCAATCATGCGGGCATCGACTACAACTACACGGCGAGTCCCTCGGACGCGTGGGTTACGGTGCTCGTGATGGACATCTGGCACTGGACGCCGCTCGTCGCGCTCCTCTGCTACGCGGGTTTGCGCGCGATTCCCGATGCGTTCTATCAGGCGGCGGAGATCGATGGCGCGAGCCGCTTCGCGGTGTTCCGCTACATCGAATTGCCGAAGATGCGCGGCGTGCTGATGATCGCCGTCCTCCTGCGCTTCATGGACAGCTTCATGATTTACACGGAGCCTTTCGTGCTGACGGGCGGCGGTCCCGGCGATTCGACCACGTTCCTCTCGCAGTACCTCACGCAGAAGGCGGTCGGCCAGTTCGATCTCGGTCCGGCCGCGGCGTTCTCGCTGATCTACTTCCTGATCATCCTGTTGCTCTGTTTCATTCTCTACAACTGGATGGAGCGCGTGGGCAAGGGCGGTCCCTCGACGACGGGAGACGACCATGCGTGACGACCGCCGCTGGATGCGCACGCTGACGATCGTCGTCTACATCCTCTTTGCGCTGATCCCGCTCTACTGGATGCTGTCGATCTCGCTGCGCACGAACGAGGAAACGCTTTCCGCGTTCTCCACGTTCCCGCGCCAGATCACGTTCGAGAACTACAAGGTCATCTTCACCGATCCCTCGTGGTACTGGGGCTACATCAACTCGATCATCTACGTGCTGATGAACACGGTGATGTCGGTGCTGGTCGCGCTGCCGGCGGCTTACGCGTTTTCGCGCTATCGCTTTCTTGGCGACAAGCACATGTTCTTCTGGCTGCTCACGAACCGCATGACGCCGCCCGCCGTGTTCCTGCTGCCGTTCTTCCAGTGGTATTCGAGCGTCGGGCTGATGGACACGTATGTTGCCGTCGCGCTCGCGCACATGCTCTTTAACGTGCCGCTCGCCGTGTGGATTCTCGAAGGCTTCATGTCGGGCGTCTCGCGTGAGATCGACGAGACCGCGTACATCGACGGCTATTCGTTCCCGGCCTTCTTCATCAAGATCTTCTTGCCGCTCATCAAGTCGGGCGTCGGCGTGACGGCGTTCTTCTGCTTCATGTTCAGCTGGGTCGAACTGCTGCTCGCGCGCACGCTCACCACCGTGAACGCGAAGCCGATCGCCGCCGTGATGACGCGCACGATTTCGGCCGCGGGCATGGACTGGGGCGTGCTGTCGGCGGCGGGCGTGCTGACGATCATCCCCGGCGCGCTCGTCATCTATTTCGTGCGCAACTACATCGCGAAGGGCTTTGCGATGGGGAGAGTCTGATGATCACGTGGATGTACTGGACGCCCGAAGTCGCGATCTTCTTCGCGTGCATCGCCGTGATGCTGGCGGGCATGACGGTCTGGGAAATCCGCTCGCCGACGGTCGAGCGCAAGGGCTTCCTGCCCATCGCGACGACGCGCGGGGACCGGCTCTTCATCGGACTGTTGACGGCGGCGTATCTCAATCTCGCGTGGGTCGGCGTGAGCGCGGAGGGCGCGAGCGCATGGCCCGGGTTCGTCATTTCGATGCTCGTGCTTGCGGTGATCATGTGGAAGGGCTAGCACTCCGATATCCGGTTATCCGGTTCCGTTGTTACCCCGAACGGGGGCCGGCAGATGATCCAAGGGGTGTGAGAGTGAGGAGAAGACAATGAAACACAGGAGACGGATCGTCGCGCTTGCAGTCGGAGGCCTCTTCGCGGGGGCGCTGGCGAGCAGCGCCGCCCTTGCGGATACGGCAGCGGCGCAGAAGTGGGTCGACAGCGAGTTTCAGCCGAGCACGCTCTCGAAGCAACAGCAGATGGACGAGATGAAGTGGTTCATCGATACGGCAGCGAAACTCAAGTCGCAAGGCGTGAAGGAAGTGCACGTCGTATCGGAGACGCTCGACACGCACATGTACGAGTCGAAGACGCTCGCCAAGGCGTTCACGGAAATCACGGGTATCGCGGTCAAGCACGACATCATCCAGGAAGGCGATGTCGTCGAGAAACTGCAGACGTCAATGCAGTCAGGACAGAGCATCTACGACGGCTGGATTTCGGACTCGGACCTGATCGGCACGCATTATCGCTATGGCGTGATCGTTCCGCTCTCCGACTACATGGAAGGCGAGGGCAAGGCCTTCACGAATCCGGGCCTCGACATCAAGGACTTCATCGGCACGAGCTTCACGACCGCGCCCGACAAGAAGCTTTACCAATTGCCTGACCAGCAGTTCGCGAACCTCTACTGGTTCCGCGCCGACTGGTTCGCGCGCAAGGACCTGCAGGACAAGTTCAAGGCCAAGTACGGCTATGACCTCGGCGTGCCGGTGAACTGGAGCGCGTATGAGGACATCGCCGATTTCTTTACGAACGACGTGAAGAACATCGACGGCGAGAAGGTCTACGGTCACATGGATTACGGCAAGAAAGACCCGTCGCTCGGCTGGCGCTTCACGGACGCGTGGCTTTCGATGGCCGGCGAAGCGGACAAAGGCATTCCGAACGGGCTGCCCGTCGACGAATGGGGCATCCGCGTGACGCCGGACGGCTGCCATGCAGTAGGCGCTTCGGTGTCGCGCGGCGGCGGCACGAACAGCCCGGCGGCCGTGTACGCGACGACCAAGTACATCGACTGGCTCAAGAAATACGCGCCGCCCGAGGCCTCGGGCATGACGTTCAACGAAGCCGGGCCGGTGCCCGCGCAGGGCAAGATCGCGCAGCAGATCTTCTGGTACAGCGCGTTCACGGCGTCGATGCTCAAGCCCGGCAACGTGACGAATGCGGACGGCACGCCGAAGTGGCGCATGGCGCCGTCGCCGCACGGACCATACTGGAAGGACGGCATGCAGAACGGCTATCAGGACGTCGGTTCGTGGACCTTCTTCAAGTCGACGCCCGCCAACCAGCGCGCGGCCGCGTGGCTCTATGCGCAGTTCGTGACGTCGAAGAGCGTGTCGCTGAAGAAGTCGATCGTCGGTCTGACGTTCATCCGCGATTCGGACATTCATAGCGACTACTTCACGAAGAACGCGGACAAGTACGGCGGCCTGATCGAGTTCTATCGCAGCCCGGCGCGCGTTGCATGGACGCCGACCGGCAACAACGTGCCCGACTATCCGAAGATGGCGCAGTTGTGGTGGAAGAACGTCGCAACGGCGGTCGCGGGTGAGAAGACGCCGCAGGCCGCGATGGACAATCTCGCGAAGGAGATGGACCAGGTGCTTGCGCGTCTGCAACGCGCGGGCATGAAGGTCTGCGCGCCGCAACTGAACGCGGAAAGCGATCCGTCGAAGTGGCTGTCCGACCAGCACGCGCCGTGGAAGAAGCTCGCCAACGAAAAGCCGAAGGGCGAGACGGTGAAGTACGACGAGTTGCTCTCGGCGTGGAAGAGCGGCAAGGTGCGCTGAGTCATCCGCGAAACGGCGACGCAATGTAAAACGGGCGACCCGGCAGGTCGCCCGTTTTTTATATGAGCACGCACGTTGCGCGGTTGGCCCGCCGCGTCTGGAAGTTTCCTCGATGCGCGTTGTCGCTGCTGCCGGCAGGTGGTCTCCTCGCCCGTTTTGTCCGAGCGTTACCGGCGCGAGCGGTTATTCACGTCGGCATGATGCGCGTGAGTTGACTCCCCGATCCACCTGTCACAGCGACTCTTGCGCTCATGCGTTTCTCCAGTGCGTTTCGTTTCTGCCGGGTTACCGGTCGTTGAACCGATGACCCAGTATCGCCGTTCAGGACGCTCGCGGGAAACCCGGCGCGCGCAGGGAACGCGCGCGTATTCGGAGGACTGTCGAAAGTAGGGAAGGGCCGCGTCAACCCGGCTTGCCGTCCGCGCGCGCACGCCAGAGCGGTCTCGCATAGCCCCAAAGGTAGAGCGCAAAGCCGAGAATCCAGCAGGTGCCCGCGATCTCTATCCAGTGCATGGCGAAGTGCGGCGCGAACAGCGGGCCGAACACGCGCAATGCCGATCCGGCCATGACGAGCGCATAGCTCGCGATATCGCGCGTATCCGCGACGAGCGGACGCGCCGTGTGTCCGCGCGCGGTGCGCGTGACCATCGCGATGATCGCGCCGCCGATCACACCCGCCGTGAACGCGTGCATCGCGATCGTGTGCGGCACGCGGCCGGCCGCGCTCAGCGCGAGCAGCGCGAAGCCGAGCGGAATCCACGCATAGGCGAGATGCAGCACCGCGAGGATCGCCGGGCCGCGCACGCGATACGAACGCCAACCGACGAGCCGTGCCACATGCGTCGCGCACGCCAAGGCCGCGAGCACGAAGACGACGCGTGAATCGATGGCGGCGGCATCGGCGAAGAGCGCGAGCACGGTGACGGCCCCGGCCGCGAGTTCGACCGGCCGCCACTTTCGCGCGACGAAACCGGGAATTGCGTTGGCGGTGAACATCGGAATGACGCGCCCGCCGATCACGCTGACAAGCAGCACGACGATGCCCGCGGCGGCATAGACGCAACGCATTGCAAGGTCGGCGCGTCCGCTTGTCGTGAAGACGTGGAAAGCGGCATCGAGCGCGCCGAAGACAAGGAGCACCGGCACGATGAAGTAGTTGCGCCGGTTGCCGGCCTGCATCAGAACCCGCAAGAGCACGAGCGCCGCGACCGGCATGAACGCGCTGTCGACGATCGCGGCGGGCAGCGCCGGACCGCTCCACACGAGCACGCGCGCCGCGAGCCACAGCGCGACGAGTGCGGCGAGCGCAGCGCCTTGCGCGGTGTTGCGCCCGGTCCACGCGCGCACGGCGGTCAAGAGGAAGCCGACGACGACCGCTCCCGCGAATCCGAACAACATCTCGTGCGCGTGCCAGCCGATCGGGCTCGTCTTCAGCAAATAGCCGCCGCCCATCGGCGCGCCGCCGAGCACGAGCAGCCACACGGCGAGTGCGATTGCCGCGCAAGCCGCGCCGCACAGATAAAACGGCCGAAAGCCGAGATTGAAGAGTGCAAAGCGCTCGTGAGGCTGATGCTTGCCGGGCGGCGCGACATACACGGTCGCGGGCTCATGGATTTTCATTGCGATGTTCCCTGGCTGCTCGTCATTCCAGTGCCGCCGCCGGACCGAAGAACTCATAGCGGGTCTGCGATTCCGGTACGCCGAGCGTCTTCAAGTGCTTCTTCACGGCCTTCATGAAAGCGGCCGGTCCAAGGAAATACGCATCGACGTCGCGCGTTTCGGGCAGCCATTGATGAAGGCGCGCTTCGTCGATATGACCGAAACCGTGCGCGTGATCGTCTTCGTCGCGGCGATGCTCGTAGCAATAGAAGCGCTTCAGTTGCGGATGACGTTGCGCCAGCGCTTCGATGTGATCGCGGAACGCATGCGCGCCGCCGTGGCGCGCGGCATGAATGAAATGCACGGCGCGTTGGGTTGCGAGCGCGGCTTGCAGCATCGCGAGCGTCGGCGTGATGCCGACTCCGCCGCTGATCAGGACGAGCGGCTTCTCGCTGTGTTCGAGTCTGAAGTCGCCCGACGGCGCGAAGAGTTCGAGCGCGTCGTTCTCATGCACGTTCGCATGCAGATGATTCGACACCTTGCCGTTCGGCTCGCGCTTCACGCTGATGCGATACTCGCGTCCGTTCGGCGCGGCCGAGAGCGAATAGTTACGGCGCACTTCCTCGCCGTCGATGACGACCCGCAAGCCGATGTACTGCCCCGGATGGAAGTCGAGCAGTGCGCCGCCGTCTTCGGGACGGAAATAGAACGACGTGATCTCGCCGCTTTCCTTGACCTTGCGCGCGACGCGGAACACGCGCGTGCCGCGCCATCCGCCCGGCGCCTGTTCCTTCTCGCTGTAGATGTTTTCTTCGAGCCCGATCAGGATATCGGCGAGCTGGTTGTAGGCCGCGCCCCACGCCTCGATGACGGCATCGGTGGCGATCTCTTCGCCGAGCACTTCGCGGATCGCCTTGAGCAGCGAACGTCCGACAATCGGATAATGCTCCGGCAGGATGTTGAGCGCGACGTGCTTGTTGATGATCTGCGAGACCAGGCCGCCAAGCTTGTCGAGATGATCGATGTGACGCGCGTACATCAGCACGCCGTTCGCGAGCGCGCGCTGTTGCGCGCCGCTTGCCTGGTGCGCCTGATTGAAGAGCGGACGCACTTGGGGATTCTCGTCGAGAAGCATCTTGTAGAAATGCCGCGTGAGCGCTTCGCCGCCGCTTTCGAGCAGCGGAACAGTGGCCTTGACGATTGCACGATGTTCGGATGACAGCATTTTTTGAGTCCTCGCGTCGGTTTGAATAAGCCAGCGTTCTTATCCACGATTCGTGCCAGTTGCGAATACCAGGCGAATCAATGGTTTACAATTTGGCATGGTCAATCCGACTCTGGTCAATAAGACTCCTTTCGTAGTCAATTCGACTGCAAAGGACCTGCTCGATGCACTGGTTCCGCTGATGCAGGACCTGTCGCGCGATCTCTCCGACACCGAGCGCTACCGGCGGCTCCTGCAAAGCCTGCGCGCCCTCTTTCCGAGCGATGCGACGGCGTTGCTGCGTCTGGACGGCGACACGCTCGTGCCGCTCGCCATCGACGGCCTGACGAGCGACACGCTCGGCCGGCGCTTCCGCGTCGCCGAGCATCCGCGCTTTGCGCAACTGCTCGCGCAATCGGGACCGACGCGATTCGCGGCCGACTCGAACCTGCCCGATCCCTACGACGGGCTCGTGAAGGGCGTCAGCGGCGAACTCGAAGTGCACGATTGCCTCGGCTGTCCGCTTTTCATCGGCGGCCGGCCGTGGGGCCTCCTGACCCTCGACGCGCTCGATCCGGCGCGCTTCGACAGCGTCGACATGGGTGCGCTCGAAGCCTTCCTGAGTCTCGCGGCGGCGACGGTGAGCGTGGTCGAGCGCATCGACTCGCTCGCGCGCACGAGCGAGCAAGAGCACGAGCGCGCCGAAGCGTACCGGCAGGCGAGCGCGCCGAGCCGCCGCGAGATGATCGGCGCGAGCAAACAGCACAAGCGTTTGCAGGACGAGATCGCGATCGTCGCGAAGAGCGATCTGACCGTGCTCGTCACGGGCGAGACGGGCGTCGGCAAGGAACTGGTCGCGAGCGCGATCCACGTGCTCTCGCCGCGCGCGGGCAAGCCGCTCATCAGCGTGAATTGCGCGGCGCTTCCCGACACGCTCGTCGAAAGCGAGCTGTTCGGCCATGTGCGCGGCGCGTTCTCGGGCGCTTCGTCGGACCGGCGCGGCAAATTCGAACTCGCCGACGGCGGCACGCTCTTTCTCGACGAAGTCGGTGAACTGCCGCTCGCCGTGCAGGCGAAGCTGCTGCGCGTGCTGCAGAACGGGCAATTGCAGCGCATTGGCTCCGATAGCGAACATACCGTCGACGTGCGGCTGATCGCCGCGACCAACCGCGATCTCGCGCATGAAGTGCGTGAAGGGCGTTTTCGCGCGGACTTCTATCATCGGCTGAGCGTGTATCCGCTCGTCGTGCCGCCGCTGCGCGAGCGTGGCCGCGACGTCCTGCTGCTCGCCGGCTATTTCCTCGAAGAGAACCGCTGGCGGCTCGGCCTGCAAAGCCTGCGGCTCGCCGCCGACGCGCAGACCGCGCTGCTCGGTTATGCGTGGCCCGGCAACGTGCGGGAACTGGAACATCTGATCGGCCGCACGGCGCTCAAGGCGCTTGCGGCGCATCGGGAGCGTCCGCGCATCCTCACGCTGCAGGCGGCCGATTTCGGCTTGTCCGATGCAGCCGGTCAGCTGATTTCGCCGCCGCAGAGCGAGCCCGCACCGCAGGCGCCATCGCCGGCGCAGCGGGACTTTCGCGGCGCGGTGACGTCGTTCGAACGCACGCTGCTCCTCGACGCGCTCGCGCGCCATGAGCAGAATTGGGCCGCGGCTGCGCGAGAGTTGGGCATGGACCGCGCCAATTTGAATCGACTGGCGAGACGACTCGGTCTCAAATAAGCGTCGAGTCGATAGAAATTGATGTATATCAAGAAAGCGCATTAAAGGCGGGCAATTTCCCATCGCTTATTGTTGCCCGCATTAAAAAAGTGGTATTGATTATTCAAGTGCCAAACGGTGCGCGCTTTGGCCGCGTGTGATTTCAGCGTTTTCGCATTCCCGGTTACAGGATTCATGCTGGCAATTTTCGACGAGTCTTCTAAGATCAGTTAAGCAAGCGACACCAGTAATCGTTTTGGCAGTGCCTTAAGACAAGCCTGTTGCCGGATCGCCGCATTCGCCGGCGCTCCCGATGCAACGGATCGAACATGGCAAATCGAAACGGGGGACACGTGGGAAGACGCAGCGCCCTTTTCGTATTCGTGATCCATGCGCTCCTCGCGTTCTTCAGCATGAACGCCTTTAGCGCCGACGCGAAGAACGAGCGCGCGCCCGACACGATGGCTGCCCGCGTGCTCGCCTGCGCCGCCTGTCATGGCCCGCGCGGCGAAGGCACCGACAACGACTATTTCCCCCGTCTCTCCGGCAAGCCCGCCGGCTATCTATACAACCAGCTGCAAGCGTTTCGCGACGGACGCCGCAAGTATCCGCCGATGAACTATCTGCTCGCGTATCTTCCCGATGCGTATCTGCGCGACATCGCCGACTACTTCGCGGCCGAACGCCCGCCGTTTCCGCCGCCGAGCACCGTGACCGTCGATGCGAAGACGCTCGCGCTCGGCAAGGCCATCGTGACGCAGGGCGATCCGTCGCGCAAGATTCCCGCGTGCGTTTCGTGCCACGCGGCCGCGATGACTGGCATGGAGCCCGCCATTCCGGGCCTGCTCGGCCTGCATGCGGACTACCTCAGCGCGCAGCTCGGCGCATGGCGTTACGGCACGCGCAGCGCGCTCGCGCCCGATTGCATGAAGAAGGTCGCGTCGCAGTTGAGCGACCGCGACATCACGGCGGTGGCGGCCTTCCTTGCGTCGCTGCCGGCGCCGGCGAATCCGGTGCCGGTCGCCGCCGGTTCGCTCAAGATGCCGCTCGCGTGCGGCAGCGTTCCCAACTAGCGGAGGAAGAGACGTGCTCATCGACGTGCCCGGTCTCCGACGTCTGCAACTGCCTTCGGCCCGTGCGCTGATCCGGACGATCGGCGCGCTGGCGATGTCCGGCGCGCTCATCGCCGATGCCGGCGCGCAGTCGAGCGCGCCCAAGGCGACGGCAGCGGGCGCGAAGGGCGACGCAGCGCAGATCGCGCGCGGCGAGTATCTCGCGCGCGCGGGCGATTGCGTCGCGTGCCACACGCTGCCGGCGGGCAAGGTGTTCGGCGGCGGCCGTCCGATGGACACGCCTTTTGGCACGCTCTTCACGCCGAACATTTCGTCCGACAAGGCGACGGGCATCGGCAACTGGACCGCCGCCGAGTTCTACACGATGATGCACACGGGCAAGTCGCGCGACGGCGAACTGCTTTATCCGGCCATGCCGTTCGGCTCTTACACGAAAGTGACGCGCGCCGATTCCGACGCGATCTATGTCTACCTGATGTCCACGACGCCGGTGAACCAGCCGAATCGTCCGCATGAACTGCGCTTCCCGTTCAACAAGCGCCAGTTGCTGATCGGCTGGCGTTCGCTCTTTTTCCGCCAGGGCGAATACGAACCCGATCCGAAACAGTCGGCGGAATGGAATCGCGGCGCGTATCTCGTCGAAGGTCTCGGGCATTGCTCGATGTGCCACACCGCGATCAATGCGCTCGGCGGCAACGTCGCGTCGAAGGCGTTCGAGGGGGGGCTGATTCCGCTGCAGAACTGGTACGCGCCTTCGCTCACGTCGAACAAGGAAGCCGGTCTCGGCGACTGGAGCATCGACGACATCGTCGGTCTCCTGCACGCGGGCATCTCGAACCGGGGCGCGGTCTATGGGCCGATGGCGGAAGTCGTCTACAACAGCCTCATGTACCTGAACGAAGACGACGTGCGCGCGATGGCCGTCTATCTGAAGGCGCTGCCGCAGCGCTCCGGCGACAAGTCCGAGCCGCCGACTCCGGCCGTCACCGAGGCGCGCAACGATCTCGCGCCGCTCGGCAAGAAGGTCTACGACGCGCAGTGCGCGCTGTGCCACGCAACCGAAGGGCAGGGCAAGCTGCCGCACTTCCCGCCGCTTGCGAACAACCAGTCGATCGTGATGAACTCCGCGGTCAATCCGATCCGCATGGTGTTGAACGGCGGCTATCCGCCCGGCACCTTCAAGAACCCGAAGCCTTATGGCATGCCGCCGTTCGCGCAGTCGCTGTCGGATGTGGAGGTGGCGGCGGTCGTCACGTATATCCGCACGGCGTGGGGCAATCGCGGCGCGCCGGTTAGCGTGAAGGAAGTGAACGAACTGCGCTCGGCGCCACTTTACTGAGGACGTAATGAGCAAGCCATTCTCCGAGAGGGACGCGAGCGACGAAGCCGCCGTCGACGAGATCGTCGCAAGCGGGCCGACGGGCGCGATCGCGCTCGCGAGCATCGCGACGGCGATTGTCATCGGCCTGTGGTTCGCGTTCTACTTCCTCGTCTTCCTGCCTCGCGGCGTGATTCAATAAAGGCCACGCACATGGCGACGAACCCTCCGCCGTCTCATTCGCACGAAGTCGCCGAGCGCATCGAGAAGCGCTGGGCGATGATCGTAATCGCAATCGTCACCGTGCTGGTCGCGATGGTGATCTTCACCGGTTTGAACTGGGCGATGATGCCGCCGTCGCGCGTCGAGACCGTGCGGCCGGAGACGCTGCACGTCTCGGGCGAATTCATCGAAAGCAATCTGGGGAGCGCGGTGGAAGCGGATGGATCGGTGACGGTACGCATCGTCGCGCAGCAGTACTCGTTCACGCCGCAGTGTCTCCTTGTTCCCGCCGACACGCCGATCACCTTTCGCGCGACCAGTTCGGATGTCGTGCACGGGTTTCTCATCACGAACACGAACATCAATTCGATGCTCGAACCGGGTTACATCTCGACGTTCAAGACCACGTTCAACAAGCCGGGCGACCATCTGATGCCTTGCCACGAATATTGCGGCGTCGGGCATCAGGGCATGTGGGCGCATGTCAGGGTGATCGACAAGTCGGCCTTCATGCAGATGGCAGCCGGCCTGCCGGCGAATTCGCGGAGGTTGAGCTGTGTTAAATAGCAAGCGACTCGTTCTCGCGCACTTCTGGCTCGCGTTCGCGGCGTTCGGCATCGCGCTTCTGCTCGGCGCATGGCAGATGTACGCGCGCAGCCCGCTCGCTCCGTGGCTGCAGGACGCCGAGATCTACTATCGCTCCGTCACGGCACACGGCTCGGCGATGGGCTATGTGTTCCCGACGCTCATCGCGATGGGCTTCGGCTATGCGGTCAGCGAACTCGCGCTCAAGAAGCCGCTGATCGGCGCGGGCTGGGCGTGGGCGGGCTTCCTGCTGGTCGCGGTGGGATCGGTCGTCGCGATGGTGCCGGTCGCGATGGGCCTCGCGTCCGTGCTCTACACCTTCTATCCGCCGATGATCGGCAGTGTGTTCTACTACATTGGCGTGGTGCTCGTGGTGGTCGGATCGTGGATCTGGGTCGCGCTGATGTCGGTGAACCTCAACGCGTGGAAGCGCGAGAACCCGGGGCGCCCGGTGCCGCTCGCGATGTTCGCGACGGTCGCCGGCGCGTATCTCTGGGGCTGGACGGCGGTGGGCGCGGCGATCGAAATCCTGTTCCAGATACTTCCTGTCGCGCTCGGTCTGAAGAGCACGATCGACGCGGGACTCGCGCGCGTCTTCTTCTCGTGGACGCTGCACGCGATCGTCTATTTCTGGCTGATGCCGGCGTACATCGCGTACTACACGATCATTCCGCGCGCGATCGGCGGGCGGCTCTACAGCGATTCGATGGCGCGCATCTCGTTCATCCTGTTCCTCGTGGTGTCGATGCCGATCGGCATTCACCACCTGTTCGCCGATCCGCAAGTCGGCTCCGGCTTCAAGTTCATGCACTCGGTGTTCACGGCGCTCGTCGCGGTGCCGACGCTTCTGACCGTGTTCACGATCTGCGCCTCGGTGGAGATCGCGGCGCGGCTGCGGGGCGGCCGTGGCGCGCTCGGCTGGATTCGTGCGCTGCCGTGGCACAACCCGATGATGCTCGCGGTCGCGTTCTCGTTCGTGATGCTCGGCTTCGGCGGCGCGGGCGGCATCATCAACATGAGTTATCAGCTCGATTCGACCGTACACAACACGCAGTGGATCACGGGCCACTTCCATCTGATCTTCGCGGGCGCGATCGTCATCATGTACTTCGCGATCGCCTACGACCTGTGGCCGCATCTCACCGGCCGCGCGCTCGCGAACGTGAAGCTCATTCGCGCGCAGTTGTGGCTGTGGTTCATCGGCATGATCGTGCTGACGTTTCCGTGGCACTACGCGGGCATCCTCGGCATGCCGCGCCGCATGGCCTTCTACGACTATACGAACCCCGAGATCGCGGCTCAGGCGTTTTCGGTGATCGTTTCGGTGATCGGCGGCTTCATTCTCGTCGTGTCGGCGGTGCTGTTTTTCGTCGTGCTGATTCAGGCGCATCGCGGCGAGCGCATCGTGCCGGAAGAGTTCCGCTTCAGCGTCGCCGTGCACGAGCCGCGTACGATTCCGGTCGCGCTGAACGGCTTCGCACTCTGGCTCGCGCTGATGATCGGCCTCACGCTCGTCAACTACGGCTACCCGATCGCACAACTGATGACGCGCTCGGAGACGTCAGTGCCCGCCGTTCCCATCGGAGCGCAGCGATGAGCGACGAACGTCTTTTCTCGGTCCGCAATCCGTGGTTCAGGACGAGCGTCGCCGCGACGGCGGGGCTCGCGCTGGTATCGGCGATCGTCGGCTTCGTCTGGCTGCCGTCGGCGCAAAGCGATGCGCAGTTCAAGGGCATCTGGAACGCGATCTGCAGCGCGGCGGGCGTGCCGCAGCAATGGTTCGGCGGCGGCGAACCGGTGGCGTCGAAGGTCAAGCTGACGTCGGTCGAAGTGACACCGCAACTGCTCGCGCATCCGAGCAACAATTCCATCGGACGCGGCGCGACGCTCGCGCTTCGCTGCACGATGTGCCACGGCGAACGCGGCATGAGCGATGCGAATTCGCCGAATCTCGCGGGGCAATATGCGGTCGTGATCTACAAGCAGTTGCTCGATTTCCAGCACGGCGTGCGCACCAACGCGGTGATGTCGCCGATGGCGATGAACCTCAGCGACCAGGACATGCGCGATCTCGCGGCGTATTACGCGAGCTTGCCGCGGCCGCCCGCGCAACGCCGCGTGAGCGAGGACAAGGCGCCGGCCATCGTCGCGCACGGCTCGCCGATGCGCAATATCGCGCCGTGCGCGGCGTGCCACGGCGGCATCGACAGCAAGGCGGGCAGCCCGTGGCTCGACGGCCTGCCGGCCGCTTACACGAAGGCGCAATTGCAGGCGTTCGCGAACGGCACGCGCAATAACGACATCAACGAACAGATGCGCAACGTCGCGCGCAACATGACGCCGGACGAGATCGACGCCGCCGCCGAGTATTACGCGGGCGTCAACGCACGGTGAGCGCGCACGGCCGTTCGTCCACACCGCTTGCGGTGTTATCGTTGCTCGCGCGGGGTGCGTTCTGTATCTTGGGCTTGTCGAAACCGTCATCGCAGACAAGGCCAGGATCAACAAATGGAAGCCGAAGCGAACTCCGGCGTGCATGAAGACCCGCGCGCGCCGATACGAACCGACGTCCTGATCGTCGGCGCGGGGCCGGTCGGCCTCTTCGCCGCGTTCGAAGCGGGCGTGATCGGGCTCTCGTGCCAGATCGTCGACGCGCTCGGGCGCGTCGGCGGGCAGTGTATCGAGCTGTATCCCGACAAACCCATCTACGACATTCCCGCGATTCCCTCGTGCACCGCGCGCGAACTCGTCGAGCGGCTGATGCAGCAGTGTCGTCCGTTCGATGTCCCGATCCACCTCGATCAGCGCGTGATGGACCTCACGCAGCGCGACGACGGGCGCTTCACCGTGTGCACGGAGCAGGGCATGACGTTCGACGCGGCGGCGATCCTGATCGCGGCGGGCAACGGCGCCTTCCAGCCGCAACGCCTGATGTTGCCCGAAGCGACCGCGCTCGAAGAACGGCATGTGTTCTACAGCGTCGCGCGGCTCGCGGATTTCGCGGGCAAGCACGTGGTCGTCGCGGGCGGCGGGGACTCCGCGCTCGACTGGGCGCTCGCGCTGTGCCACGTCGCGCAACGCCTGACGCTCGTGCATCGCCGCAACGGCTTCAGCGCGACGGCTTCGTCGGTCGACAGCATGAAGCGCGCGGTCGCGGCGGGCGAGATGGACTTCGTCGTCGGGATGATCGGCGGACTGGACGCGTCAGGCGGCGCGTTGCAGTCGGTTGCGGTCAAGCAGGTCGAGGGCAGCGTCGAGATTCCCGCCGACATGCTCGTCGTGCTGTACGGCCTCGTCGCGGATCTCGGCCCGATTGCGAACTGGGGACTGGAGATTCGCGGCGGCCGTATCGAAGTCGATACGTCGAACTACGAGTCGTCGCGGCAGGGCGTCTTCGCCGTCGGCGACATCGCCAATTATCCCAACAAGCAGAAACTGATTCTCTCGGGCTTTCACGAAGCGTCGCTCGCGTTGCGCAAGGCGTATGCGTATGCGTATCCCGAGAAAAAGCGCATGCACGTGCATTCGAGTTACGACGCAAAACTCGCCGAGCGCGTGCAGGCCACCGCTACGTAATCGCGTTCAGCGCGATCGATTCGCCGCGCGGCGCGGCGGAACGACGTTTAACACCGTTCGTTGTTCCACTATTCGAGACGGCCGGCGCGCGCGCCCGATTCGACCCGATATCAGGACTGGCGCCGCGAGATTATGCTCCGCGAGCATGGCGCCGATATTTCTTACGCGGTAAGGTATGGCCTCGCAGCGCATCACATCGTCTACTACATAACAAACTTCCTTTGCCCGCCGGTCTCGCGTGACGCCTTCGCGCCGCCGGCGCTGCCGCTTCATTTCGGCTTGCAGTCAATGCCCGGTGCGTGCATGCGCCGGGTCTTCCTGATCTGACGAGAAGAGGTGCCACATGGATGGACGAACCATCGGTATCGATCCCTGGTCGCAGACGGTCGGCTGGCTGACGTTGCAGTCGGCCGCGACGAACGTACGTGCACGCGACCCGCAGCGGGAAAACGAAGCAATCGCGACGCGCGCACGGTGCATAGGCGATGCGCCCACGCACGCGAACGTCGTGGTGAGCGTGATCGACCGGCCGACGTCGAGCACCGCGACGGTCGCCTGGTGCGACCCGCGTTCCTGCCGCTACGGCGATCAGGTCTGGCGCGCGAGCGTCGCCCGCCAGCCGGGCGTCTGCGCGCTGAGCGGCAGAAGCATCGGCCGGGGCGACGCGATCTATCGGCCGCGCGCGTGCCGGCCTTCGCCGCTCAACGCGGGCGCGATGATCCTCGCGACCGTTGTCGAGGACGTCCCGCGCGGCTAGACGGGCACGCGGCGTGCTCCGTGGTCCGGTCTGCATCGGACTGCGGAGGCTTTGGTGGGCGCACGCATCGTCGGGTGGCTGCTGCTTGTGCTGGTGGCGGGAGCGACGGCTTTCGGCTACGCGGTGTACCGGGGACGTGTCGCGGTGCCCGATCGCTGGAATCCGTTCGCGCCGCTCGACGTGCGCGCGCCGCGAGGGCCGTTCACCGCGCTCAAGCTGTGGCGCACCGTCCACGATCGCGATCTGTGCGTGGCGACGCTCGAACGCTCCGGCGTCGCGTTTCGTCCAGTCGCCGATTCGACGACGGCCGCCGGTTGCGAACTCAAAGATGTACTCGGCATGACACATTCGGATGTCGACTACGGCGGCGCGTTTCTCGCGACGTGCCCGCTCGCGATCGGCATGGCGTTCTTCGAGCATCAGTATTTGCAGCCGGCGGCGGTCGAGATGTTCGGGCAGCGCGTGCGGCGCATCGAGCACGTCGGCAGCTTCGCATGCCGCAACGTGAACAACCAGGAAGACGGCTCGCGCAGCCAGCATGCGAGCGCCAACGCGATCGATCTGACCGGCTTCGTGCTCGATAGCGGACGGCGCATCACGCTCGCGCGCTGGAACGACGGTTCCGCCGATGCGGCGTTCCTCGAGCGCGTCCACGACGGCGCGTGCCATGCATTCGACACCACGCTCGGGCCGGACTACAACGCGCTTCACCGGATGCACTTTCACGTCGATATGGGACCGTATCGCATCTGCCGATAGCGCGGTCGCGCACATACGCGCGGCCGAGGGCGGGCGGGTTCGTTAAAATCACGCAGTCACTCGACGTAAATCAGCAACATGAATCAATCAGAGGCCGCAATGGACGATCCCTACGAACGACGCGCTCTACTGCTCCATCTCGGCGATGTGCTGGAAGCGATCTTCTGCCTGTCGAAATGCGCCGATAGCCGGGCGAGCATCGGCGAGGCGCTGCAAAAGGACGATGCGCTGGTGAGCTTCGCCATCCTGAGTCAGGTCGATGCCGGGATGCATCCGCAGGCGTTCGTGCGACGCGCGACGGGCGCATTCTTCGTCTGGCCGAAGGCACTGCTCGACGAAACCCTCAACCGGCGCTTGCTGGCGCATACGGTTCAGCATGATCTCTTCGCGGGCAACGAAGCGGGGTGGAACGCTTATCTGAGCGAGCGGCGCAAGGAAGTGCCGTGGTTCGGCGAAGATTTGCCGGACGTGCCGGAATCGAAAAGCGCCGCTGCCGGCGAAACGGACGCGACGGTGGACTCTGAATCCGCATCGGAAGACGCCAGGTCTTCGCGCTATTCGACGTGGCCCTGGCCCGCGAACGAATGATGTTTCCCGCGCCGGCACAGCCGGCACTTCGCCGCTACTGCTTTTTCCCCATGCTGCCCGCTCCCGCGTCCATGCCGAGTCCGTTCGGACGATCGGGCGCCGGTCCTTTCCCCGACGACGTCTTGCCCGGATCCTTTTTCAGCGCGTGATCCCAGGCCGCCGTCGCGCTCGCAGGCGATGTCGTGTTGTGCTCCTGATAGGCGGGCGTGCTGTCCGGCTGGAGCTTGCTCGGCTGCTGTTGCGCGCTGGCGACGATGGCGAGCGTACTGCCGAGCAGGATGGCCGCCGTGCGGCCGAGCGCTGTGGAGATGTGTCTCACGATGATCCTCGCTGATGTGTTGCGCCTGCTGCAAATCCAGCAAGGATCGATCCCGGAAGATGCTGCATACGACCCGTGAGCGTTCCGTCAAGCCCGTGCGTTCATAGCAAGTACGTTGCGCGCCATCAACGTGAAGGACGCCCGCATCTCCAACAATAGGAGGTCTTCACTCAACGGCACGAAACAGCATGAAAAGAAGTATCGCGGTATTCGGTCTGGCTTGCGCGGCAAGCCTTTTTGCCATGCCCGCCATGGCGAGCGACACGACGCAGGCCAGCACGTCGATGACAGGCATCCACGCGGGCGACGTGCTCGTCAGACTCAGGTCGGTCAGCATCCTCCCTTCGGTACGCACGAGCGACACGCTCTCGGCGCTCGACGTGGGCGTGAACAACGCCACCGTGCCCGAACTGGACTTCACGTACATGGTCAGCGACGGTATCGGTGTCGAACTGATTCTTGGCACGTCGCGCCATCAGGTCACGTCGAATCTCGGCGGGCTGGGCGGCGTCGGCGTGCTGCCGCCCACACTGCTGCTGCAGTATCACTTCAATCATGCGGGAACGGTGCGGCCCTATGTCGGCGCGGGGCTCAACTACACGATCTTCTATAACAACGGCCTGCACGCGGGCGAACAGTCCATCTCGGTCCACAACCACAGCTTCGGCCCGGCGCTGCAGGCGGGCATCGATGTCGACGTGACGAAGAACGTGTTCCTCAACGCCGACATCAAGAAGATCTGGATGAAGACCGACGCATCCCTTGGCGGTACGCCGCTCGGCACGTTGCATATCGATCCGCTCGTGCTCGGTGTCGGCGTCGGCATGAAGTTCTGATAGCGGCAATGCCGTTTCGGCGGCGAGGGTAAAATCGAAGGCTTCACATCGATCCGACCTCGTCGCCATGTACATCGAAACACCGCTGCTGGAATCGCGTGCCCTGTCGCAACGGCTTGGCAAATCCATCTGGCTCAAGATGGAAGCGATGCAGCCCACGGGTTCGTTCAAGGCGCGCGGCATCGGCCATGCCTGTTCCGTCTACCTCGAACGGGGCGCGGGGCGGTTGGTATCGTCATCGGGTGGCAATGCGGGACTCGCCGTTGCCTATGCCGGCCGCAAGCTCGGCGTGCCCGTGCGGGTCGTGGTCCCCGAGACCACATCGGAGCGCGCAAAGCATCTGATCGGCATGGAAAACGCCGAGGTCATCGTGCATGGCAAGTCGTGGGACGAAGCGAACCGCTTCGCGCTCGCGTCGTGCACATCCGCCGACGCCTTCCTTCATCCCTTCGACGACCCCCTCATCTGGGAAGGCCATGCGAGCATGATCGACGAAGTCGCGCGCGCGGGATTGAAGCCGGATGCGGTCGTGCTCTCGGTGGGCGGCGGCGGGCTTTTGTGCGGCGTGGCAGAAGGCCTGCGGCGCAACGACTGGGACGACGTGTCGCTCGTCGCGGTGGAAACAACGGGCGCGGCGTCGTATGCCGCTTCGCTCCGTGCGGGCGAACGCGTCGAGTTGCCAGCGATCACGAGCATCGCGACGTCGCTCGGCGCGCGCAGCGTCTGCGCGGAAGCGCTTGCGATCGCGAAACGGCGTGCGGTCACGAGCGTCGTCGTGTCGGACCGGCAAGCGGTCGGCGGATGTCTTGAGATGCTGAACGAGCATCGCGTGGTTGTCGAGCCGGCGTGCGGCGCTTCAGTTGCCGCGCTCGATTCGGACGTGCAATCGTTGCGCGATGCCCGGAATATCTTGCTGATCGTGTGCGGCGGAGTCGGTACGAATGTCGAACAATTGAAGCGTTGGAGCGCAGAATTGCTCTAGGCACCGAATTCGCTTGACAGTGAAGCAGCGAGCACGTAACGTTCGGGTCGAAGTGTTCAAGAAGCCCGATTGTCGTTCATCATCCTCCGCCTGCGGTATTTGTTGTCCTCTCTCCCTTCCTTGATGCTTCTCTCGTCCCGTTCGGGATGGTTTTAATTTTTTTACTCAAGGAATTCTCATGGATACCGGTACCGTCAAGTGGTTCAACGACAGCAAGGGCTTCGGCTTCATCACCCCGGACAAGGGCGGTGACGACCTTTTCGCGCATTTCTCCGAGATCCGAAGCGAAGGCTTCAAGACCCTCGCGGAAAACCAGAAGGTCAGCTTCGAAACCAAGCAAGGCCCGAAGGGTCTGCAAGCGTCGAACATCACGCCGCTGTAATCACGCGCTGTAAGTAGTAGATACAACGCTCGTCGCGGATCGAATCATCGGTCCGCGACTGTAGCTGAACCTCGCGGAGTCTCTTAGCTCCCGCCAAGGTTGCCGCCCAAGCGGCACACCATCGCAGCGCCCCTTCAGCAGATCCCAGCGTTTTTCTCGCGCGTTTTTGTCGCGTCTTTCAGCGGTCATTCAAGCTTTAAATCCAGCGTTGCGCCTGTGGCCGGCATGCTTTGCCGCGACCCCCAGCGTGCGCTCGCACCATCATGCAAAACTCGAATATTCATAACTACAACGGCTACAAAGTACTGCCGTCGGCACATCGTCTGCCCGACGGATCGTTCTCATCCGACCTCCTGCTCGAACGCCGCGACGGCACGGGCGAGGCGACGCGCTACCAGTTCCACGTCCTCGATTGTTTCGACGACGAACAGGACGCGATTGTCCATTCGTGCCGCTGGGCACACGCGTGGGTCGACTGCCGCGGCTGATCGCTGACGGCGGTTGTCGTGCGTGTCGCGGCGAACAGTCGGCGTGCGGCGATTCATGCGGGCGGCCGTCTCATGCAGCCGGAATGCACGAAAATGGCGGAAGAAGCCGGTGCTTCTGGCGTGGCATGCCACGCAGGAACGGTATCCTTGACTGCAGGCCGGGCGGCGAACAAAGGGGGCTCGAACGACAAGCCGAGCCGCCATCTGCCGACCACCGCCGCTACGATTACAAAACACCGCTTCGGGGTTCGCACGCCAATGAGACTGTCCACCTTTGCCGGAATCGCACTGCTCGCCGCCAGCGGCGTCGCGCTCGCGCAGCAGCCGCTGACTTTGCCCGGCCGCAGCCAGAGCGCAGGCCAGCAGGCCGTCGATAACGCCGCCTGCTACGCCTACGCCAACCAGAACACACGCGTCGTCATGGCGCGCGAGCCGCAGACCGCGCCACGCGACCAGCCGCGCGAAGCACGCCCGCTCGTGCCGCCGCGGCCCGTCGAGCCGCCGCTGCCGCCGATTGCATCCGGTGCGGTTGCCGCTTCCGCTGCATCGGCGCCGATGTCCGCCAGCGCCGCGATGCCGGCGAGCGGCGCATCGGCGGCAATGGTCGCGGGTGCGTCGATGCCCGCTGCCGCGTCCGGTCCTGCCGCAGCGTCGGCGGCCGGCGCGAGCGGCGCATCGGATGCCGCCTACGCCGAGATGAAGATGCCGCCGCTGCCGCCGCCCGAGCCGCCGATGGCGCGCTACTGGCGCGCTTACGGCGACTGCATGCAGGGCAAGGGCTACTTCGTGCGCTGAGCGCCGCGTCTCGCCCGATGCGCGCGGACCGGGCCAGCCCGGTCCGCGCGTTTCATCCTCTCGCGCGCTCCAACGCAAGATAATGCAGCAGCATGATGGTCTTGCCGTCGACGATCTCGCCGCGCCCAATCATGCCGATCGCCTGATCGAGCGTCGGTTCGATCACTTCGATGTCCTCTCCCTCGGATGCCACGCCGCCGCCTTGCGCAATCCGCGACGCCGAATCGTAATGGGCGACGAAGAAATACAGCTTTTCGGTCACCGAACCGGGGCTCATGAACGCCTCGAAGACCTTCTCCACGTCGCGCACGCGATAACCCGTCTCTTCCTCCAGTTCCGCGCGGATGCGCTCTTCGGGCGATGCCGCGTCGAGCAAGCCCGCAGGCGTTTCGATCAGCATGCCGTCGTGTCCGTTGACGAACGCTGGCAGCCGGAACTGCCGCGTCAGGACGACCGTCTCGCGAAGCGGATCGAAGAGCAGGATGGTCGCGCCGTTGCCGCGATCGTAGGTTTCACGGCTCTGCCGTTGCCAGACGTTGTCGCGGCGCAGAAAGTCGAAGGTCGTTTTCTTGAGCACATACCAGTCGTCGGAAAGAATCTCGCTTTCGATGATGCGTACTCGCTCTGCGGTCGGTGTCGACATTCACGGGCTCCACTGTGGAAAAGCACCTCCGCATGGTATCGTGCAGTTTCGTGTAAAAACAAGCAATTTCGTGCATGCGCGCATGCACGCGGACGGATGCCGATGCTGACCACACAGAGAAAAAAAGCGATCCTCGAAGCGCTCGCGCGCGACGGCCAAGTGCTGGCGAAAGCGCTCGCCGAGGCATTCGCCGTCTCGGAAGACACCGTGCGGCGCGATCTGCGCGAGATGGCGGGCGAGGGGCTATTGCAGCGCGTACACGGCGGCGCACTGCCGGCATCGCCCGCGACGGCCGATTTCGCGCAGCGCCAATCCATCGAATCGGAGGCGAAGCGCGCCGTCGCGAAAGCGGCGGCGGAAATGGTCGGGGAAGGGCAGGTCGTGATCGTCGACGGCGGGACGACCTGCGTGCAGCTCGCGCGCTACTTGCCGCTTACGCTGCGCGCGACCGTCGTCACCCATAGCCCGAGCATCGCGGTGGAACTGGTCGATCACCCGTCGATCGAGGTCGTGGTGATCGGCGGACGGCTCTTCAAGCATTCGATCGTGACGGTCGGCGCGGCGGCGCTCGAAGCGCTCTCGCACATTCGCGCCGATCTCTTCTTCATGGGCGTGACGGGCGTGCACGCCAGCGCCGGCTTTTCCACCGGCGATCTCGAAGAGGCTTACATGAAGCGCGCACTCGCCGCTCATGCCGCCGAAACGGTCGTGCTGGCTTCGTCGGACAAGATCAACGCGGCGTCGCAGTACAAGATCGGCGAGATCGCGATGGCGAGCACCATCGTGGTCGAGCGCAACACGCCTGCCGCGCTCACCGACCCGCTCGCGGCGGCGGGCGTGTCCATCGTGCGGGCGTGAGCGCCGCGCCGCTTACGGCAGGAGCCCGAACACCGCGACGCCCGTCTGCGTGCCGACGAACACCTTGCCTTGCGCGATCATCGGCGTGATGAACTTGTTGCCCGGTCCCCACTGGTCGCGCGCGCCCGCCTGATTGCTGTTGTAGAGTTCGCGCCCGAGATTGGACGCGTCGTAGGCGTGCAGCGCGCCGACCGCGCCGTTTTCCAGCGCCCACACGATGCCGTTCGTTGCGCCGTTCGCGGAAACCGCCGGCGTCGTGCCGGGATACGGGAACGTGGTGGCGCTGTGGCTGGCGGCGCTGGTCGCGAGCCGCGCGTTCGACAAGGGCAGCGCCTTCAGGCTGTCGTTCAGCCCGCCGTAGTAGACGACGCCGTTGTAATACGCCGACGACCCCCAGATGCCGCCCGCGAGCGTGCCGGTGAGCGTCTGCCAGTTGCCGTTCGCGCCGGGGTTGTACTTGCCCATCGAATCGCGGTCGACGACGTAGATCTTGTTGTCCTTGCCCGCGCCGACCGCCAGCCGTTTCACGGTGCCGTCCGCGAGCGTCTGATCCGGCAGGAGGAGCGGGCCGCCGGAACCGAAGTCCTCGTCGTTGGCCGCCTGCGTGACGTTGTTCATCGTCGCGAAGTAGTCGGTGATCGCGAGGTTCGGCGCGAGCGACATCTTCATGAACGTGTTGCCGAGATTGCCGTCGACCGGAAAGCCGCGTGCATCGAGCGTCGGCGTGAAGCTGCCGTTGCCGTCGATGAACCAGATCGACCCGCCGTCCGACGCCATACCCGATCCCGCCATCCAGATCGAGCCCTGCGAGCCGTTCGCCGTCACGTTGAGGACGCCCGACTGCGCAAGCGTGTCGGCGTTGTAGGACATGACCCAGCCCGTGTACGGGCCGCTCATGCAGTGCGCCGTCCAGCCCATGTAGACATGCCCGTTGACGAGCGTGAGCGCGGCGCGTTCGGTGTGCAGCGCCGGATCGAAGCGGATCACGCCGTTCACGCTGTTGCTGCCGTTGCCGGGATAGCTCGCCGCGATCTCGGCAGGGCCGCCGAAGAGTTCGGCGCCCGTCGCGAGGTCGATCGCGTGCAGACGGTGATGGATGCCGCCGCTTGCGTCCGTGCTCATCGCGACGGCGTAGAGCGCGCCATTCGGGCCGCGCGAACGGTCGATGACTGGCGTCGAGGTGATGCCGATTTCCGGCGTGAAGTCCTGGCAGCCCGTGGTCGTCGATGTTTCGCCGGCGCCGAGCAGCGAGGTTTTCCAGAGTTGCGCGCCGGTGTCGGCGTCGTAGGCGTAGAGGCTGCCGTGCTCCGTCGCGACGTAGACGACGTTGTGTGCCACCGTGCCAATCGTCAGATTCGTGACGTAAAGCGGCTGGGCATCGACCTTGCCGTCCGCGGGCAGAGTGCGCAGTTTGCCGAAACTTGCGGCATTCACATTCGACGGCGTGAGAATCGTCTCGGCCAGCATCTGCCCCGTGCGGGCGAGGTCGTTGTGATGCATCAGGACGTCGGTGGGAAACGTCTTCGCGCTGGCGACGGGAGGCGTCGACGTGCCGGAGCCGGTGCCCGTGCTTGTGCCCGCGCCCGTGGCGCTGCCGCTGCCGCTGCCGGTGCCCGAAGTCGTTCCGGAACCCGATCCCGAAGCGGATCCCGAGCCTGAACCAGAAGCCGTTCCCGTTCCCGACGTGCCTGCTGTCGTCGTGCTGCCGTCGCCGCCGCCCCCGCCGCAAGCCGCGCAACAGATCGCGACGAGCCCCTGCAACCAGAGGTTTCTCCAGCGTCCGCGCGTGCGGAGACGTTTGCCTTGGCCGGCAAGGTCGGTTGATTGCAGCGGGTCCATGCGAGTCTCCGGTGGTGCGAGTCCCGGATTTTTGTCAGTGCGCGTTGCGCGCACCGCTCGGCGCAGGCCGTGCAGGGCGACGGGACTGCGCCGCTGCAATCTCTGCTGCTAGCAAGTTTGGCGCCCGCGACGATCGCCGCGCCGGCCAGACATGTCACGGATTCCGAACAAAAATTTCGTCGGCGATGAATGTAGAAGATGCCGTTGCATGCGCACGCGTGCAATCATCGGAAACGATGCTCGCGCGCCCCTGAACACGAGCATCCGTCAGCAGAATGAGCAGGCAAAGGAGCAAGAGAATGGACGAACCGACCCGCCAGCAAACCATTCACGAAGGCGGCTGCGCATGCGGCGCCGTGCGCATCCGGGTGAGCGCGGCGCCGCTCGAAGTGAACCTGTGCCACTGCATGACGTGCAGGAAGATTCACGGCGCGCCGTTCGGCGTCTATGCGATCTTCGCGCGCGACGCCGCGCAGTTCGCCGGCGAGACGCGCGCGTGGTCGAGTTCGGCGACGGGCCGGCGGCATCACTGCGCGATCTGCGGGTCGCCGGTGTATCTCGCGTTCGACGGCGTGCCCGAAGTCGAAATCCCGACCGGGCTCTTCGACGAAGTCGGCCTCTATCCGCCGACCTACGAAATCTGGACGAAGCACCGCGAACCGTGGCACGACGCGCAAGGACGCCCGCAGTACCCGGAAGCGGCGCCTTAGCGCGACGCGCGGCCGCGCCTCAGCACTCGACGATCGCCTTCACGACGCCCGCCTTCGGATCGAGCAGGCCGGAGAATTCGGCGGGGACGTCGGCGAGTTGCAGCCGGTGCGTGTTGAGCGCGGCACTCGGCACTTCGCCCGCGCGCATCGCGGCGAGCACGGTTTCGAAGTCTTCCGGCGTCGCGTTGCGGCTCGCGATCAGCGTCGCCTCGCGCTTGTGAAACTCCGGATCGGCGAACGAAATGCGCTCCGGCACGATCGACACCAGCACGTATTTGCCGCCGTGCGCGATGAATTCGAAGCCGCGCTCCATTGCGCGCGCGTTGCCGGTGGCGTCGAAGACGACGTCGAAGAATTCGCCGTCGGTGAGGCGCGAGAGTTCGTCCTTGTCGCCATCGCCGATCTGCACGGTCGCGTGCGCCTTCAGTTCGCGGCGGCAGAACGCCAGCCGGTCCTCACGCGTGTCGAGCGCGGTGACGGTCGCGCCGCGCAGGCGGGCGAACGTGAGCGCCGCCATGCCGATCGGCCCCGTTCCCACGACCAGCACGCGCTGGCCCGCCTGCACGTCGGCGCGGCGCACGGCGTGCGCGCCGATCGCGAGGAATTCGATCATCGCGGCTTCGTCCAGCGAGACGCCGTCGGCCTTGTGGACGAACTGCGCGGGCAGCGTGAGATATTCGGTGAACGCGCCGTCGCGATGCACGCCGAGCACCTGGATGTTCACGCAGCAGTTCGTCTTGCCCTGCCGGCACGCGATGCATTTGCCGCACGACAGGTACGGCATCACGTAGACCGGGTCGCCGGCCTGGAGTCCGCTTTTCGGATCGGCTTCCTCGATCACGCCGGACAGTTCATGCCCCATCACGCGCGGATAGGCGAGATACGGCTGGTTGCCGGTGAAGATGTGCAGATCGGTGCCGCAGACGCCGACACGCTTCACGCGCAGCAGCACTTCGTTCCCGCCGCGTTGCGGCTTGTCGCGTTGTTCGGCGCGCAGCAGGCCGGGCGTTTCGCAAATCACAGTCAGCATGTTTTGTCTCGGAATAATGTGGGGCGACGCCTAATCTAGCGATCTCGCGCGATTTGGTCAAGCCAGTTGTGCTGTAAATCAAATTGGTAAGGCCGGTAGGGCGGCCAAGCGCGACGCGTGGCTTCGTCATATATTGCAACGAGTCGCAAAGCAGAGGACCCGGCAGTGAACGATCTTTTCGATTTTGTCGCGCGGCATCCGCGTCTTTTCGTGCTTTCCGGCGCGGGCATCAGTACGGATTCCGGCATTCCGTGTTACCGCGACCGCGAAGGCCAGCGCACCGGCCGTTCGCCGATCCTGCTGCAGGAATTCCTTCATTCCGATCACGCCCGGCGCCGCTACTGGGCGCGCAGCCTGATCGGCTGGCCGGTGGTCGCGGACGCCGAGCCGAACGCGGCGCATCACGCGGTGCGCGCGCTGGCGTCGCGCGGGCGGGTTGCGCGGCTCGTGACGCAGAACGTCGACGGACTGCACACGCGCGCGGGCAATGCCGATGTCATCGAACTGCACGGCAATATCGGGCGCGTGCGTTGCCTCGACTGCGGCGCGCAACATCCGCGGGCGGCGGTGCAGCGCATGCTGGAGGCGGCCAATCCGGCGTTCGCGGGCCTCACCGCGCCCGCGGTGCCGGACGGCGATGCGCAAATCGAAGACCTCGATTTCGCCGCGTTCGACGTGCCCGCCTGCCCGCTTTGCGGCGGCGTGCTGAAGCCCGATGTCGTGTTTTTCGGCGAGAGCGTGCCGCGCGCCGTCGTCGACGACGCCGCCCGCGCGCTCGAAGCCGCCGACGCGATGCTCGTGCTCGGGTCGTCGCTGATGGTGTATTCGGGGTATCGCTTCGCCGAGTGGGCGCATCGCGCGGGCAAGCCGATCGCGGCGATCAACATCGGCCGCACCCGCGCCGATGCGCTCTTCGCGGTGAAAGCGGAACAGCCCTGCGCGGCGGCGCTCGGCGCGCTGATCGAGCGGCTGGACGCGCGCGAACTGGCGCGCTAGCCCTCGCGCGCCAGCACTGAAAGACCTTCGAGCAGGCGCTCGACGTCCTGCATGCGCGTGAAAATGCCGGGCGTGACGCGCACGACTTCGCCGGCGTCAGGCCCGGGACGCGCCACGGTGAACACGCCGAAACGCTCGCGCAGCGCCGCGACGATTCTCTCGTTGTCCGCCTTCGACGTGCGTCCGTGCAGCCGGAACGACGTAATGCCCGCAGTCATCGAGGGATCGGCGGGCGTCATGATCTGCACGCCAGGCAAGGCGCGTGCGGGCTCGGCCCACGCGTTCCTCAGCGCGCGCAGGCGCGCCTCTTTCGCACGCGCGCCGATTTTCCCGTGCAAATCCAGCGCGGCGGGCACGGTCAGCCAAGCCGCGAAATTCGGCGACCCGGTATGCACGCGCGAGCGGATGTCGCTGGCGGGCCAGGTGCGGTCGCCGAGATAGGGGTCGATCGCATCAAGACTGCCGCGCCGGATGTACACCGCGCCGCAACCGAGCGGCGCGCCGATCCACTTGTGCAGGTTCAGCGCCGCGAACGGCGCGCCGAGATCCGGCACGTCGAAGTCGAGCATGCCCCACGAATGCGCCGCATCGACGATCACGCCGGCGCCCGCCGCCTCGGCCATCGCGGCGATGTCGCGCACCGGCATCACCAGACCCGTCGCGAAGCACACATGCGAGAGCAACACGAGCCGCGTGCGCGGATGCGCGCGCAGCGCGGCCGTGTAAGTGTCGAGGACATTTTCGCGCGTGGCGGGCTCGGGAATCGTCAGGCGCACGGGCGTGACGCCCCGGCGCTCGCGCAGCCACTCCATCGCGTCGCGGCCGCACGGGTAGTCGAGGTCGCTGTAGAGCACGGTATCGCCGGGTTCGAGCCGGTTATAGCCGCTGACGAGCGCGAGCAGCGCTTCGGTCGCGTTGCGCGTGAGCTCGATTTCGTCGATCCCGCAGCCCATCGCTTGCGCCACCTTGGCGCGCACGCCATCCATGATTTGCGGCCAGTGCTGCCGCACGAGCAGTGTGGTTTCGAAGTTGACGCGTTCTGTCCAGTGCAGAAACATCGCCTTCACCGGCTCTGCCATCGCGCCCCAGAAGCCGTTCTCCAGATTGACGAGCGCGTCCGACTGGCGGTAGAGCGCGCGCACCGCGCTCCAGTACGGTTCGTCGCCGGCGATGTTGCCTGTCGGCGTGGCGGGCAGCGCCGCGAGTGCGGCATCGAATTCGGGCAGGCGGTAGTCGAGTTGCGGCATGCTGGACAGTGTCGTTTAGGGTGGACAAAGGAACGCCAGGAAAGATAGCACCCCGCATCGCGTGTCCGCAAACGATGCGATATGGTGTGTCCACCCTCCCTTCAGACATTTGGATCGGTGTCGTTATATCCCAATAAGAGCACCGGATCGGACCGCAGGGCCGCGGCACCCGGTCGGACATCGACAGCCGGCCTTTTCGGCCGACGGATAGGTGCCTTCGTCCCAATGGACACGGAGAGAAACGTGGGTCTGAAGAACATCACAATCAAGAACAAGCTCATCGCGGGCTTCGGCGTCATGGCGGTGCTCGTCCTTTTGATCGCGGGCATGTCGCTGAGCGCGCTCGGCACCGCCACCGACGGATTCTCGCACTACGTGAACGGCATCAACGCGCGCGCCGACGTCGCAGATCAGTTGCGTGCCGCGGTGGACCGTCGCGCGATCGCCGCGCGCAATCTGGTGCTGGTGAAGACGCCCGCGGACGTCGAGCTCGAGAAAGCCGAGGTTCTGCGCGCCCACGACGACGTGAAAGCAAAGCTCAAGCAGTTGAAGGACATGATCGCCGCCGCCACGGACACGAGCGAAAAGGCGCGCAGCCTCGTGGCGGAGATGGATCGTGTGGAAGGGCTTTATGGTCCGGTTGCGACCAACATCGCCGGCCTCGCGCTCGCCGGCAACCGCGAAGAGGCGATCGCGAAAATGGACGACGAGTGCCGCCCGCTCCTCGCCACGCTCGTGAAGGCGACGGATGCCTACGCCAGCTACACGCGCGAACGCCGCGAAGCGATCGTGAACGACTATCAGCGCGCCTACGAGACGCGGCGCGACGTGCTGTTTTCGCTGTCGGTGTTTGCGGTGCTGCTCGCGGTCGTGGCCGGCGTGTCGATCACGCGTTCGGTCACGCGGCCGATCGGCGTCGCGGTCGACATCGCCCGCACGGTGGCACGCGGCGACCTGCGCAGCACGATCGTCGTGGATTCGAAGGACGAAGTCGGCGCGCTGATGTACGCGCTGCGCGAAATGAACGACCGCTTGACCGAGACCGTCGGCCGCGTACGCGACAGCAGCGGCGCCATCGGCGGCGCGGCAAAGGAAATCGCGACGGGCAACACCGACCTCAGCCAGCGCACCGAGGAACAGGCCGCTTCGCTCGAGCAAACCGCCGCGAGCATGGAAGAACTCACGTCGACCGTGAAGCAGAACACCGAGAACGCCCAGCAGGCGAGCACGCTCGCGCTCAACGCGTCGGCGGTGGCGAAGAAGGGCAGCGAAGTGGTCGGGCGCGTGGTCGACACGATGCATGGCATCAGCGAAAGCTCGTCGAAGATCGCGGACATCACCGGGATCATCGAAGGCATCGCGTTCCAGACCAACATCCTCGCGTTGAACGCGGCCGTCGAGGCGGCGCGGGCGGGCGAGCAGGGACGCGGCTTTGCCGTGGTCGCAAGCGAAGTGCGCAGCCTCGCGCAGCGCTCGTCGACGGCGGCGAAGGAGATCAAGGACCTGATCGCGAACTCGGTGGAAAAGGTGCAGGACGGCTCGACGCTCGCCGAGGACGCGGGCAAGACGATGGCGGAAGTCACGCAAGCGGTCGCGCGCGTGACCGACATCATGCAGGAGATCGCGGCGGCATCCGACGAACAGGGACGCGGCATCGAGCAGGTGAATCAGGCCATCGCGCAGATGGACCAGGTGACGCAGCAGAACGCGGCGCTCGTGGAAGAGGCGGCGGCCGCCTCGCACGCGCTCGACGAACAGGGCCGCCAGTTGAACGAGACCGTGGCGTTTTTCGTTCTCGCCGGGTCGTCGCAGGGTTCGTCTCACGCTGCGCCCGCGCGCGCGGCCTCGACGCCGCCGGTTGCCGCGAAGCACGTCCGCGCGCCGTCGCTGCGCCCGGCGGCGAGCGGTAACGACGGCTGGAGCACGTTCTGACGCGAACGCGCCGCCATGCTCATGGCGGCGCGTGCGGGTTCATCGATTCACATCGACGATCACGCGGCCTTTCACTTCGCCCTGCAACAGGCGGTTCGCGACATCGACTGCTTCGCCGAGCGCGATTTCCCCTGCGACCTGCTCGATGGTTTGCACCGGCACTTCGCTCGCGATGCTGGCCCACGCGCGGAGCCGCCGCTCGCGCGGCACATACACGCTGTCCACGCCGAGCAGCGCCACGCCGCGCAGGATGAACGGCGCGACCGTCGCCGGCAGATCCATGCCCTGAGCGAGTCCACACGCCGCCACCGCGCCGCCGTAATGCAGGCTCGCGCACACGTTCGCGAGCGTGTGGCTGCCGACGCAATCGACCGCCGCCGCCCAGCGCTCCTTTTGCAGCGGCTTGCCGGGCGCCGACAGCGTCGAGCGGTCGATCACGTCGGCCGCGCCGAGTTCGCGCAGACGCGCTTCCTCGGAACTGCGCCCCGTCGATGCCACGACGCGATAGCCGCGTCGCGCGAGTATCGCGATGGCGAAGCTGCCGACGCCGCCGTTCGCGCCCGTCACGAGCACGTCGCCGTCACCCGGCGCGACGCCGTGGCGTTCGAGCGCCTGCGCGCACAGCATCGCGGTGTAGCCCGCGGTGCCGACCGCCATCGCCTGGCGCGCGGTGAGGCCTTCGGGCAGCGGAATCAGATGATCGCCTGACACGCGCGCCTTCTGCGCAAGGCCGCCCCAGTGCGTTTCGCCGGCGCCCCAGCCGTTGAGCACGACGCTGTCGCCGGGTTTGAATTCCGCATGCGAACTTTCCTCGACGACGCCCGCGAAATCGATACCCGGCACCATCGGAAATGTACGCACGACCGGGACCTTGCCCGTGATCGCGAGCGCGTCCTTGTAGTTGAGCGTGGAATACGCGACGCTCACGAGCACGTCGCCATCGGACAGACGCGCTTCGTCGATGGACTGGACCGACGCCTTCGTGCGGTCGTCCTCTTTTTCGAGCAACAGTGCATTGAACATCCGCGAAACTCCATGTCTCCGGCTTGCGGTCCGCAAACGCGGCAACGAAGCGCTTATCTGGTTGCATAGCTAATCAAATCGCTGCATGAAGCGATGACCCGTCGAGCCATCGCTTCATGGGCCGGGCTTGTCAGTGATGCTCGAACTGGGCGCGCGGCACGGGTGCTGCTTTCACTTTCGTGTACTGGAACTCCGGCAACGCCTTGATCGCGGCCTTCGTCGCGCCTGCGAGCACCAGCTTGCCACCGACGAAGTCGAGCTGCTCGACCGGGATCGCCACGTCATGATGCGAGACGCCGAGGAACTGGTTGGCCGCGATGATCGCGAACGACACCGAGCGATCGGGCGCCACGATGATGTCGTGCACCACGCCGACGCGCGCGCCTTCGTCGTTCACGACCGGTTTGTTCAGAATGGACTTCTTGACGCTCCAGCCTTCCACGATGGCCGTCGATACTTCGACGGACACGCCGAGCGGCTGTGCTCCTGCGACCTGCGCGAATGCGGAGGAGGACGCCAGGCCCATCGCGGAGGACGCGATCAGTAAAGCGAGGATTCTCGATTTCATGTGTCCATTTCCTTTAGGTTGAAAGAGCAGTGAATCCGGAACGCGCGAGAGAGCGCGCTAGCAGTTTGACGGATTCGCGTGCGCTTTGCAGATATGGCGTCATGCACCGAGATCGAGCAAGGCGACGAGGCGTTCGGTACGTCGTCACCCCGCGCGACGCTTGAGCGCGCTTCCTTTATGCACCGCGTGCTTGCCGCTCTTTTCGCTCTCCACTTCATAGTGCGGCTCGGAAGCGGACGCGTCGACGGTATGGCCGGCGACGGTCGTGCGCTCCGTGATGACGCGCACGATGTGGCCCGTCGTCTCGCCTTGCGGCGTGTTCCAGGTGACGTGATCGCGTACCTTGAAGGCGGTTGTCATGTGCTTTCCCTTCGTGAATGTGAGGGGTTTATCTCAGCCGGTCGAGCGTCCCAGTATCGGGCTTGCCGCCGAAGTATTTGTTGAGCGCTTCGTCGAACTCGGCTGTATCGGTCGAGCATTGCGCGAAGAGTGTCATCGACGAATGGAATTTCATGTCGTCGGGGTAGCCGAAGATTTGATCGACCGTGCGCTCACGCACGTCGTTCACGATGCGCGTGAGTTCGCGCAAGCGCGCGCCGAGCACCGGATGCGCGAGGTACGCTTCGGCTTCGGCAAGTGACGAAATCGCGTAATGCTGCGCCATCGCGCTATGTCCGAGGCCCGCGATCTGCGGGAACATGAACCACATCCAGTGCGTGCGCTTTCTTCCTGCCTGCAATTCGCTGCGGGCGTCGTCGTAGGCCGTGCGCTGCGCATCGACGAAGCGCTCCAGATCGTAGTCGTCGCTCATGTCATCTCCTCCTTCGTGGGTCGACGAGGGTCGCATTCGAGCAGCAACGCTTATTCCCGGCGCGAGCCGCGACCACCGGCTCAACCGGCAACCGCTTCGACGATGCGTTTGCGCAGCGCGGTGTCGGGATAGGCGCCGAAGCCCGCCTGCACGTTGTCGAGCATGTGCTCGCGACGGCCCGTGCCCGGAATCACGCAGGTGACGGCGGGATTCGCCAGCACGAACTTGAGCAGCAACTGCGCCCAACTTCCGCAGCCGATGTCCTGTGCGAACGATGGCAATGGACGGCCCTTGAGCCGCCCGAGCAGTCCGCCGCCGCCGAACGGCTGGTTGACGATCACGGCGACGCCGCGTTCGGCCGCGAGCGGCAGGATGCGCCGCTCGGCCTCGCGGTCGTCGGCTGCGTAGTTGGTCTGCACGAAGTCGAGCTTCTCCGAGCGCAATACCGCTTCGACATCGCCGAACGCACTCGACGTGTAATGCGTGATGCCGATGTAGCGAATGCGGCCGCTGGCTTTCCAGTCGCGCAAGGTCGCGAGCTGGGTGCGCCAATCGAGCAGATTGTGGATCTGCATCAGGTCGATGCGAGGTTGCTGCAGCCGCCGCATCGACTGCTCCATCTGCGCGATGCCCGCTTCGCGTCCCTGCGTCCACACCTTGGTCGCGACGAACGCCTTGCGATGAGCATCGAGTTGCGTGAGCAGCGCGCCAGCGACTTCCTCGGAAGAGCCGTACATCGGCGACGAATCGATCACGGACCCGCCCGCTTCGAACAGCACACGCAGCACGTCGGCGAGACCCGCGCGGGCGCTGGCGTCGCCGCCGACGTCGAACGTGCGCCATGTACCGCAGCCGACGACGGGAAGCGCCTCGCCCGTCGATGCAATCCGACGCTTGAGCATGGTGTGAGTGTCGGGCGTCTGGGCGCGAGCGACGTGCGTGAGCGGCAGCGCGAAGGCGGCCTGGGTCGTGAAACGCAGAAAGGCACGGCGATCGTGCTTGGATAAAGTCATCGTGACGAGGCTGAAGCGACGCGGGATCGAATGCTTGCAAGCGGTCTGGGTCGCGCATCACAGGCGCTTGGGAGAAATGATGCGCTATTTCGACAGCAGGCGCTGGTCGGTACGACCGTGCCTTTTCGCATTGTCCAGATGCTGCCTGGTGACTCCCTTCAACCGCTCGCCGGTGACATCTACGCGTGGCAATCCTGCGCCCGCCGCGCGAAAGGGCTACAGTGATCCCGACACCGAGAGCCCACGGGAGACGAATCTTGACCTTACGACCCTCAGGCGCCATGCCGGAAGTCTCGGCTGGCGAGCCGCTTGTTCCCTCTGCCTTTTTAGCCACGGTCGCGAAATGATCAAGGCGACCGATCCGCAACGCTTCGTCGTGCGGCACCTGAGCGCGTATCGCTACTCGGAGCCGGTCGAGTTCGGCGAGCATCGCATGATGTTCCGGCCGAGATCGAGCCACGATCTGCGACTCGTCACGACGCACCTGCACATCACGCCGACGCCCGCGCATCTTCACTGGCTGCACGACGTGTTCGACAATTCCGTCGCCGTGGCGACGTTCGCCGGCGAAGCGCCCGAGCTGATCTTCGAAAGCCACGTCACGCTGGAACACTACGAGGCGCCGCAGCCCGACTACGCGCTCGAGCGCTATGCCGCGACGTACCCCTTCGCCTACACGAACGAAGAGGCGTCCGATCTCGTCAACGCGCGCAATCGCCAACATCCGGACGAAGACGTGAGCACGTGGGCGCGCCAGTTCCTTTCGTCGGGAACGGCGACCGGCACACTCTCGATGCTGCGCGCGATGACACTCGGCATCGCCAACGACTTCAAGTATGTGCGCCGCACGGAGAAGGGTGTGAACCGTCCGGCCGACACGCTGCGTCACAAGAGCGGCAGTTGCCGCGACTTCGCGGTGCTGATGATGGATGCGGTGCGGTCGCTGGGGCTCGCGGCGCGTTTCGTGAGCGGCTATATCTTCGTGCCGGACCATTCGACGACGCAGGGCGGCGGCGCGACCCACGCATGGCTTCAGATCTATTTGCCCGGTGCGGGCTGGGTGGACTTCGATCCGACCAACAGCATCATCGGCAATCGCCATCTGATACGCGTGGCGGTTGCGTGGAACCACTATCAGGCGTTACCGCTCTGGGGCACGTGGAACGGCACGCCCGGCGCGTTTCGCGGTCTCGAAGTCGAAGTGAGCGTGACGGAGATTCCCGCCGAAGACGTTTCAAGCCAGGAAAATAAGAAAGACGCGGTTGCAGCGAAAGTGTCGAAATAAAGCAGACGAAACACGGTCGATGCTGGCGGCGCGTGCGCTACGGCAGGCGTCCCCGCGCCCCCGCATGAACTACGGTACGATGGCTCGTCCCCTTGAGCGTGCGACGCAAGGACCGGCGAGCCATGCATCACCCTTCACACCATTTCGCGCGGCGTATCGCGTTCGCATGCATGCTGGCGGCGGGCGGGGCGTTGCCGGCAGCGGCGGTGTCCGGGCCGCAAGAGCCGTCGACGGTCGTGAGCGACGTGCACGTCTTCGTCGTGGCGGAGGACGGCTCGCTCACCGAAGACGACGAAACCGTCCTGCGCGCGAACACGCCCGCCGGCATCGACGAAATCGCGCAGCGCTACGTCTGGTTCGACAAGAGCGTGTCGAAGGTCGATATCGTCGACGCCTATGCGATCGACATGAACGGCGTGCGCCACGCCGTGATGCCCGACCAGATCCGCGACATCCAGGAGCCGCGCTCGGCGGGTGCGCCCACTTTCCAGGACGCGAAGCTGCGCGCCGTGATCTATCCGGGCGTCGGCACCGGGTCGAGCGTCTATCTGCGCTTTCACAAGAGCCAGTCCGCGGCCGTCGTCGCGGGACAGTTCAATTACTTCGTCGAACCGGGACGCCGCCCGGTGCAAAGCCAGAAGCTGATCTTCGACCTGCCTGCCGGCAAAACCCTCTACGCCGATGCGCGCGGTTACGTCGCCCGGCCGCCCGTCACCGAGAATGGCCGCACGCGCTACCAGTTCGACTACAGCCGCGAGCGCTTCGAGCGCGTCGAAAGCGGCTCGGTGGGCTACGCGCAGTACGGCGACCGGCTGATGGTCTCGACCTTTCCCGACTACGCCGCGTTCGCCGCGAGCTACCGCGACCCAGCGGCCGATCCGACGGCCGACGCGCCCGCGATCCGCGATCTCGCGCGCTCCCTCACGCTGAACGATACCGACGATCGCGCCCGCGCGAGGACGCTCTACGACTGGGTACGCCGCAACGTCCGCTACGTGGCGCTCTTCATCGGCCAGAGTCCGGCGGTGCCGCACCGCGCCGCCGACGTCCTCGCGAACCGCTACGGCGACTGCAAGGACCACGTCGCGCTCTATGGCGCGTTGCTTTCGGCAGTCGGCATCCGCAGCGAGCCGGCGCTCATCGCGCTCGGTTCCGTCTACACATTGCCGGCGGTGCCGGGCTACGGTTCCGGCGCGATCAATCACGTCATCACCTGGCTGCCGGACCTGAACCTCTACGCCGACGCGACCGCGGCGAGCGTCGAATTCGGCTATCTGCCGCTCACCGACATGGATCGCCCGACGCTGCTCGTCGATTCCGGCACGCTCGCCCGCACGCCTGCCGTGCAGCCGCTTTCGCGCGACGCGCGCCTGCAAGTGGACGTCGCGGCTGGCGGCACGGCGGCGCTGTCGTACTGGGTGCGGGACGCGGGCTGGAGCGCGGAGATGGAGCGCTCGAACCTGCGCGCGGCGAGCGCCCAGCGCCGCGAGCTGATCGCGGCCGACCGGCTGCGCGCGACCGGCCTGCGCGGCAGCGCGACGCTTACGACGAGCGACGTCGATGCGACCGGCGGCCCGTTCGTCACGACCATCGACGGCTCGCTCGACGAAGTCGTCTGGCCGACCGGCACGACGGCGCTCCCGGCGCTGTCGAGCCTCTCGGGCGGCATCGCGACGCAGGTCCGCAACTGGCTTTCCGAGCGCACGCGCGAGCAGCCCTACGTGTGCGTCGGCGGCGACTTCGACGAGGTGTCGCAGATCGCGCTGCCGAAAGACGTGCGGGTGGTCGAGATACCGGACGGCGCGGATGTCGCGGGCCGTTTCTTCGATTACCGCTCGCGCTATTTGTTCGATCCGTCCTCCAACGTGATTCAGGTGACGCGCCGCCTGCGCGCGGATTTCGGCAAGCAGGTGTGCTCGCCCGCCGATTTCGAGGCCGCGCTCGCGCTTTTGAAAAGGATCGAGCGCGACACGCAGTCGCAGATCATCGTGAAAGCGGCGGCGCGCTGAGCGGCGGCCTACGGCGCTAAGTCTTGTCAAAGTCTGATGGCATAAAATTGGCACGAGGCGCGAGCGCCGGCCAAAACGACAAACCGACAATACCAATAGAAGCCCCATCGTTCGAATGGGCGGAGAGAACGTTACATGCCCTTTTTGATTGAGGATCACGGCTGCCCGGGGTGGAAGGGCGAGATGGCCGGACGCATCAGGACGTTCGAGTGGTCGCAGACCGAACTCGGTCCGATCGAATCCTGGTCGCGCGCGCTCGCGACCGCCGTGCAACTGCTTCTGGCCTCGCCGGTGCCGCTCGTCATGTTGTGGGGGCGCCAGGGCTACATGATCTACAACGACGCCTACGCGGGCTTCGCGGGCGGCCGGCATCCCTATTTGCTCGGCTCGCCGGTCGAGCTTGGCTGGCCGGAGGTCGCGAGTTTCAACCGCAACGTCGTGGATACCTGCCTCGCGGGCGGCACGCTCACGTATCGCGACAAGGCGCTCGTGCTGCTGCGCAACGGCCGGCCGGAAGAGGTGTGGATGGATCTGTACTACAGCCCCGTTCCCGGCGACGACGGCGCGCCGGCCGGTGTCCTCGCGGTCGTCGTGGAAACGACCGGGCGGATCCTCTCCGAGCGGCACCGCGAGACCGCCGAAGCCGCTTTCCGCGCGACCGACGAACGCCTGCAACTGGCGCTCAACACCGGCGCGGTGCTCGGCACCTGGGTCTGGGACATCGCCGCTGACACGGTCACGGGCGATGAGCGCTTTGCGCGCACCTTCGGCGTCGACGTGGACGAAGCCGCGCGCGGCCTGCCGCGCGAGATCGCGAACCAGGCGATTCATCCCGACGACCGCAAGCGGATCGAATGCACGGCGCACGAGACGCTCGTCACGCGCCAGCCGCTCAACGCCGAATACCGCATCCGGCGGCCCGACGGCAGCTACGGTTGGGTGCAGGCGAACGGACGCTGCGAATTCGACGAAACGGGTGCGCCCAGCCGCTATCCGGGCGTGCTGATCGATATCCACGAGCGCAAGATCGCCGAGGAAGCGTTGCGCCACTTGACGGGCACGCTGGAGCAACGCGTCGCCGATGCGGTCGCCGCGCGCGCGGCAGCCGAGGCGCAGTTGCGCCAGGCGCAGAAGATGGAAGCGATCGGCAGCCTGACGGGCGGCGTCGCGCACGATTTCAACAATGTGCTGCAGGTCATCAGCGGCAATCTGCAAATGCTCGCGACGAGCGCTGGCAACGACGCCGCCACGCAACGCCGGATTTCCGCCGCGACCGACGCCGTGCAGCGCGGCGCGCGGCTCGCCTCGCAACTGCTCGCGTTCGCGCGGCGCCAGCCGCTTTCGCCGGCGGTGGTCAATCCGGCGCGGCTGCTCGCGGGCATGAAGGAAATGCTGCATCGCGTGCTGGGCGAGACGGTCGCCGTGGAGACGCATAGCGACGGCGCGCCGTGGAACGTGCTCGTCGATCGCAATCAGCTAGAAAATGCGCTGCTCAATCTCGCCATCAACGCGCGCGACGCGATGCACGGCGAAGGCACGCTGACGCTGACGGCGACCAATGTCGTCATCGGTGCGCAGAAGGAGACGGGCCAGGCGTGTTGTCGCGAGTCCGACGAACTGCCGCGCGGCGATTATTTGCGCTTTTCCGTGTCCGATACCGGAGCGGGCATGGCGCCCGAGGTGCTGGAACACGCGTTCGAACCGTTCTTCACCACCAAGCCCGATGGCCGCGGCACGGGCCTCGGCCTCAGCATGGTGTTCGGCTTCGTCAAGCAGAGCGGCGGGCACACCGCCATCGAGAGCGCGCCGGGCCGTGGCACGACCGTGTGTCTGTATTTCCCGCGCTGCGACGAGGACGAGACGCCCGAAGCCGCCGATACGAGCGGCGTGCCGCTCGGGGCGCACGAAACGGTGCTGGTCGTCGAGGACGATGCCGATGTGCGGATCACCGCCGTCGAGCTCTTGACTGAACTCGGCTACGACGTGCTGACGGCGGCGAACGGCGACGAGGCGGCGAGGCTCATCGAGGGCGGCACACCGGTTGACCTGCTGTTCACCGACGTCGTGATGCCGGGCGAAGTGAAGAGCGCCGAACTCGCGCGGCGCGCGGCGGCGCGCACGCCGCCGATCCCGGTGCTGTTCGCCTCGGGCTATACGCGCGACGTGATCTTCCATCAGGGCAAGCTCGATCGCGGCGTGACGCTCCTGAACAAGCCGTATCGGCGTGACGATCTCGCGCGCAAGATCCGCGCGGCGCTCGATCGCGGTCCGCAAGGCGACGTTCAAACGCGCGCCGAAGCGGACAAAAAATCCGGCGCGGTCCTGGCGCGGTCGTCGGCGCATGCGGCGGGCGTGCATTCGGTCCTGCTCGTCGAGGATGAAACCGACTCGCGCGAAGCAATGCACGATCTGCTGACGATCCTCGGTCTCGACTGCACTGCCGTGGCAAGCGCGGAAGAGGCGCTCGCCGTCGTGGCGCGGGAGAAGTTCGACGCGCTCCTGAGCGACATGAACCTGCCCGGCATGTCAGGAGCCGAACTCGCGCGGGAAGTGCGGCGCACGTGGCCGGGCATGCGCGTGCTGCTGATATCGGGCTATGGCGACAGCGCCGAAATCGGCGAGCCGATTCCGGACGTGCGCATGCTGGCGAAGCCCGTCGACTTCGCGCTGCTCCAAAGCGAACTGACCGGCCTGACCGACGGCGCGTAAAGCGCGCCGCCGTGCTCGTGTTTCAGGGCTTCAGCTGGCTGGCCGGGAGAGCGATGCCTTCAGCTCCTTGAGCGCGTCGTCCATGCGCTGCGCAACGAGCGCATAGGCTTCGGCCTGAGTCTGCTGGGTGGTGCGCGCGATGTCTTCCATGTCGGCGAGACCGTCGCGTAGCGCGCGTTGCACGACTTCGGTGGCATCGAACGAAAGCTTTTTCGGCGACGCTTCCAGTTGCTGCGCAATGACTTCGAGTTCGCTCAGCGTGCGGCGCAGGATTTCGAGTTGCTTGTCGCGCAGTGCCTGCATGCCGCCGAACGCCACCTGATTGGCGGCGGCGAGCGCTTCGACGTCCTTGCGCCGCGATTCGAGGATCGCCGTCACGTCGAAGCCGGGCAGCTTGTACTGCTGGAATATCGCGGCGAACTGGCTGAAAGGATCGGCGAATTTTGCTTGATTCATGCGTGTCTCCCAGGATCTGCGACTTGTCGCGCAGTTCGGTTTCGCAGCGCGGCGGTGCCCTCGCGCGCGCCGAGTGCGTTCGTTCGAACGACCTAGCCGGCCACTGATACTACCAACATCCGGAGACCAACAGAGCCAAGGGAAAACACCAGAGCGCCGCGCGCGTGGGCGGGACGGGGCGCGTGAGGACGCGCCCGCGTGAAGGAGGGAACGGAGCCGCTCACGCGAGAACGATGGCGTGAGCCTCCGGCGAAACCCGAACGTTCTCGCTAGACGTTTTCCTCGCCGGCGAAGACGCTGTGCTCGGCCTTGATGCGCTCGCGGTCGATGCACTGCACATGCCAGCGGCCGGCCGCCGGTTCGGGCGAACCGTGCACGTACCAGAGCGCACGGCCGGCCTGGCCTTCGGCCGGCCCGCCCGCGACGTCGAAATCCAGCCGCTCGAGCACGCAAAGCGGCGAGTCGGCGTGCTGGCCGCAGATGAGCGTGCCGTTGGGCCGTGCCTGCAGGTCGCCCCAGTCGGGCAGATCGACGCTCTGATGGCCTTCGCGCGACCAGCGGCGCGTGTCCTTGTCGAGCCACAGGATGGCGAAGGCGCCGGAATCGACGCGCTCGAACGCATCGAGCTTGACGGTAATACGCATGACATCCTCCACGACTTCGATTCAATTGAATTCGATGAACGGGCGAGGCGCGCGACACGCGCTTCGGTTGCCGGTCGATCGGCTTCGGCATGACGGCGCGGGGTGCGCGCATGCCGGCCATGTCTTGATGCTTGCGGGCGATGCCTTGCATCGCAGCAACTTCTGTCGGCGACGCTCTTGGGCGCCTGGCTGTGTGCTTCCAGTCACGTAAGAAAGCAAGCCCGATGCCGAAGTTCCATTCGATTCGCAACGCCCCATCTTTTGTCGATCCTTCGCCGCTTCTGATTCGAGTCTAGGCGTCGAATCTGACAGCAGCGAGGTGCTGTCGTGCGCCATATCGACGCGGCAAGCCCATCGCCGCGCCGCGCATTGCCTATGCTCGGAAACACCGATGAATGCTTCGTTCCCCGATGTGAACATCGGTGCGCCACGCAGGCATGGACCGTGCAGCACGATGCGGTGCAAGCGTGCACCAAGCGCGGACGCGCCGCCCCAGCAAGCGGCTTGCGCGCCCGATATGCAGATGCAGCATCCGTCGTCATCGGCCGTTGTTTAAACACTTCTATAAGAGGAGCGTTCGTCATGCGCGCGATGGTCTTCGACGGCACGTCGTCCCGGCTGGTCGAGCGCGATCTGCCCGATCCCGTTCTCGACACCGGCAAGCTCATGATCGACGTCCACGCGTGCGGCGTGTGCCGCACCGACCTGCATGTCGTCGATGGCGAACTCACGCAGCCGAAGCTGCCGCTCGTGCCGGGACACGAGATCGTCGGCATCGTGACGGCGGTGGGTGTCGGCGTGACGGACTTCGTGCCGGGCGACCGCGTCGGCGTGCCGTGGCTCGGGCACACCTGCGGACATTGCCGCTACTGCGGCGCGGGCCGCGAAAATCTCTGCGACGCACCGAGCTTCACCGGCTATACGCTCGATGGCGGCTACGCGGAACGCGTCGCCGCCGACAGCCGCTACTGTCTGCATCTGCCGCCGCGCTATTCGGACATCGAAGCGGCGCCGCTGATGTGCGCGGGACTGATCGGCTACCGCACGCTCGCGATGGCCGGCGACGCGGAGCGCATCGGCATCTACGGTTTCGGCGCGGCGGCGCATATCGTCGCCCAGGTGGCGCGGCATCAGGGACGCAGCGTGTACGCGTTCACGCGCCCGAGCGACGCAGCCGCGCAGCAACTTGCTCTCGATCTCAAGGCGCAATGGGCCGGCGGCAGCGATGAAACGCCGCCCGACGAACTCGACGCCGCGCTCGTCTTCGCTCCGGCTGGCGCCTTGGTGCCGGCCGCGCTGAAGGCGGTGAGGAAGGGCGGGATCGTCGTGTGCGGCGGGATCCACATGAGCGACATCCCGTCGTTCCCTTATGCGCTCCTGTGGGGCGAGCGGCGCGTGGCGTCGGTGGCGAACCTCACGCGCGGGGACGGCCGCGAATTCATGAAGCTCGCGGGCCAGTTCCATCTGGAGATGCGCACGACCGCTTATCCGCTCGCCGACGCCAACCGCGCGCTCGACGACCTGCGCGCCGGCCGCGTCACGGGCGCGGCCGTGCTGAAGGTGCGCTAGAACTCGACGTCGAGTTCGTCGATTTCCTCGGCTTCGTGCTGCGCGTCCGAGATCCACTGCTGCATCTCCGGCATCGCGAGAATGCGCTGCCCGTATTCGACGATCTCGGGATCGAGCTTCACGTCGTAGGTCACGAAGCGCGTCACGACCGGCGCGAACATCGCGTCCGCCGCACTGCGCTCGCCGAACAGGAACGGGCCGCCGTACTGCGCGAGACACTCGCGCCAGATCGTCGTCACGCGTTCGATGTCGGTCTGCGCCCGCGCCCAGACCTTGAAGCCCGGGAAGTGCGCCTTGAGGTTCATCGGCAAAGCGGAGCGCAGCGAGACGAAGCCCGAATGCATCTCGCCGCAGATCGCGCGGCAGTGCGCGCGTTCGCGGCGGTCGGCGGGAAGGAGCCGGGCGTCGGGGCAGACTTCGTTCAGGTATTCGGCGATCGCGAGCGTGTCCCACACCTTGATGCCGTTGTGAACGAGGCAGGGCACAAGAATCGACGGCGAAAGCAGCAGCAGTTCGGCGCGGGCGACGGGATCGTCGACGGGCATGACGACTTCCTCGAACGGCAGGCCGCTGAATCGCGCGAGCAGCCACCCGCGCAACGACCAGGACGAATAGTTCTTGCTGCTGATGGTCAGCGTCGCATTTGCCATACGAATCTCCAGCCGGTTAGGAATGCGCGACGTTTTCGGGCGGCGCCGGCGCCGGACCGCGCTTCGATGCACGCTGCCGTGCGGTGGCGCACCAAATCGCGGCAAAACCCGCGCGTGGGCGGGAACGGCGCAAGTGCCATGCCAAGCCGAACACGCTACTATGGGCCGGTGACGCGCTGGTGACTCAGCGCATCATGCAAAGTCGCAGGCGCGTCGCCCTTTGGCATATGTATTGCGTTCTTCAGGGCCTTCGTTGTGTTTCGCGCACTCGTGGGAGATCGATGAACCCGTTCGCCTATCCCGCCTTCCAGGTGCTGTCCGACCTGATGCTGCCGGTTCGCCACGGCGCCGCGCTGATGAATCACTCGCTCGCGGCATGGCAGGCCTTCGCCGAAACGCCGCAGGGCCGGTCGCTCCGGGCGACCTGCGACCTGCTCACGCTGTCGGGCCTCACGCATTCGCGCCCGCCCTTCGAAATCGATTCCGTCGATGTCGACGGCAAGCCGGTTCCCATCATCGAGGAAGTCGCGGCTTCTACGCCCTTCTGCTCGCTCGTCCATTTCGCCAAGGACACCGCGCGTAACGGCTCGGACCACGCGCAGCCGCGCGTGCTCGTGATCGCGCCGATGTCCGGCCACTTCGCGACGCTCCTGCGCGGCACGGTGCGCACGATGCTCGCCCATCACGATGTCTACATCACCGACTGGCACAATCCGCGCGACATCTCTCTGACGCACGGCCGCTTCGGCTTCGACGAGTACGTGCAGCACATCATCGACTTCATTCAGAAGATCGGTCCGGGCGCGCATCTGCTCGCCGTTTGCCAGCCGACCGTCGCGGCGCTCGCGGCAGTCGCGCTGATGGCGGCGGACAACGATCCCGCGCAGCCCGCGAGCATCACGCTAATGGCGGGCCCGATCGACACGCGCATCAACCCGACGCGCGTGAACGAGCTGGCGAAGAGCAAGCCGCTCGAATGGTTCGAGAAGCATCTGATCAGCGCGGTGCCGTTCGGCTTCGCGGGTGCGCACCGGCGCGTGTATCCGGGCTTCATGCAACTGAACGCGTTCATGGCGATGAATCTCTCGCGCCACCTCGATTCGTTCGCGGACATGCACTACCAGCGCGCGAAGGGCGACGAGCATCTCGCCGATGCGATCCGCGTCTTCTATGAAGAATACTTCGCGACGATGGACCTGACGGCGGATTTTTACCTGGAGACCGTCGATACGGTTTTTCAGCGGCATTCGCTGCCGCTGCACGAACTCGAAGTGCGCGGACGCAAGGTCGAGCCGTCCGCGATCCGGCGCACGGCGCTGCTCACGATCGAAGGCGAACGCGACGACATCTGCGCCGTCGGACAGACGCTCGCCGCGCAGGACCTCTGCGACAAGCTGCGGCCGTACCTGAAGGCGCATCACGTGCAGACGGGTGTCGGTCACTATGGCGTCTTCAACGGCAGGCGCTGGGAACGGCAGATCTATCCGCGCGTGCGCGCGCTGATTCACGATAACGAGGCGAGTCCGATCAACGTCAACGCGCGCTCGCAGCCGATCGTGCCGTTGCAGTCGATACCGCCCATCACGAGCGCGGCGGCCGAGAGCGTGCTGAACGAGCCGGGCAAGACCGGCAAGGCGGGCGCGGCGCCGAAGCGCACCCGACGCCGCGAGTCGATCGCACCTGAGCACATGATCGACCCGCAAGCGCTCGCCGACGACGTGCCGGGCACGCAGGCGGTCGAAACCGACGGCGAGGGCGACCGTTCGACTTCGCCGTCGGCGTGAGCGGAGTAATCAGGCGGTTTCCTTAGTCCACGGCGTGCCGGCGGGCGAGCGCGGGCAACTACCCGAGGCGCATCGTGACCACGGCCTCCATGCCGCCGCCTTCGCGCGCACGCAGCATGAGCGTCCCGCCGTGCAGCTTCGCGATGCGCTCCACGATGGCGAGCCCGAGACCCGTGCCCGAAGGGTGTACGGCGCCGCCGCGCCCGCGCCTGAACGGCTCTTTCAGCTTCTCCATTTCGTCCACGGCGATGCCCTTGCCGCGGTCGCCGATCGCGATGCACGCGAATTGCGCATCGGCGTCGAGCCAGGTGCGCACCGAAAGACCGGTCACGCCATACAGCACCGCGTTCTGCATCAGGTTCATGAGGAGCCGCATCGTGCTCACGGGCCGGAACGGAAAGGGCGGCAGATCGCCGAGCGTCAGTTCGAACTCGTGGCCGAGCCCCGCGAAGTCTCCGGCGAGGCTCGCGACGAGCGCGTTCAGGTCGCCGTCGACGGGCATTTCCTTCGCGCCGCTGCCCGCGTAATCCATGAACTGCTGGAGAATCCCGTCGATCTGGTCGAGATAGTTCTCCGACGATGCGACGAACGTCTGATCGCCGCCCGCGGGAATCGCCATCGCCATCGCGAGGCGCAGCTTCGTGAGCGGCGTGCGGATGTCGTGCGAGATTCCCGCCAGCATTAGCGCGCGGGTCGCCTCGGCTTCACGCAGCGCGTCGGTCATCTGGTTGAACGCGAGGCTCACCTGCGCGATCTCGGTCGGCCCGTCGACCGGCAGCGGTTCAGGCTGGCCGCCCGCGCTCAGATGACGCGCCGCGCGCGCGAGGTTGTCGAGCGGGTGGTTCAGGTGGCGCTGGATCACGTAAGCGGTGAGCGTCGCGAGCGCGGCGAGTGCGAGCGAGAGCAAGATCGTCGAAGCGAAGCCTTCGCCGTGCGCCGCTTCGGGAATCGCGAGCGCGATCCAGTAGGGCTCGCCGCCGACACGCAGGCGCAGCCACAGCCGTTCGTCTCCACCGGACCGGCCGTCGGCGATTTGCCAGCGCACCGGCACGTCGGCCGGGAGATGGCGGCGCAGCATCGCGAGGAACGTGCTGCGCTGATACGAGCGGTAGAGCGTCGTCAGCGAGCGCGGCGGTTCCAGCGCGGCTTCGGCGGGCAAGTCGCGCCGGGCGTGCAGTCGCTCGACGAATGCCGCGCGTGCGTCGGGCGGCGCCGCCGCGACGATGCCGCCGAGCGTGTCGATATAGTTCGCGAAGGTCGCGGCGGCGCGCTCGATGCGCGGCGTCTGGACGTAATGCATCAGCACCGTGAGCGAGCAGACCTGGCTCAGCGCGACGAGCGCGACCAGCAGCGCGATGTTGCGCGCGAAAAGAGAACGCAAGAGGCGCGTCACGATTCGATATCCGCGAGCAGCATGTAGCCGACGCCCCACACCGTCTTGATGAAGCGCGGCTTCGACGGGTCCGCTTCGACGATCTGCCGCAGACGCAACACCTGCACGTCGATACTGCGGTCGAGCGCGTCGTGCTCGCGTCCGCGCGTGCGCGCAATCAGGTTGTCGCGGCTGATCGCGCGGTTCGGCGATGAGCCGAGCGCGGCGAGCAACTGCATCTGCGCGGAATGGATCTCGAAGGGTTCGTCGTTGCGGTAGAGGCGCTGCCGGCCGAGATCGAGCCGGAATTCGCCGAAGCGGATCGACTGCGTGGTGAGCGTCGGGTCGCCGGCCGCCATCTTCTGGCGCCTGAGCAGCGCCCGCACGCGCGCGACCAGCTCGCCCGGCAGGAAGGGCTTCGCGAGGTAATCGTCGGCGCCGGTTTCGAGGCCGATCACGCGGTCGACGGGATCGCCCTTCGCGGTCAGCATCAGGATCGGCAAGGTGTGGCCTTCGGCGCGCAGACGCCGGCAGACCGAAAGGCCGTCTTCGGGCTCCATCATCAGGTCGAGCACGAGCAGGTCATAGGGCTCGCGCTGCAGGTAGCGGTCGAGCCGCTGACTGTCGGCGACCGCGCGCACCTCGAATCCCTGTGAGCCGAGAAAGCGTTGCAGCATGTTGCGCAGTTCGGCTTCGTCGTCGAGGACGATGATTTTTGGTTTGGTTTCCATCGAGGGCTCCCGGGCGTTGTACACCGTCTGATGTTTCCGCGCTTGCGTGATCGAATTCCATAGAAGCACAAAACAGCGCCTGTGCGAGGCGCCCTCAACGCGGTAGCATAATCGCTTGCCACGTCGCGAGGGAGCAACCCGCACCATGGACGATGCCACGAGCGTTTTCGACCGCCTGCGACGCCGCTTGCAGGCCATCGCGTACCGGATGTTGGGCTCGGTCGCGGAAGCCGAAGACGTCGTGCAGGATGTCTGGCTGCGCTGGCACGCAGCCGCGCATGAGTCCATCCATAACGCCGAGGCCTGGCTCGTCTCCGTGACGACGCGCCTTTCCATCGACCGGCTGCGCGCCGCGAAGATCCAGCGCGAACATTACGCCGGCATCTGGCTGCCCGAGCCCGAATACAGCGCATCGCCCGCCACGCCGGAAGAGATGACCGAGCGCGCCGACGACGTGTCGGTGGCTTTTCTCGTCCTGCTGGAGCGCCTGAGTCCGGAAGCGCGCGCGGCCTTCCTGCTGCGCGAAGTGTTCGATGCCGGCTACGACGAAGTGGCGAGCGCGATCGGCAAGAGCGAGGCCGCTTGCCGCCAGCTCGTGAGCCGCGCGAAGACGCAGTTGCGCGACGCGCGGCCGCGCGCCACGGTTGCGCGCGACATCCAGCGCAGCCTGTTGCAGGATTTCGCGCAGGCGCTTTCTCGCGGCGATTTCGCCGCGATCCATGCGCTGCTCGCCGACGATGCCGTGCTGGTCGGCGATGGCGGCGGCCGGGTGCCGAGCTTCCCGAAGCCGCTCGAAGGCGGCCGGCGCATCGCGCAACTTTTCTTCGCCGCGAGGCTACGCTACGGCGAAGCGGTGCGCGTCGAACTCGCGCTGCTCAACGGGCAATGGGCGTTGCTGCGCTTCATCGAGGGCAAGCTGGAATCCGCGCAATCCTACGAGACCGACGGCGCGCGCATCGTGCGCGTGCACGTGCAGCGCAATCCCGACAAGCTCGCGCGCATCGCGGCAGCGGTCGGTGTCTGAAGGACGATGCAGGCCGCGCGCGATTGGTGCCGCGCGGGCAACAGCGTGAGCACTTCGGCGGGTCTACCGGCGCGCGCCCGCCGACTCTACGATGGTTTCCGTGCGGCGCTTCGCCGCCAGCAACGCCCCGAACGCCGCGGGCTGTCTGTCCCGATCGTCGGTCCCAATCGCACGGAGAAATCATGACTCAGCGACTCAACTACATTCAACAATCCCCGGAACTGTTTAAGAAATTCCTCGAATTCAGTAACCGGATGAAGGAAGCGGCCATCGAGCAATCGATCGTCGATCTCGTGCAGATCCGCGCGTCGCAGATGAACGGGTGCGCCTTCTGCGTCGACATGCACGTCAAGGAAGCGAAGCTGCACGGCGAGCGCGAACTGCGTCTGCACCATGTGGCGATCTGGCGCGAATCGACGCTCTTCGCACCGCGCGAACGCGCCGCGCTCGCATGGACCGAAGTGCTGACGCGCATTCCGGAAGCCGGCGTTCCCGACGACCTCTACGAGCGCGTGCGCACCCAGTTTTCGGAGAAGGAACTGTCCGACCTCACCTTCGAAGTGATGGCGATCAACGGCTGGAATCGCGCGAACGTCGCGTTCAGGACCGTGCCGGGTTCGTCGGACAAGGTGTTCGGGCTCGACAAGGCGGGGCTCCAGTAAGTCGAAGTCGCTCGCGGCGCCGGACGCGCATCGCGCCCGGCCTTCGCGTGCAGTAGACAAACGGGGCAAACGGCACAAACGGGCCCTGAAGCGCGGGCCGCCATCGAGGACACATCATGTTCAGCCTGACCCCAACCCGCGCGGCGATGCTGCTGTGCGCGGCGTCGCTCGCCGGTCCCGCGCAGGCGGCGCCGGACGCCGTCGTCACGCCGCTGATGACGCAGGCGCTCGCGGACTATCCCGGCAAGGAAGCGCTGATGATCGAGGTCGTCTATCCGCCGGGCGGCGAGGACCCGGTGCATCGGCACGACGCGCACGGTTTTATCTATGTACTGGAAGGAACGATCGTCATGCAGGTGAAGGGCGGCAAGGAAGTCACGCTGAAGCCCGGCCAGACCTTCTACGAAGGCCCGAACGACATTCACACGGTCGGGCGCAACGCCAGCACGACGAAACCGGCGAAGTTCATCGTGCTGCTGCTGAAAAACAAGGACGCGCCGGTGCTGACGCCCGTGAAGTAACGCCCGCTCCAAAAAACTCGAGGGACGATGTCACAGGAAGCGCGAGTCGAACGTCTAGTTGGACATGGACACTTCGGAACGCACTTCCATGCCCGACAACCTCGCTGAAAATCTCGCTTCCACGCCCCGCGCGGGCACCGCCGATGCGCTCGCCAGCAGTTTCGCGACAAGCTACGCGGGCGTCGTCGCGTTCCTCGCCGTCGCCGACGAAGGCAGCTTCGCGAAGGCGAGCGACCGGCTCGGCATCGGCCGCTCGGCGGTCAGCCGCAACGTGCAGAAGCTCGAAGCGCAGCTCGACGCACGCCTCTTTCTGCGCACCACGCGCAGCACCTCGCTCACGCGCGAGGGCGAACTTTTCTACCGCAACTGTCATCCGGGCGTCGAGCGCATCGTCCAGGCGATCGAGGACATGCGCGAATTGCGCAACGGACCGCCGCGCGGCCAGTTGCGCATCGCATCGACGACCGGTTTCGGCCGCAAGGTCGTCGCGCCGCTCTTGCGCGGCTTTCACGAGACGTATCCCGAGATTGCGCTGGAACTGTCGCTCGACGACGGTCCGCCCGATTTCACGTCGGGCCGCGTCGACGTGGCCCTGCGCGACGGGCGCATGGAAGACAGCCAGGTGGTCGCGCGGCAACTGATCCCGATGCAGATGGTCGTGTGCGCAACGCCTGGCTATGCGCGCGAGCATGGTTTGCCGCGCAGCGTCGAGGCGCTCGCGGAGCATCGCTGCATCAATTTCCGGATGGCCTCGGGGCGTGTCGCCGACTGGGAGTTCAAGGTGAGCGGCCATCCGCAAAAGATCACGCCGCACGCGTTCGCGACCTTCAACGACGCCGATCTCGTGCTGCAGGCGGTGCTGGAAGGACAAGGCGTCGCGCAGCTCGCGGGCTATCAGGTTTGCGACGCACTGCGCGACGGACGGCTCGTCGCGTGTCTCGCGCAGCATGCGCCGGACGATCGCGGCCATTACGTCTGTTATCTGAGCCGCAAGCAACTGCCTGCGAGAATCCGCGTTTTCGTCGACTATCTGACCGAGCGCACGCGCGCGCTCGATCTCGACTGTCTGTCCACGCTGCCGGTGCAGGGCGCGCGCTGACCGGCGCACCGATTGATGCGCTGACGGCAACACCGCGCGTCCCGGCGCGAGGCTACTGCCGCGCCGCCCGCACGCCTACCATTCGATCCATGCCTCACGCCGCGCGAAACGCGGCGCGTCGGGCGAAGCGCCGGGATGCCGGCCGCATCCCGCAAGTCAACCCATTGCCGGCACGCGGATGAAGCCGGAGTTCACCATCAAGGGGACATCATGAAGATCGTAGTCATTGGCGGCAGCGGGCTCATCGGCAGCAAGGTCGTCAGCGAACTGCGCGCGCGGGGTCACGAGGCGCTGGCGGCGTCGCCGGCGTCGGGCGTGAACACGGTCACGGGCGAAGGCCTGGACGCCGCGCTGAAGGGCGCGCAAGTGGTGATCGACGTGGCGAATTCGCCGTCGTTCGAAGACCGCGCTGTGCTTGAATTCTTCGAGGCCTCCGGCCGCAACCTGTTCGCCGCCGAAGCCCGGGCGGGCGTGACGCATCACGTGGCGCTCTCGGTCGTCGGCACGGAGCGGCTCGCGGAAAGCGGCTACTTCCGCGGCAAGATCGCGCAAGAGGAGCTGATCCGCGCGTCCGGCGTTCCGTACACGATCATCCACTCGACGCAGTTCCTCGAATTCCTCGGCGGCATCGCGCAAGGTGGCACGGAAGGCGAATCGGTGCGGCTTGCGCCGGTTTACATCCAGCCGATCGCGTCGGACGATGTCGCGCTCGCGGTTGCCGACCTGTCGCTCGGGGCGCCGGTCAACGGTGTGGTCGAAGTGGCGGGGCCGGACAAGGTGCGCCTGACCGATCTCATCGGCCGGTTCCTCGCCGGGACGAACGATCCGCGCAAGGTGCTCGCGGATTCTGTCGCGCGCTATTTCGGCGCGCTTCTGAAGGACGACACGCTCGTTCCCGGCGCGGGTGCGCGTCTGGGCGCCGTGACGCTCGACGACTGGTTCAGCCGGTCGCACACGGCGGCGCACTGAGCGCCGCGGCATCGTCACGAGTCATTTGCACGATGAAACCCCTGGTCCCGCCACCGCTCACGCTGCTCGACAAGTATTACGGGCCCGACTTCCACGGTCTCTATTCGACGACCGTCAGCGTGACGGGCGGCGACACGGGCCACGGCCGGGCGTCGGGCGTCGCGCGCTCCGACGACGGCAACCTAGAAGTGAACCTGCGGCTTCCCGGCGCGCTCAGCGGCCCCGGCGGCGGGACCAATCCGGAACAGCTCTTCGCCGCCGGCTACGCGGCGTGCTTTCACGGGGCGTTGAGCCTGCTCGCGGCGCGCGCAGGCATCCCGATTCCGGGCGCGAAGGTTCAGGCGTCGATCACGTTCGGACGCGATCCCGTCGACGGTCTCTACACGCTGACCGCCGACGTCCGCATTCATCTGCCGGGCGTCGAGCGGGCGATCGCGGAGGAACTCGTGCGTCACACCGAGCGCTTCTGTCCGTACGCGAAGATGGCGCGGCAGGGGATCGTCAATGTCGTGTCGCTCGCGCCGCCATCGGAGTCGGCAGACGACGGACCGAACACGTAGTGCAACATCCGCTTAGGTCAAAGCGCGCGCACGGCGCGGCGCTATACTGGGAGCCCCGTACACGGCGCCACGAGCCGGACGGTCGCTGATCGTCCGGCGTTCCTGCATGACGCTTCATCAAAGTGACCGGCCGCGGGCGCAAGGCCCCAAATTGGCTGATCACGATCTCGACAAACTTAAAATCGACCGGTCGCCTTCCGCGATCGTCCCACGGCGCCGGCGCGGCTGGCTCCGCTACGCCGTCATCGCGGCGATCCTCCTCATCGCGCTCGGCATCGCCTTCAGGCTCACGAGTCCGCAAGCCGTCGAAACGGCCACCGTCACCTCGGTCTATCCGTCGCAAAACTACACGCTGCTCAACGCCACCGGTTATGTCGTGCCGCAGCGCAAGGCGGCGGTCGCGTCGAAGGCGCAGGGGCGCGTCGAATGGCTCGGCGTGCTCGAAGGCTCCGTCGTCAAAGAGGGCGAAGTGATCGCGCGGCTTGAAAGCCGGGACGTGGAGGCGTCGCTTGCCCAGGCGCTCGCGCAAGTGAACGTGGCGCGCGCCAACCTCGAATTGCAGCACGCCGAGATGAAGGACGCCGAGGCCAACCTGCGCCGCTCGCTGATCCTCGCGCCGCAGGGCGCGATCCCCGCCGCGCAATACGATTCGGACCGCGCCCGCTACGACAAGGCGCAGGCGTCGATCAACAGCGATCGCGCCGCCATCGCTTCGGCTCAGGCGAACGCGCGCGCGGCGCAGGTCGCGGTCGACCAGACGCTGATCCGCGCGCCGTTCAACGGCGTCGTGCTCGAAAAGCACGCCAACGTCGGCGACAACATCACGCCGTTTTCGTCGGCGTCGGACAGCAAGGGCGCGGTCGTGACCATCGCGGACATGGAGACGCTCGAAGTCGAAGCGGACGTGGCGGAATCGAACATCGCGAAGATCGGCGTGGGCGCGCCGTGCGAGATCCAGCTCGACGCGCTGCCGGAACTGCGCCTGTCCGGCAGCGTTTCGCGCATCGTGCCGACCGTCGACCGCTCGAAGGCGACGGTGCTGGTCAAGGTGCGTTTCGTCGAGCGCGATCCGCGCGTCTTGCCCGACATGAGCGCGAAGATCGCGTTTCTGTCGAAGCCGGTGCCGCCGAACGAGGAGAAGCCGGTGGTCGCGGTGCAGGCTTCGTCGGTCGTGGCGCGCAATGGCCGGCAGGTCGTGTACGTCGTCAAGGACGAGCGCGTGCGCGAGACGCCCGTGACGCCGGGCGCGAAGATCGGCGAACTCGTCGCGGTGGACGGCGTGAAGCCGGGCGAAACGCTGGTGCTGGCGCCTGGCGAGAAGCTCGGCGACGGCGCGCGTGTTTCCGTGGCGAAGAAATAGCATGAGAACGACGCCGCTCGTCGAAATACGCCATGTCGCGAAGTCGTACCGTCGCGGCGTGCAGACGGTGCCCGTCCTGACCGACATCACGCTCGAAATCGCCGAGGGCGATTTCATCGCGCTGATGGGGCCGTCGGGCTCGGGCAAGAGCACGCTGCTGAACCTGATCGCGGGCATCGACCGGCCGGACAGCGGCGAGCTGCGCGTGGCGGGCCTCGACATCGCGCGGCTCGGCGAAGCGGCGCTCGCGGACTGGCGCGCGGCCCACATCGGCTTCATCTTCCAGTTCTACAACCTGATGCCGGTCCTGAACGCGTTCGAGAACGTCGAACTGCCGCTGATGCTCACGCGCCTCACGCGGCGCGAGCGGCGCGAGCGCGTCGAGATGGTGCTCGACATGGTCAGCATGAGCGACCGCATGAGCCACTATCCCTCGGAACTGTCGGGCGGGCAGCAGCAGCGCGTCGCGATCGCGCGCGCGCTAATCACCGACCCGAAGCTGATCGTCGCCGACGAACCGACCGGCGACCTCGACCGCGCCTCCGCCTCCGACGTGCTCTCGATGCTGCAGCGGATGAACCGCGAACTCGGCAAGACGATCATCATGGTGACGCACGATGCGCACGCGGCCGGCGCCGCGCGCGCGCTCGTTCATCTGGAGAAAGGGGAGCTGATCGATGCAGGCCGGAACTGAGCCGACGTCATGTACCTCGTCAAGCTGATCACCCGCAACGCGCTGCGCCACCGGCTTCGCACGACGCTGACCGTGCTCGGCCTGACCATCGCGGTGCTGGCCTACGGCCTGCTGCATACGGTCGTCGACGCGTGGTACGCGGGCGCGGCGGCGGCGTCGAATGCGCGGCTCGTGACGCGCAACGCGATCTCGCTCGTGTTTCCGCTGCCGTTGAGCTACGAGAACCGCATCCGGGGCGTCGAGGGCGTGACTGTCGTCGCGCGGTCCAACTGGTTCGGCGGCGTCTATCGCGATCCGAAAAACTTCTTCGCGCAGTTTGCCGTGTCGGACAATTATCTCGACCTGTATCCCGAGTTCATCCTCCCCGCCGCCCAGCGCGCGGACTATCTGCGCGACCGCAAGGGCTGCCTGATCGGCCGGCAACTGGCGACGCAGTTCGGCTTCAAGGTCGGCGACGTGATCCCGATCAAGGGCACGATCTTTCCGGGCACCTGGGACTTCGTGGTGCGCGGAATCCTCGACGGGCGCGACGAGTCGACGATCACGCGCCAGCTCATCTTCCACTGGGACTATCTGAACGAAAGCGTGCGCAAGACGACGCCGCGCCGCGCCGATCAGGTCGGCATCTACGTGCTGGGCGTGGCGAACCCCGATGAAGCGGCGGAAGTCTCGCGCCGCGTCGACGGCGTGTTCAAGAACTCGCTCGCCGAGACGCTGACCGAAACCGAGCAGGCGTTCCAGCTCGGGTTCGTCGCGATGTCGAACCAGATCATCGCGGCGATCCGCGTCGTGTCCTACGTCGTGATCCTCATCATCATGGCGGTGATGGCGAATGCGATGGCAATGAGCGCGCGCGAACGCACGACCGAATACGCGACGCTGAAGGCGCTCGGCTTCGGTCCCGCGTTCCTCGGGCTGCTCGTCTTCGGCGAGTCGATCGTGATCTGCGCGATCGGCGGCGGCCTCGGCATTCTGGCGACGCCGCCCGCCGCGAGCTTCTTCAAGCAGGCGACGGGCGGCGTGTTTCCCGTGTTCCGTGTGTCGGCGCAGACGGTCGGATTGCAGGCGGCGTGCGCGCTCGTCGTGGCGCTCGCCGCCGCCATCGTGCCGGCGGTGCAGGCGGCGCGGGTGCGGATCGTCGAAGGCCTGCGGGCCATCGGTTAGGGACGGCAATGGCGATTCCGCTTGCTTATGTCGCGCGCAACCTGTGGGCCCGGCGGCTCACGACGCTCCTCACAGCGGGCGGCCTCGCGCTCGTCGTCTTCGTGTTCTCGACCGTGCTGATGCTCGATGCGGGCCTGCAGAAGACGCTCGTTTCCACCGGCGAAGAGGACAACGTCGTCGTGATCCGCAAGGGCGCCGAGACCGAAGTGCAGAGCGCGATCGAACGCAATCAGGCGAACGTGATGGAGATGCATCCGTCGGTGGCAATGGGCGCCGACGGCCGGCCGCTCGCGTCGAAGGAAACCGTGGTGCTGATCTCGCTTGCGAAGGTCGGCTCGGAGCGGCTGTCGAATGTCGTGATCCGAGGCGTCTCGCCGCTCGGGCTCGCCCTGCGGCCGCAGGTCAGGCTGGTGGAAGGGCGCATGTTCCGGCCGGGGTCGTCGGAGATCGTGGTCGGCAGCAACATCGCGAAAGGATTCAGCGGGACGCGCATCGGCGAGCATTTGCGGTTCGCCCAGCGCGACTGGACCATCGTCGGCCGCTTCGACGCCGGCGGCAGCGGCTTCGACTCGGAAATCTGGGGCGACGTCGACCAGCTGATGCAGTCGTTCCGGCGCTCGGCGTTTTCGTCGATGGTGCTGCGGCTCGCGCGCAGCGATCTCTTCGAGCGCTTTTCGGCCGACATCGACGTCGATCCGCGGCTCGCCGATCAGGCAAAGCGTGAACGCCAGTTCTACAGCGACCAGTCCAAGGCGCTTTCCACGTTCATCAACATCCTGGGCCTCACGTTGTCGATCATCTTCTCGATCGCGGCGATGATCGGCGCGATGATCACGATGTACGCGTCGGTGGCGAACCGCGTGTCGGAGATCGGGACGCTTCGCGCGCTCGGTTTCAAGCGGGCGAACGTGCTCGCGGCGTTCCTGCTGGAGGCGTTGCTGCTCGGCTTCGTCGGCGGTGTCGTTGGGCTGTGCTGCGCCGCGCTGATGCAGTTCACCTCGTTCTCCACCACGAACTTCCAGACCTTCGCGGACATTTCGTTCGGGTTCGTTCTCACGTCGGGCGTCGTCGTGAAAACGCTCGTCTTCTCGGTCGCAATGGGGCTCGTCGGCGGCTTTCTGCCGGCGGTGCGCGCGGCGCGCATGAATATCGTCGATGCGCTGCGCGCGCAGTGAGCGAATGGAGAAACGGCTTAAAAAGACGTAGCTTGGGTGCACCGGCCCGGTGCTTTCGCGCGATCCGGTTCGGGAACGATCGCTGCTTGATCGAAGCGATGTCGACCGACAACCGAACCGGGTCGTGGAGCCCATCATGCGAATTCTGTTTATCGAAGACGATCCGCGCCTTGCGGATGCGTTCGCGGCGCTCGCGGCATCGATCGGTCACGAGCCCGAGGTCGCGTATGACGGGCAGTCCGCGCTCGCCTTGACGGCGGCGAATACCTACGACGCGATCTTTCTGGATATCGGCCTTCCAGACGCCGACGGCCGGACGCTCTGCCAGCAGCTTCGCGCGGCGACCCCGAGCGCCCAGGCGTGCGTGGTCGCGGTGACAGGCCGCGCGAATCTGAGCGCGCAGGAACTCGATGCGTTCGACGGCTATCTGCTGAAGCCGATTTCGCAGGAAGCGCTCGAAGACGCGATCAAGGGTTGTTGAACAATGCCTTAGCGCATCGCGACGAGCGTCGTGCGCGCGACCTTGTCGACGGTCAGACGGATCGCGTCGATCAACACGCGCGCAGCCGGCGACGGCGTGCCGCCCGCCCGCACGATGAGCCCGATGTCGCGCGATGTGTTCTGCATCGTGATGTCGAGCACGACGAGCTGGTCCGACTCGCACTCGTAGTAAAGCTGCTGCGCCGACAGCACGGCGAGCATGTCCGTATGCAACAGCACGCCGCGAATGATGGCGAGGTCGGCGGTTTCCACGCTCGGCATCGGCGGCTTCAGTCTCATGCGCTTGAAGTGCGATTCAAAGAGACCGCGCGCCGGCGCGTGACTGCGCGGCAGAATCCATTGGGTGTCCGCGAGGTCCCTGAGCGTGAGCCCGCGCGCGCTCGCGAGCGGATGGTCGCGCCGGGCGAGCACGACCAGATCTTCGGACATCAACCGTTCGTTGGCGAGGCCGCTCGTTGCATCGTTGGCACGCAGCGCGCCCAGCACGAAATCGATGTCTCCGGCCCGCAGCCCGGCGACGAGCGTTTCATACGCGCTTTCGTCGGTCACGATCCGCACGCCGGGGTAGCGCGCGGCCACGCGCGCGATGGCCTCAGGAAGAATCAGCGTGCGCCCGAGCGGCAATGCGCCGACCGTCACATAGCCCTGGATGCTGCCGTGCAGCGCGGCGATGTCGTCGGGGATGTGACGCAGCTCGTTCAACGCGCGGCGCACATGAAGCAGGAACGTCTCGCCTTCGCTCGTCAGCAGAAGGCCGCGCGGGCTGCGATAAAAAAGTTGCATGCCCGCACCGCTCTCCATGATGCGGATGGCGCTGCTGACGGCGGGCTGGCTGATGCCGAAGGTCTGCGCGGCGCTCGGCATGTGACGATGACGGGCGAGCGCCGAGAACAACTGAAGGCGTCGCGTATTAAGCAGATAGGCGGGCAAAGCGTTGCCCGTTGCAGGACGCCGGCGCGACTGGCGCGCGGTGCACCACTGGGCCAGCTCTTCCAGTTCCGCGAAAATGCGTTCGCACCGTTGCAGCACCGCGCGGCCGGCTGGCGTCGGCAGCATGCCGGACGAGCGTCGCTCGAAGAGCGCCTCGCCGACCGATGCCTCGAGTTCCTGCAACGAACGTGTCACGGCGGACTGAGCGCGAAAGAGCGCGGCGGCCGCGCGCGTGGCGCTGCCGGTCTGCGCGACGAGCCTGAATGCGCGCAGATAGGCAAGGTTCAGCAGTTCGTGATTGTCCATGGTCGGCTCTTTACGGCGCGATCGTGCGGTGCACGGTCGTCGCTACGGAGCCTGAGTATAGCGGCGCGATGGCGCACCCGGCATGTGCCAAAGCGCGCCATGCGATCCCGTTTGCGGGCCATCTGTTTTGTTTATGGCGGCCGCCTTGGCACACGGAGGCGATGATCGTCTCCGCGGCCCTGCGCCCAAGAACCGTCTTTTACCGCTGCGCGAAATCCGCGCTGTGATGCTCTTCCTCGTAGCTTCGCATATCGGGCGTGACGGTTGCGAGCGTCGGCAGCACGGGCTGCGAATGCAGCATGCGCCCCCATTCGTAATCGATGCTCTCCGGGTAGAGCGGATAAACGCCCGCGCCCGGCGTGAACGTCAACTCGCCGAAGTAAATCCGGTCGCCGGGCGCGTAGAGGTCCACGCGCACATAGTCGAATGGCGCGGACAGCGAACGCGCACACGCGAGTATCGCGTCGAGATTAGCGGGACGCGGCGTGGGCACCGTGCTGCACGGATAGTGGCCGATTCTGATGGCGAGCTGATTCCATTCCTCGTCATAGAAATCGCCGCGCGGGTGATCCTTGAAGCGATCCGAGATGTGGAGGATGTACGCCTGATGCGCCCCCGAGGGCTGGTTGAAGCAATGGATCTTGAAATCGGGCGGCACGTTGCCGTCGCTCTCGACGAGCAATGCTTCGAAGAAGAGCTTCGGTTTGATATGGCGGTAGTGGCGTTCTCTGGCAATGTCGTAGAAGTCCGTCTTGAGCCAGCTTTCGCCGAGTGCGCGAAGCTCCTCGAACGACGTCTGCGTCTTGTCGTGGACGATTTTGACGAAGCCGCTTCCATGATTGGCCTTCATCGCGAACGACGAAGGCAAGGCCGCGAAGTCCGCTTCGGTGAAGGTCTCGGGACTTGCCAGCAAAGGGATCAGATGCTCCTCGCCGATCGTGCGCTCAATGAAGTCGCGCACCAGCAGCTTGTCGGTCAAATCGGCGTAACGTGGATCAGGATATAGACAGCGTTGCAGGATCTTTTCGTTGAACGTGACCGGGTGCCTGAGGCGAGGAAAGCGCCCGACCTTCTGCCGATGCGAAAGACTCAGGAAAAGCGCATCGGGCAGCAGGCCCTTCAGGAAATTTTGCGTTGTTTTTGATATCGACATTATTGTGTCCTGCTTTTGCGCATGGGGCTAATTCGTCGAAGCTCTTACGCATTTTGCATGCCTGTGCTCAGGCGGGTGAGTGACCACGCGTGGACGGGTCGGAGTAATGGTTCGGGTAGGGATGCATGCGCTTTTCGCTGCGACGTTTGGGCATCGCGTTGAAAATTGCACCGGCGACACGCGCCCCTGCGCGGTCGAGCCGACGCGTCGTTTCGCCGAGTTGATCCTCGGTTTGTGCACCTGGGCGCACCACGATCGCCGCAGAGCCGGCTGTCGCTGCGATCATCACCGCGTCGCTTGCGGCGAGCACTGCGGGCGTATCGATCACGATGAGGTCGTAGTGAGGCGCAAGGCGTTCGAGCAAGAGCCGCAGCCGCGTCGTCGAAAGGAGCTTCGACGGGTTCGCAGGCGGCACGCCCGACGAGATCACGCTGAGTCCCGCCACGGCACACGACTGGATCACGCGGTCGATCTCCTGTTTCTCCGCGAGCACGTCGGCGAGGCCGAGGTCGTTCGGCAGGCCGAACTCGGTGGCGACCTTGCCCCGTCGCAAGTCGCCGTCGATCAGCAGGACGCGATTGCCCGCGTGCGCATGAATCACCGCGAGGTTCGATGCGACGAAGGTCTTGCCGGTGCCCGGCGCAGCACCAACGATCGCGAGCACGTTGCTGCCCGTGCGCTCGATGTCGCGCATGAGCGATGCGTGGATCGCGCGCAATGCCTCGATGGCGCCTTCGTTCTCCGTGTCGGCGGAGAGCACGAGCGCGGTCTTGTCCGAGGGCGGCACGCCCGCGCGCTGGCTGAGCATGCGCGCCGTGCGGATCGGCGAATCTTCCAGACGCGCCTGTTCTGCGCTGAAGGCCACCGTACCGAAGACAGGCAACTGTAGTTGATATTCCGCGGCGTCCGGACTCAGCACGATGCTGCGCGACGTGAGCTTGCGATAGACGATGAAGAGCATCCCCAGCAGCAAGCCCGCAACCAGGCCAACCGCAATCACAATCAGGCGCTTCGGCTTCGAAGGCTCGCTCGGGAACAACGCAGGATCGACGAGATGCACGTTGCCGAGCGTGCCGGCGCGCGTGACGTCGAGTTCGTTCGACTTGCCCTGCATCGCCACGTAGATGCTCTCCGCGACCTTGGCTTCCCGCGTCAGGTCGGCCGCCCTGCGGTCCGACTCAGGCAACTGGCTGAAGCGGCTTTCCAGTTCCGCCTTCTGCTGCTTCAAGAGCCCAAGCTGCTCGTCGATGGTTTGAATGTCGCGCGTGCCGGGGCCGAAGCGGCTCGCCACCTCGGTGCGCTGCATGTCGAGTGCGGCAATCTGCTTGTCGATGTCGAGCGTGCTCTTGAGATACGAATCCGCTTCCGAACTGGGCGTCATCGAGTCGGCGTTGGTTCGGTAGTCGCTGAGGTTGGTTTCGGTGCGCTTGAGTTGTTCCTTCAGCCGGGGTAGTTCGCTCTGAATGAATTCGCGCGTGCTGCCCGCTTCGGTCCGGCGCTGATCGACATGCGACGCGATATACGTCTGCGCAATGGCGTTCGCGATGTCCTGCGCGAGTTTCGGGTCCTGGTTTTCGTAGGAAATCTGCACGACGCCAGATTCCTTTTGGGGCTCGGATGCCTTGACCTGCTTGCCAAAACGCTGCAACGCCGAATATTCGCTCAGGCGTTCGACCGTGAATTCGGTGCCGGGCCGCGCGACGAGCCGGCTCACCAGGATGGACAAGCCGTCCTTCTGCGCGAGCGAACCCGCGGTGCCTTCGATCAGCGTGTTGCCCTCTTTGTCGATCAGTTGATAGCGCTGGTCGGCGAGTGCGCGCAGCGTCATTTCCTGATTGATGTAGCGCGACGGCACATCGAGCGTCTGCACATCGATCTTTTCGCCGCCCCACGCATAAGAGCGCAGGCCGAGGAACGCTGCCATCGGTTCATCGGACGAACGGGACGCCGCGATCAGTTCGGAGATGCGCCCGATGACGGGTAGCTCATCCGGCGTCACGAGAATATCCTGCTTGTATTTCTGAATGACCGGCCACAATACCGTGCGGCTCAGGATGATCTGCATCTCCGCATCGCTTGGCAGAGTCTTCGGAACGACTTCCTGCGAGCCGCGTCCCGAGCGTGAATTGAGGCCGAGCGCGTTCGAGTTCGGGTATTCGACTCGCACGATGGCGTCGGCCGTATAGCTCGGAACCGACAGCCATGCATAGCCGATAGCCAGGCACGTGACGGCCACTACGATCAACACGACGCCCCAGATGTTGTCGACCGCCGCCTGGTAAAGACTTGCGGTCGTGGACGTCACGGTCGGGCCGCTGCGGGCGGGAACATAGTCAAGACTCGGTGTATTCATACGAAGACTTCCTCATTCGCTCGACACATGCAGCTGCGCCTCGTGGTTTTCTGTTGGAGCGCTCTGCTTGAGCGCGTCGCTGTAGACCTTCAGGTAGGCCGCAACCATCCTGTCGGGACTGAAAGAATCAGCGTAGCGCAAAAGCCGGTCGTGCGTTTCAGGATCTCGCGCCATCTCGATCGCATCGTGGATCCTTTCGATCAGCGATTGCGGCTTGTCGATGTCGAAGACGAGATGGGAAGTCGGTTCGATCACCTCCGGAATGCCGCCGGTGTTTGCGCCGACGACAGGTATCCCTTGCGAATACGCTTCGACGATCACGCGACCAAACGGCTCGTTCCATCGCGACGGGACGACCAGCACGTCGAGTTCGCGAAGGAAGCTCGACGCATCGACATGGCCGAGGAATCGCACGCGTGCGTCGTTGTAGCGCGACTTCAGGCTGGCGACGTAATCACCGTCGCCGGTTCCGCCGATCGTCAGTTTCCAGTTGAGCGAGCTGTCCTTCATCAGTTCGTCGATCAGAAGCTCGATACCCTTTTCGGGCGAAATGCGGCCGAGCATGCCGAGACGAACGGTATCCTTGACTGACGGTGCGGACGAAGCCGGGGGCTCGCCGGCGTCGGAGAAATGACAGTCGCTGATGACGCGCGTCGATGACGCCGCGGGGAAGAAGCCGTTGTCGAGATGCTTCTGAAGCACGAAGCGGCTGACGCCGATGGCGATGTCGACCTTTTCCGACTGTGTTCGCTTGTGACCCGCGTAACACGCACAAAGCGTGCATTGACGCTCGCAACTCCGGTTGTTGGAGAGCATCGTCGCCGCGGGGCACAAGAGATAATAGTCGCGCGTCGTATGAACGACCGGCAGGCCGGCGTTCTTCGCGATCCGCCAAAGATCAACCGACAGACAAGAGAGATTGCTCGTGCTCACGAGATCCGGCTTCTCGCGCGCCACGACGGCTTTCAGCTTGCGCGCCATGATGAGGTTGTGCGTATCGATGGCATGCCATACGAGCTTCGCCACGCGCGATCGCTTGCCCGCGCGATGGGGCCAGTAGACATTCGCAAAGCGGAGTCGCCATATCTTTACGCCATTGAGCTTGCTGATGTGATCGACACCGGTGCCGGTCGCGCATACGACAGTGACGTCGACGCCGGCCGCGGCAAGACCTTCCGCGAGGAGTTGCGTCGAGACTTCGGCGCCCCCCACGACATCGGGGTAATACAGGGTGTTCGCAATCAATACCTTCATAGAGAACTCCTGATGGCGTCGCACCCGATCAGTCGATCTGATTTCATACCTTTCGTTTTGCTAACTATATGCTTGGAAAAAAACATTCCATATCCTATGAGGAATTTCACCGGCAAGGCTTTTAGCGCCAAGGATCAAGTGCGGAGAGTGCGTGCGACAGGTGCGGATGATTTGCTTCGATGGTGAGACGAACCTAACACGTCGCGTAAAGCCAAGTCTTAGCCGGGTCTTTCATGCTGTGCGCGATGACCCTATCGTAATGGATCATCCGTATTGATGTCGGAGACTTTTGCTGCCTGTCTAAAGGCTGTCGGGCATGCGCTCGTCAAAGTTATGACTAAGCGCTGCTGCATCCGAAGTGCGAAAGAAGTACGTTTTTCCAGGCGGGCCAGATGCTGCTTCGGTATGGCAAGGCGCAAATGTAAGTGCCGTGTTACGGGTTTACACTTTGATTGCTGCTGTGCGGCAGATTTGCGGTCATTTGAACCGGATCGGTAAATCGCATGCACGCAGAGCGCGTCCCATGCAGTGCATCATACGCGTCTCTCCGACTTTCAATTTGGCGGATTGATGCTGGATGTTGTCTGGCCCGCATACTGTGGGGCGCATTTGTCTGACGGACGAATGTGCTTTTTGTTTTTTTAAATCGAATCTTAAACGCGATCGTGATGGTGTACCAACCGGATAGTTCGGTAAGTGCTGTTCTCTTAACTCACCGAGACGCCCAGCAATCGCCCGACGCCGAAGGTGAATCCAGCGGCAACGAGTCCGATCACGATCTGGCGGATAGCCGAGAACGCAATGCCGCGTCCGTTAAAGAGCGAGGTGAACATGCCGATCGCAGCGAGGGCGAGCACGCTTAGCGCGATGCATTGAATCACAGCCGTTAAGCCGTTTGCCCAAAGAAAGGGCATTGCGGGGAAGATTGCACCAATTGCGAACAGGCAGAATGAGACCGCCGCAGCCGACCACGGATTGCCACCGAGTTCGGCAGGATCGAGGCCGAGTTCTTCGCGCGTGAGTGCGTCGAGCGCCTTGCTCTTGTCGCGCATGATCTGCGATGCCACGCGCTTCGCGACCGCACTGTCGAGCCCCTTCGCGCGATAGATCAAACTGAGTTCATGCTCTTCGGCTTCAGGGGTATGTTCGAGTTCGTCTGCTTCCCTGGCGATCTGCGTCTTTGCAAGCTCGCGCGCGTTGGTCACGGAGAGCCACTCGCCGAGCGCCATCGAGCAGGCGCCGGCGATCAGTCCGGCGAGGCCCGTCAAAAGGATGGTCTCGTTGCTGGTGCCCGCGCCCGCGACACCCATCAGCAAGCAGAAGTTGGACACGAGGCCATCGTTCGCGCCGAGAACAGCCGCTCGCAGATCGTTGCCCGACGACACGCCCTTGTGCCACGACTCCGCACTCGCGATTTGCGCGCCCTTCGACGCGTCGGGCTTGTCGGCATCGGCCATGGCCTGCACGACGTCCGCGTGCCGAAGTTCTTCTTCCGACATCTCCGCGGTGTCCGGATGTCCCGCGTATTTGTTGCGATCCGCATATTCGGCGGCGGCTAGCGAAGGCAGGACGAAGGCCGGTCCGAATACATGCACGAGGCCGCGCATGAGAACGGTCTTGACGCCCGGGCCTCGCGACTTCACATGCACGCCGTTCGCTTCCAGCTTGTCTGCCCAGACGCGCGCGTGCTTGCGCTCCGATTGCGCCAGTTCGCCGAAGACCTGTTTGCGCAAGGTGTCTTTCTCGACGCGGGCAAGCGTTTCATAAAGCGCCGCGCTGTGAAGCTCGTCGATCAGGTTCGCGCGATATCGCTTGAGTTCGTTGTTCGATGCCATCGCCGTCGCCTCGTTTCGGATGCGAACTGATAGAGGTTAGCCGACGCCGGATGATTCGCGTGCCAAGCCCTTGCTATGCGCTTTTAGCGCGAATGGCAACCGTTCGTATCGTTATTTGCGGTGGCGGCGAAGCACGCGTAGAAAAGACAGCGGCGGGCGCCGCTGTCCGCGCTTAAAGAGTCAGGTCGAATGAACGCGCGAGAAGTCCGGGTAGTTTCATCCCGCCCGTCGACCGTTCGCCCCAGGTCCAGTCGCTCAGCATCAGCTCCGGCGTCGCGCCGAGCCGTTCGAGTTCGCTGCCGAGCAGGCGATAGAGGCTGTCGTCGAAACGCATTGCCTCGACGGGCGCGACGATCTCGCCATGCTCGACCCAGAACGTCGCAAAGCGCGTCATGCCGGTGAGCCGGCAGTTCACGCGATCGGAAAAATTCACGTACCAGAGGTTGCCGACATAGAGCCCCGTATCGAGCGCCTTCAGCACGTCGGCGTCGGCGAGATTGCCGCCTTGCATCGACAACGTGACCGGCATCTCGTTTGCGGGCGCCCCGTTCGGACGCTGGCCGTGTTCGCGAGCCGTGCGTGCGCTGACGAGCAGTCCTGCGCTGCGGCCCTGTTCGATGAGCGCGACGCTCTCGCGCAGATAGCCGTCCTCGTTGAAGCGCGGCGCGATGTCGAGGCCGAGGTCTTCTGTCAGCGTGACGCGCGGATCGAGCGACACCTCGCCCGCGTGCAGCCGATGCAGCTCGCTGCGCCCGCTCGCCTGCTGGCGCGCGGAGAACGCGGTGAACGACGCGGTGCCGATCAGTTCCCAAAGCGCGGCGGGCGCGAGGTAAGCGCGGTACTGTCCCGGCGACAGGACGCGCGGCGTGCGCTCGAACACCCGCATGCGGGCGGCGGCCTGCTCGACGCGGCTCGCGAAAACGTCGTCGCGCCAGTCGTCGCCCGCGTAGGTCGTCTTGATCGCGCGTCCGCCCGCTTCGCACAGCGACCAACTGAAGTTGAAGTTCTCGACCTCGTGCCAGCCGCGGCTTCCGAGCGACGAAGCGAAGCCGCGCACGATCGATCCGCCCGCGTAGAAGCCGACGAAATCGAACCCGGCCGCGCAGCCGGTCACGACGCGCACGAGCGCGTCGATCGCGGGCAAGGTGCCGCGCCGACGCGTCGACTGCGTCCACGGCGAGCGGTCGATGAGCAGGTGCGGATCGTCGGGCGCGTCGCGCAGGCCGTCGCGCAGGATGGCGAGCGTCTCGGCGATATCGCTTCGATCCTGCGCGGGGTCGCCGCAGATCGTGAGCGTCGCATACGCCTGCCGTTCGCCCTCTATGAGCCGCAGCGTCAGCTTGCCCTGCGTCACGCGGCCGATCTGCCGCACCTTGCCCGCGTTGAAGCGAACGAAGTCCGAGTCTTCTGCCGAGAGCGACGTCAACGCGACTTCGCCTTCGCGCAGCCGTGCTTCGATGTCTTCCGCGAGCGAGCCGAAATGACGATGCCAGTCGAATGCCCGTGCGGTCATCGCGCGCCTCCGAACACGTCGACGTTGCTGAACACGCATGCCGGCGACGCATGGCCGACGCGCACGATCTGCATCGGCTCGCCCTTGCCGCACATCGACGTGCCATACACGCGGCGCGTCTCTTCGTTGCCGACCGCGGCGAGGCTGCGCCAGAAGTTCGCCGAGATGCCGCGATAGTTCGGTTGCCGGACCACTTGCGTGAGCCTGCCGTTCTCGATCAGCTGGCCCCACTCGCAGCCGAACTGAAACTTGTTGCGATGATCGTCGATGGACCACGACGTATTCGTGCGCATCATGATGCCGCGTTCGATGCCGGCGATCATTTCGTCGAGCGAACTCGATCCCGGCTCGATGTTCAGATTCGCCATGCGGTCGATCGGCGGACGGTTCCAGCTCGACGCCCGCGAGTTCGCCACGCCGGGAAGCCCCGCGCGCTGTTGCGACAGCGCGCCGCCGAGCGGGCGTTCGAGCACGCCGTCGCGGATCAGATACGCCTTATGCGCGGGCGTGCCGTCGTCGTCGAACGCGTAGGTGGCGGCTTCGGCCGCGTAGCCCGGATCGAAGGTCACATTGAGTAGCGGCGAGCCGTAGCGATACGTGCCGAAATCCTCACGCCTGACGAAGCTCGATCCCGCGAAATTGCGCTCGTCGCCGAGGATGCGATCCAGTTCGAGCGGATGACCGATCGACTCGTGGATCTGCAGCATCATCTGGTCGGGCATCAGGAGCAGGTCGCGCGGTCCCGACGGACAATTCGGCGCGGCGAGCAGTTGCAGCGCTTCTTCGGCGATGCGCTCGCCCGCGCCGTCGAACCGATAGCGCGCGAGCACTTCGACGCCGCCCTGAGCGAGCGTGCCATAGTCGCCGCCGAGCGTGCGGACTTGGGTGTCGCCCGCCGCGTGCGCGACGGCGGTGAATTGCGGCATCACGAGATTGAAACGCTGGTCGATGCGCACGCCGTCGCTCGTGATGAAGGTCTGCTCGATGCGCGTGAGGGTCACGCCCGCGATGCGTTCGACGATGCGCTCGTCGATACGCGCCGTGGCGCATTCGTGCGCGAGACGCGCGAGCCATTCGTTGCGATCGGGCAGGGGCGCTTGTGCGCCGGGCGATTCATATCGGCCGCTTTCGACGGGACGGCGCATCTGACGATGATCGACGAGCGACGCGGCCGCGCACGCGTGTGCGCGCTGCGTGGCGACGTCGAGTGCGGCTTGCAGGCCCGACGCGGAAAGGTCGGGACTCGCCGCGTAACCTGCACCCGCGCCGGCCCACGCGACGAGCATCGCGCCGCGATCGCGCGTGGTGGGGAGCGGCTGGACTACGTCGTTGCGCACGGCATGCTGGTCGATTCGTTCATCGACGATGCGCACGGACCAGAAGTCCGCCGTGCTGCGCAGGGCGCTCGCGGCGCGTGTAACGGATTCCTGGATCATGCGATGGGCTCGCTCGTGCGGACGGCACATTATGGCCGATCGAAAAAAACGTGGAAGCCGCGCCTTGCGGGCCGTCCGTGCCCAATTTGCTAGCATGCTGCCTTTCCCGCAGCCGGCAGGTCAGTGTGAAGCGCCCCGACGTATCCTTTCTTCGAGACCATTTCGACCGCGCCATCGCGCGCACGCGCCCGGTCGCGGCCGCACTCTTGCGCCGCCTGCGCCATCCCACGCGACGCGGTCTCGTGCGGGCGGCGGCAGCGGTGCCCGCGCTCGTGCTCCTCTACGTGCTCGTGCTGATTCCGTTCACGCCCGGCATCGGCGACATCCGCCGTGCCAAGGTCGACGAACCCGCGCGCATCTTCTCCGCCGATGGCAAGCTGCTCGCGGAATTCAAACCCGTCAACCGCGAGTGGGCGAAGCTCGCGGACATCTCGCCGCACGTCGTGGAGGCGCTCGTCGCGACCGAGGATCATCGCTTCTACGAGCATCACGGTCTGGACTGGCGGCGCACGGCGTCGGCGGCGGTTCACACGTTTTCCGGCGACCGGCAGGGCGGCTCCACCATCACCCAGCAGCTCGCGCGCAACCTGTACCCGGACGACATCGGCCGCTCGCAGACGCTCACGCGCAAGCTGAAGGAAGCGATCACCGCGCTCAAGATCGAGATGATCTACACGAAAGCCGAGATCCTCGAAACCTATCTCAACACCGTGCCGTTCCTCTACAACGCGTATGGCATCGAGATGGCGGCGCGCACCTACTTCGACAAATCCGCCGATCGGCTCGACGTGACCGAGAGCGCGACGCTCGTCGGCATGCTGAAGGGCAACAGTTACTACAACCCGGTCATCAATCCCGAGCGCGCGCTGGAGCGGCGCAACATCGTGCTCGCGCAGATGGTGAAGTACGGGCATCTCGCGCCCGCGACTTACGAGTCGTTGAAGCGCCGGCCGTTGCGCGTCGATTTCGAACGCCAGTTGGAGGCGCCCGGCCGCGCGCCGCATTTCGCGCAGCAGTTGCGCAAGTGGCTGATCGCGTGGGCCGACGACAACGACTACAACATCTATTCCGACGGGCTCGTCGTGCGCACCACTATCGACTCGCGTCTGCAGACGATGGCGACGCAAGCGGTCACGTGGCAGGGCAACCAGTTGCAGTCGATCGCGAACGCGGCGTGGGGCGCGCGTGCGGGCTGCGCCGGCGGCAATCCCGACCTCGTGCACGCGTTCGTGCGCGAGTCGCCCGAATACCGCGCGGCGAAGGACGCCGGCGTCGCCGACGACGAAGCGATGAAGCGCTTCGCTTCGGATCGCAACTTCATGCGCACGCTGTGCGAGAACAAGACGCGCATGCAAGCGGCGTTTCTCGCGCTCGATCCGCGCAACGGCTATATCCGGGCGTGGGTCGGCAGCCGCGATTTCAGCCAGGACCCGTTCGATCACGTCAGCCAGGCGCGGCGCCAGCCGGGCTCGACGTTCAAGCCGTTCGTCTACGGCGCGGCGTTCGAGCAAGGCGCCAAGCCCGACGACACCTTCATCGACCAGGCCGTCGAGATCCCGCTCGCGGGCGGCGAAGTCTGGCGTCCCGAGGACGACTCGCCGCCGAGCGGCCGTCCCGTGACCCTGCGCGACGGTCTCGCCTATTCGAAGAACCGCATCACGGCGCAACTGATGCAGGAAGTCGGGCCCGCGCGCGTCGCGCGGCTCGCCCGTGCGATGGGCGTGCGCGACAGCAGGCTCGAACTCGTGCCGTCGCTCGCGCTCGGCACGAGTCCGGTCACGCTGAAGGAGATGGTGTCGGCATATGGGACGATCGCGAACGGCGGCGGCCATGTCGAGCCGGTGCTCGTCACGCGCATCGAGGATCGCAAAGGCGGGGTGCTGGCGCAGTTCGAGCCCGCGACGCCCGAACGCGTGCTGCCTGCGGACGCCGCGCAGAAACTGCTCGACGCGATGCGCGCGGTGATCGATCGCGGCACGGGTTCGAGCATTCGCAGCCGCTTCGGGATTCGCGGGGATGTCGCGGGCAAGACCGGTACGACGCAGGACAACGCCGACGGCTGGTTCATCCTGATGCATCCGCAACTCGTGGCGGGCGCGTGGGTCGGCTTCAACGACAGTCGCGTGACGTTGCGAAGCGACTATTGGGGACAGGGCGCGCACAGCGCATTGCCGATCGTCGGCGATTTCGTCCAGCGTTCGATGCGCTCGCATCTGATCGATTCGCGCGAGCGCTTCGCCAGGGAAGAAGAGACCGGCACGCTGCGCGCGTGGGTCGCGAGCGTTCGAGGATGGTTCGCGAACCTGTTCGCTTCGAAGCCGGCGAGCGAGCCGCCCGCGAAGCCGCGGCCCGCGATGCGGCGCGTTCCCGCGGTGCCGGCCGCGCCGATTGCACCGCCAACGCCGGCCGCTTCGGTATCGCCGGCGCCGCCGCAGCCGCAGGCCGTGCCGCCGATCATCGCATCGCCGATGCCGGCCGAGATGCCGCCGTTGCTGCCGGTGCCATCCGAACAGCAGCCCGCCTCTGGCCCGAGCGCCGCGCCGTGAAGCGAGCCGCCGGGCGTCGCGCTATTTCGCGAACTGCGTGCGACGCCCCACACAGGCGGCATTTATTTGTATGTACATTGGGACATCCGCCAGAGAGTGTGAGAGCCGATGTAAGAAGCGTTCTGGCGCGGCAGGACGGCGCCGCGCCTACTACTTCCCATCGACGAACTATCTTGAGAGAAGGCCCCGCCGCATTGCGCGACGGGGCCTTTAGTTTTGCAGACGCTCGCGGCCGTCCGACCGCCCGCGCCGCGTCGCTCCAAAGCCCGCGCCCGGCGGTGCTCGCAGCCGCTTAATGGCGATGACGCAGCCAGCCGTGATGAGCCTCGCGTGGCGCATGGCCGCGCAGCGCCTCGCGCGAGCGGCGCGATTCGATGCCCTCGTGCACCAGCAGCACCAGCGCGACGAGCGCCAGCAGCGAGAGCGCGAACAGCACGTTGACGACGTCGCCCACCGTCACGCGTGAATTCAAAGCCGAACCGGACAACCGGATCAGGGTACCCACAAACTCGTTCATCGCGGCCTCCGCATCCGAGCCCGACCACGCTTATATTTTAGGTCGCGCGCGGACCTTCTGCGTACTGCTTCTCGGCTGCGCGGCGGCCGTGTCATTCGCCGCGCGACGGCGCGTCGGTGCGGCGCAGCGCAAGTCCGACGCCGCTTAACGTCAGCGCCATCGCCGCAGCTTCGCGGGCGCCGAGCGGCTCGCCGAGCGCGATCGCGGCGGCCACGATGCCCATGACCGGCACGAGCAGCATCCCGATCGACGCGACTTCCGGCGGCAAATAGCGCAGCGTCGCGAACCACGCGAGATAGCAGACGCCCATCGGCACGAGCGCCATGTAGACGAGCACGGCCCAGCCGTTCGCCTTGAGCGCCGCGAAATCCGGATGCTCGAAGAGCAGCCCGGCGATCACCATCGGCACGCAGCCGATCCCGACCTGCCACGCGACGAGCGTGACCGGCGCAACCGGCACCGCCGTGCGCGCGACCACGGTGCCGAGCGCGAACAGCACCGCCGCCGACAGCGCGAAACCGATGCCGGCGAGCTTGCCCGCGTCGAATGCGATGCCGTGCCCGCCGAGCAGCACGACGACGCCCGCCAGCGCCAGCGCGAGCGCGGCGAAGCCATGGCGCGTCGGCCGGCGCGACTGGATCGGCCAGGCGAGCAGCATCGCCCAGACCGGCATCGTGTAGACGAGCAGCGCGCCTTCGCTGACGGAAAGCCATTTCATCGAGAGCGTGGAAAAGCCCATCCACGCGAAGACGTTGGTGCAGGCGGCGAGGACAACCCGCGGCATGACCTGGCGCGAAATACGCGTGTTCTCGCCGATGGCGGCAGCGATCGCGCCGAGCAAAAGCGCGGCCGCGACGCCCGCGACGCCGCGCGAAAAAAGCGGCGGCCATTGCTTGAGCAGCACTTTCATGGCGGGCCAGTTGAGCGCCCAGCCGACGGCGGTCACGAAAAGGAAGATCAGACCGGGCCAGCGCGAGCGCGTCGTCGAATGGATCATGTTGTTGTTATGGATTCGCGAGGCCCGATGATAACCGCCCGGACGCTATCGGGACCTTCGCGTGCAATCGTCGGAATTTTCTTCGCGATGCGCACCGAATTAAAAAGTCGTATTTACATGCCTGCAAAAAAACCTTCGGAAAATTCGGAACGTGGTGTATGTAATCGATTATGTCGGGGGATTGGCGGAGCTAACATCGGTCCAATAAAACTAATATTGAAAGCTCGCGGACAAGTCCGATCGACGTGCGCAAACGTTTGCGCGAGTTTTGTGTTTCAATCGCACGGCGTTTCGCGGACACGTTCCGCGCCACCGAAGCGAATTCAATAACAAATGGAAACGGGCCATGCACTTCCAGTACGAGGCGTCATCCCCTGAAGAGCGACAGTCGAATCCCGTTCGGCACGCGCATTTTCAAAGATGGTTTTCGACCTTTGCGAGCCTCGCGCATTCCAGGCTGCCGCTCGATCCCTATCTGCAATCCGTGACCGATACGCTCAAGGAAGTCGCCGGCGTGGCGTCCGCGGTCGTCGAATGGATCGAAGGCGATCAACTCGTCTATCGCGCCGTGAGCGGCGAGGCCGCCCGTCACATCGGCACGCGGATCGCCCTGGAGGGCAGCCTCTCGGGCCTGTGCATCACGCGACAGCAGCCGCTCATCTGCCGCGATGCGTCGACCGATCACCGCGTCGACCGCGCCGCGTGCGAAGCGGTCGGCGCCGTGTCGATGTTGGTGGCGCCCGTCGTCTACGAAGGACGCTCGGTGGCCGTACTGAAGCTGATTTCGCGCCAGGTCGATCAGTTCAAGGCCGCCGACGTCAGCATCCTCGACGCGTTTTGCGCCTGCATCGCCGTGACCATCGCGCGGGAAGAGGTCGCCCAGGAAAACGAGAAGCTGTTGCGGGCGAACGAAAGCGTCGCCGCGGATCTGAACGTCGAGTCGTCGCTGCGCATCGAATACGAGAAAAAGCTCGCCGACGCGCTGCGGCGCCGGCGCACCGTGCTCGACAACGCGCACGTGGCGTTCGTCGCGATCGACGAAGCGGGGCTCATCGCCGACTGGAACGAGGCCGCGGCGAACCTGTTCGGCTGGCGCACGCATGAGGCGATCGGCGAGGAACTGTCCGCGCTGATCGTGCCCGAGCGCTTTCGCGACGCGCACCGGGCGGGCCTCACGCGCTACCTCGCGACGGGCGAAGCGCGCTTCATCAACAAGCGCGTCGAGTTGCCGGCGCTGCGCCGCGACGGGCGCGAATTCCCGGCGGAACTCACGATCAGCGAGGTCTGGTTCGAGAGCCAGCGGCAGTTCACCTGCTTTATCCACGACATTTCCGACCGGCGCCGCGCCACCGAGGCCGACGAACGCCTGCGCCTGCTGATCAATTCCGTCAGCGACTATGCCATCTTCATGCTGGACCAGGACGGCTTCGTGCGCTCCTGGAACGACGGCGCCCGCGCGATCCACGGCTATAGCGCGGACGAGATCGTCGGGCGGCACTTCACGCTGTTCTTCTCGCCCGACGACGTCAGTAAGAAGAAGCCGGAGGCCGAACTACTGCGGGCGGCGTCGCAGGGACGCGTGGAGAACGAAGGCTGGCGCCTGCGCAAGGACGGTTCCGCGTTCTGGGCGCGCGTGATCCTGACCGCGCTGCGCGACGGCGACGGACGCCAGCAAGGCTTCGTCAAGATCACGCGCGACATGACCGCGCGGCGCAGGCTCGAAGAACTGGAAGCGTCGAGCCGACGGATGAACGAATTCCTGGCGCTGCTCGGCCACGAACTGCGCAATCCGCTCGCGCCGATCCGCAATGCGGTGAGCATTCTCAAGCTCAAGTCGACCGACGACGCCGACGTCGTGCGCAGCCGCCAGATCGTCGATCGCCAGCTCGCGCACCTGACGAAGCTCGTCGACGATCTGCTCGAAGCGGGCCGCGTCAGTTCGGGCAAGATTCGCCTGTCGAGCGACACGGTCAACGTCGCCGACGTGATCCAGCTGAGCGTCGAGGCGAGCCAGCCGCTCTTCGACGAGCGCCAGCAACGGCTCGCGGTGAGCGGCGCCGACCAGCCGCTTTTCGTGAAAGGCGACACGACGCGGCTCGTCCAGGCGCTCAACAACTTGCTGAACAACGCATCGAAATTCAGCCCGGTCGGCTCGACGATCACGCTCGAAACCGGGCCGCATGCGAATTCGGTGGTGGTCCGCGTGATCGACCGGGGTCGCGGCATTTCGCCGGACGCGCTCGACAGCGTGTTCGACCTGTTCGTGCAGGAACATCCGCCGGGCGCCCATGCGGACGAGGGCGGCCTGGGCATCGGCCTGACGCTCGTGCGCGCGATCGCGCAACTGCACGGCGGACACGTCGAAGCGCGCAGCGGCGGCGCGGGCCAGGGGAGCACGTTCAGCATGTGGTTGCCGCTCGTGCAGGCGCCGACGCGCGCCGCGAGCGCGCCGCCGGCGCCGGATCAGCACGCGAACCGGCCGCTCGACGTGCTGGTCGTCGACGACAACAAGGATTCCGCCGACAGCATGACGCTGCTCGTGGAAATGCTCGGACACACCGCGCGCGCGGCCTACGACGGCCCCGACGCGCTGCAGTCGTTCGGGCAACGCGCGCCGCAGGTCGTGTTGCTCGATCTGTCGATGCCGGGCATGACGGGATTCGACGTGATCCGGCGCATCCGCGAGGCGCAGAGCGGCGAAGTGATCGTCGCGGCGATGACGGGCCTCGGTTCCGACGAGGACATCGCCCGGACGCGCACGGCGGGCTTCGACGCCCATCTGACGAAGCCGGTCGACTTGCCCGAACTGGAAGGCGTGCTTGCGCGCGCGGCGCTGCGGGCGGCAGAGGATTGAAGCGGCGGTTGTAGTTTCGACTGAGAATCTGGCGTTTTTTGCTGTACGCGCGGCGGTTTCGACGGAAGGCAATGTCGGGAAATCCCTTGTGCGCGGGGGCGGGGCGGCTTTGCGTCGCGTTCAGGTATGAAGATTGCCTCAGGTCGCCACTCAATCTTGACCCGCAGGCAGACGATGCACAATCGAGTTCATATCGACGAAAAAACGCCCAAGGTGTATCGCCATGCCGCGTGTGCGGCCGAACCGGCGATCGCTCATCTGGAAAGGGTGATCCGGCATTACGTCAAATCCGGCCGCCACGATACGCCGGCGCCGTTCACCGCGCAGTACTGGCTCGGACGCATCGCCGATCTTCAGATGCGCTTCGATCTGCTCCCGCCGCAGAAAGTGAGGCTCGACCGTCTCCGCAATGAGCTTTCGGCGTGCATCGCCCGCGAGCAGCAGCCGGACGCAACGATGGCGCGCCGCGCTGCCTGAGGACGCGAGCGTTTCGGCGCGCTAGATGTCTTCGGTTTCGAGCACGACGGGCTCGGCTTCGCCGCGCGACACTTTCTCGGCCGCCGACGCGCAAATCTCCTGCGCGTGCTGCAGGAACAGCGCCATTTCCGGCTCGTGGCCCGCATCACCGTGGCGAATTTTCAAAGCGTCGTAAGTCACGAGGCCGCGGTGCGTCACGCCGTGCATCTCGAAACGGAAGTTGACCGCCTCGGAATAGCAGTCGTCGATGACGCCAACCACGGCCGGATCGCCGGCTGGCGTCTCACCGGGCCCGTCGCCACGGGGCTTCGTCCATAGCGCCGCGAGTTGTTCTGCCGCTCCGCGGGCGATTCGTTTCAGATCCAGCTCATGTGTCAATGCGATCCTCATGGCGTGCTCCCATTCATGGTCGCAGAACTAGCACCGAACATGCCATCGCGTGGCAATCCTTCGATTCCCGGCGGCGGCGCTTGCGCCGTTCGGTGCCTTAGTGCTCATTCCGACAGTTTCCCGGCCAATCAGTTCATCAGGAACGCGCCGAGCGGGCGCATGACGAAGCCCGCGCCGAAGGTCGCGAGCGACAGCAGCAGCGACGAAGCGGCGTCGTGCGAAGGAAAGAAGAGCCGCCCGATGATCGCCGCCGAAAAGCTAGAACGCTTTCAGTTGCCATGCGAAACGCCACGCCCGGGAACGGCGCGCCGTGTGCGCCGGTCACAGGCAGACACCGGCAACCTTCCATCAAGGAGCGAATCCATGGAGTACGTGAAACTCGGCTCGACGGGACTCGACGTCTCGCGTCTGTGTCTTGGCTGCATGACTTACGGCGTGCCTTCGCGCGGCAAGCATCCGTGGACGCTCGATGAAGACCAGAGCCGACCGCTCATCCGGCAGGCGCTCGAAGCCGGCATCAATTTCTTCGATACCGCCAATGCGTATTCGGACGGCACGTCGGAGGAAATCGTTGGACGGGCGCTGCGCGATTTCGCCAAGCGCGACGACCTCGTGATCGCGACGAAGGTGTTCAACCGCATGCGTCCGGGTCCGAACGGCGCGGGACTGTCGCGCAAGGCCATCTTCAACGAAATCGACAACAGCCTGCGCCGTCTCGGCACCGATTACGTCGATCTTTACCAGATCCATCGCTGGGACTATCACACGCCGGTCGAGGAAACGCTCGAAGCGCTCCATGATGTCGTGAAGGCGGGCAAGGCGCGTTACATCGGCGCGTCGTCGATGTACGCGTGGCAGTTCAGCAAGGCGCTCTACACCGCGCGCGAACGCGGTTTCACGCCGTTCGTCACGATGCAGAATCACCTGAACCTGCTGTATCGCGAGGAAGAGCGCGAGATGCTGCCGCTGTGCGAAGACATGGGCATCGGCGTGATGCCGTGGAGTCCGCTCGCGCGCGGGCGCCTGACGCGCGACTGGAACGAGTCGAGCGAACGGCAGCGAACCGACGACTTCGGCAGCGGCCTCTACGAGCGCTCGCTCGAAGCGGACCGCGCGGTGATCGAAGCGGTGGCCGCCCTCGCGGCGGAGCGCGGCGTGCCGCGCGCGCAGGTCGCGCTCGCGTGGGTCGCGCAAAAGGCGGCGGTGACGACGCCGATCGTCGGCGCATCGAAGCCCGCGCATCTGACGGACGCGGTCGCCGCGCTGTCGCTCGATCTGTCGGCCGATGAAATCGCGCGTCTCGAAGCGCCATATGTGCCGCATGCGATCGCGGGCTTCGTCTGATCTGTTTATGATGAAGGCCGCTATCGCGATAACGACAGGAGACAGCGTCATGGCAGCAGGCGAAGGGGTAAGCGCGTTGCGGGAAGCGCTCGGCGCGCAAGTGGTGATGCTTCCCGGCGAATTCGGCGACCGCCGCGTCGAAGACTGGAGCGGGCTGCCGAGCGCCGTGCCGCTTGCGCTCATCAGGCCGCGCGATACGGCCGAAGTCGCGGCGGCGCTCGCCCTTTGCACGCGCCATGCACTGCCGGTCGTCACGCAAGGCGGCCTGACGGGACTCGTCGGCGGCGCGAACCTGCGCGGCGACGAAGTTGCGCTGAGCCTCGACCGCATGAACCGCATCGTCGAAATCGATGCTGTGTCGGGCACCATGACGGTCGAAGCGGGCACGCCGCTGCAAGTGGTCCAGGAAGCGGCGAGCGCGGCGGGCTTCTACTTTCCGCTCGATCTCGGCGCGCGCGGCAGTTGTTCGATCGGCGGCAATCTCGCGACCAACGCGGGCGGCAACCGCGTCATCAAGTACGGGATGATGCGCGATCAGGTGCTGGGCCTCGAAGCCGTGCTCGCGAGCGGCGCCATCGTCGGCGGGCTCAACAAGATGATCAAGAACAACAGCGGCTACGATCTTCGTCACCTGCTGACGGGCAGCGAAGGCACGCTCGCCGTCATCACGCGCGCGGTGCTGCGTCTGCGGCCGAAACCCACGGCGACGGCGACCGCGTGGTGCGGCTTGCCCGACTTCGCGGCCGTCACCACGCTCCTCACCCGCGCGCAGGCGGGACTCGCGCCGGGCGTCTCCGCGTTCGAGGTGATGTGGGCGGGCTATCACGATACCGTGCTCGCCAATCTCGACGCGTTGCGCGCGCCGCTCGCCTCACCACATCCGTTCTACGTGCTGCTGGAAAGCGTGGGCACGGACCCGGTCCGGCACGGCGAAGCCTTCGAGGAGTTTCTCGGGACGATGCTCGAAGAAGGCATCGTGAGCGACGCGGCGCTGGCCTCGTCGGAAGCGCATGCGCAGGCGTTCTGGGCGATCCGCGACGCCCCCGGCGAATACCAGCGCTTCATTCCGAACCATGCCGCCTACGACGTCAGCTTTTCGATCGCGCAGGTCGGCGAGGCGGCGGCGCTCTGCGAGGTGCGTCTGCGCGAGCGCTGGCCGGATGCCACCATCTTGGTCTACGGACATCTCGGCGACGGCAACATCCACATCGTCGTGGACGTGCCGGGCATGCCGAAGCACGATCACGACGACATCGACCGCATCGTCTACGACGTCACGCGCGAATTCCACGGCTCGATTTCGGCGGAGCACGGCATCGGCGTGAAGAAGAAGCACTTCCTGCACCAAAGCCGCACGGAAGCCGACGTCGAATCGATGCGGGCGATCAAGCACGCGCTCGATCCGCTCGGCATTCTCAATCCGGGGAAGATCTTTTAGGCGCGCGTTCCCGGGTCGTCACCGGATCGCCGCGGCGGCGACTTCCTGATTCCAGTAGGCCGGCAGGTTCTTGTACGGATTCGGCAATCCGGTCGAGGTGACGAACACGCCGCCCGCGCCATGTGTGGTCGCGAACTGGATCGTCTTCGCCAGTTGCGAAGCGTCCACGCCATAGACGACATGCACGAAGCGCGATTTCGGATAACGCGCCTGCCAGGGCGCGCTCACGTAGCTCGCGTAGCGTTTCGCGCTGTCCTCGAATACGACGAACTGGTCGGCGGCCGGCAGGCTCGCGTAAAGCTCGGGCACGCTCGTGCCCGGATTGCCCATCACCGAATAGCGCGGCGACAAGCCCTTGATGTAGTTGTACACCGACTGATAGAACTGGACGTGCGACGTGACGCCGTCGTTCGTCATTTCGTCGATGAAGAAGCCATCGATCCTGTAGAGCGACACATACCGATTGATGTCGCTCACCACGGCGGAAAGCGAACGCTTCGCATACGACGACGACACATAGCCGATCACCTTGCCGCCCGCCGCCCGCACCTTGGCGATGGCCGCCGTATAGGCGGGGTCTTCGCGCAGGCCCGGGCCGCTGTTCGGGTTGAGGATCACAATGGTGGGGACTTTCGCGGCGGCCGTCGCGAGTTCGTTCCAGAAGGCCGCGCCCTTGCCGACGGGATCGAAATACGCGGGCACGACGAGCGGCAGGCCGGTCGCGGCGGCGAACGATGGCGCCGGCGGGATGGCGAGGAAGAGCGCCGTCGTTAGCAGAGCGATTCGAATGCGGATGTTGAACATCGGTTGACTCCTGAACGGGCGTCTTTTAAAGGACTTGCGTCGCCGGATTGCTCCGGTTTTGCCATATGCGCTTTACGGCGCGTTCGTGGCGAACCTTGAGTATGCGGCCGACTGTCACGGATCGAACGCTAAAGACCCGTCACCGCACGCCGTTAAGAAGCGAACAGCGAACAGTAGAAAGGGGTGGTGCGGTGCAGGTAAAGGCGACCGATTTCCTCGGGACCATCGACAAAACGATCCTGAGGAGATTTTCCTACGTCACGTGCGGCCGGCGCCTCGACGGCTTCGCGCTCGCGTGCGCCGCCGTCGCGCTGACGGCCGCCGTCTCGGCGTGGGCGCCGCTGCCGTGGAACCTGATGCTGGCCGTCTTCATCGCTGGCGGGGCGGTCGTCGCGCAACACATGCAGCAATCGAAGCGTCAGGTTTTCGTCGCGCAGCAGTTCGCCAAGGGGTTGCTCGGCATCGCCGAGGACTGTCTCAAGCTGCTCGATCTCGATGGCCGGATCGTTTGCATTTCGGACGTCGGTACGCGTCTCATCGAAGCCAATGCCCCCGACGACATGGTCGGCGTCGACTGGCTCGGTCTCTGGGACGGTCCCGACGCGCGGCACGCATTCGCGCGCGCCATCGCGGGGGAATCGACGTCGTTTTCGGGCGCCTGCCGCACCGTTACGGGCTCGATGAAATGGTGGACGTCGACCTTCGCGCCCGTGTTCGGCGAGCGCGACAAGGTCGTCGCGATCCTCTGCAAATCGCGCGACATCACGGCCGAAGTGGATCTGATCGCCGAGCTGCGCGGCAATGCCCAGGTCCAGAAGGACATGGAAGATCACGTCGATGCCGTGTTCTGGACCGCAAGCCAGGACTTCCGCACGCTGCTTCACGTGAGTTCGGCGTTCGAGCGGATGTGGGAAATGCCGATGTCCGCGCTCGAAGCCGATGAAACCTCATGGGCCGAACGCGTTCATCCCGACGACCTGCCGCAACTGCGCGGCAGGATGCGCGATGCCGTCCAGACGGGCGCGCCGGCGCAGAGCTATTTCCGGCTGTGTCTGCCCGAGGCGCGCATCCGCTGGGTGCGCGCCGACATCTATCCGGTCATCGAGGCGGGCACGGTGGCGCGCGTGGTGAGCGTGTGCGTCGATGCGACCGACGAGCAGGAGCGGCTTCGCGAACTGCACCGCCTCGCGAACATCGACAGTCTGACGGGACTTCACAACCGCAATTCGATGACCGAGGCGCTGCTCGCCCACTGCAATGCCGGCGAACCGTTCGCTTATCTCTTCATCGACATCGATCGCTTCAAGTCGATCAACGATACCGCCGGCCATTCGGCGGGCGACACGGTGCTGAAAGCCATCGCCGAGCGCATTCGCAGCGTCCTGCCGGACAGCGCGATCGTGGCGCGCCCGGGCGGCGACGAGTTCACGATTCTCCTGCCCGGCGTGCCGGACCCGGACCGGATCGCCCAGGCGTGCCGCCGGCTGGCGGTCGCCTGCCATCGTCCGATCAGCATCGACTGCAAGACCGTCACGATGACCTGTTCGATCGGCGTCGCGATGTATCCCGAGAACGGCAGCACGCCCGAGGCGCTGTTCACGAGCGCCGACCTCGCGATGTACGCGGCGAAGCGGGCGGGACGCAACACGTTCCGCGTGTTCGGCGAAGAGGAAAAGGTCGACCTCGCGCGCGCGCATCTGGAGACCGAGCTTCACGACGCGATCCGCGACGACCAGTTCGTCCTGCATTACCAGCCGCAGTATCGCGTCGATTCGGGCGCGCTCACGGGCGCGGAGGCGCTGCTGCGCTGGAATCATCCGCAGCTCGGCCTGCTGGCGCCGGGCGCCTTCGTGCCGGTGCTCGAAGAAAGCGGGCTCATCGTGGAGGCCGGTCACTGGATCATCCGCAAAGCGGTGCAGGCAGCCAGCGACCTCGCGATCTCGGCGCCGGAGGTGAAGTCGGTGTCGATCAACGTGTCACCGAAACAGTTCCGCGATCCCCGGCTCGTTTCCGTCCTCAAGCAGACGATCAAGCGATGCTGCATCGACGCACGCCGCATCACGCTGGAAATCACGGAATCGGCGCTGATCGAAAATATCGACGGCGCGCAGGAAGTGCTTACGCAGATCCAGCGCATGGGCGTGCGGATCGCCATCGACGATTTCGGCACGGGTTATTCGAGCCTGAGCTATCTCGCGCGTTTTCGTCCCGATGTCCTGAAGCTCGACAAGTCTTTCGTCGACAACATCGTATCCGACGAGACGGTCAGAACGGTAGTGGAAGGCGTCATCGATCTGGCGCACAAGCTCGGCATGACGGTGGTCGCGGAGGGCGTCGAAACGCAGGATCAGATGGACATTCTGCGCGACGCACACTGCGACAAGGTGCAGGGGTTTCTGTTGAGCAGGCCGGTATCGCTCGGCAGGCTGCTCGAACAAGGATCGCAACGCCGCCTCGAAGCGATGACGCACTGACGTTTTGCGGATGTTCGCGATGGCGTGGCCTTCGCGATCACGCGAAAAAAATGCAACTAACGGTCAAACCAGTGCGCCTACGTTTGCTGATGAGTCAGCCGAACGACACGAAAAACCGGTCAACAGCAAAGGCGACTTCTGTATGATAATCATTCTCATTTGAGTAACAGACGTCCGCCGGTCGTTTTGCCAGATCCATGAACAACGCTTTTACCGTCGCGTCGGCGCTCGCCAGCGCGCTGCTATTCCATGCCAGTTCGCCTAACCAACGATGGCTTCGCCGCCCCTGGCCCGCCCGGCCGTCGCGTATCGCGGCCGTCGTCTGCATCGTCGCGGCGCTCGTGAGCGCCGCGCTCGGGCTGCCAATCGCGACGTCGCTTTCCGTCGTCACCGCGGCTTCGATGGCGTTCCTGACCGCGTGTCCGTTCATCGGCGTGCTGATCGAACGGATGCGCGCACGATGACGCGCGCCGTCAATCCGATCGAACGCGGCCTGATGACGAAGTTCATCGCGGGCGTCACGGGCGGTCTCGGACTGGCGATCGCCGCCAGCGCGCTGTTCGCGCGCCTCTCGCCGGGCGGTTTGACGGCCGCGAGCAAATTCCAAGTCGCGATGTGGCTCGTGCCGCCAGTCTGGATCGCGGTCGCCTCCGCCGCGTTTCTGTTCCGCAGCGGCGCGCGCGCAGTCGCGTGGCTCGCCGCGTTCAACGTCGGCGCATTCGCGCTCGTCGTGCTCTGCCAGCGCGTCGTGACCTGAGCGCATCAACCCACTTCCCCGATTCGGCTTCCCTTCAGCATGCGCAGCGACGTCATTCGTGTCTACAAGACCGTCCACACCTGGACCGGCATCGTCGCCGGGCTGTTGCTCTTCATCGCGTTCTACGCCGGCGCCGTCACGATGTTCAAGGACTCGCTGACCGCCTGGACGACACCGCCCGCCGCCAGTGCGACGCCGTCCGTGCCGATCGAACGCGCCGATGCCCTGATCGAGCGGACGCTCGCCGCGTATCCGGCCGCGCGCAAGCTCCTGAACCTGTCGCTGGTCGACGAAAACCGTGTGCGTCTTTCCTGGCAACCGTCGCCGGGACGTCGCTGGCATGCGTGGCTCGACGATCAGGGCCAGTTGCACGCGAGCGAAAACCGTCCCTCGGACGCAGCGCGCGTCATCGACTTGCTGCACATGACGGGCGGCGTCCCGGGCGGCTATGAATTCGGCGTCGGCGTGATGGGTGTCGTGTCGCTGCTGTACGGGCTGGCGCTGGTGTCCGGTGTGATCGTGCTGCTGCCGACGCTCGTGAAGGACCTGTTCGCCCTGCGCATCGGCAAGAACCTGAAGCGGATGTGGCTCGATGCGCACAACGCGGTCGGCATCCTGAGCCTGCCGTTTCATCTGGTGATGGCGCTCTCGGTGGTCGCGTTCGGACTCGGCGACTACCTCTACGGCGCGCAGGACAAGCTGATCTACGACGGCGCGCTCAAGTCGATGATGGCGGCGCAAAACCCGTACTTCGCAAAGGCGCCGGCGCACCCGAGCGCAGCGGGCGAACGCGCGCCCGCGATGCTGCCGCCCGCGCAACTGCTCGCGAAGGTCCGCGAGCGCGCGCCGCACTTCGAGCCGACCGCGCTGCGCTACCGTCGCGCGGGCGAGCCGGGCGCGACGGTCTTCGTCGCGGGTGACGACGCGCGCTTTCTCGCCCGCGACGGCGGATTCGCGCTGATGGACCCCGTCTCCGGCGCGTTTCTGAACGCGCAATTCCTGCCGGGCGACGGCGGCGGCAGCAACTGGTCGGCGGCGACGAGTGCGTTCTACGCGCTCCACTTCGGCAGCTACGGCGGCGCGCCGGTGCGCTGGAGCTATTTCTTCCTCGGACTGGCGGGCGCGTTTCTGTTCTATTCGGGCAATCTGCTCTGGATCGAGAGCCGCCGCAAGGCGACGCGCCGCGATGGCGTGCAACTCGCGCAACGCCGCTCGACATTCGTGATGGCCGCGCTGACGGTCGGCGTGACGCTCGGCTGCATCTGCGGGATTTCGCTGACGCTCGCGGCGGCCAAGGCGCTCGCCGGCCGCGTCGGCGACTTGCATGCGTGGCATGTCGGCATCTATTACACGACCTTCGTCGCCGCGATCGTCTGGGCGATGGCGCGCGGCGCGGCGCGGGCATCGGTGGAACTGCTGGCGCTCGCGGCGTTCAGCACGGCGGCAATTCCGCTCGCGAGCGTCGTCGGCTGGCTGGCGCCATCGAGCGGCCTCTGGTTTTCCGGCGATGCGAACGCCGTCGGCGTCGATGTGGGCGCGGCGCTCGGCGCATTGTGCTTCGCGTGGATGTGGCGCAAGACGCGCCAGCGCGTTGCATCGGCGCGCACGGACAGCGTGTGGTCGCTGCGGGCGCGGCCCGCGCAGAAAGAAGAAGCGCGCGCCAAGGGTGGTGAGGAGCAGCAGGGCGCGCGCTAGCCAGCCACAGGACAGCGCAAAAAAACGCCGCCGGTTTTCAGAAACCGGCGGCGTTTTCGTTAGCGGCTCGCTCGATGGATGGAAATCAGAAATCCGTCGTCATCGAAAGCAGGAACGTGCGCGGCGCGCCTTGCGTCAGATAACCGCCGGCCGTCGACGCCCAGTACGACTTGTTCGCGACGTTCGTCACGCTCGCCCGGAACGTGGTCGGCTTGCCGAACACCACGGTCGCGTAACGCGTGCCGAGGTCGAAGCGGTCCCACGCCGGAATCGACAGCGTGTTCGTCACGTTCAGATACTGCGGGCCGGTGTGAATCCAGCGCGCGGAGAGCGTGAGCCCGGTCAGCATCGGCACGTCGTATTCCGCGCCGATGTTGAACATGAAGCTCGGCACGCCGATCGGCCGGTTGCCGTCCGTCGCGCCATTGGCCGTGTCGAGTTGCTGCGCGTTGATGTAGGTCGCGCCCGCGATCAGCCGCACGCCTTTCACCGGCTGGCCGTACACCGACGCCTCGACGCCGCGATGGCGCTCGTTGCCGTCCGCGACGAAGAAGCCCGCGCCGTTCGTGAACGTCGACGGCTTTTCGATCTGGAACGCCGCCAGCGACGCGCCGAATTTCTCGTTGTCGTATTTCACGCCGACTTCGTACTGCTTCGAGCGCTCGGGCGGCAGCAACTGCCCGAAATTGGTCGCCGTCGACGGCGCCTGGTCGCCCGCGGCCAGCGCTTCGCTGTGATTGGCGAAGAACGCCACGTTCTGCCACGGCTTGACGACGAGCCCGAAGAGCGGCGTCGTGATCGAATCGTTATAGGCCTCGGTCTGCTTGCCGGTGTAATCGTAGGCGTTCGACACAAGCCACTGATGACGCGCGCCGATCGTGAACAGCACGCGGTCGTTCAGGAAGCCGAGCGTGTCGGACACTGCGACGCTGCGCATCAGCGTGAGCGCGGTCGTCTGCGGATCGGACAGATCGCCGCCCGAGAACGCCGTGGCCGGCGACGGCACTTGCTGCGTGTCGTAGAGGCTCGTCGGGAACGAACGGCTGAGCGTGTAGGCCGATTGCGAGTCGACGCGCACGATCGACGCGCCCGCCGTGACGAAGTGCGAAACCGGCCCGGTGTTGAAATGCCCGCGCACGCCCGCTTCGGCGGACGTCGCGTCTTCCTGGTGCGGCACGCCGAGGCGCGAGGCCGTCGTGCCGGCGTTGCCGACGACGGGCGTCGAGTATTCGCCGTGCTCGTTGGTGTGACGCGCGCCGCCGGCGACATAGGCCGTCCAGCCGGGCACGAAGTCGTATTCCGCCCGCACGATGCCGACCGTGTCTTCGAGCGAACTGAAGCTCCAGGTCTGCGCGTAGTTGTACGACGCCGAAGGCGGTTGCGGCACGACATCGCCCGTCACGCGCACGACCGGCCGGCCGTCGTTCACGCGCTGGCGCTGGTACAGGAAGTCGCCGTAAAGACGCAGTTTTTCGCCGCGCCAGTCAAGCGCGACCGCTGTGGTGTTCTCGCGCCGATGTTCGCCGTCGATGCTGGTTTCGCCGTCGCGATTCGCCTGATTCACGCGAATGCCGAACTGGCCTTCGCTGCCGAAGCGCCGGCCGACATCGAGATGCGCGCCGAACTCGCCCGAGCCGCTGCCTTCGACCGTCACGCGCGTGAGCGGCTTGTCGTCGGCGCGCTTCAGTTGCAGGTTGATGCCGCCGCCGATCGCGGTGCCCGTCGGCGATGCGCCGCCGAGGAACGCATTCGCGCCCTTGAACACGTCGACGCGTTCGAGCGCGTCGGTCGAGACGAGCTGGCGCGGCGTGATGCCGTAAAGGCCGTTGAGCGAGATGTCGTCGCCGGTCATTTCGAAGCCACGGATCACGAATACTTGCGAGAAGTTGCCGAAGCCGTAGGCCGTGCGCACGGCCGGATCGTTGTCGAGGACGTCGGCGAGCGTGCGCGCCTGCTGGTCTTCGATCAGCTTCGACGTGTAGGTCGTCATGCTGAACGGCACGTCGATGTTCTTCTGCTGGCCGAGCACGCCGAAATCGGAGCCGCGGGCAACCTGTCCGCCGGCGAAAGTCGGTTCGAGGTCGCCCGGCAGGGCTTCCTTCGAAGCCTGGATCTTGACGGCGGGAAGCGTGGTTTCAGCCGGTGCGGCGGTGTCGGCCGACTGCGCGAACGCGGCCGGAACCTGGAAGGCGAGGGCGATTGCGGCGACGATCGACGCGCGATGAACGGAGCGCCGGGGAATTTTGAACTGCGAATTGCACAAACGGGAAGCGGACATGAACGGAACGATGCGTGATGGTGAGTCTTCCGTCCCGGGCAAAGGGATTCCGGGCGGCACTTGCGGCGCCCGGATTATACTCAAATGCGAATCGTTATCATTAGATGTGTTGTAAGTACATGACGAATGTGTGTGAAAACTGCAATATGACGGGGATGAGCAGAAGGAAACGAGGCGCACGGCGCGGCTTATAGTAGGCGGCGCCCCCTCCACGCCACCTCCCAAACACCAGTCGATATGAATCTTCGGGCTTTGCAATGCTTCGTGATCCTCGCGGAGGAACTGAACTTCAGCCGTGCGGCCGAGCGTCTTCACATCGCGCAACCCGCGCTGAGCCAGCAGATCCGCCTGCTGGAAGACCGGCTCGGCACGCAACTCGTCGACCGGGCGCGGCGGCCGCTGCGTCTCACGGAAGCGGGCCACTATCTCTGCACGGAAGCGCGCCAGATACTCGGCTCGTGGGAGCAGGCGAGCCTCGGCGCGCAGGAGATCGGCATCGGCCGGCGCGGCTGGCTGTCGATCGGCTTCACGCGCTCCGCGATGTACAGCATCCTGCCGCCCGCGCTCAAGGCGTTTCATCACGCGTATCCGCAAGTCGAACTGAAGCTCTTCGAAATGCTCACCGAGGAACAGACCGACGCGCTGCGCGACATGCGCATCCATATCGGCATCGGACGCCAGCCGCTCGCGATCCCCGGCTGCACGTCGTATCCGCTCTTGCGCGAGCATGTGGTGGCCGCGCTCGCGCCGGATCATCCGCTGGCGGCGCGCAAGAAAGTGCGCATCGCCGAACTCGCCGATACGCCGCTCATCCTCTATCCGAAGCATCAGAACGCGCAGTTCAAGCGCATGGTGCAGTCGCTTTATCGCGATGCGGGCGTGACGCCGTTCGTCGCGCATCAGGCCTACGAAATCCAAACCGCGATCGCGCTCGTCGCGGCGGGTCTCGGCGTGACGTTCGTCGGCGAGTCGGTGGCGCGGCACGGGCGCACGGATGTCGTGTTCCGCCATCTTGCCGGTCCGGGCGCGTCGCAATGGTCGACGCTCGCCGCGACGTTCCGTACCGACGACGCCTCGCCGCATCTGCGTGCGTTTCTCGGTTGCCTGCCCGCGCCGCTCGGGGACGCCGCACTATAAGAAAAATCTTATAGAAGAATAAGGAAGTCGTCTTGGACGCGTCGTGCTCCGATTCTTATCATCGACTTCATGCCTGCAAGCGCATCGAGCGAAGGCGTTTGTAAGGCATGAAGCGAAGTGCGGGCCGCGAGGCACGCGACCGACGATAAGAACGCGGCGACGGCGACGACCGAAGCCGACGAGCAGGAGACGGCATGACCTCTTTCAACGAAGCAGCGACCATGCGAAAGGTGTACGGGCGGCTCATGCCCTTGCTCTTCGCGATGATGTTCTTCAATTACCTCGACCGGATCAACATCGGCTTCGCGGCGCTCGACATGAACAAGGCGCTCGGCTTCAGCCCCGCCGTGTTCGGCTTTGCGGGCAGCATCTTCTTTGTCGGCTACATGCTGCTCGAAGTGCCGAGCAATCTGCTGCTGCATCGCGTGGGCGCGCGTCGCTGGATCGCACGCATTTTGCTGACGTGGGGCGCGGTGGCGGCCGCGACCGCCTTCGTCTTCGACGACAAGAGCTTCTACGTCCTGCGCTTTCTGCTCGGCGTGATGGAAGCGGGCTTCCTGCCGGGCGTCGCGGTCTACCTGACGAAGTGGTTTCCCGTGCGCTACCGGGCGCGCGCGGTCGGCGGCTACATCATCGCGGGTTCGTTTTCGGCGGTGCTCGGCGGTCCGATCTCGACCGCGCTGATGACATATGCGAACGGCATACTGGGCCTGCAGGGATGGCAATGGATGTTCATCCTCGAAGGCGTCCCGGCGATGCTGCTCGGGCTCCTCACGCTGCGCATCATGACCGAGCGCCCCGCCGACGCCGACTGGCTCGCCGCCGACGAAAAGCAATGGCTCGAATCGACGCTCGCGGCCGAGCGCGCGGCAGTCGGCGGAGACAAGCATTTTCCGCTGCTGCGCGTCGCGGGCGATATCCGCGTGTGGAGCCTCGCGTGTCTTTTCGGCTGCGCGCTGGTCGGCATCTACGGCCTCTTTTTGTGGCTGCCGCAGATCGTCAAGAGTCTCGGCCAACTAAGCAATATCGAAGTCGGCTTTCTCTCGGCAGCGCCGCCGCTTCTCGGCGTGCTCGGCACGTTCATCATCAGCCGAAGCTCGGACCGCACCGGCGATCGCAAGAAGCATCTCGCCTTCGTCTACGGCATGAGCGCCATCGCGATCGCGGGCAGCGCGTATGCGCCGAATCCCGTGATTGCCTATGCGCTGCTGTGCGTGACGGGCCTTTTCATCTACGCGGGCAATCCGCTCTTCTGGAGCCTCGCTTCATCGTTTCGGACCGGCGCGGCGGGCGCGGCGACCATCGCGCTCATCAACACGATCGCGCAGTTCGGCGGACTGGTCGGGCCGTGGAGCATCGGCCTCGTGCGCGGTGCGACGGGCAACTTCAAGCTCGCGCTGCTGACCATCGCGGCGTTCCTCGTCGTGGCGACGGTGATCGCGCTCGTGATGCGCGTCAAACCCGCCGACGACGAAGCCGCCGCGCTGCCCGCCGCCGATCCGGCCGCGCGCACCTGAGTACACGCACTGGGACTGAACACATGATCATCGATTGTCACGGCCACTACACGACCTCGCCGCCGCAACACGAAGCCTGGCGGACGAAGCAGGTCGCCGCGCTGAAGGACGGCCTGCCGCCGCCGCCGCGTCCGTTCATCTCCGACGACGAAATCCGCGAGAGCATCGAAGGCGGGCAGCTTCGCCTCCAGCGCGAGCGCGGCACCGATCTCACGATCTTCTCGCCGCGCGCCGCCGGGATGGGCCATCACCTGGCCGGCGCCGAGGCCAACGCGGTCTGGTCGAGCGAATGCAACGACCTCGTGCAGCGCGTCTGCGGGCTCTTTCCGCGCAATTTCGTGGGCGTCTGCCAGTTGCCGCAGGCACCGGGCGTCGCTCCTGCAAATTGCATCGCCGAATTGCGGCGGTGCGTGGAGGAACTGGGCTTCATCGGCTGCAATCTGAATCCCGATCCGTCGGGCGGCCACTGGTCCGGACTGCCGCTGACTGACCGCTCGTGGTATCCGCTCTACGAAGCGATGGTCGAACTCGACGTGCCGGCGATGATCCATGTGTCGTCGTCGTGCAATCCGAACTTTCACGCGACCGGCGCGCATTACATCAACGGCGACACCTCCGCCTTCATGCAACTGCTCCAGGCGGACCTGTTCGCGGATTTCCCGACGCTCAAGTTCATCATCCCGCACGGCGGCGGCGCGGTGCCGTATCACTGGGGACGCTATCGCGGACTCGCGCAGGACATGAAGCGGCCGCTTCTGACCGAGTATCTGCTGAAGAACGTCTTCTTCGATACTTGCGTCTATCACCAGCCGGGCGCCGAGCTGCTCGCGAAAGTGATTCCGGTCGACAACATCCTGTTTGCTTCGGAGACGATCGGCGCGGTGCAGGGCATCGACCCCGAAACCGGCCATTACTACGACGACACGCGACGCTATATCGACGGCATCGAATGGCTGAACGACGCGGACCGGCAACGCATCTACGAGGACAACGCCCGCGCGGTGTACGGGCGCCTGTCCGCGCAACTCGAACGACAACGATCAACCGAAGGAGCAACCTCATGAATCCGGCCGGATGGCGTGAATACGAATCGGCTGCCCAGGCGAGCCCGGCGACGCTCGACGCGCTGCGCGAACTCGCGGTATCGCTCCTGAGCGACAACATGGCCCGTGTGAGCGGAACGACCGGCCTGCGGCCGTTTCACCGGCCCAAGCCGATGGCCGGCACCGCGGTCACCGTCCGCACGCGCGGCGGCGACAACCTCGCGATCCATCGCGCATTCGACTACTGCCGCCCCGGCGACGTACTCGTGATCGACGGCGCGGGCGAGCTCACGCAGGCACTGATGGGCGACATCATGGCGAGCTACGCGGAGAGCCTCGGCGTGCAGGGACTCGTGATCGACGGCGCGATCCGCGATGTCGGCGCGCTGAGCCAGCGCGATTTTCCGGTGTACGCGCGCGGCGTGACGCATCGCGGACCGTACAAGCACGGGCCGGGCGAGATCAACGTGCCGGTGACGGTGGGCGGCATGGTGGTGCATCCGGGCGACATCGTCGTCGGCGATGAGGACGGCGTGCTCGCGATCGCGCCCGCCGATGTCCACGCGGTGATCGAAGGCGCGCGCCAGCAGGCGGCGAAGGAAGCGGCGGCGCTGGCATCGATTGCCGAGGGACGGTTCGACCGTTCATGGGTGGCGCCGCAGCGCGACCGGATGATGAACGGCTGACAGCTTGCCGTGCGAGGTGCGCACGCGCATCATGGCGCGTTCGGTTTAACGACTCTCCCTCCTATGAACGCAGCCACCCTGATCGACCACGCGCGGCGCGCGGAAGCGAAGGCGCCCGGTCCGTGCGGATGCACGAAGACGCCGCTCGACGGCTGGCAGTCCCAGCCGCTCTCGCTCGACGAAACGCAGTTCCGCGAGATCGGTACGCTCGCGCCGGAGAACGATCCGGAGCCGACGTTTTCCGAGTACCTGCCCGCCAAGACGAACTACTGGTCCGCCGATGCGCCCATCGCGCCGCGCTATTTTCCGTACAACCGGTGCAGCGTGTGGGAATGTTCGGTCTGCGGGCGTCTTTATCTGCGCTACACCGAAGGCGGCGGCTATTTCGTCGATCGCAGGATTCGCGCGGTGCGCGCGGCCCTGATCGAAGACGTGCCGCTCTGAGCGCCTTATTCGTCGATCGTTTCGTGCACTGCCTGCGCGCCGCGTTTCCAGTAGGCGGAGGCGCGAATCCGGCGCTTATCGATGCCGCGTTCCGCGCATAGCAACTGACGCACGGCGCGCATGAGCGTCGCTTCGCCCGCGGCCCAGACATAGCCGTCGCCGTCGGGCAGGAACATTTCCCGCAGCGCGAGCAGCAGGGCGCCGCCGTCCGGATGAACGGCGTCTTCGCGATAGCGCCACTCCGCGTAGAGATCCGCTTTCGTTTCGAATTCGATGCGCGCCGACGGATCGGCCACTTCGATCACGGTCGCCGCGCGCGTGCCGGCCGGCAATTCCTCCAGACGACGCGCGATGGCGGGCAGCGCGGTTTCGTCGCCGACGAAAAGATGCCAGTCGAAATGCGCCGGAATCACGAACGACCCGCGCGGCCCGCCGACGCCCAGATACTGTCCGACCTTCGCCTGCGCGGCCCACGCAGTCGCGGGGCCCGCTTCGTGCAACGCGAACTCGATGTCGAGTTCGCGCGCTTCGCGGTCGTAGCGGCGCGGCGTGAAATCGCGCGCGACCGGGCGCGGCTTGTCCGGATCGAACACGGGGCCTTCCGGGCCCGCGACCGGCACCTCGGGCTTGTCTTTGCCCGGCTCGGGAAAGAAGACCTTGATGTGATCGTCGAACGAGGCGGACACGAAGTCGTCGAGCGCTTCGCCCGTGAGCGTCACGCGCGTGAGATGCGCATTGAGCGCCTGCACGCGCTTCACCTGCAGAAGGCGGAATTTGAGCGCGTGGCGCACCCGCGTGACTTCCAGATCGGGGCGGCTTTGCAAGGTGTTGTCGTTCATTGGTGGATTACTCCTTGTCCCGGGCTGCGCCCTGTTCGATTTCGTCGGTGGCGCGCGCAAGGATCGCGGCGATGCGGCGCTGTTCGTCCTGCGGCGCGTCGGTGCGCAGAAGCAGCGCGCGCTTGAGCGCGCGGCGAGCCGCGGTCAGTTCGGGCACCCAGCCGCCTTCGCTGGCGTCGTCGGCTTCCTCGCCCGCGAAGGCGCGGCGCACCGAGTCCATCTTGCGGGCGAAATGCTTGAGCTTCGCGAGCATCAGGTCCACGCGTTCGCGGTTTGCGGCGAGATGCTCGCGGCCGGCGTCGGACAGCGCGTAGCGCTTGCGGTTGCCTTCCAGTTCGACGGTGGCGTAGCCCAGTTCCTCCAGGTACGTGAGCGCGGGATAGACCATGCCGGGGCTCGGCGCGTAAAAGCCGTTCGACCGGTCTTCCAGCGCCTTGATGAGTTCATAGCCGTGACGCGGCGCCTCGGCGAGCAGCGCGAGCAGCAGGAGTTGAAGGTCGTCGGAGGTGAATTTACGGGCGCGCGGCATGCCGTCTTCGCCGCCAAAGCCGCCCCGGCCACCGCGTCCGCCGCGTTCGCCGGGGCCGCCGGGGCCGCCCGGAAAGTCGCCGCCGCCGTGTCCGCGGTGCCGGCCGATCGCCTGCGCGATGCAGCGCCCGACGTGCGAGTGGTGGCCGAAGTGCGCCGCGATGTCTCTGCCGCCGCCGAAAGGGAAATGGTTTTTCATCGATTGACTCCAAGTATCGTAAAACATATCTTAAGTTATATATCTTAAGAGTGTTTGTCAAATGGAGTTTGTTTCGGAATTTTTCGGCGGGACAGACCGCGCGGCGCGCGCTGATGAAAAAAAAGCCACGACGCCGGCATTCCGGACGTCGTGGCTCATTGAAAAAGGGCGTTTAAACCTTGCCCTTCCAAGGTACCAGCACGCGCTCGATGTAACGCATCAGCATGTCGAAGCAGAGCGCGAAGAAGCCGATCACGATGATCCCCATGATGACGACATCGCTCGCGAGGAACTCGGCGGCGTTGAGCACCATGAAGCCGAGGCCGCTCGACGACGCCACCATTTCCGCCGCGACGAGCGTCGTCCAGCCCACGCCGATGCCGATCCGCATGCCCGTGAAGATCTCCGGCAGCGCCGATTTCATGATGACGTGAAACACCACCTGCGTGCGCGACGCGCCCATCGAATAGGCGGCGTGGATCTGCTCGATGGATACCGAGCGCACCCCGGCGCGCGCGGCGATGGCGAGCGGCGCGAAGATCGCGAGATAGATCAGCAGCACCTTCGAGAATTCGCCGATGCCGAACCAGATGATGATGAGCGGCAGGTAAGCGAGCGGCGGCAGCGGACGATAGAACTCGATAGGCGGATCGAATGCGCCGCGTGCGAAGCGCGAGACGCCCATCATCACGCCGACCGGAATCGCGGTCGCGCACGCCAGCGCGAACGCGCCGAATACGCGTAGCAGGCTGATGCCGGTGTGCTGCGCGAGCGTCGAGTTGGCGAAGCCGTCGGTGGCGACGACGAGGAACTTCGCGTACACCGCCTGCGGCGAAGGCAGAAAGAGCGGCTTGATCAGATGCAGGTTCGTGACCGCGAACCACAGTCCGACGAACGCGACGATCGTGATGACGCTCGTCACGAGGCTGCTGCCCTGGCCCGGCACGCCGAACGAATCGCCGGGCTTGACCGGGCGCTTCGCCAGCACGCGCGGACGGCGGCGTTTGGGCGGCGTGTCCGGCGGCGCATCCGGCGGTTCGGCGGAGTGGTGAAAGATCGCGTGGATGGCTTTGGACTCAGACATGCGACACCTCTTCTCGTGCGCCATGCAGTTTTTCATCGCCGTAGATGATGCCGAGCACGCGCTCGCGCATCTCGATGAAATCGGGACTCGACTTGACCGCGCGCGCATCGCGCGTTTCCAGAAAGCGCCGGTTGAAGTCGAGTTCGTAGGTGTGCGTGATGCGCCCCGGGCGCGGCGACATCACGATCAGCCGGCTCGCCAGAAACAGCGCTTCCTCCACGCTGTGCGTGATGAAAAAGAACATCTTGTTCGTCTTCTTCCACACGTCGAGCAGCAGTTCCTGAATGGTCTCGCGCGTGAGGGCGTCGAGCGCGGCCATCGGCTCGTCCATCAGCAGCATCGCCGGGTCGCAGGTGAGCGCGCGGGCGATGCCCACGCGCTGCTGCATCCCGCCCGAGAGCTGATAGATCATGTGCTTGTGAAAGTCCTGCAGGCCGACGAGCGCGAGATTGCGCGCCGCGATCTCGCGGCGCCGCGCCTTCGCGACGCCCTGCAGCTTCAGCCCGAACTCGGCGTTGTCGATGACGTTGAGCCACGGCAGCAGCGCGTGCTTCTGGAACACGACGCCGCGATCCGCGCCCGGCCCCGCGACTGGCTCGCCGCCGAGCAGCAACTCGCCGCTCGTCGGCGCGATGAACCCGGCCATCAGCGAGAGCAGCGTGGTCTTGCCGCAGCCCGATGCGCCCAGCGCGACGACGAAGTCGCCGGAGTCGATCGTGAGATCGATGTTGTCGAGCGCGTGGACCTGCTCGCCCGGACGACGCCCGGGAAACACCACGCTCACGTTTCTGACCTGCATGCTTTCCATATGGCCTCCTTGTGGGCGCAACGCGGTTGCGCCCGGGCTTCAGACGATCACTTGAGCTTCATCGCCGCTTCGGCGTACACCGGCGTCACGAACTTCGAATAATCGGGCGCGAGCGCGCTGATGCGCTTTTGCTCCTTCAGGAACGCCGAAGTGTCCTTCAGCGCCGCCGCCGCGCGGCCCGACGAACCGCCGCCGAGCCATTGCGGCGACGCCTGTTCGGCAAGCGTCGGATATGCATAGAGCGACAGCGACTCGGGCACGTCCGCCGCGGTGCCGCCGATCATCTTCGCGATCGTCGCCGCCTGCGGGGACGTCGCGCTCCATTGCGACGGATTGCGGCGATACTGGTCGTCGGCGTCCGCGATCGCTTTTACGAGCTTCGCCATGAAGTCCTTGTGCTCCTCGCCCCACTTGCGATCGACCGCGATGCCGTCGAAGGTCGGCTTGCCGAGCTTCGAGAGGTCGCCCGAGGTGACGAGCACATGGCCGCTCTTCTTGAGTTCCGCGAGCGCCGGGTTCCAGACGTAGGCCGCGTCGATGTCGCCGCGCTCCCACGCCGCGACGATCTGGTTCGGCTGCATGTTGAGGATCTTCACGTCCTTCGGGTCGATGCCCCAGTGCTGGAGCGCGAACATCGTGTGATAGTGCGTGGTGGAGACGAAGGGCACGCCGATCGTCTTGCCCTTCAGGTCGGCGGGCTTCGACACGTTCGACGCGTTGCGCACGACCATCGCCTCGGCCTGGTTGATGTTGTCGAGAATCCAGAAGAGCTGCAGGTCGAGACCCTGGCTCACGGCGGCGGTGAGCGGGCTGGAGCCGATCACGCCGACCTTGACGTCGCCCGAGGCCATCGCGGTCGCGACCTTCGCGCCGGACTCGAACTGGCGCCAGTTGATCTTGTAGCCGGTCGCCTTTTCGATGGAACCGTTGGCGATCGCGACGACCCACGGATCGACGATCTGCTGGTACGCGATCGTCACTTCCTTGTCCTCCGCGTGAGCGGGCGCCACGACGAGCGGCACGAGCGCCGCCAGCGCGACGATGACGCGCTGCATCGAACCGATGAGCCGCAGGGGCAATTTTGGTCGCTTAAGGTTTTGCATTTCGGGTCTCCAGGGCAGGTTGCGTGACGGACGTGTGCTCGTCTTTCGAAAGGCGCCGGGCTTGTCCCGATCGCCGATGCACTGTCGATTCGAGTATCGTCAACTAAAAATCGGGCGAGTTAGTACCAGACGCCGGCGATCGTTGAGTCCACATTTCACCGGTCCACGCTTTGGGCGTGCACCGTCGTTGCGCATCGCAACACGAATCGAATCACTTCAAGGAGGAAGCATGGCAAGCCGGATGTCCTCGGCAATGTGGACGCAGCGGTTCCAGCGTCCGGCGGAATCGACTATCAGCCTTCAGGGCCAGATCCGGCAGATGCTCGTCGCCGCGATCCTCGACGGCCAGATTCCCGCCGACACCGCATTGCCGTCGAGCCGCGAACTGGCCGACCAGTTGAGCGTCGCGCGCAACACGGTGGTTCTCGCGTACCAGCAGCTGGTCGAGGAGGGCTATCTGATCTCGCGCGAGCGCAGCGGCCACTTCGTCAACCCGACGATGCTCGAAGGGCAGCACGGCTTCACGCCGCTCGTGACCGTGCCGCAGCACGCCGGCAACGAGGCGCTCGCGCGGCCGGACTGGAGCGCGCGCATGGGGCGCGTTCCGTCTGCGCAGCGCAATATCGTCAAGCCGGCGAGCTGGCAGAACTACGAGTTTCCGTTTATCTACGGCCAGTTCGACCAGGCGCTCTTTCCGACGAGCGACTGGCGCGAGTGCTGCATGAAGGCGCTCTCGGTGCTGGAGATCCGCAACTGGGCGCCCGATCTGATCGAACGCGACGACGACACGCTCGTCCAGCAGATTCGCACGCGCGTGCTGCCGCGCCGGGGCGTCTTCGCGATGCCCGACGAGATCGTCGTGACGATCGGTGCGCAGCAGGCGCTGTATCTGATCGCCGACCTGCTCGCGAACGAGCGCACGACCATCGGCTTCGAGAATCCCGGCTATCCGGACGCGCGCAACATCTTCGAGAACCGCGACGCGCCGCTGTTGCCGCTGCCTGTCGATGGCGGCGGCATGCGGCCGCTGGAAGACCGCGCGTTGCTCGCGCGCTGCGACTACGTCTACGTGACGCCGAGCCACCAGTGCCCGACATCCGTGACGATGCCGCTCGAACGCCGCCACGCGCTGCTGGCGATGGCGCAGGCGCACGATTTCGTCGTGATCGAGGACGACTACGAGAGCGAGAACAACTTCTCCGGCGCGCCGCATCCCGCGCTGAAGAGCCTCGATACGGCGGATCGCGTGATCTATGTCGGCAGTCTCTCGAAGAGCTTCGCGCCGGGCTTGCGGCTCGGCTATGTCGTCGGGCCGCGCGAACTGATCCGCGAATTGCGCGCGCTGCGGCGGCTGATGGTGCGCCATCCGGCGGCGTATATCCAGCGGGCGTTCGCGACGTTTCTCTCGCTCGGCCATCATGACGCGTTGCTCAGGCGCCTCGCCTACGCGTACAAGGAACGCGCCGAGGCGCTCATGACCGCACTCGATACGCATTTGCCCGAAGCGCGCCACGTGCCGATCACGGGCGGCGCCTCGTGCTGGGTCGAAGGGCCGCCGTGGCTCGATTCGCGGCGCCTCGCCGCCGACGCCGAGGCGCGCGGCATCCTGATCGAACTTGGCGATGTCTTCTTCATGACGGGCATGGCGCAACGCAACTGCTTCCGGATGGGTTTTTCGTCGATCCGGCTCGAAAAGATCGACGCAGGCGTGCGCTTGCTCGCGGAACTCGTGCGCGCGCAAAAGCCTGCCGCGTGAGGCGCGCGCGGCTGGCCCAAGCGAATGCCGGTATCTGGAACTACCGTCGGACGTAATGGCTGATTAACGTGTCAGTAACGATCCCGCATGCTCAGCGATGCATGCGGCTCACGATTCATCTGACACAGAAATCTGACCAGGAGACAGCATGTCCGACACGCTTTCGCAGACGCCCGCCGTCACGGCATCCACGCTCGCCGCGTTTTCCGACGCGTTCAACCGCCACGACGCCGACGCGCTCATGACGTTCATGACCGAGGACTGCGTCTTCGACGCCGCCGGCGGCAACGACATCCACGGCACGCGCTTCACGGGCCGCGCGGCAGTCAAGGCGGCGTTCGAGGCGGTCTTTCGCACGTTTCCCGATGCGCACTGGGGCCAGGGCCGGCATTACGTCGCGGGCGAGCGCGGCGTATCGGAATGGGTGTTCTCGGGGACGCACGCGGAAGGCTGGCGCATCGAGGCCGAAGGCTGCGACCTGTTCGAATTCCGCGACGGCCTGATCGCGGTCAAGCGCGCGTTCCGCAAGGAGCGCCCGAAGCAAAGCGCCGCCACGCAGGGCGCGGCCGCCTGATCCCGAGGAGAATCGCCATGAAAAACGGTGCGATCCACCTGGAAGCAGCGGGGCCGTTCGCCCGCGAGGCGGGCGCCGACACGCGCTACGACCCGACCTACGACCCGCTCGTCTCGCCCGGCCCCGGCCGCGGCAAGCAATATGCGCCGACCTACTGGGCGGCGACCGCGGGCACGCCCCCGCCCGACGACGGCCCCGTCACGCAGGATATGGACGTCGATGTCGCGATCATCGGGGGCGGCTTTACCGGACTCGCGGCGGCGCTCTTTCTCGCGCGCGAGCACGGCATCAAGGCCGTCGTGCTGGAGGCGAACAAGGTCAGCTGGGGCTGCACGAGCCGCAACGGCGGACAGGGGCAAAACGCGTCCGGCCGCCTGTCGCGCTCGCAATGGATCGAGCGCTGGGGCAAGGACGTCGCGCTCAAGATGCATCACGAGATCTACGAGGGCTTCGATACCTTCAAGTCGCTCGTCGCGCAGATCGACTGCGATCCGCAGCCGGGCGGCCATTTCCTGATCGCGCATCGTCCGCGCATCATGGAGAAGCTCGCCGCCGAAGCGAAGGTCTGGAAAGACGTGTTCGGCTATCCGTCCGAACTGCTCGATGCCGAAACGTTCCGCCGCGAATATTGCGGCGACGCGGAATCGTGCGGCGCGCTGCACGAGCCCGAAGGTGTCGGCGTGCATCCGCTCAAGCTCGCTTACGGCTACGCGAAGATCGCCCGGGAGCACGGCGCGAAGGTGCATCCGGGCAGCCCCGTGATTGGCTGGGAAACCATCAACGGCGTGCATCATCTGCGCACGCCGGGCGGTATCGTGCGCGCGCGCGCCGTCGGCATCGCGACGGGCGCCTATACCGCGCCCGGCCTGCATCCGACGCTCACGAGCCGCATCATGCCGATCCTGTCGAATTCGATGGTGACGCGCCCGCTCACGCCCGCCGAACTCGCCGCGTGCAACTTCCGCACGACGCAAGTGCTCACTGACACGCGCACGCTGCGCTTCTACTATCGACTGCTGCCGGACAACCGCGTGCAGATCGGCAGCCGCAGCGCGATCACCGGCGCCGATGCGCCGAACGAACGCCACTTCGAATTGCTGCGCAACGGGCTGTATCGCAAGTTTCCGGCGCTGCGCGGCATCCAGATCGATTATTCGTGGTGGGGCTGGGTCGATGTCAGCCACGACATGATGCCGCGCGTCTTCCAGCCCGATCCGAAGCAGACCGTGTTCTACGCGCTCGGCTACGGCGGCAACGGCGTATCGTATTCGTCACAGGCGGGAAGGCGGCTCGCGGAGCGCATCGCCGGACGGGGCGCGCACCAGACACTGCCCATCTTCACGTCGCCGCTGCCCGGCCACATGTTCGCGCCGTTCAGGCGTGTCGGACAGCGGATGCTCTATCACTGGTATTACATGCGCGACGAAAAGAACTAGGCGCGCGCAAGCAGTTCTTTCTTCTTAGATAAAAAACGGGCGGGGTGCGGGGCGCAAAACGTTTGCGTCCGCGCGCTCACGCCCGTACATGGACGGCGTCCGACGCACAACGCGTGAGGATGCCGTACCGGTCAGGATACGGAGGCGACACATGCAACAACCAGTCAACGGAAGTGAGCTGAAATGCGGGCTCAAGCAGCGGCACATGACGATGATCGCGCTTGGCGGCGTGATCGGCGCGGGACTCTTTGTCGGCAGCGGCGTGGTGATCAGGCAGGCGGGACCGGCTGCGATCATCTCGTTCCTGCTGACGGGCGGACTCGTCGTGCTCGTGATGCGCATGCTGGGCGAAATGGCGTCGGCGATGCCTGCCGTCGGATCGTTCTATGAATATGCTCGGCTCGCGTTCGGCGAGCGGCGCAAATCGGGTGAACTCGCCGGGTTCCTGACCGGCTGGATGTACTGGTACTTCTGGGTGATCGTCGTCGCGGTGGAAACCGTGGCGGGGTCGCATCTCGTGCAGTTCTGGCTACCGGACGTACCGGCGTGGCTGATCGGCCTCGTGCTGCTCGTCACGCTGACGATGACCAATCTCTTTTCCGTCGGCAGCTACGGTGAGTTCGAGTTCTGGTTCGCGTCGGTGAAGGTGGCGGCGATCATCGTGTTCCTGTTCCTTGGTGCGCTTTTCGTGTTCGGACTCTGGCCGGGCGCTGCCGGCCACGCGAGCCTGCCGATCGCCTCGATCGCGGCGCACGGCGGCTTCATGCCGAACGGCGTCGGGCCGGTGCTCGCGGGCGCGGTCGCGGCGACGGGCTTCTACTTCGGCGCGGAGATCGTGACGATCGCCGCTGCGGAGGCGCACGAGCCGGAGCGGGCGGTCGCCAAGGCGACCAATTCGGTGATCACGCGCGTGCTGGTGTTCTATGCGGGATCGATCCTGCTGGTGGTCGCGATCGTGCCGTGGAACTCGCCGGGCATGGCGACGCCGTATGTCAGCGCGCTCGAAGCGATGCGCATTCCGGCTGCCGCGCACGTCATGAACGCGATCATCTTGACGGCGGTGCTGTCCGCGCTGAATTCGGGGCTTTACGCTGCATCGCGGATGATGTTCGCGCTGACACGCCGTGGCGATGCACCGCGTGCGCTTGCCAAGGTCAGCCGGCGCGGTGTGCCGGTGCGCGCGATTCTGGTGGGCACGCTGTTCGGCTATGTATCGGTGGTGATGTCGTATGTATCGCCGGATACGGTGTTCGCGTTTCTCGTCAATTCGTATGGCACGGTGGCTATCTTCGTCTATCTGCTGATCGCGCTGTCGCAACTGAAACTGCGCGCGCGGCTCGAACGCGAGGCGCCGGGCGAACTGCGCGTGAAGATGTGGTGCTTTCCGTATCTCACGTGGGTCGCTATCGCGGGGATGGTGTCCATCATCGTTGCGATGGCGTTCATTCCGGATCAGCGCAAGCCGCTGTGGTTCGGGGTCGCGAGTCTTACGGTGCTGCTTGTGGTGTTCTGGCAGCGTGGACGCTGGCGCAAAGGCGGTGATGTCGAGTTTGAGGCGCAGCCTGCGCGGAGGTAATCGTGGGCGTTGGACGGGGCTGGTTGTTGGACACCGTCAGATGCGCTTGTGCTCCACAAGAGCCCAAGCGCACCAAACGAAGGCACGAACTCCCAGTCCCTCAAGTCTGAAACGTCTTGGCAGTCTCCTCGGCGGCATGCCTGAGATCGGGCACGAACGCGAGCAGATCGTCGAGCGTCACCCGTCCGACCGGCGCCTGCACCGCAATTGCCGCACAAGCCCGATTGCGGTCCAGCATCACGGGCACGGCAATCGCGATCAACCCCTGCAAATGCTCCTGATCGTTGATCGCGAGCAGCCTGCGCCGCGTCGCCGCCAGTTCGCGCCGCAACGCCTCGCGATCGGTGATGGTCCGCTCGGAGTAAGCACGCAACGGCAGCGTATCGATCATGCGCTCGCGACGCTCCTTCGGCATGAAACTGAGCAGCAGCTTGCCGCTCGCCGAGCAATGCAGCGGCACATGCGAGCCCGCCTGCAAATGCATGCGCAGCGGCCACTCCGTCTCCACGCGATCCACATAGACCACGTCGTTGCCGGCAAGCATCGTCAGATTGCAGGTTTCGCCGACCTTAGCGACAAGCTGTTCCAGCAGCGCATGACGCGCCGCAGCAGGTCCCGCGTGCATCAGCACGTTGACCGCGAGCGAACGCACGCGCGGCGAGCATTCGTAGAGCCGGTCGCCGGCGCCGCGCGTGACGAGCCAGGCATCCATCAACTGCACGAGAATGCGATGGACCGTCTGCTTGGGCAACCCGAGCGCGCCGACGAGTTCGGTCATGGATAACGGATGACCCGCCTCGGCAAGCGTTTCGAGCACGCGAAACGCGCGCACCGCGGCGGCATTGGACTGATTCGAAGCCGACATTCTGTCTCCTGAATATCGTGTGCCGTCTTCGGGTGGGTCGCGCGCATCGTCCGCGACGTATCGAGTGACGGCTTTCCTTTTGCATCGACTTTATCGTTTTTCGGGACTCGCACAAGTCCCGAAAATCGCAGTTTCCGCTGCTGCGTTTCGCAGAGCGATGGATTTCGAACAAAACGGGACCGCGTGGTTCGCGCCGCTGGCTAGATTGAAGCCATCTTCAATCCAGTCACGCGGAGTCAACCGTATGAACGTAAGAGCCACAGTGGCAGAAGTGACGAAGAGCGACGTCGAGCAGGTTGTCGCCGAGCTGGTCGCACGGGCGCGCGCCGCGCAACGCACCTTCGAATTCGCCGGCCAGGATGCACTCGATGCCGCCGCCAACGCCGCCGCGTGGGCGATCATGGAACCCGCGCGCAACCGTCGCCTGGCGGAACTCGCGGTCGCCGACACCGGTCTCGGCAACGCCGACGACAAGTTCCGCAAGAACTATCGCAAGACGCTCGGCCTTCTGCGCGATCTGCGCGACCAGAAGACCTGCGGCGTGATCGCGCGCGACGAGGCGAACGGCATCGTCGAGATCGCGCGGGCCGTCGGTGTGGTCGCGGCCGTGACGCCTTCGACCAACCCCGCCGCGACGCCCGCCAACAAGATCATCAACGCGCTGAAGTGCGGCAATGCGGTGATCGTGGCGCCGTCGCCGAAGGGATACACGTCGTGCGCGCTGCTCATCGGCTTCATTCACGAGCAACTTGCGAAGGCGGGTCTCTCGCCCGACCTCGTGCAGGTGCTGCCGCCGCCCATCAACAAGGCCGCGACCGCCGAACTCCTGCGTCAATGCGATCTCGTCGTCGCGACCGGATCGCAGGCGAACGTGCGCATGGCCTATGCGAGCGGCACGCCCGCGTTCGGCGTGGGGGCGGGCAACGTCGCGTCGATCGTCACGGCGTCCGCGCCGCTCGACGGAGCCGCGCGCAAGATCGCGCTCTCCAAGACCTTCGACAACGCGACGAGCTGTTCGTCCGAAAACAGCGTGGTGATCGAAGACGCCATCTATCAGCCGATGCTCGCCGCGCTTGCCGCGCACGGCGGCGTGCTGCTCACCGACGACGAGAAAGCGCGCCTGCAGGCCGCGATGTGGCACGACGGCAAGCTCGCGGCCGACTGCACGGCGAAGTCGGCAACGCAGATCGCGCGGCTTGCCGGCCTCGATGACGTCGCCGCGCGCGAGCCCGCGTTCCTGATGGTCGAGGAGACGGGTTTCGGCGCCGATCATCCGTTCTCGGGCGAGAAGCTCTCGCCGGTGCTCGCGGTCTACCGCGCGCGCGACTTCGACGATGCCGCCGGTATCGTAGGCTGCATCTACGGCTACATGGGCGCGGGTCATTCGGTCGGTCTGCATTCGAACGATCCGGAACAGGCCGTGCGACTCGGCACGAGCCTGCCGGTGGCGCGCGTGATCGCCAACCAGGCGCATTGCCTCGCGACCGGCGGCAACTTCGACAACGGGCTGCCGTTCTCGCTCTCGATGGGCTGCGGCACCTGGGGCCGCAACAACTTCTCCGCGAATCTGGGCTTCCGGCAATACCTGAACACGACGCGCGTCGCGTTTCCGGTCGAGGAGCGCGTCCCCGAACTCGACGACCTGCTCGGCGATTTCTTCGCGAGGTACGGCCGATGAACACGCCCGCCACGATCCGCGCGTTGATCGACGAACGCGCACGGCAGTTCCCGGACAAACCGTTCCTGCTCGCGCCCGTGGAAGACGGCGACGCGTCGGCCCGTCCGCGCGCGCTCACGTTCCGCGAACTGCGGGACGCGTGCATCGCGCTCGAAGCGAGTTTCGCCGAGGCGGGCCTTGTTCCCGGCGATGTCGTTTCCGTCTACATGGGCAACGGCCTCCAGACCGCGACGCTGCTGCTCGCCGCGATGTACGGCGGCTACGTCGCGAATCCGCTGAACCTGCTGTGCCAGCCGTCGCAGGTGCGATACATCGTCGAGCATTCGGACACGCGCGCGATCTTCGTGTCGCGCGATTCGCGCGAGGCGATCGAGACGGCGCTCGCCGAGCTTCGGGCGCAGGGCTTCGAGCGCGACATATTGCTGGTCCAGACGCAGGCCGACGCGGTCGAGACGCTGTCGTTCGCCAGGGCCGAACTGGCTTTTGCGGATGCGCCGGGCGCCGCTCCAGCGGAACACCGACACGCCGAGCCCCACGCCGACGTCGCGCTGTTGATGTACACCTCGGGCACGACCGGGGCGCCGAAAGGTGTGCTGCTCACGCATCGCAACCTGCTCGCGAATGCGCACAACATCACGGCCGAGCATCGCCTCGGATCGGGCGATCGCGTGCTCGCGTCGTTGCCGCTCTATCACATCAACGGGCTGGTCGTGACGCTGATCGCGCCGCTGTTTCACGGCGGTTCCGTCGTGATGGCCGAGCGCTTTTCGGCACGCACCTTCTGGCGCTACGCCGCGCGCTACGCCTGCACGTGGATCAACGTCGTGCCGACGATCGTCGCGTATCTGCTCAATCACGACGAAGAGCAGGCCTTCGATCTCTCCGCGCTCAAGTTCTGCCGCAGCGCCTCGGCGGCGTTGCCGGCGGAGCATCATCGCGCGTTCGAGGCGCGCTTCGGGATCGGCGTGATCGAAACGATGGGCATGACCGAGACCGCTGCGCCAGCCTTCAGTAATCCTTACGACGCGGCGCGGCGGCGCATCGGCAGTATCGGGCTGCCGTCGGGCGGCGAGGCGCGCGTGATCGACCCGGAAGGTCGCGACTGCGCGCCGAACGAATCCGGCGAACTCGTCCTGCGCGGCGAGCAGGTGATGAGCGGCTACTACAAGCGTCCCGACGAGACGCGCGCCGCGTTCACCGCCGAAGGATGGCTGCGCACCGGCGACCTCGGCTATCGCGACGCCGATGGCTACTACTACATCAACGGCCGCGCGAAGGAACTGATCATCAAGGGCGGCGAGAACATCGCGCCGCGCGAGATCGACGAGGCGTTGCTGCGCCATCCCGGCGTGCTGGAGGCGGCGGCGGTCGGCGTGCCGGATGCGGCCTACGGGCAGGAGATCGTGGCATTCGTGGTGGCGCGCGAAGCGGCTGGCCCCAACGCGCTCGACGCCGCCGGTCTGCGCGAACACTGTCTGCGCGAACTCGGCCGCTACAAGACGCCGAAGGAGTTCCGGCTCGTGACCGAACTGCCGCGCGGACCGTCGGGCAAGGTCCAGCGGCTGAAACTGCTGCAGACGTAAGGAGCACCGCCCGCCATCCTTCGAAGCGATCCGCTGAACCACCGAGACGGCCGTCGACGAACGCCGTCCAAACTTGGGACCGGAGCGAGCGCTGAAGCGCCAGATCTGGTCGACACAGGAGACAGCATGGAAAAGCGCACCCGGCGCGTGAAGACGCGCCATATCATCCTCGCAGTCATGTGCCTGATGTATTTCATCTCGTACATCGATCGCGTGAACATCGCGGTGGCCGGGCCGATCATCCGGCACGAGATGGGACTGACTTCCGGCCAGCTCGGCCTCGTGTTCTCGGCGTTCGCGTATCCCTACGCGGTGATGCAGATCGTCGGCGGCTGGCTCGCCGACAAATACGGGCCGAAGCGCGTACTCACGATTCTCTCGCTGATCTGGGGCGTCGCCACGCTCGCGACTGGATTTGCGGGCAGCGTCGCGATGCTGGTGGGCCTGCGCTTTCTGCTTGGCATCGGCGAGGGCGGCGCGTTCCCGACTGCGACGCGTGCGTTCACGTACTGGATGCCGGTGGCCGAACGCGGCTTTGCGCAGGGCATCACGCATAGCTTCGCGCGTCTCGGCGGCGCGGTGACGCCGCCGCTCGTGCTCGCGGTCGTCGCGATGGGCGGCTGGCGCGATGCGTTCCTGCTGCTCGGCGTCGCGAGTCTCGCGTGGACCGTGCTCTACATGTGCTGCTTCACGAATTCGCCGGAGCAGCACAAGCGCATCACGCCGGAGGAGACGGCGGAGATCGGTTATCGCAAAGGCGACTGCGATCGCGCGAAACACGCGGCCACGCCCTGGCGCAAGCTGATTCATCGCATGTGGCTCGTGACGGTCGTCGATTTCTGCTATGGCTGGCTCCTGTGGGTCTATCTGACGTGGCTGCCTTCGTACCTGAAGGAATCGCGCGGCTTCGATCTGAAGCAGCTTGCGCTCTTCACCGCGCTGCCGCTCTTGGCAGGCGTGGTCGGCGATACGCTGGGAGGCGTCGTTTCCGACAAGCTCTACAAGGCGACCGGACGTCTGCGGTTCGCGCGCTGTTCGGTGCTGGTGGTCGGCATGGGCGGGTCGCTCGCGTTCCTGCTGCCGATGCTCTCCGCCACCGACCCGATCGCGGCCGTGATGTTCCTGTCCGCGTCGTTCTTCTTCCTCGAGATCACGAATCCGGTGCTCTGGACGTTGCCGCTCGATATCGCGGGCAAGTACGCGGGCACGGCGGGCGGGATGATGAACACGGGCTTCGGCGTCGCGGGCATGGTGTCGCCGGTCGCGTTCGGATTTCTGATCGAATCGACTGGAAGCTATGACGTGCCGTTCACGATTTCGGCTTGTCTGCTTGGGGTGGGGATCGTGGCGGCGCTGTTCATCGATACGTCGAAGACCGTCGAAGCCGATGAGGACCGCGAGCGTCACGTTCTGATGGGCGGGGAGCCCGCGTTTGCGCATGCGGGGCAAGGCGTGGGTTTGCAGCGGCATCCGTTGCGCAGGCCGCTGCGGTGGAAGAAGTAGGACGGAGGTGGGTCGGGGGCGTTGAAGAACCACGCCCCCGACCTCCAGCGAAAAATCCCCTCACGAAGCCCACTCAACCTGACGCTTCGCCGCCCGAGCCCGGCGCCCGATCCACGCGGCCGACAGCGCGCTCACCAGCGCCGAGATCAGCACATAGATGCAGATGAGCCAAGGCTCGCCGTCACCCTTCTTGAGCAGGAAAGTCGCGATGATCGGCGTGATGCCGCTCGCGAAGATGCCCGAGAACTGGTAGACGAACGAGATCCCCGAATAGCGGACCTTGGCATCGAAGAGTTCGGCAAAAAGCGCCGCCTCCGGGCCGTACACCGACGCATAAAAGATGCCGAACGGAATCACGATCGCAATCCACACGAGCGCGATACTGCCGCCGCTGTGCTTCATCAGCCAGAAGCCCGCGAACGCCGACAACCCCGTCAGCAGCGAGCCCCAGAAGTAGGTTCGCGTGCGCCCGATGCGATCCGACAGCCGCCCGAAAAGCGGAATCGAAAACATCATCACGACAGCCGCGGCCATCACGCCGAGCAGCGCCTGCGTGCGCGGGACGTTGAGCGTCTGCGTCAGATAGACGATCGAAAAGACGCCGAACACGTTGAAGAAAACGCCGTCGATGAAACGCGCGCCCATGCCGGCGAGCACGTTGCCCGGATATTCGGCGAGCACTTCCTTGATCGGCAGCTTGATCTGTTCGCCCTTTTGCTTGACCTTCGCGAACTCGGGCGTCTCCATTACGTTCAGGCGGATATACATGCCGATCGCGACGAGCACGATCGAGAGCAGGAACGACAGGCGCCAGCCCCACGAAAGAAACTGCTCGTTGGTCAGGAACGACGACAGGATCGCCACCACGCCCGACGCGATGCACAGTCCGAGCGCAAGGCCGATCTGCGGAATGCTCGCGTAGAAACCGCGCTTGTTTTCAGGCGCATATTCGAATGCCATCAGCACGGCGCCGCCCCATTCGCCGCCAAGCCCGATGCCCTGCGCCACGCGCAGCAGAAGCAAGAGCGACGGCGCCCACAGCCCGATCTGGTCATAAGTGGGCACGAGGCCGATCAGCACGGTTGCGGCGCCCATGATCATCAGCGTCATCACGAGCATGCTCTTGCGGCCGAGCTTGTCGCCGAAGTGGCCGAAGATCACGCCGCCGAGCGGCCGGCTCAGGAAGCCCACGGCGAAGGTGCCGTAGGCGAGCATCGTCGAGACGAGCGGATCGCCGCTCGGAAAGTACAGCTTGTTGAACACGATCCCGGCGACCACGCCGTATAGAAAAAAGTCATACCACTCGATGGTCGCGCCGATCAGGCTTGCCGTCACTACGCGCCGGATCTGACGCGCATCGTTTCCTTGGGTCGCTGCAGTCTGCTGCATTTTCGTCTCCTGTAGGTGGCCGCGTGGTTTTCCACGTCGGCATCAAATCGCTATCAAACGGTTTCCTCTAGCACCGGAGCTTCAACCAGCCCCTTCCGGTCGGCCTTGATCATGTCGGCGGCTTTCTCCGCGATCATGATCACGGGCGCGTTCGTATTGCCCGACACGAGATCGGGCATCACCGACGCGTCGACCACCCGCAGCCGCGCGAGGCCGCGCACGCGCAGACGGTCGTCGACGACCGCCATCGCGTCGCTTCCCATGCGGCAGGTGCACGCCGGGTGATAGATCGACTGGCTGTAGCGACGGGCGGCGTCGAGCAGTTCGTCGTCGGACTGGAACTGCGCGCCCGGCACGAACTCGGAGAGGATGTGCGGCGCGAGCGAGGGCGCCTGTGCAATGCGCCGCGCGACCTTGATTCCGCCGATCACCACCGGATGATCGCGCGCGTCGGACAGATAGTTAGGCTGGATCGCCGGATACTGCAGCGGATGCGCCGACTTGATCTCGACGCTGCCGCTGCTGAAGGGCCGCAACTGGCACACCGACGCCGTGAACGCCGAGAACGGATGCGCGCCTTCGCCGGGCTTGTCGGCGCTCAGGGGCTGCATGTGGAACTGGATGTCGGGGCGATCGACGTCGGGACGCGAGCGCGTGAAGATCGCGACCTGGCTCGCCGCGAGCGTCAGCGGACCGGTTCGGCAGAGCGCGTATTGCAGCCCGATCAGGACCTTGCGAAGCGGGTTGTTCACTTCGTCGTTGAGCGTGCGTTCGCGTGTCTTGAAGACGAGCCGCACCTGAAGATGGTCCTTGAGGTTTCGGCCGACGCCCGGCAGTTCGTGATGCACGCGCACGCCGGCGCGGCCCAGTACATCGGACGGACCGACGCCCGAATTCTGCAGGATCTGCGGCGAGCCGATCGCGCCCGCCGCGAGGATGACTTCGGCGTTCGCGCGCGCGCGCTTCAGTTCGCCATCGCGCATGTACTCGACGCCGACCGCCTGCGCGCCGTCGAAGAGCACACGCGTGGTCTGCGCGTGCGTCTCGACGATCAGGTTCGGGCGGCTTTTCGCCGGTCGCAGGAACGCCTTCGCGGTGCTCCAGCGAAAGCCCTTGTGCGCGGTCTGCTGAAAATAGGCGACGCCTTCCTGCGTGGCGCCGTTGTAGTCGTCGTTGAACGGGATGCCGATGTCCTGCGCGCCTGCGATGAAGTGATCGGCGATCGGCCGGCGCAGCCGCAGGTCCGAGACTTTCAGCGGGCCGCCGACGCCGTGGTACGCGTTCGCGCCGCGTTCCTGGTCCTCGGACTTCCTGAAGTAGGGCAGGACGTCGGCGTAGCTCCAGCCGCGGTTGCCGAGCGAGGCCCAGTGATCGTAATCCTCGCGCTGGCCGCGCACGTAGAGCAGTCCGTTGAGCGAACTCGATCCGCCGAGCACCTTGCCGCGCGGCCATTGCAACTGCCGTCCGGCGATGCCTTTGTCGGGCTCGGTCTCGTAGCACCAGTCGAGTTGCGGGTCATGCATGGTCTTGAAGTAACCGACCGGGATGTGAATCCAAGGATTGCTGTCCGGGCCGCCCGCTTCGAGCAGCAGCACGCGGTTGTTCGGGTCCTCGCTCAGCCGGTTAGCGAGCACGCAGCCCGCCGATCCCGCGCCGACCACGATGTAGTCCACTTCAAACGACATGGTATTCGCGTCTCCTGAATGTGTCGGACAGCCGCTTCGTCGCGTGGTGCGCGATGCTGCGATTCGAAGCCCTGCCGATCAATTCGAAATTGTTGGAACACTTCGTTCCGTTTTGGTTAAATACAATTTCGTGCAGAATGTGATGAAAGCCAAGAAAAAGACGCGACGGAGGCGAAAACTGAAACGGAAACTGAAGATTTCGATTCAGAAAGGGCGCGTCGGAGGGTTTGCCAGCATGGGCCGCCGGGAAGCATGGCGTCTATGCTTCGGCGTTGCGCGAGATGTCGGGTGTGGAGGGCACGACGCGACGGCCGCTAACGTCCGCGAATCGCGAAAGTGATATATTTTGTTCTGATTTAAATACGGAGACCCGAGCCTGATGAACGACACGAATTCGTCCTCGACCGAAGACAGCCGCGCGCTGCGCGCTTTGTCGATTCTCGATCAATTGGCGGTCGCCGGGCAGCCGTTCACGCTTTCGCAACTCGCTGCGCGTCTGCATATTCCGAAGGCGACGCTTGCGCGGCTCATCGAGTCACTCGAAGCGCAGGGCTATGTGATGCATCTGCCGGACTCGCGCGGCACCGATCGCGGCATCACGCTCGGTCCGCGCGCCGCGCAACTCGCGCTCGCGACGCTCGGCAGCAGCAGCTTCACGCGCGCGTGCCGGTCGCTATTGCGCGCGGTCGTCGAAACGCTCGGCGAGACCTGCAACCTCACCGCGCTCGACGGCGACTCGGTGCTCTATATCGAGCGCGTCGAGACGACCGAACCACTGCGCCTGCACATGCATCCGGGCATGCGCGTGCCGCTGCACTGCACCGCGAGCGGCAAGCTTTTCCTTTCGCAGATGACGCGCGCCGAACGCAGCGCCGTGCTCGCGCGCCTGCCGCTCACGCGCATGACCTACCGCACGCTGACCGACGCGAGCCTGCTCGAAGCGGAACTCGACCGGCTGGCCGCGCGCGGCGTCGGCATCGACAACGAGGAATTCGTGCGGGGAATGGTGGCGGTCGCCGTGCCGGTGCGGGATGCGGAAGGCAAGCACGTGCTGGCGTCGCTCGCGGTGCATGCACCGACCGCGCGCGCGAGTCTGGAAGATCTGCTGAAGGCGGTGCCGAAGCTGAAGGAGGCGTCGCTGAGATTCGCGCCGCTTCTGCACAAGCCGGATGCCGCGCGCTAGGCGACGCGCGGCGGTGGCTCAAAATGTTTTCGCCAGCTCTTTCGCCGCATCCTGAAGGCGCGGCACGAATTCAAGCGCACGCGAAAGCGGCGCGCGCGAGACGGGCGCATGCACGGCGATGGCGGCGACGCACTGGTTCTGATCGTCGATGACAGGCGCCGCCACGCACACGATGCCGACGACGAACTCTTCGTTGTCGACCGCAATGCCCTTGTGCGCGACGCGGTCGAGTTCCGCTTCGAGCAGTTCGGGATCGGTGATGGTGTTGGGCGTGAAGCGCTCCAGTTGCAGCGCGCGCACGAGGATGGAGCGTTGCTGTGCGGGGAGCATCGCGAGCAACAGCTTGCCGCTCGCGCTGCAATACGCGGGAACGTGGGAGCCCGGCTTGAGGTCGAGCCGCAGCGGCCACGGCGCTTCCATGCGATCGAGATAGAGCACTTCCGTCTCGTGCAGCATCGTGAGATTGCAGGTCTCGCCGAGGTCGGACACGAGCCGCGAGAGAATGGCGTGCCTCAGACGCCGCGCGCCCGAATGCATCATCACGCCGAGACCGAGTTGCGCGAGACGCGGACCGATCACATAGGCATTCTTCTGGCCGGGCTCGCGGATCACGAGTCCGCCCGCCTCCAGCGAAGCGAGCATGCGATGCAGCGAAGCCTTCGGCGCGTCGACTTCGTGGGCGATGTCGGCGAGGGAAACGGGACCGTCCGCGGCGACGAGGTGCTCCAGCAGCGCGAACGCTCGCAGGGTCGGGGTATCCGCTTTTTGCATGTCTGCCGTTCCGGAAAATGGATCGGCATCATTGTACTCAAAGCGCTTGTAGAGCGGCGTTTCCGGGACGAAGCGTTCGGTTTTGGCGGCGGTTTCAGCCGCGCGCGGCTTCCGGTTTTCGGAACGCGGCGGGGTTTCGGGCGTGGCGTCCTGGTTCGCGGACGCCTCCGGGCTGTCGGCGGATAGCGGCAAGCCGGTTTCGAAGCTCATGGCGGACCTCTCGAACGGCGGGTGGCGGCGGGTCCCGGCGGAAGCCCGCCGGGACTTGCTTCGATCAGACGTAGTCCTTGTACTTGTCGAGCATGCGCACGGGTTTGGCGAGCGCATCGCGGCGGAACGGATCGCCGAGTTCGCGGGTGCACATGATCTCGATGATGGTCGTCTTGCCGTGGTTCATCTGCAAGTCGATCGCTTTTTTCAGCGCCGGGCCGACGTCTTCGAGCTTGTCCACGACGATGCCTTCGGCGCCCATCGCCTTGGCGATCTCGGCGAAGCTCTGGTTGTCGAGTTCGCCCGCGACGAAGCGGCGGTTGTAGAAATCGACCTGATTTTTCTTCTCCGCGCCCCACTGGCGATTGTGGAATACCACCGCCGTCACCGGGATGTTGTGGCGCACGCAGGTCATGGTTTCCATCAGGCTCATGCCCCAGGCACCGTCGCCGGCGTAGGAGACCGCCGGGCGGTGCGGTGCCGCGACCTTCGCGCCGATGATGGTCGGAAACGCGTAGCCGCAGTTGCCCCAGCTCATCGCCGCGAAGAAGCTGCGCGGTTTGTCGAAACGCAGATAGCTGTTCGCGACCGAGTTGATGTTGCCGATGTCGGTGGAGACCATCACATCTTCAGGCATCGCCTTTTCCAGTTCGCGCAGCACCTGTCGCGGATGCAGATAGGTGCCGCCGCTAAACGGCTGCTCGCTCTTTTGCTCCTCGATCATGTCGAGACTGTACGGATCGCGCTCGTGGGTCCAGTCGTCGAGTTCCTTCTCCCACGCGGCTTTCTCCGACTTGATCTGTGCGGCGCGGTCTTCGCGCGAGGCGTCGCAGGCGAGGGTGCGGCCCGTCAGACGCTGCGTGAGCGCGATCGCTGCGGCCTTCGCATCGCCGCAAATGCCGACCGTGATCTTCTTCACGAGCCCGAGCATCTTGTGATCGGCATCGATCTGGATGATCTTCGCGTTCTTCGGCCAGTAGTCCATGCCGTGCTGCGGGAGCGTGCCGAACGGTCCCAGACGCGAACCGAGCGCGATCACCACGTCGGCGCGAGACAGAAGCTTCATCGCCGCCTTCGAGCCTTGATAGCCGAGCGGGCCGCACCACAGCGGGTGACTGGCCGGGAACGAATCGTTGTGAAGGTAGCTGTTGACCACCGGCGCACCGAGCCGCTCGGCGAACGCCTTGCACTCTTCGATCGCATCGGCCATCACCACGCCGCCGCCCGAGATGATCACCGGGAACTTGGCCGTTGCCAGCAACTCGGCCGCTTCGTCGAGCCGTTGCTCGCCACCGGCACCGCGATCGAGCCGCTGCGGCTGCGGAATCTCCGCCTTGATCTGGCCGTAGAAATAATCGCGCGGGATATTGAGTTGCGTCGGACCCATTTCGGCCATCGCGCGATCGAAACAGCGGCCGGTGAATTCGGCCATGCGCGCCGGATGCGTCACGTGACCCTGATATTTGGTGAATTCCTGGAACATCGGCAATTGTTTGGCTTCCTGGAAGCCGCCGAGACCGATCCCCATCGTGCCCGCTTCCGGCGTGACGATCACCACCGGGCTGTGCGCCCAGTAAGCGGCCGCAATCGCCGTCACGCAGTTGCTGATACCGGGCCCGTTCTGGCCGATCACCACGCCGTGACGTCCTGAAACACGCGAATAGCCGTCGGCCATATGTCCGGCGCCTTGCTCGTGCACGACCGGAATCAGGCGGATGCCGGCGGGCGCGAAGATGTCCATCGCGTCCATGAACGCCGAGCCCATGATGCCGAACATGTCGGTGACGCCGTTGGCGGCGAGGGTTTCGACGAACGCCTCGGAGGGCGTCATGGCTTGCGGGCCGTCGGGGGCAGTGGAAGAGGCGGGGGCGCGGGTGGGGTCGAGTTCGCTCATGGTGTTGATGTCTCCGGTGTTTGAATAAAACGGAACGTATGGTTCCGAAAACAGCGTGTTGAATCAAATGTAGACGATCGACCCGACCAACGTCAACCGATAAAATCTATTATTCGGGATGATTTGTATCTAAAAAAGAATGCGTCTATGATGAGATATTGGACGAAAAAGCGTCGGCGAAAAGCGAAGGGAGACGAGAAGTGACAGATATCGTGAGTGGCAAGCCGGACCGGACGGTGTCGGTGCGCAGTGTTTTCGGCATCGATTCGGACTTGACCGTGCCTGCCTTCAGCGAACGCGACGACCACGTTCCGGAAATCGACGAGGCGTACCGCTTCAATCCCGAAGTCACGCTGGCGATCCTCGCGGGATTCACGCGCGATCGCCGCGTGATGGTTCAGGGCCTGCACGGCACCGGAAAATCGACCCACGTCGAGCAGGTCGCCGCGCGCCTGAACTGGCCTTGCGTGCGCGTGAATCTCGACGGGCACATCAGCCGGCTCGATCTCGTCGGCCGCGACGCGATCGTCGTGCGCGACGACCTCCAGGTGACCGAATTCCAGGAGGGCATCGTGCCGTGGGCGCTGCAACGGCCGGTCGCGCTGATCTTCGACGAATACGATGCCGGCCGTCCCGACGTCATGTTCGTGATCCAGCGCATCCTGGAACGCGACGGCAAGTTCACACTGCTCGACCAGAACCGCGTGATCGAGCCGCATCCGTCGTTTCGCATGTTCGCGACGACCAATACCATCGGCCTCGGCAACCTGAACGGGCTCTATCACGGCACGCAGGTGCTCAATCACGCGCAGATGGACCGCTGGAACGTCGTCGCGACGCTCAACTATCTGCCGCGCGAGGATGAGATCGGCATCGTGCTGGCTCGCGTCCCCGAACTCGCCGGCGATTCGGGGCGCGCACTGATCGAATCGATGCTGAGCGTGGCCGAACTCACGCGCAAGGGCTTCGCGGCAGGCGATCTATCGACGCTCATGTCGCCGCGCACGGTCATCAGCTGGGCCGAAAACTGCCAGATCTTCCGCGATCCGGCGATGGCGTTTCGTCTCACTTTCCTGAACAAGTGCGACGAAGCGGAACGTCCGGCCGTCGCGGAATATTTCCAGCGGTGTTTCGGCCGCGAGCTGGACGTCGAGCGCGAGCGCCGCGCTGCGCAAACCTGATGGCGTCGCCGACGCTGTCCGAGCGCCAGGCCGCACGCCGCGCGGACGAGCGCGAGCGCCTTTGCGCGGCGGCCGTGCGCGCGCTGACGGGCGACGCCGCGCTGCATTACCGCGACGGCCGTCTGTGTCGCGGCTATCGGCTGTTGCCGTTGCACGCGCCGCACTTGCGCACCGACCGCCATGCCGACGATCTCGCGTCGCTGCGCGGCGCCGCCGACGGCGCGGCCCTGCGCCTGATCCATTCCGATGCGGCCCTGCATCGCCGCCTGTGTCCCGTTGATCCGGTCGCGCGGCTCGTCTTCGAACTGCTCGAACAACTGCGCTGCGAGACGCTGACGCCGCCCGGCATGCCGGGCGTCGTGCAGAACCTGCATCTCCGATTCACGGCGTGGTCGCGCGCGTTTCATCGCTCGGGCTTGATAGACGGGCATCTTGGCTTGCTTGTCTACACCGTCGCGCAGATGAGCTGGTCGCGGCTGACGGGCGAGCCGGTGCTGGAGGAAACCGAGGGTCTGATCGAAGCGACGCGCGCGGGCATCGCGCCCGCGCTCGGCGTGCCGCTCGCCGGCCTGCGCCGGCATTGCGGCGATCAGTCGGCCTTTGCGCAGCATGCGCTCGACATCGCGCGGAGGGTCAGCGAGATGATCCGCGCGGCACGCGGCCAGCACGCCGATGACGCCGCCGACGACACCGACGACGAAGACGAAGCAGCCGCGCGCGCCGCGTTCACGCTCTGGCTCGGCTCGGACGACGACGAGCACAAGGAAATGGGCGTCGCGGCGACGGGCGAGAGCCGCGTGCTCGGCGCGTCGGGCACGGGCTACCGCATCCATACGACGCGCTACGACGAAGAGATCCGTCCCGCCGCGCGCGTGCGTCGCGAGTTGCTGCGCGAGTATCGCGAGCGGCTCGACGAACGCATCGCCGCGCTGGGCCTCAACGTGAGCCGGCTCGCGCACGCGCTGCGCGCGGCGCTCGCGAATCCCGAGCGCGACGGCTGGTCGTTCGGCGAGGAGCACGGACGCATCGACGGGCGCAGGCTCGCGCAACTCGTCTCGTCGCCCGACGAGCGGCGCATTTTCCGGCTCGAACGCCGCACGCCGATCGCCGACTGCGCGGTGAGTTTTCTGATCGACTGCTCGGGTTCGATGAAAGCGCACATCGAACCCGTCGCGACGATGATCGACGTGCTGACGCGCGCGCTCGACCAGGCGGGCGTGACGACCGAAGTGCTCGGCTTCACGACGGCCGCGTGGAACGGCGGACGCGCGCGGCTCGACTGGCTTGCGCGCGGCCGGCCGCGGCATCCGGGGCGTCTGAACGAAACGTCGCATCTGATCTTCAAGGACGCATCGACGAGCTGGCGGCGCGCCCGCACCGACATCGCCGCGTTCTTCAAGGCCGATCTCTTCCGCGAAGGCGTGGACGGCGAGGCGGTCGAATGGGCCTGTTCGCGACTGCTCGCGCGCGCCGAGCCGCGGCGCATGCTGATCGTCGTATCCGACGGCAGTCCGATGGACAGCGCGACCGCCCAGTCGAACGATGCGTTCTATCTCGACGGTCATCTGAAGGAAGTCGTCGCGCGCCACGAGGTCGCGGGCGATGTCGAGATCATGGGGCTCGGCGTCGGGCTCGACCTGAGCCCGTACTATCGGCGCTGCCTGGCGCTCGATCTCTCGACGCCGCCCGCCATGAACACGTTCGGCGAGATCGTTCGCTGGATCGGGGCGCGGCGCTAAAAGGCCGGTCTGTGGTCATCGGACCCAGACCAGCGCCGCGCTCACCATCAGATAGCAGCCGATCCCGACCAGCACGCCGAACGCGATGCGCCGCGTCGCCACGCCCGAGATCGGCGGCGGGTAGCGTCTCGCGGCGATCGTCGCGAGCGCCACGATCGGCACTGCGAGCGCGGACTGCACCCAGATCGCGCGATCCAGCTGGCCTTCCCATGCGCTGAAGACCGTGCGGATGACCGCCGTCGCCGCGAAGATCACGATCAGCGCGCAACGGATCTCGACGAGCGCCATCGGCTGGCGATAGAACTGGAACACGAGCGGCGGTCCGGAAATGCCGAACATGCCGGAGAGCAGGCCGCCCGAAACGCCGCTCAGGAAGAAGCCGCGATCGTCCGAGCGTCGTTCGAGCGGCTCCGGCCGCAGCGCGGCGCCGAGGCCGCCATAGAGAATCACGGCGCCGAGCAGGAATTGCAGGATGCCGGACGCGCCGCCGCTCAGATAGCCGAGCAGCAGGACGCCCGCGCCCACCGACGGCAAAAGCCCGAGCGTCGCGGCCCGCACCGCGCGCCAGTCGACGTGATGCAGCTTGCCGGGCAGCGCGATCGCGCTATTGGCGAGCGTCACGAGGCTCACGACCGCCGCGACGCTCGCCACCGGCGCGAGATTCAGGCCGCTCGCCGCGCCGATCACGATCATGCCGAGCCCGAAGCCGGTGACGGTCTGGAAGTAGCTCGCCGCGCCCATCAGCACGAGGAGCGCGAGCGCCTGCGCGACGCTCACGATGCATGCGCGGCCGGGCGAGCATCCTCTTGGCTGGCGGCGCCCGGAGGCGCGAGCGTCGGCGCGGCCTGCGCCTGCACGCTCGTGACGGCGATGACGTAATAGATGTCGTCGGCACTGCAGCCGCGCGACAGGTCGTTCGCCGGTTTCTGCAAACCCTGCAGGAGCGGGCCGATCGCCTTTGCGCCGCCGATGCGCTCCGCCAGCTTGTAGCCGATGTTGCCCGCTTCCAGGCCCGGGAAAATCAGCACGTTGGCGTGGCCGTCGACCTGCGAGTGCTCGACCTTGCGCCGCGCGATTTCCGCGACGATCGCGGCATCGAGCTGCACGTCGCCGTCGATGGCGAGCGACGGCCGCAGCGCCTTGACGCGCGCGGTGGCCGCGACCACCTTGTCGACGGCCGCATGACGCGCGCTGCCGCTCGTCGAAAACGAGAGCATCGCGACGCGCGGCTCGTCCATCAGGAGGCTCGTCGCGCTGTCGGCGGCGGCGAGGGCGATGTCGGCGAGTTCGTTCGCGTCCGGTTCCACGACGAGCGCGCAGTCGGAGAAGATCAGGCCGCCTTTCATCGTGTGGAACGGCTCGCAGAGCATCATCAGGAAGAAGCTCGACACGAGTTTGAAGCCGGCACGCACGCCGATGATCTGGATCGCGGCGCGCACGACGTCGGCGGTGGTGTTCACCGCGCCCGCGACCGAGCCGTCCGCGTGGCCGAGGCGCACCAGCAAATTGGCGAAACACAGCGGTTTCAGCACTTCGCGCTGCGCTTCTTCGCGTGTCATGCCTTTCTTGCCGCGCAGCGCGAAGAGTTCGTCCGCGCAGGCTGGCGCGAGCGGCGAGGTGGCCGGATCGATCAATTCCATGCCGGCGAGGTCGATCTGTTCGTGTTTGGCTGTGTCGTGTACGCGCGCCGCGTCGCCGATCAGCATGACGCGCGCGATCCCTTCGCGTGTGACGCGCGACGCCGCTTGCAGCACGCGCGGGTCTTCGGGCTCGCACAGGACGATGCGCATCGGCGTCGCGCGGGCCTGCTCGATGATGCGGTGGATGGCTTTCATGTTCTGGATCGCTTTATGTGGCAGGGAACGCGCGAGGCCGTGTGCGCTTTGGCACCCGGCCTCGCGCCGCGATCAGACGTAGTCCTTGTACTTGTCGAGCATGCGCACGGGTTTGGCGAGCGCATCGCGGCGGAACGGATCGCCGAGTTCGCGGGTGCACATGATCTCGATGATGGTCGTCTTGCCGTGGTTCATCTGCAAGTCGATCGCTTTTTTCAGCGCCGGGCCGACGTCTTCGAGCTTGTCCACGACGATGCCTTCGGCGCCCATCGCCTTGGCGATCTCGGCGAAGCTCTGGTTGTCGAGTTCGCCCGCGACGAAGCGGCGGTTGTAGAAATCGACCTGATTTTTCTTCTCCGCGCCCCACTGGCGATTGTGGAATACCACCGCCGTCACCGGGATGTTGTGGCGCACGCAGGTCATGGTTTCCATCAGGCTCATGCCCCAGGCACCGTCGCCGGCGTAGGAGACCGCCGGGCGGTGCGGTGCCGCGACCTTCGCGCCGATGATGGTCGGAAACGCGTAGCCGCAGTTGCCCCAGCTCATCGCCGCGAAGAAGCTGCGCGGTTTGTCGAAACGCAGATAGCTGTTCGCGACCGAGTTGATGTTGCCGATGTCGGTGGAGACCATCACATCTTCAGGCATCGCCTTTTCCAGTTCGCGCAGCACCTGTCGCGGATGCAGATAGGTGCCGCCGCTAAACGGCTGCTCGCTCTTTTGCTCCTCGATCATGTCGAGACTGTACGGATCGCGCTCGTGGGTCCAGTCGTCGAGTTCCTTCTCCCACGCGGCTTTCTCCGACTTGATCTGTGCGGCGCGGTCTTCGCGCGAGGCGTCGCAGGCGAGGGTGCGGCCCGTCAGACGCTGCGTGAGCGCGATCGCTGCGGCCTTCGCATCGCCGCAAATGCCGACCGTGATCTTCTTCACGAGCCCGAGCATCTTGTGATCGGCATCGATCTGGATGATCTTCGCGTTCTTCGGCCAGTAGTCCATGCCGTGCTGCGGGAGCGTGCCGAACGGTCCCAGACGCGAACCGAGCGCGATCACCACGTCGGCGCGAGACAGAAGCTTCATCGCCGCCTTCGAGCCTTGATAGCCGAGCGGGCCGCACCACAGCGGGTGACTGGCCGGGAACGAATCGTTGTGAAGGTAGCTGTTGACCACCGGCGCACCGAGCCGCTCGGCGAACGCCTTGCACTCTTCGATCGCATCGGCCATCACCACGCCGCCGCCCGAGATGATCACCGGGAACTTGGCCGTTGCCAGCAACTCGGCCGCTTCGTCGAGCCGTTGCTCGCCACCGGCACCGCGATCGAGCCGCTGCGGCTGCGGAATCTCCGCCTTGATCTGGCCGTAGAAATAATCGCGCGGGATATTGAGTTGCGTCGGACCCATTTCGGCCATCGCGCGATCGAAACAGCGGCCGGTGAATTCGGCCATGCGCGCCGGATGCGTCACGTGACCCTGATATTTGGTGAATTCCTGGAACATCGGCAATTGTTTGGCTTCCTGGAAGCCGCCGAGACCGATCCCCATCGTGCCCGCTTCCGGCGTGACGATCACCACCGGGCTGTGCGCCCAGTAAGCGGCCGCAATCGCCGTCACGCAGTTGCTGATACCGGGCCCGTTCTGGCCGATCACCACGCCGTGACGTCCTGAAACACGCGAATAGCCGTCGGCCATATGTCCGGCGCCTTGCTCGTGCACGACCGGAATCAGGCGGATGCCGGCGGGCGCGAAGATGTCCATCGCGTCCATGAACGCCGAGCCCATGATGCCGAACATGTCGGTGACGCCGTTGGCGGCGAGGGTTTCGACGAACGCCTCGGAGGGCGTCATGGCTTGCGGGCCGTCGGGGGCAGTGGAAGAGGCGGGGGCGCGGGTGGGGTCGAGTTCGCTCATGGTGTTGATGTCTCCGGTGTTTGAATAAAACGGAACGTATGGTTCCGAAAACAGCGTGTTGAATCAAATGTAGACGATCGACCCGACCAACGTCAACCGATAAAATCTATTATTCGGGATGATTTGTATCTAAAATAGAGACATGCGCCTGCGCCGCCCGCGACGCGTCGAGCCGACAAACCAGCGCAACCGGGCCGATGTCGTATACCCTGACGACCGATCTCGCCACGACTTCTGACGAAACCATGTCCCATTCCAAGCCAGTCACGCCTTTTGCTTCCGAAACCGGCGATCCGTTTCTCCTGACGCCGGGTCCGCTGACGACGTCGCGCACCGTGAAGGCCGCGATGCTGCACGACTGGGGTTCGCGCGATGCGAACTTCGTCGCGATCAACCAGTCCGTGCTTGCGCAGTTGCGCGACATCGCCAATGGCGGCGACGACTACGTGACGGTGCCCGTGCAGGGCTCCGGCACCTTTGCGGTCGAGGCGATGCTGACGAGCCTCGTCCCGCGCGACGGCAAGGTGCTCGTGCTGATCAACGGCGCGTATGGGCTGCGCGCCAAGCGCATTCTGGATATCGCCGGACGCAAGACCGTCGTTCATCAGACGGCCGAAGACGCGCCGCCCGACCTGAAGAAAGTCGAGTCGATCCTGAAGCGCACGCCGTCGATCACGCACGTGTTCGCGGTGCATTGCGAGACCACGTCGGGCATTCTCAATCCGGTCGCGGACATCGGCGCGCTCGCGGCGCGTTACGGCAAAGGCTTCCTGATCGATTCGATGAGCGCCTTCGGCGCCGTGTCGCTCGATGCTCGCGCGGTGGGCGCCGATGCGATCACGGCTTCGTCGAACAAGTGCATCGAGGGCGTGCCGGGGCTCGGGTTCGTGATCTGCCGACGCGCGGCGCTCGAAGCGTCGCAAGGCAATGCGACGACCCTCGTGCTCGACCTGCACGACCAATGGTCGAATTTCGAAAAGACCGGCCAGTACCGCTTTACGCCGCCGACGCATGTGATCGTCGCGCTGCATCAGGCGCTGCGTGAATTCGAGGACGAAGGCGGTGTGGCGGGGCGCGGCGAGCGTTATCGCGACAACTGCCGCGTGCTGATCGAAGGGATGACGGCGCTGGGGTTCAGGCCGCTCCTGAAGGAGGATTTGCAGGCGCCGATCATCGTGACGTTTCACATGCTCGACGATGCGCGTTTCGACTTTCAGCGCTTCTACGACGGTTTGAAGGAACGCGGCTTCGTGATTTACCCCGGCAAGCTGACGGTCGCGGATTCGTTTCGCATCGGCTGTATCGGCAGGATTGGGGAGCGGGAGATGCGCGCCGCGCTCGACGCCGTGCGCGAGATGCTGCAGTCGATGGGTGTCGCCGGTACGTCGGCGCAGGCCGCCTGAACGTTCTAGCTGCCGTCCGTCGGGCGCGCGTAGCTCGACACGTAGTCGTATTCGAGCGTGTTGACATGCGAGATCCGGTACTCGACCGGCTGATGGTGGTACGAGTACGCGACGCGCTCGACCTCGAGCACCGGCGCGCCGGTCGCGAGGCCGAGCAGTTTTCCTTCGAGTTCGTTCGCCTGCCCGACGCGCACGCGTTCATCTGTGCCGACCACATTGATGCCGAAGGCATCCTGATAGAAGTTGTAGAGCGTATTCGGGCGATCGCGCAGCGCGGCTTCCGTCAGTCCGGCAAAGCGCGTCTCGGGCAGCACGATGCTCTCGACGATCACGACAGCGTCGTGCAGCGAGAGCATGTTCGTGAACTGAAAGACGCGCGTACCTTCGGCAATCTGCAGCCGCGCCGCCACGTCGCGTGAGGCTTTCGCCCTGCGAAAATTCACGAGACTCACGACGGGGTAGGTCTTGTCCCCGTCGCGGCGCACGATGCGAAAGAAGCGAAAGAAGTGGCGATCGCGCTGATGCATCGCCACGAAGGTCCCGAGGCCTTGATGACGCACCAGGATGTTCTCCGCGCACAGTTCATCGATGGCCTTGCGCAGCGTGCCAATCGACACGCCGAAGCGTTCTGCCAGCCGCTTCTCGGAGGGAATGGCCTCGCCGCCTTTCCATTCCTGCGCCGCGAGCGCCCCCAGCACCGCGCTCTTTACTTCCTTGTACCGCGTGCCGCCGAGGGCTGTCGGCATCTCAGTCATCGTGCTCATGGCCTTCCCTGAAATCCTTTTAATGATGTGAACCGATTCTACGCCATCTTCAGATCATGTAACACATATAGATGAGTTAGTTGACATGGATGATATTGCCGCCTAAGATGATCTCACTGATGCGGCGACATGCCGTCGCCACCGGCGGGAAAGCCGGCCACGATTGAACTCAACCGAGGAGACGCAAATGAGTCAGGCAGCAGCAGGTACGAACGGCGCCGGAGTCGCGGCGGCAAAGGCAGCAGGCGAGCGCAAGACCATTCACATCGTGCTGCACGAGGCGAAGGACACCGTGGGTGTTGCCGTCGTCGAGGGCATCAAGGCGGGCACGCAACTGAACGCGTGGATCATGGACGAAGACGAAGTCGTAACCGTCGCCGCAAAGCAGGACATTCCCATCGGTCACAAGGTCGCTCTGAAGGACATGGCGGTCGGTGACACGGTGTTCAAATACGGCGTCGATATCGGCAAGGTCGTCGCGCCCATCACGGCGGGCGAGCATGCCCACGTGCACAACATCAAGACGAAGCGCTGGTAAGCCGCCCGCGCGGCAGCGACAAACCAGCGTAGCGACCCAGCTTCCCCATATCGAGAGAGACAAACATCATGAGCGTGATTGACCTGGACACCACTTTCCGCGGCTATCGTCGCGACAACGGTCGCGTCGGCGTGCGTAACCACGTGATCATCCTGCCCGTCGACGACCTGTCGAATGCGGCCGCACTGGCGGTCGAAAGCAACATCAAGGGCACGATGGCGCTGCCGCATCCCTACGGCCGCCTGCAGTTCGGCGCCGACCTCGACCTGCACTTCCGCACGCTGATCGGCGCGGGCAGCAATCCGAACGTGGCTGCTGTCGTCGTGATCGGCATCGAGGAGGGATGGACCAAGCGCGTCGTCGACGGTATCGCGAAGTCGGGCAAGCCGGTGATGGGCTTCGGCATCGAACTGCACGGCGATCACGATACGATCATGCGCGCCTCCAAAGCGGCCAAGGAGATGGTGCAGTACGCGACCTCGCTCGACCGCGAAGAATGTCCGCTGAGCGATCTGTGGGTCTCGACGAAATGCGGCGAGTCGGACACGACTTCCGGCTGCGGCGCGAACCCGACCGTCGGCAATGCGTTCGACAAGCTGTATGGGCATGGCACGACGCTCGTGTTCGGTGAGACGTCGGAACTTACGGGCGGCGAGCAGATCGTCGCGGCGCGCTGCGCGAACGACGCTGTGCGCGAGCGTTTCAACTTCATGTTCGACCGCTATCAGGACATGATCAACCGCTGGAAAACCGACGACCTGTCGGAATCGCAGCCGACCAAGGGCAACATCGCGGGCGGCCTGACGACGATCGAAGAGAAGGCACTCGGCAACATCCAGAAGATCGGCAAGAAATGCATGGTCGACGGCGTGCTCGATAAAGCCGAAACGCCGACGCACCCGGGCCTGTGGTTCATGGATTCGTCATCGGCAGCGGCCGAGATGGTCACGCTGTGCGCGGCATCGGGCTTCGCGGTGCACTTCTTCCCGACCGGACAGGGCAATGTGATCGGCAACGCGCTCGTGCCGGTCATCAAGATTTGCGCGAATCCGCGCACGGTGCGCACGATGAGCGAACATATCGACGTCGATGTCTCCGGCATCCTGCAGCGCGAACAGAATCTCGACCAGTCCGGCGATCGCCTGCTCGAATGCATGCTCGCCACCGCGAACGGCCGCTGGACCTCGGCGGAAACGCTCGGTCATCGCGAGTTCGTGCTCACGCGTCTGTTCGAAAGCGCCTGAACGAATCGCGCAACACCGCGTCATCGATAGAAGCAAGGCAATTGAAGTCCCCGTCCGGTGCGCGCGCCGGCACGACGCCCCTCAAAGAAGCGGCGCGTGCCGCGCAGCGCGCCCGCCCAACTTCTGGCAGCAGCGAGTGGAGGAGACACCATCTTGCGCGTGCTCAAGCATCTATACGTGCAGGTCCTGATCGGACTTGCGGCCGGCATTCTCGTCGGCTATATCGCGCCGTCGCTCGGCGTCCAGTTCAAGCCTCTCGGTGACACGTTCATCCGCCTGATCAAGATGCTGATCACGCTCTTGATCTTCTGCACGGTGTCGATCGGCATCGCGCGAATGGAGAGCCTGAAGCAGGTCGGACGCGTCGGCTTCAAGACCATCCTGTACTTCGAAGTGGTCACGACGATCGCGCTCCTGATCGGTCTCGTCATCGCGAACGTCGTGCATCCGGGCGCTGGCCTGAATATCGATCCGAAGACGCTCGATGCCGGCGCAGTTACGCACTTCGTGACCGAAGCTCACACGCAGGCGAAGGCGGGCCTTCTCGACCAGATCGTGCCGAACTCGGTCGTGGGTGCGTTTGCGCGCGGCGACCTGCTTCAGGTGCTGCTCTTTTCGGTGCTGTTCGGCATCGCGCTGTCGATCATGTCCGATCGCAGCAAGTTCCTGGCGCAAGGCATCGAGCAACTGGGCGACGTGCTGATGCGCATCGTCGAGATGATCATGCGGCTGGCACCGCTCGGTGCATTCGGCGCGATAGCCTTCACCGTCGGCAAGTACGGCATAGCAAGCCTGCAGCAGCTCGGCATGCTGATCCTGTGCTTCTACATCACAAGCATCCTGTTCGTCGCGATCGTGCTCGGCACTGCCTGTCGCTGGGCGGGTGTCGGTCTTTGGCCGCTCTTGCGCTACCTGCGCGAGGAATTGCTGATCGTACTCGGCACCTCGACGACCGAATCGGTATTGCCGCGCCTGATGGAGAAACTCGAACGGCTCGGCTGTCCGAAGTCGGTCGTCGGGCTGGTGCTGCCGACAGGTTATTCGTTCAACCTCGACGGCGCCGCGATCTATCTGACGATGACCTCGCTCTTCATCGCACAGGCGACCAACACGCATCTCACGCTGATGCAGCAGATCGGCCTCCTCGCGATCCTGATGGTGACATCGAAGGGCGGCGCGGGGGTGGCAGGCGCGGCGCTCGTCGCGCTGACGGCGACGCTCTCTTCGCACGACATCATTCCGGTTGCGGGCATCACGCTCATCATCGGCATCGACCGCGTGCTGAACGAAGTGCGCGCGCTCGTGAACATGATCGGCAACGCGGTGGCGACGCTCGTCGTCGCTCGCTGGGAGGGCGTGTTCGACGTGGAAACCGCGCGCGCGGTGCTGGCGGCGCCGCGTGAGCAGGAGCCGCGGGAGCGCTCGGGCGAAGCGGGCGGAATCATGCAACTTCCGCCGCATCAGGCGATGCAGGAAGGCCGAAAATGAGCGACGCGGGCCTTCGCACTTTCAGCGCCGCCGAATTGTCGACGCTCGCGCAGTCCGCGCTGCTCGCGACGGGAACCACGCGCGAGACCGCCGCCGCCGCGGCGCGCGCGCTCATCTACGCGGATCTGCACGGGCTCGCTTCGCACGGCGTCGCCCGGCTGCCGATGTATGTCGCGCAACTGCGCAACGGCCGTGTCGATCCGCTGGCGGTGCCGCGAATCGCGAAGGACAAAGGTGCCGCGTTTCTCGTCGATGCCGCCGACGGCCTCGCGTTCGCCGCCTGCGATCTGGCAATCGCGACGGGCATCGAGCGCGCGCAGCAGTTCGGCACAGCGACGGCGAGCATCGTGCGCAGTCATCACTTCGGTGCGGGCGCATATCACCTCGAAGCGGTTGGCGAGGCAGGGCTAGTCGCGCTGGCGTTCAGCAACGCGCCGGCGTCGATGCCCGCGTGGGGCGGCAAGACGCCCCTCTTCGGCACGAACCCGATCGCGGCCGTGTTTCCGCGTGCAAAGGGCCGGCCGCTCATGATCGACCTGTCTCTCTCGCAAGTCGCGCGCGGCAAGATCATGGTCGCGGCGCGCGACGGCAAGCCGATCCCCGAAGGCTGGGCGACGACCGCCGACGGCCAGCCGACGACCGATCCGCACGCCGCGCTCGCCGGCATGATGCTGCCCTTCGGCGGCGCGAAGGGCGCGATGCTCGCGCTGATGGTGGAGTTGCTGGCGGCGGCGCTGTCGGGCGCGCAGTTCGGCGCCGAAGCCGGTTCGTTCCTGACCGCCGAAGGCGCGCGTTCGCGCATCGGCCATCTGTTCTGGATCATCGATCCGGGCGCGCTCGCGGGCATGGATACTTATCGCGAGCGCATCGAGACCTTGATCGAACTGATGCTCGCGGATGAAGGCGTGCGCCTGCCCGGCTATCGGCGACACGAAGTGGCGGAACATGCGGCGCGCGACGGCATCGCGATTCCTTCAGCGCTCCATGCGCAACTGAAGCAGCTCGCCGCCGATGCGTCATGAGGGAGGCGGCCCGCTCGTGCCGCGCACGACGAGTTCGATGGGCAGGCATTCGCTTTCCGGCACGCGATCGAGCGTGAGCCAGTCGAGCAGCGCCGAGGCGACGCGCTGGCCCAGTTCGTATGTGGGCAGCAGCACGGTGGAGAGGCCCGGCGTGATCTGCGAGCAGATCGGCAGGTTGTCGCAACCGACGATCGAAAGCTGCCGTGGCACCGCGATGCCGAGCGACTGCGCTTCGAACAGGCAGCCGAGCGCGAGCACGTCGTTGCCGCAGAAGACGGCCGTCGGGCGCGGGTTGAGTTGCATCAAATGCTTGAGGCCGGCGCGTCCGCCGTCGAAGCCGAACGGTTCTTCGATGACGTTCGCCTCCGGCAGCCGGAAGCCAGCGCGCGACAGTTCGTCGCGAAAGCCTTCGATGCGCTGGCGTGCGCGGTCGTTGTGGCGAGCGAATCCGGAGATCATGCCGAAGTCGCGATGGTCGAGCGAGATGAAGTGCTGCGCCGCGAGCCGGCCGATCAGGCGATTGTCGAATCCGATCAGCGGTGCGAGTTCGCCCGTGCTGGAGGCAGTGTCGGTCCAGGTGACGAGTAGCGGGATGCGGCTTGTGCGCACGAGTTCCCAGGTCTCGCGCGAATGCTCGGCGCCGACCAGCACGAGGGCATCGACGGCGCGTTCCAGCAGCGCGCGCGCCGCCTCGGTCTCGGCGACGAGGTTGTACTCGTGCGCGGCGATCAGCAACTGATACCCCGCGCCCGCGAGCGTGCCCTGCAGGCCCTGCACGGCGCGCGCGAAGATCGCGTTGTCGAGCGTTGGCACGATCGCGCCGATCATGCGGGCCCGTCCGAGCGCAAGCGCGCGTGCCGCGCCATCGGGCACGTAACCGAGCCGCTCGACGGCTTGCAGGATGCGTTCGCGCGTGCGCATCTTGACCATTTCAGGATTGGAGAGCGCGCGCGAAACGGTAGCGGTGGAAACGCCGGCAAGCGCCGCGACATCGGCGATGCGCGGACGCGCAACAGTGGTCATGCGATGTGATCGGAGGCCCTTGAAGCCTTCATTGTAGATGCGCGGCAAGGTTCGGACCATCGCGGCATGCGCGAAGCGTAGGTGCAAGTCCCGATGTGATGCATGTCGCATCGATTTATAGTGAAATGCAAGCGGTTGCAGTCGGCTTGAAATAGCGAATCGACGCCATATTCAACCTAATTAATCGTCGGACAGGAACGAGCATCCGACACCGATTCGAACCGAAATGTAAGCGCTTGCATTCGAGCGCTTGACCAGTCCATCAGGCAAGTGACAGGAGCAGACAATGAGCGTGTTCTACGTAAAGAAGGCTACCAAGACGCCGGAGACAGAAACGGCGACGGCGCAGAAAGTCGTGGGCGAGATGCTGGCGGAGATCGAGGCGAACGGCGAGGCCGCCGTGCGGACCTACGCCGCGAAGCTGGACCGTTGGGAAGGCTCGATCATCGTCTCGCCCGAAGAAGTCGAGCGCCGCGCGAGCGAAGTGCCGCAGCACGTGCGCGACGATATCGACTTCGCGGTGAAGCAGGTGCACGACTTCGCGGCGGCACAGCGGCGTTCCATCGAAGACTTCTCGGTCGAACTGCATCCGGGCGTGATCGCGGGCCAGCGCGTCGTGCCGGTGAACGTGGTCGGCTGCTATGCGCCGGCCGGACGCTATGCGCACATCGCGTCGGCCTACATGGGCGTCGCGACGGCGAAGGCGGCGGGCGTCAAGACCGTCATCGCGTGTTCGAGCCCGTTTCGCGGCGGCGGCATGCACCCCTACGTGCTGTACGCGTTCAAGGCCGCCGGCGCCGATGTCATCATGACGCTCGGCGGCGTGCAGGCGATTGCATCGATGGCTTATGGTCTCTTCACCGGCAAGCCCGCGGACGTGGTGGTCGGGCCCGGAAACAAGTTCGTCGCAGAAGCGAAGCGCGCGCTCTTCGGCAAGGTCGGCATCGACGTGTTCGCGGGTCCTTCGGAAGTTGCCGTGATCGCAGACGGGACGGCCGATCCCGCTATCGTCGCAAGCGATCTGGTCGGGCAGGCCGAGCACGGACACGAATCGCCGGCGTGGCTTTTCACGACGTCGAAGGCGCTGGCGGCCGAAGTCATGGCGCTCGTGCCGCGCCTCATCGACGACCTGCCGCCGACCGCGCGCGATGCAGCCGCCGCCGCGTGGCGCGACTATGGCGAGGTGATCGTGTGCGACACGCGCGAGGAAATCGTCGAGGTGTCGGACCGCTATGCATCGGAACATCTGGAAGTGCAAGCCGCCGACCTCGACTGGTGGCTCAATAACCTGACGTGCTACGGCTCGCTCTTCCTCGGCGAGGAAACAACGGTCGCATTCGGCGACAAGACGAGCGGTCCGAACCATGTCCTGCCGACGAAGGGCGCGGCACGCTATTCGGGCGGACTCTCGGTGCACAAGTTCGTGAAGACGCTGACCTGGCAGCGCATGACGCGCGATGCCGCGAAGCGGATCGGCGAAGTGACGGCGCGCATTTCGCGTCTCGAAGGCATGGAGGCGCACGCGCGTACCGCCGACGACCGGCTGCGCAAATATTTCCCCGACGAGGTGTTCGAGCGAGGCGAATCCGTGCAGGTGTAGTCGCGCGACGGCGTTGGCAATCGCGTAGTACACAACAATCGGAGACGTCGATGGAAGCTTTGAAGATGTTCAGCCTCGCGGGCCGCACTGCGCTCGTGACGGGCGGCAACGCGGGCATCGGCCTCGCGATGGCGCGGGCGCTCGGACTTGCGGGGGCGCGTGTCGTGCTCGCGGCTCGGCGGGAGGATGCGCTGCGCGAAGCGGCGGCAAGCCTCGATCGCGATCGAATCGAAACGGGCTGGGTCGCGTGCGACCTCGTCGATGCGCATGCGGCAAAGGACTTCGCAAAGGAAGCGCTTCAAAAACACGAGCGGATCGACATCCTCGTGAACGCGGCGGGCGTGAACCTGCGCCAGCCGTTCGAGGAAATCACGCCCGAGGCGTGGCAGACGCAGCTCGCGCTGCATCTGGGTGCGCCGTTCTTTCTCACGCAGGCGCTCGCGCCGCAGATGAAGGCACGCGGCTGGGGACGGATCGTCAACATCGCTTCGCTGCAATCGTACCGCGCGTTTCCCGACAGCGCGCCGTACGGAGCGGGCAAGGGCGGCGTGGTCCAGCTGACGCGAGCGATCGCGCAGGCCTGGGGCCGCCACGGCATCACGTGCAACGCGATCGGCCCGGGCTTCTTCCCGACCGCGTTGACGGCCGCCGTGTTCGCCGACGAAGCGCTCGCAAGAAAACACGCCGAGCAGACCTGCATCGGACGCAACGGACGCCTTGACGACCTCGCCGGCCTCGCAGTATTCCTCGCGAGCGACGCGTCCGCCTATATCAGCGGTCAGACAATCATGGTCGACGGCGGATACACCGCGCGCTGACCCACGATGGGAGACAAGCATGCTAATTCAGGACAGTCAGGCCCGCGCTCGCGCGGAGCTCCAGGTGCCCGCGCATGACGCGGCGCGCGCGAGCGCGCACACATCGCAGGCCTCGCGCAATCTGCGGGCCGTTACCGTGTCGAGCGTGCTCGGCGCGATCATCGAGTGGTACGACTTCTTTCTGTATGGCGTCGTGGCGGGCGTGGTGCTGAACCGCCTGTACTTTCCACAGGCCGACCCGGTCGTCTCGACGATGCTCGCCTATGCGACCTTCGCGCTCGGCTTCGTCGCGCGGCCGGTGGGCGGCGTGATCTTCGGGCATTTCGGCGACCGCCTTGGCCGCAAGAAGATGCTGATGCTCACGCTGATGCTGATGGGCGGCGCGACGGTGCTGATCGGCTGCGTGCCGACGTATTCCAGCATCGGCGTGGCGGCGCCGCTCCTTTTGCTTGCGTGCCGGATCGTGCAGGGCATCGGACTCGGCGGCGAATGGGGCGGTGCCGTGCTGATGACCTACGAATCGGCGCCGCCCGAAAAGCGCGGCTTCTATGCGAGCCTGCCGCAGATCGGCATGTCGCTTGGGCTCGTGCTCGCGTCCGGCGTGATCGCGCTGCTGTCCTATCTGCTCGACGATGCGCAATTTCTCGCGTGGGGCTGGCGGCTCGCCTTCGTCGCGAGCGGCGTGCTCGTCGTGGTGACGTTCTACATGCGCAAGCATGTCGCCGAAACCGACGACTTCAGCAAGGTGAAAAAGCACGAGAAGCCCGCGAGCCTGCCGATCGCCGACGTGTTCAGGCGCTATCCGCGCACGGTGCTCGCCTGCATGGGAGCACGCGTGATCGACGGCGTGTTCTTCAACGTCTTCGGCGTCTTCTCGATCAACTATCTGACGCAGACGCTGCACTTCGCCCGCACGACCGCGCTTCTCGGTGTGGTGTTCGGCGCGCTGGTGATGACGTTCTTCATCCCGCTGTGGGGGCGTGTGTCGGATCGTGTCGGGCAGCCGGTGGTCTACGGTCTTGGGGCGCTGCTGGCTGGCCTGTCCGCGTTCCCCGCCTTCTCGATGATGCACGACGCGAACGGCGCGGCGTTGCCGGTCTGGATCGCGATCATCATTCCGTTCGGCGTCTTTCATGCGGCGGTGTTCGGCACGATGTCGTCGCTCTTCTCGGAGTGTTTCGAACCGGACGTGCGCTATAGCGGCATTTCGTTCGTGTATCAGTTCGCGGGCGTCTTCGCGGGCGGTCTCACGCCGGTCGTGGCGACCTGGCTCACCGGCATCCAGTCCGGCAAGCCGTGGATGCTCTGCGGCTATGTGCTCTTTGCAGGCGTGCTGAGCGCGGGTTGCGCGGCATGGCTTGCGCGTCATCGCCGCTCGCCGGATTGTGAACGCAAGCGTGCTGCCGAACTGGCGTCGGCCGGCGTGAGTTGAGTGCCGCAATCCATTTCGATCATGCGGCATGCCGGTGCCGCTTGAAGCAACTATCTTGCATGGACCGGAGTAAGGCACTGAAGTGCCAACTCCGGTCGACCGCAAAAGCATGGGACCGGAGTAAGGCACTAAAGTGCCAACTCCGGTCGACCGCAAAAGCATGGGACCGGAGTAAGGCACTAAAGTGCCAACTCCGGTCGACCGCCAAGCATGGGACCGGAGTAAGGCACTGAAGTGCCAACTCCGGTCGACCGCCAAGCATGGGATCGGAGTAAGGCACTGAAGTGCCAACTCCGGTCGACCGCCAAGCATGGGATCGGAGTAAGGCACTGAAGTGCCAACTCCGGTCGACAGGAGACAGACTGATGAAAGCGCTCGTCTATACCCAGCCCAACGAAATGCAACTGCTGGATCGCCCCGATCCCACGCCCGACGTCGGTGAGGTCGTCCTGAAGATCGATGCGGTCGGCATCTGCGGGTCCGACATGCATGCCTATCACGGCCATGATCCGCGCCGCAATCCAGGCCTCGTGCTCGGCCACGAGTTCGCGGGAACGATAACCGCAAGCCGTTCGTCACAGTGGCGCGAAGGTGCGCGCGTGACGGGCAATCCGCTCATCACGTGCGGTACCTGCGAGTTCTGCGTTCAGGGCCGCGACAACCTGTGCGCAAACCGGACGATGGTCGGCATGACGCGCCCCGGTGCATTCGCCGAGTACATGTCGATCCCGGCGGCAAGCCTCGTCGCGATTCCGCAAGACATGCCCGCGCGCCACGCAGCCGTAACGGAACCGGCGGCGACCGCGCTGCATGCGGTCAACCTGTCGATGCGCGGGCTCGCCCGTCCGCTCCCCGAATGCCGCGTGCTCGTGATCGGCGGCGGGGCGATCGGGCTGTTGTGCGCGCTCTTGCTGCGCGCCTACGGTTGCCGGGAGACCGTGCTGGCGGAAACCAACGCATCACGCCGGTTGTCGGCCAAGACGCACGCGGGATGCCGGACGATGAATCCGCTGGAGAGCGCGGTCGAGGCGGATCGCTATGACCTCGTGATCGACGCAGTCGGCGCGAAGGCCACGCGCGCGAGTGCGCTGGCGGGCGTGAAGCCGGGCGGCGTGGTGATGCACATCGGGCTGCAGGACTGGGCGAGCGAGATCGACATGCGCAAGCTGACGCTCGCGGAGATCACGCTGCTCGGTACCTATACGTACACGATGGCCGATCTGCGCGCGACCGTGAAAGCGCTGCATGAAGGCGCGTTCGGTTCGCTCGAATGGCTCGAAGAGCGGCCGATGTCCGAGGGTGCGAAGGCGTTTTCCGATCTGCATCAGGGGCTTGCGGCTTCGGCAAAGGTGCTGCTTGTTCCGGACGCCTAGATCCGAATGGTGCTGCCCGGTTATGTTGCATGCGACATAACCGGGCAATACATCACGAAGCGCGCGCGTAATAAATATTCTGCGGATGCCGCGCTTCGGCGAAGAAGAACCACCGCTCCGCGACGAGCCCCGAATACTGCGTCACACAGGCCGCGCAAAACAACGCGATGGACACCCCGACCGACGAAGCACCCGCCCCCAGCACCATCAGCACGAGCGGCAAAGCGAACGCACCGACGAGAAACGTCCACTTGATCCGCCGCAGCGCGCCGGGCGTCTGTCCATGAAAGAATTCGCGCAGGTTGAACGCGCCGGCAGTGAAGCCACGCGATTTCTGCACGACGTTCGCCCCCTTGATGCCCGTCGCACTTTGCACCGTCGACTTCGGACGCAGGCGCGCGTTGCGCCTCAATGACGCGATGCGGCTCGCGCAGCCCGCGAGCGTGAGCGTGCAGGCGCAGGCGGCGAGCGCGGCGGTGAGCGTCGGCGCGAGCCACGCGGCGCACGCGGTCGCGAGCGTGAAGCCCGACGCGCAGCCAAGCAACACGAAGTTGACCATCGTGAGCGGCGTCGCCCATTCCTGCAAAAAGCGCAGGCACGCATAGATCATCGCGGTGCAAACGAAGAGCGCGCCGCAAGCGATCACGCCGAGCACGCCGATCGCGAACGACCACGGCGAGCCGAACCAGTGCGCGACGCCATAAGCCGCCGCACACGCGAGGAACGCGGGCAGGCAGAGGCACTCGCGCGAGAGCCACGACGTGCGCCACATGGCGATCGCGCGCCAGGCGCGCTCGGGATGCCCGAGATGGAAGAACGACGCGAGCAGCCCAAGCCCGCCGAGCACGACCGCAATCGCCGCGCCGACGATGAAGAACACCTGCGACGACGCTGCGCTCGCGGACAGGAGACCCAGCCGGAGCGCGGCCTCCACGCCGACGAGCGCGATGAGCAAGCCTTGCGCGGCGCCGCTCAATGTCGTGAGGAACACGACGGAAAATGCGGGTTTCATGTGTTGCTCCGAAAAGAATGATCAGACGCGCACGGCCATCGATGCCAGGTTGATTTCACCGCGCTCCATCTGTGTGTCGAGCGGCATGGATTCGACGTTCTCCGGCTGGCACGAACAAGAACCGCCGCTGCTGCACGAATTCACCGGCTGGCGCGGCAGGTAGTGGTTGGCGGGCTTCGTGTCCCATTCGGGCATCAGCTGATAGCCGCCGCGCTCGCGAATCGCTTTCGATACGACCGACTCGGGATCGTGAATATCGCCGAAGAGCCGCGCCGACGTCGGGCAGGCCAGCACGCACGCGGGCTTGCGATCGCGCTCGGGAAGCGCCTCGTTATAGATGCGATCCGCGCAAAGCGTGCACTTGGTCATCTCCTTGCGCTCTTCGTCGAGTTCGCGCGCGCCGTATGGGCACGCCCACGCGCAGTACTTGCAGCCGATGCACTTGTCGAAATCGACCAGCACGAGGCCGTCCTCCTTGCGCTTGTAGCTCGCGCCGGTCGGGCAGACCGGCACGCACGGCGGGTCCTCGCAGTGCAGACACGACTTCGGAAAATGGATCGTGTCGGCGAGCGGAAATTCGCCGGCTTCATAGGTCTGCACGCGGTTGAAGAACGTGCCGGAAGGATCGGCGTCGTACGGACGCGAATCGGCAAGACTGCCTGCCTCGCCCGACGTGTTCCACTCCTTGCAGCTCGTCACGCATGCGTGGCATCCCACGCAGACGTTCAAGTCGATTACGAGCGCCATCTGGGTCATGTTGGTCTCCTCGTCAGTTGCGCTTGACGGTGTTGCGAAGACGCGCCGCAAATTCGCCGCGTCCCGCGAAGTAGGTCTGCACCACGCGCTGGATCACGCCCGTCATGCCGGGCACGTCGTGCATCGGCGCGAACTGGGGCAGCGTGTGATCGGCGTCGGCCTCGGCGGGATAGACGCGCACGCGCACGTCGTACCACGCGGCCTGTCCCGTGATCGGATCGGAGTTCGAGTAGCGCGCGTCGTTCGGCGTGGCGCCCGGCAGTTCGTCCGTGATGAGATGGTTGAGCAGGAAGCCGCGCTGCGATTCGTTGGCGTCGGCGCCGAGATTCCACGCGCCCGCCGCCTTGCCGATCGCGTTCCAGGTCCACACCGTGCCGGGCTCGACCGTTTCGCTGTAGCGTGCCATGCAGCGCACCTTGCCCCATTGCGATTCGACGTAGATCCAGCCGCCGTCATCGATGCCGTTCTCGCGCGCCATCTTCGGGTTCATGTACAGCATGTTCTCGCCGTGAATCTGGCGCAGCCACGCGTTCTGTGAATCCCACGAGTGATACATCGCCATCGGCCGCTGCGTGACCGCGGCGAGCGGAAAGCGCGCGAGATCGGTGGAGTCGCGTTCGAGCGGCGCGTACCAGAACGGCAGCGGATCGAAATACTGTTCGACGCGCGCGCGCAGATGATCCGGCGGCTGCCGCCCCTTCGTGCGCCCTTGCGCGGCGAGGCGGAATTTCTGCATCACGTCGGAATAGAGCTGGATCAGGATCGGCTCTTTGAACTTGCGAAAACCCTTCTCGACGGCCCATTGCAAATACGGCCCGTTGCAGTTGCGCATGTACTGGAGCGTCTCGGGCATCGTGTAATGGAAGACGCAGTCGTGCTTCGCGTATTCCTCCCACTGACGCGGATTCGGCTCGCCGACGAGCGCGTCCTGCCCGTCCTTGCCGCGCCAGCCGATCAGAAAGCCGACGCCCGAACCCGGCGCCGTCTGGTGATTGACGATGAAGTCGGGATAGTCGCGATACTTGCGCTTGCCTTCCGGCGTCATGAACGCAGGCAGCTTCAGGCGACCCGCCAGTTCGACGATCACTTCCTGGAACGGCTTGCATTCGCCCGTCGGCGGCACGACGGGCACGCGCACCGAATCGACGGGACCGTCGAACTCGGAGATCGGGCGATCGAGCATCGACATCGCGTCGTGCCGTTCCAGATACGTCGTGTCCGGCAGGATCAGATCGGCGAAGGCGGTCATCTCCGACTGGAACGCATCGCACACGACGATGAACGGAATCTTGTACTCGCCGTTCTCGTGCTTGTCGGCGAGCATGCGGCGCACTTCCATCGTGTTCATGGACGAATTCCACGCCATGTTCGCCATGAAGATCATGAGCGTGTCGATGGGGTACGGATCGCCGCGCCACGCGTTCGTGATGACGCTGTGCATCACGCCGTGGACCGCGAGCGGATACTCCCACGAGAACGCCTTGTCGATGCGCACCGGGCCGCCCGCGTCGTCGATGAAGAGATCCTCGGGCGCGGCAGGCCAGCCGAGCGGACCGTTGGCGAGCGGCGTATTGGGCTTGACCTGATCGGGATGATTCGGCGGTTTCGCCGACGGCGGCACCGCGCGCGGAAACGGCGCCTTGTGGCGAAAGCCGCCCGGCCGGTCGATGGTGCCGAGCAGCGACATCAGCACGGCCAGCGCGCGGATCGACTGGAAGCCGTTCGAGTGCGCCGCGAGCCCGCGCATCGCGTGAAAGGCGACCGGGTTGCCCGTCACGGTCTCGTGGGTCTTGCCCCATGCGTCGGTCCAGCGGATCGGCAACGTGATCTTGTGGTCGCGGCTCACCTGCACCATCTCGGCGGCGATGCGCCGGATCGTCGCGGCGGGGATGCCGGTGATCGCCTCGGCCCACTCCGGCGTGCAGTCCGCGACGCGCTCCTTGAGCAACGCGAACGACGGACGCACCGGCGTGCCGTCGTCGAGCGTATAGCGGCCATCGAGCGCGGGCTGCGCGTCGGGCGCGTGGTGCGGCACGGCACGATTGCTCGCGCGATCCCACCACAGGTGATTCTGCGGAAAGAGCGGATTGCCTTCGTCGATGTGCGGATCCTTGACGAAGAGACCGAAGCTCTCGCTCGTTTCGTTTACATCGAGCAGCTCGGCCGCGTTCGTGAAGCGCGCGACGAACTCGTGGTCGTAAGCATCGGCGGCGATCAGTTCGTGGATCAGCGCCATGAAGAGCGCGCCATCGGTGCCCGGGCGGATCGGCACCCATTCGTCGGCGATCGCGGCGTAGCCCGTGCGGATCGGATTGATCGCGATGAACCGTCCGCCCGCGCGCTTGAACTTCGAGAGGGCGATCTTGAGCGGATTCGAGTGATGGTCCTCGGCCGTGCCGATCATCAGGAAGAGCTTGGCGCTGTCGAGATCGGGTCCGCCGAATTCCCAGAACGAGCCGCCGATCGTGTAGATCATGCCCGCCGCCATGTTCGCCGAGCAGAAGCCGCCGTGCGCCGCGTAGTTGGGCGTGCCGAACTGCTTGGCGAAGAGCCCGGTCAGCGCCTGCATCTGGTCGCGGCCGGTGAAGAGCGCGAACTTCCTCGGATCGGTGGCGCGCAGGTGGGAGAGGCGCTTTTCGAGCGTGGCGAACGCGACGTCCCACGAGACCGGTTCGAACTGCGCGCTGCCGCGCTCGGCGTTCTGCTTGCGCATCAGCGGTTGCGTGAGTCGCGCGGGGGAATACTGCTTCATGATGCCCGACGCGCCTTTCGCGCAGATCACGCCCTGGTTGAGCGGATGATTCGGGTTGCCGTCGATGTAGCGCACTTCGCCGTCGCGCAGATGCACGCGGATGCCGCAGCGGCATGCGCACATGTAGCACGTGGTGGTCTTGACTTCGAGCTTCTCGTCTTGCGTGCGAGCGCCGTGTTCCATGTCTGCCTCCTGAACGGGCGTCGGCGGCGGGCGTCGCCCAGCCGACGATGCCGATGCCTGGATGCTAGGAGGCGCGGATACAGAAGTAAAATCGCTATTTCAGATCAGAAGCATCGGCTGGGCCGATGGTTCGCTGTGAGCGAGCGTCAGTCTGGCCTGGCGACCGGCGTCTCGGCGAATGCGGCGACCCGGCCCATCTGCAGAAGCTGCTCGGGCGTGGTGGTCGCGAACAGATGCATCGCGCGGCTGACGATGCCGGTCCATCCGGTCTGGTGGCTCGCGCCGAGTCCCGCGCCGTTATCGCCGTGAAAGTATTCGTAGAAGAGGATGTGATCGCGCCAATGCGGATCCTCCTGAAACTTGCGGTTGCCGCCGTGAACCGGGCGGCGGCCGTCCGCGCCGCGCAGGAAAATGCGCGCGAGCCGGTTCGTGATTTCTTCGGCCACTTCATAGAGCGTCATGAAATGCCCCGAACCGGTCGGGCATTCCACCTTGAAGTCGTTTCCATAGAAGCTGAAATACTGCAGCAGCGCGCGGATGATCAGACCGTTCACCGGCATCCAGACGGGACCGCGCCAGTTGGAGTTGCCGCCGAACATCCCCGTATCCGATTCCGCCGGCAAGTACGACACGCGGTATTCCTGCCCGCCCGAGCGGTAGGTGTACGGGTGATCCGCGTGATGGCGGGACAGCGAGCGGATGCCGTAGGGGCTCAGGAATTCGTTCTCGTCGAGCATTTTCGCGAGCACGCGGCGCAGCTTGTCTTCGTTCAGCACGGCCGCGAGCCGCCGTCCGCCGACGCCCTTCGCGGTCAGGTCGTGGATGGAAGCGACGATCTCCGGGCGCGCTTCGATAAACCGCTTGAGGTTTTGAAACGCTTCGGGTTCGCGCTCGACCAGTGCGCCATCGAAGGAGGTGACGGCGCAAAGCGGCAGAAGCCCGACCATCGAGCGCACCTTGAGCCGTTCTGCACGGCCGTCGGGCAGACGCAGCACGTCGTAGAAGAAGCCGTCCTCTTCGTCCCACATGCCGGTGCCCTGGCCGGCGCGCAGCATCGACGAGGCGATCCACAGGAAGTGCGACACGAACTTGACGCACATGTCGACGTAAGCCGGGTTGTGCAACGCGAGCTGCGCCGAGATTTCGAGCATGTTCTCGCAGAAGAGCGCCATCCACGCGGTGCCGTCCGCCTGTTCCAGATAGCCGCCGGTGGGCAACGGGGCGCTGCGATCGAAGACGCCGATGTTATCGAGCCCGAGAAAGCCGCCTTCGAAGACGTTGTTCCCTTCGCGATCCTTGCGGTTCACCCACCATGTGAAGTTGAGCAGAAGCTTGTGGAACGCCCGTTCGAGCCAGACCAGATCGCCCTGACCGTGGCGGAATTGTTCGAGACGAAAGGTGAAGATCGTCGCCCATGCATGCACGGGGGGATTGACGTCGCCGAAATTCCACTCGTAGGCGGGAAGCTGCCCGTTCGGATGCAGATAGCGTTCCCTTAGCATCAGGTCGAGTTGCTGTTTGCCGAAGTCCGGGTCGACGAGCGTTAGCGCGAGCACATGGAACGCCAGATCCCACGCCGCGTACCACGGGTATTCCCACTTGTCGGGCATCGAGACGATGTCCGCGTTGAACATGTGGTGCCAGTGATCGTTGCGCGGCGAGCGCCGCTGCGGATTGAACGGGTCGGCGCCGCGCTCGGTCAGCCATCGGTCGACGTCGTAGTAGTAGAACTGCTTGGACCACATCATCCCGGCGAGCGCCTGACGCATCACGTTCCTTGCGTCGTCGTCGAGCGACGCGGGAATGACCGTGGCGTAGAAGTCGTCCGCTTCCTTGCGGCGGGTGTTCAGGATGTCGTCAAATTCGTCGCCGAACGCGGCTTCAATGGATGCCGCCTGTTCCGGCGCTTCGCGGCGAAGTCTCAGTCGAACGGTGCGGGATTCGCCGGCGTTCACCTCGAATGGATAGTGCGCCGCCGCCTTCGTTCCGCGCTTCTCCGGATTCACCGCCCCTTCGGCACGGTGCACGACGGCACTGTCGATGCCGTCCTTGACGAAGGGCGTCCGGTTCGGCACGCCGGCGAGGCGCTCGGTGTTGGTGTCGTTTTCCGTGAAGAGCAGGGCGGCGGCGCCTTCGCAGTACAGCGACCACGCCCCGAGTTCGCGATGAGCGGCTGCGACGATGCAGCCGGCGTCGTCGGCTGCGGACTGCGCGAGCGACGGCCGCAACGCTTCGTCGCCCCAGGACCAGACATTGCGAAACCACAGCGTCGGCAGGACGTGCAGCGCGGCCGGTACGGGACCGCGATTGAACGCGGTGATCCGGATCAGGATGTCTTCGGGCGACGCCTTCGCGTATTCGACGAAGACATCGAAATAGCGATCGTCGTCGAAGACGCCGGTATCCATCAGTTCATATTCGAAGTCCTGGCGACCGCGCCGGCTATTCGTCGCGACGAGATCGGCATACGGATACGCAGACTGCGGATACTTGTACAGATACTTCATGTACGAATGCGTCGGCGTCGAATCGAGGTAAAAATAATATTCCTTGACGTCTTCGCCGCGATTGCCTTCGCTGTTGGTGAGACCGAAGAGCCTTTCCTTCAGGATCGGATCGTTGCCGTTCCAGAGGCTCAGGGCAAAGCACAGGATCTGCTGGTCGTCGGAGATGCCGGCGAGTCCGTCTTCGCCCCATCGATACGCTCGCGAGCGAGCCTGGTCGTGATTGAAGTAGTTCCAGGCGTCGCCGGAGTCGCTGTAGTCTTCGCGCACCGTGCCCCATTGACGCTCCGACAGATAGGGTCCCCATGCCTTCCACGGCGCGTCGCGACGCCGCGCCTGATCGAGCCGGTCGTGCTCAGCGGTCACCTGACACCTCCTGCCTTCGGACAACACCCGGCCCGCGCCGCAAGCACCAGCGTCCGGCACGTCTTGCGAAGCCGGACGGTCCGGTGCCTTGGCGTGGCATGCACGCCAAGGACTTTCAGCACCGCGCTTTCGTCGGATCTAGAGAGGCGAGACCTTCGTCCCCGACAGTGAGACGTCCGCCATCAGGCCCGCATTCGTCAGGATGAATGCTTCGACCGGGGCGGTCGCGGTCGTGGAGTCGATCGCGCCGTTCGCTCCGACCTTCACGACTGCAACCGAAGCGTCGACGCCCGCCGACCAGCCTTTGGAATTGCGCAGCTTGTCGAGTGCGTCCTGAGTCATGAAGAGGAAGATCAGCGCCTTCGACTGCGCACCGGCCTGAAAGCCGAACGAGGCCGACGTCGTGCTGTAGTAGCCGACCGTCGCGCCGCCGACTCTCAGCGATCCCTTCCCGTACTGCGCGCCGACGATGAATCCGGCCTGAATCACCGACGGAAACACCAGAATGCCGCGCGATTTCGCGACCAGCTCCTGCGAGCCGCGAACCGTGGCGTAAAGGCGCTGGATGGTTGCGTCGACGTCAGAGTCGATGGAGCGGCGTTCGTCGGTGTCGCCAGCGGTTTTTTGATCGCCCTTGTCCGTCGTGGTCGTGCATCCGGCAAGCGCGAGCCCGCCCAGCGCCAATGCGGCCGTCGACTGAACCATGAAGTCTCGTCTTTGCATTCCTTTTCTCCATCGTCAGGTTGAACGACCCCTATTGCCGTAGCGCCCGGATCGGTGGGGTCGGGCCGCATGTCCACACCGCATTTCCATTTCCACGCCTCATTTCCACACTATCCCTAGCGTAAGACGCTTGTCGCAGAACATGTATTGGGCTTTGGTCCAATACGCGCGGCGCGATTTACGTCCATTGCGCGCCAGTTCGCGTATTAAGTAAGCCCATGCAGCAGTGCGCCGCGTCGATTGTTCGTCAAATCCCGCCAATCAATTCGCTCCAGACGGCTTTATCGCGACCGAAGAGATGACTACATTTGCACCATCGCAGGACGGCTGGTTAAGCGTCATGTTCCAAGTAAGACAATCTCTTCAGGGAAACCATCATGAGCAAACTCGCAGGCAAGGTCGCAGTCGTCACGGGCGCGTCGAAGGGCATCGGCGCGGCTATCGCCAAGGCGCTTGCAGCCGAAGGTGCATCGGTCGTCGTCAACTATGCAAGCAGCAAGGCAGGCGCCGATGCCGTCGTCGCAGCGATCACCGCGGCCAACGGCCGTGCAGTCGCGGTGGGCGGCGACGTGTCAAAGGCGGCGGACGCGAAAGGCATCATCGACGCGGCGATCGAAACGTACGGACGCCTCGACGTCCTCGTCAACAACTCGGGCGTCTACGAGTTTTCGCCGATCGAGGAAATCACCGAAGAGCATTTCCACAAGCAGTTCAATACGAACGTGCTAGGCGTTCTGCTCACGACGCAAGCCGCCGCGCGCCACCTCGGCGAAGGCGCGAGCATCGTCAACGTGAGTTCGGTCGTCAGCACCATTACGCCGCCGGCGAGCGCGGTCTATAGCGGCACGAAGGGCGCCGTCGATGCGATCACGGGCGTGCTCGCGCGCGAACTCGGAGCAAGGAAGATTCGCGTGAACTCGATCAATCCCGGCATGGTGGTCACGGAAGGCACGCATAGCGCGGGCATCATCGGGTCCGACCTCGAAACGTCGGTGCTCAGTCAGACTCCGCTCGGCCGCCTCGGACAGCCCGACGACATCGCGTCGATTGCCGTGTTCCTCGCATCGGACGACTCGCGCTGGCTGACGGGCGAGCATCTCGTCGCAAGCGGCGGCTTGCGCTGACATGCGCTGACACACGCGGCGGCGCGCATATCGTGCCGGATTGCCCTAACGTCCTTGTCAGGATGTCGAAGAGAGTGTTCACATGGCAAAGGAAGGGCGCCGCTGGTATCCGCTGGCTCCGGACAAGCCGCAAGTCGCAGAGAGCGCCGCCGACCGCGCGCGGTCCGTCCCCCAGCCGATTCGCTCGGGACTCGCGCAGCCTTACTGATCGCGCGGGATGCTTGCGTTCCAGCGCTGAAAAGGGCAAAGCCCCGCCCGGTTGAACCGGTGCGGGGCCATGCGTCTTCGTCTGCTGCTGACAACTCCGATGAGTATTGCGTTACGGCCACAGCGAAACTGCGTTGCGTCGCTACTGACATCGGATACCACTACGTCTGCTGCTACAACTTCGGATCGAACCTGGTACGTAACTGCATTACGGTTAGGTTTGAAGGTAAGACCGTTTGCTCAGTCGACCGCTGTTTCTTTCCGCGCGGTGTGTTGTTCTGCACCACGGAAACCAGTTTAGCGCCGTCCCCACAATTCCAATCGTTCTATCTGAGGCGTGGTTCGGCTGCAATTCGGCGAATCGGCGGCTGTTCAGTATCACAATCAAGCAATCCCGAATCGTCACGAATTTGCAGCGTCAATGTCCTGTCCACCAGATGCTGCGCTCAACGCTCGCGCGTATAGCCCACTTGGCAACCCGAAGCGTCCGTCACGATCAAGTCGTCGCCGTCGAGGGCGTAGACGTATTCAATCACCGCATCGTTCGCGATCGACAGCGCGAGACGCCCCGGCGCCGGTACTCGCCAAGTGCCGCCGTCCCACCAGGTAAAGGCGCCGGGCGGCTCCGCTTCACCGAAGTAGAGACCGTTCGGCTCGAAGCGCAGACGCGCGGCGTACTGACTCGCGCATGCTTCGGCGCCCGCCTTGTGCCATACGCCGACGAGCCGCGCGTCATCGATTGTCATCGCCGCTTTTCTCCCAGCAAGAGCGTGGTTGCCAGCGCCAGAGAACGACTCACAGCGCATCGACGTTCTTTCTTGCCGCGTTCGACAGCGTTACCTTCTTCGCCTTCGACTTGAGCGTCTTCGCGAGTCCCTTCGCGGCCGCGCCGGCCTTCGCGTCATTTTGCACGATGGCCGCGAGCTTGCCGAGCTCGGTACCGCTCATCACGGCATCGTCGTCGATGAGGGCGGCCACCGCCTTCACGTCCGGCTTGCGATGCCCGAAGCGGCGGCCGACGCGTTTCGCCTCGACAGCGGCGAAATGCGGCCGCAGGACGGGGCACGCAAGCGCGGTCTGAATGGCCGCGATGCCATCGGTCAGATGATCGCCGCCGATAGCGAGCACGAGATGCGCGTCGGGCGTCGCGAGCACCGCGTGCGCGGCCGCCGCATGATCCGCGTCGGTCGCGCCGGTGACCATCACGGTCGCGCGTCCCTCGACGTGCGCGATCATGTCCTCCGCGTCCCAGTGCACCTCGACGCGAACTTCATGCACGCCCGGCACGGCGAAGAGCGCGCCCTCGGCGCCGCGCATGAGCGTCATCGAATCCTCGATCGACTCGCCGGGTTGGAGCATCGCGAACGCATGGTCCTCGATGCAACGCACGACAGTGCGAAACGAGCGCCTGTTGCCCGTCGGATCGATCACTTCGCCGCTGACGAAATCGCCCTTGAGGGCGAGGTCGGCGGGCACGCGCATCGGTTGCGCGCTGCGATTCACGAGCGCAATGCCGACGCGCACCGGCGCGCCGATCGGCACTTCACCGAGCAGCGGCGTCACGACGAGCGCGAGACCATCGACGTCGACTTCGAGATCGGTCGGCGTGATCGCGGGCGTGGTGCTCGAAGCACCGCCGAAAGCCACGGCGCCAGGACGCACGAATGGATCGGGATAGTGGCGCAACTGCTTCAGGTTGTCCGTGTGATACGACCACTGGATGTTGTTCGGAAACGGATTGGAGGGCGTGCCCGCTGCCGCGATCACGTCGCTCGTGCACATGAAGCCGAAATCCGCGAAGTTGTGGACGAGCCCCATCGCGTGGCCGATCTCGTGAATCGCCGTGCGGAAGTAGGGCGCGAGAGCCGTGCCGAAGCGCTGGCCGCTTACCGTGCCCCAACCCGAATCGATGGTCCAGTGCGACGCGATGCCGATGCCCTCGCGCGGGACGTTGTTCGAATCGGTGCCGGCTGCGTCGTACATGATGCCGCGCGGCGTCGAGTCGATGTTCTTCACGGCGAGCACGTGATAGCGCCATTCGCGGTCGAGATTGACAACGTCGCGGCGCGCGAGCATGGCCGCATGCATTTCGGCATCCGACCACGAGTCGCCGCTCGGCTCGGCCACGTTGGTGTCGCTCAGACGCACGTCGACCTGCCAGCCGAGTTCGTCCATCACGCTCTGCCAGGTGTGACCTGCGCTGTCGGTGGTCGGCTGCTCGGAGCCGTTCACGGTGTCGATCTCGACGGAGCACCGGCGGTAGTGCGGACTCAGCCAGCCCATCGTCAGCCGCCCGACGACGGAGCCGGTCGCGCTCTTTACGTCGCCTTCAGCATAGTCGGACGGTGACGGGTAGCCCGTCGGCGCGGCCATGCGGATCATGCGCGCGCTCACCGTCGATTCGAGCGCCCAGCTGTTCGGCGCGGTGTAGCGCCACAACTCGAAGCCGAGCGTGAAGCCAGTGCCGCGATAGAAGAGTTCGGGCAGCGACGTCACGCGCACGTAGTAGCGATAGCGCGAGCGACGCAGGATCGGGATGCCGCTGGCGGGGTTCGGCGCGCCGCTCAGGATCGGCATCAACGGTCCGAAATCCTCCATCGACGTGGGAATCTCGACAGGACCGGGCGGCACCGGTACGGGATCGAATGGCGGGATCGGCACGAGCGGGGGAATCGGGTCGATCGGCGGCAAGGTCAGCATGCGCACTGTGCGCTGGTAAAGATCGCCGCTCGCGGTGCGGCCCGCGTTGTGGCACTCGACGCGCAGCGTCCCGTCATACACGACGCGCCGCGAGCCGGCGGGCCGGTAGTTGAGAAGCCAGCAGCCGCAACGCACGGTGCGGAACTGGGTGACCACGGGGCCGAGCAGGCCATCGGCGGTGAGCGGTGTTCGCGCGGTGTCGTCGACGGGCGTTTCGGTTGCGGGAGGAAGATACTCGGGGAGCGGCGGGATCGGGGAAGACAGGACGGACATCATGAGTACTCCGCGTGGATGTTGCGTTCGAGCGCATGCAGCCATTGCGGCTTCGAGTCCTTCGGCGATGCGCTCGGTTGCGTTGCATCGCGGCGCATCATGGCGTCGGGCGCGGATCATCGTCGGGATGTCCGGCTGGATCGGCTGCTGTCACGCACGTACCCTCGTGTAAGGGGGAATGAAGTGCGATGTAAGCTAAAGATAGTCCGCGAAACCGCTGCGGCAAGCAGTTCTGTACGGTACTGTGGGGTGGCTAACAGTCGTGTGCCGGTTGGTGGAAGATGAAAAGTGTCCCGCGATTGGCTAGAATCGGTCCGTCAGGCCCAGCCTTTTGCTGTGCCCAACATCGGGCACGGGTGTCCATAACGCGCGCAAGAAGCAAGTCCGCCATCTTTCGCAAGCGCTCCGTTCGCATCCGAGAACGACTCGTCACCGTCCAGTACCTCGCCTCCGGTCGTCGTTTTGTTGCCCTTGATCGCCAGCATCGTTCCCACGTCATTCTCCTGGTCGTTTTGAAGTCGTCACTACCGCGTCAATACCGGTCGAGCGCCGCCTGAAGCATCTTCAGGCGCGTTTTACCGTCGGGTGTGAACACGGTGTCGAAACGCACTAGTCCTTCCTGGTGCAAGCGGCACGCCATCGTAAAGCCGACCATCATGCCGGGCTCCGGAGCGTGCACCTGGATTTCAACCGCCTTCAGGCGCGGTTCGTACTTCAGCAACGTCGCTTCGATGGCATTCCTGAGCTTGTGCGTCGACGAGGGCAGATGCCGGTAGATTTCCGACAGGTCATCAAGACCATAGTCCGGCAGATGCGCAAGGGAGCGGCGTCGGCTGTTCAGAATGCGCTCGATGTTGTCCCGCACGGAGAGGAACGTCTGATTCTCCGGCGTGAAATCGCTCACGGTCGATCCGTCGGCGAAATGCCCTGTGATCCGCTCGAAGAGTCCAGGTCCTGTACGCATATATTCCTCAATGTGCGATGCCGGCGATCGACGCCAGCAGCCACCGGTCGATGGCGAACCACGCGAGCCCCGCCGCGACGCACGCGAAGAGCACCCAGGCCAGCGGTGACAAAGGACGTCGGCGAGCACGCGACGGGTTCACCACCACCGGGCCCGACGCATCCGGCGCATCCCTCAGCGCGTCCCTGCTCGTATTGCCGCGTGCCGCTCGCGCGAGGCGTTCGTCGATTTCGCGCACAAGCGTTGCGCGCGCATCGCCTGCCTTCACGGCAAAGCGCCCCGTGAACCCGAGTTCGAGCACGGCGGCAAAGATTGCCAGCAGCGGCAGCACGGGCTTGGGCTCGCGCAGTCGCTGGGTGATCCGGCGCAGCAACTCCTCGCCTGCATCGTTGCGCCCGAACGCGCGCACCTGCAACGGCTCGCGTTCCCAGGCGTCGCGCGCGTCTGCACTGAGTCCCTTGAGAGCCGCCTCGTCGAGCAGGGCGCATTGCGCGTACAGCGCATCATCGATCACGTCGCGCGGCTGACCGCGCCGCTGCAGTTCGTCGCTCAGACCCGCGAGTTGCGCATCGCAATCTCCGCGCAGCGTCTCCACCGATGGCGGGTTGTCGCTGCGCAGCTTCACGATGGTGCGCGCCGTATCGCGTAGTGCAACCGGCAGCAGATCCACCGGGCGTGTTGTGACGACCGTCATGACGGCAGCACCGCATAGAGTTCAAGCTCGGCCTCCGGAATCGAGCCCGGCAGATAAATCTGGCAAGCACGCGCGGCAATCATCCGCGCAAATGCCGGGTCCGCGCTGTCCACCGCGAAATACTGGTTCTCGATGCGCACCGGGATGGCGGCCGGAAGGCGTGACACGGGACGCAACGCGATGCCTGGCAGCGCGGAGTTGACGATGTGCTCGACCTCGTCGGGTGCCCCCATCTTGCACAACTCCGGCAGGCGCTCGAGCAGCGCGTGGGCGGGCATGGCCGCGCGCACCGACAGGTAATAATCGGCGTCTTCAGTGAGCCGTTCGTCGTTGATGTGGCCGAGCCACACCGAGGTGCGCAGGCGATCGAGCGCAATGGGGACGACCCGCGACGGAATCACGGCATCCAGCAACGCGCGGATCAGGGATTCGAGTTCCGCAAACACGGGCTCCGGTGCGTCATGATCATAGGCGGGGATGGCTTGCAGCGTTTCGGTGGTCGAGAACGTGAGAAGCGATCCAGCCAGGCGCGCGAGCACGGCATACAGCCGCTCGGGATGCTGGTCGGGCGCCTGGGCCAGGCGCGCCAGTTCCGGCCATGTACTGTTCACCGAATGCAGCAGCCAGAAAAGCGCGACATCGGACACCGCATAGTCGGCGATCTGGTCCGAGCGCTCCTTGCGACGCACCGCGAGGCTCGCGCTCTTGGCGGTCAGGATCTCGGACAGACGCCGCATGCGTTGCGTGAGCCGCGCGCTCGCCGACAGGAAGAGACACGGCGGCACAAACGACTCATCCGCTTCGAAGCGGCCCTGCGGTGTGCGCACGAGTCGCGCGACGGGACACGTCACGTAATCATCGGCCTTTTCGAAATCGAACAGCAGCGCCACGACCTGTCGTTCGACACTGATCTCCTCGTTTCCGTCCCCGTTGATATCGACGACATGGAGGAATTCGCGGGTCACGCGCCGCGGCCGCGCCGGCTTCTCGCCAGGTTCCACACAGTTGCCGCCCTGCACATCGACGAGCGCCACGCCGGCGAGCACCGTGACCGCCCCCCCGACGCCGGCCGGCACGTCGGCCAGGCTGCGCGCTGCGGGTAGCCAGTCGGCCGTTTCGCTGTCGATGAGCGTGCCGTCGCGCAGACGCGCGTTCAGCCTCGTGAGCCGCAGCCGGTCGACGGTAAGCGCCTGTGTATCCAGTGCGACATCGATCACGCCCCACGCGTCGGGACTGGACATGCGGGCAATCTGCTCATTGGCGAATTGTTCCCACAACGCCTGCTGCTGGAAGTGCTGCGGGGTCATGAAAATGCCGCGCGCCCACAGGGGTTTTGTTATCTTCATCGTTGGTGCTGGTCGGAGTTCAGGTTGAGAGAGTGGGCAACATTCAACGTTTTGCCTTGGGCATCTGCGACATGAGCGACAGGCTCACGTCCATGCCCTCGATCTGGAAGTGCGGAACAATGAAAAGCGCGATGCGAAAGAAGCCCGGATTGTCTTCGATGTCTTCCACCACGACCCGCGCTTCACGCAGCGGGTGCGACGCTTGCAGGTCGTCGCCCGGTGTCGTCATGGCCGTGACGAGCCCCTTGATCCAGTTGTTCAGCTCGAGTTCGAGCAGTCTGCGATCCTTGGTCGTGCCGATATTCTCGCGCTGGATCAACTTCAGATAGTGCGCAATGCGCGAGAGCAGGAAGATATACGGCAGCCGCGCGTTGATACGGCTGTTGGCAGCGGCGTCCCGTGTATCGAAGACGGCGGGCTTCTGCGTCGAATGGGCGGAATAGAAGCACGCGTGGTCGTGATTGCTGGTGTACGAGAGCGTAATGAGGCCACGTTCCGCGAATTCGAACTCGCGGGCTTCGGGAATCAATGCGTCGGTCGAGATCTTGCCCAGATGTCCCGTATCGAGGTCATAGAGGTGGACCGGCAGGTCCGGGATCAGACCGCCCGCCTGTGGGCCGCGGATCTGCAAACACCAGCCATTGCGCACGAAACTCCTGACGACGTTCACGGCAAAGGCAAATGCCGCGTTCGCCCATAGATAAGCGTTGCGCCCGCCACCGCGGACATCTTCGGTGTAGTTGAAGGCACGTACGGGATTCGTCTCGGGCCCATACGGCAGACGCGCGAGAAACCGGGGCAGCGTGAGCCCGACATAGCGTGCATCCTCGGTTTCGCGAAACGCCTTCCATTTGAAATAGGCCGCGCGTTCGAAGTAGCCGGCGAGATCCCGAATTCCCGCCACGTCCTCCATGGCTATGCAGCCGAAGAAAGCGGGCGAGACAGCGCCGATAAATGGCATGTGCGCTGCGGCCGCGACCTTCGAAAGATTGCGCAGTAGCGCGATATCCGCGGCGCTCGCGTCGAACTCGTAGTTCGCGATGATGGCCGCGATAGGGTGGCCGCCGGGCGTGTCGTATTCCTGGACATACGTGTGCTGGAACAGGCCGCTCTGGATCAGTTCAGGTGCATCCTCGAAGTCCTCCCGCAAAGTCTCCTTCGAGACATCGAGTAGTTCGATGCACACGTTGCTGCGAAAGTCCGTGCGGTCGACCAGAAACTGCAGGCCACGCCATGCGGACTCCAGGGTCTGGAAGGCAGGGTGGTGAAGAATGGCGTCGATCTGCCGGCCAAGCATCTGGTCGATGATGGCGAGGCCGTGATCAAGGAGTAGTGAAGCCTCTCCCGCGTGCAAGCCCACTTGCGTCTGCGCATGTGGGCTGGATGCGGACTTCGGGTCTCGGTGCGTGCTGGTCTGCAAACTTGCGCTCATCGTTCAGTTCTTGATCTGTCCAAGCATCGCTTAATCTGAAACATTTAGCATGCCAGACATCTCAAAAACAGAATTGATGGTTAATGATTGTCAGCGTTTGATTAAAAACAACAGACAACCATCGTTACCGCTTTGGCTCCTTCATCGAACGGGTGAAGAAGCGTATCGTTACTTCCCCAAATAACTATCGTTTGCGCACGTATTTATTTGCCGCTCATAACCGTTGTGAAGCAGTGCTGATCAGCTGAGGGGATCGATAAGAATATGGCAAGCCTGTACGACGAAGCGAAGACGTTTATATCGAGCGTGACAGCGATTCCGGGGCGACAGCAGTATTTTCTGGACGTGCCGGGCACCGATAGCGCGGCACAATTGTCGGTCGTGTCGTTCGAGGCGACCGAGAAGATGGGCGAGCCCACCGAGGTGTGCATCGAACTGACCCATCCGCAACAGTTGGGGCGCGCCGAGTATCTGAACTGCGATGCGACCTTCTCGATGGTCCCGGAGGACGGTGCGCCCAGGAAGTTCTCCGGCTACATC
>NZ_JARUXL010000003.1:503104-565295 GCF_031451455.1 Caballeronia sp. LZ024 | reverse complement strand
GGGGCCTCTTTGACTTCGCTTCGGGTGACTTTATCTGCACTGCCCGGATACTAACGACCCTGACATCCATGACCGGCGAGCGGGCGCGCTTGCCGGCCAGGAGGCGACCTTCGCCGGCGTCGCGGTTTGGCCATTCAGGTGTCGGTTGCGCCTTGGAAGCAGCCATTGAAACCGTATGCCGGAGGTCGCGGTTGAACGTACGCGATCCACGAACGACGCCCCTCGGAGTAAGGTGGAGAGCGCGTGATGTGGGTCAGCAATGCGGGTCAACGGAGATCTGCGGGCATCTTCCAAGGAAGCAGCGCGTCGTAGTCGTCAACGGTCCTCGCCAGAGGAAGACGTTGGAACAACCAGTGAAGGTAGCGATAGGGATCGATGCCCCCGGCTTTGCAGGTTTCGATCAGGCTGTAGAGGTTTGCACTTGCGTTCGCCCCCGCTACGGTGTCGCTAAAAAGCCATGAGCGGCGCCCGACGACAAATGGGCGAATCGCTTCTCGCAAGGGTTATTCGAGATGGCCCAAGTGCCGTTCTCGACGTAGCGGATCAGCTTCGGCCACTGCTCGCGCAGATAGGTCAGTGCCTTTCCGAGCAAACTTTTTGGTACGACGCCGGGCGACTCCGCGAGGGCTAAAGCGTAGATGGCGTCGAGTATGCGCGTGCTGTATCGACGTCGCAATCGCTGTCGTCGCTCAGCTGCCCATTTCTTAGCGCGGGCCTCCGCAGCGAACAGCTTGCCGATCAGCATGACGAAGCGTGTCGCGAGCAGATCGGGCGAACGCGCGGCTTTCGGCACGTTCTCCTCCGCTTTGATGAAGTACCGACTTAGGTGGGCCCAACATCCGAGGTGCACGAGGTCGTAGCGTTGAGCGATGTCGTTGTAGGGCTCGTAGCCATCAGTCATCAGAACCGCCCCCTTGCGGATCCCCGTGAACAGCTTGTCGGCCAGCTTGGCACCGCGTCCGGGCGTATAGCTGAAGCAGCGGATCGGGATGCCTGAATTGGTCATCTGCGCCCAGAGGTAGCTCTTCGTTTGCGGCTTGCGCCCTTTCTCTTTCAGTACCTGGAACGTCGTCTCGTCGCAGTAGATCAGTTCGGCATCGAGCAACGCATCGCGCATGAGGTTGATCACGGGCTGGGTCGCGAGGCCAACGCGAACCATGCTGGCGGCGATCGTGTTTGACGAGATGTCTCCGCCGAAGCGACACAGCAAACCGGCCTGGCGATAGAGCGGCATGCCGAACTGATATTTGCCGGTGGCGATCCATGCGAGCGCCGCTTCGCTCAACAGTCCGCGCGCGATGATGCGCGGCGGCGCTGGAGTGACCTTGATGCCGAGATCGCAGCACGGGCACGCATATTTAACGCGCTGGTGTTGGATCACTCGAAGCTGCTCGGGGATCACATCGAGCTTCACTGTTCAGCTCACGCGGCGATATTCCTGCTTCGGATGCCGTCGTATCGCGGTGATGTCATCGCCATCGAGCAACGCGTGCAACACGTTGCTCGTCATCGTCACGATCTCAGCCTTGTTGTCTGGCCAGATGAAGTGGCTGCTCTCCAATCGCTTTATAAAAAGCCAGAAACCACTGCCATCCCAGCCAAGAATCTTTATCCGGTCACGACGTCGGTTTCCGAAGATGTAAAGCGACGTGTCCATCGGATTTAGGCGCATCGACTGCTCGACGAGAATCGACAGACTGTTCATGCCGTAGCGAAAGTCGACAGGATCGCGGTGCAGGTAGACCTTCAGATTATCGTCGAATCGGAACACGGCATCCTCCCGAGCATCTGGACCACGGTGGTCAGCTCGTCAATGGTCGCCTCTGCGATGTCGAACTCAACACCGTTAGGCAAACGTATGTGCAAGGCAACCGTGATCGATGGTGCGCGCGCGGACACCGGTCGTTCAACCGTCACAGCCCCCTGAACGACCGGTACAAATGGTGATGGCACGTCGGGCGCGTGAGTCCGCAAGGCCGGCGGCGTGACATCAAGCGATGCCCTGTCTGCTGGCCTCAGTTCCTTATCCGCCGGATTCTGCGCCGCATGTGTCTTCTGATAGCGCGTGATCCACTCGCGCAACAGATTCGGGTTCAAGCCGTATTCCATCGCCGTCCGGGCTATCGAAACGCCGGACGTCATGCACAACTGGACCAGTTCCTCGCGGGCTTGCGGATCGTATTCCCGTCTACCATCCCGCTTCGCGCCGACTACCAGACGGCTACGCAAGTCTCGATCTCCTGTCATGTACTCTCATCCCAGCTGTCCACGTGGACAGGTAGCATCAGAGAATCACTCGTCCATTGCTAGGGCGTCCGTGAAGGACCGCATACGGTTGAACATTGCGATCGTTCGTATTGCGGTCGTTTCCGTCTTGAGTGGACGCTTGATTTTTACACGGCATGACTGTGTCAAACCTATGGCTGGGCTAAGTCGGCTTGTTCACACTCACTGCAATGCCTTTTGAAGCGGCAGGAGAACACGATGAACACAATGCCTGCGACCGGATCAGCCGCCTGGCTCAGCAAAGTCCCGGAAATCACGCTGTCGTTCTGGATCGTCAAGATCAATTCGTCTGGTACCGGGTCGAACGCACCCTGTCCATCCACGACATAGTGACGCGCAAGCGCGAGCTATTCTACTGGGCGGCCATCCTCTGCACGTTCGCGCTCGGAACCGCGGCCGGTGATCTGGCGACCGAGGCCTTGGGCCTGGGCTTCGTCTGGGGCGCGGTCGCTTTCGGTGCGTTGATCGGCGTCACTTACGCCATCTGGCGCATGGGTGGCAATGCCGTGCTGACCTTCTGGATCGCCTACGTCCTGAGCCGTCCTTTCGGTGCCGCGCTGGGCGACCTGTTGACGCAAGCGAGGACCTACGGCGGTCTGGGGATGGGTGCAATGTGGACCAGTGTCCTGTTTCTCTCGGTGATCGTCGTGTTGGTGGCTCTTGCGCAATTCGGCTCGGATGTAAGCGCGTCCGCTCAAGCCACCGAATAACCCTTTCCCACTTCAGAGGAGAAATCATGCCTACGCGGCACTCGTTCACCCGTCCTGTTGCCACCTTGTTGGCCGTGCTGTTCCTGGCAATGACGGCTGGCTGCTCCAAGCCAGCTGAACAAGGTGGGGCAGCTTCCGCGCCTGCCGCGATCTCGCAGTCCGCAGCCGCGGCGCAGAGCAAGTCAACGTCCAGACTTGGCGATCTGACCGCGTTCCGCAGCATCGCAACCGACGTTGCCACCATCGTGAACAACGGCAATCTGCCGGCGGCGAGGACACGCATCAAGGATCTGGAGGTCGCCTGGGATTCTGCCGAGGCAGGACTGAAACCGCGTGCGGCCGATGACTGGCACGTTCTTGACAGGGCCATCGACAGGGCGTTGGCGGCGCTGCGTGCCGACGCGCCGAATCAGACTGATTGCAAAGCGACAATGGCTGAGCTGCTGAAAACTTTCGATACGCTCCAAGGCAGGGCATAACGCAACCACGACTCCCATGAAAACATCCACAGAACATGCTCTGACCAAAGTCCCCGAAGTCACGTTGGGATTCTGGCTGATCAAGATCGCCGCGACTACTCTCGGCGAAACCGGCGGCGATGCCGTCTCGATGTCCATGAACCTGGGGTATCTGGTTGGAACGGGAATTTTTTCGGCGATCTTCCTGGCCGCCGTGATCGCGCAGATCAAGGCCAAATGCTTTCAGCCCTTTCTTTACTGGACCACCATCATCGCCACCACCACGGTCGGCACAACGCTGGCCGATTTTGCGGATCGCTCGCTCGGAATCGGGTACGCCGGCGGTTCAGGCCTCCTATTGGCCTTGCTGATCGGTTCGCTCCTTGCGTGGTATCGCACCCTTGGCTCCGTGTCGGTGACCACTGTCAGCTCGTCCAGGGCGGAAGCCTTCTACTGGGTGACGATCATGTTCTCCCAGACCTTAGGCACGGCGCTGGGCGACTGGACCGCCGACACCGCAGGCCTGGGCTACACCGGCGCGGCTGTCGTGTTCGGAGGACTGCTCGCCCTGATCGCGGCAGCTTACTACTGGACCCGGGCATCGCGTACTCTCCTGTTCTGGGCCGCGTTCATCCTGACGCGCCCGCTGGGCGCCGTGGTCGGTGACTTTCTGGATAAACCCTTGAACGCGGGAGGCTTGGCGCTGAGCCGCTATACGGCGTCGGCCACGCTTCTCGCATTCATACTGACCGGTATCCTGCTGTTCAGACAAAGGGCAGCCAGGGCGGCGCATTGAACATCGAAGACCGGATGGAGAGGCGATGCGGGTATTGCTGATCGAAGACGACCTGATGATCGGTGAAGCAATCCAGGACGCATTAAAGGACGCGTCGTATGCGACCGACTGGATCAGAAACGGACCGACCGCCCTCACGACGCTGGCTTGCCAGCACTATGACCTGGTACTGCTCGACCTGGGCCTACCCGGCAAGGACGGGCTCGAGGTGCTGACCAGCATCCGCGCCATCGACAACCCGGTTGCCCTGCTTATCATCACGGCGCGCGATGGCCTCGATGACCGCCTGCGCGGTCTGGACGGCGGAGCCGATGATTACGTGCTCAAGCCCTTCGAGATGGCGGAACTGCTCGCCCGGATGCGCGCCGTATTGCGGCGCAAGGCAGGTAACGCCGCTCCGGTTCTCGGGAACGGTGTAGTGTCGCTCGACCCGGCCACAAGCGAGGCTAGCGTCAATGGCGGCTCCCCGGTGCAACTGTCCAGCCGCGAGTTTTCGCTGCTGCACGCCTTGTTGGTTCGTCCTGGCGCCATCCTTTCGCGCAGTGAGCTGGAGGATCGGATCTACGGATGGGGAGAGGAAGTCGAGAGCAATGCCGTCGAGTACCTGATCCATGCATTGCGGCGCAAGCTCGGCAGCGAGGTCATCAGGAACGTCAGGGGAGTCGGATGGATGGTCTCAAAAAGCATCTGAACCAGTCGGTTCAGTTCAAGCTGTCGTTCGCGCTCTCTCTGGCCATCCTAGCAGTTGCCATCGTCGCTGGCGTCGTTTCGTTCATGTCTGCCTTCGATGAGGCGCACGAACTGCAAGATGACGTCCTACGCCAGGTCGCACAACTGATGGATCGGCAGCACCTGTCGCCTGCTCCACCAATCGCCGATGCCCGTCTCAAAGATGGCGACGAAGAATCGCGCGTGATCGTCCAGCGCTTGGGCGATAGCAGTCCGTCTCCTGTTGGCGTGGATGCCGGCGGACTACTACCTTTGCCCACTACGCTGGCTGATGGCCTGTATACGCTGGAGGTGAGCGGCGAGGCGTTCCGTGTGCTGGTCAAAACGACGGCCGCCGGCGAGCGCATTGTCGTGGCCCAGGAATCCGGCTTCCGCAACGAAATCGCCCGAGGCAGCGCGCTACGTACTGTGATGCCCTTTCTGGTTCTGGTGCCGGTTCTGCTACTGATCGTCGCCGACCTTGTTCGGAATATGTTCCGGCCGATTGCCACGCTTTCCCGGGAAATTGACCAGCGTGCCGAGCAGGAGCTGCATCCCGTCGATGAAAGGCACCTTCCCGTCGAGGTGCGTCCGTTTGTGGTGGCGATCAACCGCCTGCTTGCCCGCGTTGCGCAGGCGATGGACGGCCAACGCCGCTTTGTTGCGGACGCGGCGCACGAACTGCGTTCGCCGCTGACAGCCTTGTCGTTGCAAGCCGAACGACTGGCGGAAGCGCGGATGTCGGGCCAGGCGCGTGAGCGACTCATGACCCTGCGTCAAGGCATCGAGCGCGGCAGAAGCCTGCTGGATCAACTCCTGACGTTGGCCAGGGCGCAGTCGGCTGCGGAACCGCCAAACTCGCCTGTGTCTGTCCAGGGCATCTTTCGCCGCGTGCTGGAGGACCTCATACCACTGGCCGAGGCCAAGCGCATCGACATCGGGGTCGAGGGTTTACAAGACGCCCAGGTGTGGGTCAGTGAGCTGGACATGATCGCCATTGTCAAGAATCTGGTCGATAATGCCATTCGTTATACGCCAGAGGGGGGGCGGGTTGATCTTTCGGTGGGTATGGCGGAAGGGCGCGCCGTGCTGCGCATCGAAGACAACGGGCCAGGTATTCCGTTCACCGAACGGGACCGGGTTTTTGACCCCTTCTATCGCACGCCTGGCAGCGAGCGGATTGGCTCGGGCCTGGGTCTTTCCATCGTCCAGGCAATTGCCAGTCGCATCGGTGCTGAAATCCGCCTCGACTTCGCAAGCGAAGCGCGGCAAACCGGCCTGATCGTCACCGTCCAGTTATCAGTAATCGCTCCGTCCCAAGCGACCTGGTAGTCCAATCGATACCGAGATGTTTCGCCGGTAGAGGCAGCCATCACTCCAGCGCGATCGTTTGCAATACGTCTTGCTGAGACTATTTATTCGGTTTGGGGGCACGCACTTCCGCGCTGTCGTGACAAACGCTACAAGGCAACGTGATTCGGGGCGGCGCCGTATGGGCGAGAGCGGTCAACCATTCAGGCTCACCGGTGTCACAGCTCACGCATGCGCTGGACAGCAGACTCGCCCGTCTCGCGAAAAGCCGCGATCACCGCAATCACGACCGACAGCGCCGCCACGCCGGCGAGGAAAGCCAGAAAGAGCCAAGGCACAGTGAGGCGCTCGGGCGGAGGGTCGAAAGCACCGGTCAGCAGCTTGACCAGCATCCACGCCAGTGCAAAGCCCGTAAGTGTTCCGATGGCCGCTCCGCCCAACAGGAGCACGAGCGCCTCGCTCCACAGGAACGCGCCAAGCTGACGCTGCCTGGCACCGAGCGCGGTCAAAATCGCAAATGTGCGCCGCGCCGCCGATCGGCGAAACCCAGCGCAATAATGAATCCCGTTGCGCCGACGACCATGAAAGCCGCGGCCCCGAGTTCGAGTTGCGTGAGCCCGCGCAAATCGATGGCCGTGAGGCTCGAACTGATCACGCGCTGCGCCTGCCCGACGTCGGTGACCTTGACTGCCCCAAACGGCGCAACCGTGGCGCGCGCGGCCACGGCCACCTGCTCTGGCGGCGCCGTTGTCTTAAGCAACACGATTTCCGCCACGCTCGTGCCGGTTTGCCGCGCGATGTAGCCGGCATTCGCGACGAGGAATGAGTCGCGCGGCGCGGTCGGAAATTCGCGCACGACGCCAACAAAACGAAACGGCACTACATGATATTGATGGTCGTTTGCGTTCTGAAGGCGAAGGTTGATCTCGTCGCCGGGGTGCAGTTGGTAGTCCTTCACGGTCTCTTCGGACACTAGGATGCCATCCGGATATTGCGCGAGCACCTCGAGCGATCTTTGCGCATTGCCGCCTTCGAAATAAGCGTCTGCCATGCGCGTCGCCTGTCCGATGTGGCGGGCGTCGATGCCATACAGGTCTTGCAGGTCCGTACCCACGTAGGCGAAACGGTGCTGCATCTGCTGGGCGGCGCTGACTCCCGGCAACGCAGCAAGTTCGGCGAATCTGGCTGACGCGGGCGCCTGCGAAGTCCCGGTCGCCGTCACGTCGGCGCCGTTCGTGAGTTCCGCGTCCACTCGCGCCTGCGCGTTGTAGGTTGCGTTGAACACGGCCGTGGACGTCGCGAACGCGAACGCCAACGCGATCAGCGCGATGCCCTGCGCCATTCGAGCGCGCTGCCGGCTGATCGCCGCCGCAGCCACGCCGGCAAGCGAATGCGCAAGCGGACGAAGCCAGATGGCGAGCGCGCCGCGCCCGCGCCGTAATCCCGCGAGACCGAGCCTGATGGTCAACAGGCCGCATCCTGCCCAGGCAAGGACGGGTGCGAGAAAGGCGACGTAATCGATCGACGATGACGGCGTGCCTTCGGGAGCCAGCACGACCTGATACCCGGTGCTCCAGGTCCGCCAGAAGATGATGGCCGACAGTACAAGGAGGACGGAATCGAGGTAGACCCGTTGCCAGAGGCGCGGTCGAGCGGAGCCCGTCATCCTGCGGGCGCTCGTGACGGACGTCGTGCTTGCGCTGATCCATGCTGCCACGAGGATCGCCGCATTCGCCAGCACGACGCCCGCTATCGCCGCGCAGGCCACCCAGCCCATCGACGAAGCCTCAAAATAGCCCGTGCCGAGAAACAGACGCGACAAGAACGCGGCAAGGATCAGCCCAACAAGCGTACCGCCGACGCCAACGCACATCGCTTCGACCGCCGCCAGCTTCATGATCTGGGCGCGCGATGCGCCACGGATTCGCAGGAGTGCCTGGTCCCGGCGTCGCCGTCTGGAACCTGCTGCAACGACTCCGATCGTCAGGAACGCGCCGAGAAGCGCGCCGGGTGCGCCCAGGAACAGAAACAGGACCTTTGCGTAAAGTGCGTCGCTGCGGACGGCGTCGAGCCGCGCGGCAAGGTTGTCGGCAACGAGCGCATTGCCCGCCATGCGCGCCTCGAGATTTCTTGCGGCGCCCTGCACCTGCGCAGCGGCGGCTTCAGGATCCCCCGGAAGAAGGTCGTGCGCGAGTGCAACGTGAAGCTGCGTGCGCAGTCCTGGCGCTCCGGCTGCCGCCTCGGAGCCGAACAGGCGCTGCCAGGCGTCCATCGGAAGCAGCAGTACATTGTCCGGAGGTGCCTGCGGCGCTGCGCCTGGTGCTACGCCGATCGCCTGAAACATCGCATCAGCATTCGGCAGATCGACGATGCCGGCGATCCGCACATTGGCCGCGGCCACGCCTGGACCACGAATGCTCACCGTATCGCCGATGGTCACATGCAGGTTCGCGGCCGTCTGCTGCGCAATCAGAACGCCATCCAGACTGCCCAGCAGCAGCCGAACCTGAGCCGGAAAGTCTCGAAAGTACGTGCTTTCAAGACCGAGCACCTTGCCCTGGCCGGTTGTCTGTACGCCTTCGAAGCCATCGACATCGGCATAACCGACCGTTTGCTGTTTCGTCACGCGCGCGGCCTTTGCGACAGCTGCGGTCGCCTGCGGAATCGAAAGCCCGCCCGTCGTCGCCGGTCCTGGTTGCACCTGCCAATCCACGGGCAGGCTGGCGCTCGCGCGCTGTGTCATCGAAGCGGTGCTTTGCGCGATGAAAGCGCCGAGCGATGCGACCAGCGCGACTGTTACCGCGACGCCACCCGACATGCCCGCGAGCCGGCCCCCGCGTTGCCTGAGAAGTCCGATAAGCCAGAGGCCGTCATGGCTGTCTCGCTGTCGGCCCAGCTTCGGTGAGCACGCCGCGCTCCATGCGCCAGAGCGTGTTCATCCGTGCTGAAACAGCCGGATCATGAGTGGCGATGACGAGCGCCGTCGGCGTGTTGGCGACATGTGCGATGAGTGCATCGAGCAAGGCCTGACCGGTGGCCTGATCGAGCTGGCCCGTGGGTTCGTCAGCGAGAATGACGAGCGGTCGTCCGGCCGCAGCGCGCGCCATCGCCACGCGCTGCATCTGGCCGCCCGAGAGTTCCTCGGGCAATTTCTGCGCAAGCGCCTCGAGACCGAACCTGGCAAGGGCAGCGGACACCGCGCCCCCGACATCGCTTGCGCGAACGCCGGGAGCGGCGGCATCGGCCATCAGGAGCGGCAACGCAACATTTTCGCTCACCGTCAGCGGCTCAAGCAGGCTCGGCGTCTGGAACACCATCGAGATCTTTCCGGGCAGCAGCGTCTCGCGCGGACCGAGCGCGGGCCAATCGATCGTGCCGCTCGTCGGCATATCGAGCCCTGCCATCAAATGCAGCAAGGTGGTCTTGCCACTCCCCGAGCGGCCCCTCAGCGCGATGCGATCACCTCGACTAAGGACGAAGCTGGCTGCGGCGAGCGCCACGACTTGCGTCTCGCCGTGCCGGTAGGTGCGGTTGAGTGATTGGGCTTCGATGAGCACGTCACGCATCGACCAGCCTCCCATCGCGGATGACGAGCACGCGGTCGGCGCGCGCAGCCAGCGCATCGCTGTGCGTCGCGATCAGCGCCATGTCGCCGTTCCCGTGACATCGCTCGACCAGATGGCTCACGATCACGGTTTCGGTTGCCGCATCGACTTCGGCGGTGGGCTCGTCGGCAAGGAGCACCTTATGCCCGGCTGAGAGCGTCACCGCGAGCCCGGCACGCGCCGTTTCGCCGCCGGACAACTGCGACCGATACGCGCGGCGTCGCGCGGCCAGGCCTGTCACATCGAGCAGAGCATCGAGTTTGATGCGATCTTTCGTGCCAGCGAGCAACATTTGCAGGGTCACGTTGCCCTCGACGGTCAGATGCGCGAACAGGTTGGCCGACTGCATCAGCATGCCGATGTGGCGGGCCCGTAAGGCCGCACGCACGGCTTCCGGCCGGCGCGACAGGCGTTGACCCATCAGGTCGACATGGCCGCCGTCCGGTTCCTCAAGCCCCGCAAGACACGCGAGCAGCGTCGACTTGCCGCTGCCGGAGGGTCCCAGCAACGCCACGAATTCGCCTGCGCACAGTTGCAGTGAGACGCCCCTTAGCGCAGCGGTCTCGTCGTCTGCGCTGTGATAAAACCGGTAGAGTTCGAACGCTTCAAGCCGAGGCTGATCAGCGCCATTGGAACGAGTTAGCCATGAGGTTCCATTGATCGGCATTGTCGGCTCCAAGCGGTGCGGAGAGGTCGAGCGTAGCGAGTATGCCGCCGCGATGGATTAAATACCGGTGATGCTCGAGACGAAGTTGTTTGTTTGTGACGGGGTTCGGTTCGGAATTCGACGTTTAGGTAACCAGCACGGCTGCCCCGCTGCGCAGCCCTACGCTTTTTATGTCGCCGATCCTGATTGCATGACCAGTTCGGGCAAGTTCGGTGGCCTCGCGCGCAGTAACGGACGATACCGTCGGCGCGCTCGCAGCAGGTGCAACGCTGATCTCGACGACGTTGTACTTATCGGCAAAGCGCGTCCCGTCGCGCCGATCCCTGCGCGCCCAACCTTCAGGCACTTTGAGGGAAAAGCCTGCAGGGGACCGGTAGGTTATGAAGACCTGCGTGTCAGGAATGTCCCCCGGCGGATTCATTTCGGGCGTGGCAGCCTGCCGGGTTGGGGCTGGGGCGCTTTTGGCGGCTTGCAGCGTGCAGGGCGAGGCGGCGAACGCCAGCACAATCGCCGAGCTCTGCAGTAAGCGCTGAAACGTCAGGTGCGGTATCACGATCCCTCCCTCGTTCACATGCGTGCAGCGACACCTTTCCTGAAGGAACACTGGTCCGCATGCACCGAACTACCTACACGATAGTCGGCGAAACTGAGGAAACGCTTAGCCAGTTCCTCGGCTTCCGCTTGACCTGTGACGGGATCCTGCTATGTGCGTACGTTCACACGGCCCAGAGAAGCGAAAGCTTGGTTCAATCGCAACGGCACCTGGTATTCGGGGATGGAAGCGAAGGCGCACTTGCTCGCCAAGCTTCACTACCTTGAAAATCGCACCACCCTGACCAGCACTGAACAGTTCATTGAACTTGCCGCGCGCAAAAGCAGCGTCAGCGGCAAGCCGTACCTGGTACAGTGCGGCGAGACGGATCCATAGCGACTTTCTCATTGTCATGACGAGCGTCGCATCGCTTTTCGTGTCCGCTGCGCGCAAAACCAGCCGACGCGACCGCATGCCTGAATGTCCGCGTGTCCGACGACTACCAGGCCGCCTGACTGACAGTGCTGTGGTAGTTGACTGAGTGCTGGAGAGGCGTGCCGCCTACCCGAAAAGATGAACGCCCGCCCCTGACAGCCGCCATTAAGGTGCCAGGCGGTCGGGCGTCCGAAGCGGGGTCGCGAAGCGCCAAACGCCGTCAGTCAGGGAGCGCCAGATGCGGCCGCTTGCTTCGTGGGCGCGCCACGGTGGCAGTTTCGTTTCACGGTTGCCCGGGTGCTGCCGGCCTGGAAGCAGTATTCGGACTGCTTGCACGAGCCGCGCGCAGCGCTTGCAATTGAGTTGTCAGCCATAGCGCGCTCAGCTGGGCGGACGCGAGTTACCGGTTCGACACGGCGGACCGAAAAAAGAGTGCGCAGAAAGTGCATCGTTGGTCTCTGGTCTTATCTGTCTTAGTTCTTGTATAGCGAGCGGGAGGAAGCAAAGCGCAACGAACGAATCGTGGCTATGGGTCGCTCCAACGCTCAATATGCGCGACGCAAACGATTGGTGCGGTGGTGTCTTCCAAACGACAGCTCATGAAGACCATGAGCGAGTGAGCCTGGCAAGGATAGACAGCGCCGATCACGTTCACCGCTGAAGGCAGGTTACAAACCAAAGGGCGAATCAAAACGACTGCGCGCAACAAGCTTGCAGTGTCAGCGGAAGCACAAACAAGAGGCTACAGATACAAGCCCGATGAGGTGTGCAGGAAGTACACGGGATAGAGTTGTCCGCCCCAGTGCAGCTCATAGCAACATGCGTGGCCACGCGCGTGCGCTTGAAATACTGTTAGCGCAGCAGCGTCCGAGGTCGCCGCCACCAGCACCTTGTCGTGAGACGTTATATTTGGGCCGGTTCCTACGGTTGCGCTCCGATTGAGGTCGAAGAGGGCGAGATCATAGTAGTTGCTGACGGCAGGTTGAAGCACATCGCCAGATTGTGGGGACGACAACCGGCTCATGCCTCCCTCTGCTGCGAGCGCCAACGCGAGTACTTGCGTGGTGGGCTGCGATATGCGCTCACCTGCGACCGCCGACCGTACAAGGAGAAATCTGCGAACGGGAAAGTGGCTGAAAAAATAGCTTAAGAATCGCGCACAAATGCGCGGTTCGGTTGGCAAAGCAAGATTTGCAGCACCCATTCTCCGCTCCGTATTTTTTTCTTATCAATTGGCGGATTGTAATCAGCCGCTTACAACGCGCCCGCCAAAAAACATCCCTAAGCCGCCAGTTTTCGACGCAAACGTTTATTCGGCGCTTATTTGGCAATTGCGTAAATACCTATAGATTCGCTGGCCGCGCCGGCTGCCTTCAAGGACGTCAACGTCTCTGCAAGTGAAATGGATTCGATGCTTCTTCGCTGGAGGCGATGGGCCCAGATCGGCGTTCTGCACACAAGCAACATTTACGAGAAGTGATGCCCGGTAAGCCGCTCGTTTCGCTGCGCAATCGTTCTTCTATGCGTGTCGCGCCTGGGCGAACAACAGAACAGCATCTCGTGGGTTCGCGAGAGAATAGGCAACCAGCCAGAATGCACGGCTCGCGGCGAGCTTCGTATTGGCGAGCTCTATCCGTCGCCTGAGCTTACCAATGAAGACATACTTAAAACTTCAGTCGAACTGGATTGGTTCGCCCACTCGAACGCGAGCGGCACGAAGGCACCGCGCTGCGCGCCAGCATCGCACGGCCACTCGAAGCTTCTGGCTTTCCTGAATTTATGTGGGACGTACAACATAACGGTTACAAGTTATTACGCAAAATTCGTCCCGTCATACAAATAGAACAAGCGCCCAAAGGCAGTACCAAAGCGCCACGGGCATACGGGGAAGTCATGCAGCGGAAAAAAAACAATCAGCCCTTCAGAGGGCAGGCCATCGCAGTGTGCATCGCAGTATTGACCATCACGAGTGCATGGGCGCAGGACGCGGAGACGCCGCCAGCCATTCACGTCGATGCCGCCAACCAGGCTCAACCGCTCATCTCGCTGCCGAGCACGCCGACCCCGAGCCCGGTCAATAAGACCCGACCGCTGCCCGCCGCCAATGGCGCACCGCTCACGCCGCGCGGCACGGTGAACGCGGCGTCTTCGCTCGACAAGAGCGAAACGCTCGCCGGTACGCCGCGCGCCCGTGGCGCGGACGTCAACAACCAGCAGCCGCTCGACGCCACGCTGGGCGGTGTCGTCACCACGGACACCGTCACGCTCGCGGGCCAGGATTTCTATAACTGGTTCGCGCAGGCCTGGAGCGCGATTCCACTCTCGGAGCGCTACATCGTCTCGGTGCACGAGCGGCCTTCCGCGCGTTACGGCAGTCTGGTCTGGGTGGAATACGGCCAACGCCGCGTGTTTCAGGCGTTCCTGCCGATCGCCCGTTCCAATGTGCGGCCCGTCGCAGAAGGCGCGGCGCAGGTGGCGTTCCAGAACGTCATGCAGGCGGACCTGACGCGCCTGCTGTTCCGCGACGCCGACATGGCGACGGACGAACTCTAATAAAACGCAACACGGCCAGCTACGGGGAATCACGATGAAAACGAATGCGCTTGTCAAACGCGCGGCGCTCGCCTGCGCGCTCTCGATTCAAATTGTCGCCGCTCACGCCACTGCGCTCGTCTACGAGCCGATCAATCCGAACTTCGGCGGCAATCCGCTGAACGGGCCGAATCTGCTTAACGAAGCGAACGCGCAGAACAAGTACAGGGACCCGGCGACGAGCGATCTCGGCACGAGCGGCCAGTCCACGCTCGACCAGTTCAACACGCAATTGCAGCAGGCGATTCTCTCGCGCGTCGCGTCGTCGATTTCGAGCTCGATCGTCGGCACCGACGGCACGCTGCATCCGGGCACGATCAACACGGGCAACTTCTCGATTTCGATCACGCAGGTCTCCGGTAACAACCTGCAAGTGACGACGACCGACAAGACCACGGGCGCATCGACCACTTTCATCGTCGGCAACGGCCAGTAACGCGAGAGCAATACGAAATGAACAAGATTGCCGCAACAAGCACCGCCATGCGTACGACTCTGGCCGCAATGGTCTTCTCGACGATGCTGCTCACAGGTTGCGTGACCCAGCCGATGGCCTCGGCCGGCAACGCGACGCTCACACCGCCGACGCGCGTCACGCGCGACCTCACGCACCTGCCGCCGCCCAAGGGCAGGATCACCGCCGCCGTGTACGGCTTTCGGGACCTGACCGGCCAGTACAAGCCGTCGCCGGACAGTTCGTTCTCGTCGCAGGTGACGCAGGGCGGCGCCTCGTTCCTCGTCAAGGCGATGCGTGATTCCGGCTGGTTTACGCCGGTCGAGCGCGAGAACCTTCAGGACCTGCTGACCGAACGCAAGATCATGCGCGCGCTGGAGACGCCCGACGACAAGAATCGCGTGATCCCGCAGATCGGCGCGCTGGCGCCCGCGAGCATCGTGCTCGAAGGCGGCATCGTCGGGTACGACTCGAACATTCGCACGGGTGGAGCGGGCATCGCGTATCTGGGGATCTCGGCGTCGCAGCAGTATCGCGTCGATCAGGTGACGGTGAACCTGCGTGCCGTGGACATCCGCAACGGCACGATCCTCAACAGCGTCTCGACGACCAAGACCATCTATTCGATCCAGGTCGACACCGGCGTGTACCGCTTCATCGGCTTCAAGGATTTGCTGCAGGCCGAGATCGGGATGACGCGCAACGAACCGCAACAGTTGTGCGTGAACGAGGCGATCGAATCGGCGCTCGTGCACCTGATCGTGCAGGGTGTGGCGAACCAGACCTGGTCGCTCAAGGACATGAAGGACTGGTACGACCCGACGATGCAGCGCTATCTGCAGGAAAACCAGGGCTACGCACAGACGATGGAAGCGGTGAATCCGCCCTACGACCCGTCCAAGGTCGATCCGCCCAAGGCCGTCGGCAGCGGCGTGAGCGGCTGAGCCACTCGAACAGGAGGAGACCAGCATGAAAACTCCGCGTATCCCTAAGCTTGCGCTTGGCGCGGCGCTCGGCGCGGTCGTGAGCGTGTCGCTCGCGGTGTTCGCTGCGGACCTGTCGCCGGTTTCAGACTTCGGTCCGTCGGAGCCGGGCTTCGGCGGGGCGACGCAGGTCGGGAGAGTCACGCAGGCCGGCGCGGACAACCGCCTGACCGGCGTGCAATCCGGGCACAACGGGCTGATGGCGAATCAGGCGGGAGTCGCCAACGCGGCCGTGATGGCGCAGGCAGGAACGGACAACTGGATGGCGCTTTCGCAAAGCGGCAGCGGCAACCAGTACGGCGGCTACCAGGCGGGCACGAACAACCGCTCGGTCACCGTGCAGAGCGGCAGCGGCAACGCAGCAGCGGTCACGCAGATCGGTTCATCGATGTCGTCGCAGGTGACGCAGTTCGGTACCAACGACTCGGTCACCATCCTGCAGAGCCGCAACGGCGCCGGCCTGTCGGTCACGCAGACCGGCAACGGCGCGCGAGCTTCGGTATTGATGAAGTAGGTGGGAGGAGACCAGGGCAGCAAAGTTTCGAGACCGCAGGTGCGGGGCAGTTCGCAGTGGAGTGGGCCGGCATGGCAGCGGGGGCTGTCATCCGTGGGGGTAATTAATCGAAGTATTCCAATATCAAATCAACGAGGCATACAAAAATGAAAGTCAAGGCAATCATCATCGCTATGGGTCTGGCAGCACTGGCATCGACGTCGGCATTCGCAGCGGACAGCTACTCGGTGGGCGAGCGCGCGAGCGTCGCGCAGTTCGGCAACGGCAACACGGCGAAGGTCGACCAGCAAGCGTCCAGCTATGACGACGTGAAGGTGCAGCAAACGGCCAATGGCGCGACCGCCACGGTCACGTCGACGACCGGCGCGTTCAACAAGACCGACATCAAGCAGAACGGCGTCGGCAACAGTTCGAACCTGAACGCGACGGTGACGCAAGACGGCGCCTATGCCGAGCAAACCCGCATCTCGCAGTCGGGCAGCAATTCGACGGCCAGCGTGTCGCAAACCACATCCTCGTTCGACAACGACTCGATCAACCAGAACGGTTCGAACAGCAAGGCGAAGATCACCCAGACCGGCGCGTCGAGCAACATCGTCAACATCGACCAGGGCATGAACAAGGCCTACGGCAAGATCAACGGCGGCGACGCCACGGTGACGCAGACCAGCACGATCGGCAACAACGTGCAGATCTCGCAAGACCGCGGCAACGACAAGGCAGTCGTCAATACCAACGGCGGCGGCTTCAACAAGACGACCATCACGCAGACGGGCGGCGGCACGGACGCTTCGGTGCAGCAAAGCAGCGAACTCGCCGACACGGTGTCGATCAAGCAGGACGGCGCCGAAATCGCGAACGTCTCGTCGACCAACGGCGGCGGCAACCAGACGAGCATCGACCAGAGCGGCGCGAACCTGCCGAACCTCGTGAGCGTGCATCAGATCAACGCGCAAAACGAAACGACCAACGTCGTTCAGAGCGGTGCGGCGTTCAACAAGGTCTATGTCGACCAACTGTATGAAGCCAACGACCACACGACGGTGATCCAGAGCGGCAGCGAAAACACCGCATCGGTCGCGCAACGCTTCGGTGGCTACAACACCGTGAACGCACTGCAGATCGGCAACAACAACAACGCAGACCTGTCGCAACAGGCCGCAGTGGAGTCATCGCTGCTGTCGACGCAGATCGGCGACCTGAACTCGGTGAGCGCATCGCAGACGGGTTCGCGTGAAGAGCTGACGCTGGTTCAGGGCGGCCTCGGCAACATCGCCACCGCTTCGCAAAGCGGCGCGGGCAATGTCGGGCTGATCGCACAAGCCGGCCTCGGCAACAACGCATCGCTGACGCAAGCCGGCTACGGCAACTCGGCAGCCGTGACGCAAGTCGGCGTCGCGAACAAGGCAACAATCGCACAGCACTAACTTCGACGGCGCGACTGTCATAAGGGCGGTGAACGGTCTTTCAGGCCGCCCACCGCCCGTTTGCTCATCGTCAGTTGCGTCGAACGGTCTCTCTCGTAAGGCTGCGTTCACCATACCGTTTCTTCGGCTATGAGCGGTGACCCATCAACGCTGCCAAGCAAATCTCCGATTTCGGGCTTGACAAACAGAGTAAGTCCAGAAGGCACCATGCGAAGCACTTGGTTGAACCTTCTAGGATTGACTTACGGCTGCGCCGCCTCAACCGCCAGCCGATTCGCCATATTACGCCAGCGCTTAATTCAATGAGCGCTGACGCACATTATCTAAGCCTTTCGTTCCTTACGCTCGCGCTCATTACCACGGACACGAGGACAGCGAGTGCGTTCGTTCGACACTTTGACCTTTTGCAAGTCATGTCTTAGCCTTGCGGCCGCAGCTATCCTGGCACCGGGAGTCGCTGCCGACCTCTCTACCATTTCCGACTTTGGTCCGGGCGAACCAGGCTTGCACCCGAGCTACAGTCAGAGTGCCTACGTCTCGCAGATAGGCGAGGCCAACTCGCTTGATGCACGGCAAAGCGGGCGCGCCCGACTTCTCGTCGAACAGGCCGTCCGGAACAACGACGCCCAGATCCGCCAGGCCGGCGGGGCGAATCGCGTTCGGCTCCTTCAGATTGGTGACGGGAACCTGGCTAGTGTCGATCAACGCGGGACGGCGCAGAGCGCAAACATTACTCAGCGCGGCAACGCGAACGCCGCGAATGTCGTTCAAACGGGCAACGCGTCTGCCATCCAAATCATTCAAACCGGGAACGGTATGCGCGCGCTCGCCATCGCCCGCTGAGCGAATCGAGCACGCAAGCAGCGGTCTTTCCGGAGATTAGTTCAATAGGGTAGCGGGTTGGCTGTGCAATCGCATCGACACTTAAAACTACAGGACCATCAGACCATGAAGATCAAGATCATCGTTTCGGCATTGGGCTTTCTCGCGCTCGCATCGACCAGCGCGTTCGCCGGAAGCAACAACAGCGTAGACGTCAGCCAGACGGGCAGCACCAATACCGTGAATGTGGACCAAGCAGGTACGATCGCCGACGCGGTCACGATTAACCAATCCACGGGCGGAAACAGGGCGACGGTCACCGAGTTCACGTCGAACACCAACAAGGTCTACATCGAGCAGAAGTACAACGATCGTGCGACCGTCAGCACGACGGGCGGCGCGCTAAACGACACGACCATCAAGCAGTCTCCCATCGACGTCGGATCCGTCGCGACGGTGAATCAGACGGACGAAGTGCGCAACAAAGTGTCCATCTCCCAAGCGGGCGGTTGGGGCAACAGCTCGACTACGATCGACTCGAAAGCCGGCCACGGCAACACCACGACGATCTATCAGGAAGGTCCCAACACGATCTCCGTGATGCAGAACGTTGCGAGCGACAACACAACCTCGATCTACCAGGCGCGGTCTGGCACGCTCTTCAGCGCATCGGCGGATGTCGACCAAAATGGCTCCAACCGTAACACGCTGGATCTCACGCAGAAGTCCGACGGCTCGCGCGCGTACGTGACGCAGACGGGCTCGAACGACAACTTCACGACGATCGACCAGGCGGCTCAGGGCACGGCGACCGTTCTTCAAACGAACAGCGACCGCAACACGATAGATCTGCAGCAAAAGTTCGGCGCGCCGGGGCAGTCCGTCTCGGTCTCGCAGGTCGGATCGGCGGACAACACGACGAAAGTGCTTCAGAGTGCAGGGCTCGACAAGGCCACTGTGACGGCTTTCAACGCGCACAACGGTAAGGTCTCCATCCAGCAGTCCGGCGCTCAGACAACCGCGTCGGTTGCGCAGACGAACGAGACCAGCTCTACTGCGACTGTCTGGCAAGGTGGTGGATTCATAGGCAACGTCGCCACGCTTCGGCAAAGCAGCGGCTCGGCCAACTCGATCAATCTCACGCAGACCTTGGTCGGTTCGGGCAAGCAAAACCAGGCGAGCCTTACGCAAGAAGCTTCGGTAGGTTCGAAAATGGATGTGACGCAATCGGGCGCAAGCAGTCAGATCACGGCGTACCAAACTGGCGTTGAAGAAAGTCTGCTCGCGTCGCAGAACGACATCGGAAACACCTTGACCGCCTCGCAGTCGGGCTACCACAACTACGCTCAGTCGATGCAATACGGCAGCGCGAACGTGGCGACCATCACGCAGGCAGGCAGCAGCAACAGCGCCGTTGTCTACCAGAAGGGCAACGGCAACGTCGCTTCGATCGCGCAGCGCTAAACGCAGCGGTGCAAAGCAGAGAACCGGGCTACGAACCCGGTTTTCTGTTGGAGACCTCGAACACATCGCGTTCGATGACCCGGGCCGGGTCAGCGGGCGCTTGCCGGCCATGCAGATAGCCGCGCAAGTGCCGCGTAAGCGCCAGCAGAAAATCGCGGTATGCGTTCTGGTCGCCATCGAGTCCGGCGACGAAGAGCACTCTCAGTGCGGTTTTCCGCTTCGTGCAAGATGGTTCCCGTATTGGCGAGACGGCCGGACGGCGATTCATACACGGCGCCTGGCGTACGCGTACGGGGCGCAGACGCGTCGTGTGTCACATCGGGCGCTTCAGAAAGACGAAGCCGTGATGCGCCGCAATAGCGCTCACGAGGATCGAAAACGCGCCGTCGCGGTCCATCTGTTTCACTGCGCAAGCGTGTTGAAAGCCGTGCCAATCCGCATGACGAACTCCTTGCATGTGTTGTCAGCTAGTTCGTCTTTGCGCGTCGATTGGTTACACGACGGGAAACAGAAAAAGAAAACCCGTCTGTAACCGAACGCGGACTCGCGACGAATTCACCCGTATCCGACGCTTCATCACGGTGATCGACATGCAAACGACACTCACGCCGACGCGCGAAACTGCGCAACGCATTCCGCCCATCCATCCGATTTGGCTGCGCATCACGCATTGGCTCAACGCGTTTGCCGCGCTGATCATGATGCTTTCGGGCTGGCGCATCTACGACGCTTCGCTGGTGTTTCCAGGCATCGTCATTCCGACGTCGATCACGCTCGGCGGATGGCTGGGCGGGGCATTGCAATGGCATTTCGCCGCGATGTGGCTGCTGGTCTTCAACGGCATGTGTATCTCGCGCTCAATCTCGCGAGCGGCCGCTTTCTTGCAAAGTTCTTTTCGCTCTCGCCGCGCGCCGTCCTGCACGATCTGATCGCGGCGCTCACCGGCAAGCTTTCGCACGCGGACCCTCGTCAATACAACGCTGTGCAGAAGCTCGCTTATCTCTTCGTCGTGATCGATCTAATCGTGCTCGTCCTGTCCGGTCTCGCGATCTGGAAGTCGGTGCAGTTTCCGTTGCTGCGCGAAATGATGGGCGGTTATGACCGTGCGCGCGTCGTGCATTTCTGCGCGATGGCCTTGATAGCTGCGTTCGTGGTCGCGCATGTCGCGATGATCGCGCTCGTGCCGCGTTCGCTGCTCACCATGCTGCGCGGCCGCTGATCCGGAGACTCGCGATGAACACGAACGACAGAAAGATCATGAAGCTCGACCGCGCCTCGATACTCACGGCCGCGCGCCGCGAACTCGGCATGCCTTCGCGGCGTCTCTTCGGCAAGCGCATGCTGACGCTCGGCGGCCTGTCGCTGTTGACCGGCTGCTCGATCACCGATGAAGACTCGGTCAACAAATTCCTGACCGCCGTCTCGCGCCTGAACGATCGCGCGCAGGCGCTGCTGTTCGACCCGAAGCGTCTCGCGCCCACTTATACCGAAGCGCAGCTCACGCGACCGTTTCCGTTCAACGCGTATTACGGCATCGACGACGTGCCTCATGTCGATGGCGGCGACTATCGGCTGAAGGTGAGCGGCGTCTTCACGGGCCAGCGTGTGTGGACGTTGCCTGAGCTGTATGCGCTGCCTCACGCGGAGCAGATCACGCGGAGCAGATCACGCGGCACATCTGCGTCGAAGGCTGGAGCGCGATAGGGCGATGGGGCGGCACGCCGTTCTCCGAGTTTCTGCGTCGCGTGGGGGCGGACACGACCGCGACATACGTCGGCTTTCGCTGCGCGGATGACTACTACGAAAGCATCGACATGCCGACCGCGCTGCATCCGCAGACCTTGCTTACGTTCGAATACGACGGTGAGCGTCTGCCTGCGAAATACGGTTATCCGATGAAGCTGCGCATGCCGACCAAGCTCGGCTACAAGAACCCGAAGCACATCCTCGAGATGTTCGTCACCAATACGTATCCGGGCGGCTACTGGGTCGACCAGGGCTACAACTGGTTCGGCGGTTCCTGATCGCCGCACCGCATTTTGCTTTTCAACCCCACGAAGGAGATGCACCATGAAGCGACTGATGACCGCAGTGTTTGCAACCATGATGGCGCTCGGCGCTTCGTCCGCGTTCGCGCAGGCGAGCGGCGCGATGTCCAACGACGCCATGTCTCACGATGCCATGAGCAAGAACAGCATGTCTCACGACTCGATGAGCAAGGACGCGATGTCGCACGACTCGATGAAGAAGAGCGACAACATGAAGAAGAACAACTCGATGGGCATGGACCATCCTGCTTCGGGCGCGATGTCGCAGTAAAGACGAAGGCCGGGTGCGCGCCCGGCCTTGCTTACCGGCGTTAATCGTTGAGGAATTCCTTGATCGCCGCCGCGATCTGCGCCGCATGCGTTTCGAGCGCGAAGTGGCCCGTATCGAAGAAGCGTACGTCCGCATTCTGGATGTCGCGCTTGAATGCTTCCGCGCCCGGCGGCAGGAAGAACGGATCGTTCTTGCCCCACACCGCGAGAAACTTTGGCTGATGCTCGCGGAAGTACGCCTGAAACGCCGGATAAAGCGCGACGTTGCTGCGATAGTCGCCGAACAGATCGAGCTGCACTTCGTGCGCGCCGGGACGGTTCAGATAGTAGTCGTCGAGCGAGTAACCATCGGGCGAAACCGCCGACGCATCGGGCACGCCGTGCGTGTATTGCCACTTCGTCGTGTCCTTCGTGAGCATCGCGCGCAACGCATCGCGATTCGTCTGCGTCGGCGTCTGCCAGTACGCGCGGATCGGACTCCAGCCTTCGCTCAGTCCTTCCTCATAGGCATTGCCGTTCTGCGAAACGATCGCAGCGATGCGTTCCGGATGCTTCAGCGCGAGGCGGAAACCGGTCGGCGCACCGTAATCGAAGACGTAGACCGCATAGCGATCGAAGCCGACCCGTTCCGTAAAGCGGTCGATCACGCCGGCGATGTTATCGAACGTGTATGCGAAGCTGTCGCGGCTCGGCATGTCGGAGAGGCCGAAGCCGGGAAGATCGGGCGCGACGATATGAAAGCGGTCGGCCAGGAGCGGAATCAGGTCGCGAAACATGTGGCTGGAACTGGGAAAGCCGTGCAGCAAGAGCAGCTTCGGCGCGTCTGCCTGACCGGCTTCGCGATAGAACACGTTGAAACCGTCGACGTCGATATGGCGATGAGCAATGGTGGACATGGTTGTTTCTCCGCGAGTGAGGGCGTTCGTTCGTGTAACCGTTAAACGTCTTAGATGAAGGTTACTGATCAACTAAGTAACTTGTCAAGCGCGTTGTTAGCGGTTACGATGAAGTCATCGCAGAAACACCGCTGGATCGAAGAAATGGAATACCGCTCACTTCCCGCACTCTTCGTGGCTGACGCGCCCGGCCTCGACTTTCTCAACTCGGTTGCCACGCCGGTCGATGAACCCGTCGACTGGCTCGCCGACGGCGAAGGCCTTTTGTCATGGCTCGAACAGGCGAGCCTCGTGCCCGCGGACGTGCTTGCGCACATGCGTTCGCAAATCGCACCCGCCGAACTCGACGAGGTCGCGGCGAAGGCGCGCGGCTTGCGCGAATGGTTCAGATCGTTCGTGCAAAAGAACAAGGGGCGGCCGCTTGCGGCTAAAGACCTGCGCGAACTGGAAGCGCTGAACAGCGTGCTGAAGCGCGATGAACAACACGGCATGATCGTCGCGGATGCGAGCGCTCCGAGCGGGCTTGCATTCACGATACAGCGCCGCTATCCGACGGCAGAGTCGCTGCTGATGCCTATCGTCGAGGCGCTCGCGAAACTCGTCTGCGAAGAGGATTTCACCTACGTCAAAGCGTGCGAAGGTCCGACATGCACGCTGCTATTCGCCGATCACACGCGCGGTCACGCTCGCCGCTGGTGCAGCATGGCCAGCTGCGGGAATCGCGCGAAAGTCGCCGCGCATCGCGCGCGGCTCAGGGAAGGAAAGGGCGGTTGAGTTTTCATGGCGTGATGCGACATCGAAGGTCCGGCTCCCGCTCGAGGTTGCCGGACGCCCGGATCAGATCGCGCACTCAATATTCGCCGCAGATCTGGAAGTCTGGTGTTGCGTGCGCCCGCCGCCACGGTTCATTGGATCGGCGGCACCACGCCGAGCTTTTCGGCCAGCATTCTCTCGTAGACACCGAAGTGCAGATCGACCTCTTCCTGCGTGACCACCGTCACGGAAATATTGATCTGCGTGGGCTGCAGGCCGAGGACCGTCGCGATCGCCACCTCCAGTTGCGGCGCACATAATCGGTCGTCGGCGAACGTGGTGCCGACAGCAATCTCTTAAGTGGATTCCTGCTGGAATACGACTTCAACGAGCCGCGCACCCGCGCTCATGTTGCTGTCGATCGCCAGCCGGATGACCTCGACCGCGGTACGCATCGTCTCGGTCGGAAAACCCTTTGTTGAGCGCAACCGGATTCGGTGCCGGCCCAGGGTCAGCCAATCGTATTCGAATTCCATGGTGTCCTCGCATGGTCCGTCGGGAGCGTCGTGAAGATAGGGTGCGGGCATCCCAATTTCAAGAGCAGAAAGTCGCAAAAATCCCCTTGAAATTTCCGCTCGGGATCCTATCTTGAATTCCGCTCAGGCAGTCGCGCCAGCAGTCCGGCGCGCTGCGTGTTTCGATTTGTTTGCCCGCAGCATGGCAGACGAACTGGAGCGCGTAGGCCGGTTCGTCTTCCTGCTGGTTTCAAGGAGAAAATGACCATGAGCGGTCTCTACTTCGGGACCGACCTTTTCAGCGAGTTCGACCGTCTGCAACAGCAGATGGCGAGCCTCTTCGGCGGTTTTCCCTCCAGCATCCGTTCCGGGCGCTCAGGCGCCTTCCCGCAGGTCAACATCGGTTCGACCGACGACTCGATCGAGATCGTCGCGTTCGCGCCGGGTGTCGACCCGGCCAGCCTCGATGTATCGATCGACAAGGGGCTGCTGACCATCAGCGGCGAGCGCGGGAGCGCACAGCCGGAAGACGGCGACGACACGCGTACCTATGCGCAGGAGCGGTTCATCGGCGCTTTCCGGCGCGTCATCGAATGCCGCAGCACGCGGACCCGGACAAGGTCACGGCGCAGTACACCAATGGCTGCCTGACCGTGAGCATCGGCAAGCGGGAGACGTCGAAGCCGCGCGCCATCACCGTTCAATGAAACGCGTCGCAGAACGTAGGAGGACATCATGAACGACACGACAAAACTTGCCAGGAACGACGACACGACGGTGGCTCGGCGCGGCGACGAGCAGTCGCCACGCCGGATCAAGCTGGCGCCGCCCGTGGACGTCTTCGAGAATAGCCAGGGCGTCACCCTGTGGGCGGATCTGCCCGGCGTGACGAAGGACCGGCTCGATGTGAAGGTCCACGACGGCAACCTATACATCGAGGCCGAGGCGGTGGTGCCCACGCCGGCAGGACTGCGCCTGCAGCACGCGGAGATTCGCCAGCCTCATTTCGCGCGGGCGTTTTCGCTGGGGGCTGACTTCGACGCATCGAAAATCGATGCTAACCTGAAGGACGGCGTGCTGAAGCTGACGATACCGCGCCGCGACGAAGCCCGGCCGCGCCGAATCGAAGTGCGTACGAACTGAGGCCGGCGGGCGGGCAGCAACGACAGGAGAAAGTGGGTGGCGGCCGTCTGCCGCCACCCTCCGACTGCGCAGACCCGGATGCGCACCGTCATCAAGGAGTCTCGCGCGGACATCCAGCGCGATTGCCGGCCATCGGCCAGGGCAGGCACTCAAGGAGCGCCGTGGTGGCGGGCGGATATCGGGCGAGCCGGGCCGTTAGCGCAGTTGGTAGACCAGCGGACTTTTAATCCGTTGGTCACTGGTTCGAATCCAGTACGGCCCATATCGGCATTGCGCGTCGGAGCTTTCCCGCGGGCGGGGCACATTCTTTGCGCCACATCGGGCATTGCAAGGAGATCCCAGCATGACCCAGAAATCCGCCGATCCGCAGGACAACCCCAAATCGCACCCGCCTCGAACGCAGAAAAAGACCCCGCCGACTGGACCACAGGCGATGAGCCGATGACCGGCGCGCAGGCGTCTTACCTCAAAACGCTCTGCGAAGAAGCCAAGGAACCTTTCGACGAAACCCTGACGAAAGCCGACGCGTCCCGCCGCATCGACGAACTTCAGCAAAAGACGGGGCGCGGTAAATCAGGCTGACGGCACGCGTCCGAATCCGGCACGCGTGCCTAAATTTTCCGATTCTGCCGCCGTAAACGAGTCATGTCAGATCGTCTTCGGCTGGAAGAAGGCTCAACGAGCGCATGCGTGTCGACCTCATCACCCTTTACCTGTTAGCGATAGGAACGCTCCTCGCCAGCAGCGCGCTGACGCTCTGGGAGCGCCGGTCGTATCCGCGGCGCAGGCGCGAACTCGGCGTGCTCGCGGCCGGTTACGCCGCGCTCGCGCTCGGCTGCGCGGCCGCGTCGATGCGGCACGGCGTGCCCGGCCTTCCCGGCGTCGTGGGCGCCGCGGTGTCGAATCTCATCATCGTCGGCGGATATCTGCTGAATCTGCAAGGCGTCGCGCTGCTGAACGGACGCCGCTACGGCCGGTTCGCCCTCGGCATCCTGTCGGTGCTCGCACTCGCCTGGGCCATCGCGGGCAAGCGCGGCGAAGCGGTCATGTGGGCGTACATCAGCGCCATTCCCATTGCCGTGGTGTGCGGCCTGACTGCGCGCGAACTCCTCGGCACGCGCGATTCGAAATGGAAGCAGTCGCGCAACATCGCCGTGGCCGTCACGGGCGGTCACGCGCTCTTCTACGCATTCAGGGCCGCGATTCTGCCGTGGCTGGCGGCATCGTTCGGACCGCAGTTGCTGGCGATCGCCGGTCAGGCGACGATGTACGAAGGCGTGCTCTATTCCGTCGTTCTGCCGATGACGCTCCTGCGACTCGCGCGCGACGAAGCCCACGCCGATCTGCGACGCGAATCGCAGACCGATTACCTCACCGGTCTCGGCAACCGCCGATGGTTCTTCGAAGAAGGCGCACGCGCCATCCGCGAAAGCGACGCCTTTCCGCCGGCGTCGTGTCTCGCGCTCGACCTCGACCGCTTCAAGGCGATCAATGACCGCTTCGGCCACGAAGCCGGCGATGACGTGCTGAAGTCGTTCGCGAAGATTCTGCGCAGCGTGCTTGGACGCGATGTGATCCTGGCGCGCATCGGCGGCGAAGAGTTTGCCGCGCTGTTGCCGGGGCACGAAAGCGCCCGCGCGAAAGACCTGGCCGAAGCCGTCGTTCGCCGCTTCGGACAGACCGTCACGCGCACGGCGGGCGGCGTGGAGATCGAGGCGACGGTGAGTATCGGCATGGCGCGCATCGGCACCGATGAAGACACGCTGGAAAAAGTGCTCGCTGCCGCGGATCGCGCGCTCTACAGCGCAAAATCGCGCGGCGGCAACCGGCTTGAAATCGCGCGAGCCGCGACGGCCCGCGCGAATCTCGACGATGCGCCGGACCGCCGTCTGACGGCACTCTGAGCGTTCATTCGCCTGGGTGCGTGTCGGCTTCGATCATCATGTCGAGAAGCCCGTTGCAACACCCGTACGATCACCGACTGCTCAACAGCTTGTCGAACTCACGATCGAGCCCGGCCAACGATGAATCGATCTTCTTGCGCTTCTCGGTCACCCATGTGTCCTGCTGCGCGATCTTCGCTCTTGCCGCAGTCAGCATGCGTTCCATCTCGGCCGGTTGAGGCCCGCCGATGGTACGCCGGTTATCGACGATAGCCGCGGGATTCAGCGTCGAGCGAAATTCCTCTTCGCTCATCGGCAGCACGCCGTTGCCGTAGCCTTTGGTCGTCTCGGTAGATGCGCTGCGCCTGATCGTAGGGGAAATCGCTGGGCTTGATATCGTTCGCTCTCGCGTATTCCACAACCTCCGACGCGAAGTGGTGGCCCATTCGGAAAGGCAGCTTGTATTTGCGCATCAGCACGTCGGCGACTTCCTGCGATGCGGTCCAGTCGCTGTTCAGTTCCTCTAGCGCCCGGCCCTGATCGATCACCAAAGCCTTGAGAATGTCGTCCCATTTGCGCAGGACGGTGACAGCGCTGTTCACCATTTCCTTGTTGTCCCTGACTTCCTTCGCGTCCGGCCTGCCGGGCGGCAGATTGTGCGCGCGAATGACCGGTCCCATCGCGAGTGTGATGGCAGTCGATGCATCCGCGCGTGTCGAATTCAGCAGGCCCGGATTGCGCTTCTGAGGCATCGCGCTGGAAACGTAGGTGTTGTTGCCGCCTTCCTGAAGCAGAATCCACGGACGCGGCTGCGCATATTGCGTCATGACGTCCTCGATGAAACTGCCCGCATGAAGCGCGATGCTCGTCACGATCGAGCCGACTTCCACCGGATGATCGACCGCGGCGATCTGATGCGCGTCGTAGGCGTTGTCGACGATGTCGGCGAAGCCAAGATATTGCGCCATGCGAACGCGGTTCAGCGGCCAGCTCGTGCCGTTCAGTACCGTGGTTCCCATCGGGCACAGATCAATGCATGCGTACGCAACGCTCGGTGACCTGGTCGCATTCTGCAACCGGCGAGGGCCCAGCTGGTGGCGCTCGATTCCGCGCATCGGGCGAGGTCGGGCGCGGGCGATCGTCAGCTGGCTGCGTAAGCAGCAGGCGAAGCTGCAACTGACGGTCGACATCGATGTCGACTCGACAGAGCACGATGGCGTGCCGTTGGTCGCGGACGAGCTCGTCGAGGTGGTGCCGAATTTTGCAGCGGAGCGCAGTGAGGGCAGGCAACCCGGCCGACTCACCCTGGCGCCGCTGGAACGGCTTGCAGTGCCGCACTCCCTCTCCGGCGCGAAGGGCGAAAATCGCTCGACCGCGTTCTGCTACATTCAGGCCAATACGACCTCGATGCGGTGCGCGCGTATTTGAATCGCTTCGTGACCAGCCGAAGACGCTGCGCGCCTACACCAAGGAGCTCGAACGTTTTCTGTTGTGGGCGGTGGTGCTGCGAGGGCAAGGCGCTCAGTGATCTGCGCGTCGATGACTGCGAGGCGTACAAAGATTTCCTGAAAAGTCCGGACCCGCGCTTTGTCGGTGAGCGCTTCGCGCGGCACTCGCCGCGGTGGCGACCTTTCGCTTTATGCAACTCCGCGCCGGGCGCCGATGAGAAGGGATCGCTGTCCGCCGGTTCTCAGCGCTATGCCGTTCGGGCACTTCGTACGGCTTTCACCTGGTGGGTCGATGTACGGTATCTGGCCGCCAACCCGTGGAAAGCGGTCAACGATCCGGTCGAACTAGGGCCTTGTCCAAGATCATGACGATTTGGCCGTTGAAGATCCGAGACACAAGCCGGAGATACAACTAGGCGCACACTGTACATAAACACAGCATTCTACCAGCTCATCAAGGCCAAGCCCTCACTGTTGCAATCGCCACGACGCCGCCGTCGTTGACATCCTTCAGCGCGAAGTAGAATTTGTTGCGAGCCTCGCGTAGTACCCAGCCACCTCCTCAAGGACGCGCTGTTTTTCGGCCTGCACGTAAATGGTCGTGGTCTGCAGCGACGCGTGGCCCAGCACCTTTTGCACGACGTCCACTGGTACCTCCTCGGCAACCGACTGCGTGCCGAAGGTGTGCCGGAACGCGTGCGCGTTTGCCTGCCCGAGCCGCATCCGTTCGTCGAGGCTCAACGCCTCCATCGTCTCGACGAGTTCGTTCAGCATCCGGCCGATCAGCCGGTTCAGCCCGTCGGCCGTATAGCCCGCCTCGCTCACACGAAGCACAGGACCGCCTTGCCCGGCTCGATGGCGCCGCCGTGAGGCGTCGGTCCATGGAACGATGACCGGTGCAAGCAGCGGTCCGCTCTGATTGTCTTCTTAGGTTGCGCCGTCGAAATCTTTAGCCCGATCGATCCAGTGCGCGCGCAAGGCGCCAAGGGTCGACGCACTTACTGGCACCGTCCGCTCGCGCTGCCCCTTGCCGACCACAGTCAACTCCCAAACCGGGACATTCAGCGTCCCGTAATTCGACGGCCGCAGATTTTCTCGGCACGCGGACGCGGCCTCTTCACGCCGCAGCCCCGAGTCGCCCATCAGCAAGATCGCTGCACGTGCGGCGCGCCACTGCACGCCGCTCCGAGCGTCGCGCCACTGCCTCGCGTCGTCCGCCGCCGAGCGCGCGTCCAGTTCGTGACGCAACTTTCGCCACAACTCGGCGGGCAAGGCACGCTCGATCTTCATCGGCCTCGCGCGCTTGACCACCCGGTGCGCCCGAGCCAACTTGCCAAATCGCGTTGATTGCTGGCTAAAAATGAAGAAAAACACCTTTCGTTTTATCGATTTGTTCGCGGGCCTGGGCGGGTTTCACCTCGCGCTTTCCCGTTTGGGTGGCACCTGTGTCTTCGCGGCGGAATGGAAAGATCATCTTTGCGATCTATATGAGACGAACTTTGGCACTCGCCCCGCGGGAGATATCACTAGGGTCGATCTAAAGTCCGTTCCTGAGCACGATGTGTTGACCGCCGGGTTCCTTTTTCCACAGGACGGGAACCACGCCGTCACCTTGGGCCATAACCCCAGGTGCTACGTACGGGACAACAGTCAGCACACTGGGCGACTGATAATCAAGCACTTCATTATTGAACTTCAGCACAAGTCGGCCATCGCGAATGAAAACGCGCTAGATGCTCGCCAGATGATCCTTTATCTTGCCGATCGTACGCCCTTGCGGAACGTGATGAAGGACCCGCAATGACACGACCGTGTAGTGTTGGGAGGGATCTTCCGCTCGGACCTCTGGGCTCAAGCTCTCAATCTTGTTCTCGACGATGGTCCTTGACATCGAACCGGATGGTCCGCTCCCCCGGCTCTCCGAGGGCCTTAGTTCGAACGCTCCACGTCTCGGCAAACCAACACGCTGCGCTTTTCATCCCCATGCCGAATTCAGACAGCCCATTGCGATCGGAGGGAACCTGCGCAGGCTTAAACGCACGAGCGAACTCGTGGGCCGGAATCCCGGCTGCGTTGTCAGTGATAGTGATTAGGCCGGGAAGCGTCGCGTCAAACCGAATATGAATTTGGAGTTGATACTGAGGGCCATCGCTTTGCCTGAGAATCGCTTCGTTGGCGATATAACTCTGGACTGCGTTGTCGATGAATTCGGCGATCGCGAAACCGAGCAGATCGAGTTCTACGGGAGGACGCTGTCGACGCACCTCGGACTGTTCGCAAGACCGCCGGAGGACGCGGCATGCAATAGGTCACGTGGGACCAGTCATCAACGAGCACCAGGTGTTGAACAAGATGTACTAGCACGTGCCTCGACGGAAGGCCCTATAACTTGGGGTGCTGAGCATCGAGCTTAGCAGAACCCTATTACAACTGTACGCTCGGGCAAACGCGGAGCCACCCGACGTCAAGTTCGCGTGCCAATCGCATAAGAGATCCTCGAATACATTGTGAGTCTGCCCTCTCGTCGTTCTGGGATGGAAGGCTATCGTCGAGTGGACTGCCGTGCTCGACGACGGGGCATTGTGTGCAGTTCTCGCGCTAGCCAGAAGAGGTTATAGACGAACATTGAACGGTTAACTTAGCCGAGGTCTTTCTCGAGTTTTCCAAAGAGTAGTACGTTTCATTTGGGCTTGCGCGGAAGCCGTGCGCCCAGACTGCCGAGGCGCGGGGCTGGCCTGCTCAGCCGATCGCGCTCCTCGTCGGTGAGGAGCGTTTCGGCTTGCGCGGCGATCGTGTCCGCGCGCGCGGAACCGATGTGCGCGTCGAACGCTTCGGTAGACGCGCGGCGCATCGAGAGCAAGGCAAACGGTGTCGACACGCCGAGTGCCTTCAGCTTTCCACGTTCTTCATCGGACAAGGCCATGTCATCGAGAGAGGCGGCCATTTCATTTCAGGCGCCGATCGAATACGCTTCGACGCAATATGCGTTGATGTAACTATACGGGATGGTCCCATAGCCGGTCACGCCGACCACCGACTGCGTCGCCCAATATCCGTTCCAACTGTTGCGAAGAATGAAATGGCCGCCGCCGCTCGCCGTGTCGCCAGGCGCGTCCTCGTAACCGACGAAGCACATCGCATGACCTTCGTTGGTTTTCTCGCCGGGGATCGGATTGGTGATCGCGCCGGTTCTCTGGACTTCCGCATTCTGGTTGTACCAAGAATCGTAGACCGGGATGGTGAACGCGACACATCGCCCCGCCGCGAGCTCGGCTTTAATGTCGGGTAACGATGTGGGTGGCAGTTGCCGATAGCTCGGAATCCTAAAATCCGCGGCCTGGTTTCTTGCTCCCGCAGCGGGCGGATCCTGGCTCTCGTTGCCGGCGATAATGTCGGGATTGTACTTCCAAACCTCCTCAGGGCAGCAGCCGTCCGCGGCGAGGCATTTCATTGCGACCGAAATCCAGGTGCCCGGAGTCGTCGGATCGTTGTCGTTCTGTTTGCAATCCCAGTAGAGGAACTGTCTCGACAGATCGACCGATACCTGGCGCTGAGTCAGAAAGTAGTGCTCAGCGGCGGCGGTCGCCGCATGCGCGACGCACGTTCCCCGTTGCCCCTGGTTTCGGATCGCCCGCATCTGATCGATCATGCTCACCTTCGGCGGCAGCGCGGCGGCGAGGCCGGGCGCGCGCATCATCGCGAAGGGCGGCGGTTTGATGCCGTGAAGTCGCGCGCCCAAGGGAAGCACTCTCGGCGGCTGGAATCCCGCGGGCTTCGGCGCGGGCGGCGCAACCTGCGACATAAGCGTAGCGAGACTCTGACTTGTGATGCCGAGATATGCCGCCAGTGCCTGCGGCGCCGCACGAAAAACGCCTTCCAACTGATCGAGATCTTCATACCCCAGGCTCGTCAGCTGTCCGACATGCGGTGCGAGTTCGGAAAGCTGATCGATCTTCTTGATGTTTGGCATGGCCGTTCTCCCTTTTTATCGGCGAGTCGTGCGCGAATGAACTTCGTTCGAATCGACTTGCCGATTCGCGAAGGCATGATGGTCGGATCGATTGGAATGTAGACGACGCGACGATGGGGCGGCCGGAAATGTTGCGAGAAATGTGGCTCATCACACTAAGGAATTCTTATTTTTATGGACGGGAGCGGCGAGCGCCGGGAAGCGCGCTGGCGGCGGCTGTGCGCGCCTGTGCCCCGCCTGGCCGTATACGCTGGCGGCGACGAGCTTTCACGATGCATCTCGTCGTGCTTGATCGGCATCGAAGCATCGTCTAAAACATAGATACGCCTTTCATTTCTGTTTCGACATCGCGAGATGCGACGCGCCTTGGCGCAGTTGCGTGCTTGTTCGTCCCGGGAGACGCTCATGAAGGAAGGTCATATCATTCCGCGCGCGTCCAGGCCGCAACGCCGGGGTGGCATCGCCTACGAAACAGCCGGCGCCATACCGGCCGCCGCAACGGTTGAGGTTGAAGCTGATCGAGCCGACAGCGGGCCTGAGCGCAGCCAAGAGTGCAGGCGAGGTCGCGTGGGGCGTCAAGACGGTGGGCGCTGATCAATCGCCTTACACCGGAGAGGGCATCGTGGTCGCAGTGCTTGATACGGGCATCGACGCCGGGCATCCGGCATTCAAGGGCGTGTCCATCCAGGAAAGAAACTTCACCACCGAGGCTGCGGGCGATGAGCACGGCCATGGCACACATTGCGCGGGCACTATCTCCGGACAGGACCTCGACGGCATGCGGATCGGCATCGCACGCGGCGTCAAGGGAGCGCTCATCGGCAAGGCGCTGGGAGCGGGAGGTGGCTCCAGCGAAAAGATCGTGAGCGCCGTGCAGTGGGAGGTCGAAATTGGCGCGCAAATCATCTCGGTGTCGCTCGGCATCGACCTTCTCGGCTATCACGCCCGGTTCGTCAAGCAGGGTTTGCCGCACGTGGCCGCGACCTCGCGCGCGCACGAAGCCTATCGTCAGAACGTTCTGTTGTTCGAGCGGCTCGCATTGCTTTACAGCATGAAACCGCAGGCGGCGTTGTTCGTCGCGGCCGCGGGACACGAAAGTGATCGGGATCATACACCGCCGTACGAGATTGCCGCGTCACCGCCCGCCGTCTCCGATGGCTTTCTTTCGGGCGGAGCGCTGGGGCAGGTCGACGACAAGCTGAAGATCGCGTCGTTTTCGAATTCAGGACCGGTGCTCTGCGTACCCGGCGTGGAGATCGTGTCGGCGGCGCGGGGCAGCGAGCTAGTGGCGATGAGCGGTACCAGCATGGCGACGCTTCACGTGGCGGGCGTCGCGGCGCTATGGGCGCAGAAGCCGATCAGCCAGAAGAAGTTCTCTGTGGAAACGTTGCGCGCACAACTGACCGCGCAGGCATCGACGGATAACTTCGAGGAAGGCTTCGACACATCCAATGTGGGTAGCGGGCTCGTCACGGCCCCGAAGTGATCAGCCGCGCGGGCGATCGCAATGCGCCGCCTCTTTGCCCGAAGGTCCCTGGTCATGAGCGATGCACCGAAACCAGCAGGCACGATGACGGACGTCGGCGGCGCGAAGCGCCTGCTAAAGCTGATTGGCGCAAGGCGTCGATGCGCCGCGCAGGGCAAGGCAGTAGAAACAGCCGCGCTGCTTTTCGATTCGCCGTTGCCTTCCCCGGACGACGTGCTTCACGACTTCGACACCGCGCTCAACAAGATGGAGCCCTATCGCGACCGTCCCATCGAGGATGCCCGAGAGCATCGCGATGCGAGAAGCGTGGTGCATGTCCTGATCGAAAGCGCCATCGACAAGCTGAAGGGGACGCAGCCGACGGTGACCCGTAGTGAACTGAGCGCACTCGAAGCCGTAGTTCGCGCAGACGGCTCTCGGCCGAGCGTGCTACTGCTGCGCAATAATCTGCCTGACCTCAAACATCCGTGTGCGCTGGCCTGGGAGGAGCGGTTGATATCCGCGTCTTCGCGCCTGGAGGCCGCGTCGAAGGCGACGGGGCGCATACAACCGGTCGGAGGATCGTCCGAGCATTACTTCGGATCGGGGTATTTGTGCAGCGGTGCGGGCGATGTCGTCACCAATCGGCATGTCGCAATCGCAGCCTTGACGTCGGAAGAGATTACGGTCGACGAGCAGCCTCAATGGAGAGACGGTATTTCCCGCTATGTCGTGCTGGGTGGCTGGAGATCGAGTTCGAGGGAAGGTTCGATATTGATCGCAGCCAGCGCCGGCGGGTACGGGAGATCATCATGCCGGCCACGGAAGGCGATGCGTTCTCGTACATAGATATCGCCATCATGAAGGTCGACCCAGAAAAGATTATGCCGGTGGAGGTTGCGGGCAATTCGGACTTCGAGAAAGTCGCCACGCTGCAGTCGGTGTGCATCGTGGGGTTTCCGGGGCCGCCGTACGAGCGCACTGGCATCGTCGACGGCGTGGATTGGGAATGGGTCGACCAGCATCTCTTTGGTCAGGCTTATGGATTCAAGCGTGTGGCGCCGGGCGTGGTGCATCGTTCATCGGGCACGATTGGGGGAGATGAGATCGGCTGGGTGTTCGGCCACGACGCGACGACGCTCGGCGGGAACTCAGGCTCCGGCGTGTTCGCGTGGCACGACGGCGGCGGAGCGTTCGGCCTGCACTTTGCAGGGAACAGCCTCGACACGAACTGCGCACACGGCTTCTCATCACCGCTCGCCCGCACGCTGCTGCGCGCGCTCGGCATTTTGTGCGAAGGCAGGGCGGGGCCGCGCGGGAACGAAGTGGACGAAGCATGAACGACGCCAGTCAGACCGATTTCGCCAAGCTCGCACCTGTTTTGCAAACGGCCACCATATACAGCGTCGCGATCAAAGACCTTTCGACGTTTGCCGGGACATTCGACGAGCACGTGGTCCGGCGTCTTAAGGATGCCGGAAAGAATGCGCCACCACCGTTCGAGGCGATACGCGCGAGCTACGGTGATGACGGCGCCGCCCTGATGCTTGCGATCCAGTTGACGATACAGGAACAACTGCAGATCGAACTCGCGAATGCCCTCGCGCTGGCGCCGGGTAGTCTCGAACCGTCGCGGCGGCTCGGACTGTCGAGCGGGGCTGCCCGGAGCATCGCCGAGGGCGTGTTGAGCGAAGGCGCGAGCCTGGAAGACGTACTGCATCTGGTGCGTATCGTGCGCGTCGCGCGAGCCGTGTGTCTTGTGAAAAAGGGCGTTGAATCAATTGGTACGGGTTTTCTGGCCGCACGAAACCTCATTCTGACAGCTGCGCATGTGCTGCTGGACCACCGCCTGATGGACAAGAACGGTCCCTTGGACGGCTTCGCGGATCTGCACTTCGTGTTTCACAATGAATTGGAGAGCGTGAGTGGAACCTGGCCTTACCAAGTGCGGCCCGCGAAGCACTGGCGGGTTTCGTGGAGTCCTGCCTGCATCTCTGATCCCAACGGTCACAACCTATCGCCGCGCTCGGCCGAACGTCTCGACTACGTCCTGATCCGCATCGCGGATGCGGTGCCAGAGCATATTGCCCCGATCGACATTCGCAAGGACCGGCACTTACCCGACGCTATGGAGGAAGGCAAGCTCGATCACGGACGACGGTATTTCATCATCGGCCATCCAGGTGGAAGCGACTGTAAATTTTCCGTCGCGAATCTCACGGGCATCAATCTTAAGGCTGCGCGGCTGCTGCACTCGCTGACGACGGTCGCGGGCATGTCTGGTTCACCGCTCATCGACAAGCGCGCGACGCCGCTCGGCCTGCACGAAGGCAAGATCATGGACGGGCAGGGCCATACGAAGCACAACCGCGCGACAATGATCCACTCCATCCTCGCGCACATCGAGGCGTCGCCGGATGAACCGTTCGGCGAAAAACCGCGGGTCAGCACTCACTTCGACACATTCTCGATCCGCGGTGACTGGGTGCGCTATGGCGCGCGACTCGCCGCCATCAAGGGCGTAACCGCAGAATGGACGGACATGCTGTCCGTCGCCGGCATGACGGACGCGGGCGCCGGGGTGATCTTCCCCGACAATTTCTACTATCCCGTCTTCCCCGCGCCGGATCTCGACCGGTGGCTGGCCGCCGATGCGGCCAGCCTGACCTCGACGCTCGACGAAAATATCAGCGCGCAGTTGCGAGTGATGGCGGTGGTGGGCGGCCACGGCACGGGCAAGTCGTTTGCGCTCCAGGTCGCGCGCGCGCGATGTGCGCCGGAGCAGCTTTGCGTCATTCCTTCATCGGTCGCAACTCAGCTTCCGCTTAAGGAGATGGCACAGCAGGTTGCTCCGGAATTGCCTTTCGATGAGCGGAGGCGTCCGTCGGACGGCATTGTCCGCAGCGTATACGTTGAGCCCATCCTCGACCATTTCGACGAAATGGCGGCTGGCGAGAGCATCAGGCAGTTCACCATCGCCGTCGAGTTCGGCGACGGCGCTTACTGGCGAGAAGTACAGCCGTTCTGGGTGCAGTTTGCCATCCTGTGCTCGCAACGCAGCCAACTGAGGTTGCTCATCTGTGACCCGCCAGAAGCGTTCTGCAACGAAATGCTTTTGCAGGAAGTGGTCGAGCTAAGCGAGCCGAAAACGCTCATGTTCCGCCATCTCCTGCCGCACGTGCAGGCACTAAGTGCGCTTCACGGCTTGGATCCCAGAGCCGCTGCCGAGCGGGCACAGGAGCTTTGGGTTGAGGCCAACCGGCTCGGCGTGCGCTTCGTTGAATTCGCCCGGATCGACGCCGCGCGCATCGTGTTTCAGGTCGTCCACGAATTGGCACGGAGCAAAGAGACATGAGCTTTGAATCGGCTGATTTCGAGGACAACGGGCTGCTGGTCCGCTTGCGCCGCGCGATGGCATTGCGCGGCTGGTTCAAGCCGCACGATCTGCTGGCTGCCGATCTTCCGACCGAGCGAGCGCTCGACGTCGTCGGCCGATTGTATGCTGACTGCGAAGTGGGGCGCGGCCCGCGGGATGGAATGTGGCGCATGCTCGACGCGCCGAGACGGAAAGTGTTGTCGGACTGGGAACACGGCGATGCCGGTGAAGCCGTGCAGGAGGCGCTCGAGCATGACGCACGGGGCGATCCGGTCACGCTCGCGATTGGCCGCGCGCTCGGCGCGATAGGAATGGAGTCCGCGTCCGCGAGTGCGCGCGAGATCAAGGACTTCATCGGCCAGCAGTTGGCTCGGCGGAGCTGAGCCCGCCGCCGCGGCGACCAGCGCAGATGCCGGTTCCACGCTCGAAGCGACACTCGACGCGGCAACGCGCCGAGATGATCTCAGACGCATGGAGGAATTCGGCTTCTACGACAGATCGAGCCACGTGCGGCGCGTAAAGCAGTTCATCGACCGGGACAACGCGGGCGACGGCAAGCTCGACGCACTCGGTGTCAGTGGCAAAGGCGGCGCCGGAAAATCGACGCTGCTTCCGCACGTGCGGTTGGATCTGGCGAAAATGGAAGGCGTGGTTTGCGTGCATATCGATTTCGACCGCGCGGACTTCGACGCTCAGACCACGGCGGTCCTGGACCGAGAACTGGTCGTGCAGATCGGGCGCAGTCTTCCGCCGCTCGCGGAACTATGCAGGCTCTCGGCTGAGTGGATGCAGCGCACATCCGCCGAAACCGCGCGGGACAGGCTGCGCAGCCTGCGCGGAGCGAAGGGCGGCGAGAGTGCGATGCTCGCGTCGCACCCGAGTGAGACGGATCGCGCCAGCTCGCGTTCGTCGCTTCTCAGGGTCCTGGAAATCGCCCACGAACGCATGAGTCATCTGGTGATCATCACCGATACCTTCGAGCGCGTCGAGAGCGGCGGCGAAACCGCCGTCAAGAGTCTGATCGGCTGGATCAGGAACGTGCAGGGCGTGCTCAGCCAAACGAAATGCTCGTGGATCATCGCCAGCCGCTCGAAATCGGTTTATCTCGAGACTCTGGACAGCGACATGCGATGTCGCCACCTGGGCGTCAACGACCTGTCCCGGCGCGGGGCGCGCAGCTTGCTGCGCCGGCTCGGATGCGGCGACGAGGTCGCCGTGGGACTTAGCGACGCGCTGCCGCACCGGACACCCCTGATTGTCCATCTCGCCGCCGAGGCGTTCGCTAACCGGCCGCCGAAGGAGCAGGCGGATTTCATCGGATCGTTGAAGTCGGGGCGTATCCCGGCGGAACTCGTAGCCGGCTATCTCTATGACCGCATTCTCAGGCACGTAAGCGATCCGCTCGCGCGACTCTACGCGCATCCTTCGCTGGTTCTGCCGGAACTGACTTCACACCTGATCCACCATGTCCTCATTCCGGTGATCGAGCCGGACTATCACCCGGATACGGACGCCCGGTACGATCACGCGAACGACATTTTCGAGGCGCTCCAGTGCGTGCACTGGCTCGTGGAATCGCCACGGGCGGGGATCATCCGTCTGCGTCCGGATCTGCGCGAACTGATGCTCCAACTGATCGAGAGCGACAGCACGGCTTCCGAACTCGCGGCGCGCAACCGGGACCGGGCAGGCAAGTACCACGAGAGCCAGGGCGGCGACTGGGACCAGGCGATGGCCCTGTATCACCGTGTCACCGCGGCGGTGAAAAACATTGACGTGGCGACGGTTGCCGAGCAGGTTCTGCGTGTCGGCGGCTTTCTTTTGCCGTTCGCAAATGACTTGCCCAATGTGGTACGCGGGCTGTTGTCCCGCGGCGCCGATTCGATCGCCACGGAAGACGCAATCGGCAGCCTGTCGCCCGAAAGCTGGCGCGATCTGCTCGAAGGAGTCGGCGGGAAGTCGGGCAGAGGGCAGCAGACGATGGACAAGTCGGACCCCCTCGTCGCGCTCACGTGGTACCGGAACCGGCCGACGCGCAATGAGGGCGTGCCGCCCGCGTTCGCTTTGCAAGCCGCGTGCGACAGCGCCCGATGGAATGAACTTCCGGTGTCCGCCAGCGGTATCTGCGATGAAATACGCGATGATCTGTTTGGCCCGAGACCCGATGACGAGTCCGACCAGCCGGGCCGGCGGCGCTGGCGTCCCGCGCTGCTTCGCCTGCAATATCTGACACGGTTGCGCCTGTTTCAACGGCGAGTTCCGCTCGAGCCGGCATTGCCGGCGCTGTTCGAGTCGACGACGGCGAGATGCAAGCCTTACGGCGCCGGTTTGCTGATCGCGGACACCATCGCGATGGCGGAGGCCTTCGAGAACCGTGCATTCCTGAGCCCCGATTTCCGGATGGTCGGGCGGCCGACGGACCAGATGGTGCGCGTCGCAGCGATGCATATGTGGCTGTTCAACGATCCGATTCTCATTCCCTTGCCGATCGCCGGTCTCATCCGATTCCAGAGCCGAACAACGCTCGATGGGCGATTCCCGGATGCAAATTCCGAGTTGCTGAGCGCGCAAGGGCGAGAAATGGAATTCGACCACTTGAACGGTCGGCCGTGGGCTAACTTCCAGGCCTGGTTTCACCAACTGCAAAAAATGTCGCCCCTGCCCGCGGAAGACGGTGAGCGCTTCCTCGGCAGAGAGGTCGATCCGCTCGACGTGGTCGGCTTGTGGCCCGAATTCCATCGGCCACTTCGGCAGGTGTTGAGCGAGGCCTTCGCGTCATACGATGACCTGCGCGAACTAGGTTTCGCCATCCAACCTCTCTTCTCGTTGCAGCCTAGTGAGTTTTCGCGAGATAACTTCGCGAAGATCGTTTCGTCGGACCCGCATACGTGGCTATTTGCTCTGTGCCAGCATGCCGACCGTGCGAAGGTTTTGTCTGACATGGCCGACGTCGCGTGCCGTCTCAAGCCGAAGCATCAGCGACTCGAGATGGTTTCGTCCTGCTTGAGAATGTGGCAGGCAAGGGTGCGTGAGATTGCCGGGCGAGCGGTAGATTGAACGTGCATGGCGTTATTCGGGCAGGCGGATCATGCGGCGCGTGTGGCTTCCTCGCATGTCTCCGTGAACGTATGAGTCACGTCGATGAACGGACATTGGCCTAGTCTTTTACGTTCGGCTACGCGTTCGTGTTGCCGGTGGACGCATTCTCGAGATTCGGAGTTTGATGGCCCGCGCCGTAATTATGTTGTTATAGACTCCTTCTCACTTTCCGCGGGCTTGGCGCCTCCAAGCTTGAGAGGCCCGAATGCTTCGCTGCAAAGCATGATGAGGGGAGTTGCGGCGGATTGCTTCAGGCAGTTTCCTGCAGCCTCAGTACGGAGGAGACCGACGCGCACGGTGCCGCACAGCGGGCCCCTAGCAAATCGTCGGTCAGCCTTGATGCGCACCGACCTCATAAGGGCAATCGATCTTTGCAAACACGGCACCCATCCGATGCATAGACTGCCGCAGGGGTACGGCCCAAAACCATTTCAGAGAACCTGCAACGCACGCCTAATGGCAAAGCAAAATTGAAATGGCGTACCGCCGGCTAAATACAGATGTCGTGTTGCGATGTGTGATTGCCTCTGTTTTCAACGGTTTGAATCCACGTAGTCTTGAAGGACGCCCTTGATCGGGCCGGGGCGTCTCAGACCGTTCAGCGAGTGCGAGCAGACTGTTGGGCCGGTTTTGAAGGCGTCTTAGAAGCTGTTGCGAAATTAGTTAAATCAAGGCTTGAGACGCGTCCAGCAAATCAAGGCGCAAGCTAATGAGAGGAAAGCTTCGTGGATATGAGCGTAGCGTTCATAGCGAATCTTCAGGCGTCGAAACGAGTGGAGCCAGGCAATCGAGCGCTCGACTTGCCAACTCGTTTTGCCGAGTCTGCTGCCATGCAGCGAGCCGATTTTTGCGAGGAACGGCGTGAGCCACGTTCGCGCAAGCGCTGCCGATGTGGCTCGGAGCTGTAGCCCCGGTCACCCTGAACGATTTGCGGTTTGTGCAGGGGACCTCCCCGTTTCCCCGGCTAGGTGGAATGGCCTGAACCAGGGCATCGAGGTGCGTAATGTCGTGGCGGCTTGCGCCGGTCAGGATGACCGCGAGCGGGATATCTTGCGCGTCGACGATGAGGTGGTGCTTGCTGCCGAGCTTGCGCCGGTCTGTGGGATTCGGGCCGGTTTTTTCCCGCCAGCATGGCGCGAACTGACGAACTGTCGACGATGGCACGCGTTAAATCGATTTCGCCGCGGTGGCGCAGTTCGGCCAGCAGCGTTTCGTGGATGCGTTGCCAGACTCCGGCCTTCTGCCATACGACAAGCCGTCGCCGGCAGGCTGTGCCTGAGCCACAACCCATTTCCTGCGGCAGCAGGTTTCACGCAATGCCCGAGCGCAGTCGAACACGATGCCAGTCAGCACTTCTCGGTCCGGCGTCGGTTCGCGGCCCGCATACTGGCAATTGCGCGGTGCTTGCCTGGGCATAAGCGGTTCGATGACTGACCACAATTCGTCGTCGATGAGTTCTTTAGGCATAGCTTCCCGCGAGGCAAAACAATATAGGAAGTCAACACCAAGTCGGAAAAGTTTACAGACCCAAAACGTAACTTCGCAATAGGTTCTTAGACTGCTGCGCGACCTGCACGATTGCTTGGTCCAGATCGGCTCGGGTGAATGCGCGCGACTTCTTCGTGCCGGGCAAGGGCTTGTAAGTGCGCACCGCAGCACCTCGGTTTGTGCGAGACGGCGAGCCTGAGATCCGACGGCTATCGCGCTGCGCTCGTAACGCTCGCGCGACCTGCAACGCATGACCAAGACGCTTGTTCTCGATTATCGCGCCTAGGTCGATGTCTGCGAGCTTGTCATACGGCACAGCATGCAGCACACTGCCGTCAGCGCGGATTCCGAGCCGCCCATTCGGGTATTCCCACACGTCGATGTGGCGGCCGATCAGCCTGCGGTTCGCTGCCGTGTCATCGAGCAGCCAGAGTACGCGATCGTTCAGCAACGTCAGCGCATCCGACACCTTACGTTGTACCCGCCAAGTCAAAACTGCGTCGAGATTCTCGTCATCGCGCAGCGGCCGGTGGGCGTCGTACGCGCTTCTTGGCGGCTTTGCGAAGCGTGCGTTATAGGCCGCCATGAAAACGCAGGCAAACGCGTTTGCAGTTGCAATGGTGCTGATATCATGCAGCCGCAGCTCCTTCACCAGGCGATCCTGTAGCGTAAGATGAGCCCGTTCAACGCGTCCTTTGGCGGCGCTGGTGTTGGCGCAGAACGTGTCGATGTTCAGTTCATACATCGCGCGGCCGAACTGCGTGACGCCTTTGCCTCCCGTTTCCTCGCGCTTGTGAACGTAGAACACGCTCGCGCGGTCGCTATAGAATGCGACGGGCTTGCCGTGGCGCTCGAGATAAGCGCGCGTGGCCTCGAAATAGCTGAATGTCGATTCGGTCGGCGCAAGTGCAAGCGCAATAGCCGACTTGTCGCGTCGTCGACAAACACCAGCAGTGTGCACGCGAGCCCTCGGTCTTCAAGCCAGTGGTGATCACTGCCGTCGATTTGTACCAACTGACCGAAACAGCCCGTCGGACACGCGGTTGGTAGACCTTCGGAGGACGCTGCTTGCGTGGCACCCGCAGGTCGGCATGCGTCATTAGGTGCCGCACGGTTTTCTTCGACAGCACGAGGCCATGGCATTCACGCAGTTTTCGCACGCCAGCGTCGGACCAGAATCCGCATAGCGCTCGCGAATGATGGTCAGCGCACGCAGGCCAGGCCTTCGTCGAGCTTCCGGTTGCCCGGCGTGTCGCGTTTGCGTGAGGCCAGCCCCGACGCGCCCGATCGCGATATCGTGCCGCCAGCCGCTCGATCGGGCGCACCGTCACGCCGAGGCGCTCCGTGGCGCGAACGGGCTGAGTCCCTTGTCCAACACGGCCTGGATTACCTTCAGACGGTCGAGTTCGCGCATATTCAGTGTCACAAGTGTCGCTGGCTTCATCGGCGGCTCCGCCAATGCTGCAGTAAATTGCTAGCTTGTCAGTGGGTACAAAACCCGACGTTTGTATATTGCTCGAACACGACATTCTCACGTTCCTGCTGATGTCGCGCTTCTACAACCTCTGGCCGAACAGAAGCGCTGCGACAAGCGCAACGCTGGCTCAGAGGGTGCAGGAACGGTGCGATACCCGAGCATCTGGGGCAGGTCATGCCGCGCGCACGACCCGGTCGCTCGAAGCGGCCACGCCGCCGTATCGATGCTGGTGCACTTCGATAGGGCCGACCCGGATGCATGCGCGTTCGAGCATCCGCGTTTCTCCGCCGCGTTCACGTCTTCGGGAGCGTGACGCGCATATCGCTTCGGGCGCGCGGGCGGTCGGTCGTCCCAGCCGACGCCGACTCAGGCCAGGGTTTTGGCGAGTATCGGCTTGGAAATGTCCCGCACGCGTTCGAGGCCGAACTGGCCGAAGAATCCCCAAACGAAAGCCGCAAGGAAGTCGCTCAAGGTGCCGAACCACGAGGCAGCGAATAGTTGGTACCCGGCGAACGCCGTCAGCATGGCGATGAATAGGGCCAATGCATGGCGCAGCCAGCGCGACTGGCGCGCGAGCTTCCGATAGTCGGGCTGCTGCATCACGTTGCCCACGAAGACGCACGCACTCGCTCCCGTCCTCAGGTTGGATGAGCCGACCTTGATCGTCAGGAACCCGATGCGCTCGGGCGTGAGCACGCACTTCTGCCAGGTGCCGGCGATCGCGCCTCCGCCCTGCGGCTCGCAACTCCAGGCCACGTCCAGCGGGTCGGCTGTCAGGCCAAGCAATTCGATGTCCACCGCTTTGCCCGGCGCCATTCTCGGCGGAACGTTCATGCGCAGCAAAGGCGGGGCCGCTGCCGGATTTTGCAGTCCGGCGTAGGGGCGCACGAGCGGCGGGAGCATCGGAGCATGCGCCATCGCGACGGTGAGCGCGGCGGCCGGCGGCACGATGATTCGCGCAGCGCCCGGAAAGTCGCCCTGCGTCAGCGACGGTTCGATCGCCTGTGGCTGACCGACGGCGCTCCGCAAGAGAGTTTCGATCCGCGTCCGGCTCTTCGCGAACCCGTCGAGCGTCACCAGCATGCCGGCATCGCTCGCGCGCGGCAGCAGCATGTTGTCCGTCTGCGCCCTGACCGATTGCGACAGATCGATCTTTCCGCCCGCATCCAGAATGACCGCCGCAGCGCGAAACGCCGCCGCCATGCCTTCCGGGATCGTGAATGCGAGGTGCGGCCGCAACTGGAGCGCGATGTCGTTCACCTGCGATATCAGTTGCGCCGGGTCCCCTACGCCATACGCGGCGCCGATCTTCCTATCGATATCTCCGCACACGCTCTGCACCGTCTGCGCCGGGCTCGACCACTCGCCCAGTTCGCCGAGCGTGCCATGGAGTTGAACGAGCCACGGATGCAGCGCCGCCAGCACGGCTGGCTGAAATCCTTGTAGCTGGAAGTTCTGAAGTTGCGCTTGCGCATCCTCGACCTGCCCGCTTGCTGCGATTACCTCAATGTGATTCACGGTTTTGTTGACCGGCTCGAGACACCGGGCGATGTCAGGGTCGGGCTGAAGACCGTTGGGCTGAAGCTTGGCGCGCAGACTGACCAGCTTGGTCTCGAAAGTCTGCAACGCGGCGGTCGCCCGAGCTTCGATCGCGGCGGCTTCGGCCTGCGCATTCTGGAGCGCCGTCTGCACATCCTCTAGGACCGCCGCAGCCTGGATATCGTTTTGTGTTTTCGCCGCGAGCGACACGAGGGCCTGCTGCACGACCGGGTCCTTTTGCGCCGCCGCGCTGCGCACGAACCCTTCGTTTGCGCGCAGGGCGTCCAGCTTGGCCGCATCGAGTGCGGAACGTTGCTGCATCCGCACGTTGACGGCCTGGCCGAGTATGATGCCGACGAAGATCATCCCCCAAAGATAGCCCGAGTAGATTTTGACCCACACGGTCAGATCGACGTTTTGGTCCTGCTTGAGCGACGGGCTGCGCAAGGTCGTGCGCGTGGTGTAGGCGCCCGGAGGCAGCGCAGTGGTGGAGTTGAACTTGAGGGGGACGATCGCGCCGGGGGCGATGTCGTATACGGACTGAGCGGACGATAACTCCGACGCCGTGAACTTGCCTGCGCTGTCTTTCAACTGGCCGAGGGAAGCAGTCAATTTCGCGATCGACGCGACTCCGGACGCTTCGCGCACGACGAACGTCATGTCTTTCTCGCCGTGGCCGTGGCCATCGTCATTCTTGTTGTCGTTGTCGTTGTCATCGGATCTGAGCCGCGGATGCCGCATGGTCAACAGCGTCGCCGTGGACGGGGCGTCGAGGATCGGGTCGGGTATGCGGTCGATCCAGATGGTGAGCGGTGAGGGTGCGCCGCCAGCGTCCTTCAGATACACATCAAGTTCGACTTTGAACGATCCCCAGCGTGGGCAGGCCTGTTGCGACGTTCCGTTGCTCAGATACTCCGAGATCTTGCTGTCGGAAGCCACCGGCGTGTCCCAGTTGATCGTCCAGCCGCGCTGGCTCGAAGCCGGAACATCCTTGTCCGAACTGGTTATTTCGCGCGTCCGGATGGCCACTGGCGGCCCTTTCGATATCACCCGCAAGACGATCTTCGACGTGGTGCAATCGGCCAGGGCGAAGCGCGTCTGTCGCGCGGCCGGCGCATCCTGCGCGTGCGCGGGCGGCGTGAACGCCACGTTGCCGATCACGAGAAGAACGGCGAAAAGCAGTGATTTCGATCGTGCGTACATGAGCGCTCACGCATGAACAATGGCGATGTCGACGGAGTTCACGCGGCATGCCGCTGAACAGCAAGGCTCGGCTAGACTTCAATCGAATGTAGACGAGGGATCCGGGGTGTCAAGGAATTTGACAGAAACGGCGCCGACATCAGGCGGCGATGCCGGCGACATCGCTACTTCGGGGCCGCACGTTGCCCCGGGGAAGCGGCGGACTGCTTCTCGAGCGCCGCGACGGTGTCGTCGTGGCACGCGGCGAGCAGTTTCGCGCCGACTTTCGCCTGGATGCTGGGCATCGCTGTGGCGATCGCCCAAAGGATTATGTCCTGATCGAGCGAACTGAAGCCGAGCGCGGACGTCCACTGGAGAACGCTCTTGCAAATCTGCGCACTCGCCAGCGATCCGGTCGCAGGCGTGCCCGCGCCCGCGTCTTTCTCGGCCATGATGCTGGCGATTCCGGTGGAGAAGCCGTCGTGCTGCGATATATACGTGGCTATCGTGCCGAGTGCAGCGTTTGGCGGAGTCAGCGGAATGATTGGAAACGAGAGCACATCCGAAGCGCGGACGCTCCCGATGACCTTCTCTTTCGCTTTGCCCGGCTCTTCGACGCACGAGCTGCCTTCTTTCGGCGGACAGATTCGCACGTCCGCGAAGATGGACGGACGGGGGCCCTCTAAGGACAGCGTCCAAATCCCGACCGGCTTCACGTTCCCGTTGATGTCTGGGCCAGAAGGCACGCTTACGCCGAGAGTCAAAGCGTCGTTCCGGCTCCATTTGCGAACATCCAGATCCACGGCGTGAACTTCCGCGATCTGCATCGCAAATAGATTCGATATCGTCTTGTCGAGTGCGTCGGCGCGCGTCTTTGCCGAGTTGGCAGTCAGTTCCGTGAGCAGCGTGCCCTGAGGTGCAAGTTGCCGCGCCAGCGCCACCGCGACGTTGAGCCCCGTGACGGCGCCTTGAAACTGAATGGACTTCGTCGCGCTCAACGTGAACCTGGCTGACAGGACAGAGTTGCTTCCGTCCCTGCGCACCAGAAACCATTGGAAGTCCTCGATGCGCGAGTAAACGGTTCTGTTCCACACGTCGCCTGTTCGCCCTCCGGCATGCGACAGCGACAGGAGCGGCACGGTCGCGACGAACGCACCAGCCGACAGATTCGCCGAAACAGTGACCGACCGTTGCGGCTGGACGAAATAACGGCTGAATATGCCGGTGGGCGGATATCCCATGCTGTCGTTCGTTTGATCGTCCCCTTGCGCGTTCTGATCGATCGGTTTCCCGCCAGGCTGTCTGCACTTCGGCGATGGATTGAGATCGACGCATCCCTCACGGGCTTGCAGCCTGATTCGAACGTACATGTCGGAGTAGTCGCTCGACGTCGTGCGGTCCGTGATTTCGGACAGCCTGGTCATGGGCGTCAGATTCAAGTATTTCGTTGCTTCAGGCGGAGAGGGGGGCGCCGGCGCTCCGGCGGCTGGCGGAGCCGGACTCGGGGTGGGCGACGGCGTTGGACTAGGAGTGGGCAAAGCAGCCGGCGCTCCTCCGGACGGCGGTGGCGCTGGTGTTCCAGCGGGCGACGAAGGCGGACTGGGGACGGGCGATGGCGTAGGAGTAGGGCGCGCTCCTGTCGTGCCCGTCGAGCCAGTAGCACCGCTGAACTCGGCGCCGGTCTGCGAATTCGGAACGCCTGTAGCGCAACCTGCCAGAACTACGATGACAGGTAGGGCGCATGCTGCTTGTTGTGTCCGGCTCCTCATACACGCTCCCTAGAAAAATTTCTTCTTCGCGTCTTATGGATTCGCTGCGGCAGCACCGCGGCACTCCGAATGCTCATCTAATTGGAGAAGGATCTGCTATTCGAATGTTGTCTGGTATCCAATTCTTACGCATTCCTAGAATATTGATCAATTAGCATCTCATTCATAAAGATTCCTTCACTTGAGGCGAACACGACGGTAATCCGAGAGATGCATTCTGGATATGCCTGGCGCAGACGATTCATCGCGAATGAGCAGACATGTATTTGGGCGTCCTATGAAGTTATTCCGCGCCGGAATACTTGTCATACATTCGCCCGGCGCCATGCTCTCACGGGAGTCTTCAGGCATCGCTACCTTCGTTATAGGCGCTTTCCCGGACTATTTCTACGAGCGCAAGCAAAGCTGCGTCGGACGAGAACGCGCCCGCGCGACTGCGCTGGCTTGCCGAATCGGCGTTGCGTGTCACCCGTCGCACGGCGGGCGATCTCGCTGCGTTAGTCGAGCTTCGCGGCGTCGTCGGACGAAAGTGCGGTGATGTCCATTGGCAACGCATCCGCGCTGCGACTCAACCGCACCGGCCGGGGGTCAAAGAGGTGATCGAAGGAGCGATTCTCCATCACGAGGACGAAGATGTGCTGAACGTCTGCCATGTCAATACTCGGCAAGGCCGTTAGCGCTCACAGCGAGTACCGCGTTTCAGCCCGGCTTGCGCGGAAGTCGAGCGCCCAGGCCGCCGAGGCGCGGGCTTGGGCCGCTCAGCCGACCCCGTTCCTCGTCGGTGAGGAGCGTTTCAGCTTGCGCCGCCATCGCCCGGGCGCGATCGAGTCCGAGGTGCGTGTCGAATGCGCCGGTCGAGGCGTGGCACATGGCAGCAAGGGGAACGGCGTCTTGACGCCGAGCGCATTGAGCTTCGCGCGCTCCTCGTCCGACAAGGTCATGTCATCGAGCGTTCGAGCCATAGGGATTCATGCGCCGATCGAGAAGGCCTCAACGCAATATGCGTTGATGTAGCTTTAGGGTATCGTGCCGTAGCCCGTTTTGCCGACTGCCGACTGCGTCGCCCAATAGCCGTTCCAACTGCTGTGCAGGATAAAGTGGCCGCCGCCGCTTGCGGCGTCGCCGGGCACGTCTTCGTAGCCGACGAAGCACATGGCATGCCCCTCGTCGCTCTTCTCGCCGGGGATCGGATTGGTAATCGCGCCAGTGAGTTGAATTCCCCGGTTGTCGCGATACCACGAGTCGAACACCGGGATGCTGAACGCGACGCATCGTCCGGCCGCGAGTTCGGCCTTGATGTCGGGAAGCGAGGTGGGCGGAAATTGTCGATAGCTCGCAATCCTGAAGTCTGCTGCCTGCTGAGTGGCGCCGACGGGCTGCGGGTCCTGGCTTTCGTTGCCGGGAATGACCGCCGGACTGTAGTGCCAGACGTCTTCGGTGCAACAACCGTCCGTCTACACACACTTCATCGCGACCGAAATCCAGGTGCCGCGATTCGTCGGATCATTGTCATTTTGTTTGCGATCCCAGATAAAGGAATTGCTGTGAGAGATCGACGCCAAGGTTGCGCTAATCACAAGGTAGTGCTCGGCGGCGGCGGTGGCCGCATGCGCGACACAGGTTCCGCGTTGCGCATGATCGCGGATTTCCTTCAGTGCGAAATCATGTTCACGCTTGGTGGTAGCGCAGCCGCGAGGCCCGGCGCGCGCATCGTGGCGAAAGGCGGCGACAAGACACCCCGGAGCCGGGCTCCGAGCGGGTGCATCTTCGGCAGGTCCAATGATGCAGGCCGAGGCACGGGCGGTGACACTTTGGCCATGAGAGCCGCGAGTTCCTAATCCTGTAGTCCCAGATAAGCGGCGAGGGCATGCGGTGCCGAGTTGAAAACGCTTTCGAGTTGGCCGAGGTTCTTGTAGCCGAGATTCGTCAGATTGGTGACATGAGGAGCGAGTTCGGCGATCAGATCAATCTGCGTGCCATTTGGCATTGCTGTTCCTCCCGAATCGTCAAGTGGGGCGCGCCGAGGAGCCTGGTTCGAATCGCGCGCCGCGGATTCTCGCGCGCCCTTCGGGTGAATCGCTTGGAATGTAGATGGCGCAACGAAGCGCCATCTGAAAATGTTGCCAGAAATGTGTCTTGCCACACTAAGGCATTCTTATTTTTCGTATCGGGCTGATCCAGGCGCTCGCACCCCGGAACGTCCGATCGAATTTCGAACGTCGATGGCCCAGGTTCGCCTTCGCCCGCATCTGCGGCGGCATGGCGTCCTGCGCGACCGATATGTATGGGCGTACTGCATCGCCCGTGCAGCCTGCGCGTCGCACTTGAACGCTTTCGAAGCATCGACTAAAACTTCCATATGAGATCCTGACAATCTCGTGTCAGTGTCCACGTAAGGCAGCGCGCGCCTGGTTTGTTTCGCAGTTCTTTCGTCCGTGGAGACGATTATGAAAGAAGCTCATATCATCCTGCGCGCGAAGGCGCCCGCCGCGTTGGCGTACGGCCTTGAGGTCGCGGCGGCCGGGGGCGCCTCTCCGGCCGTGAAGTTGAGCATCGAGGAACTCGACCGGTCCGATGTGGCCAAGGTCGCAAAGGAGGCGGACGTCAGGGCGGTTGCGCCTTTCGTCCCGATGAAGCTGATCGAACCCAAAACAGGACTGGACGACGGCGTGTACACGCCCAAAGGCCCCGACGATATCGCGTGGGGCATCCAGGCCGTCGGCGCGGACAACTCGCCCTTCACGGGAGAGGGCGTGGTCGTCGCCGTGCTGGACACGGGCATCGATGTCGACCAGGCAGCCGGCAAGCGTCATGCGGCCTTCGTGGGCGTGCATATCGAGCAGAAGAACTTCACCACGGAGTCCGACATCGACACGCACGGTCACGGCACGCATTGCGCCGGCACGATCTTCGGGCAGGACGTGGGCGGCATGCGCATCGGCGTCGCGCGCGGCGTCAAGAGCGCATTGATCGCCAAGGTGCTCGGCGCCGGCGGCGGCTCCAGCGAGACGATCGTGAGCGCCGTGCAATGGGCGATCGAACGCGGTGCGCACATCATCTCGATGTCGCTCGGCATCGACTTCCCCGGCTATCAGGCGCAGCTCGTCGCGCAAGGGCTGCCCGCCCCGGCCGCGACCTCGCGCGCGCTCGAAGGCTATCGGCAGAACGTGCTGTTATTCGCGCGGCTCGCCGCGCTCTATAGCACGAAACCGCAGGCTGCATTGTTCATCGCCGCGGCGGGCAACGAGAGCGATCGGGACCATGTGCCTCCCTACGAGATCGCCGCGTCGCCGCCCGCCGTGTCCGACGGATTCCTCCCGGTCGGCGCCCTTGGGCAGGACGGCGGCAAGCTGAAGATCGCGTCGTTCTCCAACTCGGAGCCGGTGCTGTGCGGGCCGGGCGTCAACATCGTCTCGGCCGCGCGGGGCGACGGCCTCGTCACGATGAGCGGCACCAGCATGGCGACGCCTCATGTCGCCGGCGTCGCGGCGCTCTGGGCACAGAAGCTGATGAGCCAGAACATGTTCTCTCCCGCGACGGTCCGTGCGAGCCTCACCGCGCTCGCCTCGATGAAGCAACTCGCTCCGGGCTTCGACACGCTGGATGTCGGAAGCGGACTAGTCGTCGCGCCGGTCTGATCCGGCGAAACCGGCGCGCCGATGCGTTCGTTCAGGTCTGACGGACCTGCAGGGGTGAAACATGCCTGTGAGCTATTGCGAACTCGAGTTGCGAATCGAGTGGCGCGACATGGAGCGCTATGAGGTGACAGTGCGCTTCAACGACCCCACGCGAGATCTGGAGTCCGATCTCATTCCGGCCACCGAAGTGAATATCAATTGCGCGGAACTGTCGCTTCAAGAGTCCGATTCCGACGCCTACGGCGCATGTCTGACGAGGATGCTGTTCGGCGGACCCGATTCGCGGGTTCGCCGTGCCTTCGAACGCGCGCGCAACACAGTCCAGGGAGGTGGAGGCGGGCTGCGCGTGCGCCTGGCCATTCAGCGCAGTGCAAAGGACCTGCACGCGCTTCGCTGGGAGACGCTGCGCGACCCAAGTGACGGCACCAGGCTGCTCATGCACGATCAGTTATGGTTCTCGCGATTCCTAAGCTCGCAGGATTTCCGCTTTCGGCCTGCTCCCGAGCGCTCGCGCCTGCAGGCGCTCATCGTCATCGCGGACCCCACAGATCAGGTTACGCGATGGGGCCTCGCATCGATCGATCGACAAGTGGAAAAGCGTCGCGCCAATCTCGCGTTCGAGAGCGCGCAAACGCAAAACGGCTTCAGAGTCAACCGCACGACGCTCGCCGAGCCGGCGACGGTGGTCAATATCGTGCGCAAGCTGCGGGAGCTGAAGCCCGACATTCTCTACATCGTCTGCCACGGCATGCTGACCCGCGAAGGCGATCCGCGCCTGCTGCTCGAGGACGATGAGCAGCGCGGGCGGCTCGCGGACGGCGAGGATCTGGTTCAGCGCCTGAAGGGCATGACGGAGCGCCCGCGCGTGATCATCATGGCCTCGTGCGAGAGTGCGGGCGACGCCGCTGGCGGCATGCTCGCGGCCATTGGCCCACGGCTCGTCTTCTCGGGCGTGCCCGCCGTCATCGCGATGCAGGGCAAGATTTCGGTCGAGTCGCTCGGGGTCTTCATGCCGGCGTTCCTGGTCGAGTTGGCCGCGACGGGACAGATCGACCAGGCGATGGCGGTCGCGCGCAGCGCCATCGCGGACCGACCCGACTGGTGGATGCCGACGCTTTTCATGAGGCTCAAGATCGGGCGCATCTGGCAGTCGAGCGCGCCGGTCACACAGGACTTCCAGAAGTGGCGGGCGCTCGCGCTGGATATTCAGTATGGCGAATGTGTGCCGGTGCTGGGGCCGGGATTGATCGAAGGACTGCTCGGCTCGACACGCGACGTCGCCCGACAATGGGCGGAGCGCTACGAATTTCCGCTCGCGCCGCGCGACCGGGACGATCTCGCGCAGGTGGCGCAGTATCTCGCGTACCACCAGAGCAAGCGCTTCGCGATCGAAGAGTTGCGCCGCGAACTCGTCGCGCTCATCCGCGACAGTTACCAGGACGAGTTGCAGCACATCGCCGAGACGACATCGGTCGACTGGAGGACCGGGGATGTCAACGTGGGCCAGTTGGATAAACTGATTTCGGCGTTGGGAAAAGAGATGCGCCAGAAAGATCCACGGGATCCGCACAAGCTCCTTGCCACGCTGCCGTTCAAGATTTTCATCAACGCCAACCGGGACAACCTGCTTCGCGACGCGCTGATCGAGCAGGGCAAGACACCGCAGGTCTGTCTGTGCACCTGGATCGTCTCCAACGGCGTGCCGCACGTATTCGGCGACCCGCTGCCACAGATCTTCACACCGAGCGACATGCAGCCGCTCATCTTTCAGGTATTCGGCAATCTGGAGTATCCAGCGAGCCTGGTGTTGACCGAAGACGATTATTTTGAATTCCTTATTGCTGTGACGCGCAACGAAAAAGATCGTGAAGTCAGCGTTCCGCCGGTGGTGTGGCAAGAGTTGACGCTGTCGGGTTTGCTGCTGCTCGGCTTTCAGCCGGACGACTGGGATTTTCGCGTGCTGTTGCGCGGCATCCTCAAGCAGAATGGCGCGGCGCTCGCGCGCGACCGAACTCGTGTCGCCGTGCAGTTGAGTCCCATCGAAGGCAGGATCCTTCATCCGGACCGCGCAATTCGCTACATCCAGAAGTACTTCAACTGGCACTTCCAGCCGCAGGGTGAGATCGAGACCTTTTGGGCGTCGCCGCGCGAGTTCATCGAAAAGCTCGTCCAGCACTATCCCGACGATGGCAATGGGGGCGGAGCATGAACTCGTCGATGAGCACGCAGCCGGATGCGGATTCCGGTCGGGATTCGCCCCGCTCCGACGGGCAGACGTCGGCCTCGCCGACCGGCGAGGAGAATCCCTACGTCGGGCCGGTTCCGTTCGATACGCACCATACGCTGTACGGCCGTCGGCGGGAAATCGACGAGGTGTTGCAACTGCTGTTGAGCAAGCGCGTGATGTTGCTCATATCGCCATCGGGCGCGGGCAAGACGTCACTGATTCAAGCCGGTCTGGTGAGGCAGGTTCGCGCGATGCAGCGCGGGCGCGGCGACGCGAGGCGCGAAGGTGTCGTCGCGCTGGAGTCGCGGCGCGAAGGGCTCGTCACGTTGCCGGTCGCGCGCGTCGGCTTGCCGGATGAAACGAAGAAGGGCGCGAATGCCTATGTGATGTCGGTGCTGCACTCGCTGGAAGCCGAACACGGAAAATTGGCGCAGTTCGAACCGGAAGTGCTCGCCGCGCACACCTTGCGGAGCTATTTTGCCTTCAGATACTGCGCCAGCGGACCGAAAGCCGGCAGGCGCCGTTGCCTGCTCGTGCTGGATCAGTTCGAAGAGCTGTTCACGCTGAATTCCGCGGACGGCGACAAGAAGCGCCAGTTCTTCGAGCAACTCGGTGAACTGCTGTCCATTTCCGGCGACGGCACGGCGGCGGATGAAGCGGGCGCGGACGATCCGACGGCGCCCATTGTCTGGCTGCTGCTTTCGATGCGCGAGGACTTCATAGCGGAACTGGAACCGTATTGCCATCTGGTGCCCACCGGCCTCACGTTCAGCTACCGGCTGCTCGCGCTAGAACGCGAGCCGGCCATCGACGCGATCATCGGTCCGTCGAAAGGGCTGTTCGAGCGCGAGGCGGCGGAGCGGCTGGTCGACGAGCTTCGGGTCATCCGCCGCACGAGCCCCGCCGACGCCACGCCGCCGGAAGTGACGAAGGGGCCGTTCGTCGAGCCGATGCTGTTGCAGCTCAGTTGCAGAAGGCTGTGGGATCGCATCGTCATCCGCAAGCAGCGGCCGATCACCGCGAGACACGTTCTCCTGGGCAAGGGCAAAAGCGAAGTAGACAGGGCCTTGTCCGAGTATTTCGCCAGTGCGGTGAGGGACGTCTGCAAGTCGACCGACACGAACGAGCGCGCCTTGCGCGACTGGATGGAGCAGAGTTTCATCACCAAAGGCCAGATACGCTCGCGGGTCCTGAAGGATGAGGAAGTCCCAACCGAATTCACCGATGCCGTCGAGGGGCTCGTCCGGAATCACATCATCAGGACGGAGTTCGCCAGCGACCGCGCCTGGCTCGAACTGTCGCACGACCGGCTGGTGCGCCCGGTGCTGCAAAACAACGAGGACTGGCGCGCGGCTAATCTGTCGCTCCTGCAGAAGCAGGCCGATCTGTGGAAGAAATCCGGCGAAAAGATGGATCTTCTGTTTTCCAGCGAGCAGTTGGACGAGAGCATCGCGTTCGCCGACAGACATCCTGAAGAACTCTCGCCGACCGACTGGAGCTTTCTCGAGAAGTCGAATGAGGAGCGCGCGCGAGTGGAGCGGGAGCGCGAGCAGATCAGACGGGAGCGGCGGATGTTCTTGCGCATGAAGGTTATCACCGCCGTGGCCGTTGTCTGTTGCATGCTGGCGATCGTCATGGCATGGCGCACTCATCGGAGCGAACAAGAAACGCTGTCGGCGAAGAATCAGGCGAAGCAGATGCAATACCACGAACAGGAGTTGAAAATCATCACAGCGGTGCTGAATTCGCACGAGACGGCCGACCCCCGTATCTTCGGCTCGCTTCTCGAAGTGGTTCGAGACAGCGAGCGCCCGGACATGCAGGCCATCAAGCCCGCCGTCGACATGGGCCTGATGCAAGTGCTCGGCACCCAGCCGGCCATCCAAAAGATGCTCGGCAGTCACGTGGAGAAAGTCGCCGCCGTTGCCTTTTCGCCCGATGGGAAGTTCGTGCTCTCGGGCTCGTGGGACAAGACGATCAAATCGTGGCCGCTGTCCGGCGCGAGCGCGGAAACGCGCAGCTACAGCGATCACGACGACGCCGTCGTGAGCGTCGTCGTCCACCCCGGCAGGCGCCTCGTCGCTTCCGCCGGCAGGAACGGCGAGATCAGGCTGTGGCGCATCGAGAACGGCGCGCTCAGCGAAGCCGCGATGTTCGACGCCTTAAGGCGGGTCAGGCGGATGGCGTTCAACGCTTCCGGTACCCGGCTCGTAACCACCGGTTACGACGGCAAAGCCACGATCTGGTCGATTCCCGAGCCGCCCGCCCCGCCGGTGGAGATCGGCGCTTACGGCAGCGGCTTTCATGACTGGTTCATCGACGCGGTTGCCTTCATCGATGCACCGGGCGGGCCGGAACGGCTCGTGACGGCGGACTGGCGGGGCAAAATCGGCATCTGGCGAATCGACGAGCGCAAGCCGCCGGCCCAGCCTGAAAGGGTGCTCATCGTGGAGCCGAAGGGCGATGACTCGCCTCCCGACTTTCGCGACGCCATCATGTCGCTCGTGCTCAGCCCCAACAATCGCTGGCTCATGGTGGGCGACGCAAGCGGCAGGATCAGCGCATGGGACCTCGCCGATCACCACCAGACCGCGGGCGTGCGTCTCGCCGACAGAGAAACCTATGCCGGCGCGGTCGCCTCCCTCGCCATATCGAACGACGGCGACACGATGGTTTCGACCAACAACGACTACTTGACCATCTGGACGCTGAATTCAAACGCCAGGACGCTCACCGAACTGCGCAACTCGTTAAAGACACGAACGCTCTACGGCTGGGGCGAGAAGCTCTACGGGGTGGCGTTCCAGTCTAACTCGACGCAGTTCGTGGCGGTTGGCGGCAGCCGGAACGTACGTCTGGTCGATTTGAACCGGCCGTCGGCCCTGTCGACGAGACTCGCCGCCGAGCCTGCGCATCCGCAGTTGATACCCGGCAGTCTCGCGACGTCCGACGACATGACGAAGCTTGTCGCGCTGTCCGCCAATGGCGACTCGATCGTGCTCTGGCAGCGTGAAGGCGACCAGCTGACCCATCAACAAGTCGTTCCGCTGAGGCGCGGGGCGGCGCGGCGCGTCGCCGTGTCCGCCGACGGCGCTCGCGTTGCGGTCCTATATTGCGACGGCGGTCTGACGCTTCATGATCTGAACACGGGCGCGACCAGCCAGCCGGTCCTCCTGCCGCTCACGCTGAACGGAAGACAGATGTGCTTCAGAGCGAGCGTGCTGGCCTTCGACTCGAGCGGGAAAAAGCTGGCCGCGGCGATGTACGGGAGCCTCGTGCTGTACGAACCCGGCGACAAGGACGGCAAGGGCGGCAAGGCGCGGCTGCTTGAATACGGCACGCGCCTGGTCGAAGCCGTGGCGTTCAGTTCCGACGGCAAGATGATCGCGGAAGCGGGTGCCCCGGAAAACGCGCGTGTCTGGTTTCTCAATGACAGCAGCCCGGACTCGAAAGCGTCCGACAGGAGCATCGAGTCGAGCATCACGGCCATGACGTTCAGCCCGGACGACAAGACCTTGCTGATCGCCGGCCAGGACGGCCGAATCACGGAATGGAACATGCCGAGATTCACGTGGAATGCTGTCAACGCGTTCCATCGTCACGCGATCACCGGGCTGAGCTATCGGATTCGCCAGGGTTCGCCGTTTCTGCTTTCCTCCGACCCGGACGGTCAGATCGTGGTCTGCCAGGGCGGCATCGCAGTGCAGAATTGCGGTGTGATGGCGCGCGTCGGCTCGCCTGTGCGGGTGCTGCTCGGTGGCCCCGAGCTGAACCGGGTCATCATCGATGCGGACGAGTTGTACTGGTTCAATCTCGACCGGCAGAACATGATCGACCTGGCGCGCGAGCATGTGAAGTCCACTCACTGACATCATGAACGACTGCACCTTCAACGGCATCTACGCGCGGAACGGCGCCTACCTTCTTCCGTCGCTGCCATTGCGGCAGATGAGCGCGCTCGCGCAAGGCTACCCGCTCGACGCGGACACCCTTGACGTGTCGAAGGCACGCACCGACTCGGAGCAGCCTAACTACGGGCTGATGCACGGAGTCGACGGGGAGGACCTGGCGGCGGCGGGCTGGGGCGTCATCTTCGCCGCGAACGCCGGCGAGGACCTGCGCGGGGCGCTCGAACCTCTGCTCAAAGTGCGCAAGGACCAGGCTGGCAAGCTCTATCGGGAGTACGGCGGCGCACAGGGCTATCTGCCGGGCGACACGATGCGCGCCTGGCTGGGCCGAGCGCCGCGCTTGAAGGGGCTCGGACCGGTCGACCCGAGACGCGTGCCGTTCTACCTTCTGATGGTCGGCGATCCCGAGGAGATTCCGTTCCGGTTCCAGTACGAACTGGACGTGAATTATGCGGTGGGCCGGATCTGTTTCGACGTTATCGACGACTATCGCGCCTATGCCGAATCTGTGGTCCGCGCCGAATCCACGAAGCGTGCGGACGGCGTGATGCGCCACGCGATGTTCTTCGGCGCGCGCAATCCGGACGACACGGCCACCGCGCTGAGCGCCGATCATCTCATCGCGCCGCTTTCGCAGACGATCTCCGACCAGTACGCGGACGTCTGGCACATGGACACGTTTATCGGCGAAGCGGCGACCCGGCAGCGGCTGAGCAGCGCGTTCACATCCGGACACCCGCCGTCGCTACTGTTTTCTGCGAGCCACGGCATGGGCTTTGCGTGCGGTGATCCACTGCAGACGAGGCAGCAGGGCGCGCTGCTGTGCCAGGACTGGCCGGGACCGTTGAACCACACGGGCCCCGTGCCGCGCGAGTTCTTCTTCGGCGCCGACGACCTGCCCGACGGAGCCAGCGCGGCGGGCATGATCCATTTCGCGTTCGCCTGCTATGGCGCCGGCACGCCGCAGTGGGACGAATACATCCATACGAATGGCGGGCGCACGGCGATCGCACCGCGCGCGTTCGTCGCCGGCTTGCCGCGACGCTTGCTGAGCCTGCGCGACGGCGGCGCGCTCGCCTTCGTCGGACACGTCGAGCGGGTGTGGAGTCATTCGTTCGTCTCGGAGGAAGCGGGCGTGGAGACTCTCACGTTTTCCAGCACCATCGAAGCATTGATGTGCGGCAAGCGACTGGGCAATGCGATGGATGTCTTCGGCATGAAATACGCCGATTCCGCTGTGGGGCTGACCAGCGAACTGAGAGACATGAAAGAGGGCGGCGCGTTGCGCAGGGACTCGTGGCTGGCGACGCTTTGGACAATCCTGTGTGACGCCCGCAGCTTCGTCGTGATTGGTGACCCGGCGGTGCGTATCGGCTGATGCAATGCCGCGCCGTACTTCCGTCTGCAACTGCCTTCGAAGCAAATGCCGCTTTCGATGGGGAATGCGAATGACTGAGCGCGAAGCGAGCTCCGCCCGCGACCTAGGCAGTCCGTTCTCAAGCTCTTCCTGTCGCTTCTCCTTATTTTGTACGGAAGGGAGTGAAAAACAGCACCTCAGTCGAGAGCAAATCCACGCACTAGCGCGCCGAGCGCGCGGGCGGCGGCGGCATCCGTTGAGCGACTCGACTTTCGCCAGACTTGGCGCTACCCCCGGGGAAATGTTGATTTTAGCGATTCGTGAGCGATTGCAGGTTCGCGTAACGGCACGGCGCGTCAGGAGTCTGTTTCTCTTCGCCAGTCAGCACCGCCCGGATCGGCGATGCCAAAACCGAAGCGGTCAAGAAAGGCCGGAAGAGTTGGGTGCTCGATCAGCGGAACGGAATTTCCCTTTCGAACGAGACTTGCAGGATCGCTGAACAGGGCAACCGACACAGAATTTGCGAAGCGTGAGTGAAAGTAGATGCCGTCCACGCTTGCCTCATTGTCGTGGAGCGCGGCGCTCTATCGATTCGGCGCAAAATATTTCGGCGTTGAAAGAAATTGCGTGTCGAATCCCAATCGCCAAAGAGGTTGCGTCAGATCTGCAAGGCGCAGCGGACGTGCGTTTTCCATTTCCAGCAAGGCGACACAGCGATCCGTGATGGCTTTCTCATCAATCACGTGCGGCATTCCGGCGTCAACGCCACGGAAGCGTCCGCGCATCAATGTTTCGGCCACGCACGCCTCGAAGGACGACGCGGCATAGAGAACGCCGTACTCATCATTGGGTGCATCGTGTTTAGGCCGACTGAAAATTGAGCCGGGCAATCAATCTACCCTGCTGGTTTTTCAGGCAGGGTGTTTTGGGGATGATCCCGATGACAATGATTGGAAAGGTGCGGCGGATTCCACCGTCAAAATAAGTCGGTCCGCGAGATCGCGCGTCTCACAAGCCTGTCGCGCAACACGATTTGCAAATACCTGAACATGGAGGTTCAGGAAGAACCGAAGTATCAGCGGCGCACCGCCTGGATGCTGTTCCAGGAGATCAAGGCGAACGGCTACGATGGTTGCTATTCGCGGGTGACGGACTTCATCCGGGTCTGGCGGCAAGGCGAAGGCAAGGCGGTTTCGAAGTCAGCGTTTGTGCCGTTGCAATTCGAGTTAGGCGAAGCGTTTCAGTTTTACTGGTCCGAGGAAGGACTGGTTGTAGGCGGCGTTTACCGCAAGCTACAGGTGTCGCACATGAAGCTGTGCGCGTCGTGGGCGTTCTGGTTAGTGGCCTACCCGAGCCAGGGTCACGAGATGCTGTTCGACGCCCATACACGCTCGTTCATGGCCTTTGGCGGTGTGGCCCGTCGTGGCATCTACGACAATATGAATACGGCGGTCCACAAGGTCAACAAAGGCAAGGGCCGCACCGTCAATTCGCGCTTTGCGATGATGTGCGCGCACTCCTGTTTGACGCGGACTTCTGCAACGTGGCTAGCGGCTGGGAGAAAGGCGTCGTCTGTTGATTTCCACCGGAAACTGACCCACTGGGGATGCGGACAAAATCTTGGACTACCTGGAGGTAGTCCATGTATTCATACGAAGACCGCGTTCGGGCGGTCGAGCTGTACCTAAAGCTCGGGAAGCGCATCAAGGCGACCATCCGCCAGTTGGGTTACCCGACGAAGAATTCTTTGAAGGCGTGGTGCGAAGAATTCGAGAAGAGGGGTGAGTTGCAGAAGGAGTATGTTCGCGGAAAGCCGAAGTACTCAGAAGAGCAGAAGAACGTGGCGCTCGAGCACTACGTCAACCACGGGCGCTGCTTCGCCCTCACTCTCAGGGCATTAGGCTATCCCTGTCGCCAGATACTAACGGCGTGGGTTCGCGAGCGCTATCCGGAAACCAGGAGATTCGTGGTTGGCAAGGCAGGTAGACCAGCCGCGTCATTGGCGTCCAGACAGGCCGCCGTGTACAAACTCTGCACACGCGAAGGAAGTGCGCAGGCGTTAGCGCGAAAGCTGGACGTTGACAGGGTGACGCTGTACAACTGGAAGAACCAGTTACTCGGCCGAGAGGCCCCTGCATCCATGAAACGCGACAAGCGAACACCTGCAGAGACGGATCGGGACGAACTGGCGCGGCAGGTCGAAGGGCTCCGGCGCGACATTCGCAATCTGCAGCTTGAACACGACTTGTTGAAGAAGGCGAATGAACTCCTAAAAAAAGACCTGGGCGTCGACCTGCCGCTCCTGAGCAACCGGGAGAAGACGACGCTGGTTGACGCCCTGAGAGACGAATACAGCTTGGCTGAGCTGCTTGCGCGGTTGGACCTGGCGCGCAGCTCCTATTTCTACCATCGGTCGTCCATACGGGTGGCCGACAAATATGCAGAAGTCCGTCGTACCGTTGCAGAGATCTTCGAGGACAATCACCGATCCTACGGCTATCGTCGGGTGCAGGCAGCGCTCGGCCGACAACGTGTGTTCCTATCGGAAAAGGTCGTGCGTCGCCTCATGAAACAAGGCGGCCTCCATGTAGCCAGGCCCAGGCGGCGCCGATACCGTTCTTATATTGGGGCGGCCTCAAATCTGAAGTGCAACACCATTTCGTATAAGGTGTTGCGATGCATGAAAGAACTCCGTACCGGCAACTTCAACCTGAAGAGCGCCTAACCATTGCAAGCCTGCATCTGCAGGGTTCGAGTATCCGGGCCATGGCCCGGATACTTCGGCGCTCGCCGGCAACCGTTAGCCGTGAACTGAAGCGAAACAGCTCTCCCGCAGGCTACGCATCGGTACCGGCTGAAGCGCTCCGCGCCTCACGCCGCGGCGCCGGGCGCCGTGCCACAAAGCTTTGCCTACAAGGCGTCTGCTGGCGTATCGTTCTCACCCTGCTCGAGTGGAGATGGTCACCCCAGCAGATA
>NZ_JARUXL010000003.1:398193-503004 GCF_031451455.1 Caballeronia sp. LZ024 | reverse complement strand
CGGCACGCTGTACACGGCGAAGGGCACGGCGTCGATGCTGGTTCCGGTGGCGTCGCTGCTGTCGGCGGTCGGTGGCTGGAACGCGGTGTTCATCTGCGCGGCGGGCATCTCGATCGCCGCGGCGATCGCGGCCAAGTTCCTGCTCGCGCCGATGAGAAAGCGCTGGATCAACAACACGGCGCTCGCGTACGAAAACGCAAGCTTCGAGGTCCCGGCGGAGGCGCGTCCCGCTTCTTCGTCAGGCCGTTGAGAGAAGCGCCGCGCACCGCGACCCGGTGCGCGGCGCGCTTCGTCTGCCGATCAGAATCAATGCAGGAACACGACCATGTCAGAGACCTACGACGAGCAGGCGGACCTCACGTTCCTCGCCATCGCACGCAAGCTCGAACCGATCGACGCGAGCGCGCCGCTGCGCAAGCAGGCGTACACCCAGCTGCGCCAGGCCATCGCCGACGCGGACATCTACGGCTCGGAGCGGGAAATCCGCCTCGACGAGCGCAAGCTGACGACCGCGCTCGGCGTGAGCCGCACGCCGGTGCGCGAGGCGATCACGTTGCTCGAACAGGAGGGATTTCTGCGGACCGTGCCGCGCCGCGGCGTGTACATCACGCGCAAGACGCGCGCCGAGATCATCGAGATGATTCATCTGTGGGCCGCGCTCGAAAGCATGGCGGCGCGTCTTGCCGCCGAGCGCGCCACCGACGAGGAAATCGCCTTGCTGCGGGCGATGTTCCATGACTTCCACGATCACTCGCCCGCCGACGACATCGACAACTATTCCGACGCGAACATCGCGTTCCATCAGGCCGTGGTGACGCTATCGAAGTCGGAGGTGATTTCGCAGACGCTCTCCAACATCTTTGCGCACGTGCGCGCGATCCGTCGCCATACGATTTCGCAAAGCGACCGCGCGTCGCGTTCGATGGCCGATCACGAAGAGATCATCGCCGCGCTCGAACGGCGCGACGGCGAACTGGCGGAAGCCATCGTGCGCCGCCATTCGCTCGATCTGGCGGCATTCGTCGAGACGAACTGGGGAATGTCGGCCTAGTTCATTGTCCGGCCAGTCTGCGCGCTTCCTCCAGCGCGGCGACGATGGTCGCGATGGTGCGCTCGCGCGCCGTGTCGTCGTCCTGACGCAGCGCATATGACGGGTGGTAGGTCGCGACGATCCACCGCTCGCCGAACGGCACCGCGCGCCCGAGATGCGACTGCAAACTCGCGCGCTTGCCGACGAGCGCATTGAGCGCCGTCGCGCCGAGCGTGACGATCACGCGCGCATCGACCGTGCGCAACTCCTTGTCGAGCCAGTAAGCGCACGCATCGACTTCCTGCTGCCCCGGCGTCTTGTGCAGACGCCGCTTGCCGCGCGGCTCCCACTTGAAATGCTTGACCGCGTTGGTCAGATACACGTCGCGGCGCGCCACGCCCGCCCGTTGCATCGCGTCGTCGAGCAAACGGCCGGCAGGACCGACGAACGGCTCGCCCTTGAGATCCTCCTGATCGCCCGGCTGCTCGCCGAGCAGCATGATGCGCGCGCGTTCGCTGCCCTGCCCCGCGACTGCCTGCGTGGCCGTGCGCCAGAGATCGCAGCGGCGGCAGGCGTCGAGCGACGTGGGCGCGTCGCGTTCGGGCTGCGCTTCGCTCGCTTCCACCGGAATCGACTTGCCGCCGAGCGCGCCGACGCCCTTCGCCTGCGCCACGCGCCGCGCGCCGCTTCTTGCCTCGCTGACGAGGCGCGGGATCAGCGCGCCTTCAGGCAAGCCTTTCCAGAAGCGCACCGGCATGTGCAGTTCCAGCGCGTCTTCGTTAAGCCGCGCGGGATTGAACGTGCTCTTGTAGTAGGTGAGCCAGAGCGCTTCGGCGGAATCGGGCGTGTCGCTCACGTGATCGGCGGCGAAGGCATGACGACGTTCGAGTCGCAACGTCTCGCCATTGAACATCGCGGCGCCAGTGGGCGTCGTGATGAGCCACGTGGATTTGCCCATGCGCTTGGCGAAGTGATCGGCGCCCCAGGCGAGGACGTCGTGATCCGGCTCGTACCACGCGACATACTCGGGCGAACCGAGCGAAGCGTCGCGCTTTCTGAAGCGCACATACGCGATCATGTCGTGCTGCGCGCGTCGCACTGCTTTCGCCATTCGATGCAGCCGCGCGCCGTCTTCATCGGCAGCCGATGCGACCGCACGATCACCCTGCGCCCACCGCCACAACACGCGATAGAGAAAGCCCCAGCGGGACGCATCGGTGAAGTGCGCGGCCTCCTTGATGAGCGTTGCCAGTTCCTTCGAGACGCGCACGGTCGGCGCGTGCGATTGCGCTTCGTGATGCTCTGCCTCCGAAGGTTCGAACAACGACAGCTCCGCAGCGTGAGCTTCCAAAGTACGCCATTCGATCGATTCCGGCGCGAGTCCTTGTGAGCGCGCGCTTAGCGCCGCGCTGCGCCACGCGTCGAATTCGTCTTCTATCGTGATCGTCTTCATCAGAGCAGCGCGAGCTGCACCGGCGCGGCAGAAAGCGCGCGCCGCAATTGCTCAGACGATGTCTCGCGAACCGGCGGCCGGTAATCCTGCGTGACGACGAAAGGCTTGACCTTCTCCATGCCGCAGCGCAGCCGGACAAGATCGGCATAACGAATGCGTCGCGAGCGCCGCAATTCGACGAGCCGCTTCGCATTGCGCATGCCGATGCCCGGAATGCGCGCGATCATCCGCACCGGCGCCGCGTTGAGATCGACTGGAAAGCGCTCCCGATGCGCGAGCGCCCAAGCGAGTTTCGGATCGACGTCGAGCGGCAGGTTGCCGGGCGCATCGAGCAATTCGGATGCGGAAAAGCCGTAGCCGCGCATCAGAAAGTCCGCCTGGTAGAGCCGATGCTCGCGCAAAAGCGGCGGCGCCTTGAGCGGCACGATCGACGGACTGTCGGGAATCGGACTGAACGCCGAGTAATAAACGCGCTTGAGCCGATACGATCCGTACAGCGTTTCGGCGGTGGCGAGAATGGTGCGGTCATCGGTTTCATCGGCGCCGACGATCATCTGCGTGCTCTGCCCCGCCGGCGCAAAGCGCGGTGCGCGCGGTTCCGCTTCCGACTCTTCCTGCGCGAGACGGATCGATCCCATCGCAAGCTTGATCGTGCGACCGCTCTTTTCTGGCGCGAGCTTCTCGAGACCGATCTCGGTCGGCAGTTCGATGTTCACGCTCAGGCGGTCGGCATAGCGTCCCGCCTGAGCGATGATTTCGGGGTCCGCGTCGGGGATCGTCTTCAGGTGGATGTAGCCGCGAAACCGATGCTCCTCGCGCAGCGACTTCGCGACGCGCACCAGTTGCTCCATCGTGTAGTCCGACGAGCGGATCACGCCCGAGCTAAGAAAGAGGCCGTCGATGTAATTGCGGCGATAAAAGTCGAGCGTAAGGCCTACGACTTCCTCCGGCGTGAAGCGCGCACGCGGCACGTTACTCGAACGGCGATTCACACAGTACTTGCAGTCGTACAGACAGAAGTTCGTCAGCAGGATCTTGAGCAGCGAGACGCAGCGGCCATCGGGCGTAAAGCTGTGGCAGATGCCCGAACCGGTGCTCGCGCCAAGCCCGTCAATGCCCCGCGACGCGCGTTTCGGCGCGCCGCTGCTGGCGCACGACGCGTCGTATTTCGCCGCGTCCGCGAGGATTTCGAGTTTTTCCGACAGCTCCATGCTCACCACTGATACTGTATATGCGTACAGTATCTTAAGCCGCATTGTGGCACGAAGCAAACGGTTTCAAACGGTGCGCATTGCCCTTCTTTTGTCCATCCGCAAGCGAGCGAGAGCGTCGAACTAGTTCGCTATGCAATCATCGGACGGCATCACGGCATCGCGTTCCATGTATGCGCCGTCACGTGCCACTTGCCATCGGCGCCCTTGCTCATCACGCTGAGCAGCACGCCCTTGTATTGCGACTTCTTGCCGTCCTTTTCCGCGACCGCGGTCCAGTTGGCCGTCTGATACATCGTGTTGCCGCTATGGCGCACTTGGATGACTTCGATGGTGTGATCGTGGACGCCCGCATCGAAGAAGCTCTTGAAGAGCTTTTCGATTTCCGCGCGACCCTCGATCGACTTGCCATTACCCGGCGATACCACCGCCTTCGGATCGTAAAGCGCGGCGAGCGCGTGCGCGTCGCCGCTATTGAACGCCTTGTTCCAGTTGGCGTTGGCTGCATCGACTGCCTTGTCGCCCTGTGCAAGAGCGGGATGCGAGGCCGCGAGCGCGAACAGCACGCACGCGCCGACATGTCGGACGGACTTTTTCATTGCGTATCTCCGGTGGCGTAATCGCAGACCGGACGCCTTCGCGCTGGGTCAGAGCGGCGGCGACGGGCGAGCACCAGCACGGCGCCAGCGCGGGCGCCGATCCGGAACAGGCAGTCGGGTCGATCTTTCTTACAGTTACCAGTCTGCGCGAGCAGTATAGGAACGGGGTTCTCTGTAATCAATTAGCGCGCCGCGTTCGTAGGGAGCACTTAGCGCGTCTCCATCCAGCTTACGTGCGCGCTCACCACGCGCCAGCCGTCCGCCGTCTTCATCCATGTCTGGCTTTGACGTCCGATGCGCGGATCGCCTTCGCGACGAAACTCGATGTTCGCGACGGCAAATGCATCGCCGTAAGAGGTCACGACGCGCGCCGTGATCGTGCGCGCGAGTGCCGTACCGGGACGCGCCGCCCGGAACGCGCGAATCGCCTCGTAGCCATAGAGGTTTTCCGTCGCGCCATAGCGCAGCGTGTGAGGCGAATCGAAGAACAGTTCGTCGAGCGTGGCGACGTCGTTGGTGACGAGCGCCTCTTCGTAGGCATCGAAGGCCGCGTCGACTTCGGCGAGCACATCGGGTCGATTGATCTCGTTCATTGCGCGCCTCCTGACAGCGGGAACGAAGGCGGTTCGGGACACCATGCAAGCTGTGCGTCGACCAGACGGCGCGCCGCTTCGAACGCGAGGTCCTCGCGCCACGGCGCCGCGATCACCTGCACGGCGAGCGGCAGACCGGTCGACGTGCGCATCGGCACCGCGACCACCGGCAGTCCGATACACGATATCGGCTGCGTCAGCAGCCCGAGGTTCGGACGCACCGCCAGACGCTGGCCGCCCACGTCCATGAACTCCTGTCCGATGTGCGGAGCGACGACAGGCGTCGCGGGCGCGATCAGCACATCGTAACGCTCGAACAGTTCGAGCACGCGCTTGCGCAACGCGGCGCGCACGCGCTGCGCCTGCAACACCCACGCAGCGGGCAGCAAGGCGCCCGCAATCAGACGATCGCGCGACAGCGGTTCGTGCTCGTCGTATCGCGAGCGCAGGGTCGGCAGATGCAACTGGCCGCCTTCCGCCGCGCTGATCATGAACGCGGCACCGGGCGCGGCCGCCGCCTCGGGAAACGCGATCGTCTCCCGAGCGCCGAGCGCGCGCGTTGCCGACAACGCGAGCTCGCGTGCTTCGTCGCCTGCGTTGTCGTCGAAGTAGCCGCCCAGCCGCGCGACACGCAACGCGCCGCTTCGATCCGATGCGCCGACCGGCTCGATCGCGCGCGCGGAACACGCAGGGTCGTTTGGGTCGATGTACTGCAATGCGTCGTAGGTCACGGCGAGGTCGTCGATGTTGCGCGCGAACGCGCCCATGTGATCGATGCTCGCGACGAACGGAAACGTGCCGTGGCGCGAAAGGCGCCCATAGGTCGGCTTGACGCCGAACACACCGCAGAGCGATGCGGGCACGCGCACCGATCCGTTCGTATCGGTGCCGAGCGTGACCGGCACGAAGCCCGCGGCGACCGCGGCCGCGCTCCCGCCCGACGAGCCGCCCGACGTGCGCGACAGGTCATGCGGATTGCGGCACGGCCCGGCGTGATGGTTCTCCGTCGTGAAGCCGTAGGCGAACTCATCCATGTTGAGCGCGCCGACCATGATCGCGCCCTGCTCGCGCATGCATCGCACGAGCGTCGAATCGCGCGTGGCGGGAGCGTTGCCGGCCAGTATGCGCGACCCCGCGATGGTCGTGATGCCGGCCACGTCGAACAGGTTCTTCGCGGCGAACGGCACGCCCGCGAGCGGCGGCAGCGACTCGCCTTTCGCACGCTTCGCGTCGAGTTGCGCGGCTTCGTCGAACGCGCGTTCCATCGTAAGCGCCGTGAACGCGTTGACGTGCTTGTCGCCGATCGCAATGCGGCCAAACGTGTCGTCGATCAGATCGCGTGCCGTGAATTCGCCCTGCGCATACGCGCGCGCGATGCCGAACGCATCGAGAGGATAGCGGGCGGCCGTCATGGTCTGTACACCGGTGCGGGTTCGTCGTCGGCGGCGAGCGGGTACAAAAGCACCGGGCCCGCGAGCATCGCGATGCGTGCGAACTGCTCATGCACGCGCGCGGCGGCCGCTTCCGTCACCGAGGGAAAATGCAGCGCGAGCGCGGCATCGACATAAGCGGTGGCGGTCGCGCGGTCGGGCGGCGTGTTGACGTCGTCGGTCATTGGGCTCCTCTACTCGATGGATGAAAACAGGTGGCGAACGAGCGCGATCAGCGCACGATCGCTTCCGCGCGGCCCGATGAAGGACAACGCCAGCGGACGATCACGCTCGTCCGCGAGCGGCACGGTCACTTGCGGCAGACCGGCGAGCGCGGCAATGGCGTCCATCGTCAGCGCATCGCGATAGAACGCGCCGATGCGTTCGCCCGATGCGTTCTTCTCGATGAGCGCGAGCGGCGTGGTCGGCAGAACGATCACGCTCTTGCTCACGAGCGCGTCGATGCGTGCCGCCAACGTCGAGCGCAAGGCGCGGCAGCGTGCGACTTCATCGTCGTCGAGCAGGGCGAGCCTCGCGAATCGCGATGCGATTGCGGGCCCGAAGCGCGGTGACGTCGCGTCGATCCAGCCGCCGAGCGACGCGCGGATCGCATCGTCCTGAAGCTGCTGGTAGCAGTGCAGCCATCGCGCGGCATCGCCGTGAAAGACGCTGATCTCGTCGTGTGCACCGACGCTCGCCGCCAGCGACGCCAGCGTTGCCGCCTCGTCGGGTTCGTTCGCGGCGCGCGCTCCGAACGCTTCCGAGCATCGCGTCATGTGCGGCGGCACATCGACGGGCGCCGTTCCCGCGAGCAGCACGTCCGCCACGCGCGCGAGCAACTCGCCCGAGCGCGCAAACCATCCGACCGTGTCGAAGCAGGGCGCGAAAGGCAACACGCCTTCAGCCGATACGGCATCGTGCGTCGGCCGGATGCCCCATAGTCCGCAGAACGCGGCGGGCACGCGCACGGAGCCGCCGGTATCGGTGCCGAGCGCGAAATCGACTTCGCCGCTTGCGACCGCGCTCGCCGATCCGCTCGACGACCCGCCCGGCAGCGCATGCGGCCAGCGCGGATTGAGCGGCGTGCCGTAGTGCTCGTTGACGCCTTCGAGGCTGTACGCGAGTTCGTCGGTGATCGTCTTGCCGTCGACCGACGCGCCCGCCGCGAGCAGCGCCGCCACCGACGGCGCGTGTCGCGTGGCCTCGGCATGCGTCGCGAGCCAGTCGGGGTTGCCGCCGCCGGTCACGACGCCCGCCACGTCGATCAAGTCTTTGACCGCGAAGCGCAAGCCGTCGAGCGGGCCGCTCGACGTCGCCGCGACGCGCACTCTCGCACCGGGGACGAACGCGCTCATCGCGTCTCTCCTTGCAATGCGTCGGCCAGTTGCGAAGACGCCGCGACAAAGCCGAAGCACTTCTTCACGTTCCAGATCGTCGCTTCCGTACAGAACGCCGGCGACGACGTTGCGCAGCAATCGGACAGCATCACGCAGCCATAGCCGAGGAAGTTCGCGTCGGTGAGCGTGTGCAGCACGCACTGGTCCGTATTGACGCCCGCGAAGAACACCGTGCGCGTGCCGAGGTTGCGTAGGATGCTGTCGAGCGGCGTATCCCAGAAGCCGCTGATGCGGTACTTGTCGACGCGGATGTCCTGCGGCTCGGGCGCGAGTTCATCGACGACCGCCGCCGCCCACGAATCCTTTTCGAGCACGTGCGCGCCGTGGCCGGGAAGCGGCTCGCCGAGGCCGATGCCCGTACCCGTCGGCTTATATAAATGGATTTGATTCGGCGGCATGTTCGCGAGATCGGGGCGATTGCCCCAGTTCACCCAGATCACCGGCACGCCATGGCGGCGCGCGATCGGCAGCAGGCGCTGCAATGGTGCAATCGGCGCGCGATCCGCTTCGTAGTCGCCCCCAAGATGGGCAACCCATCCGCGTTTGGTGCAGAAGTCATTCTGCATATCGATCACGACGATCGCTGCTTTATCAATGTCGAAGCGCACCTGCTGCGGCTCTGAATCGAGCGTCGCCAGGCGTGGCGAAGGCGTCGCGGGCGCCATGTCGACGAGCGTCTGCGTCGCGCTCCAGCGCGTCTGCGCGAAGACGCCGAGTGCGCCGGAAAGCGCCGTCGTATCTGGGCTTTCGCCGTTTTCCAAGGTGTTCTCCAAAGCGTGCCTCAAAGGGAAATAGAAGAGAAGCGGCTGACTTCCACGATGCGTCGATGCGGCCTTCACGCGCATCGCTCATCGCTCGTTTCGTGTTCCATGCATCGCATCGTCAGGCGTGCATGGCATCGAAGTTGCGTTGACGATTTCGTTCATGAATAACCTACTTACCAAATCCAACGCAAAAGGAGTGCCAGTGATGACTGGATCACAACAACCTTCGCAGCGCGTTCGTCACCGCCGCTTTGTCGCACGAACCGTGGTCGTCGCGGCATTGATCGCGATCAGCACGCCCGCGTTCTTCATCACGAAAGCGCGTGCCGCCGACGACGCGATGCGCGTCGGCGTGCTGATCCCCGGCTCGAAGACCGACAAGGGCTGGATGGAATCGGGCTACGACGGCGTCGTCGCCGCGCAGAAGGAATTCGGCCCGAAGCTGAAGACGCAGATCATCGAGAACATCAACTACGCGGACATGGAGCAGGCGCTCACCAATCTCGCGACGAAGAACCAGCTCGTGATCGGCGTCGGCGGGCAGACGCAGGCGGCGGTGCTAAAGGTCGCCAAGCGCTTTCCCAATGTGAAGTTCTCGATCGTCGGCGGCAGCAAGGGCGAGACGATGCCGCCGAACGTCGCGGGCTATGACGTGAAGCAGGCCGAGATCGCGTTCGTCGCGGGCGCCACGGCCGCGATGCTGTCGAAGTCGAATGCGGTCAGCTACGTGGGCGGCATGGAGATTCCGTCAATCGTCAACGCGGGCAAGGAGTTCGGCAACGGCGCGCGCTACATCAATCCGAAGGTCAAGTACTTCGAGAGCTACACCGGCGACTTCGACAACGTCGCGAAGGCCCGCGAAGCGACCGCCGCCGCCATCGCGCAGGGCGCCGACGTCCACTATCACATCCTGAACCTCGGCCTGCGCGGCCTCGAACAAGCGGCGAAGGAAAAGAACACGCACATCATCGGCAGCTATACGGACCGCTGCGGCAGTGACGCGCTCTATGTCGCGTACAGCATCACGGGCGTCGGCTACCAGGCGCAGTATGCGATCGAGCAACTCGAAAAAGGATCGTGGCAGCCGGGCTACAAGGCATTCGGCCTCGCGATGGGACCGAAGGCGTCAGGCATGGCCGTATGCCAGACGACGCCCGCGATGCAGGCGAAGATCAAGCAGATCGAAGACGACATCCTGAGCGGCAAGATCAAGGTCTCGGAAGGATGAACGCCGCCGCCCTCGCGCCGCGCACGGACGCGGCGCCGATCCTCTCGCTCGCGGGCATCGGCAAGCGCTTCGGCGCGTTCCAGGCGCTCGACGACGTCTCGCTCGACCTGATGCCCGGCGACGTACATTGCCTGATCGGCGAGAACGGCGCGGGCAAGTCGACGCTCTGCAACGTGATCTTCGGCGTGCATCAGCCGGACGCGGGCACGATGCGCGTCGATGGCGCCGCGTACCGGCCGCGCAATCCGCGCGAGGCGCTTGGCGCCGGCATCGCGATGGTTCATCAGCACTTCAGCCTCGTCGACGATGCAAGCGTGCTCGACAACCTGTTGCTCGGCCAGTCGCGCGGCTTTCTCGATCGCGCGGCGCGCTCGAAGGAAGTGCAGGCGGTGCTCGCGAGCGTCGGCCTCGATCTCGCGCTCGACGTGCGCATCGCCGACCTCTCGGTGGGCGAGCGTCAGCGTGTCGAGATCGTCAAGTGCCTGATGCGCGAGCCGCGCCTGCTGCTCCTCGACGAACCCACCGCCGTGCTGCTGCCCGCCGAGATCGACGCGCTGCTCGATACCTGCGCGCGCGTCGCCGAACGCGGCTGCGCGGTGGTGCTCGTCACGCATAAGCTGAAGGAAATCTGCCGCATCGCAACGCACGCGACCGTGCTGCAATCGGGACGCGTCGTCGCGCGCTCGGCTTCGCCTTCGACCGACATCGATCATCTCGTGCACGCGATGATCCATCGCGCCGAAGCGCCGGACGACAGCGAAGACATGGCGAGCCGCCTCTCGCTCGCGCAACTTCGCGCGACCTCGCCCTACTCGCGCCCGCTCGACGACGAAGTGCTGCAGATCGACGGCCTCTCCGCCCGCGATGCCGAGGGCGTCGCGCGCTTGTCCGACTGCACGCTCGTGGTGAATCGCGGCGAGATCGTCGGCATTGCGGGCGTCGAAGGCAATGGTCAGAGCGAACTCGGCGCCGTGCTCGCGGGCATGATGCCGGCGGCGGCGGGACGCTTCTTCATCGCGGGCCGCGACATGACGAACGCGGGCCCGCGCGAGCTGACGCGCGCGGGCGTCGGCATCGTGCCCGAAGACCGGCACGCGGTCGGCTGCGTGACGGGCATGAGTCTCGCCGACAACCTGCTCATCAATCACCTCGACCGCTACACGCAGTACGGCTTCCTGCGACGACGCGCGATGCGTGCCGCCGCGCTGGCGTTGATGACACGCTTCGACGTGCGCGCGAGCGGTCCCGACGCGCTGTTCGGCGGTCTGTCGGGCGGCAACCAGCAGAAAGCGGTGCTCGCGCGCGAACTGACGCTCGACCCGCTCGTCTTCCTGCTCGCCGCGCAACCGACGCGCGGTCTCGATGTCGGCGCGGTCGCCGCTGTCTACACGCACATCCGCGCGGCGCGTGAACGCGGCGTCGGCGTGCTGCTGATTTCATCCGAACTCGACGAACTGATGAGCGTCGCCGATCGCATCGTCGTGCTGTACCGCGGACGCATCATGGGCAGCTGCACGCCCGATGCGGCCAATCGCGGACGCATCGGCGCATGGATGGCGGGCTCGGGAGACACCGCATGAATCCCGATCTGAATCTGCATGGCACGCTTTCGCGGTTGCGCTTCAGGCGTGGCGACGGCAACGCTTCGCCGCAAGTGCGCGTCGCGCTCGTGGTCGGCGCATCGGTCGGGCTGGCGCTCGTCGCGGCGTTGCTGTTGATCACGGTCGTCGGCGTGCCGATCCGCGATGCGATCGGCGCCTTCGCCGACGGCGCATGGGGCTCGCCTTACGCCATCGGCGCGTCGGTCAACCGGAGTCTTGCATTCGCGCTCGTCGGCACGGGCTTCGTGATCGCGAACCGCGCGCGGCTCACGAACGTCGGCGGCGAAGGGCAGATTGCGATCGGCGGTATTGCGGCCACCGCGATGAGCCTCTACGGCGGATGCGCGCATCTGCCGTTCGGCCTCTCGTTCGCCGTGCCGATGCTGACCGCGGCCGCCGCGGGCGCGGTCTGGGGCGGCGTGCCGGGCGTGTTGAAGGCAAAGGCCGGCACGAATGAGGTGATCAGCACGCTCTTGCTGTCGTTCATCGCAGTATGGCTGCTTTACTGGTGTGTGCAGAGCGAAGCGCTCTTGCGCCAGCCGATGACGAGCGGCGCCACGCTGCCCGAATCGCTCGACATTCCGGACGCGACCAAGCTGCCGGCCGTGCTCGCCGCGAGCGGCATGAACCTCACCATCGGATTGCCGCTCACGCTCGTGCTGGCGGTCGCCTCCGCCGTGATGCTCCGGCGCACGCGCTTCGGGTTGTGCCTGCGCGCCGCCGGCCTGAACCCGGTCGCGGCGCGCCGGGCCGGTCTGCCGATCACGTCGGCGCTGGTCGGCGCGCTCTCGCTCGCCGGCGCGTTCGGCGGCCTTGCGGGCGCGTTGATGCTGCAAGGCGACCAGTATTCGCTGAAGGCGGGCTTCTCGTCGGGCTACGGCTTCGACGGGCTCGTGGTCGGCCTGCTCGCGCGCGATTCGATTGTCGGCGTGTTCGCTGCCGCGCTGCTCTTCGGGTTCCTGCGCTCGGGCGGCATCAACATGGAAATGGTCGCCTCGGTGCCCTCGGCGCTGGTGCTGATCGTGCAGGGCATCGTCACGGTCGCGCTGGCGGGCGGCGCGATGTGGCTCGAACGCAAGGGAGCGCGCCAATGAACATCGAGCTTCTGGCTGTCTTCGCGGGCGCCTCCATCCGCCTCGCCGCGCCGATGATGCTCGCCGCGACGGGCGAACTCATCAGCGAACGCGCGGGCGTGCTCAACATGAGCGTCGAAGGCATGATGCTGACCGGTGCGTTTCTCGGCGCGACGTTTTCCTGGCTGACCGGCAATCCCGGGATCGGTCTCGTGTGCGGCATGATCGGCGTGATTCCGCTTGCGTTGTTGCAGGCGTTCCTGAGCATCACGCTGCGCGCGAACCAGATCGTGACCGGCATCGGCATCAACATTTTGGCGCTCGGCGGCACGACGCTCGCGTATCGCGAAGTGTTCGGCGAGCGCTCGAGCGCCGTGATTCCGGGGCTGTCGCGCTGGTCGCCGCCGGGGCTCGGGCAACTGCCGGTGATCGGCGAACCCGTGTTTCATCAGGTGTGGCTGCTGTATGCGGGACTCGCCGTGCTGATCGCGACGTCCATCGTGATGCGGCGCACCGCGCTCGGCATCGCGCTGCACGCGGCGGGCGTCGCGCCGCGCGCGGTCGATCAGTCGGGCTTGTCGGTCGCGCGCCTGCGCTATGGCGCGGTGGTGTTCTCGGGCGTGATGTCGGCGGCGGCGGGCTGCTTCATCTCCATCGGCGACATCCACACGTTCACCGAAGGCATGACGAATGGCACCGGTTATCTCGCGATCGCCGCGATCATCTTCGGCAACTGGAAGATCGGCCGCACCGCGCTCGCGTGCCTGCTCTTCGGTGCCGCGACCGCGATGCAGTTCCAGTTGCCGATGTTCGGCATTCACGTGCCCACGGCGCTGCTCATCATGCTTCCGTACCTGCTCGCGCTCGTCGCGGTGGCGGGGCTGATCGGCCGGCAGACCGCGCCGCCCGCGCTGACGCAGCCATTTCGCCGATAACGCCGCACGGAGTACCATCGCGGAGATCATCGACGTGCATCGATCACCGTTCGCTCAACCATTCGACACTGTCCATGCCTAGCAAGAAGCCGTCATCGTCTGCTAAAGCGCTCGGCGCCGACTCTCCGGCTGCGCCGGCCACCCGCCGCCAGCAACTCGCGAGCAAGACGCGCGAGCGGATGCTGAAGATCGCGATCCGCGAATTCGCGGACAAGGGTTATAGCGGCGCGCGGGTCGAGACGATCGCGAGCCGCTCGAAGGTCAACATCCGGATGATCTATCACTACTTCGGCGGGAAGGAGAAGCTGTACGTCGAAGTGCTGGAGCATGTGCTCGCACGGCTGCGCGAAGCGGAACTGGCCGTCACGCTCGACGTGCATACCGTCGATCCCGCTGCCGGCATCATTCAGCTTTACGACTTCACCGAAGAGCATTTTTCCGCGCACCCCGAATTGCTTTGCCTACTTTCGTGGGAGAACCTGAACCGGGCGCGGTATCTGAAGCTTTCCAAAGTGATTCAGGCGATGTCGTCGCCGGTGCTGGACAAATTGCGCACGCTGATCCGGCGCGGGGAAGTGGGCGGAACGTTGCGACGTGGCATCGATCCTTTGCATCTGTATGTCACGCTCGTCAGCCTCGCTTATTTTCACAAGTCGAATGCGTATACGCTCTCGCGGATGTTCGATACCGACATGCTCGCGGCGAGCTGGCAGGCCGCGCATAAGGAGCAGGCGCATGAGCTGGTGCGCGGGTTTCTCAGGAAGGGGACGGTGCGGCAGGGGTTGGCGGTCGCGTAGGGTCTAAGGTTCGGTTTCGGGATCTGAATCATCACCTTCGAGCCCAAGCACCGTCACTCCCACATCCACCCGGTGCGACCCACCCCCAAGAATAAGCCCGCGCAGCAGAGAAACATCGCTATAGTCCCGCCCGATTGCGAGCGTGATGTGATCCAGATCGGCGAGCACGTCGTTGGTCGGATCGAGATCGATCCACCCGCTGCCCGGGCAAAACACCGACACCCACGCGTGCGACGCATCCGCGCCAATGAGCTTCACCTGCCCCGGCGGCGGATCGTTGCGCAGATAGCCGCTCACATACCGCGCGGGCAGGCCGATTGCCCGCATGCAGCCGATCATCACCTGCGCGAAGTCCTGACACACCCCGCTCTTCAGTTCGAACGCCTGATGCGCGGGCGTATCGTATGAAGTGGAAAGCGGCCGGTACTCGAAGTCGGCATAAATGCGATGCATTAAATCGATCGCGCCTTCGGCGAGCGGTCGCCCCGGCGTAAAACTGACGAGCCCGTATTCCTGCAAGTCCTGCCGCAAGCCGATATTCGGCGAGGCGAAGCAGAACTCCGTTTCCGGCACGAACGGCGCGCCGGCGCAATAACGCGTGGTCGCCGCGACCGTGTCCCAGGCCGGCGTCGCGGCCGGATCAAGCGATGCCCAGCGCGGCGTCAACTCCACGGTCGTCTCGCTGATCATCTGCAACGATCGGTGCGGCGACTCCAGCGAAAAATACAGCACGTCGTTGCCGAACGCATCGACGCGGCTGTTGATGTACGACGGCGCCGGCTCGATGCTCTCCTCGTGCGCGATCACGCGCTGCCACGCCGTGTTCTGCGGACGAATCGTCGCGAGATGCTGGGCCGTCTCGACGTAGGTGGAGTAGCGATAAGTCGTCCGGTGCGACACCGACAACACGGCCTTTTCGATCGTCACGACGACACCTGCAGCGATTGCGTCTTCGCGTGGCTGAAGTAGCGCGCGCTGATTTCATGCGCGGCCGCGCTCACCTGCGCCTCCAGTTCGTCGCATGCGGCGACGAGCTCGGCGTGCATGCCCCCGGCGTCGGTCGTGCAGAGCGCTTCGAGATTGCGCAGCGACGCCGCGTAACGCGTCGCCTCGCTGAAATCGCTGTGCGCGCCGCGTCCCGCCGCCTGCGAAATCTCGACGAGCTTCGTGCACAGGCGCTTGTACACGCCATAGAGACCGCGCGGATTGGTCGGCTCGACCACCAGCAGGTCGATCAGCGGCGGCACTTCAAAGCGTCCGGGATAGAGCGACCGATACGTCAGCGTGCTGTCGAAGAGTTGCAGCAGCAGATCGAAGCCGCCCGCCGTCGCGATCTGCCGGTGCTTGACCGCCGTGCGCAGGAACGTCGCCATCGTCGCGACGCGTTCGATGTGCCGCCCCGCAAAAATCAGCCGCCACGCTTCGTCGCGCGTCATGCGGTCGCCCTGCGCGCCGCTGATCGCGAGCAGTTGCGACGAGAGCGTTTCCAGCGTGCGCGTGAGCAGCACGCGGTCATAGCGCTCGATGCCGCGCACCGGATGCAGCGCCTGGATCGCATCGCGGAAATCGTTGCGCGCCGTGAGGATCGTGCGCCAGTGATCGGTCGAGAGGCGTCCGCGAATCTCGCCGCTCGCGCGCGCCTGGCTCGCGAGATTCTGCCCGATGCTCGACGCCGCGCTGCCTTCGCCGAGGTTCGCGACGAGCATCCGTTCGAGCGAAGCCGACGTATAGCCGCCGCGCGGCGCGCCCGGCGGCAAGAGGCCGCATTGCCAGGCGAGATCGACCATCGTGTCGAGCAGGCCTTCGGCGTCGTTGCTCTCCAGCGACGAAAGAATCACGCGCATCAGCCGCGTGTTGTTCTCCGCGCGCTCGCCGTAGCGGCCAGCCCAGAACAGATTCTCCGCGGCACGGCTCGACACCGTGCGGTGCTTGCGCGCGAGGTCGTCGGGCGTCATCGGCGTGGGCAGGAGCGAGAGCGTCGAACTCGGATGGCTCGACAGCACCCACGTATCGACGCTGCTGCTGCCATATTGCATCGACACCGATGGCTGCCGTTCCGCGCCGAGGCGCGTGAAGCCGCCCGGCATCACCGACCAGCCGCCTTCCATGTCGGCGATTGCGTAGACGCGCAGCACGCTGGAACGACCGGCGATCGTGCTCTCCTCGTAGCGCGGCGCGTGCGAGCCGGGAAACAGCTCCTGGATCGTGAAGGCATCGGGCATCGCCTCGATGCGCTTTGCCCACTTGGCAAGCGGCTGCAAACCGTCGCCGAAACCGCGCGGACTGCGCCCGTTCACCTCGACGCCAGGCCACGTCGGAATGACGAACGCTTCGTCGAGCGATTCGAGCGCCGCCTCGCGCGCGGCCGCCTCGCCGCACCACCACGTCGGCACGCTCGGCAGTTCGAGCCGCTCGCCCAGCAGCGAATGGGAAATCGCGGGCAGGAAACCATGCAGCGCCGGCGATTCGACGAAGCCCGAGCCCGGCACGTTCGACACCATCACGTTGCCCGCGCGCATCACCTGCAAGAGACCCGGCACGCCGATGCTCGAATCCGCGCGCAGTTCGACGGGATCGCAGAACGCGTCGTCGAGACGGCGCAAGAGCACGTGCACGCGTTCGAGTCCCGCGAAGGTCTTGAGGAACAGCTTGTCGTCGCGCACGGTCAGGTCCTTGCCTTCGACGAGCGTCACGCCGAGATAGCGCGCAAGGAACGCGTGCTCGAAGAAGGTTTCGCTGAACGGGCCCGGCGTGAGCAGCGCAATGTGCGGCGAGCCTTCCTCGCCGCGCATCGTCGCGCGTCCGCCTTCGACGAGCGATGCGATCAGCCGCGAATAGAACGGCGCGAGGCGCTGCACGCGCATCGAACGGAACGGGTCGGCGAAGACGCCCGCGACGATCAGCCGGTTCTCCAGCGCATAGCCGAGCCCCGACGGCGCCTCGGTGCGATGCGCCATGATGACCCACTCGCCGCTCGGCGCGCGCGCGAGATCCACCGCGACGAGTTGCAGGTACTGACCGCCCGGCGGCACGAAGCCCTTCACCGAGCGCAGATAGCCGGGGTGGCCGAAGACCATCGCAGGCGGCAGAAAGCCTTCGTGCAGCAGCGTCTGCGGCCCGTAGACATCCTTCACGATGGCGTTGAGCAGGGTCGCGCGCTGTTTGATCGCGCGTTCCAGCTTCGCCCACTCGCCTTCGTCGATGAGGAACGGCAGAAGGTCCAACGCCCACGGACGCGGCTCGCCGTTATCCGCGTAGACGTTGTAGCTGATGTCGTTGTCGCGCACCTGCTGCGCGATGGAGTCGACCGCGTGATCGAGACCGGCGATGCCTTCGTCGCCGAGCAGGTCGAAGAAGCGCCGCCAGATGGGACGCAACTGGCCCGATTCGTCGCGCAGTTCATCCCAGTGACCCTCCCTCACCGGCAGCGCGCGCAAAGGCGACGACACCTTCGCGCGGACCGCGGCTTCTTCGAAAGGGAGTGAGGTTTGAACGGCCAAAAGTTAAACCGGTTGTCGTTTTAGTAATCGATCACAGGCGGCAATTTCACCGCCAGCGGCGCAAGTCGAGCGTGAACGGGAATTCGAAGCTGCGCTGCGGTTCGCCCACGTTCACGCGTCCCGGCGTGTGGCCGCTCTTGAAGAAGCGCGCGCGCCGCCGGCTTTCCGCCTCGTAGGCGTTGACCGGAAACGTGCCGTAGTTGCGGCCGCCCGGATGCGACACATGATAACGGCATCCGCCGATCGAACGCTTGTTCCATGTGTCGATCACATCGAAGGTGAGCGGGGCATCGACGCCGATCGACGGATGCAGCGCCGACGACTGCTGCCACGCCCTGAAGCGCACGCCCGCGACGTGTTCGCTCGCGCGGCCTGTCGGCTGCAAGGGCAGCGGCACGCCGTTGACCGTCACCACGTGCCGGTTGCTGTTCAAACCGAGCACATGCACTTCGAGCCGCTCCACCGACGAATCCACGTAACGCACCGTCCCGCCCGGCGCGCCTTCCTCGCCCATCACGTGCCACGGTTCGAGCGCGTTGCGCACCGTCAGTTCGATGCCGCTCGACTGGACCGTCCCGACCAGCGGGAAGCGGAATTCGAAGTGCGGCGCGAACCACGCGGCGTCGAACGCGAAACCGGACGCGTTGATGTCGGCGATCACGTCCTCGAAATCCATCCGGATGAACGAGCCGAGCATGAAGCGGTCATGCAGCTCCGTCCCCCAGCGCGTGAGACGCGTCGTGTAAGGCTTCTCCCAGAAGCGCGCGACGAGCGCGCGCAGCAGCAGTTGCTGCACGAGACTCATGCGCGCGTGCGGCGGCATTTCGAAACCGCGCAGTTCCAGGAGACCCAGGCGGCCGGTCGGGCCATCGGGCGAATACAGCTTGTCGATGCAGAACTCGGCGCGGTGCGTGTTGCCCGTCACGTCGATCAGCAAGTTGCGCAGCGTGCGGTCGACGAGCCACGGCGGCAGTTTCGCGCTGTCACGGCCGCCGAGCAGGTCGAGTTGCCGCTGCAGTTCGTTGAACGCGATCTCCAGTTCGTAAAGCTGGTCGTTGCGCGCTTCGTCGACGCGCGGCGCCTGGCTCGTCGGTCCGAGAAAGAGCCCGGAGAACAGATACGACAGCGACGGATGATTGATGAAGTACGCGATCAGGCTCGCAAGCAGGTCCGGGCGCCGCAGGAACGGGCTGTCGGCGGGCGTCGCGCCGCCGAGCACGAAGTGGTTTCCGCCGCCGGTGCCCGTGTGGCGGCCGTCGGTCATGAACTTCTCGGTGCTGAGATACGTCTCGTGCGCCGACTGATACAGGTATTCGGTATGGTCGACGAGTTCGTCCCAGTTCGCGGCCGGATGAATGTTCACTTCGATCACGCCCGGGTCCGGCGTCACCTGAAGCAGCTTCAGGCGCTGGTCGCGCGGCGGCGGATAGCCTTCGATGATCACCTTCATCCGGAGATCGGCGGCCGTCGCTTCGACGGCGGCGAGGAGATCCAGATAGTCGTCGATTTCGGTGAGCGGCGGCATGAACACGTGCAACAGGCTGTGGCCGCTGCCGAACGATTCGGCTTCGACCTTCGGTCCCGCCGCCCGCGCCGGATTGCGCGCCTCGACGCACAGCGCCGTGCGGCGAATCCATGAAGCGGATTCGCCCCGCGCGGGCTCGCGCGAGACTGCTGCGGCCGGCGTCGCCGCCGTTCCCGTGCCTGTTCCCGTCCCGCTTCCGGCGCCCAGACCGCCGACGCCTGCCCAGCCCGCCGTCTCGACCGCGCCCGGCACGCCGGCCGCGAGCGTTCCGCCGCCGTACTGCATGCGCAATTCCGTCGCCGATCGCAACGGCGCCTGCTGCCCGAACGGATCGACCGGATGCTGATACGGATAATCGCCCGCGCTCACCCACGGCAGCGAGTCGAGCGGCAGCCGATAACCCATCGGCGAATCGCCGGGAATCAGATACATGCGGTCGTCGCGGAAGAACCACGGGCCGCTGACCCAATGCGGCGGCTGCATCGGGATGTCGCGTTCGCGCGTGATCGGCAACACGTAGCCCGTCACGCGCGCGAGACCGGCGTCGAATACGCGCCGCAGACGCACGCGCTCCAGTTCGTCGTCGAGTTCGGATTCGAACGGATCGACGTTGACCGGCAGCTTGCGCTCGCGCCACAGGTAGTAGAACGTGTCCTCGTAGCCGGCCTGGACGTGTTTCGTGTCGAGCGCGAGCTTGTTCGTCAGATGCAGGATGAAGCGATGCGCGTCTTCCGCGGTATAAGCGCCGGGTTCGCGTTCGTCGGCGAAGAGCGTCGGGTCGGACCAGACCGGCTGGCCGTCCGCGCGCCAGTAGAGCGACATCGCCCAGCGCGGCAGCTGCTCGCCCGGATACCACTTGCCCTGCCCGATATGCACGAAGCCGCCGACGCCATAACGCGCGCGTAGCTTGTCCATTAAGCCGACGGCATAGCCGCGCTTGGTCGGCCCGAGCGCGTCGGTGTTCCATTCGGCGGCGTCGCGGTCGCGCACGGCGACGAAGGTCGGTTCGCCGCCCATCGTCAGACGCACGTCCATGTCGGTGAGACGCCGATCCACCTGCGCGCCCATCGCGAGCACGTCGGACCAGACTTCCTCGGTGTACGGCTTCGTGACGCGCGGCGTTTCCAGCACGCGCTCGATCGACATCAGATGCTCGAACTCGACCTCGCTCTTGTCGACGGCGCCCGAGATCGGCGCGGCGCTGCCCGGCTCCGGCGTGCACGCGACGGGAATGTGCCCCTCGCCCGCGAGCAGGCCGGACGTCGGATCGAAACCGATCCAGCCCGCGCCCGGCAGATAGACCTCGCACCATGCGTGCAGGTCGGTGAAATCGACTTCGGTGCCGCTTGGGCCATCGAGCGAGCGCTGGTCCGGCGTAAGCTGGATCAGGTAGCCGGAGACGAAGCGCGCGGCGAGCCCGAGATGCCGCAGCGTCTGGACGAGCAGCCAGCTCGTGTCGCGGCAGGAGCCGAGCGCTTTTTCGAGCGTCTCCTCGGGCGTCTGCACGCCGGGCTCCATGCGGATGATGTACGCGATCTCGCTTTGCAGGCGCTGGTTCAGCGCGACGAGGAAATTGGTCGTGCCGGTCGGCGTCGTATCGATGCTCTCGACGAACTGCTTGAGGCGCGGCGTCAGCTCACTCTTCACGAGATACGGCGCGAGTTCGGTCGCGACGTGCGGCTCGTACTTGAACGGGAATTCCTCGGCGCTCGGTTCGAGGAAGAAGTCGAACGGGTTGTACACCGCCATTTCGACGACCAGATCGACCGTGACCTTGAACTCGCGCGTCTTCTCCGGGAAGACGAGGCGCGCCTGATAGTTGGCGAACGCGTCCTGCTGCCAGTTGACGAAGTGATCGGCCGGCTCGACCCGCATCGAATACGCGATCACCGGCGTGCGGGTGTGAGGCGCGGGCCGCAGCCGCAAGACTTGCGGGCCGAGCGCGACAAGGCGGTCGTAGCGGTAGTGCGTGATGTGGTTCAGCGCGACGCGGATTGACACACCTGGCTCCTCTTCGAATGAGATGATCTGCAACGAGGACGTTACCGACCTCGCGGATTGTACGTCGCATCATGCGGCAGACAATTTACCGATTGAACAAAGTCGCATGGCCGGGACGCCCCGCCGCTCTTTCGTGTGTGAATCGCGGCACGTCGCTTGCTCCCTGCTTCCGATAGTCCCGCACCCACCTGACTGTCTATCATGAAAACGTTTCATTGCGACCGATGCCAACAGCACGTCTTCTTCGAGAACGTGAAATGCGAGTCCTGCGCCGCGCTGCTCGGCTACGTTCCCGCGCTCGCGGAAGTCTGCGCGTTCGAACCCGCCGATGAAGGCACGTGGCGCAACCTGCATGCATCCGCGAACGGCGCGCTGTACAAGCAGTGCAACAACTACGCACTGGAAAACGTCTGCAACTGGATGCTGCCCGCCGACTCGCCCGACGTGCTGTGTCCCGCCTGCAGCCTCACGCACACCATTCCGAACCTCACGGTTCCGGAGAACCGCGTCTACTGGTATCGGCTCGAAACCGCCAAGCGTCGCCTGCTCTATGCGCTCGGCGCCCTCGGGCTGCACGTCGAATCGCGCAAGGAGAATCCCGGGGGCGGCCTGCAGTTCGAGTTCCTCGAAGACGGCGGCGTCGGCGAGAAAGTCCTGACCGGCCACGACAACGGCCTCATCACGATGAACATCGCCGAAGCGGACGACGCGCATCGCGAGAAGACCCGCATGGAGATGGGCGAGCCTTATCGCACCTTGCTGGGGCATTTCCGCCATGAAATCGGCCATTACTATTTCGACCGGCTCGTGACCGGTTCGAAATGGGAAGAGCCGTTTCGCGCGCTCTTCGGCGACGAGCGCACCGACTATCAGGCCGCGCTCCAGGCGCACTATGAAGAAGGCCCGCCCGCCGACTGGGACGCGTCGTACGTGAGCGCCTATGCGACCACGCATCCCTGGGAGGACTGGGCCGAAACGTGGGCGCACTACCTGCACATCGTCGACACGATCGACACCGCGGCTAACTGCGGCCTCGAACTCAAGCCCGACGACAAGAACGAACCGACCCTCACCGACAGCTCGCCGATCGAAAGCGAAAGCTTCGATAACCTGATGAAGCGCTGGTTTCCCCTGACCTATGCGCTCAACAGCCTGAACCGCAGTCTCGGCCTCGCGGATGCCTATCCGTTCACGCTCGCGCCGAAGGTGATCGACAAGCTGCGCTTCGTCCACCGGGTGATCGCGAGCGCGGATTCGAAGCAGGAACCCATGCCGAACCAGATCAGCGAATCCGAGCCTTCCGGCGCGGAGGCAACACCCCCGAAACCCGCGACAACCGCGCCGGATGGCAAGAACGCGCCCGCGCCCTCGGATGGAACGGCAGTTGCTTGATAACGGGTGCGGCCCGCCCTACCCTTCGCCGCTCCATTGCTGCATCACCGAGAAAGGACCTCCGATGAGACTCCGCGTTGGTTACGACCTGATGTATGAGTGCGCGCAGCCAACACCGATGTTGCTGATGCTGAACACTCATTACTCGCGCGCTCAGGACATGCTCGTGCCGGATCACATCTATACCGATCCGCTCGTGCCGCTGCGTCAGTACCGCGATTCGTTCGGCAATCTCTGCACGCGGCTGACCGCGCCGCCGGGCAGGCTGACGCTGTCGGCGCGCGGCGTCTTCGAGGTCCCGCCGACTCACGAGATACCCGAAACGAACGGCTATCAGCATGCGATCGAGGAACTGCCCGACGAATGCATGGTGTACCTGCTCGGCAGCCGCTATTGCGAAACCGATCTGCTCTCCGAGGTCGCGTGGCAGCGCTTCGGCCACACGCCGCTCGGCCGCGACCGCGTGCAGGCGATCTGCGACTTCGTGCACAACCATATCCGCTTCGACTACAACTGCGCGCGCCCGACCAAAACCGCCTGGGAAACCTGGCAGGACGGCGCGGGCGTATGTCGCGACTACGCGCATCTGGCCGTCGCGCTGTGCCGCACGATGAACATCCCGGCGCGCTACTGCACGGGCTACATCAGCGACGTCAACCTGCCGCCGCCCTACGCGCCGATGGACTTCTGCGCGTGGTTCGAAGCGTATCTCGGCAATACGTGGCACACCTTCGATCCGCGCAACAACGCGCCGCGCACCGGGCGCATTCTGATGGCGCGCGGCCGGGATGCCGCCGACGTCGCCATCAGCAACACCTTCGGGCCGACGATCCTCAGCAAGTTCTTCGTCGTCTGCGAGCCGGAGTAAAGCACGCCGGACGCACGCGGCAAGGGCACCTCCCGCTCATGCCGTTTGCGTCTGGCTCTGGCTGCTCGGCGGCGGCTCATTCGGTTCCGGCGCGAGCGGCAAGAGGAAGTCCTGGCTCACATGGCTCGCGAGGTCGTTGACGCGCGCAAGGAAGCTCACCAGATACGCGTGCAGGCCGCCCTGCAAGATGTCCTGGATGCGCGCGTTCTTCAGTTCCTCGCACAGTTGCGTCGCCATCCGCGCCGTCTCGCTGCTGCGCCCGTTCATCACCTTGCCGATCAGATGCTGCACTTCCGCGATGCTCGCCGCGAGCGAGCGCGGCCAGTCGCCGTACAAGATCAACAGACCCGCGACGCGCTCCGGCGTAACGACATCGCGATACACCTTGCGATACACCTCGAAGCCCGACACCGAGCGCAGCACCGCGGTCCAGTGGTAATAGTCGAACGGTTGCGCCGACGTATCCGCGCGCTGCTCCATCATCTCGAACTTCACGTCGAGGATGCGCGCGGTGTTGTCGGCACGTTCGATGAAGGTGCCAAGCCGCATGAACCAGAACGCGTCGTCCTTCACGAGCGTCCCCAGCTGCACGCCGCGCGACAAATGCGAGCGGAACTTGACCCATTCGAGAAACTCGTAGGGATCGCGCTCCAGAATGCCGTCCGCGACCAGACGCTGCGCGTCGAGCCATGTCGTGTTGAGGCTTTCCCACAGTTCGCTGTTGGTCGAACTGCGCACCGCCCGCGCGTTCTCGCGCGCCGCGCGCAGGCAGCTCAGGATCGACGACGGATTCGACAGGTCGCGAACCATGAAGTCGATCACGTCGCGGCTTTTCATGCCCTGATGCCCGGCGGCATAGACGCCGGAGAGTTCGGAAATCGACAGCATCGCGCGCCAGCCGAGTTCGGCGTATTCGTCGGACTGCGGCAGAAGCGACAACTGGTAATTCGCGTCGAGCATCCGGGCTGTGTTTTCGGCGCGCTCGATATAGCGCGCCATCCAGAAGAGATGATCCGCGGTACGGCTCAGCATGGGTGCTCCCGGTCCTCTTGTTCGACTCTTGTTGAAAGTGGCGACGAATGTCGTGAGCGATCGTGGCTTTCCATCAGCGCTCGAGTACCCACGTGTCCTTGGTGCCGCCGCCCTGCGACGAATTCACCACGAGCGAGCCCTCGCGCAGCGCCACGCGTGTGAGTCCGCCCGGAACCATGCGCACCTCGTTGCCCGACAGCACGAACGGCCGCAAGTCGATATGGCGCGGTGCGATGCCGGCGTCCACGTAAGTCGGGCAGGTCGAGAGCGCGAGCGTCGGCTGGGCGATGTACTTGTCCGGGTTCGCCTCCAGCACGGCGCGAAACGCCTCGATCTCCGCCGTCGTCGACGCCGGCCCGACCAGCATGCCGTAGCCGCCCGCCCCGTGCGTTTCCTTGACGACCAGATCCTTCAGGTTCGCGAGCACGTGTTCGAGATCGTCGCGCTTGCGGCACATCCAGGTCGGCACGTTGTTGAGGATCGGTTCCTCGCCCAGATAGAAGCGCACCATGTCGGGCACGTAGGGATAGATCGACTTGTCGTCGGCGATGCCCGTTCCCACCGCGTTGCACAGCGACACGTTGCCCGCGCGGTACGCCGAGATCAGCCCCGCCACGCCGAGCGTCGAATCGGCGCGGAACACGTCCGGATCGAGGAAGTCGTCGTCGAGGCGCCGGTAGATCACGTCCACGCGCTGCGGCCCTTGCGTCGTGCGCATGTAGACGTGATCGTTCTCGACGAAGAGGTCCTGCCCCTGCACGAGTTCGACGCCCATCTGCTGCGCGAGAAACGCGTGCTCGAAGTACGCGGAGTTGTACATCCCTGGCGTCAGCACGACGATGCCGGGATTGTCGACGCCCGCGGGCGCGGCGGCGCGCAACGTATCGAGCAGCAGGTCCGGGTAGTGCGCGACCGGCGCGACGCGATTGCGCGCGAAGAGGTCGGGGAAGAGCCGCATCATCATCTTGCGGTTCTCCAGCATGTACGACACGCCGGACGGCACGCGCAGGTTGTCTTCGAGCACGTAGAACTCGCCCTGCCCGGCGCGCACGATGTCGATGCCCGCGATATGCGCATAGATGTTGCGCACGACGGAGACGCCCTTCATCTCCGGCCGATACTGCGCGTTGTTCAGGATCTGCTCTTCCGGGATGATGCCGGCCTTGATGATGTCCTGATCGTGATAGACGTCGTGGATGAAGCGGTTGAGCGCATTCACGCGCTGGCGCAGGCCGCGCTCCAGCGCCTTCCATTCCGTCGCGGGGAAGATGCGCGGAATCACGTCGAAGGGAATGGTGCGCTCGGCATCGACGCCCAGTTCGTCCTTGCCATACACCGCGAACGTGATGCCGACGCGCCTGAAGTTCAGGTCCGCCTCCGCGCGCTTCAGGTGAATCTGCTGCTCGCTCTGCGTGTTCAACCAGTTCATGAATTCCAGGTAATGCCTGCGCGGATCGCCCGCGCCACGAAACGCCGCCGCCGGAACGCCTGCCGCCTGGAGGTCGGAGCGTTCGAACATTTCGTTGAAGAAAGCTTGCGTCATAAACCGGTCTTCCATGTGAAGTGCGTGCCGGGCTCGGTCCCGGCTTATCTGTGCATGCTTTCGCACGGCCTTCGCACGGCGTTCGTCGCTTGCGGTTCGCGACAGTCGCAAGACAGTCGAACGCCGGCCGCACCGGCGCGCGGTGCGGACATTGTCTCTTCACGCGGCGAGCGCGAACGTGCGATGCATAACGCCTGCAACTCCATCGCGGCCGCGCAAAAGTGAACGAGACGGTTAAAGCAACAAACACGCCAACGTTGCGCGGCATGAAAGGAAGGCGTGTCGTGCCCGATTCGATGGCGCGTCGAGCGACACGTTTTGGCGCCTGCGCACCAACGCGGGGCGCGGTTTACGCTCGATCGCACAGTTAGGGGTTTTGCGGCGTCGCTTATCCTTGGCGTTCTTGGTCGACAGACTTCAGAGGCGATCCATGACGCAACCGGCATTCTCAGGCGCGCTGCCACTCCCGCATTCCTTCGATTTCGAAGGCCAGTCGGTGCGCTACGGCGTGATCGGCACGGGCGAGCCGCTCGTCTTCGTCCACGGCACGCCGTTCTCGTCGCAGGTCTGGCGACGCATCGCGCCGATCGCCGCCCGCGTGCGGCAGGTGTTCTGCTTCGATCTGCTCGGCTACGGCGCGTCCGAACAGCGCGCGGGACAGGACGTGTCGCTCGGCGTGCAGAACCGCTTGCTCGCTGCGTTGCTGAAGCACTGGCAGCTCGGCAGGCCCGATGTCGTCGCTCACGACTTCGGCGGCGCGACGTCGCTTCGGGCCGCGCTGCTGAACGGCTGCGAATACCGGTCGCTGCTGCTCGTCGATCCAGTCGCGGTGGCGCCGTGGGGTTCGCCGTTCGTCCGGCACGTCCGCGCGCACGAAGCCGCGTTCGCGGGCGTGCCCGCCTATATCCACGCGGCGATGCTCGACGCTTACCTGCAAGGCGCCGTGCATCGGAATCTCGACGCCGATACCTTGCGCATCCACGCCGCGCCGTGGACGGGCGAAACGGGTCAGGCGGCGTTCTACCGCCAGATCGCGCAGATGGATCAGCGTTACACCGACGAAGTCGAGCCGCGCTACGGCGACTTGCGCTGTCCCGTCTCGATCCTGTGGGGCGAAGAAGATCAGTGGATTCCGGTCGAACGGGGCGAGGCGCTATCGAAGATGATCCCCGGCGCGCGTCTGACGCGCGTGAAAGGCTCGGGTCATCTGATGCAGGAGGACGCGCCGGAAGCGATCGTCGGCGAGTTGCTCGGGTTCCTTCAGTAAGTGCGTTGAGGACCCCGGCGCGCAATCGGGGCAACTCCTCGCCGCCGCACGCGCGCACTGGCCCGGATACTGCATTCGATCCGCCGGTATGATTCGCCAGTCCCGGTCTTAACCAAACAGTACGGACCCACGCCGTTTCGCCGCACGAACGACGCCCTCGCATGGTGCACGCGCACGCCATTGCGGGGCATCGTCTTGCCAGGCCGATGCACGCGGACCGTCTCTGGACCGGGGCCGACCCGCCAATCCGACCCGACGAGGATCAACGTGAACAATCGCGCGTCCGAACCGAGCTTGGCACGATATGCATTATGGAATCGCAAGCAGACACGGGTTCCGGCGAACTCGCGGCGAGTGCTCCTCGCCAATGCCGACAAGGCGCTCGGCGAATCGCTCAGTTCGCTGTTCGCCCTGAAAGGCTTCTCGACGGACTTCGCGCTCGACGTCACGTCCGTGCGCACGATCGTTCGATCCTGGAAGCCGCAGGTCACCTTTCTCGATACGCGCATCGGCGGATGCGGCAACTACGCGCTGGTGCGCGAACTGCGCGTGCTCAACGGCGACCGGAGCGGCGTCATCATCGCGATGAGCAGCTTCTTGCCCGAGGAACCGGTGCATCTATTGAAGGAAGCAGGTTACGACGGCCATTGCCGGCGGCCGTGCGCCGTCTGGCAAATGACCGATCTGCTCGAAGAGTTCTTCGCGCCGGGGCCGGGCTCCGCGCGGTAACGGCGATGGCGCCGGTACGCGGGCGCCGTCGCGTTCAATCCGAAGCGCGCGCGTTGCGCTGGGCGACGCTCGCCGCTTCGTTCGACGCCGCCTGCGGCTGCGGCGTCAGCGCGAAACCCGTTTGGCCGTCTGCGTGTGCCTGCGATGCGTCGCTGGCCGCGACGGCGCCCGCGGCCGTGCGTTCAAAACCCGGCGCCTCGTTCTGCGCATGTTTCGACGACCGTCCGATGCCGGCGATGAGGAGCGTTGCCGCCACCGCGACGCCGACGAGTACTGCCACGACCGCGAATCCGCCGTTTTTCTTCCGCATGACTCTCCCTGATCCGATGCAATAGCGTTAAACGCGCGTTCAGAGCCGCAGCACGACCGCGCCGGCGATCACCGCGGCCACGCCGGTCCACTGGAGCGCGGTCAGCCGCTCCGCGCGCAGGGTCAGGCCGAGCAACGCGGTGACGCCGCCCGACAGCGTGCTCAGCACGGTGACGATCGCGACCGCCCCCGTCGACGCCCCGATGGCGAAGCTGCCGAGCGCGGCAAGACTGGCTGTCGATTGCGCGAGCAAGAGCGGCCACGCGGACGCGGGCGGCGCGCGCCAGCTTTCGCCGCGTGACAGCGTCAGGAGCAGCGCGAGGCTCGCCACGCCGAACGCGTAGCCGACAAGGAGCGTCGCCGTGGTGCCGAGCGTCGGCAGCGCGTAGCGTCCCTGAACGAAAAAACCGACGCCGTACAGCAAAGCGGCCAGTATCGCAAAGAAGACCGGGGACGTCTGCGCGCCATGCCGCACGGCCGGCGCCTCGCGCGTGAGCGCGGTCAGCGGCACGCCGCCGATGCAGATCAGGATGCCCGCGACGCCCAGCGCGCTCAGGCGCTCGCCGCTCAGCACGGAGAGGAGCGTGGTGACGGCGCCGTAGCTCATGGCGATCGGCGCGACGATCGCGGCCTTGCCGGTCGAGAGCCCTTTCGAAAGCGTGAGCGAGCCGAACAGCGTGCAGACCGCCGCCGCGACCGCGCCCGCCCAGCCGCTCGCGGGCGCGTCGAAGGCCTGGCTGCGCGCGGCGGGCATCGAGAGAAACACCGTCCCGACGACGACGAGCCCGAAACTCAGCGACACGAACACCGCCCGCCGCACGCCGATCCTGCGCGCCGACATGCCCGCGAGAAAATCCGTAATGCCCCAGAAAAAAGCGGCCAGGAGGCCGAATGTCACGCCCACGTCCGATCCTCCGCCGGGAAACGGCTCATCCTATCCGCTTCGACGGAAAGCGGCGGCGCACCGGATCAGCGGCAGGACGCGTTCACGGCTCGCTCGCGCTCATCGCCGGCGTGGCTTGCGGGTCCCGCGCGTGTTCCCAGAAGCGGATCATGCCCTTGCCCGCCGACTTGGCTTCGTAGAGCGCGTTGTCTGCGTGTTTCAGGACGTCGTCGAACGATTCGCCGGCGCCCGCGATCGCAATGCCGATGCTCGCGCCCACCAGCGCACGTCCGCCCGACGTCAGCGGATACGGCGCCGACAGTTCCTGAATGATGCGCCGCGCGAGCACGGCGCTCGCGGACGTGCCCGTCTGCGACGCGACGACGGCGAACTCGTCGCCGCCGAGACGCGCGACCAGTTCGCCACGCCGCATCACGTTGCGCAGACGGTCCGCGACCTGCTTCAGCACTTCGTCGCCGGCGTTGTGGCCGAGCGTGTCGTTGACGTGCCTGAAGCCGTCGAGATCGACGTACATGACGGCGACGCGCTGTCCCCGCACGCTCGCCGAAGCCGACAGCAGCCGCTTCGCGTGATCGCCCAGATAGCGGCGGTTCGGCAGGCCGGTGAGCGAATCGTGATGCGCCCAGTGCAGGATTTTCGCTTCCGACTTCCGGCGTTCCGTGACGTCCTCGATGATGACGACCTCGCTGCCGTCGGGCACCGGATTGCGCGTCATTTCGAGCTGACGGCCGTCCGCGAGCTTAAGATCGAGCGGCGCGCGCTCCTCGCGCAGCCATTCGGCGCAACGCCGCACGAGTTCGTGGCGCAAGGTTTCGCCGAACTTCGCGAGTCCCACGTAGCCGATGAATTCCGGCAGCGGCACGTTCAGCCGCAATTTCTCGACCGTCGCGCCGAAGAGTTCCGCCGCCTTGCGATTCGCGATGACGACCTTGCCGGCTTCGTCGATCGTGCACAGGCCGTGCGGCATGTGAGCGAGCGCGGCGTCGAAGCGGGCGGCGAGTTCGGCGTGCCGCTGTTCCGCCGTCATCAGCCCGACGAGCGCGCGATAGTGGCGGCGCACGACCGACACCATCGCGCCGACATACAGGAAGAGCGGCGGAATGAGAATCCAGTAGGCGGTATCGGCGGCGAAGGCGGCGCCGATACCGATCGGCACGGCGCCCATGCAGATCTGCGCGATCGCGAGGCGCGGCAGCGCGGCGTTGCGCGACGCGACGCCGCCCAGGATGCCCGCCGTCACCATGATGGCGAGCGTGGCGAGGACGGCATCGCGCGAAATCACGCACGCCATCGCGCCGAGGCCGAGCAGCAGGCAGGCAGCGAGGCCAAACGGTACGTAGCGCGCGGCCCACGGCCCGGGATGAAGCGGCGCGGAGCGGCTTTTCGCGCGATAAAGCTGCACGACGGCGAGACGCGCGGCGAGCAGGCTGATGTCGAGAACGAGCCAGAGGAACGCCCAGCGCTCGTGCAGACGCAGCACGGCGGTCAGCGCGACGAACACCGCGGCGGTGCCGGACAGAAGCAGCGGCCGATTGTCTACGAGCACGGTCGAAAGGAGCGAAGCGCGGATCGCGGGCGTGATGTCGCCATCCTCGGTGGGCGGCGTCGCCAGAATGGAATCGGTGAGGGATGCGTGGGCTGGCATGCGGTGGCCGTATAGGGACGAGGAGTCTGCTGGCCGCACCGGAGCCGCCGCTATTCGTGTTTACGGCGGAGTCGCGCAGTTCTTGAATGCGGACGAATCTTGCCGTTTGTGCGGCGCGCCGTATGGAAGCGTGCGCCGCGCTTGTGCATAATGGCCGCGTTCCAATTTCCGGTCATCGCCATGCCAGTTTCACCCCGACGCGCCCGCGTGCGGCCCAAGCCGCCGCGCGGGGCGCTCGTGCGTTATCAGGACCGCATCGCGGAAGTGCTCGGCGAAGCACGCGGACAACGCGTGATGATCCGCTCGATTCACGCCGACGGCGTCGAACGGAAGACCGCCGTGAAGTGGGTGAATCTGGTGCCGCTCGAGGGGCAGTTGTTTTAGGGGCTCGCCTAGCCCGCCGCGCCGACCGGTCGGGTAAACCGGGCGCGAAAACCGAACAATCGGTGAATGAGGGAAGGCTTGATTCGCTGCGCCGGTTGGGGCGTCGCGACGCCCGCAGATGCTTCCGGCTCTGCCGGCTCCGGCATCCCGACCGTCACCCCCGCCTCCCGCGCCTTCGCACACCGCTGATTCAGCAGCATCCGCATCGCGGCTTCATCGATCAGTGCGCGCGCCTGAATCCAGCCGTGCTCGAAACGCAGCGCATAGTCGATGTCGGTGAAATCGTGATACTGGCCCGAGTCGGCGAGCGCGGTCGCCGTCGAGATGACCCGTTGCAGCGTCCAGGCTTCTATTTCGTCGATGTCCGTCGGCACGTGCGACCCTCGCTCACTGATGAGGTCTACGGATCTTAGCCCAGCGTCTGGCCGCGCCCGTCGTCTGCCGACAACACCGCATCAAAAAACCCAGACGAATGAACGTGCGCAAAAAGCACTTTCCGCGCGGCCTGTGCAACGCGCTTCAACGGCGAAAAGCGCCGTCTTTCCGGTCGCCTACAAACATTTAATTCACCCATATAATCGCCGGACCCGGGCGCCTCGACGGACCGAAACCCGGGCCGGCGCCCCGCGCGCCGCTCTCATGCACCCGCTTCCAACCTCACGGAGCCACCGATGAAAGTGAATGCGCTGTCGAAGAAGGGTCTGCCCCGCCGCCGGTATGCGGCGCTCACCGCGCGGAGCGCGGCCGCGCTCGCCGCCACGCTCGCCTTCGGCGCGTGCGCGCCAACGTTTGCGCAAGACTCCGACGACTTCCGCTCAGGCGGTCATCGCGGCGATCACGCCGGCGGCGACCGCGACGTGAAAGTGATGATCATCTCGATGTTCGGTCCCGAAGGACAGGTCTGGCTCGACCGCCTCGGTCCGTGGAAGGCGATCAAGGTGCCGGGTCTGTCACCCGACTATCCCGAGGTGCACTGCAACCGGCAGGACATCTGCGTGCTGACCACCGGCATGGGACACACGAACGCCGCCGCTTCGCTGATGGCGCTCACCTTCTCCGACAAGTTCGATTTGCGCCGCACCTACTTCATGATCGCGGGCATCGCGGGCATCGATCCGATGCAGGGCACGGTCGGCTCGGCGGCGTGGGCGAAGTATTTGGTGGACTTCGGCATCCAGTGGGAACTCGACGCGCGCGAAAAGCCCGACAGCTGGCCGAGCGGTTTTACCGGCATCAACACGAAATCGCCGACGGAGAAACCGCCGCTCGACTACCGCACGGAGGCGTTCGCGCTGAATGCGAAACTCGCCGATACGGCGTTCGCGCTCTCGCGCAACGTCGTGCTCGCCGACAGCCCGGAGGCGCAGGCCGCGCGCGCCAAGTTCAGCTACGCCCCGGCGAATCAGGTGCCGAAGGTGATCCAGTGCGACACGCTGGCGGGCGACACGTGGTGGTCGGGCAAGTACATCGGCGAGCGGGCGCGCGACTGGACGAAGCTTCTCACCGACAACAAGGGCACCTATTGCACGACGCAGCAGGAAGACAACGCCACGTATGAAGCGCTCAAGCGCGCGGCGAGCACGGGGCGCGTCGATCTGAACCGCGTGGCTGCATTGCGCTCGGGATCGGATTTCGACCGTCCCTACGAAGGCCAGACGGCCGCGGACAATCTGCTCAACTACCAGGCGCAGGGCGGCTTTGCGCCCGCCATCGAGAACCTGTATCGCGCGGGCAATCCGCTCGTGCAGGACATCGTCGCGCACTGGAGCGAATGGCGTTACGGCGTGCCGACGCGCTGAACGCACGAACGAAGGCGGCGGCGGCCGCCTTCTCCACGGCGAATGCTTCGGACCGGGAAGCAACGCGCCCTGCGCTGTTTTAAGCACCGAGTACGAAGCATCCCCACGAACGCATGTCTCCTTCATGCGGACTATCTGCGCGCGGCGAGCGTCTATAACTTGTATATCGTGCTTGCCCGACTGCATCCGGATCCGACCGCCACAATCGATCGCTTTCCTCAGCAAGTCGCTTGGCAGGGCAGGCGCCATTCCGGCCGCATTCGCGTGCGTAATTGCACGAACGCGGCACGACACCATCGACGCAAGGCGCAGTGAAGCGCGCGCCATCAAGGAGATCGACATGAACGCAAGACTTTTCGCCGCCGCTGCCGTGGGGCTTTTCGCCATCGCGGGCGCCGCACAAGCGCAGATGACGCCCGAGCAGCAGCAACTCGTACAGACGATGCGCCCGATGCAGACTGCGCAGTCCACGCAAGCGGCGCAAGAGAACGCCGGCATGCAGGCCGCATCCACCGGTGACACGTCCTACGGCGGCACGCCCGCGAGCCGCAGCATGTCCGCGCCGGGACATCGGCAAGGTTCGTGCAGCGCCGCGCCGAACTGCGACATCTTCTTCGGCCAGTAAGCCTCGCATGAAAGGCGCGCCCGGGTGGATGCGCCTTCCCGATTCCCGCTTTCCGCGCGCAAAAACGTTCGCAAATATGGGCGGCAAAGCGCGTTTCAAGACGCTCCAACGCGATATCGACTGCGAATGAAAATTTCGCTGGATCGATATTGAAAGTCCCCTGGCGGCTCCTATCTGGGTATCAACGCAGCCACGAAGCAGTTCCGCTTCGCGGCCCAACCGATCCCAACGTCCGTATCACGGAGACGAAGCCATGAGTGACCTTTATTTCACAAGCGACCTGTTCGGTGATTTCGATCGCGTGCAGCGCCAGATGTCCGCGCTGCTCGGCAATCTGCCGTCGAGCATCCGTTCGACCCGCGCGAACGCCTTTCCGCAACTGAATATCGGCAGCACCGACGACTCGATCGAGATCGTCGCGTTCGTGCCGGGCGTCGATCCGGCGTCGCTCGACGTCACGATCGACAAGGGCACGCTCGCCATCAGCGGCGAGCGCCGTGCAACCGAAGCGAGCACCGAAGGCGAAACGCGCACTTACGCGAAAGAACGCTTCTTCGGCAGCTTCCGGCGCGTGATCGAATTGCCGCAGAACGTCGATCCCGACAAGGTCGAAGCACGCTATTCGAACGGCACCCTTGCCATCAGCGTCGGCAAGCGCGAAGCATCGAAGCCGCGCGCCATCGCCATTCAGTAACCGGATACTCGATACATCGGGAGAGAAGCCATGAACGCACAGACTCAGATCGCAGAACGCAATGCCGGAGCAGCCGCCGAAGTCGCGCGGCGCGAGCCCCAGCGTACCCGGCGCGTCGCGCTGACGCCGGCCGTCGACATCGTCGAAGACACGCACGGCGTAACATTGTGGGCCGACCTGCCGGGCGTGCCGCGCGAAAACCTCGACGTGCGCGTGCACGACGGACGGCTTTCGATCGAAGCCCAGGCCGTCGTGTCGACGCCGGATAACTTGCGGCCGAGCCATGTCGAGCTTCGCGAGCCGTTCTTCGCGCGGGCCTTCACGCTGAGCGACGAGTTCGACACGTCGCGCATCGACGCCAACCTGCAGAACGGCGTGCTGAAGCTGACCATTCCGCGGCGGGAAGAAGCGCGGCCGCGACGCATCGAAGTGCGCACGCAATAATCAGCCGCGCGTTGATTCAATGCAGAAAGCAAGCCATCGTCCCCGACGATGGCTTTTTTGCATGCGCCGATCAGGCCTCGACCCGCACGTCCCCCGCGACGCCGCCGCGCTTTCGCCCCGCTCCCGCGCGCGGCCACGGATCGAACTTCGCCGCGAACGCCTCGAAGCCTTCTATCGGCAACGGCCGGCAAAAGAAGTACCCCTGATACGCGTGACAGCCCGCGCTCGCGAGAAAGTCGCGTTGCGCTTCGGTCTCGACGCCCTCGGCGATCACGCCGAGTCCCAGGCTCTGCGCGAGCGCCACGATGGTCTTCGCGATAGTGGCATCGTTCGGATCGACGAGCACGTCGCGCACGAACGACTGGTCGATCTTCAACTGGTCGAGCGGCAGCCGCTTCAGATACGACAGCGACGAATAGCCGATGCCGAAGTCGTCGAGGGAGAAAACCACGCCCTTCGCCTTCAACGCATACATCTTCTGGATGATGTCCTGCACGTTGTCGACGAGCACGCTCTCGGTCAGTTCCAGCTTCAGGCGATGCGCCCGCGCACCCGTGCGCTCGATCGCCGCCAGCACCTTGTCGACGAAATCGGGCTCGCGCAACTGCTGCGCGCTCACGTTCACCGCGATCGTCAGGTGCGCCATCTCGGGCCGCAGCGCCCACAACGTGAGCTGCATGCACGCAGTTTCCAGCACCCAGTTGCCGAGCGGCAGGATCAACCCGGTTTCCTCGGCGAGCGGGATGAAATCGGCGGGCGGCACGAGGCCGCGTTGCGGATGCCGCCAGCGCACGAGCGCTTCGGCGCCCGTCACCTTGTCGCCCTGCGTCACCTGCGCCTGATAGTGCAACAGGAACTGCTGGTCCTCGATGGCCTTGCGCAGGTCGGCTTCCAGCGCCGCGCGCTCGACCACGACGGTCTGCATCGCGGGATCGAAGAAACAGAGCGCGTTGCGGCCGCGCTCCTTCGACTTGTACATCGCGAGATCGGCCTGCTTGAGCAATTCGTCGATCGACGTCCGATGACCTTTGAACACCGTCGCGCCGACGCTCGCCGTCGAGCGGTATTCGACCTCGCCCAGCTGATACGTATTGCCGAGCAGCGACAGAATCTTTTCGCCGAGCGCCTCGGTCTGGATCGCCGCCTCCTGCCGGTTCTCGTGCAGGCTCTGCAGCACCACGACGAACTCGTCTCCGCCCACCCGCGCGACCGTGTCGCTCTCGCGCACGCTCGACGCGAGCCGTCGCGCCACTTCCTGGAGCAGCCGGTCGCCCTTGTCGTGGCCGAGCGTGTCGTTGAGCGTCTTGAAGTGATCGAGGTCGATGAAAAGCAGCGCTCCGCAAGTCCCGCCGCGCGCGCTCGCCGTGATCGCCTGCTTCAGGCGGTCGAGCAGCAGCGAGCGGTTCGGCAGGCGCGTCAGCGCATCGAAGAAGGCGAGTTCCCTGATCCGCTCTTCCGCGATCTTCCGCTCGGTGATGTCGTGATGCGTGATGACGTAGTGCGTGACGACGCCATCGTCGCCGCTCACGGCCGAGATCGTCAGCCACTTCGGATACACCTCGCCGTTCTTGCGACGATCCCAGATCTCGCCCTGCCAGCCGCCCTCGCGACGGATCGTGTCCCACATCTCGCGGAAGAACGCGTCGTCGTGACGGCCCGAACGCAGCACGCGCGGCGTCTGTCCGACGATCTCGGACGACGCGTAACCGGTGCACTCGGTGAACGCGGAATTGACGCGCAGGATGGTGTTGTCGGCGTCGGTCACCATCATCGCTTCGAGCGAATCGAACGCGACGGCGGCGATGCGCAATTCCGCTTCCAGCTGCTTGCGCTCGGTGATGTCGCGCCCGCTCGTGCGAAAGCCGGTGAACGTGCCGCGCGCGTCGCGGATCGGCGCCCACGACACCGAGAACCAGATGTCCGAGCCGTCCTTGCGCACGCAGCGAAATTCGAGGTCGTCGCCGCGCAGGCCGCGCAGCCCGTCGGCGAAGGCGGGCGCGACGCGCGGCATGTCTTCCGGATGAATCAGCGTGGCCGCGAAGTCGGGCATCGCCATGCATTCGTCGACGGTGTAGCCGGTGTATTCGGTCACCGACGGATTGATCCAGCGCGGCTTGCCATCCGGACCCCACCAGACTTCCCAGTTGACCGTGCAGTCGGCGATCGCACGGAATTTCTCTTCGTTCTCACGCAACTCGCGCGTCATCATCGAGGCGAGCTGCATCGCCCGGCGACGGCCCGTCAGCGTGAGCCACGCGAGCAGCGCGAGAAGCAGGCTCAGGCCCGTGCCGGCCACGGCGATCGTCAGTTCGGCATTGCGGCCGAAGCGCGTCCGGAAGTCGTCCTGCGCGTTCATCGCGAGCATCCAGTTGTGCCCGGCGACCACCAGATATTCATTCGCGAAAAGCGGCGTGCCCGCGTGCGGCGCGGCGGCATCGGAGGACCGGTAGAGCAGCGACCTCGCGGACGCCTCGACGCCGTCGTACACGGCAAGCGCAAGCCCGGGCGGCCGTTCGCCGTAAAGGCTCGCGATGACGTCGGCCATGCGGAACGACGCATACACCCAGCCGACCAGATGCGCCCGCCGCTCGGCGACCGTCAGGAGCGGCTGGCCGCGCTCGTAGACCGGCAGGTACATGACGAAGCCGGGCGGCGCGTCCGGCTCGGTGTCGACGGTCAGGCGCAGCTTGCCGGTGATGCAGGCCATGCCGGAATCGCGCGCCTTTTCCATCGCGAGGCGCCGCACCGGGTCGGCCCACGCGTCGTAGCCGAGCGCCGCGCGATTTCGGCCGATATACGGCTCGCGTTGCACGATCGGCGCATAGTCGTGGCGGCGGCCGTCCGACTGGATCGCGTAACCGGGGAAACCGAGCCGGCGCATCTCGTCGACGTGCGCCTCCCGACGCGCCGCCGGCACCCATTCGACGATCCCGATCGCCTGGATGCCGGCGAAATTGGCGTCGAGATTGAGCGAGCCGACATAGTCGTGGAAACTGCCGCGGTCGACGCCGTCGGTGGCCGCGAAGAGGCTCTGCACGCCGCGCAGCATCAGCTCGTAGGTCGCCATGCGCTGCTCGACGCGGCTCACCGTATCGCCGAGCGAATACTTGAACTGCGACAGCAGTTCATTGCGGGAGCTTTGCCGCTCGTGGCTCCAGATGGTCCACGTGACGCTAAGTGCGGCACACAGGATCAGGAGCGGCAGCAGAAGAAGGCGCGCCCGGCTCACGGCGGCGCCTGGAAATCGACCATCGACTTCGCTAGGTCGGACTTGAAGTATTTCTCGAAGATGCGCCGCACGGTTCCGTCGGCGCGCATGCCGTTCACGAGCGCGCGCCACTTCTCCTGTTCGGCGGCGGGCAGCGACTTCTTCGACATGATGAGACCGTGCGGCACGGCCGGATCGTTGAACTCGATGATCGCCGTGACGTCGCGAATCTTTCGCTCTTCGAGCGCGGGATAGTCGAACGGCTCGATGATCATGCCCTGGATACGGCGCAGCAGCAGCGCCTGGTAGAGCGGATCGAGGCCGCCCGCCTGGCTCGTGCGGTTCGCGGCGGCGAGTTCGTCGACGAGACGGTTCGCCGATGCGCTATAGCGGAAGCTGCGGATCACGCCGAGCTGGAAGGCGTCGTTGTGCTCGAAATCGGCGAGTTGCTGGATGCCGGCGTCGCGGCGCACGAGCAGGTAGTACTTGTTGCTGAAGTACCAGGCGAACGACGCGTAGCGGTCGCGATCGGCATTCGTGATGCCCGAGAGGCTGAAATCGAGCGCGCCGGATTCGATCAGTTGCCAGATGCGCGCGCGCGACATGAGGCTGACGCTGACCTTGCAGCCGCTGCGGCGGATCAGTTCGTCGGCGAAATCCTTGTCGATGCCGGTGTCGGTATCGGCGGAATAGAGCAGGCCGTGATCGTGCAGCGCGAGCGTGAACGGACGCGAGCAGTCGGGCCCGGCTGCCATCGCGGGACCGAGCATGCACAACGCGAGCAGCAAGCCGCCGATTCCGTGTCGGATCACTACGCCTCCAGGAGTTTGAAGCGAACGAAAGCGGAGGCCGTCGCCGGGCGCTATCGATCACGCGGTTGGTGTGCCTTCCTGCATGGACGGCCGTGGCCCATACGATGCACGAGCGCGAAGCGCTCCATATGCGTTGTCGGCAGGGGCGCGGCAATCTTGAGGGCGCGCGGCCGATTTTGTCGCGCGAGGCGCATCCATCCGTCCGGATGCCCGCTTTCCGGCGGAGCGCGGCCCCTCGCATGCCGGGTGGCGCGCGCGCGACGGATATTGAAGAATGGGCGCAGGACACGCGGAAACGATTCGGCGGGGAGCAGCTCATGCGGTGCATCGTGGTGGCATACAACGGTTCGGAGTGCGCGCTCGGCGCCGCGCTTTTCGCGAAACACATGGCGCAGCAACGCGGCGCGCGACTGCACATCCTGACGGTCGCGCGGGTGCCGGCCGTCGGTTTCGACGCCTGCATGAACGAGATCATGGAGCAGCGCATCGCGCACTGGGAACAAGCGCTGTGCGCATTGAAAGCGAGGCTGCCGGACACGCAGGACACGATCCGGCTGTCGCTACGCACCGGCGACCCGTGGCGCGAGATCGTCGATTACGCGGCCGAGCACAGCGCGGGCGAAATCGTCGTGGGCTGCCGCCGCTACTGGCTCTGGCGCTGGCCGGCGAGCCACGTCGTGCGGCGCGTCGTGGCGCATGCGCGATGCGCCGTCACCGTCGTGCCGAAGCCCGGCCGCGCCTTCACCGTGACGCGCGGCCACGCGGTCGCGTGATCGAAAGCGGCGCGGTTCGCTTACAGCTGCGATTCGATCGGCAAGAGCCCGAGGAACCAGATCCCGGTGCGCCGCATCGCCGACACGTCCGGCTCCTTGTCCAATTCCGTCACCGTGCCGTCGGCCGCGGTGTCGATCCAGACGATGTGGCTTCCGCCCTGCGGATCGCCGCGCAATTCGAGCCGCCACGCGACGCGGTCGAGATTCTTGCCGATGCCGTCGACCACTTCGCCCGCCGCCTGCGGGCTCTCGCAATACACGCCGATTTCCGTGTTCAGTTCGACCGAGCGCGGATCGAGGTTCATCGAGCCGATGAAAATGCCGGTGCGGTCGAACACGTAGGTCTTCGCGTGCAGCGAAGCCTTCGACGATCCGAACGTCGATTTCTTTTCCGTCGACTGGCTGCCCGCGACCGGCTTCAGTTCGTAGAGACGCACGCCCGCTTCGAGCAGGTCGCGGCGATAGCGCTGATAACCCGCATGCACGGCGGAGACGTCGGTGGCGGCGAGCGAATTGGTTAGCACCGTGACGCGCACGCCGCGCGCGGTCATGCCCGCAAGCCACGCGACGCCTTCCTTTTGCGGCACGAAGTACGGCGAGACGACCAGCATCTCATGCTCCGGCTGGAGTTTCAGCGCCTTCAATTGCGACATCAGATGCCCTTCTGCATCCGTGGGCGCGCGGGTGATCTTCGAGGGATCGTCGTAAAGAAGCGTGGCCTTGCCCCAGGAGAATTCGGCATCGCGGCTGTGCAGCGCGTCGGTCAGGCGCGCCTTCGCCTGGACGAAGTACGGCGTGCTCCGCTCGGACGCCATGTACGCGTCGAGTTGCGCGCGATAGTCGAGCAGGTCGTTCGGATCTCCGTGACGGCCCGTCAGGCTGTCGATTGGATACGCGGCCTCCGAGTTCCAGTATTCGTCGAACGCGACCGACACTTCGCGCACCACCGGACCGTGCACGAGCACGTCGAGGTCGCCGAACGCGACGGTCGTCGAGGCGCCGAAGTATTCATCGCCGATATTGCGGCCGCCGAGAATCGCGCCCTGGTTGTCCGCGATCAGCGCCTTGTTGTGCATGCGCCGGTTCACGCGGAAGAATTCGAGCGCCGAGCCGAGCCGCTTGAAACTGCGGCTCGCGACCGGATTGAAGAGCCGGACTTCGACGTTCGGATGCGAGGCGAGCGCGAGCAGCACGCGATCGTCCGCGTTCGTGCCGAGGTCGTCGAGCAGAAGGCGCACGCGCACGCCCCGGTCCGCCGCGCGCAGCATGGCGGCGGCGAGCGTGCGGCCCGTGGCGTCGTCGTGCCAGATGTAGTACTGCATGTCGAGCGTGCGGTCTGCCGTCTCGGTCAGGATGATGCGCGCGACGAGCGCGTCCATTGCGTCGGGCAGCAGGTGAAATGCGGTTTCGCCAGGATGTGTCTGCTCGCCGGGCGTGAAAGCGGCGCCGAGGCGCGTGCGGGCGGTGTCGTGAACGGCGTGCGTCGCGATGCGGCCGCCCTGCGGCGGAAGGCTCGCGCACGCGTTCAGAAGCAGGACGAGCAAGGCCGCCATCAGTCGACGTAGCTGGATCATGTGCGCTCCCCGCGTGACATGAAAAAGCGCTGCCGAGGACAGCGCGCCGTCGGTGATCCTACATGGTTTGCCGCGCGCTGCTTTCCTGATGATTCGTCGGGTGCTGGCTTCGGCGGTTTGCCGGCTAGTCGTCGGCGGCGGGGTTCTTCTCGGGCAGCGGCTGGTCCGTGCCGGGCTCCACGGGCGTAGGAATGGCGTCGCCGATCGGCTTCGAGACTTCGGTCACCGCCTCCGGGGTGTCCTCGACAGGGCGCGCGACCTCGGCATCGTTTCCCGGGCTGCCGCTTTTCGCGGGGATCGGCTGATCGAGGCCCGGTTCGACCGGCGCCGGTATCGCATCGCCGATGGGCACCGATACTTCCGATGGCGCATCGTGTGCGTCGTCCGGCGTCGCGTTCTCGTCCGAAGGTGAAGTCGTCATGACGGCCTCCTGCCGGCAGTGGTTGATTCACGATGGCGCAAGACCCGTTCCACGATCATTGTTGTCTTCGACACTTCACCGGCTCGCGCCCGACACGAGCCGGTCGATCATATTGCGGATCGCACGCATCTGGACGCCGCGATTGTCGGCGAAATGGCTACCGGTGTAGCCCCACCAGTCCCAGCAGCCATTGGGATTCAAGCCGGGGATGGAGACTGCCTGCGGAAACAGCACGACGATCCGGTTGGTCTCCGCCCAGCGCGCGTAACCCGCGTGGCGCACGAACGTCCCGCCGTAGAAGAGGCCGCCGCCCGGCGGCGAGTCGAGCGGCAAATAATCCTGACCCTGCTCGCAGCCGTGCAGCGCGACGTGCAGGCGGCAGCGCGTCCCGCTCTTGCACGCCGCGGGCACGTAGAGCCAGCCGGAGGTATCCATGCCCGTCGTCCAGGCGAAGCTCGCGGGGCGATCCGCCGACAGATAGCGCGTCTGGTCGAAACGGAGAAAGTGCGTCTGCGTCGCCTGCGTCGTCGCGGGCGCGGCGAGCGGCGCCGGACCGTAGATCCAGCCGAGCATCTCCTTCGCCGCGTCGAACCGGCATTGCCCGATGAACGGCGACGCGGACTTCGAACACGCCACGCCGTAGTTCGTGGTCGGCATCGTGTGACCGGTCTTGTCGCGATCGATCTCCGTGCGGTTTTGCTCCGGCACGCCGAGCGCCGCGTAGTAATCGCCGAGTTGCTTCACGACGGGTCGCGGCACGGTCGCGTCGCTCGCGCCGGAAATCGTGATGACGCGCTGGCCGCCGATGTTCGCCGCATCGTCGATCAGGCGGCTCGCCGCGAACGCCTTCGTCTTCGCGACGAGCGCGGGGACGTCGGCGCTCGTCGGCGTGACTGCGCAGAGGCTCGCCGGCTGAATCGTGCACGAGCATTTCGTCGTCGCGATCGCGATGCTGTCCTGCGCGCAGTAGTACGGTCCGCCCGCCACGACGCCGACGCCTTTCACGATCGACGAATACGCGACGCCGAGTTGCACCGCCATGAAGCCGCCGGACGAAAGACCGGAGACGGAAGTCTCGCTGACGTCGATATCGAGTGCAGGCAGCGGCGGGTACGTCTCGGCAGAGACGAAGCCCGGCCAGATCGCCGACAGCGCCGACATCGCGAATGCGCAGACACACGGAATGGCTCTCATCGGCTCGCCTCGCGCGGTTCGATGCGGCTCGTGCAAAAAGGAAAACAGGGAGACGCTTGGCGCACGCGCTAAACGGCGCGAGCAAGCTGATCGAGATAATCTTAGGAGGTAAAACCGGCGTGTTCGGCTTTGTGTCGTCCGGGTGCCGGAGATTGGCCGATTTACCGGGCGAGCGCGCCCTGCACGAACGCCGGTCCTTCGGCGGCCTGCGCCTCGGCGCAACGGCTCGAAAGCGCCACGACGTTGCGGCCCATTGCCTTGGCGCGATACAGCGCACGGTCCGCGTCCTGGATCATGTCGGACACGTCCATGCCCGATTCCGGGTCCCAGCTCGCGCTGCCGATGCTGGCCGTCACGCAGCCGAACTCGCTGCCGGCGTGACGAAGCGACAGATCGCAGATGGCCGCGCGGATCTTTTCCGCGATGCATGACGCCCCCGCCGCGTGCGTGTTCGGCAGCACGACGACGAATTCCTCGCCGCCGTAGCGCGCCGCCGTATCGCCGGGACGCCGGATGCTCTCGCCGATGCACTTCGCGACCGCCGCGAGCGCTTCGTCGCCGGCCTGATGGCCGTAGGTGTCGTTATAAGCCTTGAAGCGGTCGATATCGACGAAAAGCAGCGAAAAAACGCTGCGCGCGCGCCGTGCGCGACGCCATTCGAGATCGAGGATTTGCCCGAACGTGCGGCGGTTGTTGAGGCCCGTGAGACCGTCGGTTCGGGCGAGCAGCTGCAACTCCGATTCCGCGCGCATGCGCCGCCGCAACTGCCTGCCGAGCACCGCGGAGAGCGCGACGAACGCCACGCCGAGCGCCGCCATCAGCGAGCCGATTGTGAGCGCGCGGCGCCGCCACGCGGCGTAGATGTCCTGCTCGGCGACCGCCACCATCACGATGAACGGCAGATGCGGCAGCGTCTTGAACGTATAGAGGCGCCGGATATTGTCGATGGAGGCGGTGTCCGCGAAGTCGCCTTCCTTGTCGGCGACGAAGCGGCGGAACGTGCTGGCCGTGCTGATGTCGCGTCCGATGATGCGTTCGTCGAACGGCTGGCGCATGACCATCACGCCGTTGCCGCCGATCACGGAGGCCGATCCGCGCGCGCCGAGCGACAGCCCGGCAAAGAGATTGCGGAAATAATCGAGGCTCACGGCGATCATCGCGATGCCCGCGAACGACCCGTCCGGGCGCGAGATGCGGCGGCTCAGCACGATGCTCGGCGTCGGGCCGAGCAGGACGAAGCGGACCGGGTCGCTGATGAAAAGCCCGGCGTCGCGCTTGTCGCGCTGCGCGGTGAAGAACGCGGCGCTGGCGAAATTGGCCCGGCGCGGCACGTCGCTCATGGAATCGATGACGACATTGCCCGACGCGTCGAGCACCAGCAACGCTTCGAGAAATTTCGCGGTGGCCGCGCGGTCGAACAGGACGTCGCGGCGCAGATGCGCGGGCAGCGCGCCGACGGCGGGCTGCCTCAGTCCTTCGATGACCGCCTGAAGCGAGAGATCGTAAAGCTCGAAATTTCGGACGATGTCGCGCTCGGCGATCAGCGCGACATTACGCGAGGTTTCGCGCGTGCGTTCGAGCGCGTCCTGGCGGCTCTGATAAAGCACGAGCGCGCTCAGACCGACCATCACGATGGCAAGCAACGCAGCGCCATACACGATGCCATTCAGCGCGATGGATTCCTTGTCTACGAATCGTTCTCGCAGACCTATAAACCATTCGTTCGTTTTCATTGATCAGAGCTTTGAAACGTTTGCCAGGGAATTCTATTTATAAAAACACTTCAGTGCCATTGAAAAAATTCTTCTGAAACGTTTTCGTTGGATAAATGCCCACATCAGGAAAACCCCGATCGTCCTTTCGCAATACGAATGCAAGGCTGCGTTAATATCGCGGGAAACCCAAGCCTGGCGGGGATCGCACGGAAATTCGACGGTCCCGGTTCGAGGGTTCGCACGCGTCGCGCACGACAAGTCGGTAGGTTATGCAGCACGAACATTCGTATTCGGCGACCTGCGGCAATCAACCACCATTAATCGCATGATCGCACAGCGCTTTCTACCGCGCGCACAAAAGCAGGACAAAACAAATCAAGTTTTTGGAATACGAAAAAATGGCGATGACAAGTGCGGACATCAATCTCGCGGGCGAGCGTGAATCGCTTTGGCGCCTGTTCTGGACGGTATGCGGGTTATCGTCGGTATCGTGGGGCGGGCTCGCACTCATGGCGCAACTCGAACGCCATTATGTGGAACGCAGGCAGTGCCTTTCCCCATTGGCGTTCGCCGATCTGACGGCGCTCGCGTGGATGGTGCCCGGGCCGGTGGGATGCAATGTCGCCGTGCAACTGGGACACGTACTACGCGGCCGCGCGGGCGCGTGGGCCGCCGGAATCGGGAGCGTGCTGCCGTTTTTCCTGCTGATGACGCTTTTCGCGATCTTCTATCGCACGCCGCTGGTCCGCTCGCTGACCTCGCCGACGCTCGTGAATCACTTCAGCGTCGTGCTGGCCGTGCTGATCGGCGTGACGTGGTACAAGCAGACCCGCACGATCCTGCGCGGCAAGGTGGAATGGGCGGCATCGCTCTTCGCCTGCGCGACGCTCGTGCTTGCGCACGGGCCAGGGGCCTATGTGCTGGTGCTCGCGAGCACTTTCGCCGCGGGATGGATGCTCGAAGCGGAACGCGAGACCGTCTCCGATGTCCTGCGCGCGCGCAGCGACTGGCGGCTGCCGGTGGTGCTCGTCGCGCTGCTGCTGGTTTTTGCGCTGCCGCTGCCGACGCCGTGGCAATTCACGCTGTTGTGGCCGCGGCTCGCGGGCGCGGGGCTGACGCTGTTCGGGGGCGGTTTTTCCGCGCTGCCGGTGTTGAAGGCGCTGTTCGTCACGCCGGGCACGGGCGTCTCCGACAACGATTTCACGCTGGCCTTCGCCCTTTCGCCGATCGCGCCGGGGCCGCTTCTGAACGTGATTCCGTTCTTCGGCTATCTGATCGATGGCTGGCTGGGCGCGCTCGTCGCGACGGTCGCATTGTTCGTGCCCTCCGGATGCCTCGTCATCTTCGCCCAGCGGCATCTCGCGGCGCTCAAGAGCTACCCGCGCTTCGAGAACGGCATGCGGCTGCTGCGCGCCGCCACCACCGCGTTTCTCGCGATCGCCGTGCTGAAGATTCTCCTGCACATTCCGCCGCAGCCTGCGTACCTCGTGACCGCGGCCTTCGGATGCATGTGCCTCGCGAAGCTGAAGCTGCCGGTGTATACCGTCTACGCGACCGTCGCGGGCACATTCGGCCTCTGGCTGCTATGTCATTAGGACTGGCTCGCTGAGGCCTGCTCCGGTGCGACGGCCGGTTCGGCCGACTGTCCGTCCGCCGATTCGTCCTGCGGTGCCACGACGGCCAGTGCCTGTTCCGGCGTCGCGGCCTGTTCGCACTTGCGTGCCGCCTTTGCGGCGCGGTTCGATTCGGAATTGCGGGCGCGCACGGCATCTTCCGCCGACACTTCGCCCACGGCCGCGCCGCCGAGATCCACGCGCGGCGCGCCCTCGACGAGACTCGACCAGTAACGGCTGCCGCGGCACCAGATCTTAATGGCGTCGCGCAATTCGGCTTCCGTCAGCGCGAGTTGTTCCGCCTGCGCGACCAGATCCTTGAAGATGCCGACCTTCAGCGGAACCTTCGACGCCGGCTTCTTCGGGAACGCCTGCGGGAAGCTGTTCTGCAGCTTGCGGATCGTCAGCACGACGGGATCGGTCGGCTTCGCGTCGACGGGCCTTGCCTGCACCGGCGCCGGACGCGGCGATTTCGCGCGCTCGGGCCGGGCGTGCGCCGTCCGCGCCTGTCCGGACTTCGACTGCGCGGACTTCGACTGCGCGCCCTTCGCTTGCGCGCCCTTCGTCTGCGACGGTTGGGCGTCGCGGCCGGGCTCGCCCGCCTGCGGACGATGCTGCCGGGAAGGCTTGTTCGGTTTGGACGCCTCGGACGTCTTCGGCGGCGGCGTTTTCGCCCGTTTCGCCAGTTGCTCTTTCAGTGCCGCGAGTTGTTCGAAGCCCATGGTGCATGCCTCAGGAAGTTTTCGATGCCGGTCGTAAATGACGAGCGCCAGTCGGCCGCTCGTCGCGTGACCGCAAAACGCATGATACGCAACCGGTCCATATCGTGCCGCGCGAATCAAGCGAATCGCGTGCGAAACGGTGCTGGCCGCCGGTCGGGGCGAACGGCGGGCAAAAAAAAGCCCGCTCAATTTGGCGGGCATAATCCATATCGGTTGAGACATGGAGGAGACACGGTCAGTATAAACCCGAATCGTGTAAACCGCTAGTGCAAGATGAATCCAATTGCTTAGTGGAATCGACGAAGGAAATCGACGAAGGCCCGCAACGGCGCCGGCATGTACCGGCGGCTCGGGTAATACAGGAACGGCCCGGAAAAGCTGCACCACCAGTCTTCGAGCAGCGGTTCGAGCGCGCCGCTTTCGAACGCGGGCGCGAGCCACTCCTCGAACAGGAAAATAACGCCGAGTCCCGCCACCGCCGCGCTCACCGCCATATCGGCTGCGATGGTCGTCACGACGAGCGGCCCGCTCGGGTCCACGCGCACCGTCTTGCCCTTGCGCTCGTATTCCCACGGCGGCATCGCGCCGCTCGCGAAGCGCTGTCGGATGCACGCGTGCCCGAGCAGATCGCGCGGATGGCGCGGCCGCGCGCGGCCCGCGAGATAAGCCGGCGCGGCGGCGGTCGCGAAGCGTTGCCGCCTCGGGCCAATCGGCACCGCGATCATGTCCTGTTCGAGCCGCTCCTCGTAACGCACGCCGGCGTCGCAACCGGCGGCGAGCACGTCGACGAAGGTATCATCGACCGTCAGTTCGAGCCGGATGTCCGGATGTTCGCGCAGAAATGCCTCGATGATCGGCGACAGAAAGAGCCGCGCCGCGACGGCCGGGACATTCAGCCGCAGCGTGCCGCGCGGACTTTCGCGAAAACCGTTGACGACGTCGAGCGCGGCCTCCACTTCGCCGAGCGCCGGCACGAGCCGCTCCAGCAGTTGCGTGCCGGCCTCGGTGAGCGTGACGCTGCGCGTCGTGCGCTGGAAGAGCCGCACGCCGGCCTGCGCTTCCAGCCGCCGCACGGCGGCGCTCAACGCGGATGCCGAATAGCCGCTCGTGCGCGCCGCCTCGCGAAAACCGCGGCTTTGCGCGACCGCCATGAACGCCGCCAGGTTGCCAAGATCCAACGCCATCGCCGCGCTCCGTTGCAAAGGTCGTAAGCGCCCATTGTGCGGTTTTTCGCACGACCTGTATCGAATGAATCCGCTTATCGCACAACGCGCTCGCGCCTATAGTTTCTCCACGGCAATCCAACCTCAACGGAGAAATCGCATGACTTCCTCAAGCCTTCTCGGCGGCCGCTTCACATTCGCGGACGGCGCGATCACGGTGAACCGCATGGGCTACGGCGCGATGCAGCTCGCCGGTCCCCAGGTCTTCGGGCCGCCGAAGGACGAAGACGCGGCCGTCGCCGTGCTGCGCGAAGCGATCGCGCGCGGTGTCGATCACATCGATACGTCCGATTTCTATGGCCCGCACGTCACCAACCAGATCATCCGCCGCGCGCTGCATCCGTATTCCGACGACCTCGTGATCGTCACGAAAGTGGGCGCGCGCAGGGAAGCGGACAAGTCGTGGCCCGTCGCGCTCTCGCCGAAGGAACTCGCCGACGCCGTGCACGACAATCTGCGCAATCTCGGCCTGGACGCGCTCGACGTCGTCAATCTGCGGGTGGGCGGCGTTCATGGGCCGTCGGAGGCGTCGATCGAAGCGCCGCTGACCGTGCTCGCCGACCTCAAGCGCCAGGGGCTGATCCGCCATATCGGCCTGAGCAACGTCACGCAGCGACAGTACGAGGAAGCGCGGCCGATCGCGGACATCGTCTGTGTGCAGAATCACTACAACCTCGCGCATCGCGACGACGATCCGATGATCGACGCGCTCGCCGCCGAGGGCGTCGCGTACACGCCGTTCTTTCCGCTGGGCGGATTCACGCCGCTGCAATCGTCGACGCTGGATCGCGCCGCCGCCGCGCTCGGCGCCACGCCGATGCAGGTTGCGCTCGCATGGCTGCTGCAACGCTCGCCGAATATCCTGCTGATTCCGGGGACATCGTCGGTCGGGCATCTGCACGAGAATCTCGCGGCGGCGTCGCTCGCGATTCCGCCCGAGGTGTTGGCCGAACTCAACGCGATCGAGTCCGGCGCGCAGGGTTGAACGCGGCTGCGTCGTTATTCGACTTCGACTTCGCCGTCGTCGGCGTTGGCGTCGCGCGCGCCGGCGGTCGTTTCGAGGTCCATCGCGGCGCTCGCTAACGATGTCGCGGCGGATGCGACGAGATCGACGCCACGCGCTGATCGCGCATTCGCACGTGCACTACCCGGACATCCATCAGCGTCATTCGCATTGAGCCACGGCGCATCGCGACCTGTTTTTTCGACCGTTCGCGTCTATAACGGATTCATTCGACCACCGACCGAAGTTCACATGAATGAAGCTCACCGGCTGAAGTACCTGCGGATCGCGCTGATCGTGGTCGGCGCGATATCGGTCGCGGGCTTTTATCCGCTGATGCTCGTCTGGCCCTCCGGCTGGGCGTGGAACACCGGCTATTCCGACTATCCGGCGATGATCGTCGGCATCTACGCGACGCTCGGCGTCTTCCTGATCCGCGCCGCGCGCGATCCGCTCGCGCACCTGAGCCTCATCTGGTTCACCGTCTGGTCGAGCGCGGTTCACGGTTCGATCATGGCGGTGCAGTCGTTCGCCCACCCGGCGCATCGCGCTCACCTGCTCGGCGACGTTCCCGCGCTCTTTATCGTCGCGATCGTGCTGGCGGTGTTGACACCGCGCAAGGCAAAGTTATCGTCCGTGCGGTAGTACGATTGCGCATTCATACCCGGCGCGCCGCCGGTCGCACACTCCTGGAAGGATTGACATCATGCGAATCGAAACCGCGTTCCTGTTCGATCTCGACGGCACGCTCGTCGACAGCGTGTACCAGCACGTGCTCGCCTGGAAGGAAGCACTCGACGACGAAGGGATCGAACTGTCGGTGTGGCGCATCCATCGCAAGATCGGCATGAGCGGCGGCCTGTTCACCAACCAGTTGCTGCGCGAGACGCACGGCGAGATCAGTCCGGAACGCGTCGAGCGGCTGCGGCGCTCGCATGCGCAGGCGTATCAGCGGCTGCGCGCGCAGGTGTGTCCGCTGCCCGGCGCGCGCGAACTGCTGGCGGCGCTGACGCAGGCCGGCACGCGCTGGGCCATCGCGACGAGCGGCCGGATGGAAACGGCGGCGGTGAATCTGGCGGCGCTGGGCGTCGATCCGGCGACGGCGGTCGTCGTCACGCGCGACGACGTGAAATACGCGAAGCCCGATCCCGACCTGTTCATCGCGGCGGCGGAGCGGCTCGGCGTTTCGATCGAGCATACGGTGGTGGTCGGCGACAGCATCTGGGACATGCTCGCCGCGCGTCGCTGCCGCTCGCTCGGCGTCGGCCTGCTGTCGGGCGGATATGGCATGGACGAACTGGAACGCGCGGGCGCGCTGCGCGTCTACGAAGATCCGGCGGACCTGCTGCTGCATCTGGACGAAGTGGCCGCGCGGCCGTAGCGGCCGGGAGTCCGCGCGAACGCGGCGCGGATCTTCCCGGTTCGGCGCGCTCGCCAATCAGTTTTTGAGGTCGTCGGGCACCTTGCCGCCGTTTTCCGCGAGTTTTTGCATGACCGCCTTGTGCAGCCACATGTTCATCGCTGCCGAATCCTCCGTGTTTCCGCCGTAGTGCAGTTCCTGCGCCAGTTCCTTGCGCGCGGCGAGACTGCTGTCGAGCCCCAGCAGTTTCATCAGATCGACGATGGACGTGCGCCAGTTCAGTTCCTGCCCCTGGCTCGCCTGCATGCTGCTTAGAACGGCTTCGACATCGACGGCCGGCATCGGCGTGACGGGCGGCTGGACCGCGCCCGCCGCGGCTGGCGTCGACGAACCCGACGGCGCGGCGGACGCCGACGCCGGGCTCGGCTGCTGCGGCGTGGCGGGCGCTGCGGTCGCGCCGGAACCCGAGGCCGCCGGATGGTCGTGCGGGAAAATCTTGTTGAGGATGGTCGAGAAGATGCTCATGTCGGTCTCCGTGAAGTGGGCTGATTGCCTCGTGCCGAATCGCAACGATCGTTCCCAGCCATTCACTTTTGCGTCGATGTGCCCGTTTGCCGGCTGCTCGGCCACGTCGCGGGCGCTGGCGCCGCACGCGTCAGACGCGTTTTCTCCACGCCGATGCCGAATTGCAACGCCGATCAAAAAATGCCTGCCGCCCTGGAAGCGGCGCCCTATAACACAAGCAGGAAGCAAGAAAGCCGGCGCGCACGATGCATCCTCCGCCGTATGAATCGCAGACGGCAGCCAGTCGTTAAGCGTTTCGTTCAGAACGCAAGAACCGCTTCCCCGGAACGCGCGCGAATCCTCGCGGCGCGCATCTTCGAACTGAACCCATGTCGCGCGAGTTAGGGACGCTCGCCCCGAGCCTCATGCAAGGAGCATCAAAATGAAATCCACTTTCGTTTTGACCGCCGCCGCCGCCGCGGCCGGCCTCGTCTTACTACTATTGCCGGAAATCGCGGGCGGTCAGGAAACGCGCAGCGCCTCGCCGAGCGCGCGCGCGATGATGCAGCACAACGCCAACCAGTCGGCGCAATCGACGACCGACATGTCCTACGGCGGCGTCACCGAGACGCAAGGCGCCGCAGGCGGCGTCAACGCGACGCCCGCGCCCGCCGACACCGCGCCGGGGCAGGACAAGGGCGGACTGCCGTCGACGCACGCGCCGCCGCGGTGGTAATGGACCGTATGCATCCCGCGGCCCGGCCGGTTCGCGACGCGCGCTAGCGCGCGTCGCTCACGGTCGTGTTCATCGTCTGACCGGCGATCAACGTGTTCTTCAGCGCAATGTCGTGCACGTTGTACGCGTAGATCGGTCCGGGCGTCGTCGAGGTGGCCGGACCGGCGGCAACCGGCGTGCCGAAGTCGCAATTCGTGATGGTGACGCCCGTGATCGCCGGAATCGTCGGCGTGGGTGCCGGGCCGTTGTAGTCGAACGCGACCGGACCCTGCGCCACGATCGCCTGAAAGCACGAGCCCGTCAGCCCGTTCAGCGTCACGTTGCTCGCCTTCACGTTCGAAATGTTGACGTTTTGCACGAGCGCCGGACGCGTGCGGATCGCGTCCTTCGACGGCTGGTAGTCGCAGTCGAACGTGACGATCCCGCCCTGCGCCGCCGACGGATTCGCCGCTGCGGCCGTCGCCACGCCGAGCGGCACGCTCGCGTTGATCGGACTGCCCGCGAGCAGGCTGCTGCCGTAGCCCGAAGGCGTCAGGCTCACGCCGTTGGGCAGCGTCACGTTGTCGACGTAGAAATCCCTCACGAAGCCGCCGCGGTTCATGTTGGTCTTGATGCGGATGGCGATGTTGAGCGAGTTGGTCGCCCAGAACTGGTTGAGCATCGCGAGATTGCGCGCGTAGATCTTCTGCACGCCGCCGCCCATTTCGCTGCCGAGCGTGATGCCCCCGTGGCCGCTGTTCATCGTGCAGTTCTGGATGACGTGGTTCTGCGCCGGGCCGTATTCGTTGTCGAGGTTCTTGCCCGACTTGATCGCAATGCAGTCGTCGCCGGTGTTGAACACGACGCTGTCGCACAGGACCATGTCGCAGGCGTCGGGATCGAAGCCATCGTTGTTCGGGCCGATGCTGTCCACGGTCACGGTGCGGATCACGACGTTCTTGCAATCGGTCGGATGGTGCTGCCAGAACGGCGTGTTGTTGGTGCGATAGCTTTCCATCAGCACGTTCGTGCAGCCGATGAATTCGACCATGCACGGCCGCAGGTAATGGCCGATGCCGAAAACGCGCTTTTCGATGGCGACGCCCGCCTCCGACAGCGCCGGCAGGTAGTTCTGGTCCTGCTGCCAGGGCGTGGCGGGATCGGTGAGCTGGGTGTAGAGCGTATCGGAGATACCCGGCGCGGCGGTTTTCAGATCGACGTTGTTCGGGTTGAGATAGGCCTGCGACGGCGTCGACGAGCCGGCGAAACCGTAGGCGCCGCTGTTGCCCTTCCAGGTCCACCAGCAGGTGCTCGTGTTGCCGGTGCCGGCGAACGGTGTCATCGCCTGGCCGTTCAGGACGGAGGTGTCGCCCTCGCCCGTGATCGCGATGTTCGTCTGGTTGCGCGCGTAGACCGGCGGGGCGTAGTTCAGGCAATCGTTCGCCTGCCAGCGGCTGTAGTAGAGCTTGCCGTTCGCGCCGCAGTCGATCGGGCCGTCCTTCGCGTAATCGGCGGGATTCGGGCTGAAGTAGATCGTGCAGTTCGCGCTCAGGTGGAAGTTGACGTTCGAGAGCAGCACGATCGGCCCCGCGCAATACCACGTGCCCGCCGGAACCACGACGCTTCCGCCGCCCGCCGTGTTGCACGCCGCGATGGCCGCGAGAAACGCGGGTCGCGAATCGAAGGAACCGGGCGCGTGCGTCTGGTCGGCGCCCGTGCTGAGCGGCGACTTCGACGGATCGGTGTACGGATTCGTCGCCGCGACGACGGCGCACGGCTTCGCGCCGTAATCCGTGACGAGGAACTGGCGGCTCGGGAACATCGACTGCGCCACGCCCTGCAGCGAATTGATGATCTGCGTCGCTGCGCCGGTCGAGCCCCAGATCGGATCTTCGACGACGGGCGGCGTCGCGGGCGAACCGGAATCGTCGTGGCCGCCGCAGCCGCCGAGCACGCCGAGCGTACCGAAAAGCGACGCACCCGCCGATGCGCCCGCGAACTTCACAAAAGTGCGTCGCGCAGGCGAATGCAACGCGACGGGTGTATGCGCCAGCGTCCTGTGCTTCGATTGCTTCATTCTCGTCTCCTTATCCGGCTGGGCCGATTGTTCACGGTGGGGTCGTGATTCGTATTTAGGTGCTAGTCGCGGGCGATGTAAAACGTTTGCCTTAGCTCGTTCAGGACGAAGCATTCCGCGCCGTACTTCATCGCAATAGAAACGATGTCATACAACTACGCACGCGTTCATCGAGCGGCATTGATTGCGATGTCGCTGACAATAGCCAAGTTGTCAGGCAGACGTCAAGCGACTTTCCGTGCGACCAATGCCCGCACAAACCCTACGTGTAAGGATTTGAAAGGGAAAGTGGTCGTCCGTGTTTACCCGTTAGTTAATCGTTTTCCATTGACAGCACATCGCGATTCATCGAAAGTTGTCGTACATCTTCAGGATGTCACGCGCTTTATAGTTGTACGACGTCACATATTTACGAGATACGGCGGCAACCCCGCCGCAGCACCATCTACGCAACTGGAAGGAGACACGCCATGCTGGCAGACAAGATCAAGGGACTGAGGTGGTGGATCGTCGGGCTGATCATGCTCGGGACCATCTTCAACTACCTCGCGCGCAGCTCTCTCTCAGTCGCGGCGCCGACCCTCACCGACAAGCTGCACATGACCACGCAGCAGTACTCCTACGTGGTCGCCGCGTTCCAGGGCGCGTACACGGTGATGCAGCCGGTGGCGGGCTATATCCTCGACGTGGTCGGGCTCAAGATCGGCTTCGCGATCTTCGCGACCGCCTGGGCGGCGTCGAACATGATGCACGGGCTCGCGACCGGCTGGGGCTCGCTCGCGTTCTTCCGCGGCCTCCTCGGCATGAGCGAGGCGGCGATCTTTCCGGCGGGCATGAAGACCATCACGCAATGGTTCCCGGCGAAGGAGCGCTCGGTCGCGACCGGCTGGCTCAACACCGGCACGTCGATCGGCGCGATGCTCGCGCCGCCGCTCGTCGTGTTCTGCATCCTCCAGTTCAACTGGCAGACGGCGTTCGTCGTAACGGGCGGTGTCGCGTTCATCTGGGTGGCGCTGTGGCTCTTCTTCTACCGCTCGCCCGCCGACCATCCGAATCTCTCGGAAGACGAGCGCGAATACATCCTGAGCGGCCAGGAAGAAGGCAAGCTCTCATCGACCAAGCGTCCTTCATGGAAGCAACTGATCTCCACGCGCCGCTTCTGGGGCATCGGCATTCCGCGCTTTCTCGCCGAACCGGCATGGCAGACCTTCAATTTCTGGATTCCGCTCTATCTCGTCTCCGTGCGGCACATGAACCTGAAAGAGATCGCGCTGTTCGGCTGGCTGCCCTTCCTCGCGGCCGACCTCGGCTGCGTCTTCGGCGGCTATCTCGCGCCCTTCCTGCTGCGCAAGTTCAACACGCAATTGCTGACGTCGCGCAAGCTGGTGATGATCGTCGGCACGCTGTTCATGTTCGGCCCGGCGTGCATCGGCCTTGCGACCAGCCCCTATGTCGCGATCGGACTCTTCTGCCTCGGCGCCTTCGGTCATCAGACGATTTCGGGCGCGCTCTACACGCTCGCGTCGGACGTCTTCGGCCAGCACGAAGTCGGCACGGCGACCGGGCTCTCCGGCATGATGGGCTGGCTCGGCGGGATGATCTTCTCGCTGATCGTCGGCGCGCTCGCGACCACCATCGGCTACAACCCGCTCTTCGTCTGCCTCGTGCTTTTCGACATCATCGGTGCTACCGTCGCATGGTTCCTGCTCAGGCCGGGCGACTATTCGGGCACGCTGCGCGCCCCGACGATCGCCACGCCGGCCGCGAGCACCGGACGCTGACCCTGTCGATGGCCGAGCGCGCCACAGCACCGGCGCGCGGCCGAGTCCAACTTCAAGAAGGAACCTTATCGTGACCAAGATTGCATTGAGCGGGGCAAGCGGACAACTCGGCACCGTGCTGCGAAAGGCGCTCATCGGGCGCGGCTACGACCTGCGCTCGGCGGGCGGTTCAAAGGCGCTCGTGCCGATCGTCGAGGGCGAGGACATCATGCACGGCGACCTGCGCGACCCGGCAGTCGTCGATCAACTGCTGAGCGGCGTCGACGTGCTGATCCATATGGCCGGCACGAGCGTCGAGCGCCCGCTGCCCGAGATTATCGACAACAATCTGCGCGGGCTCGTCGAAGTGTATGAAGGCGCGCGCCGCAACAACGTGCGCCGCATTCTGTTCGCGAGCTCGAATCATGCGATCGGCATGTATCCGGTCGAAGACAAGCTCGATCTCGACTGCGAGTTCCGTCCCGACGGCTTCTACGGTCTCAGCAAGATGTGGGGCGAAGGCATCGCGCGCATGTACTGGGACAAGCACGGCATCGAGAGCGTGTGCGTGCGGATCGGCAGTTGCATCGAAAAGCCGACGGAATTCCGGCACCTGAGCACGTGGCTCGCGCAGGAGGATTTGCTGCAGATCGTCGAGCGGACCGTCGATGCGCCGGAGATCGGCTATATCGTCGTGTGGGGCGTGTCGGCGAATACGCGCAGCTACTGGAACAACGATGGCGCCGAGCGTCTCGGCTACCGCTCGCAGCACAACTCCGAAGACTACGCGGACGAAGTCCTGAAGAAGCCGAATCCGCTCGATGCGATCGGTCAGCGGTATCAGGGCGGCAGTTTTGCCGGCATCGACTTCACGCCGCAGGAAGCGCGCGGCGGCAAGCGCTGACGGGCGCGGCGGGTGCGTTTTACCATTGAGAATCGAAGGTTTATCGAAGGGCGAGCAAGCGACATATTCGACATGAACGACTGACGGGCCGCGCGCGGCCTGCAACCAGGAGGAGCACGAGCATGCGTGAGAACCGGATTCGTTCGATCTGGAAGGCGGGCGGTGCCGTCGTCAACGGATGGCTTGCCATTCCGAGCGCGTTTTCCGCGGAGACGATGTCGCATCAGGGATGGGATTCGCTGACGGTCGATCTGCAGCACGGCGTAGTCGATTATCAGAAGGCGGTCGAGATGTTCACCGCGATTTCGACGACCCAGACCGTACCGATGGCCCGCGTGCCGTGGAACGAGCCCGGCATCCTGATGAAGGTGCTCGACGCGGGCGCGTATGCCGTCATCTGTCCGATGGTGAACAGTCGCGCGGATGCCGAGCGGCTCGTCGCCGCAACGCATTATCCGCCGATGGGCACGCGCAGCTTCGGGCCGGTGCGCGCGCTGCTGTACGGCGGCGCGGATTATCCGAAGGCGGCCAACGATACGGTGGTCGTGTTCGCGATGATCGAAACGCGCGAGGCGCTCGACAATCTGGAAGAGATCGTGTCGACGCCGGGCCTGGATGCGATCTATATCGGGCCTTCGGATCTGTCGCTGGCGCTCGGCTGCACACCGACTTTCGACGATGTCGATCCGCCGGTTGCGGAGGCCATCGAGCATATTCTCGCGCGCGCGAAGGCGCACGGGGTCGTCGCCGGAATTCACAACGGCACGCCGGAGAAGGCGCTGGAGCGGATCGCGAAAGGGTTTCAGTTCGTGACCGTCAGTTCCGATGCGAGATTGATGGCGGCCGGGGCGCAGCAGGTCGTGGGGAAGATGAAGGCGGGCTTGCCCAGTGGGGCGGCTGGCGGGTACTAAGTTGGAGCGCCAGGGACTTTTGTCCTTCCAGAGCAGAACCCGACATGGCTCCCGTTCATTGATTTTTCAGAACGGGAGCTTGTCACGACTAAAATCAAGCTAGCCAAACGCAATCGAACGGCGAGAATGAAAAAAAGGGCTTTCGAAACGAAAGCCCTTCAAACCCTCAAGTCACCGGCGCCGGGTTAAACAACACCAACGCATTGTGCAACTTGAGCGCCTCCGCGCAAGTCTGCTTCCGCCCGCTCGCAATCTCCAGCATCAACCGGAACAACTCCCAGCCCACATCTTCGATCGACGCCTCGCCGGTCGCGATCGTCCCTGCGTTCACATCCATCAGATCGTGCCAGCGGCGCGCGAGGTCCGAACGCGTCGCCACCTTGATCACCGGCACTTCGGCCAGGCTGTAAGGCGTGCCGCGCCCCGTCGTGAACACGTGCAGGTTGATGCCGGCCGCCAGTTGCAGCGTCCCGCAGATGAAGTCGCTTGCGGGCGTGGCCGCATAGATCAACCCCTTTTGCTTCACCTTCTCGCCCGGCGAGAGCACGCCCGAAATCGGCGAATTGCCCGACTTGATGATCGACCCCATCGCCTTTTCGACGATATTCGACAACCCGCCCTTCTTGTTGCCCGGCGTCGTGTTGGCGCTGCGGTCCGCGCTGCCGCGCTTCAGGTAATCGTCGTACCACGCCATCTCGCGGATGATCGCCTGCGCGACCTCCGGATTCGCCGCGCGGCTTGTCAGCTGATCGACGCCATCGCGCACTTCGGTCACTTCCGAGAACATCACCGTCGCGCCCGAGCGCACCAGCAGATCGGTCGCGAAGCCGACCGCCGGATTCGCCGTCAGTCCGGAAAATGCATCGCTGCCGCCGCACTGCACGCCGACCACCAGCTCCGACGCGGGACACGTCTCGCGCCGCCGGTTGTTCAGGCGCTCCAGATGCCGCTCGGCCATCTTCATGATCGAATCGATCATCGACTGGAAGCCGACGTGCTCTTCGTCCTGCAGCACCACGACGTCGCCGTTATCGTCCGCGCCGTTATCGCCGATGTCGGCCACGTCGTCGACGGCCGTCGTCACGATCGGAATCGTGCCCGGCGGCATCAGGCGTTCGGGCTGCAGCTTCTCGCAGCCGAGGCTCACCATCATCACCTCGCCGCCGAAATTCGGATTCAGACTGATGTTGCGCACGGTGCGGATCGGCACCATCGCGTCGGGCGCGTCGATCGCGACGCCGCAGCCATACGTATGACCGAGGCTCACGACGTCATCGACATTCGGAAAGCGCGGCAGCAGCTCGGCCTTGATGCGCGTGACCGCGTGCTGCACGACATCGGCGACGCACTGCACGGTCGTCGTGATCGCGAGGATGTTGCGCGTGCCGACCGAGCCGTCCGCATTGCGATAACCCTCGAAGGTGAAGCCTTCGAGCGGCGGCATCGCGGGCGGCTTGACGGTGGCGATCGGCAGGCCTTCGAGTCCCGGCGGGCTCGGCATGCGGATCACGTGTTCGTTGATCCAGCTGCCCTTCGGCAGGTGCTTGAGCGCATAGCCGATCACGACGTTGTAGCGAATCACCTCGTCGCCCTCGGCGAGGTCGGCGAGCGCCACCTTGTGTCCCTGCGGCACGCGTTCGCGCAGCGTCAGGCCATCGGCGAAGGTCGCGCCCTCGGGCAGCCCGCCGTCGTTCACGACGATCGCGACGTTGTCCTGCGGATGAACGCGTATGTAAAGAGGAGACTGTTCCATGTCACCGGTCCTTTTGGTCCTTGCGTGTATTCGTTCGACAGCGCGTGTCGGTCAGTTTCACGGCTATATCATACGTCATCCTACAACCCAGAGGCGCGCCGCCAGGGTGAGTATTTACCCTAAAGGCACGCCCACATCGCAGATTCGTTGTTGAATCGGCGAAATTCATGTTGTACGATGACGTATCAGATGGCTTCTGACTTCCACACGCCGCTCTCGGATATTCAACCATGACCACACCGCAAGAACTCAAGCAAATCATCTCTGAAGGCCTGCTGTCGTTTCCCGTCACCGATTTCGACGCCAAAGGCGACTTCCGCCCCGACACCTACGCCGAGCGCCTCGAATGGCTCGCGCCCTACGGCGCGAGCGCGCTGTTCGCGGCGGGCGGCACGGGCGAGTTCTTCTCGCTGACCAAGAGCGATTATTCGAACGTCATCCGCACCGCGACGGAAACCTGCAAGGGCAAGGTGCCGATCCTCGCGGGCGCGGGCGGCCCGACGCGCGTCGCGATCGAATACGCGAAGGAAGCCGAGCGCCTCGGCGCGAACGGCGTGCTGCTGATGCCGCATTACCTGACCGAAGCGTCGCAGGAAGGCATCGCCGATCACGCGGAGCAGGTCTGCAAGGCCGTGCCGAAGATGGGCGTCATCATCTATAACCGCGCGAATTCGAAGCTCAACGCGGACATGCTGGAACGCCTCGCGGACCGCTGCCCGAACCTGATCGGCTTCAAGGACGGCGTCGGCGAGATCGAGGCAATGGTGACGATCCGCCGGCGTCTCGGCGACCGCTTCTCGTACCTCGGCGGCCTGCCGACCGCCGAAGTCTACGCGGCGGCCTACAAGGCGCTCGGCGTGCCGGTGTATTCGTCGGCGGTGTTCAACTTCATCCCGAAGACGGCGATGGACTTCTACCGCGCGATCGCCGCCGACGATCACGCGACGGTCGGCAAGCTGATCGACGAATTCTTCCTGCCGTACCTCGCGATCCGCAATCGCCGCGCGGGCTATGCGGTGTCGATCGTGAAGGCGGGCGCGAAGCTCGTCGGCCACGACGCAGGTCCGGTGCGCGCACCGCTCACGGATCTCAACGACGAAGAACTGGCGCAACTCGACGTGCTCATCAAGAAGCTCGGCGCCCAGTAAAGGCTGCGCGGGTGGTCAAACGACCGCCCGCACACGGCATTTTCAAGATCGATGGAAGGAGACAAGCCCGTCATGCAAACGACCCACATTGCGAGCGCCGCTGGCGTCGCGAAACGCACGAGCGTCCGGTACACGATCCTGCTGATGGTGTTCATCATCACGACGTTCAATTACGCCGACCGTGCGACGCTTTCGGTGACGGGCTCCGCGATGCGCGGCGAGTTCGGTTTCGACGCGATCAAGATGGGCTACATCTTCTCCGCCTTCAGCTGGGCCTACGTGCTCTCGCAGCTGCCGGCAGGGTGGCTCCTCGATCGCTTCGGCGCGCGACGCGTCTATGCCGCGAGCATCTTCTTCTGGTCGCTCTTCACGCTGCTGCAAAGCGCGGTCGGCCTCGCCGGCAGCGCGGCGGCCGCGGTCGTCGCGCTGTTCGTGCTGCGCTTCGCGATGGGCGCCGCCGAATCGCCCGCGTTCCCGGCCAACGCGAAAGTCGTCGCGAGCTGGTTTCCGACCGCCGAGCGCGGCACCGCATCGGCGATCTTCAATTCGGCGCAGTATTTCGCGGCCGTCGTCTTCACGCCGCTGATGGCGTGGATCACGCACAAATTCGGCTGGCACTACGTGTACGTCGTGATGGGCATCGCCGGGCTGCTGCTCGCGCTGACCTGGCTCAAGGTCATGAAGAATCCCGCCGATCACCCGCGCGTGAACCGTGCCGAACTCGATCACATCGAGCAGGGCGGCGGCGTCATCAACGCCCCGAAAAAAGCGGCCGCGGGCGATGCACCGCGCGCGACGAGCTGGTCGCTCGTGCGCCAGCTGCTGTCCAACCGCATGCTGGTCGGCGTCTATCTCGCGCAGTACTGCATCAACGTGCTGACCTACTTCTTCCTCACCTGGTTTCCGATCTACCTCGTGCAGGCGCGCGGCATGACGATCCTGCAAGCGGGCCTCATCGCTTCGCTGCCGGCGATCTGCGGCTTCACGGGCGGCGTGCTCGGCGGCGTGCTGTCCGATTCGCTGATCCGGCGCGGCCATTCGCTCACCATCGCGCGCAAGGTGCCGATCGTCGGCGGCATGCTGCTCTCGTCGTGCATCATCGGCTGCAATTATGTGTCCACCGACTGGGTCGTCGTCGCGCTGATGTCGCTCGCGTTCTTCGGCAAGGGCATCGGCGCGCTCGGCTGGGCCGTGGTCGCGGATACGTCGCCGCGCGAAGCCATCGGCCTGTCGGGCTCGATCTTCAACATGTTCGGCAACATCGCCGGCATCGTGACGCCGATCGTGATCGGCTACCTGGTCGCGCAAAGCGGCGGCTCGTTCAACGGCGCGCTGGTGTTCGTCGGCGTCAACGCGCTCCTGACCGTGTTCAGCTATCTCGTGATCGTGAAGGACATCAAGCGCGTCGAGCTTCGGCAGCCGGTGGCGCAGTGAGCGGCAGACGGGGTCCGACGACATACGACCCGGCCGCCCCGAAGGCCGCGCGCACCGTGGAAACGGCCGTGCGGCGGCGCGAAACGGCCGTCGATGAGTCGTCAGACGACGCTATAATGAATCGACCCTTCTCGCTGCATTCACCGACGCATTGACCGATTCAGGAGCGCTTTGATGGCCGCCCAATTCACAAGCATTGCCGCACCGCGCCGCGCCCGCAACCTGGCGGAGTCCGTCGTGGCTTTCGTGAAGGAGCAGATCGCGTCGGAAGCGCTCAAGCCCGGCGACAAGCTGCCGACCGAATCCGAACTGATGGTCGGGCTCGGCGTGAGCCGCACCGTCGTGCGCGAAGGCATCTCGCGGCTGCAGGCAAGCGAGGTGATCGAAACGCGTCACGGCATCGGCAGCTTCGTGCTGGAGCCGCGCCGCGAGAAGCTCGGCATCGACATGGTGCCGGCCACTACGCTGCGCGACGTGCTTTCGGTGCTCGAACTGCGCATCAGCCTCGAAACCGAGAGCGCCGGGCTCGCCGCGCAACGCGCGCAAGCCGACGACCTCGCGCGCATGCGCGCCGCCCTCGCCGCGATCGAAACGACGAGCCGCATGGGCGGCGACAGCGTTTCGGCGGATCTGCAATTCCACATTTCGGTCGCGCAGGCGACCGGCAACCGCTATTTCGTCGATATCCTGACGCAGATGGGCAGCGCGCTGATTCCGCGCAACCGCATCGACTCGGCGGGCATCGCGCATTCGGACCCGAAGGCGTATGTCGCGCTCGTCAATCAGGAACACGAAAGCATCCTCGATGCGATCTCGCGCCACGACGCCGACGGCGCCCGCGCGGCGATGCGCATGCATCTGTCGAACAGCCGGGAGCGGCTGCGTCGAGCGAACGAGTCGTCCGAAGCGAAGGCCTGATCGCAATGCGTCGCCCATGACGCGTGCTTCGACGGCGCCCCACCCCCTCATCAGGAGAACCACATGCAAAAGGCAGGATTCATCGGACTCGGGATCATGGGCAAGCCCATGGCGGCCAACCTTCGCAAGAACGGCGTCGAACTCGCGGCGTTCACGCGCAGCGGCGTGCCCGACGAACTGACGCAAGCGGGCGTGAAAGCCGCGGCCAGCCCCGCGGAAGTCGCGAGCCAGGCGGATGTGATCTTCATCATGGTGCCGGACACGCCGGACGTCGAGCGCGTGCTCTTCGGCGAGAACGGCGTCGCGGAGAAGCTGAAGGCGGGGCAGATCGTCGTCGACATGAGTTCCATCTCGCCGATGGCGACCCGCGACTTCGCCGCGCGCGTGCGCGAGCGCGGCGCCGAATATCTCGATGCGCCCGTCTCCGGCGGCGAAGTCGGCGCGAAGGCGGGTTCGCTCACGATCATGGTCGGCGGCTCGCAGGCGACCTTCGACACCGTCAAGCCGCTCTTCGACATGATGGGCAAGAACATCTCGCTGATCGGCGAAGTCGGCGCGGGTCAGGTGTGCAAGGTGGCGAATCAGGTGATCGTCGCGGCGACCATCGAGGCGGTCGGCGAGGCGCTGTTGCTCGCGTCGAAGGCGGGCGTCGACGCCGAAAAGGTGCGCACGGCGCTGATGGGCGGTTTCGCGTCGTCGCGCATTCTCGAAGTGCACGGCGAACGCATGACGAAGCGCACCTTCAACCCGGGCTTTCGCATCGAACTGCATCAGAAGGATCTGAACCTCGCGCTTTCGACGGCGCAGGCGCTCGGCGTCTCGCTGCCGAACACCGCGACCTGTCAGGCGCTCTTCAACGCGTGCACGGCGCACGGCGGCGCCGCGTGGGACCATTCGGCGATGGTGCGCGCGCTCGAGGTCCTGGCGAACCACGAGATCGGACAGTCGTCGAAGTAGGTTTCTGAAAGCATGACGGCGGCGCGGGTCGAACGGGCGGTGAAGCTCGTCCCCGCCGCGCGCCGGGTGCGGCCGCGCTCGCGGCCGCACCATTCCCGCCGCGTCGGCAATGGACGAGCAAGCCGACTTTATCGCCCCGGTGTAACATTCCAGCCCTGATTTCTCCCGGCCGAACCCTCGATCCCGCGCCCGCGCGTTTGGGATCGCGTAAGGTCACTGCCAGCCGGCGCCGTCGCGGCGCACGAAAACAATGACCAGCCCCGCCCCTGCATCGAATCCTGCTTCAAAACGCGCGTTCGTGATCGCCGCCGTGATGGCGTCGATGGCGATGGTCGCCATCGAGGCGACGATCGTCTCCACCGCGATGCCGCAAATCGTCTCGCAGATCGGCGATCTGCATCTGTACAGCTGGGTCTTCTCGTCGTTCCTGCTCGCGCAGACCGCGATGACCGTAATCTTCGGCAAGCTCGCCGACCTGTACGGCCGCAAGCCGGTGATCCTCGCCGGCATCGCCATCTTCCTGATCGGCTCGGTGCTCGCCGGCTTTGCGTGGTCGATGCCCGCGATGATCGTCTTCCGGCTGATCCAGGGCATCGGCGCGGGCGCGATCCAGCCGGTCACGCTGACGGTCGTCGCCGACCTGTATCCGGCCCGCGAGCGCGGCAAGGTGCAGGGCTATCTCGCGAGCGTCTGGGCGATCTCCGCCGTGCTCGGGCCGATGGTGGGCGGCCTCATCATCCGCGACTGGTCGTGGGCGTGGATCTTCTGGCTGAACGTGCCGATCGGCCTCGCTTCGGCGGCGGGCTTCATCGCGTATCTGCGCGAGGCACCGCGCAGCGCGCGTCCTTCCATCGACGTGCTCGGCGCCGTGCTGTTCACCGCCGCGATCGGCGCGTTCATGATGTCGCTGACCTACGCGGGAACGTCGGAAGACCGCGCCGCGACGCTCACCGCCATCGCGTGCGTGGTGTTCGGCGTGCTCTTCGTGTTGCAGGAGCGCCGCGCCGCCGAGCCGATGATCTCGTTCGCGCTCTGGAGCCGGCGGCCGATCGCGGCATCGAATGCGGCGACGGTGCTCTCCGGCATGATCCTGATGGGCGCCACCACGTTCCTGCCGATGTACGTGCAGGGCGTGCTCGGCCGCGCCCCGGTGATCGCCGGCCTCGCGCTCACGATGATGATGGTCGGCTGGCCGTCGGGCGCGACGCTTGCCGCGCGCTCGTTTCATCGCTTCGGGCTGCGGCCGATTCTCGTCGCCGGCAGTGTCTTCGTGCCGGCGGGCGTGCTGTTCTTCGTGCTGCTCACGCCGCAGTCGTCGCCGGTTCTTGCGGGCGTCGGCTCGCTCGTCGCGGGCTTCGGGATGGGCCTGTTCAGCGTGAGTTCGCTCGTGCTGATTCAGGAAATCGTCACCGTCGACCAGCGCGGCAGCGCGACCGCATCCAATCTCTTCTCACGCAATCTCGGCAGCACGCTCGGCGCCACCGCGTTCGGCGCCGCGCTCAACTACGGCCTCAGCCACTCGACGCTCAGCCGTGCGATCACGTCCGAACAGCTGCGCCAGCTGCTCGACGCGCGGCACCTCGCGGAAGTCAGCGAGCCGGTCGTGCGGCTCGTGCTGCATGCGTCGCTGCATCTGACCTTCTGGGCGATGCTCGCGATCGGCGTGTTCATCGTGCTGTTCGCGTCGTTCGTGCCGCATGTCGCGCTGAGTCACGCGAAGAGCCCGGCGCTCGAACCGCTGGCGCCGGTCGAAGACTGACGAGCGTCGCGGCTAGCGCGCGCCGTAGTCCAGCTTCGGATACCAGTCCGTGCCGCGGCCGGCCGGCGTCATGTCGAGCACGGTCCAGAGCGGCATCGCGTCGGGCGCGCCGCGCGGGTCCTGGCCCGGATCGGCGGATTCGGGCCCCATCTCGTCGCCCCAGAAATGGCGCACCGTCCCGTTCGACTTCACGAAGACGTTGAAGCCGGCGTTGTCGCCTTCTTCGGGATCCTCGTCGGCGCAATCGCGATTGAAGCTGTTGCCGTCCGACGAATAGATCCGCAAGTGCCGCCAGCCGCGCTCCTTCGCGAACCCAACGAGCCGTTGCACCGGCGAACGCGCGATCACCGCGAACGCGACGCGCTGCAGGATGTCGGGCATCTCGCCGTCGAGCGCGCTCAGAAAGGACGTGCACATCGGGCACGAGCGCTGGCGCTGCGGCCCGAACATCCAGTTGTAGGTGACGAGCGTGTCGTGCGCGCCAAACATCTGCGAAAGCGTCACCGGCCCGTCGACGCCTTCGAACCGATAATCCTGCGGCACCGCGCCGCCGGGCGGCAATGCGCGGCGCTGCGCGGCCACGCGCTCGATATGGCGGCGCAATTCGATTTCCTGCACGAGCAGCGCGTTGCGCGCGGCGCGGTATTGCGGGCTTTCGCCGGGAAACCGGCGCCTGGACTGGCCGAGTTCCTCGGCGGGCCTGAGAACTTGCGGGGATCCGTCTGTGGAAGACATCGTTCATCTCCTGGAGCGTGAAGGGCGGCAGAAGCGCCCCCATCACCACGACGAACGATACGCCCGCGAATCGACACGGGCTTTCTGCTGACAAAGCGCACCGCAGAGTAGAATTTGCTGATCGACCACTCACCGGACGGCGCTCGCCGTCAAGCCGCGACTCCCGATGAAACCGCCCTCCACCGACGAACGGACGCGACGCCGCCCGTCCACCGTCACGATCAACGTGCTGACCGCGCTGATCGGCCTCGTGACGCTGGGTGCCGGAATCGGCTGGCTGATCTATAAGTGGATCGTCGACATGGAAGTGCCCTATTTCGCGATCCCGCTCGTGATGACCGTGCCGGTGATCGTGGCCGCCGCGTTTCGCAACTACTGGGACTAGCGGGCCACCGAACGCGACGCATCAAATCCGGTACAGCGCCACGGCGTTGTCGTGAAAGAGCGCGAGTCGCTCTTTCGGCGCGAGATCCGCGACCATCGACTTGAAGCCGCTCCACAGATCGCCGAGCGACACCACCACGCTATCCACCGGAAAGTTGCTCGCGAACATCGCGCGCTGCCAGCCGAAGATGCGCAACGCATCGCGCACGACCAGCCCGTTGCGCTCGACGCTCCATCGCACGTCCGGCTCGCCCAGCCCCGACACTTTCAGCCACACGTTCGGGCACGCCGCGAGCGTTTCGAGCGCCGCGCGCCAGCCGCGCAGCCCTGCTTCGCTGCGATCGGCGGGCAATCCCGTGTGGTTCACGATGATCGGGACATCGGGGAAATCGCGCGCCAGTTCCGCCGCTTCGCCGAAATGCCACCAGGGCGCCTGCAACTCGAACATCAGGCCGCTTTTCGCCAGCAACGCATAGCCACGACGCCAGCGTTCACAGCGCATCGAACCAGCGGCGGCGAACGTCGGCGTGTGCTCACCGAGCGGGACCGCCTTCGGCTTGTGGCGCACCGTGCGCACGAGCGGCATCGACGCGAACTCGCCCAACACAGGTTCGATGTCGAAGCGATCGAGCCACACCTGTCCGACGATCGCGTTCGGCAAGCCGCAACGTGCGTTCAGGGCCGACGCCCAGCGCGCTTCGCCGAGCGGATCGCGCGGGTCCCACTCGCCTTCCATCATCACCGTCTTCACGACGCGATGACCTTCGGTTTGCGCGAAGTAGTCGACGGGCAGGAAGTCGCGGCAGATCGGCTCGTAGTCGCCGTAGCGAAATGGAATGCGCGGACGGTCGCACAGCCACGGATGGTAGTTGCGCTGCAAGTCCCAGAAGTGATGATGCGCATCGACGATGGGCAAGTGCGCGTCGTCGCCCGTCGCGAGGAAGCGTTCGCGGAGCGCGCCGATGTCGGGTTCGTGCGTGTGCATCAGCGTATCCGGTCGAGCGCCATCTGCGTCGCGATGTCGAAGGCCTTCTGCGTCGCGCCGACGTCCGCGCGGCCCGCGCCGTGGATGTCGAACGCGGTGCCGTGCGCGGGTGTCGCGATCGGCACGGGCAGTCCGCCGTGCACGGTCACGCCGCGCCAGAAGCCCATCAGCTTCATCGCGATCTGACCTTGATCGTGGTACATCGTGACAACGCCGTCGAACGCCTTCTGATCGCGGGCGCGCACGAAAATGGTATCGGCGGGAAATGGGCCTTGCGCGTCGTAACCGAGCTTCTTCGCCTCTTCCACCGCCGGCGCGATCACGTCGATTTCCTCGCGGCCGAACGCGCCGTTGTCGCCGTTATGCGGATTGAAACCGCACACGGCGATGCGCGGCTTTGCGTTGCCCGCGCGCTTCAGGCCGTCATGAATCAGCCGCACCGCGCCGATGATGCGCTCGGGCGTCAGTCTTGCACTGACGTCCTTCAGCGCGATATGCGAGGTCACGCGCGAGGTCCACAGTTCGTCGAGCACGTTGAACTCGCAGAAGGCGCCGTCGTAGCGAAGCTGGCGCGCGAACCATTCCATCTCGTCGCCGGTTTCCATGCCCGCCATGTGCAGAGACGTCTTGTTGACGGGCGCGAAGAGCATCGCCTGCGTCTCGTTCGCCTGCGTAAGCGCCAGCCCTTGCTTGAACGCTTCGAGGCTGTAGCGGCCGCCGCGTTCCGTCGATACGCCGCGCTCGTAAGGCGCGTCGTCCGGCAGGCGGAAGTCGATGAACGACGGCACATCGGTATTCGTGGCGGCCGACTTCGCATCGTCGACGAGGGTGTAGTCGAAGCGTTGTCCAGCGATCTCCATGCCCTTTTCCAGCTCGCGCCGGTCGCCGATGACGAGCAGATCGGCGCGCGCGCGATTCGCAGGCTTCGCGACGAGACGCGCGATCAGTTCGGGGCCGATTCCGGCCGGATCGCCGAGCAGGACAGCAATGCGAGGTTTCATCGTGTTCACCTTGTATTCGTGCTTTCAGTGTGTGCGGCGCAGATCGATGGCGATCGAGCCGAAAATGTAGACCAGCGCGCAGGCGCTGTAGAACTGCAGCACGGCGTCGAACGATCCCGTGCGCTGCAGGATGAAGCCGGTGATGAGCGGAATCGAAATTCCGCCGATGCTGCCGAAGCAGTTCATCAGCGCACCGAGCAGCCCGACGCGGCGCGGACTCGCGAGCAGCGACGGCAAGCTCCAGTAGAGGCTGCCCCACATCAGGAAGAACGCTGCCGCGCAGAGCACCGCGACCGCCACGACCGCCGAGGTGATCGACGGCAGCAACCAGAAGACCGCGAGCGTCGTGAGCCCCGAGACCGTGACCATGCCCTTCACCACCTTGCCGCGCGACATTCCGCTCGCGCAAAGCGCGTCGCAGAGGAAGCCGCCCGCGAGCGAACCCAGCGCGCCCGACAGGAAGATGAAGAACGTCGACGTGCCGATCTGCTGGAGGCTCAAACCGCGCGCCTGGGTCAGATAGCTCGGTCCCCACGTGAGCAGGCCGAAGAAGATCATCGCCCAGCTCATGCGGCCGATGCACATCGCGACAGCCGAGCGCTTCGGGAATGCCGGCTCATTGTCGGCGGCGGATGCGGCGTTCGCAAGCGGCGGCGCCCCATCGCGGATATGGTCCAGCTCGGCGGCGTTCACGCCCGGGTGTTTCGCCGGATCGTCGCGCAGGTAGCGCCACGCGAGCCAGCCGCACGCAATCGTGACGAGACCCGCCGCGATGAACGCCATGCGCCACGAGCCGAACACGAGGATCAGGTTGGAGATCGCGAGTCCCCCGATGGCGGCGCCGAGCGGCGAGCCGGCGTCCATCAGCACGGCGCCGCGCGCGCGTTCGTGACGCGAGAGCCAGAGCGCGTTGAGCTTGCTGCCCGCGGGAAAGAGCGGGGCTTCCGCGCCGCCGAGGCCCACGCGCATGAGCAGCATCGAGAGACCGCCGGTTGCCGCGCCGAGGAGCGTCTGGAACACGCCCCACAGGATCGTCGCACCGGCGATCACGCGACGCGGACCGTACCGGTCGATGAGCCAGCCGCCCGGAATCTGCAAGAGCGCGTAGGACCAGAAGAAGCTCGACAGGATAAGGCCCTGCATCGTCGGCGAGAGCGCGAACTCCTTGGCGATGGTGGGCATGGCGATCGACAGCGAGATGCGGTCGACGAGGTTCACGAGCGTGATGAGAAACACCACGCCGAAGATGCGCCAGCGCACGCTGGTGGACCGGTCTGCGCGGATCGCGCCGTGGGGGGCCGCGCGGGCTTCGGCTTGTGTCTGCATTTCCTGTCTCCTGATTTTATTCGCTGGCGCTTGGGGGTAGTCGTTCAATGCGCTTTGGTGAAACTTGCTTCGCAACCAGTACGAACCGCAACCGCGCGATCGATGTACCCCTCGTTAGCGAAGCGAAAACGGATGGATGACTGCTGTGCCAATCCGTTCACTGTGCGATGAAACGGTGATCAATCGCACCAAGTCCCGTCGATGTTTGAGGACGACACTTAGGCGGTATGTCCACTCAGTATTTAAACTGCGTTGCCGCTAAAAAACTGCTGCCTGAAAAAGCTGCTTTCTTTGCTTACTTTCTTTGCTGCTGCAAAGAAAGTAAGTCCCGCCCCGGACAGGGGCAGAGCCAATAGACCGACGCGAAACCAAGTTCTATGGAAGCGCATCAAAACCAAGCGGCGTTCGACACCCCTTCACTCGATGATGTCGAAATCCGCGAGATGCTTATTGGAAAGCGAAATACCGAGTCCGGGCGTCTCGTCCGAAAGCTGCAGGAAGCCGTTCTCAGGCTGCGGCTCGCCTTCGAAGATGTAGTAGAACAACTCGTTGCCCACTTCGACGTCGAACACCGGGAAGAACTCCGACATCGGGCTCGCGGTGGTCGACATCGTCAGGTGATAGTTGTGCATCTGGCCCGCGTGCGGGATCACGGGCACCGACCATGCCTCGGCCATCGCGTTGATCTTGCGCGCCGCCGTGATGCCGCCGACACGGTTGGTGTCGTACTGGATCACGTCCACCGCGCGGCGTTCGAGCAGGTCCTTGAAGCCATAGCTCGTGTATTCGTGCTCGCCGCCCGACACCGGGATGATGTTCATCTTCTTCAGTTCCTGATAACCCTCGACGTCGTCTCCGATCACCGGCTCCTCGATCCAGCGTGGATTGAACTCGGCAAGTCGCGGCAGCATGCGGCGCGCGTATTCGAGCGTCCAGCCCATGTAGCACTCGAGCATGATGTCGATGTCGTCGCCTGCCAGCTCGCGCAGGAGGCGCACCTGTTCGAGGTTCTTTGCCATGCCCTTCGGACCGTCCTTCGGGCCGTAGCCGAAGCGCATCTTCATCGCGGTGAAGCCCTGGTCGAGATAGCCCTGCGCTTCCGACAGGAACGCATCGCGGTCGTCGTTGTTGTAGAGCTTCGATGCATAGCACCAGATCTTTTCTTTCGTGCGCCCGCCGAGCAGCTTGAACACCGGCTTCTTCGCGGCCTTGCCCATGATGTCCCACAGCGCGATGTCGACCGCCGAGATCGCCGCCATGCCGATTCCCTTGCGACCCCACGCGAGCGTGCGGCGGTACATCTTCTGCCAGAGGTATTCGTTGTCGAACGGGTCTTCGCCGATCGCAATCGGGGCGAGATATTCATCGACGATCTGCTTGGCGATACGCGGCGCAAGCGCGCAGTTGCCGATACCGATCGTGCCGTCGTCGCACTCCACCTCGACGACGAGCCAGCCATGAAAGCGGAACGAGCCCATCGCGTCGCCGCGTTCGTACAGGATGTCCACGGCGTTCGTGCAGAAGTGCGCCTGCGGCGGCACGACCTTGCCTTTCCATTCGAAGACGCGCGTGCGGATGTGCTTGATTTTCATAGCGGGATATCTCCGTGATGTTGTCGGTGGCCCGGCGTTCGTCCGGCGCCGTTTTCAGTGACGCTAGTGTGCGAAACTATGCGATAACTGACCATTGAATATTTCGAATCAGCCTATTTCCTGGAGTTATCGCTCGCATGATCGCGCCCGCCTCGACCATCAAGAAACGCCTGCGCCTGCGCCATCTTCAGTTGATGGTCGCGCTCTCGGAAACGGAATCGCTCAGAAGCGCCGCCGACGATCTGGCGATGACGCAGCCCGCCGCGACCAAGGCGCTGAAGGAACTGGAGGATACGGTGGGCGTGTCGCTCTTCGTGCGCCATGCGCGCGGCATGGAGGCGACCATCTACGGCGAGGCGGTGATGCGCTACGCGCGCGTGGTGTTCGAGGATCTCGAAGAGTTGCGCGAGGAGCTTGCCGCCATCGAAGCGGGCGACATCGGCAAGGTACGCATCGGCGCGGTGATGGCGCCCGCGCCGGACCTGCTCACGCGCGTGATCGTCACGTTGAAGGAAGCGCATCCGCGCCTGCAGATCACGGTGCAGATCGACACGAGCGACGTGCTCGTGCAGGCTTTGCAGCAGGATCAGCTGGATATCGTCGTGGGGCGGATTCCGTATGGCTTTCCCGCGCTCGATCTGAGCTTCGAGACGCTGTCGGAAGAAGCCCTTTCGATCGTCGCGCGGCCGGAGCATCCTGTCGCGCATGCGCCCGCGAAACCGAAGCTCGCGGAACTGGCGGCCTATCCGTGGATCGTGCAGCCGCATCCGAGCCCGATGCGGCAGGTGATCGACCAGACGTTTCGCGAGTCGCGCGTCGCGCCGCCGGTGAGCACGGTGGAGACGTCGTCGATCCTCACGACGCTTTCTCTTCTGCGCGATTCCGACATGCTCGCCGTGCTGCCGAGTTCGGTCGCGCAATACTACGCGGCGCTCGATACGATCGCGATGCTGCCCACGCCGCTGCGCGGACGCCTCGCGCCATACGGGCTGATCCTGCGGAAGAACCGCCGCATCAGCCCGGCGACGCAGCTCGTGATCGACGCCATACGCGCCGCGTAATGGCCTCAGTGGCCGAGCCTTTCGGCCAGTTCGAGATCGCGCTCGCGCGTGACGTCCGTCGAGCCGATGCCCGGCTCCAGCGCGATGTCGGGCCGCATGAAGAACGTCATCACGATGCCGACGGCGAGCAGCCCGAGCGATCCGGCGAACGGCAGCGTCCAGCTTCCGGTGTGATCGACGACGAAGCCGAACACGATCGGCGAGAAGATGCCCGCCACCGCCGATCCCGCGTTGACGAGTCCGCTCGCGATGCCGACGTGCTTCGGCGTGATGTCCATCGGCACGGCCCAGATCGGCCCGATGGTCATCTCGAGGAAGAAGAACGAGAGGCTCATCGACGCGGCCATGATCGGCAGCGACTTCACGAACATGACCGGCGCGAGGAAGACGAGCGCGCCGAGGAACGCGACGATGATCATGTTGCGCCGCGCCGCGACGACGTTGCCGGTGCGCTTCAGGATGCGGTCGCTCAGCACGCCGCCCGCCGTGTTGCCGACCACGCCCGAGAGGAACACGCCCGCCGAAAAGAGCGCCGAACTCTTCAGATCGAGGCCGCGTCCGTGCATGAAGAACGTCGGCAGCCAGGTGAAGAAGAGCCAGCCGGTCCAGCCATAGCAGAAGTACACGATCATCGTCGGCCCAATGCGCTTGATGAGTCGTCCCCAAGGCGTCGGCTCGCGCGTCTTCTCGATCACGACCTTGCCCGCCGGCGGCAGTTCGGCTTCTTCCTCGGCCGTCATGTGACGATGCTTGCGCGGGTTGTCGGCGAAATACCAGGCATAGACGACGACCCAGATCGCCGTCAGCACGCCGACGAGAATGAACGACGCGCGCCACGAAGCGAACGCGACGATCAGCGCGATGAGCGGCGGCGTCACCGCATTGCCGAGGCGCGAGAACGAGTGCGTGAGGCCCTGCACGAAGCCGCGCTTGCTCGCGGGATACCAGTTCGTCAGCGCGCGCGCCTGAGCCGGCAACGCCGCGCCCTCGCCGACGCCGAGCAGCATCCGCGCGCAGAAGAGCGACGCGACGCCGCCGGCGAAGCCCGTCGCAACCGTCGCGACGATCCAGATCGAAGCGCAAATGGTCAGTGTGGTCTTCGCGCCGAAGCGGTCGCTGACCCAGCCGCCGATCACCTGGCAGATCGCATAGGTGTATGCGAACGCGGCGAACACGAGGCCGACGTCGGTATTGGTCAGATGCAGGTCGTCGCGGATGATGCCGGCCGCCGCCGACAGGTTCACGCGATCCAGATACATGATGAACGACATCGCGCACATGATCGCGAGTATCGAGCGGGTGACTCTTGGTCGATGGAACATGTCTCCTCCGGTTGCGCTTGGCTGCGCTTCTTCGATGTCCTCGCGTGTCCTCGGCATGCAGCGAGCGTGCTGCGAAGGACCGCGTGGAGGCCAAGTCTCGGCAATTCAGCGATATCCGTCCACTGAATTTACGGAATGCGTCGATATCCTGCGGTTATCGCTCGCGCGGCCGCCTCGTGCGGCTGTATCGGGCTAATGCTCATGGCGCGCGGGCGCGTTCGTCGTATATTCGCTGTCGGGCATGCCGGGTTCCGCGCCGTGTGCGTGCGCTTTGCCGGTTATCCGCTGGTCCAAAAAAACAGGAGACGTCGATGAACAAGGCACTTCAGGGTTTATTGGCCGTCGCGGCGGCGTCCGCGTGCGTGCAAATCCAGGCGCAGGAAGTCGTGACGATCGGCCATTCCGCGCCGCTCACCGGCCCGCAGGCGGTCAACGGCAAGGACAACGAGAATGGCGCGCGCATGGCGATCGACGATCTCAACAAGCGCGGCGTGACCGTCGCGGGCAAGAAGATCACGTTCAAGCTCGACTCCGAAGACGACCAGGCCGACCCGAAGATCGGCGTGCAGATCGCGCAGAAGCTCGCGGACAGCGGCATCGTCGCCGTGGTCGGGCCGTACAACTCGGGCGTGGCGATCCCCGCGTCGCGGGTCTACAACACGGCGGGCATTCCGATGCTGCCGGTCGCCTCCAACCCCGCGCTCACGAAACAGGGATTCAAGAACATCTTCCGCATCGGCGCAAGCGACGAACAGCTCGGCGGCACGATGGCCGAATTCGCCGTGAAGACGCTCAAGGCGAAGACCGCCGCCATCATCGACGACCGCACGGCTTATGGACAAGGCGTCGCGGAAGAATTCGCGCGGGTCGCGAAGGCGCAGGGCCTGCAGATCGTCGATAACCAGTACACCAGTTCCAGCGCCACGGACTTCCTCGGCATCCTGACCACGATAAAGTCGAAGAATCCGGACGTGATCTTCTTCGGCGGCTATGCGTCCCAGGGCGCGCCGATGGCGAAGCAGATGCGTCAGCGCGGGATTCGCGCGAAGCTGCTCGGCGGCGATGGCATCTGCTCGGCGGACATGGGCAAGGTGGCGGGTGCGGACGCGTCGATCGTGTACTGCGCGCAGGGCGGCACGTCGCTCGACAAGACCCCGGCGGGCAGCGACTTCCTGAAGCGCTACAAGGACACGTATCACACCGACACGCAGGTGTACGCAGTCAGCTATTACGACGGCGTGATGCTGCTCGCCGATGCCATGGTCAAGGCGGGCACGACGACCGACAAGGCGAAGCTGATCGCGCAATTGGCGAAGTCGGATTACAAGGGCATCGCGGGCACGTATTCATTCGATGCGAAGGGCGATCTGATCGGCGCGCCGACGACCGTGTACACGATCAAAAACGGCCTGCCCGCGCCTTACGCGCAATGATGGAGAACGCATGAAGATCACGAAGGCGATCAGCACAGTCGAAGTGCATACGGGCGGCGAGGCGTTTCGCATCGTCACGAGCGGACTGCCGCGGATGCAGGGCAAGAGCATCGTCGCGCGTCGCGCATGGCTCAAGGAACACGCCGACCACATTCGTCGCGCGCTGATGTTCGAGCCGCGCGGACACGCCGACATGTATGGCGGCTACCTGACCGAACCCGTGAGCGAAGGCGCGGACTTCGGCGTGATCTTCGTGCACAACGAAGGCTACAGCGACCATTGCGGCCACGGCGTGATCGGACTCGCGACCGCCGCCGTCGAACTGGGCTGGATCGAACGCACGTCGCCGGAAACGCGCGTGGGAATCGACGCGCCGTGCGGCTTCATCGAAGCGTTCGTCCAGTGGGACGGCGAACACGCGGGCAACGTGCGCTTCGTCAACGTGCCTTCGTTCATCTGGCAGCGCGACGTGACGGTCGATACCCCGACTTTCGGCAAAGTGACCGGCGACATCGCGTTCGGCGGCGCGTTCTATTTCTACGTGGACGGCGCGCCGTTCGATCTGCCGGTGCGCGAATCAGCAGTCGTTCGACTCATCGCGTTCGGCGCGGAGGTGAAGGCCGCGGCGAACGCGGCGTTCAAGGTCGTGCATCCGGAGATCCCCGAACTGAACCACATCTACGGGACGATCATCGCGAATAGTCCGCGGCATGCGGGGTCTACGCAAGCGAACTGCTGCGTGTTCGCCGACCGCGAAGTCGACCGCTCGCCGACAGGCTCGGGCACCGCGGGCCGCGTCGCCCAGCTTTATTTGCGCGGACAACTCGGCCGTGACGAGACGCTCGTCAACGAATCGGTGATCGGCACGGTGTTCAAGGGACGCGTCCTGCGCGAGACGAAACTCGGCGAGTTCGACGCCGTGATTCCCGAAGTGGAAGGGAACGCGTATATCTGCGGATTTGCGAACTGGATCATCGACGAGCGCGATCCGCTGACTTACGGTTTCCTCGTGCGTTAAGCCGCGTTTGTCTGAAGTACGCGGTCAGCCCAGCCGCGACGAGTGCGTGCTTTCGTTCGTCACGAGTTCCACCGGCGTCTCGATGTACGGTGAAAGATCGTGCTGCTTCCTTCCTTCGACGAGCGCCTTCAACGCCACGTCGATGCCGAACACGGCCTGCCGCGCCGCGAACTGCTCGACGGTCGCGAGCACGCGGCCGTCCGCGAGCATCGGGCGAATCTGCCCGATGTTGTTGTAGCCGGTCACGTACACGCGCCCGCTGCGTCCCAGCGCGCGCACGACGCCCGCCGCACCGATCGCGATGTTGTCGTTGGCGCACAGCAGCGCACGCATGCCCGGATGCGCGTTCAGCATCGACGATGCGATCTCGCGGCCGCTCGACACGCTCCAGTCGCCCGACTGAACCGCGACGATCTTCACGCCGGCGGCATCCATCGCTTCTCGGAAGCCCGTCGTGCGCTCCTCGGCATTGCGGTCCGCCGCCACGCCTTCGATGACGCCCACTTCGTCGCGCGGCGTGAGCCGCTGCGCGAGATAGTGCCCGACGAGCCGCGCGCCCTTGCGGCTGTCCGGTCCGACGAACGGAATCGACACCTGCGCGGCGTCTTCGGCCGCATCGTCGAACGGATTGTCGATTGCGATCACGACGATGCCCGCCGAAATCGCCTTCGCGGCCACCGGCACGAGTGCCTTCGAATCGACCGGCGCGATGACGATCGCCGCGGCCTTCGCGACGATCATCTCTTCGACGAGCCTGATCTGCCCGGCCGTATCGGTTTCGGTTGCGGTGCCGCTCGTCGTCAGGTCGAGTTGCGACGCGTAGTGTCGCTGGTAGTTCGTCGCACCGTCGATCATCGCGACGACGAAGGGATCGTCGACCGACTTCATCACGAGCGCAATGCCGAACTTGCGGTCCGCGACCGCATCGACACGCGCGACCCGGCCCAGCCCGGCCGCCGCGAGCGCGGACGCGACAAGCATGCGGCGGCGAAGAATGCGTGTCATCTGGAGAGCCGTCGTGTCATGGCAGGCGATGATCGATTGTACCTTCGCATGTCTCGCCGTCAGACGCGATAAAACCCGCACTCCACTGCTTCTGCACGCAACACTTGGGCGTTGCGCGCTGTCCCGCTTTGCAACACCCGCGCACGTCGGCTTCTCGCGCTCACGACCGCGTGGCGGGCCTCTCCGCCAATGGCATACGACTTGCCTTGAGCCTTGACGCGGCGCCCCACGATACCGCGCTGCGCCACAACGAATATCAAGGAGACAGGGATGAGAACGACTTCGATACCGAGGCTCACGGCACTCGCCGCGATCACGACGACGGCACTCGCCGCCGTGTACGCATACGCCGCCGACGCGTATCCGCCCGTGACCTACGAGCGGCTCACGAACGCGCAGGAGGACCCGGGCTGGCTCACGTACTACCGCAACTACGGAGGCCAGTCGCACTCGCCGTTGAAGCAGATCGACGCGTCGAACGTGAAGAAGCTGAAGCAGGTGTGGAGCTACAAGTTTCCGGCCGAACTTCAGCAAGGCTTCGAAGCGACGCCGCTCGTGAACGGCCGCTATCTCTTCGTCACCACGCCGAAGGACAACGTCTACGCCTTCGATGCCGCAACCGGCAAGCCGCTCTGGAAGTATGAACCGAAGCTCGGCGCGGAATCGTTCAAGACCGCCTGCTGCGACGTGATCAACCGGGGCGTCGCGCTGTATGGCAAGAACGTCTATGTCGCGATGCTTTCCGGCGACGTCGCCGCGCTCGACGCCCAGACCGGCGCGCTCGTCTGGAAGAAGCAAATGTTCGAGCCGGGCATCGGCTATGCGTTCTCGCTGGCGCCGCTCGCGCTCGACGGCAAGCTGATCGTCGGCAGCGCGGGCGGCGAGTACGGCGCGCGCGGTTTCATCGCGGCGCTGAGCCCCGACGACGGCAACGTCCTCTGGAAACGCTTCACGGTGCCCGCCGCCAACGAGCAGCACGGCGATACCTGGCCGAAGGGCATGCAGGAGCACGGCGGCGCGCCCGCGTGGCTGACGGGCACCTACGACGCGGCATCGAAGACGCTCTACTGGGGCGTCGGCAATCCGGGACCGTGGCTCGCCGACCTGCGTCCCGGCGACAACCTCTATTCCGACTCGCTGCTCGCGCTCGATCCGCAAAACGGCGACCTCAAGTGGCATTACCAGTACACGCGCCACGACACGTGGGACTACGACGGCGTGAACACGCCGGTGCTCGCGAAGATCACCTACGAGCAGAAGGACTACGACGCCATTATCCACGCGGACCGCAACGGCTACTTCCACGCGATCGACCGCACGACCGGCAAGCTGATCTACGCGAAGCCGTTCGTCACGGCGACTTCGGTGAAGGGCTACACGGCCGACGGCAAGCCGATCCAGGACGACTCGAAATACCCGAAGGTCGGCACGACGATCGACACGTGTCCGAGCTTCCTCGGCGGCAAGAACTGGTGGTCGGTGTCCTACGATCCGCAAAAGCATCTCGCGTTCGTGCCTTCGCTGCATGCGTGCATGTCGCTGTCGGGCAAGTCGGTGAACTTCATGGAAGGCCTGCCGTATCTCGGCGAAGGTTTCGAGATCAAGCCGGAACCGGGCAGCAAGGGCTATGGCGAACTGCAGGCCATCGACGTGAACACGGGCAAGAAGGTCTGGAGCCACTGGACCAAGCTGCCGTGGAACGGCGGCGTCGCGACCACTGCGGGCGGTCTCGCGTTCAGCGGCTCGCTCGACGGCCATCTCTACGCCTTCGACGAAACGAACGGCAAGATCCTCTGGCAGAGCCCGAAGCTCGCGAGCGGGATCATCGCGCAGCCTTCGGTGTTCGAAGTCGACGGCCAGGAATACGTCGCGATCCTCACGGGCTACGGCGGCGCCAACCCGATCTGGGGCGGCCCGATGGCGAAGGCCGCCGAGAAAATCCCGCGCGGCGGCACGCTGTACGTGTTCGCGTTGCAGCACGGCTGATCGGGCGATGCCGCCAGTCGCCAAGACGCGCGGCATCGCGAGTACCGAATTCCTGAAGGAAACATCTCCATGAAGCATCATTCGATACAACTGGCCTGCGCGGCCCTGGCCGCGACGCTCGCGGCACTGCCCGGCCTCTCGCATGCGGGCGTGCGCGTCTGCACCTTTCCCGGCAGCCCGTCGACGGCGCTCGATCACAGCGTGGCGAAAGCGGTGTTCAAGACAGCGGGCCTCGACGTCTCCTTCGTGCGCGAAGCGATCGGCGAAGGCGACGACGACGGCGTGTCGCCGAGAGAGCTGCACAAGGTCCTCGCGAAGGATTGCGACGTGATCGCAGGCTTTCCGCGCTCGAGCGTCGCCGACGGTTCTGATAGCAAGCTGCGTTTTTCGGCGAGCTATCTGCGCTCGGGCTACGTGAGCGTCGGGCTGCGCGACAGGCGCGCGCAGTCCGGCGCACCCGACATCGTCGCCGCGACTTATGCGAGCCCGGCGCAACTCATCGCCGTGCAGCAACGCGATGTGGAACTGGATCTGGAGAACACGTCGGAATCGACCGTCGATGCCGTCGCGAACGGCCGTGCGCGTCGGGCGATCGTCTGGTATCCGGCGCTCGTCGCTTATCGCGACAAGCATCCGCAGACGCGATTCGTGACGGCATCGACGCGTTCCGCTTACGCCGACTGGTCGCTCGTGTTCGCGCTCGCGCCGGACGCGGCGCCCTTGCAGAAGCGAATCGATCGCGCGATCGCGACGATGGCCGCCGATGGACGCCTCGCCACGCTCACGAAAGACTGGACGCTGCCCGCCGACGAAAAAACCGCGCAGACGACGCCCGCGTATCTCGACGGCCCGTCGCGCGGCGCCGCCGACGCGCATATCGTGCGCGTGGACGCGAGCACCGCCGGCGATCCCGCGTTCAGCCAGGCGCAGGTCGCGCACGGCAAGACGCTCTACGCGAGTTCATGCGCCAAATGTCACGGTCCCGACTTGCAGGGCATCACGGCGCCGGCGTTGCGCGGACCGTCGTTTGCGCCCGCGTCGGCGAAGGCGCATCCGATCGGCGCGATCTTCCAGTACATGGCGAGCAACATGCCGGCGGACAAGCCGGGCAAGATGCGCGATCAGGACTACGCGGACATCATGGCGTTCCTGCTGCATTCGAATGGCTACGGGGCGAGCACGGCCAAGCTCACCGCCGATGCCGCCCGCGCATCCACGACGCCGCTCGCGGCGCGCACGGCGCAGTGAGGCGCGTAGCCTCGCTGCGGTCGCGCAGCGAGGCTACGTCCAGGGACGATCAGCGATTAGCGATATACATCGTGACTTCGAAGCCGAATCGCAGGTCGGTGAAAGCGGGGGTGGTCCACGTCATGAGCATCTCCTTGAATGTTGCATTGGTTGGTGTGCGACCGGTCGATGACGGCGGTCGGTACAAGGCAGGCAAGCTTCGTGCCGTCGCGTGCTGCCCGCAGCCGCTCATCGCGCTGCGCCGCGCAGTGTTCCAAAGCGCAACACCGTTGCTCCACGCTGGCACAGCGGAGCAACAGTTCGCGGCTCAGGCGTCGTCGGTCCGCGCGCCGACCGCCACCCTGCGATAGATCGTATTGCGAGAGATGCCGAGCGAACGCGCCGCCGCCGATACGTTGCCGTTGTGCCGGGCAAGCGCCGCCGTAATCGCGGACGCCGTGAACGTGTGCAGATCGGCATCGGCATTGAGCGCGGCTGTCGTGCCGGGCGCCGCGCCGCGTTCGACGTCGTCGAAGAAATCGTCGGGCAAATGTTCGATGCGGATTTCGCCGTCGTCGTCCACCATCGCCGCCGCCGTGCGCAGCAGGTTGCCAAGCTGCCGGAAGTTGCCCGGCCAGCGGCATCGCTCGAAAAGCTGCATCACATCGGGCGCGATCGACAGCGGCGCCGCGCAGCTCGTCTCCTGCTGAAGCATGCGCTGCACGACCGTGCGCAGATCCGAACGATCGCGCAGCGGCGGAAGCTTCACGACAAGGCCATTGAGCCGGTAATAGAGGTCTTCGCGAAACCGGTTCTCGGCGATCATTTCGCGCAGGTCGCGGTGCGTCGCGCAGATGATCGCGACATCGACCGGAATCGACTTCGCCGAGCCGAGCGGGTTCACGAGCCGCTCCTGCAACACGCGCAGCAGGCGGACCTGCAACGGATACGGCATGTCGCCGATCTCGTCGAGAAAGAGCGTGCCGCCGTTCGCCTGCAGGAGCTTGCCCGTCGCGCCCTTGCGGCGCGCCCCGGTGAACGCGCCTTCTTCGTAGCCGAAGAGTTCGGATTCGATCAGCGTCTCGGGAATTGACGCGCAATTCACCGCGACGAACGGCCCCGACGCGCGCGGCGAATCATGATGGATCGCCTGCGCGAGCAGTTCCTTGCCGGTGCCGGTTTCGCCGGTGATGAGGATCGGGATGTCGCGATCGATCACCTTGCGCACCTTGCCGATCACCGCCGCGACGCGCGCATCGCCCGTATCGAGGCGCGCGAGTCCGCCGCCCGCCGAGGCGCGCGGCGCGGGCGCCTCGCGCTCGCGTTCGTATGGCCGGCTTGCGGGACGCTCGCTGGCCGTCACCGTCTCCCGGCGGTGCTCCACCTTCGCGCTCACGACGATGCCATCGGGCAGGCACAGCGGGATCGGCTGGCCGTGGCTGCCATTCACGCGGTCGATCAGTTGCGAAGCCGTCAGCCCGAACAGCGACGACAAGGTATGCGCCCGCAGCGCCGCGAGCGGCAAGCCGAACTGGAACTGCGCGCTGCGATTTGCGGAAAGAAAGCGCCCGTCGCACGTAAATGCGGCCATGCCTTCCATCAACGTGCCGAGAAACTCGCGGCGGCCATGAAATCCGATCCGCAGGGTTTCTCCGAAAGTGCTCGCGAACAGATGGTTTTCGATCATCTGCACCGACATCTTCGCGAGCGCCATCGTGTGCTGGTGATAGCTGCGATGGTCGCCGGTCACGTCGAGCACGCCGATCAGTTCGCCGTAAGGATCGAGGATCGGCACGCTCGAACACGTCAGGAAGCGGTTCGCGGCGAGATAGTGCTGCTCGCCATGCACGACCATCGGACAGCGCTCGGCGATCGCGGTGCCGATCGCGTTTGTGCCCTGGCGGTCTTCGGCCCAGTTCGCGCCGGGGCGCAACGCGACTTTTTCCGCGCGGCGAAGAAAGTCGTCGTCGCCGGTGGAGTGCAGCACCAAGCCCTGCGCGTCGGTCAGCACGATCATGCTCTGCGTGTTGACGATCTGCTCCTGCAGCGTCGCCATCACGGGCAGCGCGTGTGCGCACAGGACACGGTTCTGTTCCAGCTTCACGCGCAGCTCCGCGACGGGCAGGACGTCGTAATCGGGCGCGCTCGAACTCTTGAGCCCGAACGCCTCGGACCGCTGATGCGAGGTACAGATCGACGGCGCGAGCCAGGAAGTCTCGCCCAGCGCGGCAACGTGATGGCCGGCAGTGTTGTGCATCGTCTCCTCCTTATTCGATTTCGGTCTGGCGCCGAAACCATATGGCTGCAAACGAAGCAAGTTGCAGGCCATCGAGTGTGCTGCGAAGCGCGCTGGATCGCGGACCTGTTGGCCGAATCGGCTAAAGAAGCGAACGTGACGCGGTGCGTTGGACCAGTGTAGCCCGCGGATATCCGTCGGGCGATTCGGGTTCGCCGCGTGTCGGCGTCGGCCCGACAGTCTACGGATCGGTGTTGTGTTTCGAACGCCACCGCAGATTCGAAATCTTGCGCTTTCTCGCTACAAATCAATCACTTAACTCTATGCAAACAACTGGCATGTGATGTGCACTGTTTGCTGCGAGCCAGCGTTGCTTTGTGCGTCGATCGACTTCGGACAGCATCGGACGGCTTCGAAGAACCGGGCGCATCGGCGTCCGGCGTGAATGCCGGGAGTTCCTCATGCTGCTCGCTCGACTGTTCCGTTGTGTGGTGCGCGTTCTGTTCGCCGTGGCGTTCTGCACGCCCGCCGAAGGCAGCGCTGCGGTCGTCGGCGTGCCGGGCGCGAGCCACGCAGGCGCGCCCGGTGCGCTCGAGGCCGGCATCGAACGGCTGCGCGGCGCGACGTGGTGGGAAGCGAACCGCAAGATCCGGCCGGAACTGGCGCAAGTCGGCGACCTGATGTTCCTGCTGCCGCTCGCCGACTCGAAGCTCCAGCCGTCGTCGGATGCGATCGGCCGCGTCCAGCGCCTGCGCGACGCGCTGCGCTCGCACCTGACGAAACAGCCCGCCGGGTGGAATCGCCTCGTCGCCCAAGTGCGCGCCCAGCGCGCAAAGGCGGGCGACGAATCCGCGATTCTGCTCGCCGACGCGCTCGTCAACGAGGTCCGTTATCGCGACGGCACCGACGGCACCTACTATCCGCCGTCGCGTTTTTTCGCCGAGAGTGGCGTGTGCAAGGATTTCGCGACTGCCAAATACCTGCTGCTGCGCGATGCCGGCTTCGATATCGCGCGGCTTCGGCTCGTCTCGCTCGCGCCGCGCTACAACAACACGCCGGACGACTGGCACGTCATTCTGGTCGTGCAGATGGACGCGCCCGGCGAGCCGCTCGCGCTCGATTCGCCGACCGCTGCGCCGGCAAGGCGCGCGGGCGATTCGATCGACACGTCGCATTCGACGGGGCCGTCCGCGCTGCTCGACGCGATTCTTGCGGGCCGCAAGCCCGCCGATGCGGTGTTGCGCGCGCCTTCGGGTCCGCTCGTCGCGGCGCTCACCCGCTCGGGGCAGGCGCAACGGCCGCTCGCGACGGTCTTCAACGAAACCGGCAGCCGCTCGTTCGAACGCGACGCGCCCGGTGCGCTGCGGCGGACGTCGGCGGGCCGCGCGGTCAGGCCGATGTATGTGGATGCACTGGGACAGCCGTGGCAAGTCGACGGCTCGGGGACGTTTCCGAAGTGGCGCGTGGCGGCGAATGAAGGCGCCGCGCCCGCGCTGCTGCGCGTCGCGGCGCGCTGACGGAAACCGGGACGCGTCAGACCGAGCGCCGGATCTCCGAGATGCCGAACGCAGCCAGCGCCAACCCGGCGACGCGGTCGATCATGCGCCGCAGCCGCGCGCCGAGCGCGTGGCGCGCGCCCGACACCACGGCGACGAGAAAGCACCACCACGCAATCGACCCGAAGAACACGCCGAGCACGGTCGTCAGCGCGACGCCGGACGAGAACGGCCCGCGCGGCGCGAGCGTCGCGAAGAGCGCGGCGAACATGATGATCGTCTGCGGGTTGGTGAGCGTCAGCAGCAGCGAACTGGCGAACGCGCGCGCGGTGCCGGAGGCGTTGCCGTCGAGGGTGGCGGCGTCGGCGGCGGGCTTTTGCAACAACGTGCGCAGGCCGAGGTACAGCAGAAAAAGCCCCGCGACGAGGTGCAGCGGCTTGTCGTAGGCGAGCATGAAGTGCGACACGCTCACCATGCCGAGCGCGGCGACGAGCCCGTAGATCGCATCGCCGCTCGCGATGCCAAAGCCGATCGCGAGCCCCGCGCGCGGGCCTTCGGTGAGGGTGCGGCGGATGCACAGCATGCCCATCGGTCCGACGGGCGCCGCGACCGCGAGGCCGACGCCCGCAGCGGTGAAAAAGAGTCCAGCGTTCGGCATGAATGCTCCGGGTGATGCTTGTTGCGGGACGCGCGACGCTCAGTCCGGGGACGGCGCGTCCTGATCGGCGTCGATGCCGAGTTCGCGCGCCATCTTCGCGACGAGCGCCTCCAGCCGCTCGACTTTCGCCGCGAGGTAGCGCTGCTCGGCCCTGAGCGCGTCGATTTCGGCGAGCGGCGCGGCGGCGTCGTCGCTCACGACGCGCTCGCGGGTCTCGTCGATGCTCGGTTCGCCGCACAGCAGGTGCGCCCAGCGGCTTTCGCGCTCGCCCGGCACGCGCGACAGCTTGACGACATAGGGCGTCGCGCCGCCGGCGAGTTCGTCGAGAAAGCTTTCGACCGACGAGACATCGGCGAACGAATGCAGGCGCGTCGTGGCCGAGCGCAGTTCGGCGGGCGTCTGCGGCCCGCGCAGCACGAGCGCGGTCAGGAGCGCGACCGCCTGGCTCGGCACGCGCAGCACGCGCTGCATGTTGTGCTCGAAACGCGGCACGCGGCTGCTGCTGCCTTCCAGCACGAGGCTCAGCCGCTTCAGGCCGTCGATGGCCGCGAGCACGTCCGACTCGCTCGCGTTCATCACGGGCGAGCGCGCGGTTTTCTGATTGCAGCCGGACGTGAGCGAGTTGAGCGAGAGCGGATACGTGTCGGGGACGGTGAGCTGCTTTTCGACCAGCACGCCGACCACGCGCGCTTCGAGCGGCGTCAGCGGGCGGATTGCGCGGGGCGCGGAGGTGTCTGCGGTGGTGTTCATGATCGTTGGCGACTGGCGAGGGCTTGCGGCCCGAATAGGATTTGCTGGGGCGTCCGGCGGCAGGTTCTCGGCGACGGACGCGCGCGTTTGTCCGCTAGCTCGCCGCCGCCGTCTTGCGCGGCCGGCGCGCTCGCGGTGCGGATTTACGCGCCGGCTTGCGGGCCGGCTTCGGCTGTTCGGCGGACGGCGTGTCGTCGGGGTGATCGTGGGGCGCGTCCGGCGAGGCGGCCGTCTCCGCGATGTCGGCACTCGACGCCGCGTCTTGCGCGTCCGCTACCGGCCAGAAAGGCTGGGCGCGTTCGGGTAATGTCTGCGCGCCGCGCTTTTTCGTCGCCGTCTTGCGTCCGCGACGCGCCGCCGGCCTTGACGGCTGCTGCGCTTCAGTCGGCTCGGAGACTTCCGCCGGCTCGTCGGCGGCTTCTTGCGCGATTTGCACGTCGTGCTCGGGCGCCGCTTGCGGCACAAACGACTCGGCTTCTTCCGCCGAATACGGCTCCTCGACCACCGCGCTTTCGACCGGAGCCGGCGTTTCCTTCCGCCCGCCGCGCCCCTTGCGCCGGCCGCCGTTTTTCTCGCCCTTTTCGCCCCTGACGACGCCCGTCTCCTCGACGTTCGACACCGCCGGTTCCGCGACGATCGCCGCGTTCGACCGGAACACGAACGCACCCGATTTCTCGTCGCGCCCGACTTCCAGGAGCCCGCGCGCCTGCGCTTCGTCGAGCAGATTGCCGAACGCGCGGAACCCGAAGTACGACTCGCTGAAATCGGGTTTGCGCCGCTTGATCGCGCTCTTCAACACCGACGCCCAGATCTTCCCGCTCTCGCCGCGCTCGGACGACAGCGCGTCGAAGGTTTCGACCGCGAGCGCGATCGCCTGCGCCTTGCGCGCTTCCATACTGTGCTTTTGCTGGCGGCCGTCGTCCGCCGAGCGCTTCGCCCGCGCGCTCGCCTCGCTCGCCTCGCGCTTGGCGATCGCGCGTTGCTGCTCGCGCACGAGGTCGTCGTAGAAAATGAATTCGTCGCAATTCGCGACCAGCAGATCGGACGTCGAATTCTTCACGCCCACGCCGATCACCTTTTTCGCGTTTTCGCGCAGCTTGGAGACGAGCGGCGAAAAGTCCGAATCGCCGCTGATGATGACGAACGTATCGACGTGCGACTTCGTGTAGCAAAGGTCGAGCGCATCGACGACGAGCCGGATGTCCGCCGAATTCTTGCCCGACTGGCGCACGTGCGGAATCTCGATCAGCTCGAAACTCGCCTCGTGCATCGACGCCTTGAAGCCCTTGTAGCGGTCCCAGTCGCAATACGCCTTCTTCACGACGATGCTGCCCTTGAGCAGCAGCCGCTCCAGCACCGGCACGATGTCGAACTTCTCGTACTTCGCGTCGCGCACGCCGAGCGCCACGTTTTCGAAGTCGCAAAACAGCGCCATGCTGACGCTTTCCTGAGTTAAAGCCATGTGTTCTCCCGCCGTTTTTCCGTTTTGTCGCCGAGTCGTCGAAGCTCGATCGAGGCTCAAGGCGTCTTGAATTTGCGCACATGATAGCCCCTCGCGCTCGCGCGGCCGCGCGCGCGGCATTCCGCCGTCGCGCCGAGGACGTGTATCATCGCGTCCATCCCGCTTTTTTCCGCCTTTCCGCCATCGAGCGGCGGCCTTTGCGTGTTTTCCCGCGAGGCAGTCCGCCGTCCGCCCCTTTGCCTTTTTGCTCGCCTCGCGAGCGAACCGGGGCCAAGCCGGGCGCCGACCGGTGAACACGGACCCCGCGGACGAACCCATCGCTTATCTCGACACCATGCCAGTCTCCGAACTTCAACGGCGCCGCACGTTCGCGGTCATTTCCCACCCTGATGCGGGCAAGACGACGCTCACCGAAAAACTGCTGCTGTTCTCGGGCGCGATCCAGATCGCGGGCACCGTGAAGGGCCGCAAAAGCAACCGCTACGCGACGTCCGACTGGATGGAGATTGAGAAGCAGCGCGGCATTTCGGTCGCCAGTTCGGTGATGCAGTTCGAATACGGCGACGCCGTCATCAATCTGCTCGACACGCCGGGCCACGAAGACTTCTCCGAGGACACCTATCGCGTGCTGACCGCCGTCGATGCCGCCGTGATGGTGATCGACGGCGCGAACGGCGTCGAAGCGCAGACGTTGAAGCTGCTCGAAGTCTGCCGCGCGCGCCGCACGCCGATTCTCACGTTCATCAACAAACTCGACCGCGAAGTGCGCCAGCCGCTCGAACTGCTCGACGAAATCGAGCAGCATCTGGGCGTCGCGGCCGTGCCGTTCACCTGGCCGATCGGCATGGGCAAGGAATTTCAGGGCGTCTACGACATCCAGCGCGATCAGGTGCGCCTGTTCCGTCCGGGCCAGGACACGGCCGGCGGCGAAGTCGAAACGCTGACGGCGCCCTCCGACGAGGAAGGCGAACGCCGTTTTGGTTCGAGCTGGGCGCGCGCGAAGGAAGAAATCGACCTGATCACGGGCGCGACGCCGCCGCTCGACCGCGACGCGTTTCTCGCGGGCCAGCAGTCGCCGGTGCTGTTCGGCTCGGCGATCAACAATTTCGGCGTGAAGGAAATTCTCGACGCGCTCGTCGATCTCGCGCCGCCGCCCTCGATGCGCATGACCGTGCAGCGCCCCGTGATGCCCGACGAGCCGAAGTTCACCGGCGTCGTGTTCAAGGTGCAGGCGAACATGGACCTCGCGCACCGCGACCGCGTTGCGTTCATCCGCGTGTGTTCGGGCCATTTCGAGCGCGGCATGGCGCTCAAGGTCACGCGCTCGGCGAAGACGTTTCGCGCGAACAACGTCGTCACGTTCCTCTCGCAGCGCCGCGAGACGGTGAGCGAGGCGTATCCGGGCGACATCATCGGCATCCCGAACCACGGCACGCTGCGCCTCGGCGACACGCTCACCGAAGGCGAGGAACTCCAGTTCACCGGCCTGCCGTTCTTCGCGCCGGAAATCTTCCAGACCGTCGAAGTGGTCGATCCGATGCGCGCGAAGCAGCTCGGCGAAGCGCTCAACCAGTTCGGCGACGAAGGCGCGATCCAGGTGTTCCGCCCGGTCGTCGGCGGGTCGATCATCCTCGGCGCGGTCGGGCAGCTTCAGTTCGAAGTGGTGTCGCATCGGCTGTCGGCGGAATACAAGGTCGATGTGCGCATCATGCCCGCGCGCTATCGCATGTCGCGCTGGGTGACCTGCGACGACGCCGCCGAACTGCGCCGCTTCAGCGACGCCTACGCGGGCCGCATGGCGCTCGACGCATCGAACGCGCCGACGTATCTTGCTTCGCACATCTCCGAAATCGAAGTCGCGCAGAAGGCGTGGCCGAAGATCGTCTTCAACGAACTGCGCGAGCACTCCGGCGCGCCGTTTCGCAAGTCGCTCTGAGGCGTTCGTTTCAAGGCGTTGCTTTCAAAGCATTCTTTCAACCAACGAGGACCATTGTGAAGAGGCTGTTGACGTTATTGCTGGGTGCCACGCTCGCTGTTGCCGTTTCGACCGTGGCTCAGGCGAAGGACTGGTCGACGATCCGCTTCGGCGTCGATGCGAGCTATCCGCCGTTCGAATCGAAGGCGCCGGACGGCACGCTCGTCGGCTTCGACATCGACGTGGGCAACGAACTGTGCCGGCGCCTGAACGCGAAATGCGTGTGGGTCGAGAACGCGTTCGACGGCATGATTCCGGGCCTCAAGGCGAAAAAGTTCGACGGCGTGCTCTCGACCATGTCGATGACGCCCGCGCGCGTCAAGCAGATCGCGTTCAGCAGCAAGCTCTTCCATGTGCCGACCCGCCTCGTCGCGAAGAAGGGTTCCGCGATCCAGCCGACGGCCGAGTCGCTTGCGGGCAAATCGGTGGGCGTCGAGCAGGGTTCGATGCAGGAAACCTACGCGAAGGCGCACTGGGGCGCGAAGGGCGTGCAAGTGGTGTCGTATGCCGACCAGGACCAGGTCTATGCGGACTTGCTGACGGGACGCCTCGACGCGTCACTGCAAAACGCGGTGCAGGCCGAGCGCGGCTTTCTCGACACGCCGCGCGGCAAGCCCTACGCGTTCGCGGGCGGCGCGCTGGAAGACAGCGCGATCTTCGGGCCGGGCACGGCGATCGGCTTGCGTCGCGAAGACACCGACCTGAAGGAGAAGCTCGACGGCGCAATCGCCGCGATGATCAAGGACGGCACGTACAAGAAGATCGCCGACAAGTATTTCGACTTCGACGTGTACGGCGAGTGAAGTCCTGACGCGCGATGTCGAAAGCGGCGCCCCATGAGGCGCCGCTTTTCATTTCAGGCGCACGGTTTCGATCAGTTCTGACACGCCGAGCCAGAGAATCTGCACGCCGATGCAGAAGATCACGAAGGCGAAGAGCCGCATGGCGACCTGCGTGCCGACGGTGCCGAGCAAGCGTTCGAGGTGGCCGGAAAAGCGCACGCACACGTAGATGCTCGCGCACAGGATCACGAGCGCGACGCCCACGCCGACCATATGCACCGGCAACAGTCCCGCACGCGGCGAACCGGTGCCGAGCGCGATCGCCACGGCGATGGCGCCCGGGCCGACGGTGATCGGCAGCGTCAGCGGATAAAACGACTTCGCGCGCAGCGACGCCGTGCGATCGGTCGCGGGCGCGACTTCGGCGGCTTCGGCTTCCGTGTCGTCGGGGGCTTGCAGGAGATTCCAGCCCGCCATCGCGATGACGACGCCGCCCGCGACACGCAGCACCGGAATCGAGATCCCGAAGAACGACCGCACATATGCGCCGATCGAGAGCGAAGCGAGCAGGATCGCAAAGCTGTTGATCGAGATGCGCCGGGCGATTTCGCTGCGCTCGGCGAGCGTCGCGTGCGGCACCATGCTGAGCACGATGAGCGCGGTGGCCGGCGGATTGATGAGAGGAAAAAGCCCGGCGACGATCACGAGGACCGTCTTCGTGAATTCGTTGAGCATGGAGTTCCTTGGGTCGCTGACGCTTCCTGGTTCGCGAAGTGCTCGTCCGGGTTCGAGTATAGGTGAGCCGATCCGGTGGGACCAGCGCCGACCAGGCCGTGCTGCCGTTGACAGCACCAAACGTCCATTTTCTAGTTTACTGGATATGAAATCCATTAAACTGGACGGCATGGATATCAATGCAACCATCGCGCGCCGCGTGCGGGAACTGCGAGACGCGCAAGGCTGGTCGCTCGACGCGCTGGCCGAACGCAGCGCAGTGAGCCGCTCCAACATCTCGCTCATCGAACGCGGACAGAGCAGCCCCACCGCGACCGTTCTCGACAAACTCGCGACCGCGCTGAATGTGCCCCTCGCCTTGCTGTTCGAACAGAGCGTGGCGCCGGCGGCCGAACCATCGCCGGTTTCCCGCGCCGCTGAACAGCCGGTCTGGACCGATCCAGCGTCCAAATATATCCGGCGACACCTGTCGCCCGCCGCACGCTCGCCGATCCAGCTCGTCGAGGTCAGGTTTCCCGCTGGCCGGCGCGTCGACTACGACACCCGTTCGCGCGACGCCCAGATTTTCCAGCAGGTCTGGTTACTCGAAGGCACGATGGAAATCACGGTCGGCGAAACGCGCTGGCGGCTCGAGGCCGGCGACTGCCTCGCAATGCGGCTGGATTGCCCCACCGCCTTCAGGAATCCCACCAGGAAGGTCGCGCGTTATCTGGTGGCGCTCACCTCCCTCCCTCAATAACGGAACAACGAATGATCGACACTGTGACAGTGCGCCGCGCAAGCGCCGGTGAAGCGGCAGCGTGCGTGGAAGGTCTCGCCGATGTGCTCATCGACTGCGTCGAAGGCGGCGCATCGGTGAGCTTCATGCTGCCGATTTCCCGCGAGAAGGCCGTGGCATTCTGGCAAAGGGTAGCCGAAGGCGTCGCGCGCGGGGAACGCGTACTGCTGGTCGCCGAAGACGAAACCGGGCGGATCGTCGGTACGGTTCAAGTCGTCACGGAGCAGCCGGAGAACCAGCCGCATCGCGCGGACATCGCAAAGATGCTGGTGCATCGGCAGGCTCGTCGGTGCGGCGTCGGACGGCTGCTGATGGCGGAGGCCGAACGCGCAGCACGCGAGGAGAACAAGTCCGTGCTCGTGCTCGATACCGTGACCGGAGGCGATGCCGAAAGGCTGTATGAGCGTGCGGGCTGGCAACGTGTCGGCGAAGTGCCGAACTACGCGCTGATGCCCGACGGCGAATTGTGCGGGACGACGTTTTATCACAAGCAACTGCTGTAGCGTCGCCGATCGAGAGCGCAAGCAGCGCGGAAGTATCTCAGCACACGTTTCTCCTCACCTCGTCCGCGCGCTCGGTCGCTGAATGCGCTTGCGCGACGACGCGCTCACCAGTCGCTGTCGACGAGCACGTCCGTTTCGTGACCATTTCGATAGCTTGCTAACGAATTTGTCTCAAAATATAATGCCCGCCATGCAAAATCTCGACGCCTTGCGACTCGCCGTGAGCAGTACGCTCGTGACCGCCGCCCGCCACTGGCGGCGCGCGAGCCACGGACTGCTGGCCGCCTACAACGTCTCCGAAGCCTGCGCCGCGCCGCTCCTGATCGCCGGCAGGCTCGGCGCGGGCGTGCGGCAGGTGACGCTCGCGGAGCACGTGGGCATCGAAGGTCCGTCGCTCGTGCGCTTGCTCGACCAGTTGTGCGCCGCCGGCCTGATGCGCCGCGACGAAGACCCCGACGACCGCCGCGCGAAAACCATCTCGCTGACCGACGAAGGCCGCGCAATCACCGCGACCATCGAGAAGGAACTGACCGGGCTGCGCGGCGAAGTGCTCGAAGGCGTGAGCCGCGCCGATCTGGAAGCCACGCTGCGGGTGTTGACGCTCTTCAACGGGTCCAAGCGGGTGGCCGCGCCCCGGCGCGCTCCGGCCCACGAACCCGCGCGCGAGCCCGCCCATCGCGATCCGAAGCACCCGGACACCGCACCATGACGCTACCGTCCGCGCGCGACTGGCTGTTTTCGCTGAAGACTTTCACCGCCTCGATGCTGGCGCTCTACATCGCGCTCAGGCTCGAACTGCCGCGACCCTACTGGGCGATGGCGACGGTCTATATCGTGTCGAATCCGTTTGTCGGCGCGACGCGTTCGAAGGCGCTCTACCGCGCGCTCGGCACGATGCTCGGCGCCTCGGCGGCGGTGCTGTTCGTGCCGCCGTTCGTGGAATCGCCGTATCTGTTCAGCTTCGTCGTCGCGCTGTGGACGGGCACGCTGCTCTATCTCGCCATTTCCGACCGCACCGCGCGCAGCTACGTCTTCATGCTCGCGGGCTACACGCTGCCGCTGATCGCGCTGCCCGCCGTGACGAACCCGGCCGGCGTCTTCGACCTCGCGATCACGCGCACCGAGGAAATCCTGCTCGGCATCGTGTGCGCGAGCGTCGTCGGCGGGGCGGTGTTTCCGAGCCGGCTCGCGCCGTCGCTCGTCGAGCGCACCGACGCCTGGTTTCGCGACGCCGCGTTCTACGTCAAGGAGACGCTTTCCGGGCGCATCGCGGGTCAGCCGATCTCCGCGGCGCGCCAGCGGCTCGCCGCGACCGTCAACCAGCTCGAATTCCTGCTGAGCCAGCTCGCCTACGATCACACGCGGCCCGACATCCTCGTGCGCGCGCACGCGCTGCGCGGACGCATGCAGTTGCTGCTGCCGATCGTCTCCGCCCTCGCCGATCCGCTGATCGCGCTGCTCGGCGGCGCCAGGGCGCGTCCGGCGGGCCTCGCGACACTGCTCGCCGATGTCGTCGCATGGTTCGACGCGCCGCTCGCCGAGAACGAAACGGCCGAGCGCGAAGCCGACCGTCTGCGCGAGCGCATCGCGGCGCTGGAACCGGCGCCGGCCGAACTCGCGACCTGGGAAGGCGCGCTCCTGTCGAATGCGCTCTGGCGGTTGAAGCAGGTCGTCGACGTCTGGCAGGACTGCCGCGCGCTGCGCATCCTGATCGCGCGCGAGAAAGGCGCCTGGCGGCCGCGCTTCAGGCATTGGCGGCTCGGCGGCTCGGCGCGCTATTTCGATCGCGGCATGCTGCTGTTCTCGGCCGGCTCGGCGGTGGCGGCGATCTTCGTCGCGTCGAGCCTGTGGATCAGCTCCGGCTGGAACGACGGCGCCGCGGCCGTGTCGCTCGCGGCGGTCGCGTGCTGCTTCTTCGCCGCGCTCGACGAACCCGCGCCGCAGGTCTTCGCGTTCTTCGTCTGGACTTGCGCGAGCGTCGTGCTCGCCGGGCTGTACCTGTTCGTGATCCTGCCGAACGTGCACGATTTCGCGATGCTCGTCGTGATGTTCGCCGTGCCGTTCCTGATCGTCGGCACGCTGATTCCGCGCCCGCAGTTCAATCTCGCGACGATGCTCGTCGCCGTCAACACGGCCTCGTTCATCAGCATCCAGAGCGCCTACGAAGCCAACTTCCTGACCTTCCTGAATAGCAACCTGGCGGGTCCGGCGGGCCTGCTCTTCGCGTTCATCTGGACGCGGATGACGCGCCCGTTCGGCGCGGAACTCGCGGCGGCGCGCCTGATGCGATCGAGCTGGCAGGACGTGGTGCTGAGCACGGCCACGCCGCCCGACGGCGATCAGCGCAATCTCGCCGCACGCATGCTCGACCGCCTGATGCAACTGATCCCGCGCCTCGCCGCCACCGACGACCATCGTCACCCTTCGATCGAGAGCTTTCGCGATCTGCGGGTCGCGTTCAACGCGCTCGATCTCACGCGCGCGCGGCGCCGCACGGGCGACGACGTGAGCGCGTCGATCGACACGGTGCTCGACGGCGTCCGCGATCACTACAACCGCTGCGTCGCGCGCCGCGCGCGTCAGCCGGTACCGGCGAGCCTGCAAACGGCCATCGACGCCGCGCTCGCGCGCGTGTCGACCGCAAACGGCGGCGGCGGCGAGCCGCTGGCCGAAGGTCAGCCCGCCCCCGCCTCTGCGCTGCCCGCGCGCCCGTTGCGCGACGCGCTGCACGCGCTCGTCGGCATCCGGCTGTCGCTCTTTCCGCAGACGAGCGGCGTGACCGGGCCGGCACAAGAGGCCTCGGCATGACGTTCCTTCACCTTACCCGCGCGGAGTCCGTCCGATGATCGGCGAAATCGACATCTTCGGCGTCTTCGTGCCGGCCATTCTCGTGCTGATGCTCGTCGCGTATCTCGTGAATCTCGCGATCCGCACGGTACTCGCGCGCGTCGGCTTTTATCGCTTCGTCTGGCACCGGTCGATCTTCGATCTGGGCATTTACGTGCTCGTGCTCGGTGCTGTCGTCGTTCTTTCCCATCGGTTCGTGACGTGAAAAAAACCTGGTTCTCCGTTGGACAGATTCTCCTGACGCTCGTCGTCGTGGCCGTCGCGTGCTTCGTGCTGTGGCGGCTCGTCGGCTATTACATGTTTTCGCCGTGGACGCGCGACGGCCACGTGCGCGCCGATGTCGTGCAGGTCGCGCCGGACGTCGGCGGGCTGATCGTGCAAGTCGATGTCGTCGACAACCAGTCGGTCAAGCAAGGCCAGACGCTCTTCGTGATCGATCAGGCGCGCTACGCGCTGACGCTGCGTCAGGCGCAGGCGACCGCGCAGCAGCGCCGCGCGACGCTCGACCAGGCGCGCCGGGAGGACGCGCGCAACCGCGCGCTCGGCGATCTGGTCGCGCGCGAGGCAGCGGAGGAAACGCGCTCGCGCGTGCAGCAGGCGGAAGCCGCGCTCGCCGACGCCGAAGTCGCCATCGATACCGCGCGCCTGAATCTCGCGCGCACGGTGATCGTGAGCCCGGTCGACGGCTATCTGAACGACCGCGCGCCGCGCACCGGCGAATACGTGGCGGCGAGCCGGCCGGTGCTGTCGGTGGTCGACATGCATTCGTTTCGCGTCGACGGATACTTCGAGGAAACGAAGCTGCGCGGCATCGACATCGGTCAGGCGGTGGATATCGAGGTCATGGGCGAGCCGGGCGTGCTGCGCGGGCACGTGCAGAGCATCGCGGCGGGTATCGAGGACCGCGACCGCACGCAGGGCACGAACCTCCTGCCGAACGTGAATCCGGCGTTCAGCTGGGTGCGGCTCGCGCAACGGATTCCGGTGCGCATCGCGCTCGACGAAGTGCCCGCCGACTTCCGCATGATCGCCGGGCGCACCGCGACGGTCTCGGTGCGCCGGCTCGCGCCGTCGCTCGGGCCCGAGCGGGCGGCGTCCAGTGTGCCTGGGACTTCGTCGGCTGCGGGCGCTTCCACGGTGCCGGCCGCCTCCGCCGCGCAGCCGTCGTCGGAAATCAAGCGATGAAGACGCCGCGCGCTTTCACCCTCGCACTCCTGCCGGCCGTCTGCGCGCTCGCCGCTTGCATCACGGTCGGCCCGGACTATTCGCTGCCCAAGGACGCCGTGGTCAACGCGCCGCTCGCAAACGCGCCGCTCGACGGCGCGGGCGACGCGCTCGTCGGCCATCAGGCGGTGCCGCAATACTGGTGGCGTCTCTACGACGATCCGGCTCTCGACAGCCTCGTGCAGGACGCGCTGAAATCGAACGCCGATTTGCGCGTCGCGGCGGCGAACCTCGCGCGCTCGCGCGAAGCGCTCGGCGTCGCGGAGGCGCAGGGCGGCTTCTCGGGCAAGGCCGACGCGGCGGTCAAGCGCGCGCAGGAATCGGGCGAGCAGTTCCTGATCTTCGAAAAGCTGCCCGTCGTCAACGAAGGCGACATCGGCCTCAGCGTCTCATACGAAATCGATCTGTTCGGCACGCTCAGACGCGGCGTCGAAGCGGCCGGCGCCGACACCGAGGCCGTGCAGGCCGCCGGCGATCTCGCGCGCATCACGGTGGTCGCGGATGTCGTGCGCGCCTACGTCGAGAACTGCTCGGCCGCCGAGGAACTGGCGATCGCGCAGCAGTCGCTCGCGCTGCAAAAGCAGCGCGTCGTGCTCACGCGCCGGCTGCGCGACGCGGGGCGCGGCAACACGCCCGACGTCACGCGCGGCCAGACGCAGGTCGAAACCCTCACCGCCGATATTCCGCGCTATCGGGCGCGCCGCCGCATCGCGCAATACCGCCTCGCGATGCTGCTCGCGCGCGCCCCCGCCGACCTGCCGAAAGCAGTGCTCGCGTGCCACGAGACGCCGCGCATCAAAAACGCGTTGCCGGTCGGCGACGGCGCCGCGCTCCTGCGCCGCCGCCCCGACGTGCGCGAGGCCGAACGGCGGCTCGCGGCATCGACGGCGCGCATCGGCGTCGCGACCGGCGCGCTCTATCCGACCGTCGCGATCGGCGCTTCGGTCGGGGTGACGGGCGTCGCGGCGGATCTCGGCAAGCCGGAAACGCAGCGCTGGGGATTCGGGCCGCTCATCAGCTGGACGTTTCCCGCGAACGGCGCGCGCGGCCGCGTGCGCGAAGCGCGGGCCGGCGCGGACGTCGCGCTCGCCCGCTTCGACAGCGTCGTGCTCAACGCGCTGCGCGAAACGCAGACGAGCCTCGCGACCTACGCCGCCGACTACGAGCGCATGGAGTCGCTGCGCGCGGCGCAGAAATCGGCGGCGCAGTCCGCGAGCGAGACGCACCGTTTCTATATCGCGGGTCGCGAGTCCTTCATCGCCGACCTCGACGCGACGCGCACGCTCACCACGACCAATTCGCAGCTCGCGGCGGCGGAAGGCCAGGTCGCGCTCGATCAGGTCAACCTGTTCCGCGCGCTCGGCGGCGGCTGGGAAACGCCGGTGGCGAACGCTCGTCCGGAAATGGCGAAAAAGTAGGCGGAATCCGGGGACGCCGATAAATCTGTCAACTTTTGTGTACAGTCACGCGTTGATGGAACGTCGTGTAATCGAAGTGAATGGCGCGAAAGCGTGTCACGACAGCCTGGCACAACGGCCGCACGTGCCGCGCGTGTCTCGTATCCGAAGGCCCTACCCGCTCAATAACAGGAGTTTCAGATGAAACAAACGAACAAGTTGGCAGTAGTCGGCATGCTGGCATTTGCACTCTCGGCACCGGTGTTCGCGCAAGGCGCGGGCGGCGGCGGCGGCTCGAACTCGGATGGCGGCAAGGCCGAAGGCCCCGATTCGGGCATGGCGGCATCGGGCCCGCACGTGAAGCACAAGAAGGGCACCGGCGGCACGACGCTGCATCAAGAGAACAAGGCCGCGCACCTGAAGGGTGCATCGGCGGCGAAGGCGGCATCGTCGCTCGGCACCAACGACAAGGGCCAGCCGCAGTAAGCGGCGTCTCGCTGTATGAAAAGCCCGGCCACGACGAATGGCCGGGTTTTTTTTCGCCCAAATTTCGACGATCCGTCGCGCGATCAGATTAGCTGTGCGTTGGGCAGCGGGTTGCCGAGATCGTCGGTCGGCACCAGTTGCTTGTTGAACGCGGCGAAGTACACGGCCCATTCGGGCTCGCCGAGATCGGCCAAAAGACAGCCGTCCTGCCAGATGTCGTTGTGATCGTTGGAGTCGTCGCCCGGACGGTGGATGAAACTGCCCGTCGAACCCTGATTCATGTGCGTATCGTGGATGCCGTTGCCTTCGGCATAGAAGCGGCCGAACACGTACACGTCGGACTGAAGCTGCTGCGCGCGCAGCAGCAGCCGGTTCAACGACGCCGCAGGTTCCGGGAATGCTGAGCCGTCCATCACGTCGCTGTTGCGCCAGTTGCCGGTCGTCGAGAGGATGTCGCTGCGGATGAAGTCGATCGCGGGCAATGCGGCCGTGCCCGTCAGCGGATGCGATCCGGCGCTCATCTGCCCGAGCGTCTGGATGACCGGGTGGCGGAAGTCGTAGGCGAGCTTGTACTTCAGCAGGTCGTCGTCGTCGTTGGTGCCGACGTTGACCGCGACGTCCCATTGCGCGCCATTGACGAGCACGCCGAAGTGCTGGTGATACTGCGTTTCATGCTGCCGGCGAGTCGCCTTCAGCACGGGCGGCGAAACGATTCGAGCCTTGACGAAACCGTAGGCCAGTGCCATCCGACGCTCCTTCGTTGCGTGCGCGAAGAGCCAGCAGGATAACGCGATTGGTCGAGGCGCGTTCCGGACGATCGCCCTATGCCTCGCGCCGCCCTGCCTGATCGCGAACTGCGGCGATGAAACGGTCTGCGCTCCACGACTCCGTCAGCGCGCGGCGAAAGAGCCCCTGCTGACTTTCCGGCGCAAGACCGCCTTGCGGCGGGTCCTTGTCGAGATTCGTCGGAAACGGATAGCCTTCCGCAGTCGAGGCAATCACCGCGTCGGCCTCTTCCGGCGTGATGCGCTGCGTCTGCATCCGGTCGAGCAGGACCGGATAAACGACCTCGCACATCCTCGTGCGGTTCAGCGATTCCATCGCCCGGCCGTAAGCCGAGGAAATCTGCAGCAGGTTCGCCATGCGGTGCACCGAGGTTGTCCTGTTCTCGCCGGCGGCATGGAACAGCGCAGGACTGAAGAAGACGGCGTCGCCTTTTTCGAGCGGCAACTGGACGAAGTGCGTCTCAAAGTAATCGCGAAAGTCCTGCCGACGCCACGCCAGATAGCCCTCGGCATAGCGCTGCGAGAAAGGCAGGAGCTTCGTCGGACCGCTTTCCACGGGCATGTCGGTGTGAGCCACGGCTCCCTGCAGCGTAAGAAACGGCGACATCGCGTGAACGTGGGCGGGATAACGCTCGGCCTCTCCCGCGGTTTGAAATCCGAGATGGTAATCCCGGTGCGCCTGCTGCGCCTGACCGCCGGGGCGCACGACGTTGACCTGCGACGTCACCTGGAAGTGCGGACCTAACCACGCTTCCGCCATCGCCACGAGCGCCGGACGGGCGAAGTAGCTGGCGAATACCGAGGGCGCTCGCAGGCAAAGCTTTTCCTGCGCGTTCCAGATGCGGTCGTTCGCGCCCGCCTTCGCGAAATGGTCAGCGGCCGCGATCCCGGCTTCGTGCTCCTCGCGGATGACCGATTCGAAGACCGCCGTCGCCGCATCGACCGGTGCGGCGTCGGTGTAGACGCGCTTGAGCACCAGCACGCCCGCGCCCGCGTGCAAAACGTTGGCCCATTCGGCCTGCAGGTCCGCACGTCGCGATGCATCTTCGAGCGCAGCGCCAAGTTCACGGCAGTCGTACACCGGAACGTGGTCGACGGTCTCGGCGGCAAACCGCAGACCGTCGTCGTCTGCACGGGGTTCAAGCGCCGAGACGAATTCCCGTAGCGAGCAATCCTGCTCGCGGTACCCGTTGCGTCGGGTGGCTGTGGCGTTCATGGTGTCTCCTTCTGTTCTTGTTCCAACGATAGCCCTCCCGCGCGTGCTTGCGTTACCATAAAAACATCAAAAACACCTCAAGCCGGGACGACCGACGTGGCTCATCGATTCCTCATGAAGGAAATCGCGCTTCAGGCGGGGCTTGGGCTCGCGACGGTCGACCGCGTCCTGAACGGGCGGGAACACGTCCGCGAGCACACGCGCCAGCGCGTGCAACACGCCATCAAGGAACTGGAAAAGCAGCAGTTCCAACTGGCGACGAGCGGACGCAAGCTCGTCGTCGATGTCGTCGTCGAAGCGCCGCGGCGGTTTTCCGACGAAATCCGTGAAGCGCTGGAGTCGGAACTGCCGGGCCTGCATCCGGCCGTGTTCCGGCCACGCTTTCTGATGCACGACACGATGACGACAGCAGACGTCGTGGATGCGCTGAAGTCGATTGGCCGACGAGGCAGTCATGGCGTGTTGCTCAAGGCGCGGGACGTCCCCGAGGTTGCCGGCGCTGTCGCGCAGTTGCAGCAACGCGGTGTCCCCGTGATCACCATTTTTACGGACATGCCGCTGTCCGCGCGCATCGCCTACGCGGGCCTCGACAACCGGATGGCGGGCGCGACAGCCGCTTACCTCATCGGTCAATGGCTCGCGCGCCGGGACGGCGACGTCCTCATCACAATGAGCGACGAGCGCTTCAGAGGCGAGGAAGAACGCGAAATCAGCTTTCGCGAAGAGTTGCGGCGGCGGTATCCGAAGCTGGGGCTCGTGGATGCGAGCGGCGGTCACGGTCTCGACGTACAGACGGAGGAGCGCGTCAGGCGAGCGGTCGGTTCAGGCCGGAAAATCGTCGCGGTGTATTCGATGGGCGGCGGAAATGTCGCGATACTCCGCGCGCTCGAGTCGATCGGCCAGAAACCGAAGTGTTTCATCGGGCACGATCTGGATCGCGACAATGTCGAGTTGCTGCATGACGGAAAACTGAGCGCGGTGCTGCACCACGATCTGCGACAGGACATGCGCACCGCGTGTCACCACGTCATGCACTTTCACAAGCTGCTGCCGGCGTCGGCGGTGGGGTCTTCGTCGTCGGTGGTCGTCATCACGCCGACGAACATTCCGCAATCCGTCGAACAGCGATTCTGCAGACGGACCGCTCAATCAGGAATCTCGGGTTCGACGAGCCTTGCCAGTTGAACCAGCGACTCCTGCCAGCCGAGGTAGCACATCTCCACGGGAATGACCTCCGGTATGCCCTCTTGCACGATCGAGAGTTCGGTTCCGCAGGACACCTGCCGCAAAGAAACCGTGACGTGCATCTCGCCGGGCAGGTTCGTGTCGTCGAACCGGTCCGTGTAGCGAATCTTCTCGGACGGCACCAGTTCGATGTACTCGCCGCCGAACGAATGGCCGTGCCCCGTGCCGAAGTTGCGAAAGGACATCTTGTGGGTGCCACCGACACGGGCTTCCATGTGGTGAACCTGACAGGTGAATCCATACGGAGGAAGCCATTTCGCGATCGCATCGGGTTCGAGGAAGGCGCGATAGATGCGCTCCGGCGGAGCGCGCAAAACGCGGTGGAGTTGGATGGTTCCGGTTGTCATGGTGTGATTTCCGTTCACGGAGAAGTGGGTCATATCCCTACGACGATGCGCCGCCGTTCATATCGACACGAGCGGGATCAGGGAAAACCCGCTCGCTCGACGCTCGCTTGCGCATCGTAATCCGCACCATCATTCTTGCGTTGAAATCCCGCGATGCAAACCGCTCGGGAAGCCGAGGCAGGCCGCGTCTGGAGCATACTGTGGCCATCCACGCCTCCCGATTGACCGAACGAATCGCGTGAATACCACCAAGCCTGTTCGTGTCGATGGGCCGATTTGGGCTCGGCGTTGTCAATAGGCGAAGTCGTTGCGCTCCCGAATATCCCCTTCCCGCATGGATCTCTTGCGGTTCTTTTTTGCGCCGGGATTCATTCTCCATCGGAAATAGAGTGACAAGGGATGCTAGCGTCACCTCCAGCGAGTATGTGGTTTAGCAACGGAGATTAGTTTTCAGGCTCAGTTACATCGAGAAATGATTTCGCGAGATCTCGCACAAAACCTTTCTCGTCATCTTTTGTTTTAATATTTGGCTTCTCACGTTCTTCAGAAAGCTCCTTTTTTACTTCATCTTCAAGAGGTAGCAATCTCGCCTCGTTTTTTAGGTTCTCACAATTCGTTGAACGAGTGGAAACAAATATATTCTCGCCTGACTTACAAAATAGAAGGGTGTTCCGCGCGATGCTGTCGTCATTAACCATTCTGGGCACATTGTCATATCCATAGTGGAAAAATAATTTCTTGTCGTAACTGGAATAAATTTCGAATCGATCGACGTTCTGATCATCTACTTTATACGATCTACCATTCATAAAAACTGTTTTCAATGAAGAATTTTTTTGATATCTAAACATATACACGTTAACTTGGATCTTGCTGAGCACATCTTTATCGCCAATGATGACAAAAGGGGGCTCCGAATAAGTGAAATGCCACCATAAAAACATGGTTATTAGGATTGCGACCAATAAACACATTAATGCCTTATACTTTTTTGCGATGGTCATTGTAGTATCCTTGGTGAATCGAGCGAATCTTTTCTCCGTTCTTGTAGCAGTACATAGGTTGGACTGGATCAAAGTGCTTCTTGATGTATTCCCGATCTGGATCTGGGTCAAGAATATATCCGCTAAGGTCAGTGGCCTTCCACCCACCGTTCATGCCTGCGGCGACCTGAAAAGTTGCCCCGACGGACCATCCCGTGCGCATATCTCGCGCTGCCGAAGTAACTCGATAGTCGGGTAGAAATGATGGGGCTGATTTGGTCGATTGGCCCCATACCTCGACATTTTCGAAATTTTTCTTTGTCGATAAGGTTTTGGCGAAATTCTTGTAGGCCTTCTGATTTGGATGATCTACTGGAGGTGCTTCGAGAGCCGAATCGCAACCATATAGGATAAATCTTGGACAATTAGAGTCCCAATTGAAGTCGATTGATTCCCAACCATCCAATTTCATTTGACCAAATTCACCTGGCGTGCCGAATGAATACTTTGCTGGGTTTGCGCTTCCAATGGGACCATCGCCTCCTGCATGAGAATGATAGCTAACTTCTTTTGTACGAACCTTAAGCGCACCCCCGAATTTTGAAATGTATCGGGGAATGATATCCAAGATTTCTGAAACATCTTCGATGTCTGGACAGTGTACTTCATGTATATGTTCGTCGTACCAGCTGCTGTTTTTTATATTATGCATTCTGGTTTTCGCGCCTTCACTGTAAAGATATCCGCCAAATTTTCCTTTTACCCAAAAAAGCAAAAAGAGTAATTTTACTTGCGGTATTTTTACTTCCCTGCGCTCCGTGTTGTCAACAGGGGAAGTTGTTGAGCTGCCGTATGCTACCCATTTCGTATCTGATGTGTCATCCATGGCGCTATCCTTGCTCGTAATTCTTTTCTCTAATCTATTTCCGTGGCTATATACATAAGAGACATGATGGCAGTTACTCCTGTGCCACTTCAATTATGAGTTTTTCCGGATGGGAAGTTATCACTAAATGAGTGTGTCCGGTGGCATCGGTTATCCCCTCTTCATAGCTTCCGTCCTGCCGTTTGATTCTGTATTTGCGACCAACTAAAATTTCACCGGTATGCTCGTTTTTGAGAAGAAATGCCTCGTCGAATAGGCCCCCCCCGGGCATCAACGGCAACACAGGGTTTCGCGACGCCTTGCCTTTTTTCTAAACCGTAATGGTCTTAAAAAATAGGTCGTAGGGGCCACCCAGCGTGATGCTGCCGTCCTTGATCTGGATGAATGCGCCGCCACATTCGAGGATGATTTCCTTGGCGGCGGCGAGGTTAACCTTGCCGTTGACGCTGGCAAAATTGACGTCCTTGTCCGCAATGACCGACATTGGGCCGCTCTGCGCCTGGAACTCGACGGGGCCTTTTGCGGCGAAGATCTTGATGCCGCACTTCTGTGCGAAGAGCGATATCTTTTCGCCTACCGCGGCGGTAAAGCGCTTCGCGACGCTGAAGTCAGCATTCTTGCCGGCCACGCCGGTAATACTGTCTTCCGCGGAAAACTGTATCCCGCCGGCTGCCACAAGGCCCGCTGATGCTGGCGTGCTCATGAGGAGGCCGGGCTTCTTCAGCCCATCGAGATCGTCCTTGACTTGCTGCTGGGCGGCGGTATCGGCAGGCTCGGCCTTCGCGCTGCTCGCGGAATTCGCAAGTACCTTGGCGAGTTCCAAAGCGCTTTCGAGCTGCGCGATGGTCTCCTGCATGTCGAGCTGCTTGCCGTTCGCGGCCGGGCGATCGTAGGCCGTCAGGTGCAGGCCCTTGCCTGCTCGACTTACGCCGTAGCCCGATGTCCGAAGCTCATAGCCTTCACCCCTGTATTCGAGCTTCTGATTCACCAGATAGCCGAGATTGAGCTGTGACTTGCCCGAGTGTTCCGTACTAAGCTTTATGCCCTCCTGCCCTGCCCAATCTTCCAAGCGCAGTTTATTGTTGCTTTGGGTTCGGATCGTGTTGCGCGAAAGCCAGCGACGGTCATTCGTGATGAGATCGCGCGCCTGACTGTGATGATGAAAAGCCGTAATTTCCGGCTTGTCCGGATCGCCATCTCTAAACGAGATCACGGCTTCGTCATTATCGAGCGCGACGAAGTGCATGCCGGTCTGCAACTTGCCCGCGAACGGTTTGGCGAGACGCAGCGGCACGCTTTCGCCGCCCTTGGGCCAGTCAGCGAAATCAACATCGAACCGCACGACGTAGTAGCCGACCGAATTCAGATACCCATAGGTGTATTTATCCGGGCTGCAAATTCTTGCACTGAGCGTGCCGGCGATTTTGGGCCAGCTCTCCGGCCTGATTTCAAGACGGAAGCGCCGATCGGCGGGGATGGCCTTATAGCTGTTGGTGTAGGCCTTGTCGCGCGCACCACGGTGCGTGACCTCGATAATCACCTGGCCCTTGGGCGCATCGGGCAGCACGACGTCGGTTTCGAGCACGCGCGCGCACTGCAGCGCCGCCATGGTGCTCTCGCCCTCGAATACCACCTGCCGCGCGATCGCCGCCTCGTGGCGAAGTTGCGCCTCCCACTTCGCACCCTGCTGATCCAGGTGATGCGTGCCGTAGATG
>NZ_JARUXL010000003.1:370671-398093 GCF_031451455.1 Caballeronia sp. LZ024 | reverse complement strand
TCCTGGTCATTAGTGTTCACTTGTCCACCTATTCGTTAAGTGGACACGATGCTCCCAAGGCTGCTACATCGATTCAAGATGCCATCACCGGGCGCTTACGGAAAAAGCGCTTCGCTGCAGCCTTATTGCGACGTGTTTATAGAGGCATCGAGTCGAATGCTGTGCTCGTCGAACGCGCGCCCGAGCATGTAAGGCCCACCGCGGAACGCAGAAAACTCAGTAAAGCTCCATACGCTGCAAGGTTGCGACGAGCGGCCTTGAAGCAATGCGAAAAGTCCGCCGATTTTAGAGCCATCGAATAAGGAGATCTTCCCTACAGCCGTTTTGCTACGCGCGTGTTGCGTAGGGGGTAGGATCGTCGGACGGTAACGCTTCAAGGAAGCCACGCCCCATCTCCCGTTCAAAGCGCCCTGGACTGCCTTCCCAGATGATTCGCGAGTGTTCGAGCACGTACACGCGGTCCGCATGTGGCAGCGCGAACGTCACATTTTGCTCACCGAGGAGGATCGTTATTGGCGTGGTCTTTTGCAGCGACTCCATCGCACGCGACAATTGGTCTAGAATGACCGGGGCGAGCCCGAGCGTCGGCTCGTCCAGGATCAGTAACTTCGGCCGCATCATCAGAGCGCGCGCAATGGCGAGCATCTGCTGCTCGCCACCAGAGAGCGTGCGCGCCGTCTGAGCTTGCCGCGACTTCAGGATCGGGAATAGGCCGAACAGCCAAGCCAACTGCTCGGTGCGTACGCGGTCTGGAAGATGATAGCCGCCAAGATCGAGATTCTCCCGCACAGTCATGTCGCTGAATAGCTCGCGGCTTTCAGGGCACTGCACGACGCCAGCACGCGCGATTGCCGCGCCGCTCATGTCCTTCAGATTCTGTCCGCCAAAGCGGATCGTGCCTTCGTAGGGTAGCATCCCCGAGATGGCGTTAAAGAGCGTTGTCTTGCCCGCACCGTTGAGGCCCACCACTGACACGAACTCGCCCTCGCGCACGTGCAGGCTCACGCGGTCGAGCGCCCTCGCCTTGCCGTACAGGACGCCGAGGTCCTGTACATCCAGGACCCGCCGCTTGTTCGGCGCGACGGTCGGTGCGCGCTCCTTCGCCTCAATCTTGCCCCCGAGATAAACGCGCCGCACCGTCTCGTTTTGCATAACCTCGTCTGCGGTTCCCTCGGCAACATACTCGCCGAGATACATCGCGAGCACACGGTCGACGAGCGCCGCCAGGCTTTTCACGTTGTGATCGACGAGGAGCACCGCGCGGCCCTCCTCGCGAAAACCGCGGATTAGCGCTGAGAACGACTCCGACTCTGCCGCGGTCAGGCCAGCGAACGGCTCGTCAACGAGCACGACCTTCGGGTCCCGCGCGATCGCCTTCGCCATCTCCATGCGGCGCAGATCGGCGAACGGCAGCGTGGCCGGAAGGCGATGGATCACTGCGCCCAGTTCGACGCGCTCGGCGATCTCCCGTGCGCGTCGGTTGACATGCGGATCGGCGGCGAGCTTGATGAGCGAATCGGGCAACAGCGCGAGCTTGATATGCTCGAGAACCGTCTGCCGGTGCAGCGGCCGTGAGTGCTGGAACACGATGCCGACTCCCGCCCGGGCAATACGATGCGGTGCCCAGCCGGCCATCTCCGTGCCGTCGATCTTGACCGAGCCTGCATTGGGCCGCTCGATGCCCATGATCAGCTTCATCACTGTCGATTTGCCGGAGCCGTTTGGACCGATTAGACCGAGAATTTCGCCGGACTTGATGTCGAAGCCGATGTGCTTTACGGCGACGAGGCCGCCAAATCGTTTGGTAAGTCCGCGCACGGCGAGACGGGGCGTATCGCTCATTCTTTCTCTCTCACACGCAGCAGGTTGCCGAGAAGGCCGTCGGGGAAGAACAGAATCACGGCGAGCGCCACAGCGGCGACGACGAAAGTGTTGATCTGGCCAAGCGGGCGCAGAAACTCGCCGGCGACAATGAGGAAGATTGACCCGAGCACCGCCCCCAAGATCGTGCGGCGCCCGCCCAGGACTGCCGCGATGATGATCTGCACACCTACGCCGAGATCCACCACCGTGCTGACCGAAGCAGTGCCCTGATAGAACACGAGCATCGCACCGGCCACTCCCGAGAACACTGCACTGATGCAGAATGCGGCGAGCTTATGCTTGGTCACGTTGAACCCCAGCGCCTGTGCTCCGACCGTGTCTTGTCCGCTCGCCTGCAAGATCAAGCCAATAGCCGAACGCGACAGGCCAAAGAGGATTACCGCGCAGATGAGAAGGAACGCCAGCGCGATCCAGTAGTTGTGCCCGGCGTCCACAGAAATTACGTCAGGCACCATCATGCCGATCTCGCCGCCCGTCACTCCCGCGAAAATCACGATCGCGTTCTGCAGCAGGAGCACGGCGACCAGCGTGACGAGCCCGAAGTAAGGTCCGCGGAGGCGCAGCGCTGGCACTGCGAGTAGCAACCCGCCGATTAACGCGACGAGGCCGCCCGTGCCCACACACACCGCGATTGGCGGACCCCAATGAGCATCAATGATGGCGGCCGAGTAAGCGCCAAGACCAATCAGAAACGTGGGACCAAAGTTCACCTCGCCAGCGAAGCCAAAGAGCAGGTCCCAGGACATCGCAAAGACGCCGAAATAGTACGCGAGCGTAAGCACCCCGAGGATGTAGCCGGATAGCCACCAAGGCAGGGTTACCGCGACTGCGGTGAACAGCATTGCAGTCCACAGCATGCGCGAGCGAAGCAGACCGATCATGAACTATCTCCGTCTAGCGCCGTCCGAGGAAACCCTGAGGCCGCACGTAGACGACCAGCACGAGCAGGAGGAGCGCAGGAAGCGGACGCAGCGTCGGAGCGATGAGATACGCCGTGACAGTCTCCAGATACCCGACGACGTAGGCCGCCAGCAGCGAGCCCGACACGCTGCCGAGCCCACCCAGCACAACGATGGAGAAGGCGCTCGCGGTGAGCTGCCCTGTGTTGTTGGTACTCACGCCGAGAAACGACGCAAGCAGTACACCCGCGATTCCCGCCAGCAACCCATACAGGGTCCACGCAAGCAGGTACACGCGAGAAAGCTCGAAACCGAGCAACGTGAGCCCGCGTGGGTTCATCGACGCCGCAAGCAGCGCCTTGCCCGCCCGCGTACGGTTGACGAACATCCACAGCAGGCCGATGACCACCCAGCACACGAACGCGATCATGATCTCGTTGTAGGGCACCCGCACGCCTGCGAGCGTCGCGACGCCGGGAATGAGCGGGCGCATCGTGACGGGATTGTCGCTGAAGAGATAGGCCATGCCCTGTTGGATCATGATGCCCCAGAGCAGCGTGCCGGTCAGCACGAAAATCTCCTTCTCTTCTCGGGGGATCGCCGCGGAACGCTGGATTGGGCGCACAACCATCAGATAGGTGACGAAGGCTGTGACAAGGCCGCACAGTACGCCCAGCGGCGTGCCTAGATAGGTGCCAAGGCCGGCCTCGCCGGCGAACATCCAGCCCATCAGCGCGGCCACCAACATAACACCGCCATGGGCGAGATTGAGCACCCCGGATACCCCGAAAATCAACGTGAACCCGATCGCACCGAGCGCATAGAGCGAACTGATGGCAAAGCCGTCGATGAGAATCTGCAGCGGCAGCATACTCGACCCCTTGGTCCGGCAGGCTCCGGAGCCACACGAATGAGCGGCATGGGACCGGTGAACGATCCCTACGCGACACTTGTTGCTGTATTGTGATGCTAGTTGGCAGCGGCCTGTTGCACCTTCACGAAGGCGGGGAATTTGACCTTTGCGTTTGCCACGGATTTCGGCCAGATCGCGACCTGCTTGCCGTTCTGCCATTGCAAGTTGATGCCGTTGATGTAGTCCGGTCCGTACTTGAGCGCGTGCGTGAACTGATCGCTCTTGCCGTAGAACTGCCAGCGGCCGATCGTGCCCACGTAATCGGTCTTTTCGAGCGCAACTACCATCTGGTCCGGGTCCGTTGAGCCCTGGTTGCGTTTGATCGCGTCGGCGAGAATATAGACGAGGTCATAGCTCGTGAAGCCGCAATAAGCCGGCGATACGCCGAAACGCTTCGAATAAGCCTCAACGAAAGGCACGGTCTTCGGCGTGATTGCCACGCCCGGCGCCGCGGCGGACGCCGTAATGACACCTTCAGTCGCGCCGTTCGTGTCCTTCCAGAAGCTTGTGGTGGTCGCTTGCGAACTCTGGCCCGTCATCGGAATCGGGACCTGCTGATCGTGCCATTGCACTGTCGGCTGCACTCCCACATGACTGATGCCTGTGGTAATGGTATCCGGATGCTTGGCCTCGATCTGGTTGAAAATCGGCGTGAAATCGGACGTATCCGGGTTAAAGCGGATATGGTCGAGAACTTGAAGCCCGGCCTTGGGTAAGCATTCGAGATAGCGCTCATCGAGCGGCTTGGTCCATGCAGCATCTTCGCTCATGACGACGGTCGTTTTCATTTTGAACTGACCGACAAGCACATCGTGCGAAAAGTCGCAGATCGATTGCGCGATAAAGGCCGAGGTCATCCAGCCATGGAAAGTGTATTTATAGTGATCGTAGTCGTCGTGGACATGCTTCGAGATATCGTTGCTCGCCGCTCCCGGCGTGATAAACGGCATCTTCAAGCGCGCGGACCACGGTTCCATCGCGAGCGCGACCTCGCTGATGTAGCTGCCGATGATCGCCACCACTTTGTCTTGATTGGCTGCACGCTGAAACGCGCGCACTCCGTCGGAAGCAGACGAATGGTCGTCATACGCGATGATCTGAATGGGCCTTCCGTCAACCCCGCCGTGAGCGTTAATTTCATCCGCGGCAAGCTGCGCCGACTTACTGATGGAGGCGCCCGCGACGGCCGACTCCTCGCTGATAACCCCTATCTTGATCGGCTCTGCAGCCGCCTGCGCCGCGGAGACCATCCCTAAACTTAGACCAAGTCCCACCGCTAACGTACCGGCCCCGATGAATCGATACCCCGATGCCTTGCATTTGGACATTGTCTGGTCTCCGTTTTTTCGATGAGGAGCAACGACTAGCGCCAGATACATTACATATTGGATTTATAAGCGCTTGCACAACACAATAGCACTCGGCCAAACCGTGCCGTATCAGTAATAACGATTAAGACTCAAGCTCATACGTGTAACCAGTCGCCAGTTGCCGGTGCAACGCAACAATTGGCCCGCGAATTCCAGACGTACGTTACGCGAAGTCTCGCCGCTCTTGACAAGAATGCCTCGTCTTGATCCTCACTGATGTGAAGGCGGTCTTCAACCTAGGCGGCAATCTCGTGCGTTCGGTGCCCGACCGGCTTCAGACGGAGCCCGCGTGGAGCCGTTTGCGGCTGACCGTGAACGTCGCGACGAGGCTCAACCGCAGTCATCTGGTACACGGCGAGATCTCCTATGTGCTGCCGTGTTTGAGCCGAATCGAATATCATCGCACGCCGCTAGGTGATCAGGCTGTATCGATGGAGGACAGCACCGGCTGTATACACGGTTCTCGGGGCGTTACCGAACCGGCCAGCGACAAGGCCCGGCCCGAGCCGTATATCGTCGCCGGTATAGCGAACGCGACGCTCGGTACTCAATCCACGGCAAACTGGGACGCCTGGCGTGACGACTATGCGCTGGTGCGCGACGAGATCGCCAAAACGTATTCCGATATTTTTCACGACTTCAATCAGCGCATGTGGGAGCCCGGCGGCTTTCATCGTCCCTTGCCCGCGGCCAAGCGGCAATGGAAAACCAAGTCGGGCAAGGCGGAATTCTTGACACCTGAGTCGCTCTCCCAGGACACCGACATGCCCGAGACGCCGCCGGACGCGTTGCGCTTGATGACGTTGCGCAGCGACAGCCAGTTCAATACAACGATCTATAACATCGAAGACCGCTTCCGCGGCGTAAAGGGCACCCGCATGGTGATCCTGATGAACAAGGCGGACATCGAAAAGCGCCAGCTTCGCGAAGGTCAGATCATTACGCTCCAGACTGTTGCGAACGATGGCATCGACCGCCGCCTGGAGGGTCTGCAGGTCAAAGCCTACGAGATACCCGAAGGCTGTATTGGCGGCTACTATCCAGAGTGCAATGTTCTATTGCCGCTTTGGCATTACGCCAAGGAAAGCAAGGTACCGGCCGCGAAGTCGATTCCGGTACGCATCATTGACGCGTCATCCGACGCTTGAAGGTTACTGACCCTACTGATGAATTTTAGATCGCAGCCGTTCGACCTGGCGGTCGGACACGGGACTCGCATGGTTGCCCCATGTGCCCCGCACAAAGCTGATTACCTGCGCAATTTGCGTTGACGCCAACTGGCCGTGGAAACCCGGCATCTTTTGCGGTGCAGGGCCGGTCCCGGTCGTCGGACTTTTACTGCCCTCAATGACAATGCGCATCACGGACGTCGGATCGTCCGACAGCACCATCGAGTTGCCTGCCAGCGCGGCCGTCTTGCCCGGTTGACCGCGCCCGTCTGCCTGATGACAACGCGCGCAGAAGGACAGATAGATGCCGGCGCCGTGGCGTTCCACTTCCCCCGTATCGAGACTGCGTGCGGTCTGCACGCGTGCGTGTGCGTTGTTGTCAAAGCTGCCGTAGATATTTCTTTGTGGTAATGACTTAAGATACACGGCAATCGAATGGAGGTCGGCATCGGTCATGTATTGCGTGCTGTCTTCCACAACCGGCGCCATTGCGCCGAACGCGATCGCGCCGGCACCATGCCCGGTGCGCAGGAAGTTCACGATGTCCTGCTGCGACCATCGGCCGAGACCGCTGCCTGAATCGCCGGTGAGATTGGGCGCGAACCAGTTGTCGTTGACGCCTCCGGTCAGGTATTGCGGTGACTTCTCGCTGTAGCCCAGCTCGTTATATGCCGGACCGCGTGGCGTGTGACAGGCGCCGCAATGCCCGAGCCCCTGGACGATGTAGCCGCCGCGGTTCCACCCGGCGCTTTGCTGTGGATCGGGCTCATACTGCTCTCGATTGCCGAAGGCGAACGACCAGAGCAGCATTCCCCAGCGTTGATTGAACGGAAACGGCAGATGCGTTTCAGGTGCCCGCTTCGCCGCGGGCTTCACCCCGTGCATGAGGTAGGCATAGAGCGCAGTCACATCGTCGTCGGTCATGTTCGCGAGAGACGGATAAGGCATCGCCGGATATAGCCGCTTGCCGTCGCGGCGCTTGCCATAGCGGATCGCATCAGAGAACTGCTTTAACGTGTAACGTCCGATGCCGAACACCGGGTCCGGCGTGATGTTGCTGCCATAGATGGGACCGAACGGCGAATTCACCGGCATGCCGCCGCCGAGCGACGTATGGTCCCGGGCATCGTGACAGGCCGCGCAGTCGCCTAGCTTCGCAAGATATTCGCCGCGCGCCACGAGCTTCGGGTCGCTCGTCACCGGCGACTGCGCATTGATATTGGCAGGCAGATGGTCGTCGGCACTTCCGCTGCATCCGCCAAGGGCATGTAGCGTGGCGAACAACATCGAAGCGGTAACACATCGCAAGCTTCTCGGCGCGTTCATATCAATGCCATTGACTGCAGGAGACGAGGAACACTTCTGCAAGAATCGTGAACAGGAGTCCGACCACAAAGCCACAGCCGATCAATGCACTGCACAGCGCGATAAAGCGCATTCGGCTGATTTCCTCCTCCTCGCGTGGAGGGGGATTACGCGATTCGCCATCCCTGCCTCGCGCCTTAATGCGCTTGAGCTTCTTTTGCAGGAAGAGAAGCCCGTAAAGCGACAGCGCCGCACAGACAACAGATATCGCCAGCGCCACGGTGGATGTGCCGTAGAGCCACCCGTGCATATGCGACACACCCGGGTCCTTGAGTGGCGTCGTCACGTCGCAGGTTTGGGCGGAGACCGTCTCCGAGACGATTACCTGGAGCAGCCACGCGCCGGGCGAAAAAAAGAAGCCTGCGCCGGCACAGATTCCAAGGCGGCGCTTTTCGGCTTGCGTGAGCCGTTCCTCTGCGGATACGGAGCCTTGCGCCATTACTGGCCCCTAAGCCAAAACGGTGTCACGTAAAGCGACGTGAAGATGAATAGCCATACGACGTCGACAAAGTGCCAGTAGAGACCGCCGATCCGCATCGGCGCATTGCGTTCCGCGTCAAAATAGCCGAGCGCGATCCACAGCGCGAGCAAGACAAGAATGACCAGTCCGACCAGGACGTGCGCTAGGTGAAAACCGGTGATCGTGTAATACAACGATCCATACAAATGCGCGGTGATGCCGTAAGGATGGTCATGCCATTCCTTCAGCTGTATGCCGACGAAGAGACACCCGAGCACGATGGCGCCGATCATCCAGGCGAATGCCCTCCACTTGCGGCTCTTTCTGAGCGTTCGCTCGGCGAGCCACGCAAAGACGCTGCTCAGTATGAGGACGCCCGTGCTCAGACCACCGACACCGATCTTGGGCATGCCTTCGGGCGGCCACGCCATTTGCGTCTGCGACTGCGAGTAAAAGTAACTGAAGATGAGATAACCGAACAGGCTGGCTTCGGTCACGACCAGCGCGAGCACGCCCCACCATCCGCCCGAGTGCTCGCCGGCACTGCCTACAGGAAGAACGTCCTTTTTCTCGACCGTTCTCGCGGGCACGGTCTGTTTCGGTGTCGGCGGCTCGCGTTGCGCAAGCGATCGGCGCGGCCACATCCATGCGATCAGCGTCGCCCCGCAGGCGGCGAATGAGAGTGCTGCGAACGACGGCGATCGTAGCAGCAGGCCGAGAAACATCAGGGCCGCGAAGAGCCCGAGAAAGAACGGAGACCATGCATCGTCCGGCATCTTGAGAATGACATCGGGCTTGCCGGTGAAAGGATGAACGCCGAGCGATTCGCGGCCCTGATGCAGTAGATAGCCCTGCTCCAGACTCGAATGCCGCCCCGACGGTTGCAGACGATCCTCCCACATCGGATGACGCGACTCGACGATCGGCAGGACCGCAAAGTTATACGGCGGTGGTGGCGAAGCGACCGACCACTCGAGGCCCGGTGCATCCCATGGATTGGGCGGTGCTTTTCGCCCGCGCCGCGCCGATACCAGCGCGTTCACCGCGAACAGCAGCACGCCGATCGCCAGCAGGAACGAACCGATTGTCGTGATGAGATTCGAGGTATCCCATCCCATTCCCTCTGGATAGGTGTAGATCCGTCGGGGCATGCCGAGCAGGCCCGAGATATGCATCGGAAAGAAGCCGAGATTAAAGCCGACAAAGACGATCCAGAATGCGATCTTCCCTAACGGTTCGTTCATCAGACGGCCGGTGAACTTCGGAAACCAGTAGGTGATGCCGCCCAATACCGGAAAGACATTGATGCCCAGCAGCACGTAATGCAGATGCGCCACCACGAAGTACGTCTCGTTGAGTTGCCAGTCGAGCGGGACGGCCGCCGTCATGACGCCCGATACGCCGCCGACCACGAACATCAGTACGAAGCTGGCGAAGTAAAGAAACGGCACGGTGAAGACTGGGCGTCCGGTCCACATCGTCGCGATCCATGCGAACACGGCGACCGCGCTGGGAATCGAAATAAGCACGCTCGCCGCGCCGAAGAACGCAAGCGCGAGCGGCGCGATACCGGTCGCGAACATGTGGTGAATCCATACCTCGAAGCCAATGATCATCGTCGCTACCGTCGACATGGCCACCGCTGCATAGGCGACGAGCGGACGTCTGCTGAAGGTGGGCAGCGCATCGGACACGATACCCATTGCTGGCAGCACGACGACGTACACCCACGGATGCGCAAACATCCAGAACAGGTGTTGCCAGAGCAGCGGGCGCCCGTCGGCGGCCACATCGAAGAAGTGCGTGCCGATGTTGCGATCCATCCATAGCAGGAAGAACGCAAGACTTACCGCCGGCACGGCGAGCAGATTGGCAAAGGAGATGGTAAGCGTGCCCCACACGATGATCGGCAGGCGGTCCACCGACATGCCTACCGCGCGCATGCGAAACAGCGTCACGACGAAATTGACGGCACCGACCGACGTCGAGATGCCGAGCAATACCATCCCAAGCGAATACACATCGATATTGGGACCGCGGTTGTATTCGAGCGACGAAAACGGTACGTAGTTGAACCAGCCAGCGTTGGGCGCTTCACCGAAAGGAAAGCTGCAATACAGGAAGACGCCGGCAAACAGGAAGACCCAGTATGACAGCGCATTGAGACGCGGAAACGCCATGTCGCGCGAGCCGAGCATGAGCGGCCAGAGAAAGTTGGCAAAGCCGCTCAGCACGGGCAAGGCATAGAGGAAGATCATCGTCACGCCGTGCATCGTGAAGAGCTGAGCATACTGCTCCGGCGAAAGCAGCGTTTCGTTCGGGCGTGCGAGCTGCAGACGCATGAGCAGCGCCTCAGCGCCGCCGATCATCAGAAAGATGAATGCGGTGACGATATAGCGCAGGCCGATCTTCTTATGATCGACCGTCGTGATGAAGCCGCGCCAGCCCGGTTCGCCCTCCCATATCTCGCGCAGACGCTTCTCGGCTTCGGAGCCTTCCGGCACGCGGCCGAATTCAGGCTCCCGTCGAAAAGCGACCCGACCGGACTGCCCAATGTTGCGATCACTCGTCGCGGACATCGTGTGTTCCTTACCTGAGAGTAGCGAGATACGCCGACATGTCGCCCGCTTCTGCGGGCGAAAACTTCATGTCGGGCATGAGCGTACCGGGCTTGATCTCCTGCACATGCTGAACCCAGTCCATCAGGTTCTCTGGCGTATTCAAGACCGTGCCTGCCGCGATCAGACGGCGTGACAGCACATGAGTGAGATCGGGCGCCTGCACTCCTGCGGACCGGCTGCCGCGCACCGTATGACAGCCCGCACAGCGCTCTTCGAAAAGCTTTGCGCCGCGCACGGCCTGAACCGTGGCGGGCGCGGGCGACGAAGACTGTTGCGCGGCCGCCCATTCCGCGAATTCAGCCTGGGGCTGCGCATACACTTCGAACGCCATGTGCGCATGCTGCACGCCGCAATACTGCGTGCACTGGCCGCGAAAGATGCCTGGACGGTCCGCCTGAATCCACTGTCGGTTCACGACGCCGGGAATTGCCTGTGTCTTGCCGGACAGTTCGGGCACCCAGAAGGCGTGGATCACGTCGGCGCTCTTGAGCTGCACGAGCACAGGCACGCCAACGGGAATATGCAATTCATTCGCGGTCGTGAAGTGACCGGGGCCATCGCCGTAATCCACCTTCCACCACCAGTCATAGGATGTGACCGTTACGGTCAGTGCTGGCTCGCGCGGCGGATCGGCCACCTCAGCCAGCACAACGAGCATATAGATCGCGATGCCGAGCAGCGCCACTGTCGAGACGGCGCTACCGACATAGACGAGGGTAAGTCCGCTTTTCGATTCGAGTGCGCGAGGGTCAGTCGTCTTGCGGCGCCGAAACATCGCGACCATTAGCATCAATGCGATGATCACGCAGACCAGACAGCAGATGGCGGTCAGTGTCCAGTTAAGGCGCAGCACGGCATGCGCAGCAGGTCCCTTGCTGCGCAGGAAATACGCGAGCGGAGTCTCACCGCTGACGACCGACTCCCTGCCACTCGGTGCGCCCGCATCTGCCCATGCGCTCGACTGGAGCCATGCCATCGTGCAATGCGCACCAAGCCAGCGGATCCACGCAGGAAGTCGACGCATACCAGTCACATCTTCTCCTTGATGCCACGCCGGATCAGCCAATAGTTCACGGGGTACGTTGTCGCAAAGCCAGCCACCATTGCGATCTGCATACGCACCCAATAACCGGCGTCCGTTGGTTTCAGCGGAGAAGCAAGCTTCGCGAAAGCAATCATGCAGCCAAACATGCCGACTTCATAGGCGATCAGCGAAAGCGTGTCAGCCTTCACCGCTGCGATGACGCCATCGCGTAGCCCCAGCCCGCGCATCGGTGCGATTGAAAAATACTGGAAGGCGATGCCGATGAAGTAAGCCAGGATAAAGGCGGCGGCGAGCCGTCCGGTAAGTTCGGAACCCGCAATTGTCAGCGTCAGCGCAAATGCCAGCCATTCTCCGATGAAGTCCCCAAGCGCGCATCCGGCACCACAGTGCGTTGCACCGAGGAAACTGGCCTGCCACATCGGCGGCTCATGATCCTGTTTATCGGAGCCGCGACGGCCAAATGAAAAGTAGAAAAGCAGCCCGATAGGTCCCCAGTACAGCATGGTCAATGGCCACACGACAGACATGATGGCCATCTTTTGATGATGACCGGCGAACCAGATGTCGAACACGGCGACCAAGGCTGACACCAAAGAGACGGTGAGCCAGATTGCCGGCAGCATTGCCCAGATCGGTTGCATCGTAGGGTTCTCCGTTGTCATGTCAGACCGACGCCTGCTTCCGCCTGGACATTTGCGGCGCACCGCGTTCGGCTTCCCTAGCAATCGCTATTCCGAGTAGGAACCGTGGTCAGTCGCCAGCATCTGCGACCCCGAGACTGGCACATCATGCTACATTCTGCGCAAAAGTCGATCGGCGTGGCATTCCTACCGTCGTGCAAGCAGGTGCCCGAGCGACGACAGAGGCTAATGGATTCCCTTGCAATCGAAAATTCCGTATGAGTCAGAGAAAAGCACCGAGCAAGAAGGGTTTGCCGTCGAAGAAGGACTTGGAGTCCATGTCCAATTTCCGATATCAGTTACGAAAGTTCCTTCGCTATTCCGAGGAAATCACACAGGCGGCGGGTATCACGCCCCTTCAATACCAGTTGCTTTTGCACGTGCGCGGGATGCCCGGACGATCGTGGGCGACGGTAGGCGAACTGGCCGAGCGACTTCAAGCGGCGCCCAACGGCACCGCTGCCCTAGTCAGTCGATGCGAACTAGCCGGGCTCGTCGCGCGCAAGACCGGGGAATTAGACCGCCGCCAAGTCGAAGTGCATCTGACACGGCAAGGCGAACAATGCCTGCTGCGTCTCGCGTCGCTCCACCTTACGGAAATACAGACTTTTGGCTGGCTAGCCGGCAACGTGTGACATTATCTGGCCAGCCCAGTCCAGCATGGCGTCCTTAATGCGAGCTCATCCGCCGGAGTGATATCGCTTTGCCAACGCCTCGTAGAGCGGAGGTGCAAATAGCCTTGACACTCTGCTGGCGATCAGCGCAGTCGCCATTAATGAAATGACTAGCGCATGACCATTGATCATTTCAATAACAATAATAAAAGCTGTAATGGGGCTCTGCGTCACGGCCGCGAGGTAGCCAACCATCCCAAGGGCGATGAGCATCGACAACTGCATTTGCCCAAAGACCAGGTGCACGGCGTTCCCAATTCCGGCGCCGATTGCCAGAGAAGGAGCAAACAGCCCGCCGGGCGCGCCCGGCAGATATGACCCGATCATTGAAATCATTTTGAGTAGCGGGTATTCGGCCCCGAGCACGACGCGGCCCTCCAGCATGCCGCGCGCTTCAGCGTACCCGCTGCCGAACGTGTGATTGGCCGTCGCAACACCAATGATGGCAACCAACAACCCGCAAACGCCCCCGAAAAGTACCGGATGGCGCCCACGCCAGACAAGCACCCATCCAGGCATCCATCGGCGCGTATTGAGCAGGATCCAGCAGAAGGTGCCGCCGAGGACGCCCGCCAGGATACCAATGAGCACGACGGCAGCAGCCAGAAGATTTGGAAAACGGCTACCTACATCGATCGATCCGAAATAGGTGTAATTTCCCTGAAGGCCGAGGGAAACGACGCCGGCGAAGATGATGGCTGTAATCAGTACACCGCTGGTGCGCTGTTCGAAGCTTCGGGTGAGTTCTTCAATAGCGAACACGACGCCTGCAAGCGGCGCGTTAAAGGCGGCCGAAAGGCCCGCCGCAGCGCCTGCAAGCGCCAGACGATGCTCAAGGCTCGATCCGCCCATCCTCCTAAGGCGCGCCGGATAAAGGCAGCGAAGGCTGAACATCAGAGACGCGCCCACATGAATGGTCGGACCCTCGCGCCCGATCGTGAGTCCTCCGAGTATTGACAAGAAAGACAGCGCAATCTTGCCCACTAGAATTCTCAGATTCAGCAACCGTGGGCCGAGTTCACGGCTGCCATGAAGTGTTGCGATGACTTGCGGTATGCCACTGCCTTCGGCGCCACGAAACCATCGTTGAGTGATCCAGACACCTGCTGCGGTGACCGATGGCGTCAGCACCAGAGGCAACCACCAGAATTGCGTGGTAAAGCGCAAGAAAGTCGCGTAGCCGAAGTCGATCAAGCGCGCATAAAGCACCGCAGCAAGTCCGGTTGCAATCGCTCCCAGCCAGAAGACGCCGTAATGCAACCAGAGTCGCCTGCCCCGGAGCACCATTTCCTTGTCAAGCCATCGAGGGAAGCGCATAAATACGCATACGTTGAAATTTTGGCACATTGTGACATAAAAAACTCCGGCTTCATGCCTCAAAAAACTTTGGTCTCCGTTGGGTGGCAGCTGTAAGTCTCGCGTCCGACGCTCGTCAAGTGGCCGTAAGCCGCGGCAAACGTGCTGCAGGCGTTGGCCCGGCGCCGGTGCTTCTTGGGGTTTGACGGCATTATTGTTCTTTCAGGGCGCCACGCCTCAGGGTGTATGGGCGATCGGGCGCCGGCGGGCATATCTTGCGGCGGGGGCACAACTATTGCGCGCCCCAGCGGAACCCTTCGTGACAAACAACGGGCGATTTTGCGCACCCCGCTGCGCAATACAGAGCTAGCGCCTTCTGGAGAAATGCCATGGCCGCGACCGTAGGAGATTTCCTGATCGAACGTCTGCACGCATGGGGCGTGCGCCGCATCTTCGGATACCCCGGCGACGGCATTAACGGCGTTTTCGGCGCGATGAATCGCGCGGGTGGCAAGATCGAATTCATTCAGGCCCGCCATGAAGAAATGGCTGCGTTCATGGCATCGGCGCATGCGAAGTTCACGGGCGAGCTGGGCGTATGCATCGCCACATCGGGACCGGGTGCGGCGCATCTCATTACCGGCCTTTACGATGCACGGCTCGATCACATGCCCGTGCTCGCGATCGTCGGGCAACAGGCGCGCGCAGCGCTCGGCGGCCACTATCAACAGGAACTCGATCTCCCTGCAATGCTCAAGGACGTCGCAGGCGCCTACGTGCAACAAGCCGCCGTGCCGGCCCAGATTCGGCATCTAATCGATCGTGCGGTGCGCATTGCACTGTCCGAGCGAAAGGTGACGGCGCTCGTGCTGCCGAACGATCTGCAGGACCTCGAATACGAACCGCCCGCGCGCAAGCACGGCACGCTGCATTCGGGCGTGGGATATCGCGCACCAAAGGTGGTCCCTTATTCCGAAGACTTGCAGTTTGCAGCCGACCTGCTCAACGCAGGCAAGAAGGTCGCCATTCTCGTCGGCGCTGGCGCGTTGGAGGCCACCGATGAAGTCATCGCCGTCGCCGACAAGCTCGGCGCGGGCGTCGCGAAAGCGCTGCTCGGCAAGGCCGCATTGCCCGACGATCTGCCCTACGTGACCGGTTCCATCGGCCTGCTCGGCACCGAGCCGAGCTACAAGATGATGACCGAATGCGACACGCTGCTGATGATCGGCTCGGGCTTTCCGTACTCGGAGTTTCTGCCAAAGGAAGGACAAGCGCGCGGGGTGCAGATCGACATCAAAGCGGACATGCTCAGCATTCGATATCCGATGGAAGTGAATCTCGTAGGCAACAGCGTCGAGACCTTGCGCGCGCTGCTGCCTTTATTGCAGCAGAAACCCGACGGGGCATGGCGCAAGGACATCGAAAGCTGGCTTGACGACTGGTGGAAGACGCTCGAAAAGCGTGCGCTGGAACCGGCAAAGGGCGGCGTCAACCCCCAGCGCACGGTGTGGGAACTGTCGCCGCGCGTGCCGGCGAATGCCATCGTCACCAGCGATTCGGGCTCATGCGCGAACTGGTATGCACGCGACCTCAAAGTGAAGCGCGGCATGATGTGTTCGCTCTCGGGTGGACTCGCCTCGATGGGCGCAGCCGTGCCGTATGCGATCGCGGCGAAGTTTGCCCATCCGCAACGACCCGTGATCGCGCTTGTCGGCGATGGTGCCATGCAGATGAACAACATGGCCGAGCTCATCACGGTGTCGAAATACTGGAAGCAGTGGTCCGATCCGCGCTGGATCTGCCTCGTGCTCAACAACTCCGATCTGAATCAGGTCACATGGGAACAGCGCGTGATGAACGGCGATCCGAAGTTCGAGGCATCGCAGGATATTCCGTCCGTGCCGTATCACAAGTTCGCGGAGCTGATCGGGTTGAAGGGCTTGTACGTCGACGATGCCGAACGCATGGCGGCGGTGTGGGACGAGGCGTTGTCCTCGGATCGTCCGGTCGTCATCGAAGTGAAGGCCGATCCCAACGTACCGCCGCTGCCGCCGCACATCACGTTCAAACAGGCGAAGGCGTTTGCGACGACCCTCATCAAGGGCGATCCGAACGAAGGCAACGTGCTCATCGACACTGCAAAGCAAGTGCTGGGTGCGGTGCTTCCCGGGCACCATAACAAGTAACGCGATGCTCATCACCAGACGCGAAGCGCCGATCGAAGCGATTCGAACCCGCGCGTACACGATTCCTACCGACAAGCCCGAAGCCGACGGCACGTTTGCGTGGGACTCGACGACGCTGGTGCTCGTGGAAGTTACCGCGGCGGGCAAGAGCGGCATCGGCTACACGTACAACGACGCGAGCGTCGCGAAGCTGATCGATGCGACGCTCGGGCCCATGCTCATCGGTGACGACGCGTGGAATATCAACGCACTGTGGCAACGCATGCAGCAACGCGTGCGTAACATCGGCCGCTCGGGCATCGCCGCCACCGCGATATCCGCGCTCGATTGCGCCTTGTGGGACGTGAAGGCGCGCCTTTTAGACATGCCGCTCGCGCGGCTGCTCGGCGTTGTGCGCGATCGCGTGCCGCTCTATGGCAGCGGGGGCTTCACGACTTATACCGACGACGACATGCGTGATCAGCTAGCGCACTGGGTGCATAACGATGGATGCCGCTGGGTCAAGATCAAAGTCGGCAGCGAACCCGTGCGCGATCCGCATCGCGTGCGCGTGGCGCGAGAGGCAATCGGCGAGTATGCAGGCCTTTTCGTCGATGCCAACGGCGCGCTTGACCGCAAGGCGGCGCTGCATTGTGCACAGGTATTCGAAGAGCAGCATGTCGCATGGTTCGAAGAGCCGGTTTCATCGGACGACCTCACGGGTCTAGCGCTCCTTCGCAATGCGATGCCCGCCCGCATCGAATTGGCGGCGGGCGAGTATGGCTACACGCTCGACGATTTCCGCGCGCTGTTGCAGCACGAAGCCGTCGATGTCCTGCAAGCCGATGTCACGCGTTGCGGCGGCATCACGAGTTTCATGCGCGTCGCCGCGCTCTGCGATGCGTTTCACGTGCCGCTCTCGGCGCATTGCGCACCGTCGCTGCATCTGCATGTCGCGTGCGCCGCGCCGCGCTTGCGGCATCAGGAATGGTTCCATGATCACGTTCGTATTGAACAGATGTTGTTCGATGGTGCGCCGCGCGCGATCGACGGCGCGATGGCGCCCGACCTCTCACGCCCCGGCTGCGGGCTTGATTTTAAACACGTGGACGCGCAGCGTTTTGCCGTCTGAATTGAGACCACCTCCTCACGATGAACAAGCCAAGCACACTCGCCCTCGCCTGTGGCGTCGCGGCAGCTGGCATTGCGCTCGGGATCCGGAAGCATGTACGACAGCGCGCGCAGCTGGGCCAGAACACGCGAAACTCGAGCAGCACGAGGCAGACGCATATCGACACCGCGCGCACGTTCAACCGCAGCTCGGCCTTGCTCGCGCTTTCCGTGCTCGCGGACAGTGCGATGGAGCACTATCGCGGATCGTTCGACAATCCGGCGATGTATACGCCCCTGATCGTGTCGGTGGCGTCGCTGCTTGCGGGAATGCATGGCGGACACGACCGCGCAGCCCAACGTCACTCTGTGCGCGATGCGGTCTTCATCAGCGCGGCGCTCGCGGGGGTCGCGGGCACGGGCTTCCATCTGTACAACATCACCAAGCGTCCTGGCCGACTCAGCTGGCATAACTTCTTCTATGCCGCACCTGTCGGCGCGCCGATGGCCCTGCTTCTGTCGGGCGCGCTGGGCGCGGCCGCCGAGCGCCTGCGCGACGAGCCCGCGCATGAACCGCGTCTGCTCGGCATGCCTGCGGGACAGGCGCTCGCCCTCTTGACGAGTGCGGGACTCGTCGGCACGCTGGGTGAAGTCGCGCTGCTGCATTTTCGGGGCTCGTTCCAGAATCCGGCGATGTATGCGCCCATCGTGATTTCGCCGGTCGCCGCCGCATTGCTTGCGAATTCAGCCCTCGTCGCCCCCGGTTCGCGTTGGTTCCCGCGCGCGTTGACACGCTTTTGGCTGCGCGTGACGACGGCGCTCGGCTTCATCGGCGTGGCCTTTCATGCGCGGGGCGTCGCGCGCAATCAGGGTGGCTGGCGCAATTGGAGCCAGAACCTGTTCAACGGGCCACCGTTGCCCGCACCGCCGAGTTTCTCGGCGCTAGCGCTCGCTGGACTCGCGGCGCTCCGTCTGAGGGAGACCGAGCGATGAATCTGCCACGCTACCCCGGCTACGACGTGCTGTCGAAGCACGATACACCGTCCTGGGACGACAAGACGCGCGAAGTCATCGATCAACGTCTGAAGACGCCGCACGATCCGCGCTTCTTCGATGCCGTTCAATGGAAGGCCGTGTGCGCGCTATGCGCATGCATCGTCCCGCAGAACGCGGTGCCGCTCGCCGCGTTGCTCGACGAGAAATTAATGACCGGCATCGGCGATGGCTACCGCGATGCGCGCCTGCCGTCGATGCCCGATGCATGGCGAATTGGCCTGGCCGCACTCGATGCGCAAAGCCGCGCGCATCACGACTTGCCGTTTGGAAGCATCGAGCGCAACGCGCAACATGCGTTAATCAAGCAAATGCAGGAAGGTGAGCTCAAGAGTGACGCCTGGCAAGGCATGCCGAGCGCGCTGTTCTTTTCAAAGCGCGTGCTGCACGATATCTGCGGCGCCTATTACTCGCATCCTCATGCGTGGAGCGAGATCGGATTCGGAGGACCGGCGAATCCGCGAGGCTATGTGCGCATGGTGGCAAATCGGCGTGATCCATGGGAAGCGGCGGAAGCGAAGCCAGGCCAGGAGGCGAAGGCCGACAAGGAGAACCGCCGTGTCCGATGACGCCATGCATATCCCGCGCGGCAAGAACGGGCGCGCACCCGATGTCTTGCACGAAGGCGCGTGGCTTCCGATGCGCGAATATTCCAACGACGAAGCGGTCGATTTCCTCATCGTCGGGACGGGCGCGGGCGGCGGCACGCTCGCATGCCGTCTCGCGGAGAAGGGCTTCAAGGTCGTCTCGCTCGATGCAGGCGCGTGGTGGCGTCCACTTGAAGAGTTCGCATCGGACGAGACGCATCAGTCCAAGCTCTTCTGGACCGACGACCGCATCTGTGACGGCGAAACGCCGCTCAAGCTTGGCAACAACAACAGCGGCCGCGCCATCGGCGGCAGCACCGTGCACTTCGCGATGGTGTCGCTGCGCTTTCGGCCCGAATGGTTCAAAGCCCGCAGCTTGCTGGGCTATGGCGCGGACTGGCCGCTCGACTGGCGGGAAATGTGGCGCTATTACGCTGAGGTCGAACAGGCGCTGAAGATATCCGGGCCGCTCAGCTATCCGTGGGGACCCAAGCGGCCGCGTTATCCGTATCGGCCGCACGAACTGAATGCGGCGGCGCTCGTCCTCGCGCGCGGCTGCGAGGCGCTCGGCATCGACTGGACGCCCACGCCGCTGGCGACGCTGTCCGCGCCGCGTGGCGACGCGCATCCGTGCGTGTATCGCGGCTTCTGCGTGTCGGGTTGCGCGACCAACGCCAAGCAAAGCGCGCTCGTTACCTGGATTCCGCGCGCCGTGCGCGCGGGTGCCGAGATACGCGACCTGTCGATGGCCGGCCGTATCGTCATGGGCGATGACGGGCGCGCGACGGGCGTCGAATACTATCGTGAGGGACGATGGCAGTTTCAGCGCGCGCGCAACGTCGTGGTCGCCGGCTATGCGATCGAAACGCCGCGTCTCTTGCTGATGTCCGCGACGGAGCGCTATCCCGACGGTCTCGCCAACAGTTCTGGACTCGTCGGCAAGAATCTGATGGTGCAAACTAACCAGGCCGTCTGGGGCACGATGGATGAAGAAGTGCGGTGGTACAAGGGACCGCCGTCGCTCGCGATGACCGAGCATTGGAACTATGAGGACAAGGGCAAGGACTTTTTCGGCGGCTATTGCTACATGAGTCAGGGGCCGCTACCGATTGCCTGGGTCAATGCGCAAACCGGGCGTGGACTGTGGGGCCAGGCGCTGCTCGACGAGATGCAGAAGTACAACCATATGGCGGGCCTGAAGATCGTCGGCGAAACCATGCCGCAGGAACGCAACCGCGTCACGCTGAGCGACGAAAAGGATCAGTACGGCCTGCCCGTTCCGCGCATCACGTATTCGCTATGCGACAACGACAAGCGGCTCGTGAAGCATTCGCTCGACTTCATGAGCGTCGCACTCGAAGCAGCCGGCGCGCGCGATGTCTGGCGCGAAACCGACGACACGTGCCACCTGAACGGCACCGCGCGCATGGGCGATGACCCGGCGATGAGCGTCGTCAACATGGACTGCCGGAGTTGGGATGTTGACAATCTTTGGATTTGCGATGGCTCGGTGTTTCCCACTGTTGGCGGCGTCAATCCTTCTCTGACCATTCAGGCGGTGGCGCTCCGCACGGCTGATCGCATCGAGGCGCTGGCAGCACGTGGCGAGTTGTAGCGCACGAGCGACGCAATGGATGATTCAAAAGGGAGGCAAAGATGGCGAAAATCGCTGTGGTCACGGGCGGCGGAGCGGGCGTGGGACGTGCGACCGCCGAAGAGTTTGCGCGGCACGGCTACGATGTTGCCCTTCTATCGCGCGAACCCGAGCGTTTGAAGCATGCCGCCGCCTGCATCGAATCCACACATGGCGTGCGCGTCGTCGCTGTACCTACCGATGTCGCCGACGCCCGGGCTGTCGAGGACGCCGCCACACATATCGAGGACGTGCTCGGGCCGATCGACGTATGGGTCAACGTTGCCATGGCCACGGTGTTTGCTCCGGTCTCCTCCCTGACGCCCGAGGAAATCGAGCGCGGCACCAAGGTGACGTATCTCGGGCAGGTGCACGGAATGATGGCGGCCCTCTCCCGCATGCGCCGGCGCGATCGCGGCACGATAGTCAACGTCGGCTCAGCCTTGGGCTATCGGTCTGTCCCGTTGCAGTCGATTTATTGCGGCGCCAAGTTCGCCATTCGCGGCTTCACCGACTCATTGCGTTCGGAGATCATTCACGACCGTCTTAAAGTTCACCTGACGATGGTCGATCTGCCTGCGGTCAATACACCGCAATTTGAATGGTCGGTCAACAAGATGGGCAAACGAGCACGACCCGTTGCACCGATTTATCAACCGGAGGTGGCGGCCAGGGCGATTTACTTCGCGGCAACGCACCGGCGCCGTCAGGTCTGGGTGGGGTTCTCAACGGTGAAAGCGATTCTCGCCAACCGCATCGCACCCGCACTGATCGATCGTTATCTTGCACGCTCGGGTTACAGTGGTCAACTTACGGACGAACCGGTGCGTGCTGATGCTCCTCAAAATCTGTTCGAGCCGGTACCGGGCGACTTCGCGGCGCACGGGCGGTTCGACGGCGAGGCGCGACGCCGAAGTTGGGAGATGTTCACAGATCGTCATCGGACCGTCTTCTGGACGCTGACAGGGATCGGAGCAGCAGCTGTGCTCTCATTGCTAACCCGACGCAGAGGCTAACCATCATGAGTCGCCGAATCGAAGACTATGCGCTTCTCGGAAACGGTCAGACGGCGGCCCTTCTTAGCCGTGAGGGATCAATCGACTGGCTTTGCTGGCCGCGCTACGACGATGACGCGTGCTTGGCCGCGCTGCTCGGCGAACCCGAGAACGGTTGTTGGTCACTCGCTCCAGCCGGCGCTGTGATTACGAGAGAAAGAAGATATCAGGACGACACGTTGATCATGGAGACGGACGTCGAGACGTCGGACGGAGTCGCGCGGATTGTCGATTTTTTGCCGGTCGATAATGTGTCGAATGCCGTCGTCCGGCTCGTTGTCGGGATCAGGGGCACAATCCGGATGCGTATGAGCTTACGCCTGCGGTTCAACTACGGCGCACTAGCACCTTGGACCACCTCGGCCGATGGAGTAATAGAAGCGTGGGTCGGGCCAGACCATGTGGTGCTACACGCCGACGTTCCGACATTCATCGAGGGCGATAGCGTCGCCGCCGATTTCATCATCACCGAAACCGAAAGGATCGGCTTCGTCCTGGCGTACGGTCCGTCCGATCACCGTTCGAGCAGCATCAACGTCGAACAGGCGCTCCTGACGACCCAGCAGTACTGGCGCGCCTGGATCGATCAGTTCGACAATACTCGCACCGCTTGGCCGCACGTGGTCAGGCGTTCCCTGCTCACATTAAAGGCGCTCATTCATCGCGACACGGGCGCCATGATAGCCGCGCCGACGACCTCGCTGCCGGAGGCACCGGGCGGGTCTCTCAATTGGGACTATCGGTACTGCTGGCTTCGCGATACTTGTTTCGCTCTTGTCGCCTTGCTCAACGCCGGCTTCCATGACGAGGCGTGCGCGTGGCGAGATTGGCTATTGCGCGCGATCGCAGGGTCCCCCGAGCATATCCGCATCATGTACCGAGTGGACGGCGGTCGCCACTTGCACGAGCGGACCGTCGATTGGTTACAGGGCTATCGATACGCGGCGCCGGTCAGGATTGGAAACGCGGCCGCTGAGCAAAAGCAGGTAGACGTGTTAGGCGAAGTTATCGACTGTCTCGATGTCGCCCGCCGCGGCGGCCTGCCTTCCAGCCAACAGGAAGATCTCATCGAGACACGCATCGTCGAACATCTGGAAACAGTGTGGAATACGGCCGGTTCGGGCATCTGGGAATCGCGCTCCAAGCCCAGGCACTATACGTACTCTCGCGTCATGGCGTGGGTCGCCCTGGATCGCTTCATCCGTCGTCGATCGTCGAACGACACTACGTCGGCGCGCATCAAACAGCTCGCCGAGCTGAGAGCCACTATCCGCAACGAAATCTACACCGAGGCCTGGAACGAGGGGCTCGGCACATTCACTCAGTTTTATGGCGGTGACGAGCTCGATGGCAGTCTACTATTGATGCCGCTCGTCGGCTTTCTGCCAACCGACGATCCGCGCATGGCTGCGACCATAGAAACCATCCGCCGGGAGCTGGAGGAGGACGGGCTCATTCGACGGCGAAAGAAACGCGACGATGGTCCCAATGAAAGCATTTTTCTGGCGTGCTCATGCTGGATGGCCGACTGTTTGAATATGCAGGGTCGCACTGTCGAAGCGCGCGCTCAATTTGAGCGGGTGCTGGCACTAGCCAACGATCTCACTTTGCTGTCGGAGCAGTACAACGCGCCACGCAAGGAACTCGCGGGCAACTTTCCGCAGGCGCTCACCCACCTTGCGGTAATCAACACCGCCCTTGGCCTCTGCGGGCCGACTTTGCAAAGGGGCGGCGGCTGACCTACAAACGGACTCCCGCTTCATTGAGAAACCGCATGATGTGACCATAGCAGCTTGAAAGGCGCGGCTCAAAAGCAGGAGATATCTGTGCGTGACATGCCCCACCATCTCGATGAGTAGGTACGAGCGAAACGCCTCTGCTGTCTCGTTGTATCCGAACTCGTTGTTCGTGCACTTACCGATAAATGGCTGACGACCGACAACCGCGTCCAGTCTCTGCGAATCTCGCTGCGAGCCAACCACGGCTCCGCGCAGTAGGGGAAACTATTCGCAGGTACTGGTGAGACACTTTGTTCGTTTCCCTCGGCCGCAGCGCGGATGCCGGTCAACGGACTCTCAGGCTTGTTTTGGGCGAGCGCCTCTCGCAGCTTATGTTCGTTTTAGCCGTTCGCAACTGCAATCCTACTGCCCTAACCAGCCGGAGACTTCGAATCCGTTCCGGCTTCGGCATTCACTTAACGACTATGCTTGCTCCGGAACTCCAAAAATAAGCGGCGATACTCGGGAATATTTTGTCAACGTCCCATCATGAACAAACTAGACCACGAAGCCGCAGGTTCGCCGTGTATCTCCGCGGTAGGGATGTAGCGCTGTGAGGTGGGTACCGGCGGGATCCCTTTTCAGCCACGCAATCGGGCGGTCGCACGTCCCGTCGAGAGACACCTTGCGAGGCCGAGTGCGGCGTCTGCCTCCGACCGCACGCATTGACAGGCGTTCCTGCACCGGCGACAACCGCACGAGAAGTTATCGATAATTCCCGCGTAGGCGTCGTCGCGCGCATTTTTTTTTGCGAATGCAGTTCCCTTATCGCAAACAGCATAGAATTAAAGGGGGTTCCCCGCCGCCGCCGCGCGGTCATTTGTCCACGTTCGGAAGGCGCATGCGACGCACCCTCACGGCCTGTCGGTTTCTCCGCTCTTGGTTTTCTGCTCGGTAACCACTACGCTAACCGAGTGACCATCTGCTGGATTTTGACCCGCCGGAACGACTTCTTTTGGAGTCGGTGACCGCAACCGAGGCAACTCAAAACTGCGTTGCTATGCACTTACTCTTCGTCGACGACTCATGCGCTTGTGCGGAAATACTTGCGGACATCGCCGTCAGCGTCGGTCATACCGCTGCTATTGCGCATGATGGTGCCGAATGTCTCGCGCTTACGGCCGTACAGCGGTTCGACCGAATTTTCTTGGATATCGGACTACCCGACGCCGACGGACGCGATGTGTGTGACCGCATCCGCAGTGAAGGGCCTTCACGCAACGCGACAATCATAGCCATTACCGGGAACGCTGACGTCGTCCAGAGGAGCGACCCGCGGTGCTTCAACGGCTACCTACTGAAGCCGGTCGCATTGGCTGATTTTGAAACGACGTTGTCGGCAGACCCTGAAAAAAGGCATTTGCTTCTCCAGAGACCAACCGGGTAGCATCGTCGTGGACACGTTGAAACCATGCCCATGTTCCAAGCGGGCCGCCGCTTTGGTCCCGCGCACCGCGCTCTCGGTCATATCGTAGATAGGATGCAAGTCCCGTCACCCGATTGCTTCACTTCGCTTAAAGCGCTTTCACGATTTCCACTTTCGTGGCTCGACAGCGATGTCGAGCCTTCCTTTTCCTGCCGTGCGCGCTTCATAATAGAAATGTGTCGATCGCAAATCCGATGAAGCGCGTCAGTTCTGACTTGTGTCGAAGCTCCCTTTGCTAATCCGCTAGCTCGGAGCAAGACTTCGCGCTGGCAGCCACGCGCTGCCGCATTAGCTAGACAGCCATCCATCATTGCTACACCGACGTCAGTGCACGTCACCACTTCTCAGCGACTCATCGGGCGGGGACCGAGCGCACCAATGGCTTGCGCGCGACACAATATTGCTCGATTCTTGCCGGTAGAACGCATGGTCTCGATCCCATACTATCCGCACCCATACGCCGAATCTCAGCTTGCGATCACACCAGAGAGGGCCAGAGCGACGATATTAACGAGAACGCATCCTCCAAAGAGCAACGAGACGTGGCGCTCCCCTTCCCGCATTCGGACTCCGAAGGCGCTACACAAAGATCCCCATGCGAGGGAGACAGAGAACACGATTTTGGTTGTTGTATCGGGCGCGTAACCGAAAATCAAGCACACTCCGAGCATCATAGCTAGCAGCAAAGCGCAACCCGCCGCTGTCAGGGTAATTTCCCAAAAGTTTGGCTTTCGAAGCACTAGACCAAACGATTTCATCTCAACACCCAATACGTGCGGACTTCTCAATCCTGAAACAAAAGAAAGTAGCGCCGGCCCACGGTGCATCAATCTGCCCGTTCTACTGTTGCGTTTCCGAGATTTCTGTCGACGCGCAACTGGTTTGACAGGTCGGCGCCGGGCTGGTGCCCCGCAGATCATGTTTTACTGGAAGGCTCGTTGGAACTGGTGGAGTTTCCAAAGTCGCGCTCCACCGAAAGGCAGCGACAATTCCAAAAAAAGAGATGAGGAGCAGAACAATTCCAACAGTCATAAGAGCCGTATAGCCCTTACGCTTGCGCGCGTTCAGGCGTGCTTGCCTCTGATACACTTCAAGGCCGCCGTGCAGGCCATATTCTTCGTCGTACGATTGGCCAGTCTCGGGACCGCCACCCTGCTTCTCCTGCCGCACGAAACACCTCCTTTGACTCAGCGCGGTTCTGTCGTATGGTAGAAGCCGTCTAAGCATCCCACGACCCCGCTTCGTCTCGCTTCCGCGCCTATTCGAGTAGGCAGAAAGTTTATCCTCGAAGCAGCGACAAGACCTAATCGCGCAAGCCGACGGTTTTTCGCACAACTTGCGCAATGGTCAAGCCTTGCACAAGAATGGACCACACGACTACGGTATAGGTGAGCGCAAGAATCACGTTGCGCGCGTCGTCGGGAGGAATCGATAATGCAAGTGCAACGGAAATTCCCCCGCGCAACCGCCCCAAGTAAGAACTTTCCACGAACCTGTCGGCAAGTGAACCAGGTGACTCATCGCGGCGACTGGCAGACCCACCGTCATCAGCCTTGCCGATAAGGCTACCACGGTTGCGACAAAGCCCGCGAGCAAGATGCGCCCAGGAAACGTAATAAGTAGCACCTCCATGCCGATGAGCACGAACAGCACTGCATTCAATATTTCGTCGATGAGTTCCCAGAACATGTCAACGTACCGGCGCGTGGTATCCGACATTGCGTGGACCCGACCGCGGTTTCCGATCATTACACCGGCGATGACCATCGCCAATGGACCAGAAATATGTAGGTGATTGGCGAGCGCGTATCCGCCAATCACTGCCGCTAACGTGAGCAATACTTCGACCTGGTACTGGTCAACGCTCTCAGAAGCCGAAAGAGCCCGTAGCCGAGCGCCCAGCCGAACGCGAGACCACCACCTGCCTCACGTAAGAGCGCAAAAAGGCCTGTCCCGAGTGACGGAACGGCACCGCTCTTCGCCATGGCCAGCAGCAATGAAAAGAGCACGACCCCGACGCCGTCGTTAAAGAGAGACTCGCCCGTTATCACGACTTCAAGACTTTTGGGTGCACCAGCGGACCTGAGGATCCCCATGACGGCAACCGGGTCCGTAGGCGAGATTAAGGCGCCAAATAAAAGTAAGCGCCCGGTGATGGCATCTTGAATCGATGTAGCAGCCTTGGGAGCATCGTGTCCACTTAACGAATAGGTGGACAAGTGAACACTAATGACCAGGA
>NZ_JARUXL010000003.1:0-285769 GCF_031451455.1 Caballeronia sp. LZ024 | reverse complement strand
GTCAAGCTTAATGGGCACGATCCCTATGCCTATCTGAAAGACATCATGACGCGGCTCCCTACACAGCCCGCCAGCCGGCTTGACGAGTTGCTGCCGCACCTCTGGCAGCCTCAGCTCCAACAGTAGGCTGACGTCGGCTGCCGAACCCCTGGGATCACCGGGCGCTTACCCTTCATCGAGAGATCTTGCAGCAAGGCGTGTTGCACGCAGATGAAACCCCGGTGCAAATGCTCAGTCCCGGCAAAGGGAAAACACATCGGGCTTATCTATGGGCGTATACACCCACGCAATCCAGCAACCTTCGCGCGGTGGTGTACGACTTCGCCGGCAGCCGAGCTGGAGAGCATGCCCGTACGTTCTTAGAGGGCTGGCACGGCAAGCTGGTGCGTGATGACTACGGCGATTACAAGGCCTCATTCCTTCAGGGCATCACCGAAATCGGATGCGCAGCGCACGCGAGGCGCACGTTCTTCGAACTGCACGCCAATCACAGTAGCCAGCTCGTTGAGCAGGCGCTGCCGTTCTTCGCTGAGCTCTACAACATCGAGCGCGATGCCACCACTTTGAATGTCGACGCCCGACACCGGCTTCGACAGAGCCGGGCCAAGCCAGTATGCGATGCCCTTTACGAGTGGCTAGTTACACAGCGCAAGCTCGTTTCCGACAGCTCCGCCATTGCCAAGGCCCTGGACTACAGCCTGAAGCGCTGGGAAGCGCTGACGCGTTATCTCGACGACGCGAACGTACCCATCGACAATAACTGGGTAGAAAACCAGATACGCCCGTGGGCAATTGGCCGCTCCAATTGGCTCTTCGCCGGGTCGCTGCGCGCGGGTCAACGTGCGGCTGCGATCATGAGCCTCATCCGCTCAGCGCAAATCAACGGCCACGAACCCCGTTCGTATCTGAAAGACATCCTGACACGCCTGCCGACCCACAGGGCAAACGACATTGCAGCATTGCCGCCTCACAACTGGCAGCCTCTCACATCTGTCGCCTAGCTCATCGGCCGTCAAGGCGGGTTTGCCGGCCCCTTACATTTGTAGTACCGGAGCTCCTGATCGTCGCCGTGGGCATTCGCTCTGGCGTTGGTTTCCCAGCGCGCGGCTATTTTCGCGGCCGCCACGATCCAGATCAGAAGCGAGAGAAAGAATGTCGCAGCGAAAAGCCAGAAGAGCACTCGCTTGTTAGGGTCGGCGTGCGTCAACAACTGGTATCCGATCATGGCAATCGGACTCGTAATCACCATGGCCACGGAAAACCGGACCCAGTTGGTCACCACCGCTTCGCTTTCCGTTTCAGCATGCATGGCAATGTCCACCGGAATGACCGAATCTGGACCAACCGATATGAAGGTCACGCTAAAAGTGGAATCCTTTCGACGTGACATTCAAGGTAGCGTTCTGGTGAGCCCGATAGAAGGTCAAACGTGCGCAAAACACCTGAGCGCGCCAATCGCACATGGGGCGGGCATTTGACGAAAAGGCCTAAACAATACTCTCCAACGCCTTGGCGAACCTGCCAACGGCGCCTTCGACGTCATGCAGTTTGTCCAGTCCGAATAACCCGATGCGGAAGGTCTTGAAATCTTCAGGCTCGTCACATTGCAGGGGAACGCCGGGCGCGATCTGCAAACCGGCGTCTGCGAACTTCTTCCCGGATCGTATGCCGTCATCGTCCGTGTAGCAAACCACGACGCCCGGAGCCTCAAAACCTTCGGCCGCCACGCTTTTGAAACCTGCGCCAGCCAAGAGCGAGCGAATGCGCTTGCCGAGTTCAAGCTGCTCCGCTCTCACTTTGTCGAAGCCGTATGACTCGGTTTCCTTTATGACGTCACGCAGCGTCGCGAGGCTGTCCGTGGGCATCGTGGCGTGGTATGCGAACCCGCCGTTCTCGTAAGCTTCTATGATTTGCAGCCATTTTCGAAGATCGCAGGAGAAACTGGTGCTAGTGGTCAGTTCGATCCTTTCGCGGGCGAGAGGACTGAGCATGACCAGCGCGCAGCAGGGTGACGCGCTCCATCCCTTTTGCGGCGCGCTGATGAGGACATCGACGCCGCTCGCCTGCATATCCACCCAGACCGTACCGGAGGCGATGCAATCCAGTACAAACATGCCACCGACGGCATGAACGGCGTCGGACACCGCGCGCAAATAGGCGTCAGGCAACATCATCCCGGATGCCGTTTCGACATGCGGCGCAAAGACCAGATCCGGCTTGTTTTCCTTAATCGCAGCGACCACTTCTTCGATCGGAGGCGGTGCATAAGCGGCCTGCCTGCCTTGTTCGACCGGTCGCGCCTTCAACACCGACGATTCAGACGGAATGCCGCCCATGTCGAAAATCTGTGACCAGCGGAAGCTGAACCAGCCATTGCGGATGACCAGACACTTCCTGTTCGTCGCGAACTGCCGGGCAACGGCTTCCATGCCGAAGGTCCCGCTGCCCGGGACGACGACCGCCGACTTCGCGTTATAGACTTTTTTCAGCGACGCGGAAATATCGCGCATGACGCCCTGAAAGAGCGCCGACATGTGATTGATCGATCGGTCGGTGTACACGACTGAGTATTCGAGGAGCCCCTCGCGGTCGACATGGGGAAGTAATCCTGGCACGGTCGTCTCCGGTGATAGACGAATAAATGAATCGAATACAGATTCTATCGAAAGCCACCGGCAACGGCACTCGGCCGAGAAAAAGGGGGTGTCAACCCCTTCTCGGCCGCCAGGAATTCGTCCTTCAACGTTGAGCTACTGCAATGAGCCCGTCGACGCGGAATTTGTCGAGAGACTGAAAACGCGCCGTACCCTCTCCCGCGCCGGCATAGCGCGGCCACTGTGGCAGACCTACGCAACGGCTTCGGCCTGACGCGTACGCGGCAGCATCCGTTCGAATTCACGCTTGACGATGCCGTAGCATTCACACGCGCGCGCCTCAAGCGCGGCGCGATCGAGCACCTTGATGCAGCCGCGGCTGTGCTGGATCAGCCCGGCGTCATGGAGCTTGCCCGCCGCTTCCGTGACGCCCTCGCGACGCACGCCCAGCATGTCGGCGATCATCTGCTGCGTCACGCGAAACTGGTCCGACGCAGTGCGATCTGCCTGGATCAGGAGCCAGCGGCACAACTGCTTGGCGAGCGCATGATGACGATTGCACGCGGCCGTCTGCGCCACTTGTGTCAGCAGCGCTTGCATATACAGAAGCATCACGCGACGCAGAAAATCGGAGCGGCCGAAGTGTTCGCGCAACGCACTTGCGCTCATCCGATAAGCGAAACCCGCGGCCTGAACCTGAACGCGAGTGGGCATCGTATCGCCGCCGGTCAGCACGGGGACGCCCGTCATTCCTTCGCGGCCCACTGCCGCCACTTCGACCGAACCGCCGTCTTCCATCGTGTGCAGAAGCGAGACGATGGCCGTGGTCGGAAAATACACGTGATGAATGCGCTGACCCGAATCGCACAGCAATTGCTCGGTGCGCAATTGAACGAGTTCGAGATGAGGTGCGATGGCTTGCCATTCATGCGCCGGAAGCGCGCCCAACAAATGATTGCCGTGCAGGTCGGACTGAAGGGTCAACATGATTTTCTTTCGCCTGGTCTGTGCGCGATGCGCTGTACTTTTTCCGGTCTGCCTCCGTTTCTTGAACGCATCCGCGGCGTTTATCGAAACTTGACATGACCAGCCCCGTAGCACTGTTATTGCCGCTCGTTCAAAGCGGGTTGGCGGCTGTTGTTGTGCTTTGTCGTACATAAGCGAGAGCCGTGCCAGCAACGCCGAATCGCCTACCAGTAAGCAGGCTCACGGAATGTCCCGCAGCGTACGGTCGGCGTTCCGGCGGATTTGATTCAGTTTTGAACAGACGAAACGAATAGGCCGGTCGTCGATGGCGGCTTCATGGCCGCTTTGGAAACGGGTGTAGCGTTTGCGCGCTTTCATGGACGGGATTCGTTGGACACGGCGCTCGAATCCAACGCTGACCCAAACACGTGCTTCAGAAATGTTGCAAAGCTGGTCGCCGCGATGTCAGGAAGCGTGCACCACGAAGACGCCCGCCACCTCGGCGCCCGCCGCAGCAGGCCATCGGTTCGTTCACGGTGTTCGCTTGAGCCGCTCGGGCGGACATCACGCAAGCCAAATGAAAACGTTGCATTTGCGAGAGTGGCGCAGACTGCGCTGGCGAGCCGACTTTCCGGATCACGTGCGCCAGCGCGCTCTTCCAGATTGAAATCGCGCGGCGTTACTCAACCTCGCCGGATTGCGCAGCTGTCAGGATGTCCGCCAGAACGTTCTGGAACGCAGTCCCACGTGAATAGGCGGCCCGCGCATGTCTCATCGGCTCACGTTATCCTGCGATGCGTTTGAAACTGACGTAGTAATCGTCGGTGTAATAGCAGTCGGTGGTCTGCTTGCGCGGTCCGCCACATACGATGCGACGCTGCCCGCGATCCGTCGAGCCAGGCGTGCGCACTGTATAGGCGTGGTAGTAGCCGCGCGGATGCTCCGGCAGCAATGCCGCGCTGTTGCGGAACAGGACACCGTCCTCGCCAAAGGGGAAAGGGCCGCCCGCTTTGATGAGACGCAGTGTGTCGGCTGCTTCCGCCGGCAACTGCGCCTTCGCGACGGAGGCCGGCGCGCTGCGCTCCTGCGCGCCCGATGCGCCGGGTGTGCCGCTCGCGGCCTGCCCAGGCTGAACCGGCGCCTGACTCGCGGATGCGCCTGATTCCTGAGCCGCGTTTTGCTTCGGATCCTTGCCGCATCCGCCAAGGATCGTGCTCAAGGCGAGAATGCAGGAGAACGCCCATGCTCGCTTCATGAATCGGTTGTCTCCGGGTTGACCAGCATTCGACGACCACGAACGATTTAAGGGTATCGCTAATGGTACAGCGAATCAACGTTGCGCCGGGGATGCCGATTTCTTAGCTCGATCGTTGCCGACGAAGCCCTCCTATCCTTTGGTCGCACCAAACGTCAACCCCGCCACGAAGTGACGCTGCATCGCGAAGAACATCATCACGGAAGGCAGCGCTGCGAGTATCGACCCTGCGGAGACAAGGTTCCAGGCCGTCACCCATTGTCCCTTCAATGCGGCAACGCCTACAGTGATTGGCGCGGCTTCGTCGCCTTGAGTGAGACACAGCGCCCAGAAGTAATCGTTCCACACGAACGTGAAGACGAGGATGGCGAGCGCGGCGAGTGCCGGACGAATCAGCGGCAGAATGATCCTGAAGAACACAGTCCACTCGTTCGCCCCTTCGATGCGCGCGGCTTCGATCAGTTCGAACGGCAACTGCTTGATGAAGTTGCGCAGAAAGAGCGCGCAGAATCCGGTCTGAAACGACACGTGAAAGAGAATCAGCGCGCCCACCGTGTTGAACAGACCGAGTTCCAGCGAGAGGTCGCGCACCGGGATCATCAGGATCTGAATCGGCACGAAGTTGCCCGCGACGAACGTCGCAAAGAGCACCGAGTTGCCACGAAAGCTGTAGACGGCCAGAGCAAAACCGGCCATTGCCGCAAGCACGATCGAACCGACGACAGCGGGCACCGTGATCAACACGCTGTTCCAGAAGTAATGAAGCATCGGCGACGCGGTCAGCGCCTCTCGATAGTTCGCGATTAGCGAGACATGCTCGGGCCAGCCCCAGTAATTGCCTTGCACGAGTTCGTCGGAGGACCGGATCGACGTCACCATTACGGCGATCAGCGGCAATAGCCAGATGATGAGTGCAAGCGGCAACGACAGCTTGTAGAGCACGCGATTCGCGGGCTTCCATTTGGCGATGGGGGTCGGAAACACGGCGCTCTCCTTACCGCTCGGCGCGCAGCATTCTGCGCAGGTGATAGACGATGTACACCATCATGATCGCAAACAGCACCACGGCAATGGCCGCCGAATAACCGATGCGGTAATACTTGATCGCCTGGTCGTACATGTAATAAGCGAGCACGGTCGAACTTTCGAATGGACCTCCGCCGCTCATCACGGCGATCAGATCGAAGCTGCGCAGCGCGCCGATGATCGTGACCACGATTGCCATGAAGGTCGTCGGTCGCAGTTGCGGAAGGATCACGTGCCAGAGCATCGTCCAGCCCTTTGCGCCCTCCATGCGCGCCGCCTCGATCTGCTCGGAGTTCAGCGACGTCAGCCCGGTCAGATACAGAATCATGCAGTAGGCCGTTTGCGGCCAGAGCGCCGCAAAGATAATCCCGAAGGTTACGTAGCGCGCATCGCCGAGCACGGGCACGCCGTGTCCGAGTATCAGCTTGAGCAAGCCGAACGTTGGGTCGTAGAACCAGCTGAACATCAGGCCGACCACCACGCCTGACAGCACGAAGGGCGCGAAGAACAGCGACTTGACCACGCGAATGCCGGCGACCGCCTGATTCAGATACAGCGCGACGGCAAGCCCCATCGGCGGCGCGAGCAGAAACAGCACGAGCCACAGGACATTGTTCTTCAACGCGGTGTAAAACGTCGGCGCCTGAAACAACTCGACGTAGTTCGCGAGACCGACAAACGACTTCTCCGACATCCCGTCCCAGTTATAGAAACTGAGCCCGATGCTGGCGAGGATCGGCCATATCACGTAGACGCCGACCATCACACACGCCGGCGCGAGAAAGAGGAATGCGGCGAGCCGCTGCTGGCGCGCCGTCGTCGAGCCGCGGCGACGGCGCTCGCGCTTCTTTGCAGGCAAAGCCATCGTGTCGGTAGGCTGCATGGTCGTGTTCCCTTGCAAGCGAAGCGTCGCGCCATCGACGCGCCGCTTCGCTGTGTCTCTCACTTCTTGTAGATGCGCTTGCGCGTCGCTTCGAGTTGCGCCAGGATCGAATCGAGCTTGCCCGGATCGGAGATGAACTGCTGCATCCCTTTCATGCCTTCGTCGGCCATTTCCTTCGTCATGTCGCGATCGTAAAACTGCGCGATGCCGCCCTTCGTGTTCGAAAGAATCTGGAAGCCGATTTTCGAAATCGGCTCATCCGGCTCCGGCGACTTGCTGTTCGCCGAGAGCGATCCCAGTCCCTTAGCCAGTTGCGCGCCGATCTCGGGCGTTTCCATATACGCGAGGAACGTATGCGCGTCAGCCTTGTTCTTCGCCTTGGTGGGAATGTGCATCGACTCGACCGGTCCGTCTTCGGCAGTCGGCACCTTGTCGTCGATGATAGGGAACTGGAAGTAACCCATCTCCGGCTTGATGTTCTGCGGGAAACCCGCCGCGATGAACGTGCCCATGAGCATCATCGCAGCCTTGCCCTGGAACAGGAACGGCTGAACCGAATCGAGATCGTAGGACAGCGAGTTGTCGATGAACACCTTGTCGTCGATCAGTTCCTTCCATGTCGTGTACACCTTCTTCACGCGCGGATCGGTGTAGGGCACCTCGCCTGACATGAGCTTCTGATGAAACGCGTTGCCGTTGATGCGCAAGTCGAGATAGTCGAACCAGCCGGCGAGCGTCCACGCATCGCGACCCGCCACCGCCACGGGCGCGATGCCTGCGGCCTTGAGCTTCTTGCACGCGTCGAGGAATTCAGGCCACGTCTTCGGCTCGCCCGCGATGCCCGCCTTCTGGAACAGGTCCTTGCGATAGAACATGCCCCACGAGTAATAGACCGTCGGCGCGGCATACTGCTTGCCGTTGTATGACGAAGCCTCCTTCGTCGATGCATACATCGAGTTCCAGTCGTTCTTGTTCCAGTCGTTCGTGAGATCCTCGAACAGGCCCCGCTTCGCGTAGTACGCCATGCGCTCGCCGTTGTGCCAGGTCACCACATCGGGCGACACGGTGGAGAGCCAGCCCGGCAACTGCACCTTGTAGGCTTCTTCATCGACGAAGGCCACCTTCAGGTCGATCTCGGGATGCGCCTTCTTGAACTGGTCGAAGATCTGTTGCCAGACCACGCGTTGCCCCGCTCCCTTGAACGCGACGTTCACCGCCAGCGTGCCCGCCTGCGCCGTGCCCGCGAGCGCCGCGGCGAGCGCAGCGCCCGTCAGTGCCTTGCGAATCGTGTTTCTCATGCGTGTCTCCTCAGTGATGAGTGTTTTCTGCTGTTATTGCGCGCGATAGATCGAAACGCCCTGCGGCGGCACGTCCTGCTGTCCCGCGACGAAGCGCGCGGCTTCGTCGATTCGATACGGCTCTCGGCCATAGTTGAAGACGTAAGTCAGCGAGCCGCGACGACTCACGCGAACGCCTTCGGGCAACCGGCGCGGCGCGAGCCCCGCTTGGCCCGCAATTCTTTCGAAGACCTGCTGCGTGTAGGCATCATCGAAGAGACTCGCGAGGTAGGTCATCGATCCGTGCGACACGATGGCCGGATGCCCGTCGGCGAACCGCGCGTCTACCTGCACGCCTTCGCCGCATTCGATGAAGTCACGCCAATGGCGCGACTCGCCGCCGCCGTCGACCGGTTCAATCACGTTCGGCCGCATCGACTCGACGCGCCACACGCGGATCGGCAGCACGTCGCCGGGAGGAAGGGTCTCGGGAATCGTGAGGCTCGACGTCTTCGATCCCGTGCGCGGGCCCAGCACGACCCGAGCCTTCGACGCCGCGAGCCGCGCCGCCAGCGTTGCCGGAAGCACCGGCAGCGGCGGCACGACAATCATGCTGTAGCCGTCGAGCGGCGCGTCAGCCGGTATCACATCGACATCGAGTCCGAGGCTGCGCAACGCGCTGTAGTACTCGAACGCGAAGCGCGGATAGTGGAAGTCCGCGCCCTGCGGGTGAATGTCGAAGAGCCACTTCGCCTCGTAGTCCCAGATCAGCGCGACTTTCGCGGCAACCTTCGATTCGCCCCCGGCCTTCAACACTTCCTCGATCTCGCGCGCGACGCTTTGCGCTTCCACGCCGCCCACGTCGAGCCGATTGTCGGGCGTGTTCAGCCCCGCGTGCATCTGCTCCTGCGCAAACGGCACCTGTCGCCAGCGGAAGTACGACACGCACCCCGCGCCATGCGCGAACGCCTCCCAGCTCCACAGACGCACCATGCCCGGCAGCGGTGCCGGATTCCACATTGCCCAGTTCACCGGGCCGGGTTGCTGCTCCATCACCCACAACGGCCCCTTCGACATGCCCCGATACACGTCGTGATTGAACGACGCAAAATCCGGGTGCCCGGTGCGCAGCCATTTCGCCTTGACCGTGGGATCGAACCACTGCTCTTCGAGCGCGCCGAGCGGATAGCTGTCCCAGGTGGCGATGTCGAGATCGGCGGCGACCTTGTAGTGATCGAACTCGGTGAACAACTGCATGAAGTTGTGCGCGACGGGCCGTCCGGGCGAATGCGCGCGGATGATGTCGACCTGCATGCGGTTATAGCGCACGACTTCGTCGGAAGCGAAGCGGCGGTAGTCCAGCCGGTGCGACGGATGCGCCTCGGTCACGGTCGCGACGGGCGGATCGATTTCATCGAAGCTGCGGTATTCCATGCTCCAGAACACGGTGCCCCACGCTGCATTGAGCGCGTCGATGTTCTCGTAGCGCGCCCGCAGCCACGCTCGAAAGCGCGTAGCGGCTGCATCCGAATAGCTGACCACGGTATGGTGGCAACCGAATTCGTTATCGGTCTGCCAGAAAGCGACAGCGGGATGCCGGCCATACCGTTGCGCGACCGCCGTGCAGATTTTCGACGATGCATCGAAATACGACGGCGACGAAAAATCGTAATGCCTCCGTGAACCGAAATTGCGCGCGCGGCCGTCGGCGCCCACGGGAAGGATGTCGGGATGAAGGTCGATCAGCCACTTCGGCGGTGTCGCGGTCGGCGTGCACATCACGACCTTCAGGCCCGCTTGCGCGAGCGTGTCGATCGCACGATCGAGCCAGTCCCAGTGATATTCACCCGGCGTGGGCTCGATCCGGCTCCATGCGAATTCGCCGATCCGCACACGGTCGATGCCGAGCGCTTTCATGCGCGCTGCGTCGTCCTTCCACATCGATTCGGGCCAGTGTTCGGGGTAATAGCAGACTCCAAGACGCATGTGCGCTCCTACGCAAATTGAGCTACGGCAGCCGAAGCGACGGCGAATCCGTCTTCGGTGAAGAGATGACACGAGGCGCGCGGCACGTTGAACGCGACCGAATCGCCCGGACACGGCGTGCAGTCGCCCGGCGCCTTCGCGATCAGCACGGCGCCGCCCGCCTGGTCGAGATGAAGATAGCTGTGCTCGCCCAGTTGCTCGACGAGCGACACCGTGCGCGTGATGTGTTGCGCACCCGGCGCGACGAGCGGATCGAGATGTTCGGGACGGATGCCCAGCGTGACGGGCTGGCCGGATTGCAGACCGGTGCCGTCGATGTCGGTGTCGATCGGCTCGCCGGTACTGTCGAGCGCGATGCGCACGCCGTCGCGGGCCGCCGACACCACGCGCGCGGGCATGAAGTTCATCCGCGGCGAGCCGATGAAGCCCGCGACGAAAAGACTTCTGGGCCGGTGGTACAACTCGAGCGGCGTGCCCACCTGCGCGATGCTGCCGTGCTTCGCGGTGTCCGCGCCTGAATGCAGGAGCACGATCTTGTCGGCGAGGGTCATCGCTTCGATCTGGTCGTGCGTCACATACACGACGCTCGCCTTCTCGAACTGCTTGTGCAACCTCGCGATTTCGACGCGCGTCTGGCCGCGCAAGGTGGCGTCGAGATTGGAAAGCGGTTCGTCGAAGAGAAAGACGCCCGGGCTGCGCACGATCGCGCGGCCGATCGCCACGCGCTGCCGCTGGCCGCCCGACAGCGCCTTGGGCCGCCGCTCAAGCAACGCTTCGAGTTGCAGCACGCGCGCGGCCTCGCGCACCTTGCGATCGATTTCGTCTTTTGGAGTCTTGGCGAGCGTCAGGCCAAAGGCCATGTTCTCGTAGACGGTCATGTGCGGAAAGAGCGCGTAGCTCTGGAAGACCATCGCGACACCGCGCCTGGCGGCGGGGATATCGTTCACGAGTGTCGCGCCGATATACAGATCGCCGTCGGTAATGTCCTCCAGGCCCGCGATCATGCGCAAGAGCGTCGACTTGCCACAACCGGATGGTCCGAGAAACACGCAAAACTCGTGTTCGCCAATGTCGAGATCGACATCGCGGATTACGGGCGCGTGATCGCCATAGGCCTTCTGGACCGAACGCAACGAGATGCTCGCCATGCCGTCGTCTCCGTGTTTACACGCGGAGACTGCCAAAGGTTAAGCGTTTAACCTTTTGCCCGTCAAAAAGCGATCTTGTTCAAGGATCGCTTGGGGCAAAGTCTCCGTCTGTATTTATAGAACTGCTTTGCCAGCGAATTTAGCGCCGTCGGCGCGCGGATGCAAATGTCGGGATGTCATCCCAAATCGTGACTTGCAGCTTAAAAGATGTACATGAATCTTTCGCAACGGCACAGTGCGCTCGATAACGACAAGCACGAGCCATCCCCCGACCGATGACCACTCTGACCGAAGTCGCCAAGCTCGCCGGCGTGACGGCGGCGACCGTCTCCAATGTGCTGCGCCATCGCGGCAAGGTCGGCGACGCGACGCGCCAGCGGGTGCTCGAAGCCGTCGATGCCCTCGGCTACCGCCCGCATCTGACGGCGCGCGCGCTCGCCGAAGGCAGCGCGCCCACCCTTGCGCTGATGGTGTCGAGCATCGCTAATCCGTTCTATCCTGAGTTCGCGCTGGCGGCCGAGCGCGCGGCGCGACAAAGCGGGCGCTTTCTGATCGTATGCAACACCAACGAAGATCCGGCAATCGGCCGCGCCTACCTAGAACAAATTGCGGGTACGTTGTCCGAAGGCGTGCTCGTGATGAATGCGAATCTCGATTTCGACGATCTTCGCAAGACGCAGGCGCGTGGCACGGCGGTGGTTCTATGCATGTGGGAGCGGCCCGGCGAGTCGCCGGGAATGCCATGTATCGCGGTGGACTTCTTCGCCGCAGGGACGCTCGCGGCGCGGCATCTCCTCAACCTGGGGCACGTGCGGATCGGCGCGATCATAGGCAGCCAGCGCGATGGCGTGCATGCGGCACGCTACGAGGGCTTTTGCGCGACATTGCGCGACGCAGGGATCACGCATGTTCCGGCCGAGGCCCGCTTCACGCGCGATTCCATACAAGGCGGCTACGAAGCTGCGACGGCGTTGCTAACGGCATCGTCTGACCTGACCGCGATTTTTGCGACCAACGATCTTCCCGCGCTCGGCGCGATGCATGCGGCAGCGGACCTCGGCTTGAACATACCGCGCGACGTCTCGGTGATCGGCATTACGGATATTCAACTCGCGCGCGAGTCGCGGCCCGCACTCTCGACGGTGGCAGTGCCCACGGAAGTCGCCGCAACGATGGCGGTGAAGCTGCTGCACGCATTGATCGACGGCTCGGCGGTGGGCGCGCTAATGCAGGTCGCACCGGCACCCGATCTGGTCGTGCGTGCCTCGACGGGTGCGGTGCGCAAGCGCTATCCGTGAAGCGCCTCAATACACGTAGCGCCTCAAGGGCGACGATGCACCCAGTCCTTCATTGGATGCGTGTCGAGCCACCGAAGCTGCCGGTTTCGGCGATGCTCCTGTCGGTAGTGCTCCATTACGAGGATTCCTGCAAGCGCAAGAACGACAAGCCCTAAGAGCACGACGGTCATCGACTCGGTCATGACAGACTCCTCAGGTTCACGAAGTGATTCGATTGTACTGCTAGCGGTGCCGCACGATGACAACGCGGACACTCAATCGCCAACGGGGCCGACGAAATAGCGAAGAAGCGGGCCTAGCTTCATCGCATCAGTCGGTTTTGCACAAAATGCGTCGAAGCCGGACTCCTTTGCGCGCGCCAGATCGGCCTCCGAAGCCAGTGCCGAATGCGCGATCAGCACCGTCTCCGACGTGCTCTCCGTCGCTCGAAGTCTCGCTGCCACTTCCAGGCCGGACATGTCCGGCATACAGATATCGAGCAACACGGCCTGCGGCTGCCAGCGCGCGGCGGCGTCGACCGCCGCGTTCCCGCGGTAGGCGACTTGCGCATCGAAACCGTCAAGTGCCAATACCATGCTGATCGCGTCAGCGGTGTCCGCGTAATCATCGACGACAAGCACGCGCGGAACGCGGCGCCCGCTTTGTTTGCGCGCAGTCCATATCGTGCACTTCAAGGGTATACCGGACTTGTCGGCGGTCATATCGGAATCCCAAGCGGTCTCGGAGTGATCGAACGCATCGAAGGTCATTCATCTGTCCAATGCCAGTATAGGCGCAGACGAATGCAGCGGCGTCGGAGAAAAAGCTTTGGAGACTCGGCGGTCAGCCGGGTTGATAGCGCCGCTCGCTTTCGGGCGCCCGGCCTTGGGTGTAGTCTGAATTGCCGCGCGACCCGCCGCGGTGACGACCCCTTGTGATGAACATGCGCTAAGGCGCGGCAGACTCGATGAAACCTTGGTCCATGATTGGCGTGCGCAATCTGCTTGCCGCATTCGTCATCGGTTCGACACTGGTGTTCCTAAGCCCGACCGCAACAGGCGAAGAAGAAGCGAGCGCGACGCAAATGCAAGGCAGGCGTATCGATTTCGCCAGCTTGCCGCTCGGCGATGCGATCAAGACGGTTCAAGGCAATGGAATGCGCAAGGTGGCGGTATTCGCCGACCCCTATTGCCCTTATTGCAGGACGCTTGAGCGAAGGCTAAGCGAGGTGCCCGACGTCACGATTTATACGTTTCTCTTTCCGATCCTCACACCCGATTCGAAGCGAATGGCCGCTGTCATCTGGTGCGCATCCGACCGCGAAGCAACTTGGCATGCGTGGATGCTCGACGGCCGCACTCCGGTCCGACGCGTGTGCCCCGGCGCGCCGCTTGAACGCAATCTCTCGCTGGCGAAAGGGTTGGGGGTAAAAATCACGCCCACGATCATCTTTGCAAACGGCGAGCTGGTCACGGGCGCCATTCCGCTCGACGACCTGAAGAGCTTGCTCGCGCCTTAGCCGTCTCATTCGCAAAGCTATCCGGAATCGCTCACGAGATCGTGTATCGGTTCTGCGAGCCGCCGGTGTAAAGGTTCTGGGCAAGTCCAAGAATGCGGTCGCGGTTGCGGTCGAATGCAGCCAGTAGCGCGGGTTCGCCAGTGCCGATATCCGGATTCATCTTCTTGAGCATCGCATCGTCGACGAGAAAGGAAATCTCGCGCGCGTTGTCGTAGCCCCAGAAGCACACACAGTGTCGTGCCGGGTCGTAGCTGCGGCTCGGATTGGGAAAGCTGAGCGCCACGGACTTTTCTCTCATTGTGTCGACGTGCTCACATAGCGCCACTTGCTCGCATTGACATCGATGCGCGCGTAATTGATGCGCCGCTGTTGAGCGCGGTCGGCGTCTGCGCGCTCCAGGGCCGAGGCGCGCGACTTCTGCGCGAGGGCGTGTTCGCTTTGCTTGGCCGGTATGGATGCGTTCGTTTTAATGGGCGATGACATGGCTGTTCCAATCAAGAGTGTGAAGTAGAGAGATTACGGTCCGGAAGATGCGTCCTCCAGGTGTAAGGCACGCAAGTCGTGCGTCACCGTTCACGCAGTGCCTTCGTGTCGGTGTCTGAACCAGTTCGGATAAGGCCTTAGCCTTCGAGAAAGGGGCCGTCGATGGAGAGAGATTGACCCGCTTTCGCGCGTGACTGCTATTTCTTCTTGGTGGGCGCGCTGGCTGCAGTGCTCTTGGAAGTCGTCGTCCAGGACACGGCTTCCGCGGGAGAAGCTAGCTTTTTCGGCTGTTTGGGCTTCTTTACCTCTCGATTACTACGTGCTTGACCCTTTGCCATCATGTTGCTCCCGCTTCGACGAGCGCGAAGGCGCTCGTCACGACTCACAGTGTGGGCGCATTCGATGAGATTGTCGCGATCTATTTGCAAACGGACGGCACGCAGGAACGCCCCATTCCTTACGACTCTGGCGGCGAAGCCTTCTTGCCGCGTCGGCGTGGCTTCGGCTCGACGCCCACGCGCCAGTCGCGCGCAAGCACGAGCGAGGTCATCCTTTGCGCGATGTCTTCAAACGCGGGATCGGCTTGCGGCACGAATAGCCATTTTCCCAGCACGGGATGCGGCCGCAAAGCGGGCATCTCCTCGATGAGAGCCGCGTGGCGCTCTTGCGACGTGCAAACCAGCAAGCCATTCCACGGCTCGTCGCGATCGGCTGCGACCAGACACAACAGGCCGTCGATATACGCGGCGTCGCAGCCGAACATCCGTTTGCGAATGTAGGTTGCATCGCGCTCGAATGCTTCGAAGATCCAGACGAGCGAATTGCGTATGGTCGACGGTATGGAGTGTCCCCTACCACGAAGCATCCACATCGAGCGGATACACCGGCCGTTTCAACTTCCTGAACTCGAACAGCCCGAAATCCGAACTCGTGACACCGCGGCTGTCGCATTCGACGAGACCCTGTGCGATCGGCACGAACACCGGCCGGCAATACATCCGCGACTTGAGGATCAGAAAGCGCGCGCCGCGCGGATCGATGCCGACGCTCTCGAACACGCCCAGATCCCACGGCTCGTGCGTGCGCTCGGTCACGAGGACGCGCGCCGAGCCCGTATCGAGCACCGCCGCGCGGCCCATATACGCGCGCTGTCCCGTGTAGGTCGGGCCGCTGATCACGTATTCGCCATCGGTCACCGCGCTCACGACGCCCGTCAGCGCGAGCGGCGGACGCGGCTTCGCCGCGTTGCCTGCAAGCTTGTTGCCGACTTCGAGCGTGACCGTCGCGCCGACGCCCGCCGCCGTCAGCGTCGCCACTGCTTGCAGATCGCACAACGGCCCGGTCACGATGCCGTCGAGGCCCTGCTTCAGCGCTTCCTCGAAGACGTCCATCGTGTCGCAGGTTCCGCCCGACATGCAGTTGTCGCCGTGATCGAGCAGCAGCACGGGCTTCCCGCCGTCGCGCCCGAGCGCCGCGCCCTCGGCCACCGATTCGGCCAGCGGCGCGCTGCGGTAGAAGAACTCATCGCGCGCGTCCCAGATCTGCCGCGCAATGCGCTCGGCGACGCGCGCCGCCGCCTCGCGATCCCCATCGCCGACGACGACCACGCTGATGCACGGCGCCTCGATATCCGCGAGCGAAAACCCCGACAGCACCGACACGGCGAGCATGCCCTCGCGTTCGGCGGCGCGGGCCGCCTCGACCGCGCGTTTCATCGCGCCCGCCGCCGTCGTGCTGCGCAGCGTGTGCGTGAGAAGCGGCGGCTGCGCCCACGCGATAGCCGGCTGCGCGCGGCCATGCACGCGATCGAACATGAGCCGCGCGGCATGCGCGCCGGACTCGTACATGTCGACGTGCGGATAGGTCTTGAAGCTGACGATCACGTCCGCGTTGTCGATCATCTTCTGCGTGACGTTGGCGTGCAGGTCGAGCGAGACGGCGATCGGCGCATCGGGCAGCATGGCGCGCACCCGTTCGAGCAGATCGCCCTCGCCGTCGTTCGAGTTTTCCGCGACCATCGCGCCGTGCAGATCGAGCATCACGGCATCGCAGCCGCGCGCGGCCTCGACGATGGCGTTGCAGATCGCGTTGTAGGCGGCGGCATGAACCGGCCCGCTCGGATTCGCCGACGCCGACGCCGGCGTGACGATCTGCGCGCCCTCGCGCTCGGCTGCGTCGATGAACGCGGCCATCGCGGTCTGCATGCCCTTGTTCTCGCGATACGCGTCCTCGCCATACGCCGGACCGTTGCGGCCGAACGCCGAAAGCGGCGTCGCGACCGGCGAGAACGTGTTGGTCTCGTGATTCATCCGTGCGATCAGGATTTTCATGCGGACTCCGTTTGCGTCGAACCGGCGGCGCGCAGCATCGCGTGCAGCAGCACGTTGCAGCCGGCTTCGAGATGATCGGCGCGCGCGTCTTCGATTTCGTTGTGGCTGATGCCGTCCTTGCACGGCACGAAGATCATCGCGGCGGGCGCGACGCGGGCGAGATACACGGCATCGTGACCGGCGCCGCTCACGACCTCCATCGACGAGAGACCGAGTGCGTTCGCGCCTTCGCGCACCGACTCGACCAGCGCGGCATCGAACGGCTGCGGCGCAAAGTATACGACCTCCTTCACGTCGACCGGCAGCGGCGCGTTCGCGCACAAGGCGCGCAATGCGGCGTCCATCGCGAGGAGCGAGGCGTCGTCGGCGGCGCGCAGGTCGACGGTCAGCGCGACGCGGCCCGGTATCACGTTGCGCGAATTCGGATGCACATCGGCGCAGCCGACCGTCCCGCGACCGTGCGGCGCGTGATCGAGCGCAATGCGGTTGACCGCGCGAATCAGGTCGGCGGCGACGAGCAGCGCATCGCGGCGCAGTTCCATCGGCGTGGGGCCGGCGTGCGCTTCCATGCCGTGGATCGTGAGGTCGTACCAGCGCTGGCCGAGCGCGCCCGTCACGACGCCGATGGTCTTGTCGTTGGCTTCGAGGACCGGTCCCTGTTCGATGTGTGCTTCGAAGTACGCGCCGACGGCATGCGGTGCGAGCGCCGCGCCGCCGTAACCGATGGCAGAAAGCGCGTCGCGCACCGAGACGCCTTCGCGGTCGCATTGCGCGAGCGCGTGGTCGAGTGTGAAAGCGCCTGCGAACACGCCGGAGCCCATCATGACCGGCACGAAGCGCGATCCTTCTTCGTTGGTCCACACCGCGACTTCGAGCGGCGCGTCCGTCTGCACGTTCGCATCCGCGAGCGTGCGCAGGACTTCAAGCCCGGCGAGCACGCCGTAGTTGCCATCGAACTTGCCGCCGGTCGGCTGGGTATCGATATGGCTGCCGGTGGTCACGGGCGGCAGGTTGTCGCGGCGTCCCGCGCGACGCGCGAAGATGTTACCGATCGCATCGACGCGCACCGTGCAGCCCGCTTCCTTCGCCCACTCGACGAAGCGATCGCGCGCGTCGCGGTCGAGTTCGGTCAGGGCGAGACGGCACACGCCGCCTTTCGCGGTCGCGCCGATCTGCGCGAGGTCCATCAGGCTTTTCCAGAGGCGCGCTCCGTCGACGCGCAAGCCGGCCAGCGCCGGCAAATCGTGAACCTGCATCGCGTTTCCTTGCAATTGATGAATGATGGGACGGGCCTCAGACCACGCCGACGCCGAGATAGCGATCCTTGATGGTGTCGTCGGCGGCGAACGCGGCGTTGCTGCCCTCGTAGACGATCCTTCCCTGCTCGATGATCGTGTGCCGGTCTGCCAGCTGCGTGCACACTTCGAGATTCTGCTCGACGAGCAGGATCGCGACGCCCGCCTGCTTGATGAGCTTCAGTTGCGCGACGATCTCCTCGACGATCACCGGCGCGAGTCCTTCGACCGGTTCGTCGAGCATCAGGAGACGCGGATGGTTCATCAGCGCGCGGCCGATCGCGAGCATCTGCTGCTCGCCGCCGGATAACTGGCCGCCGCCGTTCGCGCGGCGTTCCTTGAGGCGCGGGAAGATCCGGTAGATATCGGCGAGCTGCCATGGCGAATCCTTGCGCGCGCCGAGGCGCAGGTTCTCCTCGACGGTGAGCAGCCGGAAGATGCCGCGATGCTCCGGCACGAAGCACACGCCGCGCGCGGCGATCCGGTGCGCCGCGAGTTTCGCCGTCGGCTCGCCCTTGAAGACGATCGTGCCGCGCGTGGCAGGCACGACGCCCGCGATGCTCTTGAGCGTCGTCGACTTGCCCGCGCCGTTGCGCCCGAGCAGCGTGACGGTCTCGCCCTCGCCCACCGTCAGCGAGACGCCCTGAAGGATGTGGCTCTTGCCATAGAACGCGTGAATGTCCCGCACGTCGAGCATCATGCGCGGCCTCCGGTGATCATGTTGCCGAGATAGGCACTGCGCACGCGCTCGTCGCCGCGAATGTCGTCGGGACGGCCTTCGACCAGCACGCGTCCCTGCTGCATCACGGTGATCGTGTCCGAGATGTCCATCACGATCCCCATGTTGTGTTCGATCAGCACCACGGTGTAGTCGTCGCGCAGGCCGCGGATCAGGCGCTTCATGTCGTCGAGGTCGTCGATGCCCATGCCGGATGTCGGCTCGTCGAGAAAGATCGCCTTCGGCTTGGCGGCGAGCGCCATGCCCACTTCCAGCCGCCGCTGCTGGCCGTGCGACAGCACGCCCGCGGACGACGCCGCGAAGCGCTGCAACGCGAGGCGTTCGAGGATCGCGTCGACCGTTTCCGCGTGTTCGAGCGCGCCGCGCGGCGGCTTCCACGCGTTGAGCGCGCGTTTCGAATCGACGCCTTGCGCCGCGAGCCGCAGGTTCTCACGCACGCTGAGGTTCGCGAACAGGCTCGTCACCTGGAACGACCGCGCGATGCCGCGCTTCACGCGGCGGTGATCGGGTTCGTGCGTGACATCGTGGCCGTCGAAGACGATGTTGCCCGCCGTGATCGGCACGGTGCCGGTCAGCACGTGAAAGAGCGTCGTCTTGCCCGCGCCGTTCGGACCGATCACGGAGTGGACCGTGCGCGGCCTGATCCGCAAATCGACTTCTGCGAGCGCGGTGAACTTGCCGTAGCGCTTCACCACGTCCTTCGCCTGAAGTATTGCTTCGCTCATGCGGCCTCCCTGTTTCGGCGCACCGCCTGCCAGATTCGTTCGCCAAGACCCCAGAGGCCGCGCTGCATGAAGAGGCTGACCGCGATCAGCACGAGGCCGAGCAGCAGCAGCCAGCGCGGCCACAGCGTCGAGAGCCAGTCGGCGAAAAGCACATAGAACGCCGCGCCCAGCACCGATGAAAAGAGATTGCCCGTGCCGCCGATCACCGTCATCACGAGGATCATCTCGCTCGTGTGATAGTCGATGTTCGAGAGCGGCGCGATGCCGGTCATCATCGCGTGGAGCGCGCCCGCGAAACCCGTCACCGCGCCCGACACCACGAACGCCGCCAGCTTGAAGCGCTTCACGTCGTAACCGACGGCCGCCGCGCGCGCTTCGTTTTCGCGGATCGCGAGCAGCGTGCGACCAAAAACCGAATGCGAGACGCGCATCATCAGCCAGAACGCGATCAGGAACAGCACGGCCACGAACGCGTAGTACTGCCACGGCGATGCGATCGGAACGAGCGCGCGGCCGAAGAGCGAGAGCGCGGGACGCGGGATGTCGAGCAGGCCGTTGTCGCCGCCCGTGAGGTTGGGCGTCGTGTAAGCGAGGAAGTAGAACATCTGCCCGAACGCGAGCGTCAGCATCACGAAGTACGCGCCGCGCTGCCGGATCGAGAACCAGCCGACGAGCGCGGCGGCCGCCGCGCCGACGACGATCGCCGCCAGGAGCGCGGACGGCGCCTGCAAGCCCGTCTTCGTCAGCACGAGGCCCGCGCTGTAGCTGCCGAGCCCGAAGAAAATGCCCTGGCCGAACGACAGCAGGCCGGTATGCCCCAGCAGCAGATTGCACCCGAGCGCCGCGAGCGCGAACACCAGCACTTCGGTCGCGAGCGAGCCGGAGCGCAGCGTCATCGGCAGGATGCAGACGACCAGCACCGCGAGCAGCATGAACCGGTAGCGATAGAGCGTTGCCCTGAGCGAACGCGGCGGCGCGCCCGCATCGAGTGTCTTGGCGTTCATGCGGCTCTCCCGAGCAGTCCGTTGGGACGAAGCAGCAGCACGGCCGCCATCGCGACGTAAATCATGAGGCGCGCGCCTTCGGGCCAGAGCGTGCTCATGACGCTCTGCACAATGCCCACCAGCAGCCCGCCGACGAGCGCGCCGAGAAAGTTGCCCATCCCGCCGACCACGACGACGACAAATGCCACGCCCAGCGCCTCGATCCCCATGAACGGATCGACGCCGCGAATCGGCGCCGCCAGCACGCCCGCCAGCGCCGCCGTGCCCGCGCCGAGCGCGAACACGAGACTGAAGATGCGCGTCACGTTGATGCCGAGCAGCGACACCATCTCGCTCGACTCGCTGCCCGCGCGCACGGCGCTGCCGAGCCGCGTGCCTTCCAGGATCCACCATAGCAGCACCGCGAGCACCGCCGTGAAGCCGATCACGAAGAGACGGTACTTCGGGTAAATGAAGCTGCCCCTCATCACGACGCCGTTCAGCACGTCGGGCACCGGAACGTTGTCGCCGAGCGGCCCCCAGATCAGGATCGCGCATTCCTGCAGCACGAGTGCAAGACCCACGGTCGCGAGGATATGGAACTCGTGCTGTTGCGCGTAGACGTGCCGCAGGATCGCCTTTTCCACGACCCACGCGAGCGCGCCCGTCACGACTGGCACGACGGCGAGCGCGACCCAGAAGCTCATCGACCACTGCATCGCCTGATAGCAGAAGTAGGCGCCAAGCAGATAGAACGCGCCGTGCGCGAAGTTCACGAAGCGCAAGAGCCCGAAGACGATCGACAGCCCCACCGCGAGCAGGAAGTACAGCATCCCGACGCCGATGCCGTTCACGACCTGCAATAGATAAACGTTCATGAGCTTTCGTCCGAAGAGGATCGACGCAGACGGCCGCGCGGGGCGGCCGTCTGCCAGCAGGCGATCACGCCAGCTTGCATTGCGTCTGGTCGAGCGGCAGGAAGGACTGGCCCGAACTGACGATATCGGCGTAGTCGTCGGCGTTTTTCATCTTGCTCTTCGCCTTGCCCTTGAGCAGATAGTAGTTCTTCAGCACCTGATGGTCGCCCGCGCGGATTTCCTCGGCGCCGGTCAGCCCGTCGTACTTCATGCCCTGCAACGTCGCGATCACTTTCTTCGGATCGGCGCTGCCGGCCTTCTGAATGCCGTCGAGCAGGATCTTCGTGCAGATGTACGAGCCGGCGAGGCTGTAGTTCGGGTTCGACTTGTAGGCGGCGCTCACGCGCTTGACGAGATCCTTGTTGAGCGGCGAATCGATCGCGTGCCAGTACTGCGCGCCGAAGTACACGCCGTCGCACAGGTCCGCGCCCAGCGCCTCGAACTGCTCCAGTCCGGATGCCCACGCGAGCAGGATCGTGCAGTTGTTCTTCATGCCGAAGCTGACCGCCTGGCGCAGCGTGTCCGACGACTGCGAGCCGAAGTTGAGGATCAGCAGCACGTCCGGTTTCGCCGCCACCGCGTTGGTCAGATAGCCGCTGAATTCCTTTTCGTTGAGCGAGTGGTAGCTGTTGCCCACGTGCTCGATACCCTTCTCCTTGAAGATCGCTTTGGCGGCCGAGAGCAGCCCTTCACCGAACACGTATTGCGGCGTGATCGTGTACCAGCGCTTCGCCTTCGGCATCGACTGGATCAGCGGACGCACCGTCTGCTCGATCGCGCCAAAGGTCGGCACCGACCAGCGGAAGGTCGCGCTGTTGCAGTCTTTGCCGGTGATTTCATCGGCGCCCGCTGTCGTGATGAAAATGCCGCCGGCCTTCTCGACTTCCTTGCCCATCGCGAGCGATTCCGACGAAAGAATGCCGCCTGCGAAGAAGCGCGCGTTCTTCTGCTGCGCGAGTTCCTGCACGCGGCGTACCGCCGTGGCGGGCTTGCCTTCCGTATCGAGCACGGTATAGGCGAGCGGGTCGCCGAGCACCTTGCCATATTGTTCGATGGCGAGCTTCATGCCGAGATCGGCATACTTGCCGTTGGCCGCGAACGGTCCCGACATCGGCACCGGGCAGGCGAACTGGATTGGCGCGCCCTGCGCGAATGCGCTCTTCGAAAGCAGCATCTGGGCAGACCCGGGAACGGCCGACAACGCGGCCAGCTTCAACATGTTTCGGCGATTCAAATTGGTGCTCCTGGTAAGAAAACCGCTTGTGTCCGACTGCTGCATCGTTGGCTGAACCGCGTTTGCGACGCGACTATTTTGCCCGCTCGCCTCGCTCTATTTATCATGATAAATAGAATGAACCTGATGCTAGGTACATTAAATTCGACTGTCAATCAGGCAATATTCGCGGTCGCCGCTTGTCTCTACGTCTGTCACGCTGCATGACGCAACAGGTCGTTCACAGGCACGCGCGGGCGTCCATGAGGAGCATCGAGATGACGATGGATCGAACGAAGGCCGGCGCTTCGATCGAGATCAAGCAGCAGAAGCGGCCTGATCTCGTGGCAGAAGAAATCAAGCGGCTGATCACGGAAAAAGACTTGAAGCCCGGCGACCGGCTGCCGCGCGAAGTCGAGTTGCAGCAGATGTTCTCGGTAAGCAAGAGCACGATTCGCGAGGCGCTCAAGTCGCTGGAGGTGCAAGGCCTCATCAAGGTGACGACCGGGCCGAGCGGCGGCGGCACGATCGTCGAGGTGCCGCTCGATCGCACATTGCAACTGCTGCAAAACTATCTGTTCTTCAAGGACGTCACCATCGACGACATTTATACCGTGCGCCAGTTGCTCGAGCCCGAGCTTGCGGCGGGCGCGGTGCCGCATCTGACCGAGCGGGACTTCGCGGCACTCGATGAGAGCATTGCGTGCTGCGACGGCCCCGGGTCCGGCCACGGCGACACGGACATCGTGCGCAAGCGTCAGGAAGACGTGAACTTCCACGACATCCTCGCCGCCGCGAATCCGAATCCGTTCCTGCGCTTCAGTTGCGAGTTGATCAATGAAATGATCCGGCAACTGATCGAGTTTCGAAATGACACGCCGCAGGCCGAGCATGAACGATTCGGCCAGGCGAACGTGCGGATCCACAAGGCGATCGTCAAGGCCGCACGGGAACGCGACGCGCAGAAAGTGCGCGAACTGATGGTCGTCCATATGACGGAAGCGCCGCGCTACGTGAAGCGGATGAAGGGCAAGCTGCGCGGCCGTCTGATCCTCGATTCCGAGATCCGGCGGCGCATGAAGATCGAGCCCGCGCCGGGGTCGTGACCGTCGTCGCCGAAATATTGTCATCACACTGTGATCGCCCCAAGACGATAGGATCATCACACTCACCGCGATTTTTGTTGCGATCCTCACGGCAATTCACAGCCAGATAGGGAATAAATGTTATTGACGCATCATTTGTAGCGCGCGACCCGATCGCGCAACATAAGAATTCGTCATATCGACGAAGGAGACATCCGGATGAGTGAGCCGGTTGCGGTCGCGGCCGTTTCATCGCCCCGATCGCCATTGATTCGCGTAACAGGCGTCACCAAGAAATTCGGTGGCGTGCAGGCGCTGCGCGGCGTGAATCTGGAGGTTCTGCCGGGTGAAGTGCATGCACTGCTCGGCGAAAACGGCGCGGGCAAATCCACCCTCATCAAGATACTGAGCGGCGTCCACGCATACGACGAAGGATCGATCGAAATCGACGGCCGCAAGGTCGCGTTCGGATCGCCGGCGAAGTCGCGCGAGGCAGGCGTCGCTGTCGTCTATCAGGACCTGAGTCTCGTCGAGTCGCTCTCGGTCGGCGCGAACCTGATGCTCGGACGCGAGCCGCGCACGCGGCTCGGCTTCGTGCGGCAACGCGAACTGATGGCACAGGTCAGCGCGTTTCTGCGCGCACACAACATTCCGCTCGATCCGCGCGTGCCCGTCGATTCGCTGCCGTTCGCGTACCGGCAGATGACGGAGATCTGCAAGGCGCTGATGGGCGACGTGCGCGTCCTGATCCTCGACGAACCGACGTCCGCGCTGACGGGCGGCGAAGAACAAATTCTCTTCGACGCGATTCGCACGGTGACGGCACGCGGCGTCGGCGTGATCTACGTGACGCACCGGCTGAACGAGGTGTTTCGCATCTCGCAGCGCGTGACCGTGTTCCGCGACGGCGCCAACGCCGGCCAGTTCGCGACCGCCGAGACCGACATGAAGCAGCTCGTCGCGGCGATCGTCGGTCCGCGTCATGCCGCGATGCAGGCCAGACAGGAAACGTCGACGGGCACGGCCACGCAAACATCGCGGAACGCACAAGCGCATGCGATTGCCCGCGACGCGCCCGTGCTGACGCTGTCGAAGGTGAGCAACGCACGTCTTGCCAGCGTGGATTTCTCGGTGCACCGCGGCGAAGTGCATGGCCTCGCGGGACTGATCGGCAGCGGGCGCACGGAAATCCTGCAGACGATCTTCGGTCTCTTGCCGATTCACGAAGGCACCATCGAACTCGACGGCCAGCCGCTCGCCCCGCGCCGCCCCGCCGACGCGATCGCGCGCGGCGTCGCGCTCGTGCCCGAAGACCGGCATCTGCAAGGGCTCGTGCTCGATCATTCGATCGAACGCAATCTGACACTGCCGCGCCTGCCGCAGTTTTCGCGCGGCGGCTGGCTACGCGCGCAAGCCGCCGCCCATCAGGCGCGCATCGCGATGAAGCAGCTTTCCGTGAAGGCGCCCGATGCGTCGACGCCTGCGAAGTTTCTTTCCGGCGGCAACCAGCAGAAAGTGGTGTTCGCCAAGTGGAATCATCCGCGGCCGAAGCTCTTGCTGCTCGATGAGCCGACGGTCGGCGTCGATGTCGGCGCGCGGGAAGAAATCTACGGCGTCGTGCATGACGCAGCGCTTGCGGGCACGGGCGTCGTCGTCGTGTCGTCGGATCTGGACGAACTGTTGCGACTGTGCGACCGCATTTCCATCGTCGTGGACGGCTCGATCGAACGAACCGTCGAGCGCGCGCAGATTCGTCATGCGGAAGAACTGCACCATCTCATCCAGCTTCCCCGTCCTACCGAAGAGCTTGCCACATGAACGAGTCCGTTTCGCCCTTGCCCGCCGGGCAACAGACCGCCGAGCGCCACGGACGCGCGCGGCGCCTCGCGCGGCTTCTGTTGCAGGGCGACCGCCCGTACATGCTGTATATCGCGTTCGCGATCCTGCTTGTGGTGTTCAGCTTTGCATCGCCGTGGTTCCTCTCGATCGACAACTTCCTCAATATCGGACGGCAAACGGCGCTTGTGTCGATCATCGCGATCGGCATGACGTTCGTGATCATCGCGCGGCAGATCGATCTTTCGGTGGGATCGGCGCTGGCGCTGTCGGGCATGGCGGCGGCGCTCGCGATGTCGCACATCAGCGATAGCTGGATCGTCGGCGCGATAGCCGGCATCGGGACGGGCGCGATCGTCGGCGCGATCAACGGCTTCGTCACGACGCGGCTGAACATCCCGTCGTTTCTCGTCACGCTCGGCACCTTGAGCGCCGCGCGCGGCCTTGCGCTGATGGTCACGACGACGCGCCCCGAGATCATTACCAACGACCGGTTCATCGCGATCTTCGGCGAAGGAAACATCGCGGGCGTGCCCGTCCCGATCCTGTGGACATTGCTCGCGGTGATCGGCGGCATTCTGCTTCTGCACTACAGCGTGTTCGGCCGGCAGATTTATGCGGCGGGCGGCAACCCGACGGCCGCGCTGTACTCGGGCATCAACATTCGCCGCGTGACGACACTCGCGTTCGTGCTGACGGGCATGCTTGCCGGTCTCGCCGCGCTGGTGCTGTCCGCGCGTTCGCATGCGGCGCGGCCGGACGTCGTGCAGGGCATGGAACTCGACGTGATTGCCTCCGTCACGCTCGGCGGCTGCTCTCTCTTCGGCGGACGCGGCTTCATTCTCGGCACGCTGCTCGGCAGTCTCATCATCGGCACGCTGAATAACGGCCTCGTGCTGCTCGGCGTGAGTTCGTCGCTGCAACTCGTCATCAAGGGCGTCATCATCGTCGCGGCTGTCGCGTTCACCCGCAAGTGACGACGCGTAGCGGGTCGTAAAGGGCAATTCGAAAAACGGCAGGAGACGCAGTACATCACGACCAACGGAGGAAAATCATGAACTATCGTCGTGGATCAGGAGTGAGGCTGGCGAGTGTCGCGGCGGCGACCGCGATGGCCCTGTGCTGCTCGCAGGCATTTGCACAGGCATGCGAGAAGCTCGCCGCAGGGTCGATCGGACCCTCGGGTATCGTCGGGCAGGGACCGAACGGCGAAAAGGCGGCGGCGGTCGATGCCGTCAAGCTGACGGACGCCGAGGCCACGAAGGTCAAGGCGGGCAAGTTCAAGGTCGGCATTTCGATGCAGACCATGAACCTCGACTGGTCGCAACTACAGGTGCAGGGCATCACCGACACGTTGAAGAAATACGGCGTGGAAGTGATCGGCACCGCGTCGGCCGAGTATCAGGTCGACAAGCAGATCGCCGACATCGAGAACACGATCCAGCGTCATCCGGACGGCATCATCTCGATTCCCGTCGACGGCACGGCGACGGCTGCGACCTACAAGAAAGTCTCGCAGGCGGGCATCAAGCTCGTGTTCATGGATAACGTGCCAACGGGCCTGAAGCATCCGGAGCAGTATGCCGCGATGGTCTCGGCGGACAGCGAGGGCAACGGCCAGATCGCGGCGAAGGTACTTGCCTCGTGCGTGCCGACGGGCGGCACGGTCGGGCTCGTGAACTTCGGCGTCGATTACTTCAGCACGACGGAACGCACGAAGGCCGTCAACGACTGGATGAAGAAGAATCGCCCCGACATCAAGATCAAGCAGGTCGCGTTCACGGACCCGTCGAAGGTCGGGCAGATCGCGGGTGACTTCCTCACCGCCAATCCGGACGTCAAGGGTGTGTTCGCCGTGTGGGACCAACCCGCGCTCGACACGCTGACGTCGATGCGCGCACAGGGCCTCAATACGCCGATGACGACGGTCGACCTCGGGCTCGAATCGGCCATCGAAATTGCAAAGGGCGGGCCGCTCAAGGCGACGGGTTCGCAGCGTCCGTATGATCAGGGCGTGGCTGAAGCGATGGCGATGATGAAAGCGCTGATCGGTCAGACGCCGCCCGCGTGGATCGGCGTGCAATCGCTGCCGGTCTTGCAGTCGAACGTGCTCGAATCGTACAAGACCGTGTTCAAGAAAGATCCGCCGCCTCAACTGGCGGATGCCTGCAAGAAGGCAGCGCCCGCTTGCGGTTGATGAAGAAAACGCTTTAGCACGTCAGTTCCAGAGCGAAGCCTTCGGGCTTCGCGCACGGCCGGACGCTTTTAGCAAATGATCGTAGAATGGCTCACGCCCTCGTCGAAGGCGCGATCATCGACATAACCGTTCGGGAGACGGCATCATGCGGCGTCGCCATGCAGCAGGACTGATCTTGACTCTTTGTGTTGCCGGCTCGCTTGTTGGATGCGGCGGCTCCGACCATCACGATGCTTACACGGACGCGCCCAAGATCGTCATCGATTCCGACTTCAACACGATGGGCGACGACGGCCAACTCTTCGCGATGACGACGCAACTCATGGCGCAAGGCAAGGTGAACCTGCTGGGCCTGTGCGTGGTGACCGGCAACGACTGGTTGCTGCAAGAAGAGGCGGACGCGCTCAAGGCCGTCGAACGCATGGGCGTGCAGGACAAGGTCGGCGTCTACGCGGGTGCGAATTATCCGCTGCAATACGATGTCGCGAGCATCCGCGCGCAGCAGGCCGCCAACCCCAACGGATATTTCGGTGCGTGGATGCGTCCGGAGCCGACGCAGCAATCGCAACTCACGCCGCCGCCGGATGGTTTCGCGACATCGACGCAATTGAAGAGCGAAGCCGCCGCCGACTTCATGATCGATACGATCAAGCGCTATCCGAACCAGGTGACGATCATCGAAGTCGGGCCGCCGACGAATCTCGCGACGGCGGTGAAGAAGGCACCGGAAATCGTGCCGCTCATCAAGCAGATCGTCTATATGGGCGGCGCGATGAAGGTTCCGGGCAACGCGAACGCCGTCGGAGAACTGAACTGGTGGTTCGATCCGCTCGCCGTGCGCACGCTGTTGCAGACGTCGATCCCGCAGGCCGTCATTCCGCTCGACGTGACCAATACCGTGCCGCTAACCGAGACCGTCTACAACCAGATCGTCAATCCGCCGACGGGGCAGACGGCTGTGACGAAGGCCTATGCCAGTGCGAACGCGGGCGCGTTTGCGTCGAATACCGATCTCTACGATACGCTCACCATCGCTTACTTCACCGACCCTAGCTACGCGACGCAAACGCAGAGCGCGTACCTCGATATCGACACGACAGCCGGCGAGAATCAAGGTCATGTGTCGGTGTATCCGGATGCGCCGCCTGCGGGCGCTTCACCGCAGAAAATCACCTACGTGACGCAGTTCGATAACGACCGGTTCTTCAATCTCTATGTGGACTTGCTGACGCGGCCGGTGCCGGTCAAGTTTCAGTGAACGCGCCCCGGCAACACGAGCGACAAACGCCGCTTAGTTTTGAATGTTCTGTTCGCAATCGTCCCAGTATCGCAGCGGGTCGCGGTGATGCGGAAAATGCGAGCCGAGCCACGCCGAAAGCTTGGCCCATTCCGGATGGTTGGTCCCCGTTTGAGCGGACCAGTTCGACGACCTCGCGAGGATTTGACCGTTCGCGCGATCGCGGACGACCAGGCTGCCGAGTCCGCTTGAACTGTTCGCCTGCGACTCCACCAGATAGCGCGGCAGGATCCTGAGTTCGGCATCTTCGGCCCACCCATATACGGCGCGAACGACGCCCGTCGAATCCCGCACCTCGATGGGGCCGCTTGCAGGGCGGACGGCTTTCCATCCTTCGGGAAACTCGGTGACGACCTCCTTCTTTTCCTCCCTCACCCACCTCACGCGCCATGCCCGCACCATCGCGTCGCGCATGCGGGACACCGACTCGTAGCCAGCAGGCAACTCGATCGCCATCGGAAGCGTAATGAGATTGTCTTTCCAGAGTCTGGATTCGTCGTCGATGCGCTCGACCACGTCGAACGCTCCGGCTTCGAATGGGTTCTCGGGCCGGCTCGATGCTTTCACGGTCCCGCCGGGCAGGCCTTCGAAAAGGCGCTCGGCATCCTGACGGGTCAGCTTGGTCTTTCCTTTCTTCATGAGTCTCTCTGCAGCACGGTTGTTCGCTAAAGCCAAGGCGTCAATTCTTCAAACGCGTGTTTGAAGTCCCTCACGATCCTATTCTGCGCTATTTGCCTGATGATGCAACCGCATATCGCGACGACGAGGCCTCGCATGGCAAGAGTCGATACGGCTGGCTATACTTTGCTGCTCTCCGCATCCGGCCAACGCACGCAGGAACACTCGAACATGATCGATCTACGCAGCGATACCGTCACCCGCCCGACCCCTGCCATGCTCGCCTCGATGACATCCGCGCCCACGGGCGACGACGTCTGGGGCGATGATCCAACCGTCTTGCGGCTGCAAGCCGCGATGGCCGAGCGCACCGGCAAGGAAGCCGCCCTCTTCTTCCCGAGCGGCACGCAAAGCAACCTTGCCGCGCTGATGGCCCATTGCGGACGCGGCGATGAATACATCGTCGGCCAGCAAGCGCACACGTATAAGTACGAAGGCGGTGGCGCGGCGGTGCTCGGCAGCATCCAGCCGCAGCCGATCGAAAACGCCCCCGACGGTTCGCTGCCGCTCGCGAAGATCGAATCGGCGATCAAGCCGATCGACGATCATTTCGCCCGCACGCGCCTGCTTGCGCTGGAGAACACCATAGGAGGCAAGGTGCTCCCGGCGGGATACGTGTCGGAGGCGGTTGGACTTGCGCGAAGCCGCGGCCTTGCCACTCACCTCGACGGCGCTCGCGCGTTCAACGCGGCGGTTGCGTCCGGGCAACCGATCGCAGCGCTGTGCGCGCCATTCGATTCGATCTCGATCTGCTTTTCCAAGGGACTGGGCGCGCCGGTCGGGTCGGTACTGGTCGGCAGCAAGGCGTTGATCGACAGCGCGCATCGGTGGCGCAAGGTACTGGGCGGCGGCATGCGGCAGTCCGGCGTGCTCGCCGCGGCGTGCCTGTATGCGCTCGCAAACAATGTCGAGCGTCTCGCCGACGATCACGCGAACGCTGCGCATCTTGCGCAAGCGCTCGCACAGATCGAACAGGTCAAGGTGACTTCGCAGGCGACCAACATGGTCTTCGCCGAATTTCCGGCCGAACAGTGCGCACCGCTCGAAGCGTGGCTCAAGGAGCGCGGGATTCTCACGCAAATGCTCTATGCATCGCGTTTCGTGACCCACCTCGACCTCACGCGCGCGGACATCGACATCTTCGTGGCATCAGTGAAGCAATACTTCGCGCGCTGAGCCTGCTCGGCCGCGCGACGGGTTCCTCACGTCGCGCGGTCGTTGCTTACTGGCCCGCTACGTGCGCGTTGAGAAACGTCACGTAGCCATTCTGCGTCTTGAGGATTTTCTCGGCGCACTCGTTATAGTCCGAGCCTTTCTCGTTGTCCGGCTTGTACATGCCGCGACACTGCGCAAAGAGCGTGAGCGTCGCGCCCGCGCCCTTGGCGACACGCGTCGCCGAGAAGGCGGCCTTGCCGGAACCGGAGGGCACGTCGGTGTCGATAGCAACTGCGTCCGCGCGGGTGACCGGCGTGTCGGAATGCTCCTGAATATAGCGCCTGGTCAGCGCCCAGGCGGCATCGCAATTCGCCGGGTTGCAGTCGACCGCCGCATTGCGTTGGGCCGCGACAAGGCTGGATTCGTTATGGAGGTATTCCTGAGCTTGTTGATTCTGCTTCTCGGTGGACGAGCAGCCCGCGAGTGCGAGCGCAACGAGTGTAAAGGCGGTGATCCGTTTCACGAGTAGAACTTTCCTGGTCACGTTTGAGCGCGATTATAGCCGTGCGCCCGAAGCGTTCGCAGATTCGCACAGGGCTCACGAAGCGCGCGCAGGCCGACCGCGTCGATTGTCCGTTTCCGCCGCATACTGTCGCTAGCGGTACATCCGCCATGCACGCTGCCCGGCGCGCATCCGGCAAGGAGGACACCCACTCATGAATGAAAACGCCGATCTGGTCAGCCGCTGTGCTGCCGAATTGCGTCGCATGATCGGGGCGAAGGAGATCTCGCCGGTGGAGCTGCTCGACGCCTGCATCGCGCGCATCGAGGCCATCAACCCCGCCGTGAACGCCGTGACGGCCACCTGTTTCGATGAGGCTCGCCAAGCTGCGAAGGCCGCCGAGCGCGCGGTATCAGACGGCAAGCCGCTTGGCCTGCTGCACGGGCTACCGCTCGGCGTAAAGGATCTCGAAGACACGGCTGGCCTTCTGACCACTTACGGAACGCCGATGTTGCGGGGCAACGTGCCTTCCCGCGATGTCGTGCTGGTCGAGCGCCTGCGCGCGGCCGGCGCGATCCTCGTGGCGAAGACGAACGTGCCCGAATTCGGCGCCGGCGCCAATACGCGCAACGTGGTGTGGGGCGCGACCGGCAATCCGTTCAATCCGGAACTGAACGCGGGCGGCTCGTCGGGCGGCTCGGCGGCGGCGCTTGCCTGCGACATGCTGCCCGTCTGCACCGGCTCGGACACGGGCGGGTCGCTGCGCATTCCGGCATCGAAATGCGGCGTGGTGGGCTTCCGGCCGTCGGCGGGACTCGTGCCGAATTCGGGGCGCCTGCTCGGATGGTCGCCGCTCTCGGTCGTCGGTCCGATGGGACGCACGGTTGCCGAAACCGCGTTGCAACTCGCCGCGACCGCCGGCCTCTCGACGGCCGATCCGCTCTCCTACGAAGTCGATCCCCTTTCGGTCGCGCTACCCGCGCCGCTCGATCTGTCGTCGCTGCGCGTGGGCTACACCGAAGACTTCGGCAGTTGCGACGTCGACGACGCGATCCGCGCGACCTTCCGTGCGCGCATCGCCGCGATTGGACCGATGGTCCCACATGCGAGGAAGCGGCGTTCGATCTCGGCGACGTGCATCGCTGCTTCGACGTGATCCGCGCGGAGAGTTTCGTCGCCGGCCTGCGCGATGCCTACGCGCGCGACCCCAACGCGCTTGGCCCGAACACGCGCGCCAACTACGAGATGGGCGCGAAGATGTCGCTCGCGGACAGCGCCTGGGCGCAAGCGGAGCAGACGCGCATTTTCCGGCGCTTCCAGAGCGCGTTCGAACGCTACGACGTGATTCTCTCGCCGACCACACCGGTCTCGCCGTTCCCGTGGCAGCAACTCTACGCGGCACAGATCAACGGCCGCCCGCAGGAGAACTATTACCGCTGGCTCGCGCTCACCTATGTCGTCACGCTGACGACGCATCCCGCGCTCTCGCTGCCCTGCGGCGTCGATGATGCGGGCATGCCGTTCGGCTTGCAGATCGTCGGGCCGTTTCATGGCGACCGCAAGACGCTCGCGGTCGCGCACGCGTTCGAGCAGGCATTCGACGCCGTGCCCGCGCTGCGCCGCCCGCGCCCCGACCTCTCGACGCTCACGCAGCCGACGCCATCGCTCAAGTCGATCGTCACTGCGCCGCCCATCCTTGATGCCACCGGCGAAAGTCAGGCCGGGACATCGGCGGTTTGAGCGGGGCCGCAATAAAAGCGCTGATCGGGTCAGCGCGGTCGTTATCCCCGCAATCGGGTGGCTCTCCTGTCCGCCCGCTCCCGCCGATGGCGGGATAGCGATCCTCCCAAGCGCGGGTTTCCTCGCGCGCGATTTCCGGCCACAGTACACCTCATGCAGCGCGCGGCCGCTTTCGCACCGCGCACCTCAACAAGAAGCTGTGCTGCCAGCCGAATCCCCTTCCTCGCTTTCGGTCAGCGTCGACCTCATCGGTGACGACGCGTCGTCCCTCTTCCGCGAAGCGAACGCAAGCGCCCGACTCGCCACGTCCATGCATCGGCGAAAGCCGCTTCAACCCGCGCAGCCACGATGACGCCGCCACCCCGCGGCCAGCCAGGAGGAGCAGGAGTCATGTCGGACAGAACAGTGCATCACGCATCGCGCAATCGCGCTTTCCTATGGGTGGATCTCACGCGGCAGCCGAGCGCGTCACTCAGCGATTCCCTCGACGGTGCCTTCGAACTGCGCCGCGTCCGTGAACCTCTGCACATCGTCAGCGCGATCAGCCTCCACGCGCCGCCGTTCGTCTGCTTCGAGTTCGAAGCGTCCGGGGAATCCAGCGAGTCCGAGACACGCGGCATCGAATCGCTGACGCGCGTGCGTCGTGAACATCCCACGCTGCCCGTGCTCGTCATCGCGGGGCCCGGTTCGATGATCGTCGCGTTGTGGGCGCTGCGCCTGCGGGTGTGGGACCTGCTCATCAAGCCGGTGGCGCACGAAGAACTGAGCCAGAGAATTTTCACGCTCGCCTCGATGATTCCCGCCGGTCAGAACGCCATCGGGGATGTCGTCGAAGCGGCGTCCCATCCGCTCGTCCAGGGCATCGCCCGGCGCACGTCGCCCGCGGTCGCCTACGTCGCCGCACATTTCGATCGCAAGATTGCGCTCGAAGACGTCGCCGAACTGTGCCAACTCAGCTCGTGGCAGTTTTGCCGCGCGTTCAGAAAGGAGCACGCGGTGAGCTTCGGCCAATACCTGCTGCGCTTCAGGATGGAGCGCGCGTGCGAGCGGCTCGCCATGCCGAACGCGCTCGTCAAACAGGTGGCCTACGCGGTGGGCTTTAACGACGTCTCGTACTTCACCCGTTCGTTCCGGCGCGAGTTCGGCGTGTGTCCGAGCGCCTATCAGATGACCGCGCGGCCCCAGTTCGAATCTCGCGCCGAGGCATGCGAAGCGAGCGTCGGATGATGCGCGGCGCTAAAGCGCGACGTAGCGCGAGCCGGCGTGGGCGGGATACGACTCATGCGTGGCGGATTTTCATGACATGTCGCCCTTTCAAAACGGATGCGGACAACTAAACTGGTTTCATCCGGTTCCAGGTGACGCCACTTCTCCGCGCGCCGCCGCCACAGCAAGACCGCTGGAGACACCTCGATGAACCCCTCCCAGTACTCCGATTCCATCCGCGCCGAACTCGATTTATTAGACATGCTATCGGTCGGAAGCAAGGGGCCCGGTGTCAAGCGAGTCCAGGAATGGCTATCGCTGCATGGAATCGGCACGACCATCGACGGTGACTTCGGCACCGCCACCGCGCATGCCGTGAGCGGCTTCCAGACGACGAAGGGCCTTGCCCCAAGCGGCGTCGTCGATGCGGCGACATGGGCCGCTCTCACGGCCCCGATGAGCGCCGCCCTGCAGAACGGCACGGCGCTCGACATGCCGCAGCGCGTGAAGGAAATCGCGAGCCGGCATCTGGGCGCGAAAGCGCGCGAAGTGGGCGGCGACAACTGCGGACCCTGGGTGCGTCTCTATACGGGCGGCCGCGAAGGCACGGAATGGAAATGGTGCGGCGGCTTCGTGAGCTTCGTCCTGAAGCAGGCGACGACCGAACTGCAGAAGGCGATGCCGGTGTCCGGCTCGCTGTCGTGCGACAGCCTCGCCGCGCAGGGCGACAAGGCCAACCGGCTGGTCAGCGGCGCGGACCTCGCTCGCGGCGACTGGACGAGCCTCGGCCCTGCGTTCATCTTCCTCGTCAAGCGCACGAGCAGCGACTGGTCGCACACGGGCCTCGGCTTCGGCGGATCGCCGGATCATTTCGACACGATCGAAGGCAACACCAACGACGACGGCAGCGCCAACGGCTACGAGGTCGCAGCGCGCGTGCGCTCGGCGAAGGACAAGGATTTCATCGTCATCCAGTAGTGGCGCGGCGAGGCTGCCGCAGCCATCGTGCTGTCGCGCTGATGGCATTCCCGTTCGACGCACCGCACGCTTCGATTTCGCAAGACTCCTCGTTCAAATCATCGGAGTTGCGCCATGTCATGCATTCGACGAGGGTTTTACCTGCTGTTCGCGTCCCTGATGCTGCTAATGGCCGGGACGTGCCTCGCGCAGGGCGCGAACGCGCCGCAAGCGGCGTCCGGTCCGCCGATCGTGATCGATCAGTCCGTGCTGAACGCCATGGTCAAGGCGCAAAGCGTGGAAGGTCACGCCGATCAGGTGCAGTTATCGCGCGATCAAATGCTGCACCTCCTGGGCGCCACTTCCGATGCCGAACGAAGCAGCGTGATGCGCTCGCTCATCATCGCGAGCTTCTCGTTCGTCGCTCTGAGCATCATCATCATGATGCTCGTGGTCGCGCTCGTGCGCTGGTCGTTCTGGAAAAACGCCGCGCAAGCCGGACCGCAACGTTGGCGAACCTATCTGCTGCAATTACCGCTCGGCGCGCCCGAGGGCAGCATCCGTGCGCTGCTCTCGCTGTTCGTGGTCGTATTCGGCTTTCTCGTCATCGCCATGCAGGGTTATCTCGGACTCGGCAATACCGAAGCGATCGCGGGCTTCGTCGGCTCGGTCATCACGTTCTACTTCACGTCGCGCAACAGCGAGCAGGCGCGCAAGGCGATCGTCCAGGCCCAGAGCGCGGCCGACACCACGGCGACCACCGTGGCCGGCGTCATCCAGAAGGCCACCGAAGCCGCGGCGACCACGCAGCGCGAGAACACCGACCGCATGACCACGCTGACGCAATCCGTAGTCGACAATTCGAAGGAAAGCGCCGCGATGGCGCTGCGCACGATTGCCGGCACGGCCACGGGCGGTGTCGGTACGGCAGCCGCCGCCGATGCGACGAACGCGCAGTCGCGACTCGCCACGGTACGCGATCAGCTCACCGCGATCCAGCAGGTGGCGCACGGCGTGAGCGCCCTCGGCGTAGGCGGCGAGACGCTGCCGGCGGCGGCCGCCACCATTGCGGCCGTCGGCGACCTGCTCGGCAAGGTTCAGCCGCTCCTGAGCGGGAAGCCCGACGCGGCGAGCGTCGAGAGCGTCCTGCGGGACGTCGGCGCGAAGCTGCCCGCGCTGCAGGCGGCGGGACTGCCCGGGGCGGTGGCGGAATCGGTCGAAGTGCTGCGTTCGGTCGCGTCGCCGATTCTCGCCGGCTTGCCCGGCGGACCGATCGGCATCGCGGGCGGCGTGCTGGTCGCGGCCATCCGGCTCGCGGGCCGCCAGCGCGACCTGAACAACTTCAAGGCCGCGCTGCTGAGCAAACCGTTCGATGCGACGCTGCTGCCCGACGCGCCCGACGAAGCCACCGCCGCCGCGGCCTTCGCCATCTCCCCGATGATGCAGGCGCATTTCCCCGACGCGGACCCCGCGCTCAAGCTCAACCTGATGGCGCTCGCCGTGCGCAAGAACGACGACGGCTCGCGCCGCAACGCCGCCGACATCGCCGCGACGTGCAGCGACGACATCCGCAACAAGACGGCTGCCGTGCTGCCCGCGCGCAAGCCCGATGCGGAGTTCACCTCGGTCGAGGAACTGACCCACACCTTCGACGAGTATCTCGGCTCGCTCGTGCACCTCGCGGCGCTGCCCACGCTTCCCGCCGATGTCGCGCTGCCGCGGGTGGCCGGCGTGGCCGAGACCGCGCAGGCGAGCCTGAAGACCCTCGCCGATGCCGCGCGGCAACTTCTGCCCGACCCGAAGGCGTCGGCACAGCTGGAACGGCTCATCTATCTGGGCGAAGCGCTCGGCAAGCTGCCGATCGACAAGGAGCAGGCGGTGGGTCTCGTCACGGACGCGCTGGCCGTCGTCGCACGGACCGCGCTCGTCCAGACCAAACCGGAAGAATCGGAATGAGCGCGAAAACATTCGCTTGTGGCGCGGCGCTCGTCTGGCTCGCGGCGTGTTCCGGCGGCAGCCCGCCGTTCGTCCAGAACCCGTCCGTCACGCAACTCGACAGGATGGAGAACGCGAACCAGAGCGCCAGGCAAACAGGCGAGCGCGCGCCGCTCAGGTCGATGGCGGCGGAACAGATCGACTGCACCTCGCGCGCGGACGCGGTCTGCGAGCGCCTGTTCGGATTGCGCGCCAGCGCCTGCGCGCAACTGACGAACACCGGCGACGCGCCGAAGGACGCGGCAGCCCGCCAGTGTGCGGTGTCCGACTACGAGCAGGCGATCCGGCTCCTGCCCGATCCGCCGAAGGACACGGACCGCACGGCGCTCCTCTCCGGTCTCGCCGATGCGCTGAAGACCATGCGTCCCTACGCGAGTCCCGCGAACGCCGCCGCGCTGCAGTCGCGCTTCGACGATACGCTCGGCAAGCTCCAGGCCCAGCCCGACGGCCAGCCGTATGCCGCATACTTCCGCGCCGACGCGGACGCCACGCGCGCGATGAACGGCCTCGTCGCGCCGGCGCAGGTCTGCCCGACGCTGACCGGCGCGCGCAGCCAGCTCGCGACGACCCGCACCGCGAGTGCGGAGCTGTCGGCGCGCATCGAGCGGCTCTCGAAGTCGATCGACACGTTCTCTGCCGCAAAAGGATGCACATGATGCCGACCTTCACGAGAAATCTCTGGCTGACTTCGCCGATGATGCGCGGCGCCGACGTAGCGCAGGCGCAGACCCAACTGATCAGGCTCGGCTACAAGCTCACGAGCGACGGCATGTTCGGACGCGCCACGAGCGACGCCGTGGTCGACTTCCAGACGCACAACCCGGCGCTCATCGCCGACGGCGTGCTGGGCCGTCAGAGCTGGGCGCTCCTTTTCGGCGAAACCACGCCGGTGCTGCCGGACCGCGCCGCCAGCGACATCCTGACGCCCGAGCAGATCGGCAGGCTGACCCAGCAGCATCGGCAGTTTTCGTCGAGCGATCCGTGGCGGATCGGCCGCGACGGCGTGTTCGTGCACGACGACGCGGCCGCCGTCTGCACCCCCGCCGCCGAGGCTCAGGTCCGCACCGTGTTCAACGCCCAGAAGGCCGCGCTTGCGACGATCCTGAGCAAGGTGCCCGTGCCGATCGAGTTGATCATCGCGTGCATCTGCGCCGAAAGCGGCGGCAAGGTCCGCGCCGAGCGCCGCGAGCCGGGCTGCAGCAAGATCGATCCGGCACTCACGCCGGGGCGCGTGTCGGTGGGCCTGATGCAGACGCTGCTCAGCACCGCGCGCGATTCGCTGCGCCGTCCGCAGTTGAGTCTCGACGACCTGCGCGACCCGCTCGTTTCGATCGAAGCCGGTGCGACCTATATCTGGCGCCAGGCGCGTCTCACGGGCTTCGACCCGCCGCTCGTCGCGGCCGCGTACAACGCCGGCGGCGTGCGCTTCAACGACAATCGCGCCAACCGCTGGCGACTCGTCCAGTATCCGATCGGGACGTCGGCGCATGTCGACCGCTTCGTCGGGGCGTTCAATGCCGCCATGCGCCTCGACGACATCGCGACGCTGAACGCCTCGCTCAATAATCGCCTGCCCAGCTTCAGACACTTTCTTTCCGCGGCTTGAGCCGCGTGGCGCAGCATCGCCAGACGGTTTCACTGCTTGCAGCCTTGGGGGAAACGATGGACGCAGCGCTTGATTTGATGTGGAGCAAGTACCGCGGATGGTCCGCGCGCGCCCGGACCATCCGGAGCGATCTCGATCGCTGGCGGCTTCGCACGCTGGCGTTGACCGTGATCGGCGCCGTCCTGGCGACGTTGGCCTCGCAGTTGCCCGGGAGGCTTCCCAACCTGCAAGTGGTCGCGCAGTTCCTGAGCGCCGCGAGTGCCGTCGCGATGGCGCTCGCGGCCTGGGCCGCAAGCTCGATGCTCGACTCGAAAGTCGAGAAGGACTGGATTCGCGCTCGCGCGCTCGCGGAGCGGGCGAAGTCCGAGGCGTATCGTTATGCCACGCGCGTGCCGCCCTACGACGGTGCCGACGCCAGTCAGAAATTGTTCGACAAGGTGAAAGAGCTGATGGCGGAAGGCGAGGATTTACCCGCGATCGAGCCCGAGGGCGCGGATGCCAGCAAAGGCCGGCCCGGCAGTCCGCTTTCCGTGCAGGATTACATCGCCATCCGCCTGGAGGAACAGATCAACTGGTTTGCGCCGAAGGCCACCATGAACGAGCGCAACGCGGCCCGTTGCACACGGGCGGTTCAGGTCTTGAGCGCCATCGCGGCAGGGCTGGGCGCGTTGGGTGCGGTATTCGCGGGCGCCGGCATTGAGGTCTGGGTTGCCACACTCAGCACGATCACGACGGCGATCGGCACCTACGCCCTGGCCGAGCGTTATCAGCGCCTGGCAGCGACCTACCGCCTTGCCGCCGACCGCCTCAAGTTGCGCCTGACAGAATGGCAGATCCTCACGCAAGGACAACCCGCCAATGCGGCAGCGGACCACGCCCTGATTCTGGATAGCGAGGGACTCATGAACGGCGAGAACGACGCCTGGGTCGCCGACTTCCTGAAGCGCACGGCCACGCCCGCAGGCGCAAACGCGGTCCCATGAACCGGACTTCGCCGCCACAGCGCCGGTGACGTCACATCGACGCAGCGTGCGAAACGGATATCGCCGGACTGTCGAAGCGTTCGATCAGAAAGTCGATGAACGCCCTCGCCCGCGCGGACTGATTCCGCCGGTTGGCGTAATAGACGAACAGGTCCGCCGAGGGCAGGACGAATTCCGGCAGCACGATTCGCAAGCGGCCGCTCTCCACATACTTCGCGAGATCCCATTCGGACCGAACCAGGATGCCGTGCCCGTCGAGCGCCCAGCCGAGGACAATATCGCCGTCGTTGCTCGACAGCATGCCGCGCACCTTCACCGCCTCGCTGCGGCCGTCGCGCGTGAAACGCCAGATGCCGTGGGCGTCATCGTTTTGACGGTGAATGATGCACTGATGCCCCGCGAGGTCGGCGAGACTCGTCGGCGCGCCATGCTGTTCGAGATATCGCGGCGACGCGCACAGGAACCGGCGGTTCGTCATCACGCGCCGTGCATTGAGCCGCTTGTCCGGCAGCGAGCCGAAACGAATCGCCAGATCGACGCCGCTCTCGACGAGATCGACGGGCCGATCCGTGACATCGAGCTGCACCTCCACATGGGGATTGCGCCTGGCGAATTCCGACACCAGCGGCGCGATCGTGGTCCGCCCGAACCCGAGCGTGGCGTTCACCCGCAGCAGCCCTCTCGGCACGGACCGGCTGGACGAAACGGCGTCCTCCATCTCCCGGACCTCGGCGAGAATGCGCGTCGCGTAGTGCAGGTAGGTCTCGCCTTCCGTGGTCAGGCTGATACTGCGCGTCGTCCGGTTCACGAGCCTCGCGCCCAGCCGCGCCTCCAGTTGAGCGAGGCGTTTGGTGGCGGCGGGCGGCGTCAGGTCGAGTTCTCGGGCCGCGGCGGCGAGGTTGCCGTGCCGCGCCAGCAGCACGAAAAACTCGAGATGGGAGGCAAGATCAGTCTTCACCGAAAGTTAATAAAGAAGTGATTTCCGGTGAATCATAGCGCCGCCTTTCGCGAATAACCTAGCGACTCCTACAGCCCGTTGCATCGGCCACCCGCGATGCCACCAGAAGACATCCATGAAAATCGTCGAAATCCGCGAAAAGACCATTCCGATCAGTTCCCCGATCCGCAACGCCTATATCGACTTCAGCAAGATGACGCTGAGTCTCGTCGCGGTCGTGACGGACGTGATCCGCGACGGCAAGCCGGTGGTCGGCTATGGCTTCAATTCGAACGGCCGCTACGGCCAGGGCAAGCTGATGCGCGAGCGCTTCATCCCGCGCATTCTCGAAGCCGACCCGGCCGCGCTCGTCAATGATGCCGGGGACAACCTCGACCCGCACAAGATCTGGGCGACGATGTTCACCAACGAAAAGCCCGGCGGCCACGGCGAGCGCTCCGTGGCGATCGGCACGATCGACATGGCCGTGTGGGATGTGGTCGCGAAGATCGAAGGCAAGCCGCTCTTCCAGTTGCTGGCCGACCGATACGGCAATGGCATGCCCGATCGCAAGATTTTCGTGTACGCCGCGGGCGGTTACTACTACCCGGGCCAAGACCACGAAAAGCTCAAGGACGAGATGCGCAGCTATATCGACCGGGGCTATACCGTGGTGAAGAAGAAGATCGGCGGCGCCTCGCTCGATGAAGACCTGCGCCGTATCGATTCGATCCTGAGCGTGCTGCAGGACGGCCAGAAGCTGGCGGTCGATGCGAACGGCCGCTTCGATCTCGACACCGCGATCCAGTACGCGAAGGCGCTCTCGCAATACGACCTGTTCTGGTACGAAGAGCCGGGCGATCCGCTCGACTATGAATTGCAGGCCACGCTGCGCAACTACTACGGCAAGCCGATGGCGACCGGCGAAAACCTCTTTTCGATGCAGGACGCCCGCAATCTGATTCGCTACGGCGGCATGCGTGCCGACCGCGACTGGCTGCAATTCGATTGCGCGCTGAGTTACGGCCTTGTCGAATATCTGCGCACGCTCGACATGCTGCGTGAACACGGCTGGTCGCCGAAGCGCTGCATCCCGCACGGCGGACACCAGATGTCGCTCAATATCGCGGCGGGCCTCGGGCTGGGCGGCAACGAATCGTATCCCGATCTGTTCCAGCCGTTCGGCGGATTCCCCGACGGCGTCAAGGTCGATAACGGCTACATCACGATGCCGGACCTGCCCGGCATCGGCTTCGAAGGCAAGGCCGATCTCTTCGCCGAGATGCAAAAGCTGTCCGCTTGAGGCGTCGCGTGCTCACCGCGACAAGCCGCGCGCGTCGACCTTCCACAACGCCTCGACTTGCGCGGCTCGGACGCAAACGAATTCGTCGTAGAGATTCACCGTGGGGTCGCAATGCCCGGGAACGATCAGCACGCGTTGCCCGACGAGCGACTCCGTTCCTCGTTCGAGACCGCCCGCAACGTCCAGCATGCCGTGCTCGTCGTTCGCGCCGACATAGGCCAGTTCGGGCGTCTCGACACGGGAAAGCGCAGTCACCTCGCGCGGCAGTCCGGAATCGACGGCCAGTCCCTTCAATCCGACGTCGCAGACCGCCATGCCGGGCCGCGTCGCGCTCATGATGGTCGACAGAATGAAGAGACTCTGCCGCGGCCGGTCTAAAGCCGTCCATTCGATGCTGCCGTAGTCACCATCTCCGAACACATAGGAACCGGGCTGAACTTCGGTGTAGACGCCGCTTCGCGCGTCGAATTCCACCGTGCCCGTGCCCCCGCCGGTGACGACGGGCACATCGACGCCCCGCGCGCGAAGCACGCTCACGAACTCCGACGCGCGCTGCGCCGCGAGCTTCGCCGCCTCCCCGCGCGCCTGCCACGACGCGATATGCTGCGCGCCGCCGTGGTACGCCTGAATCCCGCCGAACCGCAAGGCGGCATGCTGCGCGATGGCGTCGACAAGACGCAGCAGGTCGTCGGGCCGCGTGACGCCGCAGCGCCGCTGCCCGACGTCGATTTCGGGCAGAACGTCGATCCTGACGCCCGCCTCGGCGGCCGCGAGGCCCAGCACGGCCACCTGCGGCAACGAATCGACGCACACGCTAAGGCGCGTGTGCGCGGCCAGCTCGACGGCCATCGCGACCTTGTCCGCGCCGACGAACTCGTTGCTCACGTGAATGCTTTCGATGCCCGCCGCCGCGAACGGATACGCTTCGCTCAGCTTCTGGCAGCACACGCCGACCGCGCCCGCCGCGACCTGCCGGCGCGCGATGTCGACCGACTTGTGCGCTTTCGCGTGTGGCCGCAGCGCCACGCCGCATGAAGCAGTGAATTCGGCCATGCCGCGCACGTTCGCCTCGAACGCATCGAGTTCGATCAGCAACGAAGGCGTGCCGATTTCGGCGAGTGTCGCGCCGAGGCGTGCAGCGGGAGGAGCAACCAAAGTCATGTCGTTCTCGTCGGTTCGGGGTGGAGGATGGACCGCAGGCGGCGTCGTCACCTTATCTGTATTGCAGCCGTTCGTCACGAATCCACGAACCGCGTATCACGAAAAAAGCCCGCCCGCGCGAATATTGCCCGTGTAGCCTGTAGCGCGGCCGCATCGGCTGCGAAGCATGGCCGCCCCACTCAGGACAACAAGGATTCGAACACATGAGTTTCGTGCACTTCATCGGCGGGGAAAAAGGCGGGGTCGGCAAATCGCTCGTCGCCCGCGTGCTGGCGCAGTATTTCATCGACCGCAATCTGCCGTTCCTCGGCTTCGACACCGACCGCTCGCACGGCGCGCTGCTGCGCTACTACGCCGATTTTGCCGCGCCCGCGGTGCTGGACGACCACGACAGTCTCGACCCGGTGATCGAACACGCGCTGGAACAGCCCGAGCGCCGCATCGTGGTCGATCTCGCGGCGCAGACGCAGCAGTCGATCTCGCAGTGGTTCGACGACGCCGACGTGCTCGGCATCGCGCAGGAAAACGGGATCGCGCTCACGTGGTGGCACGTGATGGACGCCGGCCGCGATTCGGTCGATCTGCTGCGGCAATGGCTCGACCGGTTCGGCGGGAAGTTGCGTCTTGTGATCGTGCTGAACGAGATCCGCGGCGATCGCTTCGAACTGCTGGAAGCGTCGGGCGAACGCCAGCGGGCGGAAGCGCTTGGCGCGAGCATCGTGTCGCTGCGCCATCTCCCCGACACGACGATGCAGAAGATCGATCAGAGAAATGCCAGCTTCTGGGCGGCGGCGCATCATCCGGATCGCGCGAGCACCGGGCTTGGCATGCTCGAGCGACAGCGCGTGAAGGTCTGGCTCAACCGTGCTTACGAAGAAATCGACAAGATCGCGCCGTAGCGGCCATAACGCTGCCGGCGGGTCAGTCGGCTTGTGAACCGAAGCCATTCGCGTCGCCCCGCCAGTTTGAGAATACTGACGGGGCGACGCGGCGTTTCAGGCGAGATCGAAACGGTCCAGGTTCATCACCTTGACCCAGGCTGCGACAAAATCGCGGACGAATTTTTCCTGCGCGTCCTCGCTCGCATAAACTTCCGAGCAAGCGCGAAGCTGGGCGTGCGAACCGAAGACCAGATCGACACGCGTGCCGGTCCACTTCACCTCGCCCGTCTTGCGGTCACGCCCCTCGAACACACTGCGCGAGAGCGGCTTCCACTCCGTGCGCATGTCGAGCAGGTTGCGGAAGTAGTCGTTCGTGAGCGTTTCCGGCCGATCCGTCAAGACGCCGTGCGACTCTTGCCCGCTGTGAACGTTCAGGACTCGCAATCCGCCGACGAGCGCCGTCATCTCGGGCGCGGTCAGCGTCAGCAATTGCGCCTTGTCGATCAGCAACGTCTCCGCCGGGACGCCTACCCTAGGGTTCACGTAGTTGCGGAAGCCGTCGGCGGAAGGTTCGAGCGCGCCGACCGATTGCACGTCGGTCTGTTCCTGCGAGGCGTCCATGCGCCCCGGCGTGAACGGCACCGTCACCTTTTGGCCGCCCTTCTCCGCCGCCTGCTCGATGGCAGCGCTCCCGGCGAGCACGATCAGGTCGGCGATCGACACCTTCTTGCCGCCGGAACCCGCACCGTTGAACTCGCCCTGAATGCCTTCGAGAACCTTCAGTACGTTCGCCAGTTGCTCGGGCTGATTGACTTCCCAGTCCTTCTGCGGCGCGAGGCGAATACGTGCGCCATTGGCGCCGCCGCGCTTGTCCGAACCGCGGAACGTGGACGCCGACGCCCACGCGGTCGCCACCAGTTGCGATACCGGCAGCCCCGACGACAGGATTTTCTGCTTGAGCGACGCGATGTCCTGTGCATCGATCAGCGGATGGTCGACTGCCGGGATGGGATCCTGCCAGAGCAACGCTTCGGCCGGCACTTCCGGGCCCAGATAGCGGGCGCGCGGTCCCATGTCGCGGTGCGTCAGCTTGAACCACGCGCGCGCGAAGGCATCGGCGAGTTCGTCGGGATGCTCCCAGAAACGCCGCGAAATCTTTTCGTACTCGGGGTCGAAGCGCAGCGCCAGGTCGGTGGTGAGCATCGTCGGCCGCAGCTTTTTGGACGGATCGTGAGCGTGCGGGACCGTTTCGCCGCCGTCCTTGGCGACCCATTGATTGGCACCGGCGGGACTCTTCGTCAGTTCCCATTCATGGCCGAACAGGCTCTCGAAGAAACCGCTGCCCCATTTTGTCGGCGTCGTGGTCCAGGTGACTTCCAGGCCGCTTGTGATCGTATCGGCGCCCTTGCCGCTGCCGAAACTGTTCTTCCACCCGAGGCCCTGGTCCTCCAGATCAGCGGAGCCCGGTTCGGCACCGACGTTGTCGGCAGGACCGGCGCCATGCGTCTTGCCGAAAGTATGGCCGCCGGCGATCAGCGCGACGGTTTCCTCGTCGTTCATCGCCATGCGCGCGAACGTCTCGCGGATGTCGTGTGCCGAGGCGACCGGGTCCGGATTGCCGTCCGGGCCTTCCGGATTCACATAGATCAGGCCCATCTGCACGGCGCCCAGCGGATTCTCCAGATTGCGCCCGTTGTCGGTCCGGCTCGCCTCGGCGCCATGCAGCTCCGCGTCGGCGACGATCACGCCTTCGTCATCGTCGTCGCCGGCGGCGCCCTTGCCGTAGCGGACGTCGCCGCCGAGCCAGGTCTTTTCGTTGCCCCAGTAGACGTCCTGATCCGGCTCCCACGTGTCTTCGCGGCCGCCGGCGAAACCGAACGTCTTGAAACCCATTGTTTCCAGCGCGACGTTGCCGGTCAAAATCAGTAAATCCGCCCAAGAAAGCTTCTGACCATACTTCTGCTTGATCGGCCAGAGCAGGCGGCGGGCTTTATCGAGGCTGACATTATCCGGCCAACTGTTGAGCGGGGCGAAACGCTGCTGGCCGCGCCCTGCGCCGCCGCGGCCATCGCCGATCCGGTACGTGCCGGCGCTATGCCACGCCATGCGGATGAAGAGCGGTCCATAGTGGCCGAAGTCCGCCGGCCACCACTCCTGGGAATCGGTCATCAACGCGGCGAGGTCCTTTTTGACCGCGGCGAGGTCGAGACCCTTGAAGGCTTCGGCGTAGTTGAAGCTGTCGTCCATCGGGTTGGATTTACGGGAGTGCTGGCTGAGTAAATCCACGCGTAGTTCTTTCGGCCACCAGTCCCGGTTCGTCGTGCCGCCGCCGGCGGCATGCTGGAACGGGCACTTCGCTTCGCTTGACATGCGTAATCTCCTTGAGAGGACTTACCCACTATTTGTTGTGTCAGGACGCCACGCCTTCGCGGGCAATTCATTCGGGGAGTCCCCGGGCGCTTGCGACTTTTGTCGGCGAGGGTACTCCAATTAAATATAAGCGTGTGTGACCCACAACAGAAGTCGATTCCTGCAATGCCGCTGATAGGTGCGGCCTATAGCGCGGCGGGTGCTGGCGCCAGCCGTGTCAGGCTTGGCTTTTATCTTTCTGACCTTTTACGCGGGCTCCGCTGGCGCCTTTTTCTTCTGCTTGAGTTGATTGAATTCGATCGCTGCACCGACGAGGTTTTGCAGCGCGCGCCCATCGATCTTATCGCCCTCGAAAAAATCGATGGCCCGCCGCGCGTTGCCTTCCAGACCCGCGTTGAAAAGCTTGTCGGGATCCGGGATGCTCGCGCCGTGCGCGAAGGTCAGCTTGAACCTTTCCCTTGTGGGCATTGGCGACCGCGATGATGCCATCGCGATACCACACCGGGCTTCCCATGTACTTCCATTCCTCGACGATCTCGCCGTCCGCCTCGAGGATATGCTTTCGAATGGCGGCGAATGTCTGGCCGCGCCAGTCGGTGAGTGTCGCGATCAGCTGGTCTATGTGTTCCGATGGATTCATGGAATGCGTATGCCTCGATTTCAAGTCCGGTCGCCTGCGGCCACGATACATGCGTCGACCTGAGCGCTACGGACGAAACGCGGTCTTCCCGCCCGCCTGCTCGACATATTCGACCGGCAGAAGGCCGCGAGCCACCGCCTTGACGAGCACTGCGTGGTCGGCCTCCGTCTGGTCCGCGTAGGCACGCGCGAATCGGCAGAGCGCCTTGTCCAGCTTGTCGGACGACCCCGCGTAGCCGGCGATCATCGACGCGCCGCTCGTGCGCGCGTGGCCCTTCGCGAGCAGATGGCCGACGATCCCGGCGTAGTCGGTGAGCGCGGCGGCGTCGAGCGCGTCGAGAGGAATCGTGCCTTTCATGTTGCGAAACTGGCGGACGTAGTATTGCCGGCCGTCGATGGACGTCCAGCCGAGCAGCGGATCGCTCACCGTCTGCAGCGCCTGCTGATACTCGACGACACGCTGTCCCTGATGCGCGTGCCATGCCGAATCGCCGTGAACGAACCGGGCCAGCACCGAACGGCGCGCCTGCTTGAGCTGGAGAAAGACGACGTCGTCGGCGCTGCTGCCTTCGAGCAACGCAACGTAGGCGCGCAAGCCCACGCTGCCCACGCCGACCACCTTGTGCGCGATGTCGACCAGCGTGTAGCCGCCGAGCACGCGGCGCCAGTGCGGCGCCAGCGTGTCGAGGTATGCGTCCAGCGACGCGGCGATGCTTTCCGCCTCCGCATCGGGAACCCGCGTGATCAACGGCGGTTCGTCGACGATACAGCGCCGGCCGTCGCGTTCGGTCGTAAAGCGCGGCAAGGCGCGGTCGCTCGTGCGTGACCGCGCACGTTTGGCCGCGCGCGCGATCTCGCCGCGCAGCGCGGCATCGGTTGCCGTCTCGTGCAGGCGGTCGACGTCGATGCGCTGATACGAGCGCGACAGCAGCGGTTCATTAGCGAGAAAACGCACTTCCTCGCGATAAGCGGCGACGCACGACGCGACCGAATCATGGCACTGACTTTCACTCGCGCCCGTATGCCGGCCCGCCACCCAGATGCTCGCGACCAGCCGCCGCAGATCCCACTCCCAGGCGCCGGGATGCGCTTCGTCGAAGTCGTTCAGGTCGATCACCAGATCCCGTTCGGGTGAAGCGTAGAAGCCGAAGTTGCCCAAATGAGAATCGCCGCAGACGACGGGCGTGATGCCGGTCGCGGGAAGATGGGCGACGTCCTCGGCCATCACGACGGCCGTGCCGCGCAGGAACCCATAGGGCGATGCGATCATGCGGCCGACCCGGATTGGAATCAGCCGGTCAAGCCGTCCCTCGTGCGAACGCATGATCTGCTCGACGGGGTCCGGCCGCGTCGCAGGAGCTTTCCAGTCGCCGAGCGTGTTGCGCGGAACCCGGTCGCGAAGGCTCCGGCCGAGTTCGAAGCGCTCCGCGCGCGACATGGGCCGACGCCGCAGCGAGCGATAACTGTCGCTGTCGGCGTCGGCGAGAACGACGTGGCCGGCCGGCGCTTGATTGGCTGCCGTGACAGGTTCTTCGCCGGACGGGGGACCGGGTTGATCGGGGAGCACGCTTGTTCGCGTCTTGTTCATGTTCGATCGATTCATCTGTCGATGGATGAACGGATCGTAACGCGTACGACGCGGCCGCGCGATGGCAATCTTCGCGCGTAGCCTGGGCGGTGCCGCTGCGCTTTAGCCGCGCCGCGAATTCTCGGCGACCGGAAGCCAGCCGAAGCGTTCGGCGAGATCCGACGTCGTCACGATCCCGACGATCCTGCGTTGCGCATCGACGACCGGGATGTGATGATGGCCTTTCTTCACGTAAAGCCCGAGCAGCGTTTCAAGCGACGACGTCGCGTCGATCGCATCCACTTGGCGCGTCATCAGGCCAGCCACCGTTTGCGACGCCGGTCGTGGACGGCCGACGCGCATGCCATCTGATACGACGAGCGAAGGCCGCCCGAGCTTCTCCAGATCCCCGCGCGTCACGATGCCTGCCAGCCGGCCATCGGCATGAACCGCGGGCAATGCACGAATCCGGTGGCGCTCCAGTATTTTTTCGACGACGCGTCGCCGTGTATCGAGCGAAACCGTGACGACGTTGCGCGTCATGATCTGCTCGCAGGTGCATTCGCGCAGCATGCGCGCGCTCGCGACAGCACGCGTTGCCGCCATGATCGACTCCAGGTCTTTCGTCGTGCTTTCGATGGTTCGCGAATGGCTTCGGATCATGTTCATCGATACGACGTTGGACGGCTTGTCGTCGCTGCGATTGTCGATGCCTGTGCGTTCTTGGCGCGCGCCAGGGTTCCTGCAAACGCGGGCAAGCATCCAGTAAGCCGACGCGGCCGCCAGCATCAGCTTCAGCCCGTTCTCGTCGCGCAAGGTGAACGGACGAACTTCCCCCACGTCGATATGGAACGCCGGGCCGATTGCATGAAGCACAAGCAGCACCGCCACGCAGACGACAAGCATAACGGCCGCGCCCGCAATGCCCGCAACGCTCAGGCGCCCGGCAAGTCGCCGGTGCGCGCGATGCGGATTCGTGTTCGATAGTGTCGTCACGCACACCTCCGGCTGGTCACGCGCTCCGATCCGGCCTCATGCAGCCTTCCCCGTCATGCGCTTATCCGCGCGAGCCGTTCACCTTGCAAGACGCCGCAGCGCACGCCTGCCAGGCGCATCGCTGCGGGAGAGCGTGCGAACCTGGCGACGCTGTCGTGTCCTGTCGCGACGCGCCGATGCTCCGCCGACGAGCGCGACCGATGGAGACGGCTCCTGCGCGCTCTCGCTTGCGAGGCCGGCGAAACGGCCGTGTTCTTCCGCTTTCGCCGCGACATCCGGGGGAAGCAGATCTGCAATCGTAAAGGTGGCGAACGCTCCGAGCGCCACGACGACGATTGCCGCCACGATCACGATTTCCATTTCGCATCTCCCGTCAGTTCGCGCATACGCGCGGACGCGTTCCACCGGGCAGGCCGCCCGCCGGAGCATGCCGTTGGCATACAATCAGCGCCAAATGAAGACGCCCCGTTCCTCGATACCGACGACGAACATCCGCGCCGGTCGTATCGATTGTGCCGAACGAGCATCGCGCCGTCCAAGACTGGATTCGGATCAGGGCAATAACAACAGCTTATGGAGACCCAAGTGTTGCTTCGACACATCCGGTATCTCATCGCAGTAGCCGAACAGGGCAATTTCACCCGCGCAGCCGAGACGCTCAGCGTGTCGCAACCCGCGCTGTCGCAGCAGATCAGGCAACTCGAAAGCGAGCTTGGCGGGCAATTGTTCGATCGCAGCGGGCGGGTCGTCCGGCTGACCGATTTCGGTCTTGCCTACATCGAATTCGCGCGGCGCGCGGTGCTGGATCTCGAAGCCGGACGCCGCGCATTGCACGACGTGCGCGATCTGTCGCGCGGCCACGTGCGCGTCGCCGTCACGCCGACCTTCACCGAATATCTGGTGGGACCGCTGGTCGCCGAATTCCACGCGCTCCATCCCGCGATCACGATCGAGGTTTCGGAGATGTCGCTCGAAGCGATCGAAGCCGCGCTGGGCGACGATCAGGTCGATGTCGCGATCGGCTTTACGGACATCCGCTCCGACGACATCGACATCGAACCGCTCTTCGTCGAGCGACTGACGCTCGTCGCGGGAGGCTCGCATCCGCTCACACGCGGCGCGGCGGCCGTGTCGCCGGCCCAGCTTGCAGAGCTTCCGCTTGCGCTCCTGACCGGCAACTTCGTGTCCCGCCGCTATATCGACGACTACTTTCACGGGCATGGCATCAAGCCGAACATCGCACTGCAGGCCAATTCGATCAGCGCGGTGCTGAAGATCGTGCGCCGCGGCGATGTTGCGGCGATTTTGCCGAGCGCGATGCAACGCGAGCACGGCGACCTCGCGTATGTGCCGCTCGACCCGCCGTTTCCGACGCGGACGGTCGCACTCCTCAAGCGTCGTCGGGCCTATCGAACGGCGGCATCGGTCAGGTTCTGCACGTTGCTAAAGGAGATGCTGCGCGAGGGCGAACTGTCAGCACTACAGGATTTCGCGGCTACCGATAGCGGTGCGCCTTGAACATCACGTCGCTCAGAAAGTTCGAACGTTCGATTCTTTAGCAATGCGCTTTTACCATCACATCGGTAAATGATTGCGATGTTTAAATCCGAATTTGAAATAGCACAAGCTGCCCCTGGAAGTACCGCAAAAACATCTAATCATTTAAACATTCCGCAGCCCTATATCTTCTTCTTGTCACCGCTTTAGCGAGCGTTTAACATGCGCTACACGTAAACCCGCACCGAGAAGGTTGCCATGCCTGTTGCAGCACTGACCTCTCAGAGGCAAGGAAGCGTCCGCGTATATGCGGGCGTCGTTGCAAAGCCGATCATCGCCATCTCGGTCACTTATTGCGTGCTATCCAATATCAGCTTTCAGTCGTCATCCGACGGATCGCTCGCCATGCATCGCGCAGCACAGATGGGCCTGGTTTCCGAGGAATATGCGGAACAACACACAGCGGACCGGGTACTCTTCAAACATGTCGGTCCCGAACTTTACGAATACCGCGTCAAACGTGCTGTCGTGAGTTATGCGGGTATCCCGTGGCTGGTCGCACGTCGCACGAATATCGATCTCTTGGGCCGATGCGAAACGTTCGGTCAAGAGGGATGCAGTCTGAGGGCAGACTAGATCTGCTTTTCGTTCTCCGGCGTCAAATCCCGTTCTCGATTGCCGTCGTTTTCAACGAGTGGAGCGCATGCGTCCGATGCCCGATGACATCCCCGAGCCGCAAGCCGTCTGCAATCCCATCACTCGCAGCGCCATTTTCCTTGTCGCCACACTGAAACCCGGCGTCGAAAGCGCGGACACCGTGCGCGCGTTGTGCGCCGACATCGCCGCGCTGGTTCGCGCTGTCGGCACGCGCGCGCCCACGGGCGAGTTGTCGTGCGTGTGCGGCTTCGGCTCCGATGCCTGGAACACGCTCTTCGGCGCGCCGCGCCCCGCGAACCTGCACCCGTTTCGCGAGGTCGGCGACCACGCGCGACGCGCCATCGGCACGCCGGGCGACATCCTCCTGCATATCCGCGCCGACCACATGGATCTCTGCTTCGAACTCGCCGCGCAGTTGATGGCGCGGCTGGGCATTGCGGTATCGGTGGTTGACGAGGTGCACGGCTTTCGCTATTTCGACCTGCGGGACATGGTCGGTTTCGTCGACGGCACGGAAAACCCGAGAGGCCGCGAGGCGGTCGATTTCGCCGTCATTGGCGAAGAGGATCGCGAGTTCGCGGGCGGCAGTTACGTGATCGTGCAGAAGTATCTGCACGACATGACCGCCTGGGAATCGCTCCCGGTCGAAGCACAGGAACGCATCATCGGCCGCAGAAAGCTCTCCGACGTCGAACTTCCCGAAGGGATCAAGCCATCGTCCTCGCACAGTTCGCTGACGACCATCGAAAAAGACGGTCAGGAAGTCAAGATCCTGCGCCACAACATGGCCTTCGGCCGGCCGGGCGCCGGCGAGTTCGGGACCTACTTCATTGGCTATGCTGCCTCGCCCGAACCGATCGAACAGATGCTCGAGAACATGTTCGTCGGACGGCCGCCCGGTAACTACGACCGGCTGCTCGACTACAGCCGCGCGGTCACCGGCGGGCTGTTCTTCGTCCCGTCGGCGCCGCTGCTCGAAGCGCTCGCGGATCGCCGCCCGAAGTCTCCCGCCGATCAGTCTCCCTCAGCTGCATGATTGGCGAAGGCGTTCGCAGGTCGGGTCTGCGATCCCGATGCGTTCCCGTTGTCAAACGATTACATTCGGCTTGCTCTCGTGTCGCGCCACCGCTAGAATGCGAACAATTCCTATTTACGTAGCGGTGGATTTATGATTCTCGTGGTCGCGCAGCGATCCTTCGTCAGAGCGCGGCAACGATGAGGCCGTGGTTCGTTCGTCTGCATCGATGGCTCGGCGTCGCGACGGCGCTGTTCCTTTTCGTCTCGGGACTGACCGGCGCGATCATCGCGTGGGATCACGAACTCGACGCGGCGCTCAATCCCTCGTTCTTCTACGCGCGCACGGACGGTCCGGCGCTATCGTCGCTCGAACTGGCGCGGCGCGTCGAAGCCGCCGATCCGCGGATCGAGGTGACGTATCTGCCGCTCGGCGTCGAGCCGGGCCACACGCAGCAGATGATGGTGCTGCCGCGCACCGATCCCGCCACCGGCCAGGCGTACAAGGTCGACTTCAACCAGCTTGCCGTCGATCCCGCGACCGGCGAGGTGCAAGGCCGGCGCGAGTGGGGTGCGGTGTCGCTCGCGCGCATCGACCTGCTGCCGTTCATCTACAAGCTTCACTACACGCTGCACCTGCCGTTCGTCGGCGGGCTGGACGTGGGGACGTGGCTGCTCGGCATCGTCGGCATTCTGTGGTTTTTCGACAGCGGCATCGCGCTGATCCTGTCCTTCCCGAGCGTGAAGGCGTGGCGCAAGTCCTTCGCGTTCCGTTTCGGGCGCGGCGGTTACGCGCTGACCTTCGACCTGCATCGCTCGGGCGGCGTCTGGATCTGGGGTCTGTTGCTCATGATGGCGCTCACTTCGGTATCGATGAATCTTGCCGATCCGATTATGCGACCCATCGTCTCCGTTTTTTCGCCGCTCGCGCCGACGATCCTGAACAACCCCGAACTCGCCCGCCCGTCAAGCCCGGGCGCGACGCCGCTCACTCGTGAGGCGGTGCTTGCGCGGGCGATCGAGGACGGGCGCGAGCGCGGTCTCGCGGCGCCGCCGGGCGCGCTCTACTACGCGTCCGCGCTGCATGCGTATGCCGTCGGCTTTTTCGCGCCGGGACACGATCACGGCGATGTCGGCCTCGGCAATCCCTGGCTGCACTACAACGCGAGCACGGGCAAGCTCGTCGGATCGTCGATTCCGGGCAAGGGTTCGGCGGGCGACATCTTCATGCAAGCCCAGTTTCCGCTGCATTCCGGGCGAATCGCCGGCATTCCGGGACGCATTCTGGTCAGCGCCGTGGGCATCGCCGTCGCGATGTTGAGCGCAACTGGCCTGATGATCTGGATCAGAAAGCGTTCCGCCCGGCGACAATCGGCGGTAGCCAAGGAAACCCGCGCCGTGCGCGGCAACTCCGTCTCTTCCTGACCCGCCCGCGAGCGCGCGGACTACGCGCGTTCGCCCGTCTCGCCGCTCAGTTCGAGCGCGAGAAAGTCGACGAACGCACGAATGCGATTCGACATCTGATGCCGCTGCGAATAGACGGCGAAGATGTCCGCGTTCGGCGTCTCGTGATCCGGAAGCACGCGCACCAGCGAACCGTCGGCCAGATACTGCTTGATGTCCCATTCGGCCCGCATCAGGATGCCGTGTCCCTCCAGCGCCCACTTGACGGCGATTTCGCCGTCGTTCGTCGTCAGCGTGCCATTGATCCGTACCGCCTCCGTCTTGCGCGCCGCGCCCCTGCCCGCACTCAGGCGCCACACGCCGTAGGCTTCGTCGCCCTGGCGGATACCGATGCAGTTGTGCCGCGTGAGGTCGTGCGCGGTCAACGGCATGCCGCGCGACGCAATATACGCGGGCGCCGCGCACAACAGCCGCCGGTTCGCCGCGAGGCGCTTCGCGACGACCCGCGTATCGGGCGGCTCGCCGAAGCGGATGCAGACGTCGAATGCGTCGTCGGTGAGAGGCGGCGGCGTCACCGACAACTGAAGCTGCACGGCCACCTGCGGATATCGCGCGACAAACCGGGAAATCGCCGGAGCGACGTGGCTTCGCCCGAAGCCGAGCGTCGCGTTGACGCGCAGCAGACCCTTCGGGCTCTTCTTCGCGGACCCGAGCAGTTCCGACAACTCGTCGATTTCGTCGAGAATCCGGCGCGCATGCTCCAAGTACAGCTCGCCCTCGGGCGTGAGCATCATCCGGCGCGTGGTCCGGTTGACGAGCGCCACGCCCGCGCGGCTTTCCATCTGCGTCAGGCGCTTGCTGACGGCGGCCGCCGTCAGTCCCAGTTCGCGGGCCGCCGCGCTCAGGCTGCCCGACGCGGCGAGCGTCGAAAAAAAGCCTAGATCGGCCGGCTGGACAGTATCGCGCATTGCTGCCACTTGTGAATTCAGGTTAAAGATGCTTTGAGTTTAGCACCGGTTTTCGAGCTCGGATGTGGGTAGAGTTCAGTCACACCTACGACATCTGAAGGACGGAGACATGAAAACCTATCGCATCGCAACCATCCCCGGCGACGGCATCGGCAAGGAAGTCGTTCCGGCCGGCCAGCAAGTTCTGGAAGCGCTGGCGCAGTCCAGCGATTCGTTCGCCTTCGAGTTCGAAAACTTCGACTGGGGCGGCGACTATCACCGCAAGCACGGCGTGATGATGCCGGCGGACGGTCTCGATGCGATCCACGACAAGGACGCGATCCTGTTCGGCTCGGCGGGCGATCCGGACATTCCCGACCACATCACGCTGTGGGGCCTGCGCCTGAAGATCTGCCAGGGTTTCGATCAATATGCCAACGTGCGGCCGACCCGCATCCTGCCGGGCATCGACGCGCCGCTCAAGCGCTGCAAGCCGGAAGACCTGAACTGGGTGATCGTGCGCGAGAACTCGGAAGGCGAATATTCCGGCATCGGCGGCCGCGTTCACCAGGGCCATCCGATCGAAGCGGCCACCGACGTTTCGATTCTCACGCGCGCCGGCGTCGAGCGGATCATGCGCTTTGCATTCAGGCTCGCGCAGTCCCGTCCGCGCAAGCTCTTGACCGTCATCACGAAGAGCAATGCGCAGCGTCACGCGATGGTGATGTGGGACGAGATCGCGCTGGAAATCTCGAAGGAATTTCCCGACGTGAAGTGGGACAAGGAACTGGTGGACGCCTCGACGGCACGGATGGTGAATCGTCCGGAAACACTCGACACGATCGTCGCGACCAACCTGCACGCCGACATTCTCAGCGACCTGGCGGCCGCGCTCGCCGGCAGCCTCGGCATCGCGCCGACCGGCAACATCGACCCGGAACGCCGCTACCCGTCGATGTTCGAGCCGATTCACGGCTCCGCATTCGACATCATGGGCAAGGGACTCGCCAATCCGGTCGGGACGTTCTGGTCGGTCGTCATGCTGCTCGAACATCTCGGCGAATTCGACGCAGCCCGTCGCGTGATGCAGGCAGTGGAAGCCGTGACGGCGGACACGTCCCTTCACACGCGCGACCTCGGCGGCACGGCAACGACGGCGCAGGTGACGGCTGCCGTCTGCGCGCTCCTCGACAAAGCCGCGGTTCCCGCCGCCAACGCCGCGTAAGCCAGGCTCAAGGCGACTCGTCGCGCGACACGCCTGCCGGCGGCAGGCGTGCCCATTCTCGATCCGAACCGATGGCCGCGCCATTTCGCGGCCGGGATCGACTCGTCCCGGCGCTTTGGACGCAAGCACCGACAGCCCTAAAAAAATGCCGACCGAACGGCAAGGACGTTTCAACCATTCCATAGAGCACCGCTCAACCCTCCAAGGAGGAGACAAATGATTTCCGAACTCGAAGCCCGGGTTTCCCGGAAGCTCATGCTGCGGATCATTCCGTTCGTGATGCTGCTTTATTTCATCAGCTTTCTCGACCGCGTCAACGTCGGCTTCGCGGCGATGACGATGAACAAGGCCATCGGACTGTCTCCGGCCGCATTCGGCCTCGGCGGCGGTCTGTTCTTCATCGGCTACTTTCTGTTCGAAGTGCCCTCGAACCTGATTCTTCACAAGGTCGGCGCGCGCAAGTGGATCGCTCGCGTGATGGTGTCGTGGGGCATCGTGTCGGCGGCCTCGGCGTTCGTCGTCGGGCCCAACAGTTTCTACGCGCTGCGCTTCATTCTCGGTGTCGCCGAGGCAGGTTTCTTTCCCGGCATCATTCTTTACCTCAGCCTGTGGTTCCCGGGCCGCCAACGCGCCGTAGCCGCCGCGTGGTTCATGGCGGCGGCACCGATCTCGACCGCCATCGGTTCGCCGCTTTCCGGCGCCATCATGAAGCTGCCGCCGGTCTGGGGTCTCGCCGACTGGCAGATGCTCTACATCATCGAAGCGGTGCCGGCGATCATCCTCGGCTTCGTCGTGCTGAAGTACATGACCGACACGCCGTCGAAGGCGCACTGGCTCCAGCCAGAAGAGCGCGACTGGCTGATCGCGAAGCTGAAGACGGAAGCGGACGCCAAGCAGTCGCATGCCGGTCATACGGCCGGTGCGCTCGGCGCCTTGCGCGACCCGCGCGTGCTGGCGCTGGCGCTGATCTACTTCGGCACGTCGGCGGGTCTTTATACGCTTGGCCTGTGGGCGCCGCTGATCATCCGGCAGTACGGATTCGGCTCGTTCGAAACCGGTTTGCTGGCGGGCGTGCCGAGCGTCCTGGCCGTCGTCGCGATGATCGTCTGGGCGAAGCACTCGGACCGCACCGAAGAACGGACGTGGCATGTGGTGATTCCGTGTGTCGTCGCGTGCCTCGGATTCGTCTTTGCCGGCGGCGCCACGAGCGCGCTGATGATCATCCTGTCGCTCGTGGTCGTGAACATCGGCATCAGCGCCGCGAAAGCGCCGCTGTGGGCCATGCCGAGCATGTTCCTCTCGGGCGCCGGCGCCGCGGCCGGCATCGCGATGATCAATTCCGTCGGCAATCTCGGCGGCTTTGTCGGCCCGTTCGCAATCGGCTGGCTGAAGGACGTGACGGGCGGCTACTCGGCGGGTTTGTACGTGGTCGGTGCGACGCTGGCGGTCTCGGCCGTGGTGACGTTGCTGCTGAGCCGTCAATCGAAGCAGACGCCCGTCGCGGCTGGCGAACGGCACGGGCACTGAGCACGAGCGCTCGCAGGACAGCAAGACGCTCGTCTTGCGAGCTACGACTGCGCGAACGGCGTGCCGTCTTTGCGCACGAAACGACCATCGGTGTTGGCGCTCATCATGTCGACATCGGAGCATGTGGTGAGGTCGTCGACTATCCGCGACCCGACTTCCAGATACACCGCCACCGTTGCCGACCTGTTGATCATGTGATGGCCGTTGCCCGTGCCCTTCGGAAACGCGGCGCAATCGCCCGCGCGCAACACGGTTTCGCCCTCGTCTTCGACCAGCACCAGTTCTCCTTGCAGGACATACACGAACTCGTCCTCATGCGAGTGCCAGTGACGCTGGCTCGACCAGTTTCCCGGCGGCACATGCATGAGGTTCACGCCGAAGTCGCCGAGGCCGCCCGCCTCGCCAAGCCGCTGACGGATGCGCTCGGCGCATGGGGCATCGAAGGGCGCCGGATAACCCGAGCCTTTCACCTTCGGCACGGCGGCAACGTCGATCTTGGGCATGGCTCGTCTCCCGACCATGAAGTCGCACTGCGCGCGAATCAGGTGCCGTGCGGCGGCACGGCCGCCTTGGCGATGGCGGCGGCGCTCGGCAGGCTCTCGACCTGCCAGCACGTTTGCATCAGCGCCTGAATCTGCTCGCGAGGAAGAATGCCCGCAGCGAGATCGGTGAACTTGGTCTCCAGTTGCTGATCGCTCATCGGCACTTCCAGACTGCCGATCGCGTGCTCGATGAACTTGTGCAGCTTTCGCCCGTCCTTCAGCGTGATGGTCATGTCGACCTGCTCCGGGCGGATCGACGGCACGACCGTCGCGTTCACCTTGTCGCGCAACGCGATGGTCTGCGGGTCGCGCACTGCGCGGTCGCTATATTGCTTCTCGCCAGCGGCGCCGTCGATGATCGCCACCGCTACGGAGTGATAGATGCTGAACTTCCCTTCTAGACCGATCTGCGGGGTCTTCTTGCCGGTCAGTTCCAGCACCAGCGGATGCACTTTCAGATCGACGCTCTGGATCATGTCCGGCGTCAGGTGGTTCTCGTTGCGAAGCTGGATCGCGGCGTCGATGGCCGGATGGATCACGATGCCGCACGCAAACGGCTTGTACGTATTGAGCGTCGATTCGTAGTGCTGCCCGAGCCCTTCCGTGATCTCGCGATAGTCCTGCTTGGTGCTGATCGTATTGGCCCATCCGCGCTTCGCTTCGATCATGCCGTCCGAACTCGTGTAGTCCCTCGCCGCGAGCAACGCGGCGAAAAGTCCGTTGGCCGCCGCGCGTCCGGGGTTGAAGCTCTTGTTCATCGAGCCGAACGACTCTCGCAGGCCGACCGGCTGCGACGCCGCAAGGCCGAGCGCCCACACCATCTGCTGCTCGGTGAGCCCCATCAGCTTGCCGGCGGCCGCGGCCGCGCCGAATACGCCGCAGGTCCCGGTGATGTGCCAGCCCACGTCGTAATGATTCGGATAGACGGCATTGCCGATCCGGCATTCGGTCTCGACTCCGAGCACCAGCGCGTTGAGGAAATCCTTTCCCGATACGGGCTGATATTCGGAGTACGCGAGGATCGCCGAAACGACCGGTCCCGCCGGATGAATGATGGTCTTCAGATGCGTGTCGTCGTAGTCGAAGATATGGCTACTCACGCCGTTGATGAATGCCGCATTCATGATGTCGAAGCGGTCGGTGCGTCCGAGCAGGCTCGCCTGCGGCGGTCCGGAGAACGGACCGAGCGCGGCCACGGAGCGCTTGACGGGGTCCTCGCGCGAGCCGCCGACCGCGACGCCGACCCAGTTGAGCAATGTCCTTACGCCTTCCTTGCGGACATTGGCGGGCAAGTCCTCATAGCGCGCGGTGACGATATAACGGGCGAGAATTTGCGTGACTTTCGGCGGCTTCGCGGATGGCGCCTGCGCGGACGTTGCAGAGGCCGGAGTGGCAGCCTGCGCGGCCGCGGGCGCGAGTGCGGCGGTAAGGACGGGCGCTGCCGAAGCAACCGAGGCGGCCACGCTTGTCTTGAGGAAATGGCGTCGATGCAAAGGATTCATGTAGGCGTCTCTCTTCTTATCGTTGAACCGTGATGTCGTGGTTTCAGGCAGTGAGAATACAGGCAACGCGATTGCCGTGCTGCTGGCGGGGTTATCCGGGCATCGATCACCCGCGAAGCAGAAGCGGACGGCAAACGTTCAACCCGCAGCGGTTGCGAAGATCGAAGGAAGCCTATCTATTTTTTTTATCGGCCGGTCGCGCAGAATGGCTGTGATATCAACGACCGAACATCGCGCGCCGCACTTCATCGCGGCCCTATCCCCTTGATTCTTCGTCCTTTTCCGCCGGCCCGCCGATTCGAACTCTCGTTCGATTGTCTCGGTGACGAATCGAAAACCGCGATTCGTTGTACTCCGTTGCTCGCTGCGTCGCCATACCTTCCAGCGCGCTAGCCACCTATATTGGCGAGGCGCGCACACAGCTGATCGACGATAACGAACGGAGACGAAGATGCCAGTAGACGGTAAAGCAGGAGTATCGCGAAGCGGTTTGCCAGGGAGCCCGAGCCGGTCGACCCAAGGCGCACTAGGCCGATGGTGCGCCGCGTTCGCAGCGTTGCTCGTGGTGGCCTTCTGGTCGTCAGGCGCAAGCGCCGCGGCGGGCCTCGCGGATCTTCCCGCCATCATGCCCGCCATGAATTGCGCGGCAGTGGCGACGCTCGACCTGAGCGGCGTCACCGACGGCACGGTCACGATCACGTCGGCCACGGCGCTTCCTGCGGGAACGATGGTCGGCAACACCAAGCTGCCTTCGGCGGTGTGCGACGTGAAGGGCAGCATCGGACCGGGTGCCGCGCTCTTCGAACTGCGCCTGCCGACTCAGGGATGGACGCAGCGCTACTTGCAGACGGGTTGCGGCGGACTATGCGGCAACCTCAACATCAACGCGCCGATGGCCGCGAGTTGCGTGCCCGTCACGAACGGACAGATCGCCGTGGCTGCCACCGACATGGGCCACGAAGGCTCCGGAACCCCGGACGGCGCCTGGGCGCTCGACCCCAAGGCCAAGATCGATTTCGCGTATCGCGCGGAGCATGCGACGTCGCAGGTCGCGAAGGCGATTATCAACAAGTTCTACGCGAGGCCCGCGAAGTATTCCTACTTCGACGGCTGCTCCGATGGCGGACGCGAAGCCCTGATGGAAGCGCAGCGCTATCCCGACGACTTCGACGGCATCGTCGCCGGCGCGCCCGCCAACGACCTCATCGTACAGAACACGTTCCACCACGGCTGGGCCGCCGCGGCGAACATCGATCCGAAGACCGGCAAGTACATCCTGCTCGCCGACAAGCTGCCGCTCGTTCATGCGGCCGTCCTGAGCGCCTGCGATGCCAACGATGGCGTGACCGACGGCATCATCGACAATCCGCAGGCCTGCCGCTTCGATCCCGCCACGATGATCTGCGCGAAGGGACAGGCCGCCGCGACGTGTCTTTCGGAAGCGGAGGCAACGGTCGTGCGCAAGATCCACGATGGCGCTACGGACCCATACGGTCGCCATCTGGAACAGCCGATCTCGCGCGAATGGGGCTCGGAACTGCAATGGACGCTGTTCGTGCCGACGACGGATGCCGGCCCGAGCGGCAGCATCAACTTCGTTCTGCCGTTCCTGCGCTATCTCGACTACTTCAACGCGTCATATCCGAACGCCACGCTGAGCGACCTGAAGTTCACCGTCGAATCGTTCGTGAAGACCGTGCAGACTTCGAACTACCTCGCGGCCACCGACCCGGACCTGCGTCCCTTCGAGCGTCATGGCGGCAAGCTGATCCTGTGGCATGGTCTCGAAGACCAGCATATCTCGCCGCAATCGACGCTAGAGTATTACCACGAGATGAAGGAAATCATGGGCGACGAGCGGGTCGAGACGTTCTCGAAGCTGTATCTGTTTCCCGGCGTCGCTCACTGCGGCGGCGGCGACGGTCCGAACACGTTCGACATCCTGACGCCGGTGATGGCATGGGCCGAGACGGGGACGAAGCCGGGCAAGATCATCGCTTCGATCGTCGACACCACCGGACAGACGACCCGCACCCGGCCCGTGTTTCCGTATCCGGCCGTGGCCCGCTATACGGGGTCGGGCAGCACGGACGACGCAGTGAACTTCGTCGCCTCCAGGCCGCATGGCGATCCGTACACGGACTTCCACTGGGTCGGCCAATGGCTCTATTCGCCGGGCTACGAAGCCACATGTAGCGCGCAAGGTTCGCAACTGGTCTGCAAGGGCGGCAACGACTGGAAGAGCTATCACGCCTATCACGGTGACGGCCACGACAAGGATGGAAACCACCGCTAACCCGGCCGGCACTCCCGCAGCCTGACGCGCAGCCATTCGATCGCGCATCGAATGGCTGTTTCGCTTGCGGATTCATTCGTTGCTCAGGTAGGCGCTATGGCGCACATTGGCCGAGCAGAACACGCGGAACTCGACGGGCTCCTCGCGCGGCGCCGCCTCGACGACACCGCACGCATGCAGCACGTGCTGAAGCGCCGCGATGACCTGTCCGTCCGGGTCCTGATCGATCACGATATCCATGATGCCCGCTTCGATATAGTCGCGATGCAGATCGAGCATTTCGTGTCCGACCCATACGATATCGCGCGCCGCACCGGACTTGCGCAACGCGGCTTCGACGCCCGCCGAGCCATAGCCGCTGTTATAGATCGCGCTGACCTCGCCCTTCCTGAGCGCCGCCGTCACCGCGCGATAACAGCGGTCGTCATCGTCGAATGTCTCGAACGTCTCGCGATCGCACGTGAGGTGAGCGAACGCTTCGTCGATCTGCGCCCGACAGCCGCCCATACGATCGACGTGCGCCCGGTAATCCATGCGTCCGCCGAGCAGCAACACGCGCCCGGGCCGGGTCGCGAGCCGGCCGATGTAATAGCCCGCGGTACGGCCTGCACGCAGGTTGTCGATGCCTGCGTAGTGCAGCCGCGCGATGTCCGCGATATCCGTCACCATCGTCACGACCGCTTCGTTGCGCCCGATGGCTGCTGCCAGCGCGTCACGCACGCGCGCCGTATCGTGCGTCGTCACGATGAGCGCCGCGCGCCGGTAGCGCGGTTGCGCGATGGCCGCGGTGATCGTGGTGTCGTCGGCGGGCGGCAGCGCCACGCGATGCACGATCACCCGCCGGTCCAGCATCTGCATGGCGCGTTGCAGCGCCTGATCGAGACGTCGGAAGAACGGGGCGTCGCTGTCCGGCAGCAGCACGTCGACGTGAACGAGACCGTGTTGCGTTTCGGGCAAAAGACGCGGCAACGCAAGTTCCCGCGCCGCCGCGACGACGCGCTCGCGCGCCGCGGCCGACACGCTGCCGCGCTCGTTCAACACGCGATCGACGGTCGAAGGGCTGACGCCCGCCCGTTCTGCGATCTCCACGAAACGCGCGGTTCGTTTGCGTCGCGGGGATGCGGACGGATTCGGCACGGCGGTCTCCAGATGGTTCGCGACTCGTCGAGCGCGCTTTGGCACAAAGCTAGAAGATTGACGATAAATCGTCAATCTTCTCGTTGAGCGGCGCTCGCGGAGGGCTTATTTTTGAGCCTTGGACGCTCTGCGAGGCGCCGGGAGCCTTCCAGTGAGATCGGCAACCATCCGACCAAGGAGACGCATGTGTCGAATTCATCGCAGCGGCATGAGGACTACCGGCTCGTCGGCGGTGCAGGCGAGCGCGCGCAAGCGGCGGGGCTTGTCAACGCCGACTGGTACAAGTGCGCGGTGCCGCGCCCCGTGATGAAACAGTTGATGCAGCGCAGCGACGCCCGCGCGATCCGCGACACCGTGCTCTGGTACATCGCGATCGTCGCGAGCGGCGCGCTCGCCGGGTTCGCGTGGCACCTGCATTCCTGGTGGGCGATGCCGGCGTTCTTCGTCTACGGAACGCTTTACTGCAGCCCCGCCGATTCGCGCTGGCATGAAGCCGGACACGGCACGGCATTCAAGACACGCTGGATGAACGATGCGCTGTATCAGGCCGCGTCGTTCCAGGTGTTCCGTCGCGCGACCGTGTGGCGCTGGAGTCATGCGCGTCATCACACGGATACGCTCGTGGTCGGGCGCGATCCCGAGATCGCCGCGCCCCGGCCGACCGACTGGCTGGCACTCGTATCGAGCGTCTTTGGGCTGAAGCAGGTGTCGAGCGAGTTGCCGAAGATGATCACCGCCGCATTCGGCAGGATGAACGCCGACGATCGCACTTTCGTGCCAGCCTCCGAATGGCCGAAGGTGTTCCGCGAAGCGCGTATCAGCCTTGCCATCTACGCCATCGTGATCGCGGCGAGCACGTACTTCCGCACGATCCTGCCGCTACTCTTCATCGGCCTGCCGAGCCTGTACGGCGCCTGGCTTTATCTGTACTTCGGTCTCACGCAGCATGCGGGCATGCCCGAGAACGTGCTCGACCATCGCAAGAACTGCCGCACGGTGCTGATGAATCCGCTGTTCCGCTTCCTTTACTGGAACATGAACTATCACGTCGAACACCACATGTTCCCGATGGTTCCGTTTCATGCACTTCCGCAACTGCACGAAGCGGTGAAAGCGGACATGCCGCCACCGTATCGAAGCACCCTCGCCGCTTACGCCGAAATCATCCCGGCGCTGGTGAAGCAGACGCACGATCCGTCGTTTCACGTAGTGCGTCCGGTGCCGGCGGCCAGCCAGGCCTGAAAGACCACAACCATAAGGAAACACTCCACCATGCCCCAATGGATCGATGCTGCCGCGCTCGACGACATCGAAGACGAAGACGTCATGCGATTCGATCACGCAGGCCGGACCTTCGCGATCTATCGCGTGAACGACGAGGTCTACGCGAGCGATGGCCTGTGCACACACGAACACGTCCATCTGAGCGACGGATTCGTGATGGACCATACGATCGAATGCCCGAAGCACAACGGCCGCTTCGACATACGCGATGGCCGTCCGCTTTGCGCGCCCGTCTGCGAGAAGCTCGCGACCTATCCCGCGCGAGTCGAAGGCGGACGCATTCTGATCGACGTGTGATGTCATGACGAGGGCAGCCGTTGCGGCTGACCGCAAACGCGCCCGCTAGCTGAACCGGAGTTCCGTGCCCGGGCCGGCGGTCCGCGTCGAGACATGGACGCGCTGAAGCAACGCTTGCAGGTCGTCGATGTTAAAGGGCTTGGACAGGATGGTCACGCCGGCATGCTTGGCGCGCTCGAACTCCTCCGCGTAGCCGGTCATCAGGGCAATCGCCTGATGCGGCCACGCGCGCCGGACTTTCTCCGCGACGTCGATCCCGTTGTTCAGGCCGGGCATCTGGATGTCCGAGAGAATCAGGTCGAATCGCTCGCCGTCTTCGAGCAACTGAAGGGCGGCGTCGCCGGTCAGTTCGTGGCGCGCGCGCCAGCCGAACACTTCGAGCACCGCAGCGAGACCGGCCGCGACTTCGACGTTGTCTTCCACGAGCAGCACCGATCCCTGATTCGCGACCTCGGCCACGTTCTCGGGCTTCGACAGTTCGGCGGCTTCCCGCCTTGCTTCACCCGCCCAGCGCGGAAGAAAGAGACGGATCGTCGTGCCGTGGCCGACGACGCTGTCGACTCGCGCGGTGCCACCCGCCTGCTCGCACATCGCGAACACCTGCGCGAGGCCGAGGCCGGTGCCTGCGCTCGTCGCCTTCGTCGTGAAGAGCGGCTCGAATGCGCGCTGCACGACCGCGGGCGGCATGCCGGTTCCGTTGTCCGTGCAGGCGATCACGACATAGTCGCCCGGCTTCAGCCCGGCCGACGCCTGGAGCAACTGAACGTTCTCGCAGCGAATGACGAACTTGCCGCCTTCGGGCATCGCGTCCTTCGCGTTGACCGCGATGTTGATCAGCGCGGACTCGAGTTCGGTTGCATCGACGTAGACGGGCCAGACGGTCTCGGGCGCATGGAGCGTCAGCTCGACTTTCGCGCCAAGCGAAGTCTCGACGAGCGACGCGGCGTCCTTGAGCCAGCCGCTCAGTTGTGTGGCGTCCTCGCGCAACGGCTGCTTGCGCGCGACGCTTAACAGCCGGCGCGCGAGCACCTCGGCGCCGAGCGAGGCGCGCTCGACGGCCGTCACTTCCTTCTCCAAACCGTTGAAGCCCTTGCGCCGCGCGAGCTCCATGTTCGCCTTGACGACCATGAGCAGGTTGTTGAAGTCGTGCGCGACGTTCGCCACGAGATTGCCGAGGGCGCCCATTCGACGCATCTGACGACTGGTCGCTTCCGCCGTCAGCCGCATGCCGACTTCGGTCCGCCATCGCTCCCACGCGGCCTGTTCCTCCTTGAGCCTGCGCAACGAGAAGACGACGAGCAGCCAGATGCCCGTGCAAGGAATCAGCGTCGCGAGCGCAATGAGGCCGTCGTGTTGCAGCCATCGGCTCGTCACCGCCGACACCGCGATCCCGGCCGTCACGTAGAGCGGATACGTGCCGACCTGCCGGTACGCGAGCAGCTTGTCGACGCCGTCGAGCGTCGACTCGATCCGGATGCGGTCGAATGCGCCATTTCCTTCGATCGCGCGCGCCAAGGGCAGATTGCGAGCCGGTGCCGGCGCGATCCGCGGCGGCGGCGACCGCGCGAGAATGCCCCCGTCGCGGCGATAGAGACCGAGTGTCAACGCACTGTCCCGTGCCGCCAGTTCCTGATAGAAGGACAGGAAATAGTCCCGGCGCAGTGAAATGGTGACAACCCCGAGAAAGCGGCCATCGGCTGCGCGCCTGGCCGTGTTCGTCGTGAAGACGTCGGTGCCGCTGAGCGCGTCGCGTAGCGGCATCGACACCTCCGTTTCGGAATCGCGCTTCTGCACCGTCTCGAAGTCGACGCGCTCGCGCACATTCAGACGCGGCGCCGGATAGTAGTGGCTGCTCACGAGCAGATCGCCGTTCTCGCCGAAGACGAAGATGCCCGCGATCTGCGGCAGACGCGCCGCCATCTCGCCTAAGATCTGATGAACCTCTTCCTGGCGCGCGAGCACTTGCCGGTCGTCATCGGAACCCAGCAGTTGCTCGATGCGCGACGACATCTCCCGGTTCAGGTCGAGCACCTTGACGGCATGTTCCTCGGCGACGCGCGCGAGGCGATCAATTACTTCCGACGAATCGGAGAGCCGGCTCTCGTAGCCGACATATCCATAGCCGATGATAAAAAAAAGGGGAGTAACGATCGAGGCCAGCAGGACGACGATGAGGATACGGCGCGTCGCGCCGAAGTCCCTCGGCGGGACGGGAATCTCCAACGCGGAACTGTCCAGCGCCGATACTTCTCGATGCTCGGTCATCACGGGTCCCGCAATCTTCGGAAGCCGAAGATTATCCAGACGGATGCGCGGCGTCAAACGGGACCGGAGGCGATTTCATTGCAAAAAACGCCCGCCGATATGCTTCTTCGCAATGTTTCGTCAGTGCGATGACGCATACGCGCTCGTCTGGCGGCGTCCATATCGGATCGCTTCTTATTACGGCCCCATTTCCCCGCGGCGAAGGGTGGTCTCGTCGTATGGCGAGCCTTTTCGCACGACCGATCGGACTGTCCTTCGGCGCTCCAGGTTGCCGGCTTCAGACGCGCATGGCGCAGCATGTTGAAGGTCGCCCGCACTTCCCGTGCGCTTTCTTGTGCAGCCAGCGCACGGCTTCGTCAACGGCGCGTCTGTCGGCTGCGCGCGAGCATAGTCGGACTTCACCGACACTTGCGCGATCGCGCTACTCCTCCATCGCCTTTTCGAGCACCGCGCGAAGTTTCGGCGTGCAGGCGATCACGCGATTGCCTTTCGCGAGGCATTCCTCGGTCAGGAAGTCGTTGACCCATCCGCCCGCTTCCTCGACGAGCAGAACCGCCGCCGCGGCATCCCAGGAATTGATGTGCAGCTCGCAGTACGCATCTTGCCGTCCCATCGCGACATACGCGAGTCCCAGCGCGCCCGAGCCACGCCGCTTGATTCCCGCCCCGAGGTCGTTGACACGTTGCATCAGCGCCGCGTAGCGCGCGAACGCCACGCGCGACGACCAGCCCAGTTCGACGACCGACTGCCGGATATCGTCGATCGGGCTCACCTCGATGGCCTGCCCGTTCAGCGTTGCGCCCTTCCCTCGCTGCGCGGCGAAAAGCTCGTCGAGCATCGGGTCGTACAGGACGCCGATCTCGGCGCGGCCGTCCCGCACGAACGCCATCGATACGCAGAAGAATGGCACGCCGCGCGCGAAGTCCGCGGTGCCGTCGATCGGGTCGACGATCCACACGTCGCGTCCGAACGAACCGCCGCTTTCCTCGCCGAAGAAGGCGTCGTCGGGGAACGCTTCGGCGAGACGCCCGGCAATCAGCCGTTCGACTTCGCCATCCGTCTCGGTCAGGTAGTCCTGCGGGCCCTTGAACTTGAGCGTCAACGCCTCGTCGCGCGTCAAAAACCTGTCGCGTGCGAGGCGCCCGGCTTCCCGCGCGATCGCGCAAGCGGCCAGAAATCGAAGCTGCATCGAAGCATCGGTCATGCAATCCCTCAGACAGATCAAGGCTGCGGGGTCGATGCCGCAGTCGGCGGAATGAGGCACCGATCTTAGCATCGCACTGCTTCGCGTCGACGCGATCATCGACGTGCACGCGGTCCTCTCGGCCTGGTTGCTCCGGCGAGCACTTCATCATGTTCCCTGCGAAGCACATCGACGAACGCCATCGCCAGCCGTTCGCGCGGCCGGTGCGGCGGAAACAGCAAGTAGGTCGAGAACAACACGTTCGGCGAGAACGGCCGGATCGCGATTTCCGGTCCCGCGAAGTCTCGCGCGACGACCGGATGCGCAAGCGTCAGTCCCATGCCGCAACGCACCATCTCGCAGCAGATGGCCGCGTACTGCGCCTCGATAGCGAGCACGCGCGCAACGCCTGCCCGCTCGAACACTTCGTCCATCTGCACGCGCGTGCCGTCGCCGTGACACAACGAGATGAACGGCTCGCCCTCGAAGTCGGCCGGCTTGAGCGTCGTCTTCTTCGCGAGCCGGTGACCGGCCGGCATCACCGCGACCGCCGGCACCTTCGAGAGCAGTTCCACTTCGCAATTGGACGCCTCGCTGATGTACACCGCGACGCCCAGATCGCAGAACTGGGAAGCCGTCCAGTGATTCACGGTGCCCGACGTGTTCACGTGCAGCGATACCGTCACCTCCGGATAAAGCGCCTGGAAGCGGTTGATCGCATGCGGGACGAGCGTCATGCCCGCCGAGGGCATCGCCGCGATGCGCAGCCGCCCGCTACCCAGATTGCGGATCTGCGCGGCCGCGTTGGCGAGCCCTTGCAGGCCCACGTAGGCGCGCTCGACTTCGCGGAAGAACGCGTTGCCCTCGCTTGTCGGGATGAGCCGCACGCCGCTGCGCTGAAAGAGCCGCAAGCCCGTTTCGCGTTCGAGCTGCGAAATAAGACGGCTTACGTTCGGCTGCGACGTGAAGAGTTCCTTCGCGGCCGCGGTCATCGAACCGGCGACCATGACGGCGCGAAACGCCTCGATATGCTTCAGGTTCATCGCATCCAACCCATATCAACCATGTATGGATAGTTATTTTATCCGTATTGGACGATATGGGTCGATCGCGCCAATATTGTCCCGACGGACGGTAACCCACGCCACGTTCGCGAACCCCACATCGAATGGAGAAGTGTTCATGAATAAAGTGCAGCACAGCCGCCGCGCTTCTGCGCGAACGTTCGCCGCCGCGCTCGGCCTGACCGGCGCGCTCGTCGGGCCCGCTCTCGCCCACGCCGAAACCACGCTCTACGTCGCCAACGTGGGCGGCTCCAACGAACAGCTCTACCGTCAGAAAGTCATCCCGCCGTTCGAAAAGGCGCACGACGTCAAGATCGTCTATGTCGCGGGCAACTCCAGCGACACGCTCGCCAAGCTCCAGGCGCAGAAAGGCCATCAGCAGATCAACGTCGCCGTGATGGACGACGGTCCCATGTATCAGGCGATGCAACTCGGCCTGTGCGCGAAGGTCGACGATGCGCCGGTCATGAAAGACCTGTATCCGCTCGCGCGGCTCGGCGCGACGTCGGTCGGCGTCGGGATGGTGGCGACCGGCATCGGCTACAACGAGGAAGCGTTCAAGAAGCTCGGCCTGCCCGCGCCGGATTCGTGGCAGGTCCTCACCGACAAGCGCCTGAAGGGCAAGCTCGGTGTGCCGCCGATCACGAACACCTATGGCCTGCACACGCTCGTCATGCTGGCGCGCATGAACGGCGGCGGCGAAAAGAACATCGACCCCGGCTTCGCGGCGATGACCAAGCAAGTCGCGCCCGACGTGCTCTCGTGGGCGCCCACACCCGGCGAAATGGACGGCCTCATGCAAAGCGGCGACGTGATCCTCGCGCCTTACGGCAGCGGCCGCGCGGTCGCGTTGCAGAACACCGGCTTCCCGCTGAAGTTCGTTTATCCGAAGGAAGGCGGCGTCGCGCTGCAGGTCGCCGCGTGCGCCGTGGCGGAAAACGCGCAGCCGCAGTTGTCGCAGCAGTTCGTCCAGTATCTTCTGAGCCCCGAAGTGCAGGCGATGCAGGCACAGGCCATCGGTCTCGGCCCGGTCAACAAGACGGTCAAGCTCCCGCCCGACATCGCCGCGCGCGTGCCATACGGTCCGGAACAGATCGGCAAGCTGACGGCGATGGACTGGACGACCGTCAACCAGCATCGCACGGAGTGGACGGAGCGCTGGAACCGTTCCGTCGAACGATAAGCGACACGGCGGACGGCGCGCTGCTCGCCGATCCGCCGGATTCCACGCCCCCACGGACCCGACGCCCATGACCTTCCTCACACTCAAAGGCATTTCGAAGCGCTACGGCGACTACACCGCCATCGAGCACATCGACCTCACGGTCGAGCGCGGCGAGTTCCTGTCGCTGCTCGGACCTTCCGGCTGCGGCAAGACCACGACCTTGCAGATGATCGCCGGCTTCGTCGCGCCGAGCGCGGGCAGCGTGATGCTCGACGGCCGCGACATCACGAACGAGCGCCCCGAAAAGCGCGGCATGGGCGTCGTGTTCCAGAGCTACGCGCTCTTTCCGCACATGACGGTGGCGGGCAATGTCGGCTTCGGCCTCGAGATGCGCAAGGTGAAGCGCGCCGAGCGTGCGGAGCGCGTCGCCGAAGCGCTCGATCTCGTGCGCCTGAAGGGGCTCGATGCGCGCTATCCGAAAGAGCTGTCGGGCGGCCAGCGTCAGCGCGTCGCGATTGCCCGCGCGATCGCCATGCGCCCCGAACTGCTGCTGCTCGACGAACCCATGTCGAACCTCGATGCCAAGCTGCGCGAGGAGATGCACATCGAACTGCGCGCGATCCAGCGGCGGCTCGGCATCACGACGATCCTCGTCACGCACGACCAGGTCGAGGCGATGACGATGAGCGACCGCATCGCCGTGATGTATCGCGGGCGGATTGCGCAGCTTTCCACGCCGTTCGAAGCCTACGAGCATCCGGAGACACCGTTTGCGTCGAGCTTCCTCGGCAAGACCAATACGCTGGCGGGCGAAGTGATGCGGCGCAATCCGCGCTGCTCCGAAGTCGACGTCGCGGGGACCACGTTGAAAGTGCCGCACGAAGGGCGCGTGGTCGATGGCGCGGTGCATGTCTACATCCGTCCGGAGAAGGTGCGGCTTGCCAATGGCGACGCGCGCGTGCGCGGACGCATCGCGACGCGCGTGTTCGTCGGCAACCAGTGGCTGCTCGAAATCGAAACCGGCCTGGGCACGCTGCGCGTCGCGCAGCCGAATCTGGGCGCGCCGCCGCCTTCGGAGGGCGACGAAGTCGGCGTCTTCTGGACCGACGACGACCTGCGCATGCTCGAACGGGAGAACGCTCATGGCAACGCTTGACGACACCCGCGCGGGCGCGGCGCCCTGGCTGCTCTCCGCGCCCGCGCTGCTCCTGTTCGGCACGCTGCTGCTGGTTCCGCTCGTGCTGACGCTGATGCTGTCGTTCCGCGTCTTCAGCGACGTCGGCGGCGTGCAGGTCGCGTACACGCTGAAGAACTATGCCCAGGTCGTGACCGATCCTTACTACGGGACGATCTTCCTACGCACGGCGACGCTCGCCGTTTCCGTGACGCTGCTCTCGATTCTCCTCGGCGTACCGGAGACGATCGTGCTCGCGCGCATGAAGCGGCCCTGGCAGTCGCTGTGCCTGCTCGTCGTGCTCGGGCCGCTCCTGATCTCGGTCGTCGTGCGCACGCTCGGCTGGCAGATCCTGCTCGGCAACAACGGCGTGCTCAACAACGTGCTGCAGGCGCTGCACATCACCTCGGAGCCGGTCCGCCTCGTCTTCACGATGACGGGCATGGTCATCGCGCTCACGCACGTGCTCGTGCCGTTCATGGTGATGTCCGTCTGGGCGACGCTGCAAAAGCTCGATCCGCAAGTGGAATGGGCGGGCCTCTCGCTCGGCGGGTCGTCGTTCACGGTGTTCCGGCGCGTCGTGCTGCCGCAGATCATGCCGGGCGTGTTGTCGGGTTCGATCATCGTGTTCGCGCTCTCGGCTTCGGCGTTCGCGACGCCCGCGCTGATCGGCGGACGGCGTCTGAAAGTGGTCGCCACCGCCGCCTACGACGAGTTCCTCGGCACGCTGAACTGGCCGCTCGGCGCGAGCATCGCGGTGCTGCTGCTGATTGCGAACGTCGCGATCGTGACGGGTTGCAGCAAGCTCGCCGAGCGTCGTTTCAAGCATATTTTCGACTGACGGAGCCGAGGCGCACATGAAGCAAAACGGATTCTGGGGCCTGCTCTTCAACGCGTTTTTTCTGACGTTCATCCTGGCGCCGCTCGTCGTCGTGATGCTGGTCGCGTTCACGGACAAGGGCTTCATCTCGATGCCGTTCGACGGCGCGTCGCTACGCTGGTTCAGGGCGATCGTCGAGAACGGCGACATCGTCGCGGCGTTCTGGCTGTCGGTGCGGCTCGCGTTCGCGGCCGCGACGATCGGCGTCGTGCTCGCCGTGCCCGCGGCGCTCGCGATCGCGCGCTATCGCTTTCCGGGCCGCGCCGCGCTGGTGAGCTTCTTCCTCTCGCCGATGATGATTCCCGCCGTCGTGCTCGGCATCGCGTTCCTGCGCTTCCTGTCGCTCCTGCACCTGAGCGGCTCGTTCTGGGCGCTCACCGCGACGCACGTGATCGTCGTGCTGCCGTATGCGCTGCGGCTCGCGCTGTCGTCGGCGGTCGGGCTGGATCGCGATGCCGAGCGCGCCGCGCTCTCGTGCGGGGCAAGCCGCTTCACCGCGTTTCGCCGCGTGGTGCTGCCGATGATCCGCACGGGCGTCGCGGGCGGCTGGGTGCTCTCGTTCATCCAGAGCTTCGACGAACTGACGATGACCATCTTCGTCGCGACGCCCGGCACGACCACGCTGCCCGTCGCCATGTACAACCAGATCGCGCAGACGATCGATCCGCTCGTCGCTTCGGTGTCGGCGGTGATGATCGTGGGCACGGTCGTACTGATGGTGCTGCTCGACCGGATGGTCGGACTCGACCGCATTCTTATCGGAGAAGCTCGATGAAAGGCAATACATCCGCAAGCCCGGACGTGCTCGTGCTCGGCGGCGGACTGGTCGGATCGGCGGTGGCATATGGCCTCGCGCGCGAAGGCGCGAAGGTGACGGTGATCGACCAGGACGACGGCGGCTTTCGTGCGTCGCGCGGCAACTTCGGACTCGTGTGGATTCAGGGCAAAGGCTACGGACTCACGCCGTATGCGCGCTGGTCGCGCAGTTCGGCGACGCGCTGGCCGGCGCTCGCGGCATCGCTGCTCGAAGAAAGCGGCGTCGATGTAGCGCTGCGTCAGCCGGGCGGCTTTCACCTCTGCTTCTCCGACGAAGAACTCGCCGAGCGCGAGAAGCGCCTGTCCACGCTGCAAGCCGAACTGGGCGGCGACTATCCGTATCGTCTGCTCGATGCGCATGAGCTGCGCGACCTGCTGCCGGCCATCGGGCCGGAGGTCGTCGGCGCGAGCTACACGCCGATGGACGGCCACGTCAATCCGCTCAAGCTGCTGCGCGCGCTGCATGCGGGCATGCAGCATCGCGGCGTGCAACTGGTGAGCGGCGACGGCGCCGAGCGCATTGTGCCGGAACCAGGCGGCTTCGCCGTGCACGGCAAACGCGGCGTGTGGCGCGCGCCGCGCGTCGTGCTGTGCGCGGGCCTCGGCAACCGCGCGCTCGCGCCGCACGTGGGACTGCACGCGCCCGTCGCGCCGAATCGCGGACAAATCCTCGTGAGCGAACGCGTCGCGCCATTCCTGCATCATCCGACCATGAACGTGCGCCAGACCGACGAAGGCACCGTGCAGTTCGGCGATTCGATGGAGGAAGTCGGCTACAACGACTTCACCACGACCCACGTGCTCTCGAACATCGCGCAACGCGGCGTGCGCGCGTTTCCGCTCCTGAAGCACGTGCGGCTCGTGCGCACGTGGGCGGCGCTGCGCGTCTACAGCCCGGACGGCTTCCCTATCTACGACGAATCGGCGCGGTATCCGGGCGCGTTCGTCGTGACCTGCCACAGCGGCGTCACGCTCGCCGCGGCGCACGCGATGCGCATCGCGCCGTGGATCGCGGGCGGCGCGATGCCCGAAGAAATCCCCGCCTTCACCGGCAGCCGCTTCGCCGGTGCCCGCGCCGAACCGACACCCGCACACTGAATCTCATCATGACTTCGACACCGCTTTTCAGGGCCTTACCCGGCGCCGACGCGCCCATCGACATCTGGTTCAACGACCGCCCGTTGCGCGTGCCCGGCGGGCGCTCGGTGGCGGCGGCGCTGCTCGCCGCCGGCATCGACCGCTTTCGCGCGACGCCCGTCTCGGGCGCATCGCGCGCGCCCTACTGCATGATGGGCGCGTGCTTCGAATGCCTCGTCGAGATCGACGGCGTGCCGAGTCGGCAAAGCTGCATGGTGACGGTGAAGGAAGGCATGCGTATCCATTCGCAGGAAGGCGCGCGCGATCTGCCGCCGGTCGAATCCGAATCGATGGAGAACGCCCATGGTCGCTGAACAAGTGGATGTCGTGGTGATCGGCGCGGGCCCGGCCGGATTGAGCGCCGCGACGCGCGCGGCTTCGACGGGCCTCTCCGTCGTCCTGCTCGACGAACAGGACGCGGTCGGCGGCCAGATTTACCGGGCGATCGAGCGCACGGACGCGCGTCGCCGCGAAATTCTCGGTCCCGACTACACAGCGGGCGCGACCCTCGCCGATGCATTCGCACGCTCGGGCGCGCGTTATGTCGCGAATGCGTCGGTGTGGCAGGTGACGCGCGAACGCAGCGTCCACTATTTGAAGGACGGCAAGGTCGGCAGCTTCGAGGCGAAGCGTGTGATCCTTGCGACCGGCGCGATGGAACGTCCGTTTCCGATTCCCGGCTGGACGCTGCCCGGCGTGCTGACCGCGGGCGCCGCGCAGATCCTCTTGAAGAGCGCGGGCGAAGTGCCTACCGAGCCGCCGGTGCTGGTCGGCTGCGGCCCGCTGCTCTATCTCCTCGGCTGGCAATACGTGCGTGCGGGTGTGCCGATTCGCGCGCTCGTCGATACCACGCGCCACGAAGACCGCTGGCGCGCGAAGCGTCATCTGCTCTCGGCACTGCGTGCGTGGCCGTTCCTGAGCAAGGGCCTGCAACTGATGCGCACGCTGCGCGAAGCCGGCGTGCCGATGCACGAAGCCGCCGACGATCTGCGCGTCGAAGCGAAGCGCGGCGAGGACGGCGTCGAGCGGGCAGGCGCGCTGCACTTCACGACGCAAGGTCAGGCGCATCGCATCGAAGCGAACGTGATCCTGCTGCATCAGGGCGTCGTGCCGAATACGCAGTTCACGCTCGCGCTGCGCGCGAAGCATCGCTGGGATCCCGCGCAGCTCTGCTTCGTGCCAGTGACGGACGCCTGGGGCGAACTCGACGTGCCCGGCCTCTTCGTGGCCGGCGACGGCTCGGGCATCGGCGGCGCACAGGCCGCCGCCGAAGAAGGCGAACTTGGCGCGCTCGCGGTCGCGGCGCAACTCGGCGCGATCGACGACGCCGCGCGCGACCGGCTGGCCGCGCCGCATCGCCGCAAGCTCGCCGATGTCATGCGCATCCGCCCGTTCCTCGACAGCCTCTATCGTCCGCGCGACGCGAACCGCATTCCCGCCGACGACGTCATCGTCTGCCGCTGCGAGGAAGTGACCGCGGGCGACGTGCGCGGTTTCGTCGAACTCGGCTGCCTCGGACCGAATCAGGCGAAGTCGTTCGGGCGCTGCGGCATGGGTCCGTGTCAGGGACGCATGTGCGGCCTGACCGTCACGGAAGTCATCGCGAGCGCGCGCAACGTCGAACCCGAAGCGGTCGGCTATTACCGCATCCGTCCGCCAATCAAGCCGCTCACGCTCGGAGAACTCGCCGGTGAATAAGCCCGTCTCCGAATCCGACGTGCTCGTCGTCGGCGGCGGCCTGCACGGATCGAGCAGCGCGTTTCACATGGCGCGTCGCGGCGCGCGCGTCACCGTGCTCGAAGCCGATTACGTCGGACGGCATTCGTCGGGCGTGAACGCGGGCGGCGTGCGTACGCTCGGGCGGCTTTTGCCCGAAATCCCGCTCTCGCTGATGTCGCGTGAAATCTGGCACACGCTTGCCGACACGATCGGCGACGATGGCGGCTTCGTGCCGTCCGGCCAGATGAAGATCGCCGAGACCGAAGCCGAACTCGACGAATGCCGCGAGCGCGTCGCGTTGCTCGAATCGCATGGCTTCACGCACGAGAAGATCATCGACCGCGACGCGCTGCTCGAACTCGAGCCGAACATCGCGCCGCACGTGACGGGCGGAATCTGGGTCGAGCGCGACGGCTACGCGTTGCCGTTCCGGACCACGGCATCGTTCCGGCTCGCCGCGCAAAAGCATGGCGCGGCGTTCCATGAAGGCACGGCCGTCACGCGCATCGAACAACGCGGCGAGCGCTGGCTCGCGCATACGGCATCGGGCACGCATGCGGCGCAACAGCTCGTCGTGACGGCGGGCGCGTGGGCCGGCGAACTCGCGCGGCAAGTGGGCGAGCCGGTGCCCGTGCATCCGGAAGGACTGATGCTGATGGTCACGCATCGTGTCGCGCCGTTTTGCCGCTCGACGCTCGGCGCGACCGGCCGGCCGCTGTCGTTCAAGCAGTTCGACAACGGCACGGTCGTGATCGGCGGCAAGCTGATCGGCATCGCGGACCTGCCCGCGCGTCACGGCGAAGTGGATTTTGCGCGGCTCGTTCGCAGCGCCAACACGGTCGTCGATCTCTTCCCGCATCTGCGGCATCTCGGCATCAATCGCGCGTGGGCGGGCGTGGAAGCGTTCACCGAGGACTCGCTGCCCGTCATCTCGACGAGCCGTCGCGCGTCTAACCTCACTTACTCGTTCGGCTATTGCGGCAGCGGCTTTCAACTCGGACCGGGCTGCGGCAAGCTCGTCTCCGAACTGGTGCTCGACGGGCGCGCTTCCCTGCCGCTCGATGCCTTCGCGATCGACCGCTTCGGCGCGACGGCGCATTGATTTTTCCGCGCATCGTCCGGTGCGCGGCATCGTTACCAAGGAGTGCTTTTACGCATGAGCGATATCGTCAGAATCGAAACCAATCAGCGCATGAGCCGCGTCGTCAAGGCGGCGGGACTCGTGTTTATCGGCGGGCAAACCGCGAACGAGCGCACGCCGGATGTCAAGTCACAGACCGCGCAGGTGCTCGACAAGATCGACGGCTTTCTGGAAAAGGCCGGCATCGACAAGACGCGGCTCGTCTCGGCGCAGGTCTGGCTCGCGGACATCGCGCGCGACTTCGCGGGCATGAACGAAGTGTGGGACGCTTGGGTGCCATCCGGCTGCGCGCCGACGCGTGCGACGGTTCAATCGCAGCTTGCGGCGCCGGACTTGCTGGTCGAGATTTCGGTGACGGCGCTCGACCGATAGCGCGAGGAAGCCGGCCGAAAATGCCGGCTATAACTGCCGTTCATATTGTCCGATTTAGCCGGATGCCGATGGGTAGCCGTGGAGGCCGGTCTGCTATAACTTAACGGAACTCAAACGACAGCATACAAACCCGTTGCAGGACGCGCCGCCTGCCTCCGTCGGAGAAACGCATGCCTCACGACAGATGCCTTGCCGACACTCTCGCCGGCGCGCCCCTCCGACGGCAGCCTGCACATTGACTCGACCCCATACCAAGAAACGCCGACTCGCGAGGCCGGCACACCTGAGCCTGCCTTGCACGGTCGCACTCATGTTGCTGACGTCCTCGGCGCTCGCGCAGTCCTATCGCGACGTCACGCCAGCGGCGCCGCCCACGCCCCCACGCCCCGTCGCGCCGCCCGTGCCGCCGCAGCCCGCGACCGATTCGCCGCAGATCGCCGTGCAGACGCTGAACGGACTGGTCTTCGATCCGGCGGCGAGCGCGGCGCCCGTCGCCCCGATTGCCAGATCGAGCGCATCGAACGGGCGCATCACGGCGTCCGGCCTTCCGCTGCTCGACGAAGCCTTCCTCGCCGGATTCGCGCCGGACCTCGGACGGCCGCTGAGCTTCGGACGCCTTGCCGAGATTCGCCGGGCCGTCGTCCAGCGATACCGCGACGCGGGCCTGCCGCTCGTCGATGTCTATGCGCCCGAGCAGGACGTATCGAGCGGCGTCGTGCACATCACGGTGGCGAGCTACCGGCTCGGACAAGTGGTCGTGCGCGGCAACCGTCATTTTTCGAGCGCGCTGCTCGCGGGTGAAATGCCGCTCGAAAGCGGCGCCACGATTCGCGAATCCGACGTCGCTTCGGGCCTGTCGATGCTCAACGCCAATCCGTATCGCACCGTCGACGTGGTGTATGCGCCCGGCGAGGCCGAGAACACCACCAACGTCGTGCTGCAAACCGAAGACCGCTTTCCGCTGCGGGTCTCGGCCGGCTATGACAACGCCGGCGTTCCGCAACTGGGCCGCGACCGCTTCTTTGCGGGTTTCGACTATGGCAACCTGTTCGGGCTGGATCAGCAGATCGCCTATCAGGCGACCGCGAGCAACGATCTCTTCGGCGGCAATCCGTACATCGAGGGGCGCACGAACCGGCCGCGTTTCGTCGCGCATGCGCTGAACTATTCGGCGCCGTTGCCGTGGCAGGACCGCATCGAATTGTTCGGCGTCTATGCGCAAAGCACGCCGCGGCTTCCGGACAGCTACGGCCAGACCGGCATCTCCGCGCAGATGAGCTTTCGCTATGACTGGCGTCTTGCGCCGCTCGACGGATGGCAGCAGCAGATCCAGTTCGGCTACGACTTCAAGCGTTCGAACAACGACCTGGAATTCGGCGGCTTTCAGGTTTTCAATTCCAACACGCACATTCATCAGTTCGTGTTCGCCTACGACGTGAACCGGCTCGATGCGCTCGGTCAGGCGCGCGCCAACGCGACGCTCGTGCTGAGCCCGGGCCGTCTCGATGGCGACAATCAGGATGAAGCCTTCGACACCGCACGCCACGGCGCGACGCCACGCTATGCGTACTTGCAGCTGTCGGCCCAGCGCGACGTGACGATCGGCCCCGGCTTCGCGCTTTGGGGACGCGGCATGTTCCAGTGGACGCCCGACACGCTGTTGCCGAGCGAGGAAATGGGCCTTGGCGGCGAGAGCAGCGTGCGCGGTTATGACCCCTACGTCGTGCAGGGCGATCGCGGCTGGAACGTTCAGACCGAAGTGCGCACGCCCGCGTGGGTCATGGGTTCGAGCGGCGTCGCGCTGCAACCGTTCGTCTTCCTCGATGCGGGCCGCGTCTGGAATCGCATCGACCAGCCGACCGAGCCGAACAACGGATCGCTCGTGAGCGTGGGCGCGGGTTTCCGCTTTCAGCTTCGACGCTATATCAACGTGCGCGGGATCTATGGGTTCCCGCTGCGCGCGGCCGTGCCCAATGGGTCCAAGTCGCCTTTAGGGATGCTTTACGTGTTGATCGGCTCCTGATGGCGCGCCGCCTGAAGTGACACGCATGTGTCACGGGGCACGTTATTCGCTCAACGCAGATGCAGCACAGATTTTCTTAGCATGCGGTCAAGTTTGTTCTACAACTAAGAGGCTAAAGACAACACTAAAGCACACGCTATAAGCAATCCGGAGGGGCACGTCATGCAGCGCTCTTTTCATCTTGCGGACTTCGGTCATTCACAACGCCGCGCCTCCGTGTCGCTGATACGCGGCGATGCCGTGCTGGCTTTTATCCTCTGCGCGATGAGCGCCAGTGCGCTCGCCGCCGGACCGCTTCCGCAAGGCGGCCAGTTCGTCGCCGGCACCGGATCGATCGCGACCAGTGCGACGGCCGTCAACATCACGCAGAACACGCCGCGCGCCGTGATCGACTGGCGCAGCTTCTCCATCGGCAACGGCAACACCATCAACGTCAACAACGGCACGGGCGCGACGCTCAGCCGCGTGACCGGTATCGATCGTTCCGTGATCGACGGCAAGCTCGCCGCCTCGGGTAGCTTTTACCTCATCAATCCGCAAGGCGTCGTGGTGGGCCCGAGCGGCGTCGTCACCACGGGCGGGCGCTTCGTTGCATCGACGCTCGACATCGGCAATAACAACTTCATGAACGGCGGTCCGCTCAACCTTACCGGTTCGGGCGATGGTGTCGTCGTCAATCTCGGGAAGATCAGTTCGACGGGCGGCGATGTCTTTCTCGTCTCCCGTAAACTCGTCGAGAACGAGGGCAGCATCAGCGCGCCGAAGGGATCGGCGGAACTCGCCACCGGCAGCGAGGTACTGCTCAAGGACTCGGCAACCGGTCCGCAAGTCTTCGTTCAGGCAGGCACGCACGGCGACGTCGTGAACAAAGGCACGATCGAGGCCGCGCAGATCGACCTGCGCGCGGCGGACGGCAATATATTCGCGCTCGCCGGTCAACACGACGATCTGCGGGCGACGGGCACCGCAACGCGCGAAGGCAAGGTGTGGCTCGTCGCCGACCGCGGCACGGCACACGTTCATTCGAAGATCGAGGCATCGAATGCGGACGGCACCGGCGGCACGGTGATCACGACCGGCAACACGCTGCATCTCGACGACGCCGCAATCGATGCGGCGTCATGGGACATTAGCGCGCCCGAGTTCAACGCCGGGCCGCTGAACTCGGCGACGCTCGCACGCAATCTGTCGGCCGGCACGTCGATCACGGTAAACGCGACGGGCGGCACGGGCGGCAGCGGCAACATCAACCTCGGCGCGGCCGTGCGATGGACGGGCGATGCGTCGCTCACGCTGAGCGCGGTGCACGACGTGACGCTCGGCCCGCTGGTGACGCTCGCGAACATCGGCGCGGGCAACCTGACGCTGCGTGCCGATTCGCACGCCAGCGACAACGGCGGCAGCATCCTGAGCGGCGGCACGCTCGACTGGTCGCAAGGACTCGGCATCATCTCCGCGTTCTACGACATGAACGGCACCTACACGCGCGCTACAGTGCGGCAGAACGAGTCGTGGAAACCGGCGCCGTATAGCGGCCTCAAGACGCAGTACACCGTGTACCAACTCGTCAACTCGAACGCGGATCTGGTGAAGATGGGAGACAACCTCGTCTCCAACTACGCGCTCGGCCGCAATCTCGATCTCGCGCCGGACGTAGGCAAGATCAACGTGATCGGCGGAGGCATCGCGCTGTCCGGCCAGTTCGACGGCATGGGCCACACCATCAGCCACTTCAACGGCTATCAGGTCGGGACCGAGCCGACGCTGGTCGGCCTGTTCGGCGCGATCTACACGGGCGGTGTCGTGCGCAATCTGGGCGTGATCGATTCGAGCGCCTCCGGTTCCTACAATACGCCGGCCGGCATCCTCGCCGGGCTCAACAGCGGGCTGATCTCGAACGTGTATACGACCGGCTCGACCGGCTCGCCCGAAGAGACGGGTCCCGGTGGCGGCGGCCTCGTCGCACGCAACGAAGGCACCATCGAGCGATCGTGGAGCAGCGCGAGCGTCGGCGGCCAGGGAGACTACGGCGGCCTCGTCGGCGTGAACAACGGCAAGATCGTCCAGTCGTTCGCAACCGGATCGGTCTTCGGCGGATCTCATGCGGAAGGCGGCGGCCTCGTCTCGCAGAACAGCGGATCGATCACTCAATCGTATGCATCGGGCTCCGCGCAGATGTACTACAACGGCGGCCTGGTCCTCGACAACACGAGCACCGGCACGATCAGCGAATCGTTCGCGACGACCCACATCGTTCCGCAATTCGATCCCGCACTGAAAGGCGGCGTGGCGTTCTCCAACGCCGGGACGATCGCGAACAACGTCTACTGGGACGTGGGCATGACCACGGCGACCAACTCGGTCTACGGCGGCACGCCCGTGCCTGCCGCGAACGGACTGAGCACCGTGCAGATGCGCACGGCATCGAGCTTCGACTCCAGCTGGGACTTCAGTCCGACCGGCACGTGGGCGCTTCCCGCGGGCGCGCAGCATCCGGTTTTGCGCTGGCAACTCGGCGCGCAATGAGGACCGTCGCTCACGTGCGGCCACCCGGATGATAGTGCCGGTCGACGCGCGCGAGCAGACTGCGTGACAGACGCGTCGCGCGTCCCTGTATCAGCCATTCCGACACGCGCGAGAGCGCATACGACATAGAGAGCACTGCGAGCAACGTCGCACTGAAAAGCGCGAGCGAGACGTCGCGGTTCGTCTGCCTGAAGTCGTGCTCGAAGAAGTGGAACGTCGCGTAGACGCAGATGAAGTGCCAAAGATAGATGCCGTAGCTCTCGCGACCGAGCGCTTCGGCGCAACGGCGCACTAACGTGTTGCGTGGCGCTCGGCGCGGGCCGGCATCGTTGCGCGAGCTCACGAACAGCAGGAACGCGACCGCGCCGCACGCCGCGACGAGCGGCGCAAGCTCATGCGCCTTCGCGAACCAGACGCCGAGCGCTGCGGTCCCGAACGCGAGTGCCAGCGCCAGCGAGAAATAGAGCCACGTCGCCTGCCGCGTCGCGCCGGCGTCGCCCAGCAGACGCGAACGGAACGCGTACCACGCCCACATTCCGACGATGAAACACGGCCCCTGCACCGGCGGCCAGAAGTATGCGAACGAGTTGTTGCTGACGTGACAGTCGAGCGCCCCGCTGCACTCGCCGACCCATACGGCAACGACGGACGACGCGAGCAGCACTACCGTCGCCACGAGCAAGCGCGTGCGGTTCATCGCGACGAAAAACAGCAGCGGCGCGATCAGATAGAACAGCATCTCGACGCCGATCGACCATCCTCCCGGCACGACGTTGTTGATGGCCGTCGGCGACAACGCATGCAGGAATAGCACGTTGAGCAGGATGTCGATCGGTCCGTGCGCGCCGAGCACCCACGCGCGCTCGTAGCCGGAACGCGTCGCGCCGTAGCTGATGAGACCGTAGACGGCGATCGCCGCGTAGTACATCGGGGCGATGCGGAAAAAGCGCTTGATATAGAAGCGCAACGTGACATGACGCGCGTCCGCGCAGCGCGCGTGGTCCACTTCGAGCGTCATGAAGATCGTGATCGCGCTGATCACGAAGAAGAGTTGCACGCCGTATTGGCCCATGCGCGCAAGCAGCGTCACGCCATCCGGCAGATTGGGAAACTGAAACGACAGGTGTACGGCGACCACCCCGACGATCGCGAGCGCCCGACCTGCGTCGAGCGCGGCAACGCGTCCTTTCTCCATCGATGCTCCTCCTCGCGGTTCGTGTTAGCCGCTGGCCGCTAAAAGGCCGCGAGGTCCGTGGACAGCACGCGATCGCCCGAAGTTCCTGAAATCGTCGGACGGAGGCGATGAACCGAGTTTCACGGAATTGCCACATGCCGCGCGTGTAATGAGCATCACCGTCGCGCGGACCCGGGCACGACCCTTGCTCTACGCCTTCGCCCGCCTGGGTGGAACTGTTGGATAACCCACAGACCCAGGCCGCCCAACACGACAACATCCAAATCATGTTCACGACCAAACCTTGCACCGCGACCTGCGTCCTCGATGGCGCGCCCGTCACCCTGACCTTCTTCCCCGACACGCATCTCCTGCGCATCTGCAGCGCCGCTGGCGTGTGTCTGCGCGAAGTCCGCTGGCCCGCCTCATGGCGAATCCTGCTGGCGACGCTGCGCGAGTTCAGTCAGCGCGACGACGGTAGCGGCGTCGAATCGCGCCTCGACGAAATGCTGGACAACCAGCCGGCGCCCGCGATGGCCTGAACGTCACCCGGTTTTTTATCCGCGAGCAAGGGCTCGCTCAATGCTGCAACGAGGAAACGATGGCAACAGGAACAGTAAAGTGGTTCAACGATGCAAAGGGCTTTGGCTTCATCACGCCGGACGACGGCAGCCCTGACGTTTTTGCGCACTTCTCGGAAATCCAGGCGAACGGCTTCAAGAGCCTCCAGGAGAACCAGAAGGTGCTGTTCGAAGTGCGGACAGGACCGAAGGGCCTACAGGCAGCGAACATCCAGCCGCAGTAAGCCGCATCGGGCGTGGCGCGCGCCACGCCCTCAATTGGTTCACGCCCGCGGCGTCGTGCCCCGCGTCTTTACGGCACGCAGAAAGTCGAAATCGACACCCTTGTCGGCTTGCGTCACGCTCTGCAAGAAGAGCTTCAGATAGCCGCGCTCGGCGCTCGGCTCGACCACCGGCTTCTCCTTCGCGCGCTGCGCCAGTTCTTCCTCCGACACGAGCAGATCGAGCTCCCGGCACGATACCGAAAGCCGGATGCGGTCGCCGCTTCGCACCTGCGCGAGCGGCCCGCCGATCGCGGACTCGGGCGTCACATGCAACACGATGGTCCCGAACGCAGTCCCGCTCATGCGGCCATCGGAGATGCGCACCATATCCTTGACGCCCGCCATCGCGAGCTTCTTCGGAATCGGGATATAGCCCGCTTCGGGCATGCCGGGCGCGCCTTTCGGACCGATGTTCCTCAGCACGAGAATGTCGTCGGCGTTCACATCGAGATCGTCCGAGTCGATGCGCGCGGCGAGGTCCGCCGCGTTCTCGAACACGACCGCGCGTCCTTCGTGCTCCATCAGGCGGGCGTCGGCGGCCGACTGCTTGATGATCGCCCCGCCCGGCGCGAGATTGCCTTGCAGCACCGCGATGCCGCCCTGCGGATAAATCGGATCGTCGAACGGACGCACGACGCTTTGCGCGAACGCCGGCCCTGCCGCGTCGATCTCTTCGCCGAGCGTGCGGCCGGTCACCGTCAGCGCATCCAGATGCAGCAGCGGCCTGAGTTCGCGCAGGAGCGTCGCCATGCCGCCGGCCTTGTCGAAGTCTTCCATGTAGTGCTGCCCCGACGGCTTCAGGTCGAGCAGCACCGGCGTTTCGCGGCCCATGCGGTCGAGCGCCTTCAGGTCGACGTCGAAACCCATGCGCCCCGCGATCGCCGTCAGGTGCACGATGCCGTTGGTCGAGCCACCGATCGCGAGCAGCACGCGCATCGCATTCTCGAAGGCCTCGGCGGTGAGGATCTTGTCGATCGTGAGGCCGTCGCGGGCCATCTGCACGGCTTCTTTTCCGGTCAGCTCCGCGATGCGCATGCGTTGCGCCGTGACGGCGGGCGGCGACGCGCCGCCCGGCACCGTCATGCCGAGCGCCTCCGCGATGCACGCCATCGTGCTCGCCGTCCCCATCACGGAGCAAGTGCCCACGCTCGCGACGAGCTGATCGTTGACCGCCGCGATCTCCGCCTCGTCGATTTCTTCGGCGCGAAAGCGCGCCCAGTAACGCCGGCAGTCCGTGCACGCGCCGACGCGCTCCGAGCGGTGCGAGCCCGTCAGCATCGATCCGGTGATGAGCTGGATCGCGGGAATGCCCGCCGACGCCGCGCCCATCAGTTGCGCGGGCACGGTCTTGTCGCAGCCGCCGATCAGCACGACGGCGTCCATCGGCTGGGCGCGCAGCATTTCCTCGGTGTCCATCGACATGAGGTTGCGCAGGTACATGCTCGTCGGCTGCGAGAACGACTCGGCGATGGAGATGGTCGGGAAGTCCATCGGCAGGCCGCCCGCGAGCATCACGCCGCGCTTCACGGCCTCGATCAGCTGTGGCGCGTTACCGTGACACGGGTTGTAAGCGCTGCCCGTATCGACGATGCCGATCACCGGCCGGTCGAGCGCGCTGTCGGTGTAGCCGGCGCCCTTGATGAACGCTTTGCGCAGGAAGAGCGAGAAGCCGTTGTCGCCGTAGCTCGTGAGCGATTTGCGCAGGCCCGTGGGAGCGTCGTCGGACGGGGATGGTTGGTCGGAAGTGTCGGTCATGGCGATTGGCGAAGGCGGTGGGGTTGTCGGAACGCGCGAGGGGGCGCCTGTGGGTCAATTATCACCACATAGGCGAAAGCGCGCGAGTGACGCCTCGACCGGCTACCGCGCGCCCGGCCCCGCCTGCTGCGAAATCGCGCGGCAGGCTTCCCTGAGCGGCCCGACATACGTTTCGAGCGGCGTCGTGCACTTCCTGAAGAGTGGAATGCTGATGCTGACGCAGCCCATCGGCCGTCCGTTCGAATCGAGGATAGCGCAGCCGTAGCAGAAGATCTGCGCTTCGTTTTCCTCGCGATCTTCCGCATAGCCGCGCGCGCGCGTCGCGTCGAGTTCGGCGTCGAGCGCCGCACGTTCGACGATCGTATTCGGCGTGAAGCGCTCGAACGAGAGGCCGTGCAACAGCATATCGCGTTCCGCGGGCGCGAGCGCCGCGAGATAAGCCTTGCCGACCGAACTCGAATACAGCGTGACGCGCGTACCGATGCGCGACGCCATGCGCACTGCATGCGGGCTTTCGAGCTTTTCGATGTACACCATGTCCGAGCCGCTGCGCACGGCGAGATGCACCGTCTCGTGCGTGACGTCGCGCAGCGTCTGCAGGGCCTCGGCCGCCGCGATGCGAAGATCGGAGCGGTCCCAGCTGCGGCTCGCGAGCGAAATCAGCCGCGGACCGAGTTCGAAGCACGCGCCCCGCCGCGCTTCGACCACGAGCCCTTCGGCCAGAAGCGCACCGACGATCCGATACACCGTCGGCCGCGGATAGCCCGTCAGCGCGGCGAGTTCGGCGACGCCCGGCGCGTCGCTCGCGTCGGCGATCAGTTGCAGGACCGCCATGAACTTCGAGAAGGCGGCGGTACCGGTGGCTTTTGCCGCGTCGAGCGAAGCGGAGTCGGAAAGTGCTGGCATGAACGTCGGAGAGAACGGCGCGGAGGATGCCCGATTATAACGAGCGATCCGGCGCCGCCTGCTCGCTAAGCCACCATGTAGCCGCCATCGACGGGCACGATCGTGCCGGTCATGAAAGACGCCGCCGGCGAACATAGAAACGCGACCACGCGTGCGACATCCTCTGGCTGTCCCCAGCGCTTCATCGGCGTGCGATCGAGGATGCCCTGCGAGCGGCCGTCGTCGTCCTGCAAGGCCTGCGTGAGCGGCGTCGCGATCCATCCCGGCGCGACCGCATTCACGCGGATGCCGTCGGCGGCGTAGGCGATGGCGAGCGACTTCGTCAGTTGCGCGACGCCGCCCTTGCTCGCGCTGTAGGCGGGCACGAGGCCGCCGCCGAAAAAGCTTAGCATCGACGCCGTGTTCACGATCGATCCGCCGCTCGCCTTCAGACGCTCGCGCGCGGCGGCGCACATGCGCATCGTGCCACTCAGGTTCACCGCGATCACGCGCTCGAACACGCCGATGTCGTGCTCGTCGCCGCGCCGGATCATGCCCGCGCAGTTGACGAGCACGTCGAGCGCGTCGATGCGTTCGAAGAGCGCGGCGACGCTCGCGTCATCGGCGACATCGAGCGGCGCGACCTCGACGCGCGGCTCCAGCGCTTCGCGTTGCTGCGCGGTCGGCGCGATGCCCGCCGCGATCACGCGCGCGCCGAGCGTCGCGAACTCTTCCGCGATGCCCGCGCCGATGCCTTGCGTGCCGCCGCTCACGACGACGGTCTTGCCCTTGAACAGATCTCTTTGAAAAGTCATATCGAAAGTGAAGATTTAAACCGGGGCCACGGCCGGCGCGTTCTGTTCCGAATCCTGGATCGGCACGCGCACGACGAACATGTAGACGAGCGCCGCCGCGAACGCCACGCCCGCGCTGATGAGAAACGCGTTCACGAACGAATGCGTCTTGTCGACGACGAGACCGGTGATGAACGGCGCGAACGATCCGCCGAAATAGCCGCCGAAGTTCTGGATGCTGCCGAGCGATGCCACCATGTGACGCGGCGCCGCCACGCTCACGAGCGCCCAGGCCGCGCCGCTCGCCATGTTGACGAAGAACATCGCCGCCGAGAGATACACGATCGCGAGCGTGAGGTTCGGCGTGAACGCGGCGGGCACCGTGAAGAGCGCCGCGCCGATGAGGCCCGTGCAGATCGGCCACTTGCGGCTGCGGATGGGCGCGACGCCGCGCGCCATCAGACCATCGGCGACGAAGCCGCTCGACAACATGCCGAGCGTGCCGAAGAGATAGGGAATCGACACGATCCAGCCGGTCTTCGCGATGGTCAAGTGGCGCTCATGTTCGAGATACGCGGGCAGCCAAGTGAGATACAGCCACACCATGTAGATCACGCCCATGAAGCCGAAGATCATGCCCCAGGTCGTCGCCTTGCCGAACAGGCCGCGCCATTCCGCGAAGCTCATGCGGCGTTCCGCGCGCTGCTGTTCCTCGCCTTCGGTCAGATGCGCGATCTCCTGCGGGTCCAGCGGGACGTCGCGGCGGTTGCGGTAGACGATGTACCAGCCGATCGCCACCGCGATCCCCAGCACGCCCATGATGACGAACATGTAGCGCCAGCCGAAGACGAGCAGGAGCGCGGTCAGGATCGGCGGCGCGAGTGCCGGGCCGATCGTCGACGAGGTCACGAAGATGCCGGTCGGCTTGCCGCGTTCACGCAGCGCGAACCATTCGCTCACAACCTTCGCGCCCGCCGGAAACTGCGGCGCCTCGCCGATGCCGAGCGCGATGCGCGCGAACAGGAACTGCTGCAGGCTCGTCACAAGGCCGCCGAACAACTGCGCGACCGACCAGACGAACATCCCGAGGCCGAGCATGATGCGCGCGCCGAAGCGGTCGAGCATCACGCCGATCGGCAGTTGCGAGAACGCATACGCAAACGAGAACGCCGACAGCAGCAAGCCCATCTGCGAAGCCGACAGCCCGAGTTCCTGGCTGACCGAGTGATTGGCGATCGACAGCGTGCTGCGGTCGAGATAATTGACGATGCCCGCCAGCGTGAGAAACGTGAGTGCGACCCACTGGATGCGCTTCAAGCGCGGTGACTTAGCCTGCATGATGTCTCCTTTGGCGCTCTGATCGGCGCTCATTCGGTTTCGAGTTGTGTTGTGTGCGGGACGGTTCAGCGGATGAACTGATCGACGTAATCGGCGCCGAGGCCGACCTCGGTGAAGTGCTTGCGGCACATGTCGATCTTCGTGAAGACGTCTTCGTAGCCGGTGTGATTGCCGTACGGATCGCAGTAGAACATCACGCCGTTCACCTGGAAGTACGTGATCATTTCCTCGACGTCTTCCGGCACGTACAGCGTGTGCGTCTCGCCGGGCGGCTCGAAGACATAGCTGCCTTCCGTTGCGACCCAGTCGTGCTCCAGGTAGCGCCATCTGCCCTTGAGCACCATGCCGTGCACGGCTTGCGGATGCCGGTGACGCGACAGCACGCCCGACTTGCGCACGCGCAGCAGATTCATCCAGTAACCTGTCGATGCATTCAGGCACAGCGGCCGGAACCAGACGTTCTCGGCTTGAGGGACCCAAAGCCGCTCGTCCTTCGGAATGGCCGATTCGACGACGATTTCCTTCGCCGCCTCGGCGGGGAAGGGAAGTTGATACGGCATGAGTGCTTCCGCCGTGGGGTTTGGCGCGGTCATCGCGTCTCCTTGTCCATATTGTGGATAATGAACCGTATTATGGACAATATTCCGTGCGATGTTGACGCATGTCAAGCGTTTTGCATGGACACATGGGCTAAGGGCCTCGCGCTTCGCAACACGGAAGTGCGCCTTTTCGATTTGCCCCGGCGATCGGCACCGTCTACACTGGATCGGCTGACGCAATGCAACACGAACCGCGCCGCGTCACGCTGCTGCCAGGTTCATCGCCGATCTTGACGATACCGCGCCGATCGCAAGGCGCGAAGCGCCTCGCCTGGTTTCACGCCGCCTGTCCTCCCGCATGCAATCGTGCGATACCGACGGCGGCGCCGACTCTCCGATGGAGTTCGAAGCGACCATGATTCAGCCCAGTCCGGCATCCGCTCCCCCCGATCCTCCCGCGACGCCCGCGCCCGGCGGATTCGTCCCGGCGAAGGCGGCCATCGATTACATCGTCGACGCCTGGCAGCGAGGCATCCTGTTCGCCGACGTAATGCGCGAGCGCGGCAACCAGTATCAGGCCCACTTGCTCGAACGCGCGCCGAACGTGCTCGATTTCGGCACCGAGCTGGTCGTCGACGGACGCACGCTGCCGCGTCCCGTCAACTACGGCCTCGTGCGCATCACCGCCCCCGACGATCTCAAGCCCGACCGCGACGCCACCGGCGCGCACGATCCGGGCCGCCTGCGTCCGTTCATCGTCTTCGACCCGCGCGCCGGGCACGGTCCGGGCATCGGCGGCTTCAAGCGCGACAGCGAAATCGGCGCTGCCCTGCGCGCGGGCCATCCGTGCTACTTCGTCGGCTTCCTGCCCGATCCGGTGCCGGGCCAGAGCGTCGAAGACGTCATGCGCGCCGAAGCGACCTTCCTCGAAAAAGTCATCGAACTGCATCCCGACAGCCCGGGCAAACCCGCCGTGATCGGCAATTGCCAGGCCGGCTGGCAGGTGCTGATGACGGCCGCGATGCGCCCCGAGCTATTCGGGCCGATCATCGTCGCGGGCGCGCCGGTGTCGTACTGGGCGGGCTGGCGCGGCAAGAATCCGATGCGTTATTCGGGCGGCATGCTCGGCGGCTCGTGGCTCACGGCGCTCACCGGCGATCTCGGCGACGGCCGCTTCGACGGTGCCTGGCTCGTGCAGAACTTCGAGACCCTGAACCCGGCCAACACGCTCTGGCAGAAGCAATACAACCTGTACGCGAACATCGACAGCGAAGCCACGCGCTATCTCGGCTTCGAGAAGTACTGGGGCGGCCACGTGTTCCTCAACGCGGCCGAGATGCAGTACATCGTCGACAACCTGTTCGTCGGCAACCGGCTCGTCAAAGGCGAGATCATCACGTCGGACGGCATCCGCCTCGATCTGCGCAATATCCGCTCGCCGATCGTCGTGTTCTGTTCCTACGGCGACAACATCACGCCGCCGCCGCAGGCACTCGGCTGGATCACCGACCTGTATCGCGACGACGCCGATCTCTTCGGCCACGACCAGACCATCGTCTATGCGACGCACGACAGCATCGGGCATCTCGGCATCTTCGTGTCGAGCAGCACGGGCAAGAAGGAGCATCGCGAGTTCGTGAGCAACGTCGACCTCATCGACCTGCTGCCCTCGGGCCTGTACGAGGCGCATATGGGAAAGCGGACCGACGCCACGCCGCACGCCGAGCTGGTCGAAGGCGAACACGTGCTGTCGATTTCGCGGCGCGGTATCGACGACGTTCGCGCGATCGTGCAGCCCGACCCGGAAAGCGACCGGCGCTTCGCGACGGCCGCGTATGTGTCCGGCGTCAATCTCGGGCTGTACCGCAGCTTCATGCAGCCGTGGCTGCATGCGTGCGTGACGCCGTGGGCCGCCGACGTGGCGAGCCGCGTTCATCCGCTGCGCGTGCCCTATGAATCGTGGTCGGACCGCAATCCGCTCGCATCGAGCGTCGCGCGTCTCGCCGAGGACGTGAAGCAGGCGCGCACGAGCGTCGGCGCGGACAATCCGTTCTGGCAGATGCAGAACGCGATGTCGGATGCGATCGGCGCGTCGCTCGACTTCTACCGCGATACGCGCGATGCAGCTGTCGAACAACTATTCGAAGCGGTCTACGGCATGCCGTGGCTGCAGGCGATGGCGGGTCTTCCTCCGCGAAGCGCCGACGAAACCGCCGCCCCGCTGACCGAGCCGGGCGATTCGGAAGAACGCAGCGCGTCGATCGCCGCGGCGCACGAACACCTGCGCGACGACATGACGAAGGGCGGCCTTCTCGAAGCAAGCATGCGCGCGCTGCTCTTCATGCGCCGCACGCATGGCGAGGCCGACGAGCGCCGTTTCAATCTCGCGCGCGAAATGTTGAACACGCTGTCCGATCGCGGCATCCTCGCGTTCAAGGAAGTCGTGCGCGAACAGGCGGCGCTGCTGCGGCTCGACGTCGACGCCGCCATCGACGCCCTGCCCGGCATGCTGGCGAACGCCGCGCCGGCCGACATCCGCAACGCCGCGCGCCACATCGACACGCTCACCACGACGCTTCCGCTCGACGACCTCGAACGCGCCGACCTTGCGCGCGTGCTGTCGATTTTCGAATCGGCATCGAAGACGAAGACCAGGTCGACGCGGCGTGCCGAGACGCGCCAGCAAGTCGAATGACGGGCCTCGCCGCGCGCGGGCCGCACTGAAAACCGAGGGCACATGTCATGGAACACAAGCGTGAGAAGTACGAGCGGCTCGTCGCGTTTGCCGCGACGCTGCCGCCGACACCGACCGCCGTCGCGCATCCATGCGATCACGATTCGCTGTCGGCCGTGATCGAGGCGGCGCGCCTCGGGCTGATCGCGCCGATTCTCGTCGGGCCGCGCGAGAAGATCGAAGCGGCGGCGAGGGAAGGCAATCTCGATCTCGGCGACCTGCCTCTCGTCGACGCGCCGCACAGCCACGCGGCCGCAGCCGCCGCCGTGCAGCTCGTGCACGAAGGACGTGCCGAGGCGCTGATGAAAGGCTCGCTGCACACCGACGAACTGATGGGCGCAGTCGTCTCGCGCGCCACGGGCCTGCGCACCGAGCGCCGCGTGAGCCACTGCTTCATCATGGACGTGCCCGGCCGCGAGGACGCGCTCATCATCACCGACGCGGCCGTCAACATCTCGCCGACGCTCGATGAAAAGCGCGACATCGTGCAGAACGCCATCGACCTCGCGCACGCATTGCGCTTTCCCGCCGCGCGCGTCGCGATTCTCTCCGCGATGGAGACGGTCAATTCGAAAGTGCCCTCGACGCTCGATGCCGCCGCGCTCTGCAAGATGGCCGACCGGCGGCAGATCACGGGCGGCATTCTGGACGGCCCGCTCGCCCTCGACAACGCAATCAGCGAGGAAGCCGCCCGGATCAAGGGCATCGTGTCGCCGGTCGCGGGACACGCGAACGTGCTCGTGGTGCCGGACCTCGAAGCCGGCAATCTGCTCGCGAAGAGCCTGTCGTTTCTCGCCCACGCGGACGCCGCGGGCATCGTGCTCGGCGCGAAGGTGCCGATCATCCTGACGAGCCGCGCCGATTCGGTGATCACCCGGCTCGCATCGTGCGCGGTCGCTTCGCTCGTCGCGCTCGCGCGGCGCGAGAAAGCGTCCGCCGGCATCGTGTAGGGGCATCGCATGGATGTCATTCTGGTCATCAACTCCGGCTCGTCCAGCATCAAGTTTCATGCGTTCTCGGTGAGCGGCGGCACGCTCGATCCGATCGCGGGCGGCAAGCTCGAAGAGCTATACACGAAGCCGCGCTTCCAGGCGAAGCGACAGAACGGCGAAGTCATCGAAGACCGTGGCTGGCCGGAAGGCGAAAGTCTCGGCCACGACAACGCGATTGCGTTCCTGCTCGACTGGCTGCGCGCGCACGCGGGCGACGCGACGCTGCTCGCCGTCGGACATCGCGTCGTGCATGGCGGCGACCATTATTCCGCGCCGGTTCGCATCGACGCGAAAGTGATGGGCGAACTCGAAGCGCTCGTCCCGCTCGCGCCGCTACATCAGCCGCACAATCTCGCGGCGATCCGCTCGATCGAGGCGCGCAATCCGGACGTGCCGCAGATCGCCTGCTTCGACACCGCGTTCCATCACACCCAGCCGGCCGTCGCGACACGCTATGCGCTGCCGCCCGACATCACGAGCCAGGGCGTGCGGCGCTACGGCTTTCATGGACTTTCCTATGAATTCATCGCGAGCACGTTGCCGCAATACGGCGAGCGCGCCGCGCGCGGCAAGACGGTCGTGCTGCATCTCGGCAACGGCGCGAGCATGACGGCACTCGACGGCAGCAAGAGCATCGCGAGCACGATGGGCTTCACCGCTGTCGAAGGGCTCGTCATGGGTACACGCTCGGGCACGCTCGACCCAGGCGTCGTGCTGTGGATGATGCAACAGGCGCACATGGATGCGCACTCGATCGAGACGCTGCTGTACAAGCGCTCGGGCCTGCTCGGCGTCTCCGGGATATCGAGCGACATGCGCGCGCTGCTCGCGAGCGACGAACCCTCCGCTGCCGAAGCCGTCGAGTTGTTCTGCTACCGGATCTCGCGCGAACTCGGATCGCTCGCGGCCGCGCTCGGCGGACTCGATGCAATCGTGTTCACGGCGGGCATCGGCGAATATGCGGCGCCTGTGCGCGAGCGCGTGTGCCGCGCGGCGGCGTGGCTCGGCGTCTCGCTCGACGCGGCGGCGAACGCGAAGCATGGACCGCTCATCAGCGATGCCGCGAGCGCCGTCGAAGTCTGGGTCATACCGACCAACGAGGAACTGATGATCGCTCGCCACACGCTCGACCGACTGGAGGCATGAGCATGGACCCGCTTTCCGCGCAGCCGTTCTCGCAACGCAAGGTGCTGATCGTCGGCATCGCCAACGAGCATTCGATCGCCTACGGCTGCGCGCGCGCCTTCCGCGAGCTTGGCGCGGAACTCGCCGTGACCTATCTCAACGACAAGGCCAAGCGCTTTGTCGAGCCGCTCGCGGAAGATCTCGGCGCGTCGATGCTGCTGCCGCTCGACGTCTCGCAGCCCGGCCAACTCGAAGCGGTGTTCGACACGATTCGCGAACGCTGGGGAAGGCTCGACGTCGCTGTGCATTCGATCGCCTTCGCACCGAAGATCGACTTGCAAGGCGGCCTTCTCAACAGCTCGGCCGAAGGCTTTGCGCAGGCGATGGACATCTCGTGCCATTCGTTCATCCGGATGGCGCGACTCGCTGCGCCGCTGATGGACGACGGCGGTTCGATGTTCGCGATGAGCTATCTGGGCGCGTCGCGCGTCGTGCCCAACTACGATCTGATGGGACCGGTGAAGGCGGCGCTCGAAGCGTCGTGCCGCTATCTCGCGCACGAGCTCGGGCCGAAGCGCATCCGCGTGCATCCGATCTCGCCGGGACCGTTGAAGACGCGCGCCGCTTCGGGGCTCAAGGACTTCGACCTGCTGCTCAACGAAGCGGCCGCGCGCGCGCCGATCGGTGAACTGGTGGACATCATGGATGTCGGCTACACCTGCGCATTTCTCGCGACGCCGTATGCACGGCGCATGACCGGCAATACGATCTTTGTCGATGGCGGCGTCAGCATCATTGGGTGAATCGCTTCCACCCGCTCCGCTTCAATGACACAACTCCTCGAGCCGCTTGCCGTTGGTCTTCGGCCCGAATCCGCCGATCGACACCATCACCACCAGCATGCACACCGTAATACCGACGAACACGCCCTCCACGCCGAAATCGCGCAACAGCGCCGCGATGATGAAGCCCGACATCATCGCGCCCATGCGGCTCGCCGAATACACGATGCCGTTCGCTCGGCAGCGCACCGAAGTCGGGAAAAGCTCGGACTGGTAGGCGTGATAGCACACCGAGATCGTCTGCCCGGCCAGGCTGATGAGCACGCCGAAGACGATCAGCGGTCCCACCGACCTCATCTGTCCGAACGCGATCCCGAACACGATCACCGCGAGCGCGGCGCCCACGATCAGCCATTTGCGCTGGATCCGGTCGGCGTAGAGCATCGCGAGGAGCGGTCCGACCGGCAGCGCGAACGCGATGATGAACGAATACAGCAGGCTCTTCGTCACGGTGATGCCCTGCCCGATCAGGAGCGTCGGCACCCAGTTCGCGAAGCCGTAGTAGCCGATTGCCTGACAAAAGTTGAAGACGATCAGCATGATGAAGCGCGAGCGGTACGGCGGCTGCAGCAGCTCGGCGAACGACGCGCGCCGGTGCATCGGCTGCTCGATCGCGGGCAGCGGCGGCGGCAGCGGCTTGCCCGACTGCCGCGCGACGATCTCCTCGATCCGCTGCACGACCGCTTCGCCCTTCGCGACGTGATCGTGCGTCGCGAGCCAGCGCGGACTCTCCGGCACGGCGCGGCGGATGAACCACACGACCACCGCGCCCGCCGATCCCGCCAGCACGACGATGCGCCAGCCATCGATGCCGAACAGCGTCGTCGGCACGAGCCAGTACGAGAGGATCGCGGCAACCGGCGCCGCCGCGAACATCACGAACTGGTTGAACGCCATCGCGCGGCCGCGCATGTGCTGCGGCACGAGTTCGGTCACATAGCTGTCGATCGTGATGATCTCGACGCCCACGCCGATGCCCGTGATGAAGCGCCACAGGATCACGCCTTCGGGCGTCGTCTGGAAGGCCATGATCGCCGACCCGACCGAATACCACAGCAGCGAATACGTGAACACCGAGCGACGGCCGAAGCGGTCCGGCAGCCAGCCAAAACCGAGCGTGCCGACAAACAGCCCGGCGAACGTCGCCGCGATGAACCCCGCGATGCCCGTGAAGCCGAAGAAGGACGTCGTCGTGGTCGCGAGCATGCCGCTCTTCGCCATGCCCGGCGCGATATAGCCGGTGAAGATCAGGTCGTAGATCTCGAAGAAGCCGCCGAGCGAGATGAGGAACACGAGCACCCACAGATGCCGCGTGATCGGAAGGCGGTCCATCCGCGCGGAAATTTCCGCACCCGGGTTGATGCCGACGCGAACGTTCGGCGTTGCAAGCGGGGGACTGCCCGCGACGACGGAAGGCTGCATGTTTGTCTCCTTTGATGTCGGCGGCACTTTTTTCGATGCGTGCCTGCCGGCGTGATGGTACTGAATGAACTGTCGGACGCGCGTCGTGCCCTCAGGCGGCAATCCTGCTCTTCAACCGCGACAACACTTCCTGCGTGTGCTCGCCGACCTTCGCCAGCGCCTGCCGCACGCCGGGACGCCGGCCGCCCATCGTGAGCGGCAACAGTACGACCTCGGTCATGCTGCCGTCGTCGGTTTCCATCGGCACGAGGCCGCCGCTCGCCTTCAGATGCGGGTCGTCGAGCAACTGTTCCGGGCGCACGATCGGCGCGTAGGGAATGCCCGCCGCTTCGAGCTTCGGCGCGAGTTCGTCGACGCGATGATCCTTCAGGATCGCGCCGAGCACGTCGAGCAATTCGGGGCGGACCGCGACGCGCAGCGCGTTGTTCGCGAAGCGCGGCTCGGCCGGCAGATCGGGACGATGCAGCACGTCGCACAGCGTGACGAACTGCTTGTCGCTGACCGCGCCGATAAACAACTGTTCGCCGCCGGCCAGCGTGAACACGTCATAGACGCTCCACGCCGACACGCGCGCGGGCATCGGCGGCGGCGGTTCCTTCGTCATGGCGTACTGCTGCATGTGCTGCGACGACAGAAACACGCAGTTCTCGAACAGCGCGCTCTGCACTTCCTGTCCGCGGCCGGTGCGCTCGCGTTCGCGCAGCGCGGCCAGCACGCCGATCGCGCCGAACATGCCGCCCATGATGTCGTTCACCGACGTCCCCGCGCGCAGCGGACGGCCGACCGGTCCCGTCATGTAGGAGAGACCGCCCATCATCTGCACGACTTCATCGAGCGCGAGGCGCTTCTCGTAGGGTCCGGGCAGGAAGCCCTTGTGCGACACGTAGATGAGGCCGGGATACTGCTGCGAGAGCGTGCCGTAGTCGAGGCCGAGCTTCGTCATCAGGCCGGGGCGGAAGTTTTCGAGCATCACGTCGCAGGTGCCGATCAGTTCGACCGCGGCGTCGCGGCCTTCGGGCGTGGTGATGTCGAGCACGACGCTTTTCTTGTTGCGGTTGAACGAGCGAAAGAAGCCGATGCCGAGGCCCGGCAGCGTGCGCGTCTTGTCGCCGCCGGGCGGTTCGATCTTGATCACTTCGGCGCCGAGGTCCGCGAGGATCATGCCGCACGTCGGTCCCATGACCATGTGCGTGAATTCGATGACGCGCACGCCGTCGAGGGGAAGTTTCGTATCGTTGGTGCTCATCATGTCCTCAGGCGGCAAGCGCGTGGGTTTTTGGCAGTCCGGCGCGCCACAGCGCGCCGTGAAGCGATTCGCCTTCGAGCCACTGCGCGACCTTCGCGCGCAGCGCCAGCAAGGCGGGAATGTGGATGCCGGTTTCGATACCCATGTCGGCGAGCATGAACGCCAGGTCTTCGCTCGACGCGTTGCCGCTCGCGCCCGGCGCGTGCGGGCAGCCACCGATCCCGGCGAGCGTGGCGTCGAAGCGCGCGACGCCGGTTTCGAGCGCGGCGTAGACGTTGGCGAGCGCGAGGCCGCGCGTGTCGTGGAAATGGCCGCACCAGAAGCGCTCGCCGGCGATCTTGCGGGCCTTCTCGAAGAGATCGCGCACGGCGGCGGGGCCCGCGTAGCCGACCGTATCGGCGATGCTCACGCGGTCCGCGCCCGCATCGAGCAGCGCCTGCATACAGCGCAGCACGTCGCTCTGCTCGACGCGGCCCTGGATCGTGCAGCCGAACGCCGTGCCGATGCCGCCTTCGATCAGCGTCTTCGACCCGGCCGCGTCGCGCGCGGCACGGATGCGCGCCACGTCGGCGACGACTTCGTCGGGCGTCTTGCGCAGATTGGCGAGGCTGTGTTCGAGACTGGCCGAGAGCGGCACGAGCATCAGGTCGGCGTGGGTGTCGATCGCGCGCTCGGCGCCCTTCAGGTTCGGCACGAGCACGGAAACCAGAAGGCCCGGCAGCGTTTTCGCATAAGCGACGAGTTCGGCGGTATCGGCGAGTTGCGGCAAGAGGCGCGCCGGCACGAACGAGCCGACTTCGATTTCGCGCTGACCGGCGGCGTAGGCATCGGCGATCCATTCGACCTTGCGCTCGGTCGGCAGAATGCTCCGGATGCTTTGCAGGCCGTCGCGCAAGCCGACTTCGCGAATCGCGACCGCCTTGGGGAATGGGGGCATGCGCTTTTGTCTCCAGTTGGCCGGTCATTGACGCCGGCGTTGTGCTAACTTTAGACATTCCAGCCAAACCTTAAAGCGCTATTTTGGAACCGCTGACATTCCGAACCGGAACGGCTAAACCAATCTGAACGCGCGCCAGACGCCCATGCGAGACATCGACCTGAAAACATTGCGATTGCTCGTCGCGGTCTGCGATCACCGCAATATCGCGCGGGCGGCGGAGGAAGCGCACATCGAGCCTTCCGCGATCAGCAAGCGCATCGCGCAACTCGAAAACGATCTGGGCGTGCCACTTCTGTCGCGCTCGCGGCGCGGCGTCGAGCCCACGGCGGCCGGCATCGCGCTCCTGGAACACGCGCGCAACGTGCTGTTCACGATGGAGCGCATCGCAAGCGACGTCGCTGCGTTCGGGGGCGGGCTGAAGGGCCGCGTGAGCGTGTGCGCGTCGGCATCGGCGATTGCGGAAGCGCTGCTCGACGACATCGCGTCGTTCATGCGCGCGCCGGCGCATCAGAACATCCGCGTCGACGTCGAGGAGCGGCTCTCGCTCGAACTCGTGCGCCAGTTGCGCGAGGGCGCCGCGAGCGTCGGCGTGTGCTGGGACAACGTCGACTTGCAGGGCCTCGCGCACCGGCCCTATCGCCAGGACCGGCTCGCGCTCGCCGTGCATGCCGGTCATCCGCTCGCGGCCGAGGCGTCGGTGTCGTTCGAACAGTCGCTCGCGCACGAGCATGTCGGCCTGCCGCCCGCCACCGCCGTCCACACGATGCTCCAGCGCGCCGCCGCGCGGGCCGGCAAGACGGTGTCGTATCGCGTGATCGTGTCGAGTTTCGATGCCGCGTTTCGCGTCGTCGCGGCGGGGCTCGGGATCAGCGTCGTGCCGGTGGAAGTGGCCGAAACGTATCGGCCGCTGTTGGGAATCCGCGTCGTGCCGCTCACGGATGCGTGGGCGGAACGGCGCTTCGTCGTGTGTTTCCGGGACTTCGAGGCGTTGCAGCCGGCGTCGCAGCGGATGGTCGAGCATCTCGTCGAGCGCGCGGCGCAAGGCTCGCCAGAGTAAGCAGAATCACGCTTCGCCCGGCGCCGCGACGCGCAGCGGCATGCTGACCGACGTATCGTCGATCGGGAAGTGCAGGAGCGCCGCCGCCACGCCCGCGACGACCGTTGCTTCCCAGATCAGCGAGTAGGAACCGGTGACGTCGAAGACGAAGCCGCCGAGCCACGCGCCGAGGAACGAGCCGACTTGGTGGCTCATGAAACACACGCCGAACAGCGTGCCGAGATGCCGCGTGCCGAACACCTTCGCGACGAGCCCGCTCGTCAGCGGCACCGTGCCGAGCCAGGTCAGTCCCATGACGGCGGCGAAGGTCGTCACGGAGACTGTGGTTTTCGGCAGCACGAAGAACGCGCCGATCGCCGCGCTTCTGATCAGATAGAGCCAGCCGAGCACGTGCTGCTGCCGGAAACGCCCGCCGAGCCAGCCGCAGCCCCAGCTTCCCGCCATGTTGAAAAGGCCGATCAGCGCGAGCGCGGTGGCGCCGAGCCCCGCCGGCATGTGGCAGAGCAGCAGGTAGCCCGGCAGATGCGTCGCGATGAACGCAAGCTGGAAGCCGCAGGTGAAAAAGCCGATCGTCAGGAGCCGGTAGCCGCGATGCCGGCGCGCTTGCCCGAGCGTGTCCGCGAGCGACATCGCCGGTTCGTGCGCCGCCGGAGCGACGGCGCGCTGGCGGTCGAGCACGATCCCGAGCGGCGCCACCGCCAGCAGCACGACCGCGAGCGCCAGCAGCGAGGCGGAAACGCCGGACGATTCGCGGATCGTCTGCGCGAGCGGAATCATGAGCACCTGCCCGAGCGATCCGCCCGCGCTCACGAGGCCCATCGCCATGCTGCGCCGCTTCTCCGACACCGCACGCGACACCGCCGTCAGCACGACGCCGAAGGTCGTGCAACTGATGCCGACGCCGACGAACACGCCAAGCCCGAGCACCATCGCCCAGCCGGCCGGCGCGAACGCCGCGAGCGCGAGTCCGGCCGCGTAGGTCGCGCCGCCGAACGCGACGACGGGCGCCGCGCCGTAGCGGTCCGCCGCCGCGCCCGCGAAGGGCTGCGTGAAGCCCCAGACGAGGTTGTGCAGCGCGATCGAGAAGGCGATCAGCGTGACGGGCAATCCCCGCTCGAACGAAAACGGGTTGATGAACAGGCCGAATGTCTGCCGCACGCCCATCGCGGCGCTCAGGACGAGCGCGCCCGCGACGATCGCCAGCGTGACATGGCGCTGTGAAAAAACGAAGCTGCTGCGGCTGGCTGTCGACATCGAGATGTCCTCCTTGCGGACATCCTCGCAGCGGGCAAAGCGCGCGGCAAACGAAAAGTCTTCGACGCCAGATGAAGGATTTTCAACGGCCGGCGTGCTCGCGCGCGGGTTGCACCGCTTCTTCCAGCAGCCAGTTCCGGAAGCCCGCGAGGTCGGGTCGCTGATCGACGCCTTCCGAACTCACGAGCCAATAGGCGCCGTGCGAATCGATCGACGGCGCACCAGCCTCGACCAGCGCGCCCGATTCGATCTCGCGGTCCACCAGCGGCCGCCGTCCGAGCACGACGCCGAGCCCCGCCGCAGCGGCTTCGAACGCAAGCTGGATCGTGTCGAAACGCAGACCGCCCGTCGTCGGGACGCCCGCGACGCCTGTCGCATCGAGCCACGCCTGCCAGTCCTCGCTCGCGGTATCGACGTGGATCAGCGTCGCGCGGCGCAGGTCGGGGCGGCCGTGTTCGTCGAAGAGCCGCTCGCGGTAGGCGGCGCTGCACACGGGCACATGCCGCTCGCCGAAGAGCCGCGCCCAGCCTTCGCCCGCGACCGGCGCGCGCGAAAGACGAATCGCGAAATCGAAACCGTCGACGGGAAAGCCGACTTGCCGGCGCGATGTATCGACGGTCACGTCGATGGCGGGCCAGCGCTCGCGGAATGCGGCAAGGCGCGGCAGGAGCCAGCGCGAGGCGAGCGTCGGCGCGCAGCTCACGGCGATCGGGCGGCGGGCGCGCTTGTCGGGCAGCCGCTGGGTGCCGATCGCGATCAGCGAAAACGCCTCGGACACGTAGACGAGATAGTCGGCGCCCGCGGGTGTGAGCGCGAGCCGGCCCGGCTCGCGCACGAACAGTTCGACGCCGAGCGCCTGCTCCAGCCCGACGATTCCGTGGCTGACCGCGCTCGGCGTCACGGAGAGTTCGGCGGCGGCGAGCTTGAAACTCCGGTGACGGCCGGCCGCTTCGAAAAAGCGCAGCGACGACAGCGGTGGAAGGCGAAGCGGCATTGCACGTCCTGTTGGTCGGAAAGGTCCTCGTCGAGCATAGCGAGCGCGGCCGCAGCGGGCAAGCAGAGCAAGCGCGGCGGCCCGCGCGCTTCCCTGCCGGGCAGCGCTTGGGCACAATGGTTGCGTCTGAGTCCCGAGATCACACGGCGAGCGCGCACGAGCGGGCCGCCTCACCTCCCGAACCATGCGCCCTGCCGACGTCGACGTTTCCCCCGCCCTGGAATGCCGCGCCCTCTGCAAGGCCTACGGCGGGGGGCGCGTCGTGCTGGCGGAGCTCGACTTCGCGCTCGGCGGGGGCGAATTCGTCGCGATCATGGGCGATTCGGGCGTCGGCAAATCGACGCTGCTCAACCTCATCGCCGGGCTCGACAGCGCCGACAGCGGCGACGTGCTGATCGACGGCGTCTCGATCTCGCGCCTGAACGACGACGCCGCCACGCGCCTGCGTCGTCAGAAGCTCGGCTTCGTGTTCCAGGCGTTCCATGTGCTGCCGCATCTGACGCTCGCGCAGAACGTCGCGGTGCCGCTGCTGCTGAATGGGATGGCGCCCGCGCCCGCGCTCGACATGCTCGCGGCGGTCGGACTCGCGGGCCGCGGCGACGACCTGCCGCGCCAGTTGTCGGGCGGCGAGTTGCAGCGCGTCGCGATTGCGCGTGCGCTCGTGCACCGCCCGCGCCTGATTCTCGCCGACGAACCCACCGGCAACCTCGATCCGCAAACCGCGCACGAAGTGCTCGCGCTTTTCGTCGCCGAAACGAAGGCGACCGGCGCCGCGACGATGATGGTCACGCATTCGGAAGCGGCGGCGGCCTTCGCGGACCGCGTGCTGATTCTCGCCGACGGCGCGCTGCATGCGCGCACCCTGCCCGCGCACACGGACATGCACGCGCACGAGACGCGCCGCGCATGAGCGCGCCCCTTCCCCACGCTTACCGCGCTCACCGCACGCTCACGCGCTGGCTGCTCGGCGCGCAATGGCGCAGCCATCGCGGACGCGCGCTCGTCGCCATCGCGACGATCGCGCTTGGCGTCGGCCTCGGCTATGCGGTGCAACTGATCAACGGCGCCGCATTCAACGAGTTTTCCGCCGCGGCGCGCAGTCTCTCCGGCCAGGCGGATTTGCAGATACGCGGCGCGCAGCCGTTCTTCGACGAAAGCCTCTATGCGCGGCTCGCCACGCACGCCGGAGTGGCGATCGCGAGTCCCGTCCTCGAACTCGATGTCGCCGTGCCAGGGCAGGATGCGCCGCTCAAAGTGCTCGGCATCGACGTGTTCAAGGCAAAGCGCATCGCGCCGGACCTGACCGGCGTGCCGTCGTCGCAGACACCGTTCGACGCCCTCGCCGACGACGCCCTCTTCCTCTCGCCCGCCGCGCAGCAGTGGCTCGGCGCGGGCGCGAACGTGACATTGCGCCACGGCACGTCGGACGTGCGCTTGCGCGTCGCGGGCGGCATCGCGCGGGCGCGGCCCGGCCAGCGCATCGCGGTGATGGACATCGCCGCCGCGCAATGGCGCTTCGGGATGCTCGGCCGCCTGTCGCGCGTGGATGTGCAACTCGCGCGCGGCGTCGACCGGGAAGCGTTCCGGCGCGCGCTCCAGGACGAACTGGGCGCGGGCTTCGTCGTCGGCGAGACGCGCGACGTCGAAAGCCGCACCGACCGGCTATCGCGCGCGTACCGCATCAACATGAACGTGCTCGCGCTGGTCGCGCTCTTTACCGGCGCGTTCCTCGTCTTCTCGACGCAGGCGGCGGGCGTCGTGCGGCGCCGTGCGCAGTTCGCGATGCTGCGCGTGCTCGGCATGACGCGCGCGCTGCTCGTGCGGCAGATCATGCTCGAAGGCGCGCTCCTCGGCGTCGCGGGCGCGGTGCTCGGGATCGCGCTCGGCTACGCGGTCGCGGCACTCGCGCTGCGCTTTTTCGGCAGCGACCTCGGCGGCGGCTATTTTCCGGGCGTGGAACCGCGCGTCGAGTTCGAGCCGCTCGCGAGCCTCGTGTTTCTCGCGCTCGGGATTGGCGTGGCGCTCGCCGGCACGCTGATTCCCGCGCTCGAAGCGGCGCGCGCCCGTCCCGCGCCCGCGCTGAAAGCCGGCAGCGAAGAAGCCGCGCTTACGCCGCTCGCGACGCCCTGGCCCGCGCTCGTGTGCCTCGCGGCGGGCGCGGCGCTGACGCAGGCGCCGCCCGTCTTCGATGCGCCCGTCGCCGGCTATGCGGCCGTCGCGCTTTTGCTCGTCGGCGGAATCGCGCTGATGCCGCGCCTCACGGCGCTCGTCTTTCGCGCGCTCGAACGGTGGCGCGCCCGGCGGCGCTCCGGCGCCGTCGCGACGCTCGCGCTCGCGCGCCTCGCCAACGCGCCCGGACAGGCGTCGATCGCGATGGGCGGCGTGCTGTCGAGCTTCACGCTGATCGTCGCGATGGCGATCATGGTGGCGAGCTTTCGCAATTCGGTCGAGGACTGGCTCGCGCATCTGCTCGCCGCCGATCTCTACGTGCGCGTCGCGGCGAGCGGCGACACCGGCGGCCTCGCGCCCGGCCAGCAGGCGCAGCTTGCCGCCGTTCGCGGTGTGAAACACGCGGCGTTCGCGCGCACGTCGCGCGTGACGCTCGATGCGTCGCGGCCGCCCGTCGCGCTGCTCGCCCGCGAGATCGATCCCGCCGATCCCGGCGCGGCCATGCAGCTCACGGGCGCCACGCTGTCGCCGCGCGACTGGACGAGCGGCGACACGCCCGTGTGGGCATCGGAGGCGATGGTCGATCTGTACGGCTATCGCGTCGGCGAGCGCGTGCGCCTGCCGCTCGGCGGCGAGATGCGAAGTCTGATCGTGGCGGGCATCTGGCGCGATTACGTGCGGCAGACGGGCGCGCTGCAAATGCGCATCGACGACTATCGGCGCCTCACCCGCGACACGACCGCCACCGACGCCGCGATCACGCTCGCCGCGGGCACACAGCCCACGGCTGCCATCGACGCGATGCGCGCGCTGCCCTTCGCCGGCGCGCTCGAATTCTCGCAACCGGGCGAGATCCGCGCGCGCACGCTGACCATCTTCGACCGCAGTTTCGCCGTCACCTATCTGCTCGAAGCGGTCGCCATCGTGATCGGGCTGTTCGGGGTCGCGGCGACCTTCTCCATGCAGACGCTCGCGCGTTCGCGCGAATTCGGCATGCTGCGGCACGTCGGCGTGACGCGCCGCCAGATTCTCGCGATCCTCGCGGCGGAAGGCGGTTTGCTGACCGCGCTCGGCATCGCGATGGGTTGCGTGCTCGGCTTCGCGATCAGCCTGATTCTCGTGTTCGTCGTGAATCCGCAGTCCTTTCACTGGAGCATGTCGCTGCATGTGCCGTGGGCGCTGATCGGCGTGATCGGCGGCGTGATGCTGGTGTCGTCGTGCATGACGGCGCTTTTCGCGGGGCGCCGTGCCGTCTCCGTCGATGCCGTGCGCGCGGTCAGGGAGGACTGGTGATGCGGCGCTGGCTCCTGGCTTTGTCGATGACGCTGCCGCTTGCCGCCGTCGGTGCCGACTTCGCGCCCGTCGTGCCGGGAAGCGCGATCGACTATCCGCGCGACACCGGCGCGCATCCCGCCTTTCGCACCGAATGGTGGTACGCGACCGGCTGGCTCGACACGCCGGATCGCCGGCCGCTCGGCTTTCAGATCACCTTCTTCCGCTCGAAGACGGGCAAGGGCGCGGCGAACCCGAGCGCGTTCGCGCCGGCGCAGCTCGTCATCGCGCATGTCGCGCTGAGCGATCCCGCCTACGGCCGGCTCGTGCACGACCAGAAGATCGCGCGCGAGGGTCTCGGCCTCGCGTGGGCCAGAACCGGCAACACCGACGTCAAGCTCGAAACCTGGACGATGCTGCGCGGCACGGACGGCCGCTACGCGGTGAACATCGACGCGGCCGGCTTCGCGCTGCATCTGACGCTCGCGCCGACGCAGGCGCCGCTGATCCAGGGCGAGCGCGGCTATTCGCAGAAGGGACCGCGGCCGGAGCAGGCGAGCTATTACTACAGCGAGCCGCATTTGCAGGTAAGCGGCAGCGTGACGCGGCCGGCGGCGTCGGATGCGGCCAAAGGCGCGACCGTCCACGTGACGGGCAGCGCGTGGCTCGATCACGAATGGTCGAGCACGCTCCTGTCCGACGACGCGTCGGGCTGGGACTGGCTCGGCGCGAATCTCGCGGACGGCGCCGCGCTCATGGCGTTCAAGGTGCGCGGGCGCGACGGCCGCGCGGTCTGGGCGCACGCCGCGCTGCGCGAGCGCGATGGCCGCACGACGCAGTACGGCCCGGGCGACGTCGATTTCACGCCGCAGCGTCAGTGGCGCTCGCCGCGCACGGACACGACTTATCCGGTCGCGATGACCGTGCGCGCGGGGCCGTGGCAATGGCGCCTCACCCCGCTCATCGACGATCAGGAACTCGATTCGCGCGATTCCACCGGCGCGCTGTACTGGGAAGGCGCGGTAACGCTGAACGGAATCGGGCAGAACGCGCAGGGCGCGGGGCGCGGCTATCTCGAACTGACGGGCTACGCGAAGGCGGTCGAAGTGGAGAAGCGCTAAAATCGGCGTTCATTCTGCGCCCGCCCATGCTTCCCTCCGACACCCTCGCCGACGCCCTGCTCGATTCGCTCGCGCGACCGATCGTGTTCGTCGATCTGGAGACGACCGGCGGCAACGCAACCACCGACCGCATCACCGAAATCGGCGTGGTGGAGGTGAGCCGCGCGGGCGTCGAGCGCTGGAGCGTGCTCGTCGATCCCGGCACGCCGGTGCCGCCCTTCATCGAGAAGCTCACGGGCATCAGCGACGCGATGTTGCTCGGCCAGCCGACGTTCGCGTCGCTGGCCGAGGCGCTGATCGAACGCCTTGCCGGCAAGCTCTTCGTCGCGCACAACGCGCGCTTCGACTACGGTTTCCTGAAGAACGAATTCCGGCGCGCGGGCCTCGCCTTTCGCGCCGACGTGCTGTGCACCGTGCGGCTGTCACGCGCGCTCTTTCCTTCGGTGCAACGCCACGGACTCGATTCGCTGATCGCGCGCTTCGGCCTCGCGCCCGAAGGCCGGCATCGCGCGCTCGCGGACGCCGATCTGCTCTGGCAATTCTGGCAGAAGATCCACGAGCTGTATTCCCAGGATCTCGTCGATGCCGCGATCAAAACGCTGATTCGCCGCGCCGCGTTGCCCGCCGCGCTGCCCGAAAGCGCGCTCGACGCGTTGCCGGCGACCGCAGGCGTCTATGTCTTTCATGGCGAGGACGACCTGCCGCTCTATGTCGGCAAGAGCATCAACCTGAAAGAGCGCGTGATGGCGCACTTCTCGGGCGACCACCGGCTCGCGAAGGATCTGGCGATTTCGCAGGCGATCCGGCGCATCGAGTGCCGCGAGACGGTCGGCGACAGAATCTTCAGGCGATTCTTCATGCAGCGCAATATGCGCTTCCATTCGCGTGAGCGAATCGAATAAGTGACCGCATTGTGCGGCAGGCCTCTCTGAGCAAATGCCCGGTTATATATCGTTAGGTTTGCGGTGAATCCGCCGGATTAACAAACATTTCCCTTTCAATCAGACGATTATTGTTCCGGTATTCATCCGTTTTGAACTCCGACTAATGGAGGAGAAGATATAGGTCGAATTCCGGCTAGTCCGATTTCGCTTCGTGTGCGAGGATTCGGGCTAACCAGTGGCTGGAAGCAAGACGACGCACCGCGCATCGAGGTCCAGGACATTGACTTCGAATCTTCGGACAAAACGCGCGGCCGTCGCAAGAAAGATTCTTCGACAGAACGAAGCGCCGGCATCCTTTTTTGCCGGCCCAGCAACATTGCATGGGACAGGAGAACAACGATGTCGTTGCTCAACAGGCTGAAGGTCAACGCCAAGGAATGGTTGCCGGACAGTCTCTTTCTAAGCATCTCTCATCGCCAGAAGATAGGCCGCTTTCCCAATCTGAGAACGCCCGCGACGTTCAACGAAAAGATCCTACACCGGTGTCTCCATCCCGATCCGCGCTACGTGGAACTCACCGACAAGCTCGCGGTGCGCGATTACGTCGCGCGTTCGATCGGCAATGAACATCTGATTCCGCTCATTTCGACCATCGATCAATTCACGAAAGACACATTCGATTCGTTACCCGATTCGTTCGTGATGAAAGCGAATCACGGCAGCGGATTCGTGAAGATCGTGAAACACAAGTCGGAAACTTCGTTTGCCGAACTGAATGAGCTCGCGACGAAATGGCTGCAGACCGACTTCTACCGGATTGCGCGCGAACGGCATTACCGCAGTATCACGCCGAGGGTGTTCTTCGAGGAACTCCTGCTCGATTCGAGCGGCGACGTTCCGCCCGACATGAAAGTGCATTGCTTCAACGATGCCGCCGGCAAAACGACCTTCTATACGCTCGTCATTTCGGATCGGTTCACCCCGCATCCGCGTGGCGATTTCTATGACGCCGAGTGGAATCATCTCGACATTTCCATCGGGCACTATCCGCGCAGCGAAGTGGCCGCGCCGCCGCCGAAGAACCTCGACGAGATGCTCGATATCGCCGGCAAGCTCGCGCGAAACTTCGAGTACGTGCGCGTCGATCTCTACGCGCCCGACGACCGCATCCTCTTCGGCGAACTCACCTTCACGCCGGGCGCGGGCGTCTACCGTCTGATGCCGGAAGCCATCGACTACAACTGGGGACGCCTCTTTCACGCGAACCTCGAGCAGTAAAAACACTCCAAACGAACCGCCAGGCCGCATGACCAGGCACCGATGGTGTCGCGCCGTGCGGCGCTGTGCGTTCGCGTTCTGCGCTCACATCACTGAGGAACATCATGGCTAAAGTGCTCGTTCTCTATTACTCGATGTACGGCCACATCGAAACGATGGCGGAGGCGGTAGCCGAAGGCGCGCGCTCGGTCGCGGGTGCCGAGGTGACGATCAAGCGGGTGCCCGAAACGATCCCGGCCGACCAGGCCGCCAAGTTCGGCGCCAAGCTCGACCAGAAGGCGCCGGTCGCGACGCCGGACGAACTCGCGAATTACGACGCGATCCTGTTCGGCACGCCGACGCGCTTCGGCAACATGGCCGGCCAGATGCGCACGTTCCTCGACCAGACGGGCGGCCTGTGGGTAAAGGGCGCGCTGGTGGGCAAGATCGGCAGCGTGTTCGCTTCGACGGGGACGCAGCACGGCGGTCAGGAAACCACCATCACGTCGTTTCACTCGACGCTCTTTCATCAGGGGATGGTGGTGGTCGGCGTGCCTTACGCGTGCGCGGGTTTGACCAACATGAATGAAATCACCGGCGGGACGCCGTATGGCGCGACGACGCTTGCGGGCAGTGACGGGAAGCGGCAGCCGTCGCAGAACGAACTCGACATCGCGCGGTATCAGGGCAAGCACGTCGCCGAGCTGGCGATGAAACTGGCCGGGTAAGTTAACCGACAACGCGGGTCGCGCGTCTTTTTTCGGACGCGCCCCTCGTCTTGTTGACTCGCTCTGATGGTTCATCGTCGCGCTTGCAGTTGAAAGACGCGGCGGCGCTCGACCGTTAGTTGCGATTTCGACTCAGATGCGGTTTCCCAAAGCATCGAACGGCGCGGTCGTCGACTTGAACCCCAGCCAGTAGATCAGGAACCGTCCCGCGAAAATTCCCGCCGCCACGCCTGAGACGGCGGCGTCGAACAGGACATAGATCGAAGCGGAATCGGCGGGTGTCGTCGCCAGTTCGAAGCCGAGCCAGAACTTCGAGGCGAACGTTCCGAGCATCACGATGAGCGGCACCGCCGAACCTGGCAGCGTCACGGTTCCCTTTTCGCGATCGACGCTCATGCCGCTCGCACGCGCCAGCACGACGCCGCCACACACGCCGAGCGCCGCGCCCACGATCCAGCCGAGGCCCGCGTGCCAGCTCGCACCGGATTCGCGAACCAGATGCAGGATGCCCCAGCCGGCAAACACGACGGGCACGATCGCCAGTTTGGATAGCGGCACGGTGCCGCCCTTGAGCGCTTTCACGCCGCGCGAAACGAGGAAAGCCAGCAGCGCCCAGACCCAGACCGGTGTACCGCTCAAGATTGCATCGAATGACATGACTGTTTCTCCGTAATCGCGGAGGTTCGCCGCCGCGGTGTGAGTGAGTGAAATCGCCAGAACTTCTGCATCGGATAAATCTTTACATTGGAAAGATTTTGACTTCGACGACTCGCTGCGTCAAGATATCTTTCCATTGTAAAAATAGATCGGAACAGCGCCCGCGATTCCTATGCAGAAAACATCGAGTTCAAGCGATGCCGCCAAGCATCCCTACCACCACGGCTCGCTGCCCGACGCGTTGCTGCGCGCCGCGGAGACGGTCCTTCAGCGCGACGGCCTCAAGGGCCTCACCTTGCGTGCGATCGCGCGCGAGGCGGGCGTCTCGCACACGGCGCCGCAGCACCATTTCGGCGATACGGCGGGCGTCCTGAGCGAACTCGCCGCGAGCGGACACCTTCGGCTCGCGGCGACGATGGCAACAAAGGCGGCGGCTGCGGGCGGCGTCGAGCGAGGCAAGGCGATCGCGCGCGGCTATATCGAATTCGCGGTCGCGAACCCGGACCTCTTCCGCCTGATGTCGCGCAACGAGTTGCTCGACCCGGATCGTCCGTCGCTCGTCGAGGCGCGGCGGACCTCGGCGCGCGGGCTCGCGGGCGTTTTCGACATCGCGCCGAAGGAGCCGCAGACCGGCACGCGGGCCTTCGGCGCACTGAACGCCGCGCAGGCGATCAAGATGACGGCGGCGTGGGGACAGATTCATGGACTGGCGTCGCTTCTGGTCGACAACCGGCTCTCCGCGCTCGCCGCCGCGACCGGCTCGTTTCGCGATGCGCGCGAACTGGTCGATGCGGTGATCGATCAGCTTTAGTCCGTCGCGTGCGAGCGTCGGCTCACGCGGCGCTCGCCTGCTCGATGCCGCCAAAATCGAGCACCAACGGCGCGACCGGCCGGCTCAAGTGGTAGCCCTGCACGAAGTCGCACTGCGCCACGCGCAGGATGTCGAGCTGCTGCTGCTCCTCCACGCCCTCGGCGGTCACCATGATCCCCAGGTCGTGCGACATGTCGATGATGCCGCGCACGATGGTTCGCGTCGCGGCGTCGAGCGCAAGTTTCGCGGTGAACGACCGGTCGATCTTCACGGTGTCCGGCGCAATGTCGGCGAGATAGCGCAGGCTCGAATAACCGGTGCCGAAATCGTCGATGGCGATGCGCACGCCCAGGCGCTTGAGCGCGGTAAGCGTCTGCTGCGCGAGTTCCGGATTTTCCAGCAGCGCGCTTTCGGTCAGTTCGATTTCAAGGCTGCGCGGCGGCAGGCCGTGCTTGCGCAACGCGCGGTCGACGACATTCACGATGGCATCGCCCCGCAGTTGCCGCGCCGACACGTTCACCGACATGCACAGTTCGCTCGCCCCGTTCTTGCGCCACTCGGCAAGCTGACCGAGCGCGCGATCGACCACCCACGCACCCACGTCGACGATAAAACCGCTCTCTTCGAGAATCGGAATGAAGACGGCCGGCGCGATCAGTCCGCGCGAAGGATGCATCCAGCGGATCAACGCTTCGACGCTCGTCATCGACAGCGCGCCCGGCTCGTGAATGCCCTGGTAATGCAGCAGGAACTCGCCCGAAGCGAGCGCCATCGGCAAATCGCGCTCCAGCTCGAAATCTTCGATCGTGCCGGTCGCATCCTTGTCCGCGAAGCGAAAGCCGTTGCGTCCCGCTTTCTTCGCCGCGTACATCGCGATGTCCGCGCTCGTCAGGAGCGCCTCGTGATCGAGCCCGTGCTCCGGATAGAGCGAGATGCCGATCGACGCCGTTACGAACGCGCCCGCGTGATCGTTGCGGCCGCTGCTCGACAACACGTCGAGCAGCGTCTGCGCGAGCGACGCGAGTTGCGCCTTGTCGGCGGTGCTGCCGGCCAGCACCGCGAATTCGTCGCCGCCGAGTCGCGCGACATAGGCGTCCGGCGGCAGCGCGGCCTGGATCACGCGACCAATATCCTTCAGCAGACGGTCGGCGGCGGTATGGCCGAGCGTATCGTTGAGCACCTTGAAGCGGTCGAGGTCGATGAACATCAGCCCGAACGGCGCGGCTTTCGCGCAGCGCGCCTCGATCTGGCGCACGAGCGCGCCACGGTTGGCGAGCCCCGTCAGCGAATCGGAATAGGCGAGCCGGTCGAGCGCCGCGATACGCTCCTGCTCGGCGGTCACGTCCTCGCTGATGCCGACGATCCGCGCGACCGCGCCCGTCTCGTCGCGCACCGGATACGCGGTGCTGCGAATCCAGCGCACGCAGCCGTCGGTGCGGCGGATGCGGTACTGGAAGCGGCCTTCGCTCGATTCCTCGACGACGCGGCGCATCTCCGCGAGCAGCGGCTCCACGTCTTCGGGCAGGACGAGATCGAGCCACGCGGACGGGCGTTGCATCAGCACGCTCGGCGCAATGCCGAACACCGCCTCGATGCCTGCGCTCACGTAGTGGAAGAACTGGAAATCGGCGCTGTACGAGTAGAACACGAGCCGCACATGCGCTTCCATCTCCGACATCAACTGGTCCTTGCGGCGCAGTTTCGCCAGCAATTCGTTCTGTTCGGAGACATCGGTCGACGCGCACAGCATCGCCGTCACCCGGCCGTCGTCGTCCGCGAGCGGGATCAGGCGCGAGTCCCACCACTTCGGGCGGCCGGTCGTGGTCGCGCATTGTCCGGTGAAGGACGTGCGCTCGCCCGCGAGCGCACCGGACCACGCGGCATCGGCGGCGGTGCGGTCCGCGCCGCTCCAGAAGCCGAGCCAGTCGGCGCCGGCGAGCTGATCCGGCGACGCGGCGTTCATGAGGTCCGCGCCGAATTCGGTGATGCGCAGCATGCGGCCGTCGGTGTCCAGCAGTTTCAGGCATTCGCGATTCGCGTCGAGCAGTCCGCCGCTCAGTGCGAGCGCGGCGCGGCGCTCGGCGTGGTCGGCGGCGAGCTTGCGATGCGCGACCGCGAAGGCGCCGGCTCCCGCGATGGCCGCGGCCACGGCGCGTGTCACAGCGAACGTTTCGAACGCGATGAGGCCGGTCAGGAACACGAGCGTCGCGGCGCCGAACGCCGCGCCGGCGACGATGGCGAACGACGCGAACGGTAACGCTCGGCGCCTTGCGTAGCGCGCGAGAAAAAACGACAGGAACAACTGATTGCGGGGCGACGCGCCATCCGCAGAAGAGGCGCTCCCGGCGCCCCGGTTCGTCCGACTGCTCAGGCGTGATCTGATCTTCACTCTCACGCACGTTCTCCAACAGGGTTTCACTGATGGCTTGGCGAAACCCGCACAAAGCCACGGCATGGAGGGGTTAACGTCCGTTGCCGAAAAAACCTGAATGGAGGGGACGGTGCAAGGGTCTGCGCTTAAAGGGACCGAATGCCCGGCGATGGGCATCCGGTTTGCATGCTTGCGCTCGCGAACCTTCCGACGAGCGGCGGACGCGTCCTCAACCGTGTCGGGGCTTGAGCAGAACCTTGATCGAATCGAGCGAATCGGCGACCTTGATCGCTTCGTCCCATTCTTCCAGCGTGAATCCGTGCGTCACGATTCCCTTCGACGTCACGAGCCCGCGTGCGAGCAGATCGATCGCGATCGGATAGCAGTAAGGCCCCAGATGCGCGCCGCGCACATCCAGTTCCTTGCGGTCGCCGATGATCGACCAGTCGACGGTCGCATCCGCGCCGAACACGGAAAACTCCACGAAGCGCCCGAGCTTCCTGATGAGATCGAGCCCTTGCGATACGCCCACCGGCACGCCCGTCGTTTCGATATACACGTCGCAGCCGTATTGATCGGTCAGCGACTTGACGATGGCGAGCGCGTCGTCGTTCTTCGGATTGATCGTGACGTCCGCGCCGTACTCGCGCGCGAGTGCGAGGCGCTCCTCAACGAGATCGATCACGACGAGCTTCTTCGGCGTCTTCAGATGCGCGACCTGCGTCATCATCAAGCCGAGCGGCCCCGCGCCCGCGATCACAACGACGTCGTCGAGCTGGATGTCGCCGCGATTGACCGTGTGGATCGCGCAGGCGAGCGGCTCGATGATCGCGGCGTCTTCGATGGAGATGCCGTCGGGAATCTTGTGGACGATCGCCGTCGGCGGAAAGCGCATGTATTCGGCCATGCCGCCATCGGCCACTTCGCGCTGAAAGCCGAAGATGTTATGCACCTCGCACATCCAGTAGCTGCCCGACTTGCAATAGCGGCACTTGCCGCAAGGCACGATCTGCTCGGCGATCACGCGCTCGCCGACGTTCACGCCGAAGTGCTCGGCCGCGCTCTCGCCGAGTTCCTCGACATAGCCGAAGAACTCGTGCCCCGGAATGACGGGCGCCTTCACCCACGGGTTCGGTCCGCCCCAGAACATCTTTGCGCCCGACCAGCACTTGCAGTCGCTGGCGCAAATGCCGCACGCGGCGATGCGGATCACGAGTTCATTGCGCCCGGGCCGCGGACGCTCGACGCGTTCGACGCGGTAGTCCTTCGGGGCACGGCAGACGATGGCCGTCATCTGCGTCGATGTGTCTTTCGTTGCGCTCATGGTGCTCTCGTTGTGGTGAGTGACGTGAGGTTCGTTGCTGCGTCCGTTCGTGCGTTCATCCTGCCTGGAAACCGCCGTCGACGGCGAGGCTCACGCCGTTGACCATGCTCGAATCGTCGCCGAGCAAATAGGCGATCGTGCGTGCCACTTCCAGCGGCTGCACGAAACGCCGCAATGGAACGCGCGCGAGCATCGGCCCGGACTTGGCGGGATCGCTCCACGCTTTCTCGGCCATCGGCGTCATCGTGACGACAGGGTTCACAGTGTTCACGCGAATGCCATGCGGCCCGAGTTCGACGGCCATCACACGCGTCATCGCGTCGAGGGCGCCCTTCGAAGCGCAGTACGCCGCGTGCAGCGGCAGACCGACCGTCGCCGAAAGACTCGACACGTTGACGATCGATCCCGCGACGCCGCGCTCGATCATGCTGCGCGCACACGCCTGCGCGACGATCATCGCGGCGCGCACGTTGACGGCCATCGTGATGTCAAAGGCATCGACGGACATGTCGACGAACGGCGCGAGTTCCGCGATGCCCGCGCAGTTCACGAGCAGATCGACCGGCTGCGCCAGCCGCGCCGCTTCACGTGCGGCGTTCGCATCGGCGAGATCGACGCTTCGCGTCTCGCAGCCGATCGCGTCCTTCAGTGCGGCGAGGTCCGACGCCGAGCGGCTCAGCGCGAACACACGCGCGCCGCGCTCGGCCATCAAAAGTGCGGTCGCATGACCGATGCCCTTGCCCGCGCCCGTCACGAGCACGGTCTTGCCGGCGAATTCCTGGTTCCTGTCGATGGTCGTCGTCATGGTGGTCTATGGTTCTTCGCACAGGCGGCGCGCGGTGTCCTCGTCGGTGACGAGCACCGACGGATAGCGTCCGCGCAACGCCGCGCGTGTCACATGAAACTTCTTCGCACCGCCGCTCACGAGCACGACACGCTTGATCTTGCGCAGGTCGTCGAGCGTGATCGCGATGGTGCGCCGGTTCAGCGGATGATCGATCAGTTCGCCATCGGCATCCATGAAGTGGCCGAGCAGATCGCCGACCGCACCCGCCTTTTGCAGCGCGCGCACCTGATCGGGCGTATCGATGCCGTAAGTCACAACGAGCGACTCAGTCAGGTCGCCGCAGGTCAGCAGCGCGAGATCGGCGCTGCGGGCAAGCTCGTAGGTTTCGCGCACGGTGTCTTCCTGCAGGATCATGTCGCGCGCCTTCTGGCTGCTGACGTAGATCGGCGCGGCAAAGATGAAGCCGTTCGCGCGGCAGATGTTCACGAAGTCGGAGACGATATCGAACGTGTTGATGCTCGGGCAATGCGCGAGGCCGCCCTGCAGCGACACCGCCGACACCAGCGGATAGTTGCGCTGCGGCATTGCGCTCAGTACCGCGCGAATCGTCCGTCCCCATCCAAGGCCGATGGTTTGCCCTGCAACTATCTGCTTCGAAAACCACGTGGCCGCGCCGATGCCGAGCGCCGCCATGTTCGCCTGCGGATTCGCGCCGCTCGGCACCACGACCGCGTCTTCGAGGCCGAAGCGCTTGACGATCGCCTCTTCGAGCGCAACGCACGGCGCGATGCGGCTGTTGATCGTGATCTGCACGAGACCCGAGTCCCGGCTTGCCGCAAGCAGGCGATTCACGCGCACGCGGTTGCTGCCGATGCGCTGCGCGATCTCCTGCTGCGTCAGGTTGCCGATGTAGTAATGCCACGCGACGCGCGCCTGCAATTCCCTCTCCGCGGCGCTCGATTCGTCGGTTTCGGCGATGACGACGGGCGGTGCTGTCTTGCTCATGTGTGTTGTGGTGTCGATGAAAAACCGCCGAGTCTAATGCAAGGTGCTACTTCACCGCGCCCATGGTCAGACCCTGCACGAGGCGCCCGGATACGGCCAGAGCGAACACCACCATCGGCAGCACGATCAGCGTGCCGGTTGCCATGATTTCGCCCCAGGGCAATTCGTAGCCGCTCATGTAGCTCGTGGCCGCCACCGGCGACGTGATCGCATCGGTGCGCGTGAGCACGAGCGCATACAGCAGGTCGTTCCAGGAAAAGATGAACGCGAAGATCGCGGACACGACGATGCCCGGCATCGCGAGCGGCAGATTGATGCGCCAGAACACGCGCCACGGCGATGCGCCGTCGAGCCGCGCGGCTTCGTCGAGTTCGACCGGGATGTTGCGGAACTGATCGGTGCAGATCCATACGACGATCGGCAGCGAGAACGTCAGGTAGAGCAGGATCAGCACGATATGCGTATCGACGAGATCGAGCTTCGTTGCGATCAGGAAGAACGGCACCGCCAGCACGACCGGACTCACCATGCGGTTGGAGATGAACCAGAACCACAGGTCTTCCTTGCCGCGAAACTCGTAGCGTGCGAGCGCATAGGCGGCGGGCGTGCCGAGCAGGATCGCGAGCACCGTCGTGCTGCTCGCGATGATGAGCGAATTCAGCAGGCTGCCGCCCACTTCGTGCGTGAAGAGCGCCGCCGAGTAATGCGAGAGCGTCGGCTTGAAGAGCCACACCGGGGGATACGCGAGCGCATCGGACTGGCTCTTCAGGCTCGTCGTGACCATCCAGTAGAACGGAAACACCGACGAGAGGAACACGACGAGGAGGCCCACGAAGTGCCATCCGGTCGTGCGGCGCCGCGCCGCGCGCGCCCGTTTCGCGCGCTTGCTCGCGCCGCCGTTCGAAGCGTTCATCGGTGCTGTACTCACGCGGCCTCCCGGTACACGAAGCGAATGTAAAGACGCGACAACACGATCGTCAGGATCAGCAGCAGCACCGCCTGCGCGGACGCCATGCCCTGATCGAAGAGACGGAAGCCGACGCGCTGGATATAGATGCTGATGAATTCGGTTGCGGTGCCGGGACCGCCACGCGTCATCGTGAAGACCGCGTCGAACATCTTGAGCATGTCGGCGGAACGCAGGATCAGGATCGCCGTGAGGCCCGGCAGCAGATACGGCCTTTGCAGATGCCAGAGAATCTTGCTCCACTTCGGCGTTTCGAGGCGCGCCGCCTCCTCCGCTTCCTTCGGCACCATCGCGAGGCCCGCGAGCATGATGAGCGCGCAAAACGGCGTCCATTGCCAGATGTCCATGATCATCACGGAGACGAAGGCGAGCGTCGGATCGGCGAGCCAGTCCTGCGGCGGTATGCCCAAAAAACCCGTCAGATAGTTCGCGACGCCGAACTGGCGATTGAAGATCAGCCGCCCGATCAGGCCGACCACGGCGTAAGTGGTCGCCATCGGAATCACGAGGCTCACGCGCGCCGCCGCGCGCATCCACGGCAGGGCCGTGCGATGCAGCATCAGCGCGGCGAAGAGCCCCAATGCGACTTCGATGGGCAGGGTGAGGCACAAGAAAAGCGCGGTGCGTCCGAGCGCGCCCCAGAAGGACGGATCGGTCAGCGTCGCCGCGTAGTTGTCCACGCCGACGAACGGCGTGCCCGAGGCGAGGTCCGCGAGCTTGTACTGATGAAACGAGTTGTAGAGCGCAAGCAAAAGCGGATAGATGCCGATCACGGCGAGCGCGAAAATCGCCGGGATCAGAAACCAGAAGGCGGGCGAACGCGGCAGTATCCCGAATCTCCGCGCACGGTGCCGTCTTGGCTTTGCCACCGTTACGGGCCGAGCAGTGCTGTTCGCCATCGAATCGCCTCCTGGTTGCATTGCTAACTATCCCCTGCGGCTTACTTCAGCAATGGCTTCTTGCCGTCGTAGTAGCCCGCTTTCTTGAGGATTTCCTCGGTCTTGGTGCCGATCGTCTGCGCGCCTTCCTTGACCGTCACCTGACCGAGCATCATCTTGCTGCCCCACTCGCCGATCACTTCCGACACCGCCGGCCATTCCGGGAAGCGCGGACGATAATCCGGCACACCGCCCTGCCACGATTCGACCATCGGCTTCACGAACGGATACTTGTCCTGCACCGCCTTGTCCTGATAGACCGCCGTGCGCGCGCTCACGCCGCCTGCTTCGAGATACGGCTTCGCCATTTCTTCGGACGTGATCCACTGGATGAAGAGCCACGACGCCGCCTGCTTCTTCGCATTCGACTTCGCGTTGACCGCGAGCGAGAAGCCGCCGAGCGCAGGCTTGAGGCCTGCCGATCCCTTCGGTTCCGTCGTGATCGCAAGACAGTCGCCGATCTTCGACTTGCTCGGATCGGTGAGCGTCGGATAGAACGCCGACCATTCGGTGATCATCGCGACCTGCCCTTGCGCGAGCGCGTTCACGGCTTCCGCGTGATCGAAGTCGACGATGCCAGGCGGCATGAACTTCATCAGCTTCTGCCGGTATTCGAGCCCCGCCTGCGATTGCGGCGACATCAGGTTCGACTTGAACTTCGCATCGAGCAGCGACCCGCCGTTCGGCCACAGCACGCGCATGAAGCTGTCAGCAGATTGCGTCTCGCCGCGCCGCGATTGCAGCGCGAACGCAAACTGGTTCTTGTCCGGCTTCGTGAGTTTGGGCGCATACGTGTTGAGCAGGTCGTCCCACGTCTTCGGCGGCTCGTTGAAGCCCGCGTCCTTCAGCATGCACTTGTTGTAGAACATCAGGCCCGAGTAGTTATCGAACGGCAGGCCGTAGGTGGTCTTGTCCCAGGTACCGAACGAATCGAGCAGGATCGGAAAGAAGCCTGGCAGATTGAGCTTCGGATCGGCGAGCTTTGGGTCGTCGGTGAACTTCTTGATCGGCACGAGCCACTTGTTGCTCGCGAATTCGCCGATCCACACCACGTCGACGAGCACGATGTCCTGATCGCCTCCGCCAACGAAGTTGAGCACTTCCTTCTCGCGCGTGTTTTCGTACGGGATCACTTCCCAGCGCACCTTGATCCCCGTTTCCTTCTCGAACTGCGGGATCAGCTTCTGCGCCGCCTTGTAGCCCGGCCGGTCGAGGAAGACGGCCTTGATGGTCGTGCCCGAATACGGCTCGGCCGCTTCCTTGAGCGTCCACGCATGGGCGTTCGATGCGGCGAGTAGCGATGCGGTCGCCGTCACGAACATCACGGCGGTGGCCTGTCTGATAAGGCCCAAGCGGGGCGTAAAGCGCTTCTTCATGCCTGTCTCCTTGATTATTCTTGAGCTGTGAATGCGTTCGCGCTGCGTCATTGCCGGTGCGGCTGCTCTGGGGGTTCGTCGTATCCTGCCTGCTCCGTTTCACTTGTAATTCCGGTTTTACAATTGTATATTTTGGCTCGAACACGTTGTCAAGAACAAAATCGCAAGGCATTCGATGCTGCGCTGCGGGAACCACCGTTCCCTTGCATGCGCCGCGCGACCGTCAACGGAGTCCGCGCGTGTCACACGCAGGACCCTTTGCAGGAGACATGCATGAGCGCAGTCCATTTGCAGCAAATCCGCAAGGCCTTTGCAGGCACCGAAGTGCTGAAGGATGTCGACATCGAAATCGTCGACCGGGAGTTCATGGTTTTCGTGGGACCGTCGGGCTGCGGGAAGTCCACGCTGCTGCGCACCATCGCCGGGCTGGAAGAATGCGATTCAGGGCAAATCCTGATAGGCGGCGAAGATGTCACGGACCTCGAACCATCGCAGCGCGGCGTCGCGATGGTGTTTCAGTCGTATGCGCTCTACCCGCATATGTCGGTGTACGAGAACATCGCATTCGGGCTGCGCATGCTCAAGCTGCCCGAAGCGCAGATCAAGCAGCGCGTCGAGCGGGCCGCGCAGATCCTGCAGATCGGGCAATTGCTCGAGCGCCGTCCGCGCGCGCTGTCGGGCGGCCAGCGGCAACGCGTGGCGATCGGCCGTTCGATCGTGCGCGAACCGAAAGTCTTTCTCTTCGACGAACCGTTGTCGAATCTCGATGCCGCGTTGCGCGTGCAGATGCGTCTCGAGCTCATCAAGCTGCACAAGCAGCTCAACGCCACGATGATCTATGTGACGCACGATCAGACCGAGGCCATGACGATGGCCGATCGCATCGTCGTGCTGAATCACGGCAAGGTCGAGCAAATCGGCTCGCCGCTCGAGTTGTATCGCACGCCGCGCAACCGTTTCGTCGCGGGCTTCATCGGCTCGCCGAAGATGAACTTCATCGACGTGCGCGTGCTGCGCACCGATGCCGCCGGCGTGACGATCGAGTTGCCGGGCGGTGCGCCGCTCACGCTGCCGTTCACGGGGCACGCGGTCGCGGCCGGCGAAATGCTCACGCTGGGCATTCGCCCCGAGCATTTCGTCGAGTCGGGCGGTGGCGACATCGACAGCGGTTTGACCGGCGAAGTGATGGTGATCGAGCATCTGGGCGGCGAGACGCTCCTGCATGTGCGCCTGCCGAACGAGTTGCTGATTCAGGTGAAGGGTTCGGGCGAATCGACCGCGGTGGATGGACAACGGCTCAATGCGGGCTTCAGCATCCGTCATGTGCACTTGTTCCGCGAAGACGGCAGCGCGCTCGAACGCATGCGTCCCGTGGCAGAGACGGCGACGGCGTGATCAGAGCGTCGCGCGTTCCACCAACTCGAAGTCCACGTCGATCATCGGCGTTCCGGGCGCGCCGCGGAGTCGTTCGATCAGGCAGCGCGCCGCCGTCGCCCCGATGCGTCTGCCGTCGACGCGCACGGTCGTGAGCGCGGGCGTCGTGTCCGCGGCGAACGCCAGGTCGCCGAAACCGCACACCGCGATGCGCCCGGGCACCGCAAGCCCCATCTTCCGCGCCTCCGAGACGACGCCCAGCGCGAGCAGATCCGAGCCGCAAAAGATGGCATCGACGTCGGCGCTTTGCGTGAGGATGCGCGGCAGGCTATCGCGGCCGAGCGCGACCGAACTCGGTGGCTGCACGAGCACTTCGGGCACGTCGTGGATGCCATGAACGGCGAGCGTTTCGATGAAGCCGCGCCGCCGCGCGAGCGCGCATTCGTCGTTGGCCGACACGAGCGCCGGGTGTCGCCTGCCCCGCGCGACGAAGCGCTCGGCCACCGCAGCGCCGACGCGTTCGTGCGAGAAGCCGACCAGCATGTCGATTGGCTGCCGGGTCATGTCCCACGTCTCGACGATCGGAATGTCTATCTTGCGGAGCCGTTCGCGCAGTGTGGCGGTGTGAGCGACGCCTGTCAGCAACACGCCTTCGGGGCGGCGGCTCAGTACGGCGTCGAGCAGTTCGTCCTCGTCCTGGTCGTTGTAACCCGAGAGGCCGAGCAGCACCTGATAGCCCGCGCGCGACATCGTATCGCTGAAGACCTGCACCGTTTCGGAGAAGAGCGAATGCGCGAGTGTCGGCACGATCGCCGCGATGAGGCGCGACTTCGCCGAAGACAAGCCGCCCGCCAGGCGATTCGGCACGTAGCCGAGGGCCTGCACGGCCTGCCGCACGCGCAGGAGCGTGTCGGGGGCGACGGTCTGCGGTGCGTTGAACACGCGCGACACTGTGATGGGCGAGACGCCCGCCGAGGCGGCGACATCGGTGATGCGAATGCCCTTCGGCGCGGCGCGTGAGCGCTTCGTGGAGGTTGCGATGATCGGCGAGGGCGGTTTGGGTGTAGGCATGGTCGCGCGGGGCGCTCGGGCTGGCGTCGTTGTCGTCGTTGGGGATCGGTCGGTGTGCTTGTGCTTCGATGGAACAAAAGCGCGGAAACCACAAAATCCGGCGCACCGACAAGCCCACACCAACACCATCGCAAATCAACCGCGCTTCCACTCGACAAACGCCGCAAGCGTGTCCTCATTTGGCGGATAGGTCCCGCGCAACACGGCCCCACCTTCGACCCGCTCGATGATGAAAGCCTCCATCAGCTCCTGCTCCGTAGCATCGCGAGCGACCTCCTCCGCGAGATGCCGAGGCACGATCACGACGCCATCCACATCCCCGACGACGATATCGCCCGGATACACCGCCACGCCGCCGCACGCGATCGGCACGTTCATATCGACCGCATGATGCTTCGCCAGATTGAGCGGCGCGCTCGCGCCCGCGCAAAAGAGCGGCAAGCCGATGTCCCCGATCGTGCCGCTGTCGCGCACGCATCCGTCCGACACCATGCCCGCGACGCCGCGCACCTTGAGACGCATCGTGAGGATCGAGCCCGTCGATGCCACCGAGCGGTCGCCGCGACAGTCCTGCACGAGCACGCTGCCGGCCGGCGCGCTTTCCACCGCCTTGCGCTGCGGATGATCGGGGTCCTGGAACACGCCGACATGATCGAGGTCCTCGCGCGCCGGGATATTGCGCAACGTGAACGCCGGACCGACGAGATTGGGTGCGCCCGCCGCGGGCTTCTTCAGCGGCGCCACGCCTTGCAGAAACACGTTGCGCAAGCCGCGCTTGAAGAGTTGCGTCGTGAGCGTCGCGGTGCTGACGTGGCGAAGCAGTTCGAGCGTGGCGTCGCTTACCGCGATATCGGTGGATGTCATGGCTTTCGTCCGTGGATGGGTTCAGTGGATCTCGGGTTCGTCGTTCGTCGGCGACACGGCGGCCGGCTCTTCAAGGAAATCGAAGTCGCAGCCCTTGTTCGCCTGCGTCACGTGAAGCTGATGCATGACGCCGAAGCCGCGCTCGAAGTGACGCTTCGGCGGCGTCCACGTCTCCTTGCGCGCGGCCAGCTCCTCCTCGCTCACATCGAGATGCAGGCGCCGCGCGTGGACGTCCAGCTCGATGATGTCGCCGTCCTTCACCAGCGCGAGCGGCCCGCCGACGAACGACTCGGGCGCGACGTGCAGCACGCACGCGCCGTAGCTCGTGCCGCTCATGCGCGCATCCGAGATGCGCACCATGTCGCGCACGCCCTCTTTCAGCAGCTTCTGCGGGATCGGCAACTGGCCCCACTCCGGCATGCCGGGCGCGCCGACCGGCCCCGCGTGCTGCAACACGATCACGGAATCGGCGGTGACGTCGAGCGCTTCATCGTCGATGCGCGCGGCCATGTCCGCGTAGTCCTTGAACACGATGGCCGGTCCGCGATGCGTGAGCAGATGCACTTCCATCGCGGCCGGCTTGATGACGGCGCCGTCGGGCGCGAGGTTGCCCGTCAGCACGGCAAGGCCGTCGCTCGGCACGAGCGGATTGCCGCGACGGCGGATCACGTCGTCGTTGAAGATTTCCGCGCCCGCGATACTCTCGCCGAGCGTCGCGCCGGCGACCGTCATCTGCGTGCCGTCGATCAGTTCGCCGAGTTCGGCGAGGAGCGCGCGCAAGCCGCCGGCGTAGAAGAAGTCCTCCATCAGATATTGCCCGGCCGGCCGGATGTTCGCGATGACGGGCGTGACGCGCGCGAGTTCATCGAAGCGCGCGGTCGTGAGCGCAACGCCCGCGCGCCGCGCGACCGCGACCATATGAACGATCGCGTTGGTCGAGCCCGACATCGCGAGCACGGTGGTGATCGCATTGTCGAACGATTTCGCAGTGAGGATGTCCGACGGCTTCACGTCGGTCCACACCATCTCGACGATGCGCTTGCCGGTCATCGAAGCGAACTGCGCATGACGCGAATCGGCGGCGGGGATCGACGAAAAGCCGGGCAGCGTGAGTCCCATCGCTTCGGCGGCGCTCGTCATCGTGGAGGCAGTGCCCATCGTCATGCAATGTCCCGGCGAGCGCGCGATGCCGCTCTCGACGCCCTTCCACTCGTCCTCCGTGATCTTGCCCGCGCGCAGTTCCGCCCAGTATTTCCAGGTGTCCGAGCCCGAACCGAGCGTGCGGCCGTTCCAGTCGCCGCGCAGCATCGGGCCGGCCGGCAGGAAGATCGCGGGCAGATTCATGCTGATCGCGCCCATCAGGAGGCCCGGCGTGGTCTTGTCGCAGCCGCCCATCAGCACGCAGCCGTCGAACGGATACGAGCGCAGCAGTTCCTCGGTTTCCATCGCGAGAAAGTTGCGATAGAGCATCGTGGTCGGTTTCTGAAACGGCTCGGCCAAGGTCATCACCGGCATCTCGACCGGGAAGCCGCCCGCCTGCCAGATACCGCGCTTCACTTCCTCGACCCGCTGTTTGAAGTGCGTGTGGCACGAGTTGATCTCGCTCCACGTGTTGATCACCGCGATCACCGGCTTGCCCATGTAATCGGACGCGTGGTAGCCCATCTGCGCCGTGCGCGAGCGATGCCCGAAGGAACGCAGGTCGTTCACGCCGTACCACCGGTAGCTGCGCAGTTCCTCGGGCGTTTTGCGTTGTGCTGTCACTTCCGTCTCCGGTTGGTAACGCTATCATTCGCGGCGGATGGTAGCGCTGTCATCGACAGGCGTCGCTCAGGGTTTATACGCAGGCTGCATTCCCGCGTCGCCGGTCGCGCGGCCGGTTTGCGCTTATCATCGGGATTCACGCCTGAGCAAAACGAACCTGCCTACATTCATACGGAGCCGCAGCATGTATATCGCCATGAATCGCTTCAAGGTCGCCCTCGGCTCGGAGGCGGCGTTCGAGGAACTCTGGACTTCGCGCGACACGCATCTGAAGGAAGTGCCGGGCTTCGTCGAGTTTCATCTGCTCAGGGGCCCGCAGCGTGACGATCACGTGCTCTATTCGAGCCATACGATCTGGGCGAATCACGCCGCGTTCGAAGGCTGGACGAAATCCGACGCCTTTCGCGCCGCGCATCGCAACGCGGGCAACGAGAGCCGCTCGCTCTATCTCGGCCATCCCGAGTTCGAAGGCTTCGAAGTGATCCAGACAGTGAAGTAGGCGGCCGTCCGCTGCGATGCAAGCTTTTTGCACGAGCGTGGCGGTCCTCGCATTCGGGTGCATCGCGGCCGGCTGCGCCGCGGTCCACGAGACGGGCTGCGCGCAGGGCGAGCAGCGCTCGGTCAGCGATATGCTGTACTTCGGCACGTCACGGGCGGCGGGCACGATCACGTCGGCGCAATGGTCCGGCTTCCTGCGCAGCGCGGTCACGCCGCGCTTTCCGGAGGGCCTCACCGCGTGGCCCGCGTCGGGCCAGTGGCGCACGGCCGGCGGCGCGGTCGTGCACGAAGCGTCTTTTGTCCTGATCCTCGTCCACCCCGACGATGACACGAGCGAAACCGCCGTGCGCGCGATCATCGGCGAATATAAATCGCGTTTCGACCAGGAAGCCGTGATGCGCGTGAAGAGCCACGCGTGTGTCTCCTTCTAGTCGGCACGCAGTCGGCGTCGATCGCAATATTTCTCACATACCCGTGAAAATCGCTCGCTTGGCGAGGCGAAGCCGCGCGCCTACGATGCAGGCATCGGTCGAAGCTCCCGGATCTTGTCGTTTCATTCCAGCGTGAACCTTTTCGCGCCGAGGCGGCTGTACGATGGCTTCGCAATCCGACTCCACGTGCAGGCATAAAAATGAATCCGCTCAACATCGCGCAGTTGCTCGTCCTCGCCGCCCTGTGGGGCGGGTCGTTTCTCTTCATCCGGGTCGGCGTGAACGACTTGGGCGTCGCGCCGCTGATGGCGCTGCGCGTCGGCATCGGCGCGCTCTTTCTGGTGATCATGCTCGCCTTGCGCGGCAAGGCGCCCGACGCGTGGCGCACGATCCGCTCGCGGGCGTGGCCGCTCTTCGTCGTCGGCTTTCTCAATTCGGCCGCGCCGTTCTGCCTCTTCGCGTATGCGGAACTGACGCTCTCCGCCGGCGTGACGTCGGTCATGAACGCGACGACACCGCTGTGGGGCGCAGTCGTCGCGTACCTGTGGCTGAAGGACCGCCTGAGCGGCCTGCGCATCGCGGGGCTCGTGATCGGCTTCGCGGGCGTGCTCGCGCTCGTGTGGGACCAGATCGCGACGCCGCACGGCGCGGGAAACGTAGCCGTCTCTCCCGCGACGACCGCCCTCGCCACGGCCGCCGCGCTCGGTGCGGCGCTCCTCTACGGCGTCGCCGCGAGCTACACGAAGAAGCACCTGATGGGCGTCGATTCGCTGACGGTCGCCGCCGGCACGATGCTCTGCGCGACGCTATTGCTCCTGCCCTTCGCGGTCTACTGGTGGCCGGCGGCGGCCGTGTCGGTTCGATCGTGGGGCGCGGTGGCCGCACTCGGCGTGGCGTGTACCGGCATCGCGTACATGCTGTTCTACCGGCTGATCGCGGTGGTCGGTCCGGCGCGGGCGATCACCGTCACCTTCGTGATTCCGATCTTCGGCATCCTCTGGGGCGCGATCTTCCTGTCCGAGCATGTTTCGGCGGGCATGATCCGGGCCTGCGCGATCATCCTCGTCGGCACCGCGCTCGCGACGGGCGTCGTCAAGCGCATTCCGCTCGTCGGCCCGCGACGCGCCTCCGCTTGCGCGAAGCAGTGACCGAAGAACCCTCGACGCGCGTTCGCCCGCGTCCGTAAAGACTCTCTCACCGCGCCACATGGAATTGTGGCGCGCGCCCGCCTTGGTGGATACTTCGCTTGTCCATTCACCAGGAGGCCACTCATGTCCGCCGTATCGGCATTCAAGCTCGTGCTGATTTCGCTCATCGCCATCATCGCGCTCGAACTGGTGGCGAAGCGCCTGCGGTTGCCGCCCGCCGCGGCTCTGCTCGTCGGCGGCGCGGCGATGGCGTTTGCGCCGGGCCTTCCGCCCGTCGATCTCGATCCCGACCTCGTGCTGATCCTCTTTCTCCCGCCGCTCCTGATGGACGGCGCGTACTTCTTCGTCTGGGCCGACTTCAAGCGGCATCTGTCCGGCATCCTGCTGCTCGCGATCGGCGCGGTCGCGTTCACGACGTTCGTCGTCGGCGTGGTCGTGCATCTGGTCGCGCCGGCGTTGCCGTGGGCCGCGTGCTTCGCGCTCGGCGCGGTGGTTTCGCCGCCCGACGCCGTCGCGGCGAAGGCGGTGCTCGAACGCGTCGCGCTGCCGCGCCGTCTGATGGTGCTGCTCGAAGGCGAAAGCCTCTTGAACGATGCCGCCGGCCTCGTGCTGTTCCGCTTCGCCGTCGCGGCGGCGCTGACCGGCGCGTTCAGCGCGCCGCACGCGCTCATGAGCTTCACGACGCTCGCGATCGGCGGCGTCGCGGTCGGGCTCGTGGTGGGCTTCGTGATCGTGCGGCTCTTGCGGCTGCTCGAAGACGACTACCTCGCGATCACGCTGTCCGTGATTTCGGCGTGGATCAGCTACATCGCCGGGGACATGCTGGAAGTGTCCGGCGTCATCGCCACGGTGACCACGGGCATGGTGCTGGGCTGGCACCAGCACGAAGTGTTCACCGCCGCCGTGCGCACGCGCGGCACCGCGTTCTGGCAAGTGGTCGTGTTCGTGCTGGAGGCCCTCGTCTTCGTGTTGATCGGCTTGTCGCTGCGCAGCGTCGTGATCCGGCTCGGCGGCGGCGGCAATGCCTTCGCGGTGCTGGCGCCCGCCGTGATCGCGGTGGTCGCGGCGGTCGTGCTGTCGCGCTTCGCGTGGGCCTTTTCCGCCGAAGCGATCAAGTCCGTGTTCCGCCGGCTGACAGGACGCAGGAACGCGTCGCCCGACTGGCGTTCCGCGACGATCGTCAGCTGGGCCGGCATGCGCGGCGTGGTGACGCTCGCGATCGCGCTGTCCCTGCCCGAAGCGATGCCCGGCCGCGATCTCATCCTCTTCTCCGCCTTCGTGGTGATCCTCGTCACCGTGCTGCTGCAGGGCACGACGATCGGTCCGCTGATCCGCTGGGTGAAGCCCCCCGAACTGAACGAGGCGTCGCACCACCTGACCGAAACGCAGGCGTGGGCGCGGCTCGAAGCGGCGCAGCTCGCGGCCATCCAGCCGCTCGTCCACGATGCCGACGGCAAGGTGATTCATCCGCGGCTTCTGGAGCAGTACACGTACCGCGCGAAACTGACGCAGCAGTACGAGCATGCGAGCGCATACCCGTCGAAGGAACGCAGCGCCCACTACGACGTGGTGCTCGCCGCGATCAAGGCGGGCCGCTATGAGTTGCTGTGCATGCATCGCGCCGGACTGATCCACGATGAAGTGCTCACCGCGCTCGAACGCGACCTCGACTTGCAGGAACTTGCGTCGCGGCACTCGCGGGAATAGGCGGCCTCGACCGGTCGCCGGCGACATTTGCAGTTTTTTCGCGCTGCCCTGTCGATTCCGGCGCGCCTCAAACGACGTGTGAGAGGCAGGCGCCGCGCATCGTCCGCGCCGGCCGGCCAATCCGACCAAGGAGCTTCCATGCAACTCTTCGCTCACCCCTTTTCGTCGTACTGCCAGAAGGTCCTCATCGCGCTCAGGGAAAACGACACGCCATTCGAGTATCGCTTGCTCTCGCCCGACGACGAACAGACCCGCGCCGAGCATGCCGCGCTGTGGCCGCTCAAGCGCTTTCCCGTCCTCGTCGACGCGGGGCGCACGGTGCTGGAGTCGAGCATCATCATCGAATATCTGGCGCTGAATCATCCCGGGCCGGTGCGCCTCCTTCCCGACGACCCGCGCGCCGCGCTCGACGTGCGCCTGATGGACCGGTTCTTCGACAACTACATCATGACGCCGATGCAGAAGATCGTGTTTGATGCCATGCGCGCGCCGGAGCAGCGCGACCAAGCGGGCGTCGACGACGCGCGCGCGATGCTCACTACGGCCTACCGCTGGCTAGACAACACGATGGAGGACCGCGAATGGGCGGCCGGCCGCGCGTTCAGCATGGCCGATTGCGCCGCTGCGCCGTCGCTCTTCTATGCGGACTGGACGCATCCGATACCGAGCGAGTTCGCGAACGTGCGCGCGTATCGCGAGCGCCTGCTCGCGCGGCCTTCGTTCGCGCGGGTGGTGGACGATGCGCGTCCGTATCGCGGATTCTTTCCGCTCGGCGCACCGGATCGCGACTGACCCGGCGCGCGAGCGGTTCGGCACGTCATTCGATTCCTTCGTGCTGCAACGCGAGCTTCACGGCCGGCCGCGCGCGCATGCGTTCGGAAAACGCCGCGAGGCGCTCCGGCACGTCGATGCCGACCTTGCCTGCCCAGAGCAGCATCGTGAAGAGATACGCATCGGCGACGCTCGCCTCGCTACCGAACAGGTAGTCGCCTTTCATCATCGATGCGATCAGGTTGAAGCGCTGCCCGATCTTCTCGCGCGCGGCGGCGGCTTCGGCATCGGATGATGGCTTGAATACGCGGCCGAACTGCTTGTGGATCTCGGTCGAGATGAACGCCAGCATTTCGAGCAGTTGCAGCGCGCCCGATTCCCCCGAAGGCGCGAGCGCGGGTTTTTTCTGCGCGACCCACGACAGGATGGCGATGTTCTCGGTCAGCACGCGGCCGTCGTCCATTTCGAGCGATGGCACGTAGCTCTTCGGGTTGATCTCGTCGAACTTCTGGCCCGTCTCCGTCAGTTTCGTCTTCAGGTCGACGCGCACGCGATCAAACGACATACCGGCTTCGTGCAGCGCGATGTGATCCGCGAGACTGCAGGCTCCGGGCGAATAGTAGAGTTTCATGGCGAGTGCCCTCCTTGCCGTCGAACGGCTGTGGTCGGTCAGATCGGGCAGCAATACGCGTGCCGACGACGCACGGCACCTGCTTTTCAAGCCCTAAGCGCCGTCACCTCCGCCGCCCGCCATGCTCGACAACACGCCATCGCGACGCACGAGCCCATGAAACAATGCCGCCGCCAGATGCATGAGGAAGGTCGCGAAGAGCAGCAGCGCGAGAACCGTGTGCGCGGAACGCAGAAACGCATAGGCACGCACGCTTTGCGGCAGGATCGGCGGCAAGTGCACCGAACCCGCAAGCTGCACCGGATATCCCGCCGCGGACAGCATCGCCCAGCCGACGAGCGGCATCGCGAACAGCAACGCATAGAACAGCCAGTGCGAAAGATGCGCGAGCCGTTGCTGCCAGTGGGGCATGTCGTCGGGAAGCGCGGGCGTGCCTTGCGTGATTCTCACGACGAGGCGCACGGCCACCAGCACGAGTATCGCGATGCCGAGCGGACGATGGATCGTGAGCAGCGTCTCGTGCCACCACGAGAGCGTCGACACCATGCCGATGCCGATGAACAGCATCGCGATCACGAGCGGCGCCATGAGCCAGTGCATCAAACGTGCGATGGGGCTAAAGCGGGTCGTAGCGGAAGTCATTCGTTACCTCGCGAGGCTGCGTGCGCCTCTTCGTGCGTGCGCCGGTTGAAGGAAACCGAATATGCCGAAGAACGCGCGGTCAGAAGCGGGTCGTCTGAGATCTTCAGGCCATCGGGAAGAACGGTCGGATCGAAGTTGATGTCGCGGCAGTCGCCATCGCTTTGCGCGCTCTCGCGTTCGACCACGAGCGTGCCGGCGTCGATGCGCTCGCGATCGGCCGGCCATGCGACGGTGGCGTCGTTCGTGACGTCGCCGGGTTGCGCCACGGTCACAAGGAGATGCCAGCGCAACGGTCCGTTCTGAAGACGGCCCTTCAATTCGTCGTCGAGGAAGTCGTGTTGGGCCGTCTGCTGCTTCTCGACCGGCAAGTAGTCGGACTCGGGTACGACGGACCAGCGAACATCGTGCGTTCCACCCGACGCATCGATCGCGCGGAACGCATCGATGCCGTAATACGCGGCGTTGGCAAAGCTCGTCGATGGCGCATGCGCCGCGACCCAGCGCCGGAACGGCTGCGTCTCCGGATGCGCGGCGAAGAACGCGGCGAGCTTCGCCGGATCGGGCTTGCCGGTCGCCGGATCGGGACGCGATGCGACGAGTTGCTCGTAGAAACTCTTCGCATTGTTCACGATGAACACCGGCGTGTTGTTCATCGCCGTGCGCCATTGTTCGCCATTCGCGGACCTGAATTGCAAGGCCATGCTTCGCACGGGCGCGCTTGCATCGGCGGCCGCCGGGTTCGTGCCGGGGATCGCGAAGCGTCCCGTCACCGGCGTGCGCACGCGGTCGAACACGTGCGCGCGGGAGATGCGCGACGCGTTGCCGTTGCCCTCGAAGTAGCCCGCGAAGCAGACGCCCTTCGCGTGATTGCGCCGATAGCCCGCATGGACACCGCCATTGGTTTCGAAGGTATCGATGACACGGGCGGACGTCAGGCGCTGCGGCGTGAGCGCGCCCGCGACATAGGCGAACGCGCCGCCCGTCGCGAGCACGACGACACCGATCGCCGCGAGCTTGGCGATCTCGCCACGATGTCGGACGGGATGACGCAGCACCTCCGCCAGGGAAAATGAACGCTGTCTCATGCCGCGGGTTCCTCGACAGCACTGCGGATTGCAATGAGCTTACTCAAGTCGAACTCCATCGATTGTTGGGGTATGCCAGCACGCGAACACGATCACAGCGCGCTTTATTCCGTTGCACCGAATATTTATTGCCGCGCGCTTTTTTATTGGCGATTCGGGAATAGAGCATAGACGGCGCGGGTTATCCCAGGTACCAACCCGTTAATTTCGAGGAGTCGAACATGAAGACCTTTGCTTGCCTTGCCTTGTCCGCCACGCTGCTGGTTTCGTCGGGGGCCTTTGCAGAAGGACTCAGCCGTGCCGAGGTCCGCGCGCAACTCGTCGCCGCCGAGCAGAGCGGCTCGCGGCTCGTCACCGATGCGTCGTATCCGGATGTCAGTCCCGTTTATCAAAACCGGGTCGCGCAACGCCCAAGCGGCAATGTCGATGCGGACGCCAATGCATACGGCGGCGCCATGACAGGCTCGGCATCGAGCGCCGCCCGTGCGACGGGCACGTGCGTCGGCCCGGTCAGCTTCTGCAACATCTACGCGGGCTCCTGAGTGCCGCGTCGGTCATCGAAATCGCGCGGCCCGGCCGAGTGCGTCCGGGCGCCGATTTGCCTTTTTTCTTTTTTATCGGGAGTCCCGTCATGAACAAGCTTCTCATCGCCACGCTGGCATGTGCTTCCATCCTCGTCACGCCTTCCGTGTTTGCACAATCGAATGCACCCGTCACCCGCGCACAGGTCAGGGCGGAACTCGCCCGGCTCGAAGCAGCCGGATATTCGCCCGGCGGAGAGGACGCTCATTATCCGGACCAACTGCAGGCCGCCGAAGCGCGCGTCGCGGCGGCAAACACGCCCAATAGCAGCGCGTATGGCGCGGCGGCACAAGGCAGCTTTGCATCGGGCGCACGCGATGCGCATGCGGACGCGCGCTCGCCCTATTCCGGCCAATAATTTTTTACCGTGTGGAATAAAGGGTGCGCATGCGCGGTTTGCACCTTATAGACCACCCTCTTCGCCAACGACCGTGGACGCGCCCATCGTGAATCCGCCTTGCCCCATGCAGTTGTCGGAAACCGACATGCAGGCATTCGCCGATGGCCTGCTCGCGCCCGAGCGCGCTGCCCGCGTGCATGCGTATCTGTCGCGGCGGCCCGACGAAGCGCGCCGGGTCGCGTTCTATGCGCGGCTCAACGCGCAAATGCAGTCGGTCTTTCGCGACGTCGGCGAAAGCGCGCCGCCATTGCGCACGACGCAGCGCTACCGCGTCCGGCTCGCGATGACCGTGCTTGCGTGCCTCGCGCTGATTGCAGCGGCGGTCTTCGTCACGGTGCGCGTGCCGGACGCCGCGCTCGAACGCGCCGCGATCGTCGCCCTCGCGCCCGCGCCCATGCATGCCGCGTCCGCGAATGCGCCCGATCTGTCGTCGGCGGGCTTTCGGGCGGTCGGCGTGCGCATGGTCATCGTCGGCGCTTTCGCCACCGCCGATGCCTACGTGTACCGCAACGCGCAGCAGGAACCGCTCGTTGTCGTCACCGCGCGCGGCGCGCCGGGCGCCTCCGCGCCGCCCTGGCGGGCGCGTAGAATCGGCGGCGCGCGACTGTTCGAATGGACCTCCGCCGAGGGTGTTCGCATGATCCTCGGCGGCAACGCGGGCACGCGCGGGCTGATGCGCGCGGCCGATCTCCTGACGAAGAACTGAACCCCGGTGTCGAACAAGGAAAGCAGATGAGTGTCCGAGACCAGCTGATGGATCACGTGCCGCGATTGCGACGCTATGCGCGCGCGCTGATCCGCAACCGCGATCTTGCCGACGATCTCGTGCAGGACACGCTCGAACGCGCGCTGCGTCACACGGACAAGTTCCAGTCCGGCACCGACCTGCGCGCCTGGCTCTTCACCATCATGCATAACGTGTTCGCGAATCAGGCGAGCCGCGCGGGCGCGCGGGCGGTGCACGTCTCCGTCGACGACGACACGTTGCCTGAAAGCCAATTCGCGGTCGCGGACACGCAGTCGCAGCCGCTCGAAGTGCGCGATCTCGACTATGCGTTGCAACGCTTGCCGGTCGAGCAGCGGCAGGTCGTGCTGCTCGTCGGGCTGGAAGAACTCAGCTATGCGGAAGTCGCGCTCGCGCTCGACATTCCGTTGGGCACGGTCATGTCGCGTCTTTCGCGCGGACGCGAACGGTTGCGCGCGCTGATGGCAGGCACGCAGACGGGCGCAAAACTGAAGGTGGTGCGATGAACGAACAACACGGACCGATCAGCGAAGAGGATATCCACGCCTACGTGGACGGCGCGCTCGCCGAGCATCGGCGTGCGGAAGTGGAACGCCTGCTCGAAACGGACGATGCGCTCGCGCGACGCGTCAGCGATTACTTCACGCTCGGCAACCTGCTGCACGAACGCTACGACCGCGTGCTGAGTGAGCCCGTGCCGCAGCGTCTCCTGCCGCGCGAACCTGCGGCGCCGGTTGCCGAAGTCGCTCGCAAGCGCTGGTTCGCCGCCGCGAACTGGCCGCAGTTCGCCGGACTCGCGGCGGCGCTCGTCGTCGGTATCGGGATCGGCGTGGGAGGAATGACGAGCCAGCCCGCGCGCGAGATGCTGATGTCGGCGACCGGCGATTCGCCTGCGCGGCGCGTAAGCGCAAGCAAGGAGGAATCGTTCGCGCGCCAGTCGGCGATCGCGTATGTCACCTATGCGCCGATGGTCACGCGTCCCGTCGAGGTCGGCGCGGATCAGGAGCAGGAACTCGTCAAGTGGCTGTCGAGCCGCCTCGGTACCGACGTGCACGCGCCGATCCTCACGCGCGTCGGCTTCAACCTGATGGGCGGGCGCCTTTTACCCGGCGAGGACGGCCCAGTCGCGCAGTTCATGTATCACGATGCCAACGGCGAGCGCATCACGCTCAACGTCTCGCATCGCAAGCCCAAGAGCGACGTCACCGCGTTCAAGCTCTATGAGGACGGCTCGGTCAAGGTGTTCTACTGGGTCGACGGCGACTTCGGCTACGCGGTCTCGGGCGCGATCGACCGCAAGGTGCTGCTCGACGTCTCGCATGACGTCTACGAGCAGTTGACCGAGAACGGCAGCAGACGGAGCACGGACTGAGCGTTCGTCTCCGGCCTCCCTCGTTTTGTCGGCCGTCTGCAAGGATGATGTGAATTGTCATATCCGCCTCGTAGCGGTCAACGTGACGATGGCAGGCCCGTTACTCCACTGACTCGCGATCATGCCGCACCTTCGGCGCGGCAGAGGCGAGCACTCACTGGAGCAACATCATGATCAAGACGAAAGCCCTGCTGTCCGCATGCCTGATGGCCGCACTGACGATTGCCACGCTCACGCCCGGCCTCGCCCAGGCAGGCCAGCATAAGGAGTGTCACTGGAAGCACATGCATCACGTCTGCCACAAGGCGCACTGAACCAGCCAACCGGTCAGCTTTTAAAGGACGAGGAAAGGACAATGGGAATTCTGGACGAAGTGGGCAAGATTGCCGGAGCCGTGGCCGCCGTCGAGGCAGCGGAGAAACTCGATCCCAATGCGTCGCTGCTGACGAAGGGTATCGCGGCGATCGCGGGCTTCGAGGGCGCGGGCGCGCTCGAATCGGTCGCGCACGATCAACAGGAAGCAAAAGACGCAAGCAATCAGGTCTGACCGACGGTCGTCGTCGGACTGTACGGCGCTTAAGCCGTCACGACGACGACCCTAAAGCGCTCGCGCCTGCACCGCATTCGTGCGCGATTGCGCGGCGCCCGGAACAATGCGCCTCATCGGCGTGCATGGCGAACGCCTGGTCGACGCAACTACAAGGCGTTAGCGCGATGGCACGCTTATCGCTATAGAAAGCCCTGCACGGAGCCGGCGCATCATCCGGTTTAGCAAGGACAATCTGCAAATGGACGACTAGGGTTCCGGTCCGCGGGCAACACGCCCAACGATGCTGGTCCGAGAGTTGTCGACCTCAAAGGCACTGCGCGAGGTTACACGGCGGGATAAAAGCCCGGGAGAGAACGCGATCGAGAGTCGCGCCGCTCCTGCCGCCGATAACCGCCCCTTCGAGGTCAACCTCATGCGCAAGCTATCCCGTCTCCTTGGCATCGCCGCCCTCTCCCTCGCCGCGTTTGCGTCCTCCTCTTCGTCGTTCGCTGCGGGCCGCCAGGACTTCAAGGTCTGCTGGACCATCTATGCGGGCTGGATGCCGTGGGGCGAAGCGAAGACCCAGGGCATCGTCAGCAAGTGGGCGAAGAAGTACGGCATCAACGTGGATGTCGTGCAGCTCAACGACTACATCGAATCGATCAACCAGTACACGGCCGGCAAGTTCGACGGCTGCGCCATGACCAACATGGACGCGCTGACGATCCCGGCGGCGGGCGGCGTCGATACGACCGCGCTCATCGTGAGCGATTACTCGAACGGCAACGACGGCGTTCTCGTCAAGGGCAAAGGCAAGAAGGTCGCCGACCTCAACGGCCAGCAGATCAACCTCGTGCAGTTCTCCGTGTCGCATTACCTGCTCGCCCGCGCGCTCGAATCCGCCGGCATGAGCGAGCGCGATTTGAAAGTCGTCAATACGTCCGATGCCGACATCTCCGCAGCCTTCGCCACGCCGGCGGTCAAGCAGGCCGTCACCTGGAACCCGATGCTCGCCGATCTAAAGGCTAGGCCGAACGTCACCGAAGTCTTCGATTCGAGCAAGATCCCCGGCGAAATCATGGACATGATGGTCGTCAATACGAAGACGCTGCAGGAGAACCCCGCGCTCGGCAAGGCATTGACGGGCGCCTGGTTCGAGATGATGACGCTGATGCACGCGACGAGCGCCGACAGCAACGCTGCAATGGACGCGATGGCAAAGGCATCGGGCACCGATCTCGCGGGCTTCAAGGGCCAGCTTTCCACCACCGCGCTCTTCTACACGCCGAAGGCCGCGCTCGACTTCGCGACGAGTGCCGACCTGCCGCGCACGATGACGCGCGTCGCCAAGTTCTCCTTCGATCACGGTCTGCTCGGGCAAGGCGCGCCGAGTGCGGACGCGATCGGGATGGCGTTCGACAACGGCGTCGTGGTCGGCAGCAAGAGCAACGTCAAGCTGCGCTTCGATCCGACCTACGTGCGTCTGGCCGCCGAAGGCAAGCTCTGAAGTCCACGAGACCAGAAGGAGGCCGCGCGATGCGACTCATCAACCGACACCCGAGCAGAAGCGGCGCGATGATGCTGCTTCTGATGCCGTTCATCGTGCTGCTGGCGGTGTACTTCACCAGTTCGTCGCTGCGTCTGAAAGAAAATCCTGACGACAAGGTGCTGCCCAGCGCCACGCAAATGAGCGACGCGATCCATCAGTTCGCATTCACCGAAGACAAGCGCACGGGTCAATATCTGCTGTGGGCCGACACGGCGGCGAGCCTCAAACGCCTTGGCATCGGGCTCGTAGTGAGCGCGACGATCGCGCTTGTCGCGGGCATCGTGACGGGCAGCATCCCGCTCGTCACCGCGACGCTCTCGCCGTTCATCACCGTGATCTCGATGATCCCGCCGCTCGCGGTGCTGCCGATTCTCTTCATCGTGTTCGGTCTCGACGAACTGTCGAAGGTCGTGCTGATCGTGATCGGCATCACGCCGATGATGATCCGCGATCTCCAGCAGCGCGCCCGCGAGATTCCTAACGAGCTGTGGGTCAAGGCGCAAACACTCGGTGCAACAAGCTGGACGCTGATGCTGCGCGTGATCGTGCCGCAGTTGATGCCGCGTCTGCTCGTCGCCTTGCGGCTTGCGCTGTGCTCGGCGTGGCTCTTCCTGATCGCGGCCGAAGCGATCGCATCGGTCGACGGTCTCGGCTATCGCATCTTCCTCGTGCGCCGCTATCTCGCGATGGACGTCATCCTGCCTTACGTCGCTTGGATCACGCTGCTCGCCTGGCTCATCGACGAAAGCCTGCGCCGCATCACGCTGTGGGCCTTTCCGTGGTACGGCGGAGGCGCGCGATGATCGAAGTCCGCAATGTGTGGAAGGAATACGGCGATCAGGTCGTGCTCGAACGGCTGAACCTGAAGATCGGCGAAGGCGAATTCTGTTCGATGGTCGGCGCTTCGGGTTGCGGCAAGTCCACGTTTTTGCGCTTGCTGCTCGGTCAGGAACGCGCAACGCGCGGCGACATCCTCCTCGACGGCGAACCGCTGCCAGGCGAGCCGGATGCGCATCGCGGCGTGGTATTCCAGCGTTACTCGGTGTTCGAGCATTTGAGCGTCGTGCGCAACGTCATGCTCGGCCTCGAACTGCGGCAGTCGAAGTTCATGGGCCGGCTCTTCGGCGCGGCCCGGCGTACTGCACAGGACGAAGCGGTCGAGATGCTGGAGCGCGTGGGCCTCGCGGCCGCGCTCGACAAGTATCCGCATCAGCTTTCGGGCGGCATGCAGCAACGCCTCGCGATCGCCCAGGCGCTGATGATGAAGCCGCGCATCCTGCTGCTCGACGAGCCGTTCGGCGCACTCGACCCGGGCATTCGTCGCGACATGCACGAACTGCTCCTTAAGCTCTGGCGCGAATCGGGCCTGACGATCTTCATGGTCACGCACGATCTGAAGGAAGGCTTCACGCTCGGCAGCCGCGTCCTCGTGTTCGACAAGGTGCGTGTCGATCCTCAGGCGCCGGGCGCCTATGGCGCGCGCATCACCTACAACATTCCGCTCGATCACAGCCGCGATGCGGCTTCGTCGATCCACGTCGCGCGTGCCGCCATCGAAGGCGCCGCGCGCGCCGAAGCGCTACCCGCTTAAAGGACATCACGGAGATGGAATTGCTATTCGAAGAAACCGTTCCCGGCGGCGGACACACGTCGCTCGTCGTCAAGCGCGGACAGTCCCTGCGTATCACCGACCTGCGCGGGGGCACGAACGTCAGCGTCATGATGTTCAACGCTGCCGAGAAGAGCGAGCGCCTGAACCTGCCGGACACGCTCAAATGCCAACACACCGCGAAGCTGACCGCCGGCCACTGCCTCTACTCCGACATGGGCCGCGTGCTCGCCGCCATCGTCGCGGACACGTGCGGCTGGCACGACAGTATCGGCGGCGTATCGAACGCGGACGAAGTACGCGAGAAGTTCGGCGCGGGCCGCTATCAGGAACTGCGCAACGCGTTCTATCGCAACGGCACAGACAACCTGCTAGTCGAGATGGGGAAGTGGAACCTCGGTCTCTCCGATCTGCTGATGACGCTGAATCTCTTCAGCCGCGTCGACGTGAACGAGCAAGGCGCGCTCAGCTTCGTGAGCGGCAACTCGAAAGTGGACGACTACGTCGAACTCTACGCGCCGATGAACACGCTCGTCGTGCTTACCGCGATCCAGCATCCCCTCGATCCGAACCCGGCTTATTCACCGCAGCCCGTCAAGCTCACGCTCGCGATGGCCGACCGCGAAGTCGCTGAAGTCTGCCGCACGTCCTGCGAGGAAAACGTGCGTGGGTTCATCAATACCGATCGCTTCTATCTTTGAGCGGAGACCGACATCCATGACGACCTACCTCACTGCCAGCGACCGGAAAGCCGACGATGCAATCCACCGCGAAACGCTTGCCGCAGGCGAACCGTGGATCAGGGAACTCAAGGCGGGACAGACGCTGCGCATTCGCGACATCGAAGGCAATCAGGCCGTCGATACGCTTTTCTTCAGCCTCGACGATCCGCGCGAACGTTTCGATCCGCAACGCACGCTGCGTCGCCAGCAAAGCCTGTATCTGACGACCGGCACCGTGCTGTATTCGAATCTCGGCAATCCGATGCTGACCATCGTCGCCGATACCTGCGGGCGTCACGACACGCTAGGCGGCGCATGCGCGCAGGAAAGCAATACCGTTCGCTACGCAACCGAAAAGCGCTACATGCATAGCTGCCGCGATAACTTCCTGCGTGCGTGCGCACACGACGGACGCCTCTCCAAGCGCGACCTGAGTCCTAACGTCAACTTCTTCATGAACGTCCCGGTGACCGCCGAAGGCGGCCTGACCTTCGAAGACGGCATCTCGGCGCCCGGCAAATACGTGGAGTTGCGCGCGGAAATGGATGTGATCGTGCTGATCTCGAACTGCCCCCAGTTGAACAACCCCTGCAACGCGTATAACCCGACGCCTGCCGAGTTGCTGATATGGGACTGACACGCCTGCGCGCGTGGCTTTACCTGGTGCTGCTCGTGCGAGCGGGTCGCCTCGTCACCTACGCGCGCGACGACCTGAAAGCGAAGCACTAGAGACTTCTGCCGGGGACGACCCCGGCAAGCATCTTTTCACGTGGCGGGACGGCCCGCCCACGCATCCAGCCTCCTCTCATGTTCGAGAAAGTCCTGATTGCCAATCGCGGCGCAATTGCGTGCCGCATCCTCCGCACCCTGCGCGCGCTCGACGTTCAAGGGGTCGCCGTCTATAGCGAAGCCGATCTCGCGAGCCGTCATGTCAGCGAGGCGTCCGTCGCACACTCGCTCGGCGAAGGGGCGGCGTCTGCAACCTATCTCGACGTCGCGAAGATTCTCGATATCGCGCGTCGCGAGAACGTGCAGGCGATCCATCCCGGTTACGGCTTTCTCTCGGAAAACGCGGAATTCGGCGAGGCATGCGAAGCCGCGGGCATCGCCTTCATCGGACCGACGCCCGCGCAGTTGCGCGTCTTCGGTCTTAAGCACACCGCGCGCGCCATCGCGGCGGAACAAGGCGTGCCGATGCTCGAAGGCACGGGCCTGCTCGATGATGTCGATGGCGCGCTCGCAGCAGCGGCACGGATCGGCTATCCCTTGATGCTCAAGAGCACGGCGGGCGGCGGTGGAATCGGCATGCGCGTGTGCTGGAACGCGGACGAACTCGCTGCACAGTTCGACGTGGTGAAGCGGCTCGGTCAGAACAACTTCAGCGATGCGGGCGTGTTCATCGAGAAGTACATCGAACGCGCGCGCCATCTCGAAGTGCAGGTCTTCGGCGACGGCCTCGGCAACGCGCTCGCGCTCGGCGTGCGCGACTGTTCGGTGCAGCGGCGCAACCAGAAAGTGCTCGAAGAAACGCCCGCGCCTTCGCTGCCCGAAGGCATGACCGATGCACTCTGCGAAGCGGCGCTGCGGCTGGCGAAAGCGGTGAATTACCGTTCGGCGGGCACGGTCGAATTCGTGTACGACAGCAGCGCCGGGCAATTTCATTTCCTCGAAGTGAACACGCGGCTTCAGGTCGAGCATGGCGTCACCGAGCAGGTGTGGGGCGTCGATCTGGTGCGCTGGATGATCGAACTCGCGGCCTGCACGCTCGCGCCGCTCGAAGAACTCCGCGCATCGCTCAAGCCGTGTGGTCACGCGATCCAGGCCCGCCTCTATGCCGAAGACCCCGGCCGCGATTTCAAGCCGAGTCCCGGGCTCTTGACCGAGGTCATGTTCCCGCGAGCCGATGGACAGGCGCTTCGCATCGACACGTGGATCGAAGCCGGATGCGAAGTGCCGCCCTATTTCGACCCGATGCTCGCGAAGCTGATCGCCTATTCGCCGACGCGCGACGAAGCACGTCAGGCGCTCGTCGATGCACTGAACGCGACGCGCATCTACGGCGTCGAAACCAACCGCGAGTACTTGCGCCAGATCATCGACGACACGCCGTTCGCCTCGGGCGAACCGTGGACGCGCTGTCTCGAAGCGCTGCGCTACCGTGCGAACACGGTGGAGATCGTAAGCGGCGGCACGCAGACAACCGTGCAGGATCATCCGGGCCGGCTCGGCTACTGGGCGGTCGGCATTCCGCCGTCGGGTCCGATGGACGACCGCGCGCTGCGCCTCGGCAACCGGCTGCTCGCCAACCCCGACGACGGGTCCGCACTCGAAATCACGATGACCGGCCCGACGCTGCGCTTTAACGCGGATGCGGTCATCGCGATCACGGGTGCGGCGCTGAACGTGACGATCGACGGCGTTGACCAGCCGATGAACACCACGCTATTCGTCGCGGCAGGTTCGACGCTCGCGCTCGGCACGATTCGCGGCGCGGGCGCGCGTGCGTACCTTTGCGTGCGCGGCGGTTTCGACGTCGCGCTGTATCTGGGGAGCCGCAGCACATTCACGCTCGGCCAGTTCGGCGGGCACGGCGGACGCGCATTGCGCGCGGGCGACGTGTTGCATCTGCATCCGCTCGAAGACCGAAGCCATGGCGAGCGCCTTCCGTTCGCGCCCGCACTCGACCCGGTGCGCACGCTTCGTGTGATCTACGGGCCGCATGGTGCGCCGGAATACTTCAGCGCGCGCTACATCGACCAGTTTCTCGATACCGAATGGGAAATCCACTTCAATTCGAGCCGCACCGGTGTGCGCCTGATCGGTCCGAAGCCCGAATGGACGCGCGAAGACGGCGGCGAAGCGGGCCTGCATCCGTCGAACATCCACGACAATCCGTATGCGGTCGGCGCGATCGATTTCACCGGCGATATGCCGGTGATTCTCGGTCCTGATGGCCCGAGCCTCGGCGGCTTCGTGTGCCCGGTGACCATCATCGACGCGGACCTCTGGCAAATCGGGCAGTTGAAGGCCGGCGACAAAGTGCGCTTCGTTCCGGTCCCGCTCGATGAAGCACGCGCGGCGGCCGCTGCGCGTATCGTCGAACTGGATACGCTCGCGGCGCAGCCCGCGCCGACACACACCGCAGGTCCGCTCGTCTCACCGATCGTGCTCGACGTCGGCGCGAATCACGACCGGCTCGTCGCGCGCGTATCGGGCGATACGCATCTGCTGCTCGAACTCGGGCCCGCCGAATTGGATCTCGTGCTGCGCTTTCGCGGCCATGCGCTGATGCAGTCGCTCGAAGCGCTCGCACTGCCCGGCGTGATCGACGTGACGCCCGGCATCCGTTCGCTGCAGATCCATTACCAGCCCGAACGAATGCCGCTCGCGCAACTGCTCGATACCGTCGGCCAAGCGTGGCAGCGCGTGCTGCTGCAAAAGGACTTGCGCGCGCCTTCGCGGATCGTACATCTGCCGCTTTCGTGGGACGATCCGGCCTGCCGCCTCGCCATCGACAAGTACATGACCACCGTGCGCCCCGATGCGCCGTGGTGCCCGAGCAACCTGGAGTTCATCCGCCGCATTAACGACCTCTACTCGATCGACGATGTGAAGCGCATCGTCTTCGATGCCAGCTATCTCGTGATGGGCCTCGGCGACGTCTATCTCGGCGCGCCTGTCGCCACGCCGCTCGATCCGCGCCATCGGCTCGTGACGACGAAGTACAACCCGGCACGCACGTGGACGGCGGAGAACTCGGTCGGCATCGGCGGCGCGTATCTCTGCGTGTATGGCATGGAAGGCCCCGGCGGCTATCAGTTCGTCGGGCGCACGCTGCAGATGTGGAACCGCTATCGCGCGTCCGCCGACTTCGCGGGCCGCCCGTATCTCCTGCGCTTCTTCGACCAGATACGCTTTTACGAAGTGAAGGCCGATGAACTGCTGCGCATCCGCGAGGACTTTCCGCTCGGACGCTATCCGCTCAGGATCGAGGAGACAGAGCTGTCTCTCTCCGACTACGAAGCCTTTCTCGAACGCGAAGCGCCCGGCATCGACGCATTCCGCGCGCGCCAGCGAGCCGCGTTTCAGGCGGAACGCGAGCGCTGGCGCGAGGCCGGACAGGCACAGGACAGCTTCGAGCCGCAGGTCGCCGTGGACACGGAAACCGTCGCGCTCGAAGACGGCCAGACCGCCGTCGAGAGCGAGATCGCGGGTAATCTCTGGCAGGTGCGCGTGAAGTCCGGCGAACGGGTCGCGGCGGGCGATCTGCTGTTCGTCATCGAATCGATGAAGATGGAGATCTCCGTTTGCGCGCCGTGCGCGGGCATCGTCAGCGATATTCACGTGATACCCGGAACGCCCGTGAAAGCGGGACAACGCGTTGCCGTCATCGACAGCCTCTAAGGAAAACCGACCCATGCCCTCGTTCGATCTGCGTCTCTCCACGCTGCGCGCCGCGTACCGCGCGAAGCACACGACGCCCGCGAAGCTCATCGGCGAATTGCGCGCGAAGGCTGCGGCGCTCAACTCCGAATTCAATCTCTTCATCCATCTGCTGAGCGAAGCCGAACTCGCACCGTATCTCGCCGCACTTGAAGGGCAAGACGTCGATACGCTGCCGCTCTACGGCATTCCCTTCGCGATCAAGGACAACATCGATCTCGCCGGCATCCCGACGACGGCCGCATGCCCCGCGTTCGCCTATATGCCATCCGAATCGGCGACGCTCGTCGCGCAGCTGATCGCGCTCGGCGCCGTGCCCATCGGCAAGACGAACCTCGATCAGTTCGCGACGGGGCTCAACGGCACGCGCTCGCCCTACGGCAAGTGCAAGAACAGCGTGCATCCGGATTACCCGTCGGGCGGATCGAGCGCGGGCTCGGCGCTCGCGGTCGCGCTGGGCGTCGCGAGCTTCGCGCTCGGCACTGATACCGCCGGTTCGGGCCGCGTGCCCGCGGCACTGAACAACCTCGTCGGCCTGAAAGGGACGAAGGGCCTGCTCTCGACGGCCGGCGTCGTGCCCGCTTGCCGCACGCTGGATTGCGTCACCTACTTCACCGCCACCGCGCGGGAAGCGAGCGAATTGCTCGCGCTGACCGCGAAGGAAGACCCGCGTGACGCCTATAGCCGCGCCAACCCGCAGTTCAACGACGCGACCGCGTTCGGTGCGCTGCCGCCGTTTCGCTTCGGCGTGCCCGCGTCGCCGGAGTTCGCGGGTTGTGCGGAGAGTCCTGCGCTGTTCGCGCAAGCGCGTGCGGCGCTCGTGGCTGCGGGCGGGACCGCCGTCGAAATCGACTTTGCGCCCTTCGTCGAGGCGGCGAAACTGCTCTACGAAGGACCGTGGGTGGCGGAGCGCTACAGCGTGGCGGGCGAACTGATGGAGACGCAGCCCGAGGCCGTTCTGCCCGTGATCCGCGATGTGCTCGCGAAGGCGCCGGGCACGACGGCCGTCGACGCATTCCGCGCGCAGTATCGGCTGCAGGCGCTCAAGAAGACCTGCGATGCCGTGCTCGACGATCTCGACTTCGTGCTGACGCCGAGCTATCCGCGTCCGGTCACGCTGGCCGAACTCGAACGCGATCCTATCGGCCCGAATTCACTGCTCGGCTACTACACCAACTTCATGAACCTGCTCGACTACGCGGCCGTCGCGGCACCCACCGCCTTCATGAAGAGTGGATTGCCTTGGGGCATCACCGTGTTCGGACGCGCATTCACCGACCAGTATTTGCTGAGCGTCGCCGATACTTTGCAGCGGTCGTTCGGCTTGCCGCTCGTCGGCGGTGCCGCGCCCGACTTCGCTCCTGCGACGAAGCCGGCGCGCAACGACCGCGTGCGGATCGTCGTGTGCGGCGCGCATCTCGACGGCCTGCCGCTCAACGGCCAGTTGCGGGCGCGCGGCGCGCGCCTCGTCGAAGCGACCACCAGTGCGCCACATTATCGTCTGCATGCGCTCGCGGCGAATGGAGGCGAAACGCGCCGTCCGGGCATGGAGCGTGTCGCGCGAGAAGGCGCTGCAATTGAAGTCGAAGTGTGGGAATTGCCGAGCGCCGAACTCGGCTCCTTCCTCGCGGGCATCCCTGCGCCGCTCGCGCTCGGCAAGGTCGAACTCGCCGACGGCAGTTGGGAAACGGGCTTCGTCTGCGAAGGATACGGACTCGATGGCGCCATCGACATCACGCGCTTTAACGGCTGGCGTGCGTGGCTTGCCGCCGCAAAGGCGAGCGCAAGCTGACGCGCAAGCGGGCGTCACCTTACGTGAACCCATCGCGCCGATCGAATCGTAGGCGGCGCGTTTTCTTTCGTCTCACTTAAGTGACCGCTGCGCCATCTCGACGCCAGCATCTCGTCACGACATGCGCCATACACTTGGGCCTCGTGGTCGTTCGCGTCCATCCATCGCGCAACGCGCACGTCTTTTCATCCCGAGGAGTCCATCATGAAGACATTGATCCGCGTCGCAGCCGTTGTTCTGGCCGTTTCGCCGTTAGTCACGTATGCCCAGTCGGAGCAGCCCCTGACGCGCGCGCAGGTCCGCGCAGAACTCGTGCAACTGGAAAAGGCCGGCTACGATCCCGCGTTGAGGGACCCGTACTATCCGAACAACCTCCAGGCCGCCGAAGCCAAAGTGCAGGCAGGCGACATGAACGCCAAGCCCGGCATGACGAGCTACGGCCCTTCGGTGGAAGGCACCTCGGGTTCGGGTACGGCGACGCCCACCAACTCGCAGTAAGCGTCTTTTTTCCCTTCGACGCATGAGTAGCGCACGCTTCGAGCCGATGCACGATCCCGGACAGTCACGACCGGACCCTTGCGCGCTTGAAGATTAACGGGCGCTGCTCACTGCATCGACGTTCGCATGAACGTCGCGACGCGCGCCTAGCCGCTGCCGTTATCGCCGTCTGACCGTTCTGCCATTTTCGCGTCATGTCGGCGTTGGCACCGGCCTTCTAACATAGAGGCTGGTTCGCGCAAGACCCGATCGGGCGCGTCTCTCTAACGATCGCGCGCCATGCGCCGGCCGTCCCCGTCTATCACCGTCCGGCAGGGCGCCTTTGCGCGCCTAGCCGTCGATCCCTTCTTGCCGGATGGCTCGAGCACGCATCAATGTGGATAGTCAACGTTGCGCTGAAGCGGCCCTACACGTTCATCGTGATGGCTATCATGATCCTGCTGGCGACGCCCTTCGTCTTGCTGACGACGCCGGTCGACGTGCTTCCGGACATCGACATTCCCGTGGTCAGCATCATCTGGAACTACACGGGGCTTTCGGCGGAGGACATGGCGAACCGCATCACGTCGGTGAACGAGCGCAGCCTCACGACGACCGTCAACGACATCGAGCACATCGAGTCGCAGTCGCTGCCCGGCATCGCGATCATCAAGCTGTTCCTGCAACCGACCGCGAACATCCAGACCGCCATCGCGCAGACGGTAGCCGTCGAACAGGCGCAGCTTCGGCAGATGCCGCCGGGCGCGACGCCGCCGCTCGTCATCAGTTATTCGGCGTCGAGCATTCCGGTGATCCAGCTCGGGCTGTCGAGCCCGAAGCTCTCCGAGCAGGACCTCAACGACACGGCGCTCAACTTCCTGCGCCCGCAGCTCGTCACGATTCCGGGCGCGGCCGTGCCTTATCCTTATGGCGGTAAGACGCGCCTCATCTCGGTCGATCTGGATACGCGCGCGCTGCTCGCCAAGGGCCTCACGCCCTCCGACGTGGTGAGCGCGGTGAACGCGCAGAACCTGATCCTGCCGACCGGCACGGCGAAGATCGGCCCGAAGGAATACACGATCAACATGAACGGTTCGCCCGCGACCGTCGCTGGCCTGAACGACATTCCGGTGCGCACGCTCAACGGCGCGACGACCTATCTGCGCGAGGTCGCCCACGTGCGCGACGGCTTCTCGCCGCAGACCAACATCGTCCGGCAGAACGGCCAGCGCGGCGTGCTGATCTCGATCCTGAAGAACGGCAGCGCATCGACGCTATCGATTGTCAACACGCTGCATGACCTGTTGCCCGGCGCACGCGCGGCCTTGCCGCCCGACCTTTCGATCACCGCGCTCTTCGACCAGTCCGTGTTCGTCAAGGCCGCCGTGCAGGGCGTGGTGCGCGAAGCGCTGATTGCCGCCGCCCTCACGGCCGCGATGATCCTGCTCTTTCTCGGCAACTGGCGCAGCACCTGCATCATCGCGATCTCCATTCCGCTTTCCATTCTTTCCTCGCTGCTCGCGCTGCATGCGCTCGGGCAGACCATCAACATCATGACGCTCGGCGGCCTCGCGCTCGCGGTCGGCATTCTCGTGGACGACGCGACGGTGACCATCGAGAACATCGAGCGGCACTTGCATCTCGGCACCGATCTTCACGAAGCGATTCTCGAAGGCGCGGGCGAGATCGCGGTGCCGGCGCTCGTCTCGACGCTTTGCATCTGCATCGTCTTCGTGCCGATGTTCTTCTTGACGGGCGTCGCGAAGTTCCTGTTCGTGCCGCTCGCGGAAGCCGTGGTGTTCGCGATGCTCGCCTCTTACGTGCTCTCGCGCACGCTTGTGCCCACGCTCGCGATGCTGCTGATGGGCCACGCGCACAAGCCGAAGGCGAACGCCCGACCCGGCCTCTTCACGCGCCTGTACAAGCGTTTCGATCGCGGCTTCGAGCGCATGCGCGGTGCGTACATCGTCATTCTGAGCAGCCTGCTCGTGCGTCGCCGCGTCTTCGCGAGTCTCTTTCTCGGCTTCTGCGTGCTCTCGGCGGGGCTTGTCTTCCTGCTTGGCGAAGACTTCTTCCCGAGCGTCGATGCAGGCGACATCCGCATGCACCTGCGCGCGCCGACCGGCACACGCATCGAGGAAACCGCGCGTCTCGCCGACGAAGTGGAAAAGGTCGTGCGCCAGATCGTTCCGCCGACCCAACTCTCGACGATCCTCGACAACCTCGGTCTGCCCTATAGCGGCATCAATCTGTCGTACAGCAACGCGGGCACGATCGGCACGCTCGACGGCGAGATACAGGTGGCGCTGACTCCGGATCACGAGCCGACCGAAAGCTACATCGACAAGCTGCGCGAAGTGCTGCCGCAACGCTTTCCGGGCGTGGACTTCTTCTTCCAGCCTGCCGACATCGTCACGCAGATTCTGAACTTCGGCCTGCCCGCGGCCGTCGACGTGCAGATCTCCGGCGCCAACCAGCAAGCGAACTTTCAGGTGGCGAGCAAGCTGATGAAGCAAGTGCGCATGATCCCCGGCACCGTCGATACACATATCCAGCAAAAGCTCGACGAGCCTGCCATCAATCTGCAAATGGACCGCACGCGTCTTCAGCAGCTCAACCTGAGCGCGAGCAACGTCGCGCAGAACGTGCTCATCTCGCTCTCCGGCAGCTCGCAAACCTCGCCCGGCTTCTGGTTCAACAGCAGGAACGGCGTCGAATACAACCTCGCGGTGCAGACGCCGCAGTATCAGGTGTCGTCGATCGACGAACTGCTGCGCACGCCGGTCTCCGCCAGCGTCAACGGTCCCACGCAACTGCTCGGCAACCTCGTGCGCCTCAGTCCGCAGAACCAGTTCGCGGTAGTCACGCACTACAACATCAAGCCCGTGATCGATCTGTTCGTGAGCGTCGAAGGGCGCGATCTCGGCAGCGTGGCGCGGCAGGTCGACCGTCTCGTCGACGACGCGCGCCGTGCGCTGCCGCGCGGCAGCCAGATCGTCGTGCGCGGACAGGTGCAGACGATGCGCAGTTCCTTTTTCGGGCTCGGGATCGGAGTGGCGATGGCGATCGTGCTCGTCTATCTGTTGATCGTCGTGAACTTCCAGTCGTGGATCGATCCGCTCATCATCGTGAGCGCATTGCCCGCCGCGCTCGCCGGGATCATCTGGATGCTCTTCCTCACCGGCACGCATCTCTCGGTGCCCGCGCTGACGGGCGCGATCATGACGATGGGTGTTGCGACCGCCAACAGCATCCTGATGGTCGCGTTCGCGCGTCAGCGGCTGACCGCCGGCGCGCCGCCGCTCACTGCCGCGCTCGAAGCCGGCGCGAGCCGCATCCGGCCCGTGCTGATGACCGCGTTCGCGATGATCATCGGCATGATCCCGATGGCGCTCGGTCCCGGCGAAGGCGCGGAACAGAACGCGCCGCTTGGCCGCGCCGTGATCGGCGGGCTGCTCTTCGCCACGGTTTCCACTTTGTTCTTCGTGCCTGTGATCTTCGCGAGCATCCATAGCCGGCTTGCGCGCCGTGAAGCGGCCCACCATGCCGACGATGCCGATGCACACAAGAATCAGGCATGAAACGCCACCCTGCGACGGACTGACATGACCGAAAAAACCCATGCTTCGCTTGCGATTCCCGCGCGCGACCCCGATGAAGGCCATGCGCTGCCGCCTCGCAACGTCGAGTGGCGGCGCGCGAAAATCGCGCTTCTGATCGTGCTCGCGCTGCTCGCGCTCGGCGCAGTGCGCACGGTCGTCGTGGACATGATGCATAGCCGCTCGGTTGCCGCGACGACGCAGCAGAATGCGAAGCAGTTCGTCAACGTGGTGACGCCAACGCAAACCGACAACGGCGGCGAAACGCTCTTGCCCGGCACGCTGCGCGGCTTTGTCGAGTCGCCGATCTATGCGCGCGCGACAGGCTATCTGCTGCACTGGTATGTCGATATCGGTGCGCGCGTGAAGCAGGGACAACTGCTCGCGGACCTCGATACGCCCGAGATCGATCAGGAACTCGCGCAGGCCGTCGCGCAACGTGACCAGACGAGTTCGAGCCTCGGCCTCGCGAAGAGCTCGCTTGAACGCTGGCAGCAGTTGCGCCAGCGCGACGCCGTCTCGCAGCAGGAACTCGACGAACGCCAGAGCACGTTCAACCAGGACGTCGCCAATCTCGCGGCAGCCGATGCAAACGTGCGGCGTCTGCGTCAGCTGGAATCGTTCAAGCGGATCGTCGCTCCCTTCGCGGGCGTGGTGACGCAGCGCAACGTCGATGTCGGCGATCTGATCGATGCGGGCAGCGGCGCGAGCCGCGCGCTCTTCGCGCTGGCGCAGTCGGACCCGCTGCGCGTCTATGTTCAGCTTCCGCAAGCGTATGCGCAGAACGTGAGCGTGGGCCAGCAGGTCGTCGTGACGCAGGCGGAATTGCCGGGCCAGCCATTTCACGGCACGCTCACCCACATCTCGGGCGCAATCGACGTGCCGACGCGTTCGCTGCAGGTCGAAGTCACCTTGCCCAATCCCGATGGCCGCCTGCGTCCCGGCGCTTACGTTCAGGTCGCGTTGCCGGCGGCCGTCCACGCGCGGCTGCTCGTGCCCGGCAACGCGCTCCTGTTTCGCGCGGAAGGCCCGCGACTTGCGATCGTCGATGCGAACGGCGAGGTGCATCTGCGCAAGATCGACATTGCGCAGGACCTCGGGCAGTCGCTTGAAATCGAGAGCGGCATCGAGCCGACCGACAAGGTCATCGTCAACCCGAGCGATTCGATCGCGGATGGCGATCACGTGCTGATCGCGTCGCCCCGGCAGAAAGGCGAGAAGGCATCATGAAGCGCACCTGTGCGGCGCTCGGCGCGCTGCTGCTTTCGGCTTGCACGCTCGGCCCCGACTACAAGGCGCCGCAGGCCGACGCCCCGCCGGCCTGGAAGACCGATTCATACTGGCGACTCGCCGAACCATCGCATGCGCCGCTCGCGCCCGACTGGTGGCTCGCGTTCGACGATCCGCAACTCGCCGGGCTGGAAACGCAGGCGCTCGCGCAGAACCAGACGCTCGTCGCTGCGAGCGCCCACTACGCGCAAGCGAGAGCCACGCTCGCGAACACGGCCGCACAGCGTCTTCCGGAGATCGATCTGTCGGCGCAGGCTTCGCGCGCGCGCATTTCCCGCAACCGGCCGGTCAACAACTACGCCTTGCCAAACAGCTCGACCGTGCAGAACGATCTGCGCTTAAGCCCGACCATCGACTACGACACCGACCTGTTCGGCCGCATCCGGCGTCAGGTGGAAGGCGCGGCGGCCTCGGCGCAACAGTCCGCCGACGATCTCGCGAACGCACGCCTCGTGCTGACCACCGATCTCGCGACCGACTACTTTTCGATGCGCGAACTCGATGCGGAAATCGACGTGCTCGACCGCTCGGTCGTGTTGCAGCAGAAGGCGCTCGACTATGTGAAGGCGCAGCATGATCTCGGCGCGGTGTCGGGGCTCGACGTCTTGCAGCAGCAGTCGCTCCTCGATACGACGCGCGTTCAGGCGCGCCTGCTGCACACGCAGCGCGCACAGTTCGAGCATGCGATCGCGGCGCTCGTCGGCGTGCCCGCGCCGCAGTTCGCGATCGCGCCGAAAGTCGTCGCGAGCGAGGCGCCGGCCATTCCGCTCGGCTTGCCGAGCGATGTGCTGCAACGCCGTCCCGACATCGCGTCCGCCGAACGTACGATGGCGGCTGCGAATGCGCAGATCGGCGTCGCCAAGGCCGCGTTCTTCCCGAGCCTCACGCTCAACGGCAACATCGGCTGGGAAAGCACGCAGTTCGCGAACCTGCTCTCCGCGCCGAGCCTCTTGTGGACGCTTGGCACAATGGCAAGCCAGGTGATCTTCGACGGCGGACGGCGCGCAGCAAACGTCGATTTCGCCAACGAAGGCTACAAGGCCGCCGAGGCGAATTATCGTCAGACGGTCCTCACTGCCTTTGAACAGGTGCAGGACGGCATCGTCGGACTGTCGGTGCTCGATAGTGCCGCGAAGGAGTCGCAGGCAGCCGTCAGCGATGCGCAGCGGCTGTTGTCGCTCGCGAACGATCGCTATTCCGGCGGCCTCGTCGCGTTTCTCGATGTGATCACCGCGCAGCAGTCGCTGCTCACGAGCGAGCGGCAGGACGTCCAGATTCGCGGCCAGCAGATGACGCTATCGGTTTCGCTCGTCAAAGCGCTGGGCGGCGGATGGCAGACGTCGAGCGAGGAGGCATCGCGATGAAAGCAGGCAAGCATGCGCGCCTTAAGGCTCGTATAGTAGTCGTCGATACAACGCAGATGCGCACGCACACAAAGAGGCCGGCATGAAAGTCCTGATCGTGGAAGACGAACACAAGGTGGTGGACTACCTGCGCTCGGGCCTGACCGAGCAAGGCTGGGTCGTCGATATCGCGCTCGACGGCGAGGAAGGCACGCATCTCGCCACCGAATACGATTACGACGTGATCGTGCTCGATGTCATGCTGCCCAAGCGCGACGGCTTCGCCGTGCTCAAAGCGCTGCGCACGCAGAAATCGACGCCCGTCATCATGCTGACCGCGCGCGACCACATCAACGACCGCGTGCGCGGACTGCGCGAAGGCGCCGACGACTATCTCACGAAGCCCTTCTCCTTTCTCGAACTGGTCGAGCGCCTGCACGCGCTCGCGCGACGCACGCGCGCGCAGGAATCCACGCTCATTTCCGTCGGCGACCTGTACGTGGACCTGATCGGCCGCCGCGCGACCCGCGACGGCGTCAGGCTCGATCTCACCGCGAAGGAATTCCAGTTGCTCTCGGTGCTCGCGCGCCGTCACGGAGACATCCTCTCGAAGACGGCGATCACCGAACTCGTCTGGGAAGTCGACTTCGAGAGCCATACGAATGTCGTGGAAACCGCGATCAAGCGGTTGCGCGCGAAACTCGACGGCCCGTTCCGCACGAAGCTGCTGCATACCGTGCGCGGCATGGGCTATGTGCTGGAAGTGCGCGAGGTACGCGAAATGCGCGAAGCGCGCGAGGACCCGAGGCCATCATGAAACGCTCGATCTCCCGGCGCCTTGCCGCGATGTTCGCGGTCGTGGCGCTGTTCGTGTTCACGCTGGTCGGCACCGGCCTCTTTCTCGTGTTGCGTTCGCAACTGGAGAATCATCTGCGCGAATCGCTCGACACGCGCGCCGAGATCGCACGCCTGATCGTGCTGCATGCGTCGACGCCCGAGAAGTGGAAGATGGCAAAGGAAAAACTCGCCGACATCACGCCGCGCGACAGCTCCACGCTCTTCGCCGCATCGAGCCAGGACTCGCGCTTCACCTACGGCACGCCGCTCACGGGCAGCATCCGCAAGCAGATTCCGGGCGGCTACGTGCGGCTTCGTCCGAACGGGCGCGCCTATGACATGCTCACCACCGCAGTGACGATACCCGCCAATGGCGAGCGGCCGCCGTTGCAACTTCAGGTCGCCATCGACTGCTCGCCGAACGTGCGCACGATGCGCGTATTCGGCTTCGCGCTCGCGGCGCTGACCGCGCTCGGCACCGTCACCGTGCTGCTGCTCAGTTACTCCGTCGCGAAGATCGGGCTCGCGCCGCTTACGCGGCTCACGAAAGACGCATCGAACGTGCGACCCAACAACCGCTCGCAGCGCCTGAACGCACGCTCGCTACCCTACGAACTGGAAGACCTCGCGAAGTCGTTCAATGGCGCGCTCGAACGACTCGACAGCGCCTACGCGCGGCTCGAATCGTTCAACGCGGACGTCGCGCACGAATTGCGCACGCCGGTCACGATCCTCATCGGGCAAACCGAAGTTGCCTTGACGCGCGACCGCTCCATCGCCGAATTGCGTCACACGCTGCAATCGAATCTGGAAGAGTTCGAGCGCGTGCGCGCCATCATCAACGACATGCTGTTCCTCGCGCGCGCGGATCAGGGCGAGCGAGCCACGGGACTCGTCGAGGTATCGCTTGCCGCAGAGGTCACGCGCACGCTCGAATTCCTCGAGATTCCGCTAGAAGAAGCACAGGTGCGCGCCGCGTTAAAGGGCGATGCGCGCGCGTTGATCAATACGTCGTTGTTCGGGAGAGCCCTCAGCAACCTCGTCATGAACGCCATCCAGTATTGCGCACCGGGCGCGACCATTTCGGTTTCGATCGCGCGCGAACCCGGACGCATCAGCATCGCCGTCGCTAATCCGGGCGAACCGATCGAGCCTTCGATGCTCGATCACCTCTTCGACCGCTTCTATCGCGCGGAGAGTTCGCGGACCAACAGCCGCGAGAATCATGGGCTGGGTCTCGCGATCGTGAAGGCCGTCGCGGAGATGCATCGCGGCACGGTGTCCGCCACGAGCGCGCACGGCATCAACACGTTCGCATTCTCGGTGGCGCGCTTCGGCGCCGAAGAGCGGCCCCCGGGACCGTCGCCCGCATCGCCCTCGCAAGCGGCTTCGACGAACGCAAGCGCGGGTGCTGGCATGCGCCAGCGTTCGGTCGGATGAGTCGCTTGCGCGATCCTCGATGACTCATTCGCAAAGGTATTCGTCGGAGGCGTTCTTCGCCGATGCGTCCTTGAACTGGCTGTACTGGCGATAGGTCTTTCCGTTGACTGTGACGCTATGGACCGATTGCGTTTGTGCCGCGTCCTTGCGATGCGCATCGACGTTCGCGTTCCACGCTGAGATGTTCGTCACGGCATTGCCCTGCGCCGCGTGATAGCCCCACTTCGACGTGAGCGTGTTCATGTCGATCTGGCGCGGCGTCCATCCGACGATGGCCGGTCCGTTCACGACCGGCGACAACTCGACCGCGACGATCTGCGTGCCACGGCGCGCAACGAGCAGGCACTTGCCGCCCTCGGCGGTTCGCAATGGAACGGCGCCGCTGAACGACAGCAGCGTGAGCGGCGGCGCGTTGGGCATCGGCTGCGCGCCGGCCGGATTCGCCGCCCACGTCGCCGACGTGACCGCGCCCGTGGATACGGTCTGCGCGCTCACACTTGCCGCTGCGAGCGTCGAAAGCAGCATGAGCATCGGACGACTCTTCATACGGTGCCTCGAATGGAAAACAAGGGTTGGCTTTTCCGGTCCATCAACAACGGCCAACCCTAAATGGGAGAAGGCGCCACCCGCTATCCTTTCTCCCCGGCGCAAGTTGCCATTGCACCTTTGATTGCACATCGGCGTATTACTTGACAAGCGACACTTCAATCTTGTTGCTGTCGATCGGCATGGCCTTCTTCGCGTCAGGCGCGGCCTGCGTCTTCATCGACACCGCCGGTTCGTTGGCAGCCGTCATCGGCAGGCCGAGGCGCGCGCGGATCAGCGGATCGCGATACTTCTCGTCGTCTGAAAGCACCGCGCCTACGCCCGACTTCGCGAGCGGCACGGTCGTGCCCGGACACAGATGGCCTGTCGCTTCCACGGCGCGGCGGTTCGCATCGCTTTGGCACAGGAGCGCGAGAGCCACGTCGGTGAGACCCATCGCGCGGAATTCACGCGCATCGAGGCGTCGCACGCAGGCCTGATCGACCATCGTCGTGCCGCCGGTCGCACCGAAACCCGTCACGGAGATGCCGAAACTCGCCGATCCCATGCAGGTGTCCGAGAGCGTCGTCGTGAGCGACGGCGCGGCGATCGCCGGCGTCGTGCGCACCGAGTACGAACTCTGGTTGTAGTCGACGGTGGCGCGCGTGTCATACGGGCTCGATCCGGGCGTCGTCGCGGCCTTGCTCGTGGCGTCGGTGCTGCCCGTCGTGCCTGCGGTACTCGTCGTGCCCGAGCCGTTCACGCCCGTCGTCGCGGCGACGTTCGACGTGCTGCTGGTCGTGCTGTTGGATGCGGTGAGCGAAGGCATGGTGAGCGAGATGTTCACGTTCGATGTGCCGCCAGTCGCGCTCGATCGGCCGCCCGATGCGTTGGCGCTGCCGATGCCGCCGATCGACGACGAGTTGGAATTGGTGGTGGCCGAGGACGTCGCGGACGTCCCGATGTTGTTCAGGCTCGATCCCCCGCCTTGCCCGACGCCGACCGACGACGAGCCTGAGGTGGAGCCCGATGTCGAATTGGCGGTCGTGTCTGCATGCGCGACATGGCCGACGCAAAACAGAACAGCGCATGCGATATGCAATGTGGTCTTGTTCATTGTAGTTCTCCGGAAAGAAAGGGGAACGTCACGCTCGTGCGATCCCTCGATACGGCTTGGAATTGTTATGGTTCTGCGTGCATGTTCAGCGGCGAGGCGCAGCGGCGGCCGTTGCATCGGCGCGCCGTCTGCCGCCTCGTTCCGGCAGCGCAGCGAAGCTGCGCGCTTTAGCGCCAGCCGCGTCCGAGCGAGCTCCAGGCGTTGGCTGCAGCGTCCGCACCCGATCCGCCCGTCGCCGACGACGTGCCGTGACCGAAGCCGCCTGCGTTCGACGTGTTGATGTGGCTCGTCGTGGCGTTGGTGCCGTTGCCGGTCACGCCAAAACCGTTGCCCGATACGGCTTGCGCGTTCGCGTTCGACATGCCGTAGTCGGTTGCGGTGAACGAACCGAAGCCCCTCACGGCCGCCGAGGTCTCGCCACCCGACGAGGACGTCGAAGTCGAATGCGTGGTCGTGCCGGCGAAGGCCGCGACCGAGAAGAGCGAGAACAATGCAGCAGCGATCATCGTGCGTTTCATGATTTGCATTCCTTATTAGACTAAAAGTTGTCTGTCTCTTATTGACTTACATCCCAACCGACTTCATCGTTCCGACCGGCTCATGACACGATCGACCAATCTGCCTCGCGGCTTAGCGCCAGCCGCCGCCCAGCTTGCTCCACGCATTTGCCGCGGCGTCGGCGCCCGAGGTGCCGCCCGCCTTCGCGCCGCCGAAGCCTACGCCGCCCGCCGACGTCGTGTTGATGTGGCCGGTCGTGGCATTGGTCGTGTTGCCCGTGTTCAGGTAGCCCGAACCAGCGGTTGCCGTGGCGTGACCGTTGGCGGCGCCTGCGTCGGTCGCGCTGAAGTGACCGAAGCCGACCACGCCGGCAGCGGTCGAGCCGCCCGACGTCGAGCTGGAGCTGGAGTTGGTGCCCGTTGCAAACGCAGCGACGGAGGCGAGGGAGAGAACGGATGCGACGATCAGATTGCGTTTCATGGTGTGTCTCCTTGGTTTGATGGCGCACGGTTATCCAGCTACATCGACGCCGATATGTAGCAGGTACAGCGGAATGCGTTGGACCACGTCGGGGCGTGCGGGCGCCATCGACCGAACTCATTAGTTATCTTTAACGATGCTCGGGGCGACCTATCACGGCCGATAAACGTGCTGCGCGTCAGCGACGCGCGGATGCTATGTGGGGGTCTGGAAAGTTGGCGCAAGCAGCGAGGCGAAACCCTGCATCGACGATCGATGCGCTGCGCGCGTGCATGGCGGCGAGGCCTGCGGTGCGCTTACTGTTCTGTGTGTTCTTCATCACTATCCCCGTAGCATCTGGTGCCGATGCTTTCAAGTAGGTTCGCTGTTTTCGCGTTGTTCCTACGTTTTGGGTGACTGTACGGAAGACGGCCCGTGTGATGCGTTAGGCATCCAACACTAATCCTCACATCTGATTTCTGAGCGTAAGGATGCGTTCGGGAACGCTCATTCGTGGTGCACGAAGAGGCCGGGAGCCGCTGAAAACAAGGGTTTCGCTGATGCGGCGTGGTTGTGCGACCGCTTTTCGCGGTGGAGAAACGGGAATCGCCCGGCGCGTTCGTCCGGGCGACGGCAAGGAATATCGAATCAGACCGTGCTCAGGCGCGCCATTTCCGTTTCGACGATCAGCTTCTTCAACTCCGGCACACATGATCCGCAATTGCCGCCAGCCTTGAGACACGATGTGACCTCGGCTGCGGTCTTGAGTCCTTTCTCGCGAATCGCGGTGCAGATCGTGTTGCGCCCGACGCCGAAGCACGAGCACACCGTCGGTCCGGTATCGACGCCCTTGCCGATGGGCTGTCCGAGCAGCAAGCCGATCCGGTCCTCGTCGTCGAGCTTCTCTTTTGCAAAGAGTCCCGACAGCCACGCGCGTGCCGGCAGCTCCGGTCGATCGGAGAGAAACACACAGCCTTCGATTCGATCGTTCACCACATGCACCGCGCGATACACGCCCGCGGAACGATCCTCATATTCGAGCCAGTCGGCCTGAGGATCGTCGACGCGAAGCGCGGCGCGTGCCCATTCGCGATGAGCGTCGCTGCCTTCGAAATGGCTTCGTCCCGCGATCTCATGGCGCACGAACTGCGTGCCCTGAATGCGCGTCCAGTAAGCGACGTCATCGAGGAGCGGGGCCGTGCGGCTCAACGCGAAGCCGTGCCACGACACATGAAACTTTTCCACCGCAACGGGCGTGTGCTTGAACTCCGGCTCGCCCGACACCGGATCCACAGCAGGGTTCACGACGGCCCCGATGCGCGCGTCCGACGCAATCTGGTCGTTCCAGTGGATCGGCACGAACACGCTGCCGCGCGACATGCCGCCGCCGTGCTGCACGCGCGCCACCATCGAACCCCAGCGGCTCGATACGCGCGCGAGTTCGCCTTCGCGCACGCCGCATAGAAGCGCGTCCTGCGGATGCATGTCGATGAACGGCTCGCCGATGTGGCCCGCGAGTTTCGCCGACTTGCCGGTGCGTGTCATTGTGTGCCACTGGTCGCGCACGCGGCCCGTGTTGAGCACGAGCGGATAGTCGTCGTCGACAGCGTTGGCCGGGGCACGCGGCGGCGTCGCGATGAAGCGTGCGCGGCCGTCCGCATAACGATAGCGCTTGTCTTCGAAGAGACGCGGCGTGCCTGCGTCGCCGTGCGTGGACACCGGCCACTGAATCGGCGAGAGCGCGTCGTAGCGTTCACGGTCCATGCCCGTCAGTCCACCCAGGTTGAACGCACGCGGCAGTCCTTCGTCGTCGTTGCGATGCGCGCTGAGTCGCGCGTGTTCGTCGAAGATCTCGTGCACGCTGTCGAAATCGAAGCCCGCGTGACCCATACGGCGCGCGACATCGCAGATGATTCGCCAGTCCGCGCGCGCCTCGCCGGGCGCCGGCAGAAACGCGCGCTGGCGCGAGATGCGGCGCTCCGAGTTCGTGACCGTGCCGTCCTTCTCGCCCCAGCCGAGCGCGGGCAGCAGCACGTGCGCGAACGCGTTGGTATCGGTGTCCTCGATGATGTCGGAACTCACCACGAGTTCGCACTTCGCGAGCGCCCGCTTCGCCTGCTCGCCGTCCGGCAGGCTCACCACCGGGTTCGTCCCCATGATCCAGACGGCCTTGACGCGGCCCGCTTCCATCGCGTTGAACAGATCGACCGCCTTGAGCCCGGGACGCTCGGCGATGGCCGGTGAATCCCAGAACGTCTGCACGAGTTCGCGATGCGCGGCCTGATCGAGGTCCAGATGCGCGGCGAGCATGTTCGCGAGGCCGCCCACTTCACGGCCGCCCATCGCGTTGGGTTGTCCGGTGAACGAAAACGGCCCCATGCCCGGCTTGCCGATACGTCCCGTCACCAGATGGCAGTTGATGATGCTGTTGACCTTGTCGGTGCCCGCCGTCGATTGATTCACGCCCTGCGAATACACCGTCACCACGCGTTCGGTGCGTGCGAACAGGCGATAGAACGCCAGCAGATCGTGTGCGTCGACCTTGCAGGCCTTCGCGGTCTGGGCGGGGTCGAAACCGTCGGTCGCCGCGAGCGCCGCGTCGAAGCCGGACGTGTGCGCATCGACGAAGGCCGCGTCGGTGGTGTCGTGCTCCGAGAGGAACGCGAGAAGGCCGTTGAAGAGATCGACGTCGGTGCCCGCTTTCAACGGCAGATGCAGGTCCGCCATTTCGCAGGTCGCGGTATAACGCGGATCGATCACGACGATCTTCATCTCCGGCCGCTTCTCCTTCATCTTCACCACGCGCTGAAAGAGGATCGGATGGCACCACGCCGTATTCGAGCCCACCAGCACGACGAGGTCCGCGAGTTCGAGGTCGTCGTAGTTGACCGGCACGATATCTTCGCCGAACGCGCGCTTGTGCCCCGCCACCGACGACGACATGCAAAGCCGCGAGTTCGTATCGATGTTCGCGCTGCCGATGTAACCCTTCATCAGCTTGTTCGCGACGTAGTAGTCCTCGGTCAGCAACTGGCCCGACACGTAGAGCGCGACCGCATCGGGGCCATGCTGTTCGATGATCCGCTTGAACGTGTTGGCGACCGTGCCGAGCGCGTCGTCCCACGACGTGGCATGCAATGCGCCGTCACGCGCATCGCGCAGCTTGGGCGCGAGGAGTCGCCCTTCGAGCCCCACGGTTTCGCCGAGCGCCGAGCCCTTCACGCACAGCCGCCCGAAGTTGGACGGATGCGCTTCGTCTCCCGCGATGTCGGGCTGACCCTCTTCGCGCGGGGTCGCGCGCACGCCGCAGCCGACGCCGCAGTAGGGGCACGTGGTGTTCACACTCACACTCGCGTTCGCGCTAGCGGGAGCCGATGCGATGGGGATGACAGGAAAGCTCACGGTGTATTCCGGTTCAGGCGGGCTGGGCCTCGCAAAGCGTCTTGCCGAACAGCAACTGGCTGCGCAGCTTGGAAATGTCGGTGCAGTTCTGGATCAGGTCGAAGTACCAACCGCCGTCCTTCACGTCGCCGTAAAGAACAGCGCCGATCACGCGGCTGTTTTCGAGCACGAGACGCTTGTAGATGCCGCTTCGCGGATCGCGCAGCACGAGGTCCTCGGTGCCCGCGCCGCCGATGAATTCGCCGGCCGAATAGAGATCGACGCCCGTCACCTTGAGCTTGGTCGCGGTCGCGCGCTGCACATAGCGGCGATGGCCCGCGCCGGCGAGATGCGCGCCCGCGACGCGTGCCTGATCCCAGATCGGCGCGACGAGACCGAAGGTCGCCGAGCGATGCTGCACGCATTCGCCCACCGCATAGACGCGCGGATCGTAGGTCTGCAGCGTGTCGTCGACGACGATCGCGCGCTCGCAATGCAGGCCCGAGGCCTTGGCAAGCGCGACGTTGGGCCTGACGCCCGCCGTCATCACGACGAGGTCGGCGGCAATCTCGCGGCCATCGGCGAAGCGCACGGCCCGCACGCGATCCGGGCCGACGATTTCCGTCGTGTTCGCCGCGAGTTCGAAGCGCATGCCCTTCGCTTCGAGCGTGCGTTGCAGGAGCGTCGCTGCGCTTCTGTCGAGTTGCCGGTCCATCAGCGCATCGGAGACGTGCACCACTGTCACCGACATGCCCTGCCGCTGCAAACCGTTCGCCGCTTCGAGCCCGAGCAACCCGCCGCCGATGATCACCGCGTTGCGATGGTCGCGCGCGGCGGCGAGCATCGTCTCGACGTCCTGGATGTCGCGAAATGCAATCACGCCCGGCAGCTCGTGTCCCGGCACGGGAATGATGAACGGCTTCGAACCGGTTGCGATCAGCAGGCGGTCGTAGTGCGCCTCGACGCCCTTCTCCGAGCGCACGGTGCGCCGCGCGCGGTCGATCCCGACGACGGGGTCGCCCGCATGCAGTTCGATGCCGTTCTCTGCGTACCAGTCGCGCGTGTTGAGAATGATGTCGTCGACACGCTTTTCTCCCGCGAGCACGGGCGAGAGCAGGATGCGGTTGTAGTTGCCGTAGGGCTCGGCGCCGAACACGGTGATGTCGTAGAGATCCGGCGCGAGCTTGAGCAGCTCTTCGACGGTGCGCATGCCCGCCATGCCATTGCCGATCACGACGAGCCGCAGACGCCGCGGCGCCGTGCTGCCCGCGCTCGACCCTGAACTGGCGATCGCCGCTGCGTGCTCGATCTTCATGCCGCGACCCACACCTTGCCGCCGGAAACGCGCGTCGGGTACGCCGCGACCGAATGCTCGGGCGCTTCGAGGCACTCGCCGGTGCGCAGGTCGAAGTGCTGCTTGTAGATCGGCGAGGCGACGACGATGCGCTCGCCCAGGCTGCCGATCAGACCGCGCGAAAGCACCGCGGCTTTCGAGTTCGGATCGAAGTTGTCGATGGCGTAGATCGCGGGTTCTTTGCTTGCCACGTGGAAGACGGCGATCTGCGCGCCGTTGACTAGCGCGCAGACGCCCGTGTCCGGGACGATGTCCGACAGGTCGCAGACCGGGGTCCAGGTTTGGTCGAGGCGTTCGGCGTTCATGATCGGAGTTTCCTTTTCAATGTCTCTTTGATGAAAGCGCGTCTGCGTCAAACCGTCTCGACGGCGACGACGGGCACGGGAAACATCTTCGTCTTTTCCTCGATCGTGGCGGGCCGGATCTGCCCGCGCTCCTCGACGAACGTCACGTTGGCATCGCCCAGATCGCTATTGACGAAGTGACGGAACCGCTTGCGCGTCTCGGGATCGGTCACGGCCTTCTTCCACTCGCATTCATACGTGTCGATCACGTGCGCCATCTCGGCTTCGAGGTCTGCGCCCAGCCCGAGCTTGTCGTTCACGACCACGTCGATCAGATAATCGAGCCCGCCTTCGAGGTTATCGCGCCACACGCTCGTGCGTTGCAGCCGGTCCGCCGTGCGCACGTAGAACATCAGGAAGCGGTCGATGTAGCGAATCAGCGTCGCGTGATCGAGGTCCGACGCAAGCAATTCGGCGTGCCGCGGCTTCATGCCGCCATTGCCGCACACGTAGAGATTCCAGCCCTTCTCCGTCGCGATGATGCCGACGTCCTTGCCCTGCGCCTCGGCGCACTCGCGCGTGCAGCCCGACACGCCGAACTTGATCTTGTGCGGTGCGCGCAAACCCTTGTAGCGGTTCTCGACTTCCACCGCGAGACCGACCGAATCGCCGACGCCATAGCGGCACCACGTCGATCCGACACACGACTTCACCGTGCGCAGCGCCTTGCCATATGCGTGCCCCGACTCGAAGCCTGCCGCGATGAGTTCTTCCCAGATGAAGGGCAACTGCTCGACGCGCGCGCCGAACAGGTCGACGCGCTGGCCGCCCGTGATCTTCGTATAGAGACCATACTTCTTCGCCACTTGTCCGACCGCGATCAGTCCTTCGGGCGTCACTTCGCCGCCCGGCATGCGCGGCACGACCGAGTAAGTGCCGTCGCGCTGAATGTTGGCGAGGTAGTAGTCGTTCGAATCCTGCAGGCTCGCGTGCTCCTTCTTCAGCACGAACTCGTTCCAGCACGAAGCGAGGATGTTCGCGACCGCCGGCTTGCAGATGTCGCAGCCATGACCGCGGCCATGCTTCGCCAGCAGTTCGCCGAAGGACTTCACGCCCTCGACGCGCACAATGTGATACAGCTCCTGGCGCGAATACGGAAAGTGCTCGCAGACGTGATTGTTCACGCTCATGCCCTGCTTTTTCATCTCGGCTTTCATCACCTGTGTGACGAGCGGCACGCAGCCGCCGCACGACGACCCCGCCTTGCAGGCCGTCTTCAACGCGCCGATGCTCGTTGCCCCCGCGCACACCGCCTCGCAAATCTGCGCCTTCGTCACGTTGTTGCACGAGCAGATTTGCGCGGCCGCGGGCAGCGCCTCGACGCCCAGCGCGGGCTTCGCCTTGCCATCCGATTGCGGGAGGATCAGGAACTCGGGCGCCTCCGGCAGTTCGATGCGGTTCAGCATCATCTGCAGGAGCGTGCCATATTCGGTCGCGTCGCCGACCATCACGCCGCCAAGCAGGAACTTGCCGCAATCGGAGACGACGAGCTTCTTGTACACCTGCTTGCGCTCGTCGTGATACTGATACGAACGGCTGCCCGGCGTCTTGCCGTGCGCATCGCCGATGCTCGCCACGTCGACGCCCATCAGCTTCAGCTTCGTGCTCATGTCCGCGCCGCCGAACTCCGCCGCATCGCCGAGCAGATGCTTCGCGGCGACGCGCGCCATGTCGTACCCCGGCGCGACGAGGCCGAACACCATGCCGTTCCACAGCGCGCATTCGCCGATCGCGTAGATGTGCTCGGCGCTCGTGCGGCATGCATCGTCGATCACGATGCCGCCGCGCGGACCCACTTCCAGTTGCGCCGCACGCGCGATTTCGTCGCGCGGACGAATGCCCGCCGAGAACACGATCATGTCCGTGTCGAGATGCGTGCCGTCGGCGAACTGCATGCGATTGCGGCCCGTTTCGCCGTCGACGATCTCCTTCGTGTTGCGCTCGGTATGAACCGTCACACCCAGTTCTTCGATCTTCTTCCTGAGCGCGCGCCCGCCGCCTTCGTCGACCTGCACCGCCATCAGGCGCGGCGCGAATTCGACGACATGCGTTTCAAGCCCCATGTCGCGCAGCGCCTTCGCGCATTCGAGACCGAGCAAACCACCGCCGATCACCGTGCCCGTCTTCGAGCGCGCACCGCATTCGCGCATCGCTTCGAGATCCTCGATGGTGCGATAGACGAAGCAGTCTGCGCGATCGCGGCCCGCGAGCGGCGGCACGAACGGATACGAGCCGGTCGCGATCACGAGCTTGTCGTAGGCGAGCGTCTCGCCGGTCGAGACCGTGACGGTTCGCGCCGCGCGATCGATCGAGGAAGCTTTCGCGTTCAACCGCAGCACGAAGTTCTCGCGCTCGAAGAAGCCCGGCGCGACGAGCGAGAGGTCTTCGGCGGTCTTGCCCGCGAAGAATTCGGAGAGGTGCACGCGATCGTAGGCCGGACGTGGCTCTTCGCAGAGCACCGTGATGTCGAGACCTTCGACGGGCGATTCCGCGAGGCATTCGAGGAACTTGTGGCCCACCATTCCGTGGCCGATGACGATGATTTTCATGACAGGAATCCTTGGATGGGCGGGTTAGTTCGCGATGCCGTTGTTGACCGACAGCGCATGCTCGCGCAGCGCTGCTTCGCGTGCCTTGTGCTCGGGGCTGAAGCGCACGGCCAGCGCGCAGATCGCCGAGACAGCGACGAGCATGCCGAGCATCGAAAGCGTCTGTTGCACGTTGCCGACGCCCTTCATCAGGAAGCCCGCCGCCACCGCGCCGACGTTGCCGCCCGCGCCGATCACGCCCGCCACGCCGCCGAGCGCTTTACGGTCGATGAACGGCACGAGCGCGTAGGTCGCGCCGCACGCCATGTGCGTGAAGAGGCCGAAGACCAGCATCGCGACGACGGCGAGCGCCACGTTGCCCGCATGCGCGAACCAGAAGAGGCCGATGCCTTCGCCGGCGATCAAGACGAAGAGGAGCGTCGAGCGCACGTCGAGGCCGCGCTTCGTGGCGAACTTGTCGGAGAGCCAGCCGCCGAGCGCGCGGGCAAAGAGCGCGAGCAGGCCGAAGCTGCCGGCCGCCAAGCCGGCGGAGGCGAGCGAAAGCTGGAAGTGATCGACGTAATAAACCGCCGCGATGTTGTGGATAAACACTTCGACGCCAAAGCAGGCCGCATAGGTCACGAACAGCATCCACACGCGATAGTTGGCGCATGCCGCGCGAAAGCTCGCCCAGCCGCCTTTCTTGCCGCCGTCGATGGCGATGCCGCGCGCGCGCAGGTCCGCGAAATTGCCTTGCGGGCAGTCCTGCGTATAGCGCCAGTAGAAGAAAGCCATGATCGGCATCGCGATGCCCGGCACGACGAGCGCCACGCGCCACGCCGAGTGTTCGCCCGCACCGATCGCGATCGCGGCCGCCACCAGCATCGGCACGAGCGCCTGCGCCGCGCCCGCACCCGCGTTGCCCCAGCCGGCGGTCGTCGCGTTCGCGGTGCCGACGACGTTCGGCGCGAACATCACCGACGTGTGGTACTGCGTGATGACGAAGCTCGCGCCGATCGCGCCGATCGCGAGCCGGCACCAGAGGAAGCTCTCGTAGCCGGTCGCGATGGCCGCGCCCAGCACCGGAACCGCGCCCGCCAGCAGCAGACCCGCATAGACCTTGCGCGGACCGAAGCGATCGCACATCGGACCGACGATCAGGCGCACGAGAATCGTCACGGCGACGGCGGCGATGTTGATGTTCGCGACTTGGTCGACGGAGAGGCCGAACTCGCGCTTGATGAGCGGCATCAGCGGCGCGCATGCGAACCACGCGAAGAAGCACACGAAGAACGCCATCCACGTGAGGTGGAAGGCGCGCATCGGCGCGGTGCGTAGACTGAACAGATCGATTCGGGTTGCCTTGTTTGCCATTTTCTTTCCAGAAAAAGAAAAGACGTCCCGCGAAGCAGGCAGATGACCTGTTCGGGGGACGTCATTGTCCAAAAGCTCGTAGGTGTGGGGTCGCGTGTATCGCGTGATGCAGCGGATCGCCGTTGACCCGATGGCGAGACATAAGGCAAGGCCTATGCCATCGAGCCCGAATCCCTGTGTTCATGCGGGTTTGCGGGAAATCAGCGGCGGCGCGCAGCGCTCATGGCGGATTCATCGTGATGCGCGCCGGCACATGCGTGGTGCGACGCAGCACTGTAGCCGTGCGAAGCGCGCACGCGGCGAACGCTGCGTGCAACGCTTACGCCCACGCAATCCATTCCCGCGATTGATGCGTGCCGCTCAGATCGTGTGCAGCACGAAGGCACGCCGCACAGGCGCAGTGCAACGGCACAGCAAACGCCGTTCAACAGGGCTTTGTCCGCCAAGGCTTTCGACGGCATCGACGCGACTGGCCTGCTTATTGCATCGTGCTGATCGCTCACGGCAACGGCGCTGGCGAGCACGAATTCAAGGTCTTCTTTCAGTGCGCGGCGCGGAAAGGCGGACGACAAGCAGCAGATTCAGGACAACGGCGTCCCCTCGTGCAAAACACGGGCGGACGCCGTTTCGTTTTCAGGCAGGCCATCGCAGCCACGCAAGGCGAAACAGGAAAGGACATCACCATGACGACGACTCTCACCACCGGCAAGGTCACGCTTCTGAGCGCGGGTCCGGGCGACCTCGATCTCCTGACGATCAAGGCCGCGAAAGCGCTCGCCGCAGCGGATGTCGTCCTTCTCGACGATCTCGCCAATCCGGAGATCGTGTCGCTCGCGCCGCGTGCGCGCGTGATTCGCGTCGGCAAGCGCGGCGGTTGCCGGTCCACGCCGCAGGCATTCATCCAGCGCCTGATGACGCGTTATGCATCGAAGGGACTGCACGTCGTGCGCGTGAAGGGCGGCGACGCGCTGCTCTTCGGACGCGCTGGCGAGGAACTCGCGGCGCTCAAGCGCGCGAACATCCCGTTCGACATCGTCAACGGCATCTCGTCCGGGTTCGCGGCGGCCGCGAGCCTCGGCATCTCGCTCACGCACCGCGAGCATTGCCAGGGCGTGACCTTCATCACCGCGCACATGCAGGACCACGGCGAACCGGACTGGGCGACGCTCGCCGCCACCGGCACGACGCTCGCCATCTACATGGGCATGAGCCGCATCGAGAACCTCTGCGCGAAACTCATGGCGGCGCTGCCTGCCGGGACGCCCGCGGCCGTCGTGCAATGGGCGGGCGGCGCAAACGAGCGCCGCCTCGTCACGACGCTCGGACGCCTTGCCGCAGAAGCGCAGGCGGCGAAGCTCGACAGCCCGGCGGTGATTCTCGTCGGCGATGCGATTGGCGAAGCCGAAGCGTTCGACGCCATCGCGCCGCGCTACGATTCTCGCGACAGCCTCGCGCACGCGGCCTGACGCGGACCGCCGTCACGCCCGAACTCGCGCGACACCGCGCCCCGATATACTTGAACCAGAAGCGTGCGCCCGAGCGAGGCACGCCGCCCGCACCGTCCCCGAATGAATCGTCCCTGCGTCTGACCATGTTGCGCGTCCTCCTCGTCACCGACACGGACAAACCGATCGGCGATCTGCGCCAGGCGCTCGCACGCCTCGGCTACGAGATGCTGCCCGAGGCTGCGACGCCCGCCGCGCTGCCGAGGGTCGTCGAGCGCGAACGGCCGGATGTCGTGATCATCGACACCGAGTCGCCTTCGCGCGACACGCTCGAACAGCTCGCGGTGATGAACAAGGCCGCGCCGCGCCCCGTGCTGATGTTCAGCAGCGACGCCGACCAGCAGTTCATCCGCGCGGCGGTCGGCGCGGGCGTGACGGCGTATCTCGTCGAAGGGCTCGCGGCCGAGCGGCTCGCGCCGATCCTCGAAGTGGCGCTCGCGCGCTTCGCGCACGAGGAGCAGTTGCGCCAGCGGCTTCAGAAGGTGGAAAGCGAACTCGCCGATCGCAAGATCATCGACCGCGCGAAGCGTCTCCTGATGGAACGCCGCCAGATGACCGAGCAAGAGGCTTACGCCGCGTTGCGCAAGCGGGCGATGGATCACGGGATGAAGGTCGCGGAAGTGGCGCGCCAGCTCGTGTCGATGGCCGATCTACTGGGATGACCCGCACGCCATGAATACCTCGACTCCCTTCGGCGCACTTGAGAAAACCCATGTCCGGCTCGGCTTCGTCGCGCTGTCGGACGCCGCGCCGCTCGCCGCCGCGCGCCTCTTCGACCTCGGCCGCAAGTACGGCCTCACGCTCGAACTCGTCCGCCAGCCGTCGTGGGCCGCCGTGCGCGACACGCTGCTGTCGGGCGAAATCGACGCCGCGCATGCGCTCTACGGTCTCGTGTACGGCGTGCAGCTCGGCATCGGCGGACCGCAGGCCGACATGGCCGTGCTGATGGTGCTCAACCGCAACGGCGGCGCGATCACGCTCTCGAACGCGCTCGCCGACGCTTACCGCGAGACCGGCAACGTGAAGGACGCGTTTGCGTCGCTCGGCAGGAAGCCCGTGCTCGCGCAGACGTTCCCGACCGGCACCCATGCGATGTGGCTCTACTACTGGCTCGCGGCGAACGGCGTGCATCCGTTGCGCAACATCGAAAGCGTCGTGATCCCGCCGCCGCGCATGGGCGATGCGCTCGCCGAAGGTCAGCTCGACGGTTTCTGCTGCGGCGAGCCGTGGCACGCGCTCGCGGAGACGCGCGGCGTCGGCAGGACGGTCGCGCTCACGAGCGGCATCTGGCCGGATCACCCGGAGAAGGCGCTCGCGAGCCGGCGCGATTTCGTCGCGCTGTATCCGAACACGTCGCGCGCGCTCGTCGCGACGCTGCTCGAAGCGTGCCGCTGGGTCGACAGCGCGGAGCATCGCTCGGAGATCGCGGCGCAGCTGGCCGCGCCCGATCTCGTGAACGTGCCGCGCGAGGTGATCGAGCCGCGTTTGAGCGGCGCCTACGATCCGGCGCGCTTTCCGAAGGCGCTCGCCGTCAGCTTCTTCGATGGCGGCGCGGTGAACTATCCGCGTGCGTCGGACGGATTGTGGTTCGTGACGCAATATCGTCGCTGGGGGATGCTCGACGGTGCCGTCACCGACGGCGACGCCGCTCTCGCCCACGCGATCAGCCAGACCGAGCTGTATCGCGAGGCGGCTTTGCTCACCGGCGTGCCGCTGCCGGACGAACGGCGCGCGGCCGTTTTGTGCGATGGCCGCGCGTGGGATGGCGACGCGAGCGTCTATCTCGATGGATTCGACATGCGTCGTTGATTGCGATCGGGTTGCGGTGTAAAAGCATCTCAGAAGAACCCGACCTCGAATCGCCCGCCAAGCGGAGGAACGCATGGAACTTCTCACCGTCGACATCGACAAGCCCGAAGACCTCAACTTCATTCTCGGGCAATCGCATTTCATCAAGACCGTGGAGGACCTGCACGAAGCGCTCGTCGGCGCGGTGCCGGGCATCCGCTTCGGGCTCGCGTTCTGCGAGGCGTCGGGCAAGCGGCTCGTGCGCTCGTCGGGAACGGACGCCGCCGCGCAGCAACTCGCCGAGAAGAACGCGATGTCGATCGGCGCCGGTCACAGCTTCATCATCGTGCTGTGCGACAACTTCTTCCCCGTCAACGTGCTCAACGCCGTGAAGGCGGTCCCGGAGGTGTGCCGCATCTTCTGCGCGACCGCGAATCCGACGCAGGTGCTCGTCGCGCAGACGGAGCAGGGGCGCGGGATCGTGGGCGTCGTCGACGGATTCGCGCCGCTCGGCGTCGAAGGCGCCGAGGATGTCCAGTGGCGGCACGATCTGCTGCGCAAGATCGGCTACAAGGCATGACACGGAAGGCGAACGCGCGTCGGTCAGAAGCATCTTGACTTGATCCCCATATTGGCGAGAATGTGGGCCCCGGTCCGGCCGGGCGCCCCGGCACGCGTTTTTGGCGTCCGGTCACGAAATAAACGCGGATGCTGTATAACCGGCAGGAGCGTTCGCCGCGCCGCCCGCTGCGGGCCGCACGGCCAACCGCCGGCACACGCCTTCAGTGAAGGCGCGCGCGCCGGCGCAACCGTCGCACAAAACACCCGCGCCGGCTCCCGGCGCGCATCGACGCCCGGCATTCCAGCACCACCGGCCCAAACCAGTTCAGCGTCGCCTGAGGAAAAGTCGTCTTCGGGCAACGCCATCAGGAGCATGTCATGACCGACTTGAACCCGTCGTTTTTCGGCAGGATGTCGATAGCCTTCGGCACGTTTTTCAGCATTCTTGGCAACGCCGAGTTCGCCGGCCGCGTGAAGCGCCTGCGCGAAGCGCCGGAAGCCGCGCCCACACCCGCGCGCGCTCCGGCCGCCGCGCCCGCCCCGGTGATGCTCAAGGAAGCGAGCCCCGACGCCGCGCTCCAGCTTCTCGGCCTGCTCCAGCGCGACGCGCGCTTCATTGATTTCGTCGAAGAGGACATCGTCAATTACACCGACGCCGACATCGGCGCCGCCGCGCGCCTCGTCCACGAAGGCTGCCGCACCGTGCTGCGCGAGCATTTCACGATCCGCCCGGTGCGCGACGAAGCCGAAGGCAGCCGCGTCACGCTGCCCGACGGCTTCGACGCCACCGCGATCCGCGTGACGGGCAATGTCGTCGGCAAGCCGCCGTTTCATGGCAGCATCAGCCACCGCGGCTGGAAGGTCGCGGACGTCCGCCTGCCGAAACTCGCCGACAGTCACGACGCACGCGTCGTCGCGCCCGCCGAGGTGGAACTATGAGCGATCCGCGCTATTCGATCGGCGTCGATCTGGGCACGACGCACTGTGCGATCTCCTGGGTCGACATCGCGTCCAGCGACGGCGACAAAACCGTGGAAGGCGTGCTGCCCGTCGCGCAACTGACCGGGCCGGGCGCCATCGAGCCGCTCGACCTGCTGCCGTCGTTCCTGTATTTGCCGCATCCGAACGAACTCGCGCCCGGCGATCTTTCGCTGCCGTGGACCGCCGAGCGCGGCTTCGCGGTCGGCGAAATGGCGCGCAGCCGCGGCGCCGGCACGCCGATCCGCCTCGTCTCCAGCGCGAAAAGCTGGCTGTGCCATCCGGGCGTCGATCGCCGCGCGGCCATCCTGCCGAACGACGCGCCCGGGGAAGTCGAACGCGTGTCGCCGCTCGACGCGTCGGTGCGCTACCTGACCCACCTGCGCGAGGCGTGGGACCACGCGCATCCGGACGCGCCGTTCGCCGACCAGGACGTCACGGTCACGATCCCCGCCTCGTTCGACCCGGCCGCGCGCGAGCTGACCGCCGAAGCCGCCGACGACGCTGGCTACGCGCGCATGACGCTGCTGGAAGAACCGCAAGCGGCGCTCTATAGCTGGATTCAGAAGAGCGGCGGCGTCTGGCGCAAGCAGGTGCGCGTCGGCGACGTAATCCTCGTCGTCGATGTCGGCGGCGGCACGAGCGACTTTTCGCTGATCGCGGTCGTCGAGCGCGAAGGCAATCTGGAACTGCATCGCGTCGCGGTGGGCGAACACATCCTGCTCGGCGGCGACAACATGGACCTCGCGCTCGCGCACGTCGTCGCGAGGAAGCTCGCTTCGCAAGGCACGCAGCCCGATCCGTGGCAACTGCGCGCGCTCACCTACGCATGCCGCTCGGCCAAGGAAACGCTGCTCACCGACCCGACGACCGACGCCGTGCCGCTCGTCGTCCCGAGCCGCGGCTCGAAGCTGATCGGCGGCTCGATCCGCACCGAACTCACGCGCGCCGAACTCACGCAGACGATCCTCGACGGCTTCTTCCCGCAAGTCGAAGCCAACGCGCGGCCCGTGAGCCGCGCGCGCGTCGGCCTGACGCAACTCGGGCTGCCCTACGCGCAGGACGCCGCCGTCACGCGCCATCTCGCTGCGTTTCTCGCGCGGCAAGTCGGCGCGCTCGCGGAACTCGGCGGCGCGAACGCCAACGCCAACGCGAGCTTCCTGCACCCGACCGCCGTGCTCTTCAACGGCGGCGTGTTCAAGTCGCCGCTCCTGGTCGAGCGCATCCTGTCGACGTTGAACGGCTGGCTCGCGAACGAAGGCGCGCCGCCCGCGCGCCTGCTCGAAGGCGCCGATCTCGACCTCGCGGTCGCGCGCGGCGCGGCCTATTACGGCTACGTGCGGCGCGGTAAGGGCGTGCGCATTCGCGGCGGCACGGCGCAGGCGTACTACGTCGCGGTCGAATCGGCGATGCCCGCGGTGCCGGGGCTCGAACCGCCCGTGTCGGCGCTGTGCGTCGCGCCGTTCGGCATGGAGGAAGGCACCGACGCCGCGCTGCCCGCGCTGGAATTCGGTCTCGTCGTCGGGGAGCCGGTGCATTTCCGGTTCTTCGGATCGTCGGTGCGGCGTCAGGATCAGGTCGGCACGATGCTCGACTACTGGCAGCCCGACGAACTCCAGGAACTCGACGAAATCGAAGCGACCCTGCCGACGGAAGGCCGCACCCCTGGCGAAATCGTGCCGGTGAAGCTGCACGCGCGCATCACCGAGGCCGGCACGCTCGAACTCGAAGCCGTCCCACGCGGCAGCAGCGAGCGCTGGAAGGTCGAATTCGACGTCCGCGGCGGCGCTCAAGGTGCGTAAGGCGCCGCGCACCCGATGAAGCGCTATTCGGTCGGCATCGACCTGGGCACGAGCAATACGGTCGTCGCGTATGCGCAAGCCGGTTCGTCCGACATCCGCGTGTTCGACGTCGATCAGCTCGTCGGTCTGGGCGAAGTCGGCGCGCGGCCGCTTTTGCCTTCGGTGCGCTATCACGCGGCGCGCGGCGAACTCGACGCCGGCGCGCTGCATCTGCCGTGGCAGCAGGCGGGGCGCGAAAATCACGAAGCGACGCAGGTCGTGACCGGCCGGCTCGCGCGCACGCTCGGCGCGCAGGTGCCGGGGCGGCTCGTCGCGAGCGCGAAGAGCTGGCTGTCGCACGCGTCGGTGGACCGCGTGGCGCCGATCCTGCCGTGGGGCGCGAGCGACGACGTCGCCAAGATTTCGCCCGTGGCCGCGAGCGCGAGCTATCTCGCGCACGTGCGCTCGGCGTGGAACCATCGTTTTCCGAAAGCGCCGCTCGAAGACCAGGACGTCGTGCTGACGGTGCCCGCCTCGTTCGACGAAGGCGCGCGGGCGCTGACCGTCGAGGCGGCGCGCATGGCGAAGCTGCCGAAACTGCGGCTGCTGGAAGAACCGCAGGCGGCGTTCTACGACTGGCTGTTCCACCATCGCGCGACGCTCGCTTCCCAACTCGAAAAGACGCGCCTCGTGCTGATCTGCGACGTCGGCGGCGGCACGACCGACCTCACGCTGATCAAGGTGGAGATGCACGACGGCGAGCCGCAACTGACGCGTATCGGCGTCGGGAACCACCTGATGCTCGGCGGCGACAACATGGATCTCGCGCTCGCGCATCTCGCGGAGGCGCGCTTGAGCGCGGGCAGCGCGCGACTCTCGGCGGCGCAGATTTCGCAGCTCGTCGAGCGCAGCCGCGCCGCGAAGGAACACCTGCTCGGCGCCGATGCACCCGAGTCCGCGTCGATCACGCTGCTCGGCGCGGGCGCGAAGCTCGTCGGCGGATCGCGTTCGGCGCAGGTGTCGCGCGAGGAAGTCGAGCGGATCATCGTCGACGGCTTCTTTCCGGCGGTGTCGGCGGGCGAGCGGCCGGGGCGCACGCGCGGCGGCATCGTCGAATTCGGGCTGCCGTATGCAAGCGATCCGGCGGTCACGCGCCATATCGCCGCGTTTCTCGCGCAGCACGCCGCGCAATCGCGGCAGGCGCTCGGGCTGGACGAATCGCACGCCGAGGCGTCGTTGCCGGTTCCCGACACCCTGCTGCTCAACGGCGGCGTGTTCCGCGCAGAAGCGCTGACGCAACGCCTCGCGAGCACGCTCGGCGCATGGCGCGGCGCGCCGCTCAACTTGCTGCACAACGCGAACCCCGATGTGGCCGTCGCGCGCGGCGCGGTCGCGTATGCGCTCGCGCGCGCGGGACAGGCGCCGCGCATCGGCGGCGGCTCGCCGCGCAGCTTCTTCCTCGTGCTCGACGACGACAGCAAGAGCGAGCGCGGCATTTGCCTCTTGCCGCGCGGCACGGAAGAAGGCCACGAAATCGCGCTGACCGACCGCACGTTCGCGCTGCGGCTCGGCGCGCCGGTGCGCTTTCACCTGGTGTCGTCGGTTGCGGATACGGCCCGCGAGCCGGGCGAACTCGCCGATCTGTCGGCCGCCGGCGGCGACTTCGTGCGCCTGCCGCCGATCGCCACCGTGGTCGCGCCGCAGGATGCGAGCGGCCCGCGCGATACGCCCGTCCATCTGACATCGACGCTCACTGAAGTCGGCACGCTCGACGTCCACTGCATCGCCACCGACGATCCGTCGCAGCGCTGGCTGCTCGCCTTCCAGCTGCGCGGCAACGAAACTCCGGGCGACGGCGACGGCGACGCCGCGCTGCATGCCGCATGGCCGAAGGCCGCCGAGCAGATCGACCGCACTTTCGGCGCGAAGTCGCACGACGTCGGGCCGAAGGAGGTCAAACGGCTGCGCGCGCAACTCGAACAACTGCTCGGCCCACGCGATACCTGGGACATCGCGCTGTTGCGCGAACTGTACGGCACGCTGATCGAACGCGCGCGCCGCCGCCGGCGCTCGGCGGATCACGAACGGCTATGGCTGAATCTCGTCGGCTACGGCATCCGGCCAGGCTTCGGCGATCCGCTCGACGAATGGCGCGTCGAGCAGCTCGCGGCGCTCTACGACCAGGGCATCCAGTACGTGAACGAAAGCCAGATCTGGTCGGAATGGTGGACGCTCTGGCGGCGCGCGGCGGGCGGACTGCCGCCGGACGCCCAGGTGCAGTTGCTCGACGACATCGCGTTCTATCTCCAGCCGCCCGGCACCTCGCGCTACAAGAAGATGGCGGGCACGGCGAAAGTCGGCTACGACGACATGGTGCGGCTCGCGGCGTCGCTCGAACGCGTGCCGGCCGAGCGCAAGGCGGAGATCGGGCAGTGGCTCCTCACGCGGCTCAAAAAGCCGTCCGAGAACGTGCAGAGCTGGTGGGCGGTCGGACGCATCGGCGCGCGCCAGCCGTTCTACGGCAGCGCGCACGGCGTCGTGCCGCCCGCGACAGCGGTCGAATGGCTCAACACGATCCTCGCGCTCGACTGGAAAAAGATCGAGCCGGCGGCGTTCGCGGCCGTGCAGATCGCGCGCATGACGGGCGACCGCTCGCGCGACCTGCCCGACGATATCCGCGAGGAAGTCGTGCGGCGTTTGACGGCGGCGAACGCGTCGAAGAACTGGATTCAGATGGTCAGCGAGACCGTCGAGCTCGACCGCGCCGACGAAGGACGCGTGTTCGGCGAGTCGCTGCCGGTCGGGATCAAGCTGATCGGCTGAACCCGACGGACACCGAAATTGCTTCGCTCTCAGAAGCGAGTTCACTGACGCGAAGCGCAACTGTCGCGCCGATACATCACGACACGACGCACTTTCTTGATTCCCGTCAATGCGGCGCCTATGTTTAAACCGTGTCATTCCGACACGCGAAGGAGGTCAACATGCCATCCCCGAGAAAAGCGCCGGCGAGCCATCCCGCCGAAACCGAAATGTCGAGCCGCAAGAAAAGCGCGTCCGGCACCAAGCAGGCACCCAGCAAGGCACAGGGCGCCAAGGACATGCAGGTCGCCAAACGCACCACCAAGGCCAAGACAAAGGTATGACCGGCCTAAGCCCTCGTCCCCGTGTCGAGGGTGCAGCCCGACCGCAGCGCTCGCTTTCGACTTCCTTCCGGCTGGGCCCGCTCATCGCCCGCCACCGACCTCCGCAGTGGAACTCGGGTAACTCCTAAGTTTTCTTGATTTCGTCCGAAAAACGCGCTTGCCGCGGGTGAGATGTCGCCTAAAGTAGTTAACCTCCCTACTGTCTATGCGAGCGCGACATGCATGTCCCGAACCGGTTCGCCGGCATCCCGAGGTCCTGGTCGTACTCCGCCGCCGCGCGAGAAGCGGGCGCGAGTCTCGTCAAGAATCTTTCGATACCCAAGCCGTTCGCCGACCCGGCCCTTGAAGCGCAATTCCTCGAAGAACACAGCCAGCGGTTTTGCGCGTTCCGGCGGGCGTCGGCGCTGCTCGCGCTCGTCCTGTGGACGTCGTTTCTCACCTGGGACCTGACCGTCGCGCGCCAGAGCAAGATCCTGAGCGTCGTGTTCACCGACCTGCTCGTGCTGCGCATGCTCGGCATCGTGCTGCTGTGCTGCGTCGGCGTGCTCGTGCTGCGGCCGTCGTTCCGTTTGCACGGGATGTCCGCGCGCGTCATTTTCACCGGTATTTATGGACTTATTTTCCTGATGCTGGTGATGATCGTCGTCACGCCGGCGCCCTTCAACTATTCGCAGCACTTTCCCGGCCTCTATCTCGCGCTCTTCTTCCAGTTTTCGTTCTTCTATCTGAAGTCGCGCTACGCGCTGACCGTCGCGATCCTGACGCTCGGTGGGGTCGTCTTCATTCAGGCGGCGTTCAACGTGCTGTTACCCGCCGATTTCGGCGCGGGGATGTTCTATCTGGTGAACATGGCGATCGTCGGTCACGGCGTCTGCGTGCACGCGGAGCGGGTGTCCCGCGAGCGCTACGCCGCCGAGCGCGAGCTTGCGTCGGTCAATAGCGAACTCAGCGACGCGAATGTCGAGCTGGCGCGCAAGAATGACGAACTGGAAGTGTCGAAGCGGGATCAGGAGGTCAAGACGAACGCCCTGCTCGCGCTGAAGGAGCAGCAGATGCTCGCCGCCGAAACGGCGAGCCGGGACAAATCGAACTTCCTCGCCGCCGCGACCCACGACCTGCGCCAGCCGATGCACGCGCTCAACCTGTTCCTGCAGGCGGCATCCGAAGCGATCCGGCGCGGCGAATTCCGCGAAGCCGGCCGGCTGATCGACGAATGCGGGCGCTCGTCCGTGATCCTCGCGCGCCTTCTGAACGCGGTGCTCGACCTGTCGCGGCTGGAATCGGGGCGCGTCGTGCCGCGTTATCACGTCTTCGACCTGCGGCTCATCATCGAGGAAGCCGCCGCGCAGCTTGGTCCTTTCGCGCAAAGCCGCGGCGTCGACCTGAGGCTGCGCCTGCCGCGTGAAAGTCTCGTCTGCGTGCGCAGCGACGCGCACTGGCTCGGGCGCGCGGTCGCGAATCTGATCTCGAACGCGATCAAGTACGCCAAGACGACCGACGACGCGACGCCGACGGTGATCGTGGGCGTCGTCCGCTCGCCGACGCGCGCGCGCGTGGACGTGGTCGACAACGGCATCGGAATTTCGGCGGCGCACTGGGAGTCGATTTTTCAGCCGTTCTTCCAGGTCGGCAACCCGGAGCAGGATCGCGACAAGGGCCTGGGGCTCGGTCTCTCGATCGTCAACGCGGTGATTTCGATGCTGGACGAACACCGGATCGAACTGAAATCGGCTGAAGGGCTCGGCTCGCGCTTCTCGCTGGAGATGCCGCTTTGCGGTGCAAGTCCCGAAAAGCCCGCGCCGCGCGCGCCCGCAAAAGGCGATGCCGACGAAATCAGGCATCTCGACGGGCTGTATGTGCTCCTGGTGGAGGACGACGGCCTCGTGCGGGCGTCGACGGAGGCGCTCTTGTCGCAATGGGGCGTGCTATACGATTCGGCGGCGACTTTCGAGGAGTACGAGGAGATTCTGGAGTCGCTGGAGCGCTTCCCGGATCTCGTCATCACCGATTACCGCCTGCGCGACTTCAAGACCGCGCGCGAGGTGGCGATGCTTTGCACGGCGAAACTCGGCAGGCCATGTCCGACGCTCGTCGTGACGGGCGAGCCGCAGGCGACCATCGTGCCGCTCGCCTGCACGCACGACGTGATGAGCAAGCCGGTCAGCCCCGCCGATCTGCGGCAGGAGATCCTTTCGCTGATCTCGGGCCGCTGTCCGGATTTTGCCGACGAGGCTGTCTGAGTCGTCGTGGCGGCGGGTGCTTACGCCCTACGCCGTCGGATGACTCACCGGCATCTCGATGCCGCGCCGGGCCATTTCGACGATCAGGAACGTCCGGCGCGTCACGTGAAAGCGCGCGAGCAGGTCGCTCGAATACTCCTTCGCCGTGTTCTCGCTGATGTTCATCTTGCGCGCGATCGCCTTGTTCGACAGCCCCTGCAGCAAATAGCGCAGCGTTTCGGTCAGGCGCGGCGGCAGTTCGAGCGACTCGACGGTCGGGCTCGAATGCGTCGCGACCGGTTTCGGACTGTGGCCGCCCTTGCCGAGCACCGTGTTGGGCAGATAGACACGGCCCGAGAGAATCGTACGGAGCGCTTCACGAAAAACCTCCGCGCCCTGCTCGCTGCCTTTGGAGATGAACCCGCAGGCCCCGCTCTTGATGCATTCGAGCACGGTGTCGCGGTCGTCCTGTGCCGAAAGCATGATGGTCTGCACCTCGCGCTCTTCCTCGCGTATCCAGTTGAGCAGGTCCATGCCGGTCGCGTTGCCCCGAAGGTTGTAGTCGAGGAACATCAGATCGTACGAACCCGCGGATAGCTTTTCCTTCGCCTGCTCGAAGCCGTCCGCTTCGTCGATTTCGAGCAGCGGCTCATTCGCGAGAATCAGCGTCTTCATTGCGCTGCGCGTGAGCCCTTCGTCCTCTACCAGCAATACTGTTTTGAAATATCCGTTTTCCATTGCGAGTCCCCGAGAACATGAACCGATAGTACGCCCGTATTAAACGCTCGCCACCCTCCATTCGCGGGGATGTCGCCTCCCTCTTCTCGATCGCTTCGCCCCTTCTCGCTGCGGGTTTTGCGCGCGGAGTGACCGGCCGACAATGGGTTCATCCGATCCACCGCATCACGGAGACGCGCATGACCAGCCGATCACCTGCCGAGCAGGAAAAGCATTTTGCGTTGTGGAGCATCAAGCGGGTGCGAGCCCATCACGCGGCACGGCGCGTCCTGATCGCGCACAAGGACAAGTCGATCGCCGAATCGCTCGCCGTGATGCTGCGGCTGAAGGGCCTCGAAGTCATCCATTCGCAGGACCTGAAGTCGGTGCGCTCGCTCGTCCAGAACTGGAAGCCGCAGGCGCTGGTCCTCGATACGAGCCTCGACAGCGAGTCGGGTTATGTCTTCATCCGCACGCTGCGCATGGACGCGGACATCACCGGACGGTTGCTCGTCGCGATGAGCGGCGTCTGGCCGGCGGACCCCGTCGAAACGCTCAAGGATGCCGGCTTCGATGCGCATTGCAGAAGGCCGTGCTCGACGTGGCGGATCGTCGATCTCGTCGAGGCGTTCTTTTCGGCGCCGGCCACCCGGCAAGGAGGTGTGTGATGAACCAGGACCATTGCCTTGTCGTGCGGGGCGTCATGCCGGCGCGCGCGTCGCGTGCCAATACGGTCGAAGCGGCTACGCGTCGGCGCCGTCGCCGTGCGCGTCCGGGCGGACGCCGGTTTCCAGCGCGAGCCACGCCTGTCTTTCACTACCTGGCTCGATGAACTCGACGCCCGTGCCGGACAGTCCCTTCGCATGCAGGTTGAAGCCGTCGCTCACGTGCGAGACCGGCTCGACGCACAGATAGCCCGCACCCGCCGGGCAATGCACGACGGCGTGCGATAGCGCTTCCGACGCCTTCAGAGCGAGCGTCGGTCCGCCTGAGTAGTGCAGCGTCGCATGTCCGTCCCAGCCGCCGAGATAGCGCGTGTAGCCCGCTTCTTCGCGTTCGTGATGCCGCGTCGGCACGCCGGGCGTCGGCTCGATCGCGATTTCTTCTTCGTGACGCCACAACACTTGCGTGTCGAGTTCCGCCGACTGCGCGCCAAAATACGGATGAAAACCGAAGCCAAGCGGCATCGGTTGCGCGGAGCGGTTCACGACGCGCATCGCGAGCCGCGCGCCCGAATCGTTCAGCGTGAAGGTCTGGGTGGCTTCGAACGCCCACGGCCAGCCCTCGTCGCCCGCGCGATGCGCGTAGTGCAGCACGATTTCGTCGGCGCGATGCTGCGCGACCGTCCACGCAGCATACTGGCCGAAGCCGTGCAGTGCGTGAGCCGCGCCGGGAAACGTCGAGAGCGCGATGCGCGTGCCGTCCGGCGCCGTGAAGCGCGCGTCGCGCACACGATTCGAAAACGGCACGAGCGGATAGCAGCCGCCTTTCGGCCACGCGTCGCACGGCCAGCTTTGAGCGACGATCGGCACGAGCCACTCGTGCACGCGCCCATCGTCCATCGTCGTCGAGAAGCGCGTGATGCGCCCGCCCGCCGCCGGCGCGATTTCCATCGAATGCGCTCCGTGGGCGATCGTCACGCGCGATGCCGCATCCAGTGCAACGATCTTCACTGCTTCTGCTCCTTAACGCGCGAGACCAACTGCGTCGGGCTCACGAACTGCAGCGCGATCAGCACCCACACGAGCGTGATCGCCATATAGATCATCGCCATGGCATCGATGGACTGCGGCGCTCGCACGCCCGTCGAGAACACCGCGTAGTACAGCGCGACGACGAGCGTCTGCGTCGACGGTCCGGCGGTAAAGAACGTCAGCTCGAACATGCCGATGGTGCGCACCAGCACGAGCAACCCCGCAGCGAGCATGCCGGGCACGAGAAGCGGCAGCAGCACGTAGCGGAAATAGCGCGCGGTGTTCGCGCCGAAAATGCGCGCCGCCGACTCCAGATTCGGATCGATCTGCTCGATGAACGGCGTCATCACGAGAATCACGAACGGCAGCGCGGGCACGAGATTCGCGAGAATCACGCCGCTCAATGTGCCCGCGAGCCCGACCTTGTACATGACGGTCGCCATCGGAATGCCGTAGGTGACGGGCGGCACCATCAGCGGCAGCAGGAAGATCAGCATCGCGAGGCGCTTGCCGGGAAACTGCACGCGCGCAAGCGCATAGGCGGCCGGCACGCCGAGCACGATCGACAGAATCACCACCGCGCCGACGACCTGAATCGTCACCCAGAGGACACTCGTCAACTGGAAGTCGGTCCATGCCTGCGCGTACCAGTGCAGCGTGAAGCCCTGCGGCAACGGCGTGCCGAACCAGCGTGTGGCGATCGAATTGACCGCGACGGTGGCGATCAGAAGCAGCACGTTGAGCAGGAAAAAGCCCATCGTGAACCAGACGAACGCTTTCCACAGCCGGTCCGCGACACTCGCGTGCTGATTTCGGCCGGGTTTGGCGCCGTTGCCGGGCGCCGCGTCGGGCACGCCCTGCAACGCGGGCGCCGCGTGATGATCGGTTGCCATTAACCCTTGCCTCCCGTCACCGGACCGGTATAGAAGAAGCGCCGCGCGCCGAGCATCGCGCCGACGACCAGCAGTTGCACGAAGCCCATGATGATCGCGATCGTCGAGGCAAGCGAATAGTCGTAGCTTTCGAACGCGGCTTCGGCGGCGGCGATCGATATGACGCGCGTGGGACCCGCCGGCGCGCCGAGCAGCACCGCCGACGGAAACACCGAGAACGCCTGCACGAACGACAGACACGCGGTCATCGTGAGGCCGGGCAGCAGGAGCGGCAGGTAGATCTGGCGGAACTGCTGCCACGGATTCGCGCCGAGCGTGGCGGCCGCGCGCGCGAGCGTCGGGTCGATGCCGGTGACGTAGGAGAGCGTCAGCAGGAACGCGAACGGAAAGCCCGACACGATCAGCGAGATCAGCACGCCCCAGTAGTTGTGCGTGAGGCGGACTTCGTCGGTATAGAGATGCAACCCCTGCAACGCCTGCGGGAACCAGCCGTTCGGGCCGAAGTACGTGAGCATGCCGTCGGCGATCAGCACCGTGCCGAGCGTCACCGGAATCACGAGCAGCGTCGTCACGAACTTCTGGTACGGCGAATTGCGCCGCAGCGCGAACGCGACCGGCACCGACACGCCCACGTTGATCAGCGTCGCGGGCACGGCGAGCTTGAGCGTGACGAGGATCGTCGGCCACATCGCGGTGTCGGTGAAGAACGTGATGTAGTTGGCGAGCACGCCGCCGCCGTTCATCGGCGTGAACGACAGCACGAGCCCGTAGGCGAACGGATAGATGAAGAGCGCGACGATGAAGAAGAGCGCCGGCGTGACGAGCCAGCCCTTCGGATCGCGCCGGACAGGCAGCGCAACTGTGCTCATTGCGCTTCTCCGTCGTAGACGAGCGTGCGCGACGGCTCGACCCGCAGCGTGACGCGCTCGCCTTCGGCGAATTCGCCCGGCAGACGCGCCCACAGTTTTCCGAACGCGCTAATCACGCGGATCAGCGAATCGCGGCCGCCGTATTCGACGGTTTCGACTTGCGCGTCGAAAGCGTTCTCGGTGCCCGGCGCGGCGCGTTCCATGTCCTCGGGACGCAGCGCGACGCTCACGCTCTTGCTGTTGAAACCTTCCATCGGCGTGCCGATCAGGCGCACACCGTTGGCCGTCACCGCGACGCCCTCGCCCTGCGTGCCTTCGAGCGTGAAGCTCGCGACATTGCGAAAGCCCATGAAGCGCGCGACGTGCAGGTTCTTCGGCCGCGAATAGACTTCTTTCGGCGGCGCGACCTGCTGCACGACGCCCTCCCTCATCACGACGATGCGATCGGCCATCGACAGCGCCTCGTCCTGATCGTGCGTCACGTAGATGGTCGCGCGTTCGAGCTTGCCGTGGATACGGCGAATCTCCGCGCGCATCTCGATGCGCAGCTTGGTGTCGAGATTCGAGAGCGGTTCGTCCATCAGCACGAGCGGCGGCTCGATCACGATCGCGCGCGCGATCGCGACGCGCTGCTGCTGACCGCCCGAAAGCTGGCCAGGTAGTTTGGCGTCGTGCCCGATCAGTTGCACGAGTTGCAAGGCGGCTTTGGCGCGCTTCACGGCTTCCGCTTTCGGCACGCCGCGCATCTTCAATCCGAAGCCGACATTCTCCAGCACCGACATGTGCGGAAAGAGCGCGTAGTTCTGGAACACCATGCCGAAGCCGCGCTTCTCGGGCGGCAACACGTCGATACGATCGCTGTCGAGCCAGATGCCGCCGCCTGTCAGCGGCTGCAATCCGGCGATGCAGTTGAGCGCGGTCGACTTGCCGCAGCCCGACGGACCAAGCAGCGCGATGAACTCGCCGCGGCGGATGTCGAGGTCGAGTCCGCGCAACGCCGCGAGTTGCTGGCCTTCGGCGTTGGTGAAGCTGCGCGACACGGAGTCGAGGCGCAACTGTTCAAAAGAATGCTTCATGACATTTTCCTGATGACGCGGGCGGCTGTCGCCCCACTTTGGTCGAGACGACAGCCGCCCGCGCGTGTGTGATGCTCCGGCGCCTTTACTTGGTCTTTTGTGCGCCGATCTCGCGGTCCCATTTCTGGAACGCGGCGACCATTGCGGCGGCGTTGAGCGGCACGACGTGCGGACGGTCCGCGAGCAGCTTCGCGTACTCGGGGCGGCCGAACTTCTGGATCACTTCCTGGCTCTTCGCAGGCGCCGATTCGATCGGCACGTTCTTCACCGCCGGGCCCGGATAGAAATAGCCATCGTCATAGGTCATCGCCTGCTGGGCCGGTTCGAGCATGAAGTTCATCAGCTTGTAGAGCACATCGAGCTTTTCCTTCGGCACGCCCTTCGGGATCACCATGTAGTGGGCGTCGTTCACCCAGGTCATGTTGTCGAAGGCCTGCACCTTGAACTCCGCCGGCACGATACCGAGCGCGCGCGGGTTGATGTCCCAGCCCGTCACGGTGACGGTCATGTCGCGCGTGCCTTCGCCCAGTTCCTTCATGACCGCCGACGTGCCGCCCGGGTAGTACGGAACGCAGTCGTTCAATTGCTTGAGGAACGCCCAGGTCTTGTCCCAGCCATTGACCGGATCGGTCGGGTCCTTGTCGCCGAGGACATACGGCAGGCCCATCAGGAACGTGCGGCCCGGCCCGGAATTAGCCGGACGCGCGTAGATCAGCTTGTTCGGATGCGCCTTGCACCACGCGAGCAGCTGGTCGGGCGTCTTCGGCACGTCCGTAACCTTCGCCGGGTTGTATTCGAGCAGCGGCCCGGCCGGCATGTAGGTCACTTCCAGCCCGTAGCCTTGTGCCACGTCCTGCATCTTGCGCGGACCGGGCGCGTACTTGTCGAGCACGCCGGGGAACGCGGCGGACTGGTCGGGCAGAAGCTTTTCCCAAAGCCCCTGCTGGATACCGGCGGCGAGCGCATCGGTGCCCGTCAGCACGAGATCGATGTCCGAGCGGCCCGCGGCCTGCATCGCCTTGATCTTGCCGGGCAATTGCGGCGCGGGCGCATTCGTGAACGTGATGTTGGCGACGAGATTCGGGTTCTTCGCCTTGAACGCCTCGAAGGCCTTTTGCGTCAATTGAAGGTTACCCGCGACATCGACGACATTGATCGACACGGGGTCCGCCGCACGCGCGGACGTCGCCATCACTGCGCTCATCGCGACGCACAGCGCCGCCATCCTGACTGACAACGTTGAACGCAACTTCATGGTGTCTCCTCACTCTTTTCGTTTGATAGGCGACCGGTCGATTCTTACGCCGGCATTCTTGTACTTCTGAAACCTCAGAAAATAGCTAACCGCGTAAGCTGCTGTCAAGCAAATGCGCCGTGTCTCCTGGGCCGTCAAACAAGGCTTCGCGGGGCTTTGTCGCTTTGCCGGAGAGCGTTTGCGGCGGCGTCTCGGGATATACCCGAAGCGGCTTCCGTCGAACTTGTTTAACTTCTTTTGGCGCTTGTTCTGGCCGATGGCGAGGTCGATCGGGCGCCGCGTTCCTGAATTGTGGAGCGGGCAGGCAGGGTTTTGAAAGAGGGGAAACTGGGTGTTGGCCTGCGGCGCGTTGCAGTCCGAGGCGGTCGCACGGGGTCAAAGTGTGGCGATGAAGGGAAGCGGCGGCCCCAACCGAAGCCAAGTTCGACGCGCGGCGCAGCTTAATCCACCGGTGCCGGGTTTGTCGCCACGGTCTTTAGCGTTTTATATATCGTGCGCGGCAAGTCGTATTGCGCCGCGCACGACATCCGACGGGTTTCGCATTTACCCCTGCCGAACACTGTTCCAGATGATCACGTCCTGTTGCGCTTCGGTGCCGTAACCGATCTCGTCCGAGGCGTAAGGCATGGAAACGGCGAATTGCCTCGTCAGCATCTTCGATTGATCGAACACATGCGCGCAGACAGGATAGATATAGACCACCGTCATTTCTTCGATGGTGCCGTCCGCGAGCCCCTTCTCGAGGTTGTGCAGGAGCGTCGTCATGAGCGCGGCGCCGAACGGATTGAACAGGAAGATGACGAGCCTGCCCTTCGAGAACTTGAGTTCGAGCGCATTCTCCACGAATGCGCGCATCGGTGTTCTCTGGGGAAACCGGCGCGCCACGATCGCTGCGTTGCTGTTCGCGATCTCGACCAGCGGCGCGGCGAGATCGTAGCCGAGGACCGCTTCAAAGGGAAACTCGGTGGCAACGATCATCGGCCGTCCCTTGCCGCAGCCAATGTCGATGAACGTCCGCCCTCGGACGTCCCCGACCTGCTCCAGTGCGCGACGCACGATGCTCGGTTGCGATCCCATATAGGGCAGGTTTCCCGCTCCAACGCCCGTGCCGCTGAGCGACTCCGGCGGATAGATTCCGCCTGTATCGGTGCCGAGCTTCCGGTCGATGGGATGCGTGCGATAGCATCCGCTATACACCACACGCAACACAGGAATGCGTTCGCCGAGGCGACGAATCACCGGTACGAACAACAGCGTTTGCGCCCAGTCGGGCAATGCTGCGACAGCGGCGATCAACGGCCACTTTATCTTGCGCTTGACCCGCGTCTTGAAGCTCGAGATCGTCGTCGTATTCATGGAATGCCCCATTGAACTTACGGCTGGTATGCGACTGGGTTGAGCGTTTTCATACACAAACGGGCATCGCCTTCGATACTGCAGACGTTTGCACATCGACGCATCGGCGAAGGCTCCCTTCGAACGACACGGACTCAGAGACAAGCATCGATGGAACGGCCGCTTATGCTCGCACGTTACCTGAACCATCTGCTCTTTGTAGGATGGTCGAAAGCGTAAGCAAGACGAGTCTTTATAGCGTTCAAACTAATGGTTGAATGTGTCCATGCGCACATAGCGCTCAAGTGAATGTGGATACGCTGTCACCACCCTGGGTTGATGTGACCTCGAGTCTCTTCTAAAGCAGATTCCCCGGCCATCAGCAAACGTTTGCCTTTCGGCCGATCCCTTACTTGATCTTCCCGGGCTTACGATTCGAATTGGCGTAAGACGAATCAAAAGAAATGCCAACGCGTTCTGCGCCAGCGATGAATTGCTGACTCAACCTGAAAAGGACATCTCCTCCTTGGGGGCTCCATGACACTAACCAAGAACGGCCGGCGGGACTTCCTAAAGGAATCGGCCGCCGCAGTGGCAATGCTGACTCTTCCGATCACTTCAGAGGCAGCAACCGTCAAGCGGCTTGAATGGCAAGATTTCAAAACGACTGTGCACTTCGCGTCCTTCCTGAATGCCGTGCGCATCATGAGAGCGAATACCAACGCGAACTCGCCGGCGTCGTGGCAATTCTGGGTCAACGCCCATGTCAATTATTGCCCGCATGGCATCCCCTATTTTCTCGCCTGGCATCGCGGCTATATCTACTACTTCGAGCAACAGTTGCGGAGCGTGTCCGGTGACAACAAATTGACGCTGCCCTATTGGGACTATTACGCCAATCCGAACATTCCAAGCGACTTCACCGATCTTGCAAGCGGCAATCCGCTCTACGTGTCTCGTACTGGCACGAATGTCTACAACGCGCTGTCGCTGGCCCCTTTTGCAAAGACCGTCAAAAACTTCCAGCGCGGCACGGCGAACTCGTTCGAGGCTTCGCTTGAAGATGCGCCGCACAATCCGGTGCATGACTTGATCGGCGGCTACATGGCCGACATGGTTTCGCCGATGGATCCAATCTTTTACCTGCATCACTCGAACATCGACCGTCTCTGGCGCGCGTGGTCGCTTACCGGCGGCACCATGCCTGCGCGGAACAACCGATACTGGAATGGAAGCTTCACTTACGCTTCGAACCTCACTATCGCCAGGACGCAAACATATGATACGACGGGCCTCGGCTATGACTATTCGAATCTTACCCGCCCGACCACCTTGCCTCCGCAGGCCGATGCTGGCCGCATCGTGCGTGTTCAGGCTCAGGTTGCTCCGCTCGTGAGCCGGCCGCCGCTGACTGCGCTCACGACCTCGCCGGCCAAATCGATCGCCGCCAACCGGCGCTCGCTCGGAGGCGTCAAGAACCTCAACATTGCCGAGAACTCGGTGAGCATCGCGTTGCCTGTGCAGGCGGCCGACACCACGAGGCTAAGAGGACTGGTGGCGGCAGCACCCGCAGCAGCGGCGACGACGGAAGCGGCCCCTTCGTCGGCGACGGTGATCAATGTCGTAATGGATGGCTTGTCCGTCACCGGATTGGGCAAGAAAGGCGGCTACTTTTATAACGTGTATCTGAACTTGCCGGCCGGACCGCTTCCGGATACCAATCTGTCGAAGTACTTTCTGGGCACGCTTGGCCCGTTCGAGATCGCGGGGGCAACACATCACGGCGGTAGCGAAATCAAGTTCCGCGCCAACGAAGTGCTCGCGAATCTCGGTGTACCGGCCACGGCGCAGATGGTCGTCACGCTGGTCCGCGTGAGCGGCAACAACGCGCCGAAGGGCAAGGTCATCGGCGTGGCCGAAGTTCGGCTCGAAACAGAAGTGCCGACTGACGACGAGTAAACTGCCGCACGCGCAAAGCACGCAGACATAAAAAACGGCGCATCACGCTTGATTAGCGTAGATGCGCCGACAACTTTCGTTTTCTCTCAAGGCGCGCGGTGCAAAAGGATCAGGAACGATTGCTTCTCACCGCGCTGTAGGTCGCCCGATTACCGATACGTCTGGCAGCCCGACGTGCAGGTGTTGTTCTGATACTGCGCTGCACCGGCCGTCGCACGTTGCCAGATCGCGCTGGGCAGACCCGGGCGTTGGAACGCCGCGGAATCGCTGACACCAGAAACCGTGTTGTTACGCACGATGTTCGTCGAATAGTTCGCGTTGCCAGCAACGCCGCCCGTCAACATGACCGAATTGTTCATGTCCGGCGCGCCATAACCGTGGACGGCAGTCAGGGTGTTGTATTCGATGATGTTTCCGCCGGTATTCTGCTTGGCGTTGTCGTTCTCCACTCCCATTGCGCAATCGATCAGCTTGTTGTGACCCATGTAGCCGTTTCGGTGCGCAACGAACGCCGGACCATAGTAGCCACAGCTCTGGAACGTGTTGTATTCGACGCGGTCGCCGCTACCGCCGTCCACCGTACCGTAGGTCTGGAAGGCTGTTTGTCCAAAGAACTGCTTGAACGTGTTTCCGGCGAGGAAGAAGTTGCTGACGCGATCGCCCGTCTGGACGGCAATGTTCCAGTGACGGTCGTCATTGTTGTAGTACTTCGGCGCTACCGAATTGGCACCGATAAATGTGCAGTTCACAATGCTGTCGCCGCTAAGCGATGCGCCCGAAGGTGAAAACACACGGAAGATATTTCCCGCATACGGGTTCGTCTGTTTGATAACAGCGCCAGCGCCACATTCGATATGTCTATAGCTGGTCGTGATATTGACGGTCTTATTGATCAAGCACGTCTTTGCAGCGGGGACTTTTACGTCTCCGGCATTGACTGCGGCCTGAAAGGCTTTGGAGTCGTCCGTCACGCCGTCGCATTTTGCGCCGTATTGTTGCGGATTGATCGGATTAACAAGAGTTGGTGCCGTAAAGGGCTGAGTGGAGGTCGCAGCGGCTTTCGTCGCTTTAACCGTTGCGTCGGCTGCGTCGCTTGCGCCGCTGTCGCCGCCGCACGCGGAGAGCGTGAGACTGGCAGCGAGCGCCAGACCTACCGACAAAAGACCAGTGCTTTTTGAGGAACGGGATGGAAGGATTGAGCTATAGAGGGAATTAAGCAGATGAATGCGCATGATAAAAACAAGACTCGTTAAGGCCGAAAAAACAAAGCTGTCCTCATTACTTGTATGAAGAAATGGCGCTCAAACGTTTGCGCGTGACACTTTGCAACGAAGCCCGAGAATAACCGCTCTCAATTGTAGTAACGTATGATCTTTGTAACACTTCGAAACGGTTTGTATGAGTACTTGACCTTAGAAAATTTTTCCGAATCGCAAACTAGGCATCAGTACTATTTACCAACGCATCATTGATAGTGAGTGCTCGGTTTGCGTGTAGATGCACGAATTCAGGGGTAAATCGAGGGATGAAAACATCAGAAGAATATACGATCCGGCCGACGGTGAATCGGCCAGATTTGATATTTCGTCTGATTATTTCGGAGTTGCGGGGAGTGTAGCGGGACGGAGGAGAACGGCCGCACGGAGGGGCCGATGTAACGGACGATTACCGCTTGAAATAATCGTGATTCGAATCAACGCTGCGCAGATTGTGTTCAATCTGCGTCACAGTCGTTCGAATTTCGAATTAATTTTGTTTCTATAAATGCGCAATTCGATTATTGATTAACCATGCCCCACTGATAATGCCACGCGCGTCGAGTCTATTTATTCGTCCATTCCTCAATGGAGCCATGGACATCAAAATGATCGTGACCCGACTTAAAGCCTCGATCTAATACTCGCCAGTTGAATGACCTTGCATCGCAGACTTGGTTTTAAATAAGCGGCGCACACGCTCGTACGCGCTTTCATAAGTCCGCCAGCTCGTGTCGATCGAGAAATGTGTTTGCATGCGCTGACGCGCCTTCATGCCGAGCTCGAGGCGAGCTTCATCGCTCAGGCCGAGCAATGCGATCAGTCCCGACGCCAGCGCATCGGCGTCCTCCTTGGCAACGAGCTTTCCCGTCGCGCCGATCAGCGTCGCGGTATCGCCCACGTCGGTCGCCACGCATGGAACGCCGCAAGCCATCGCCTCGCCGACAACCGTCGGCAGTCCCTCGCTACGGGAAGAAAGGCAAAAGATATCGAAGAACGGGATCAGTCGATGAACATCGTCCCGCGCGCCAAGAAGATGACACACGTCCGCCACCTTCGCCTTGCGAATCAGCGATGTGAGCTCGACGTTTGTCGCATCGAGCCCTTTTCCTATCATCACATAGTGGCAATGCGGGAATGCGCGAGATGTCTTGCCGATCGCCGCGATGAAATTTTCATGGTCCTTGGCCGGATCGACGCGCCCCACTATGCCGACGATAGGCGTATCGGCAGCCACGCCAAGAAGTGCTCGCAAGGGATCGCGCTGGCGCGCCTGCGGCCTGAAGAGTTCCAGATCAAAGCCGTTCAGGATGACCTGCATGCGCGGTGCGCAGTAGCCTCCTGCGCTGTGAGTACGTTTGGCCGCCTCTGCGCAGCACACGATCAAATCCGGAACATATCGTGAAAGCACGGCGCATGTTTTTGCAATCAGCGCTAGTTTTTTGTTTGCGCTAAAGGGCGGAAATTCGGTCTGATGCACGCCCCATGCGAGCGTCAGGCGTTTAGCGTCGACGCCGCGCCACCTGACGATCCATCGTGCCATGCAGGCGGCGATCCCGCCGAACAGATCGGCGTGATACATCCAGGTTTGCACGACGTCCGGACGATAAGCCAGGATCCATTGCACGAGTTTGAAGAGCAGGAAGGGATTGGGCGCACTGCGGGACATGCCCAGAATCTTGACCTCGACGCCCAGCGCCCTGATTCGATCTCCTAGCATGTCAACCGACGATAACGAGATCACCGTGTGCTGAACGCCCTCACGCTGGGATGTCTTGATGAGGCGGTACAGCATCATTTCCGCCCCGCCCACGCTAAGCCCCGAAGTGATGTGGACTATTCTCATGAACGGTTGGCCCGGGTAAAAAACAGTTAGTCGGAGTCGGTCTAAGGAGAGAAACACAACACATACCGAGGCGCACCACGCGTCGACCGAGTGTTCAGTTCGCGTGAGCGCCGAGTTCTCGATAGACCGCCAGCGTCTTCCCAAGCACGATGTTCTCGTCGAATTCGCTCAAGACCTTTTTCCTCGCGGCGAGGCCCAGCTTTATGCCGAGCGCGCGGTCATCGTCCAGTAGCCGAATCGCATCGGCGAGCGCGCTGCTGTCGCGAGCAGGGATCAAAATGCCGTCGTCGCCATTGCGACTGACGACCTCCCTGCAACCAGGAGCATCCGTCGTGATGAGCGGGAGGGCGCACGCCGCGCCCTCGATCAAGGTAGTCGGCAGGCCTTCCCGGTAGTAGCTCGGCAAGACGACGACGTCCATCGTCGACAACAAGCCGGGCATGTCGCTCACGTGACCGAGCCATTCGACGAGTCCCTCGCGAACCCAGCCTTCTATTAGCGACTTGTCGACAGCGGCGGGATTGCCTTCGTCCGGCGCACCGGCGAGGAAGAACTTCACCGAGCGGCTCTCTCCCTTCAAGCGACGCGCGGCTTCGACATACTCGGCAATACCCTTCTCCCAGATCAGCCGGGCGGCAAGCAGGATGCGCAGCGGGGCGCGCTGGCCGGCGTCGGCCGGGGGACGCGGAATATAGCGCAAGCAATTGACCCCCGCGCCCTTGATGAGACGTATCGATCGCTCGTCCGCTAAGCCCGCCTGCTTGAAGAGCGCGATGTCGTCGGAGTTCTGCAGGATGATGGCCGTTCTGCGACCGTTGAATGCAGAACGCATGACGAGTCTGACCAGCGGGCGAAGCAGGCGCGCACGCAATTCCTGACTGGTGAATACGTATCCCATGCCATCCACCGCATTGATCCGGATCGGCACGCCCGCTAGCTTTCCCGCAAGCGAGCCGTACACAGCGCCCTTAATGGTGAAACCGTGCACGAGCGCCGGCTTCTCCCTCTGAAAGAAACGCGCGAGCCAAAGGACGAGACTGGCTTCTCGCCACGGATTCACGCTGCGGCGGTTCATCGGCATGACATGCCATCTGAAACCCAGTTCTTGCAGCTTGGCGCCATACTTTCCCTCAGGGGAAACGAGGATGACCTCGTAACCGTTGTCTCGCAACTTGTTTGCAAGCGCAAGACGAAAGTTGTAGAGATACCAATCGGTATTCGCAAGGAGAATGACTTTTTGCTTGATCATTTGCGCTCTTCCTGATGGCACTGTGTGCACTGGCTGCAGCAAGGGTCGGACTAGCCTGTGCTCGGCCGCGCCCGATACCCGATAACGCGTCTCAACGCACGCGGATTTCCGTGAAAATCCTGTCCCAGATACTCAACACGGATGGGACCGAATAGCGCTCGCGGATCGATGTCGCGCCCTTCTCGCCGAGTTCGGCGCGCAAGCGTTCATCCGATAGCAACCGGCGCAGTGCGGCCGCCATGGCATGCGCATCGTCCGGAGGGATCAGCAACCCGTCCTCACCGCCGCGCATCAGCTCCCTTGGACCGCTGCGGCAGTCGAACGCGACGGCGGGCAGCCCAAGCGCCATTCCTTCCATTAAAGCCATCGGCATCCCTTCGAAACGAGACGAGAGCACAAAGACATTGGCCGCCGCCATTTCCCGCCAAGGCGTGCTGGTCCGGCCCGGCAGGAAGACGCGATCCGTCAAGGACAGTTCGTGGATCAGCTTGGTGAGTTCGCTGCGTTCCGGTCCTTCGCCCCAGATCCACAGGTCCCAGTCCGAGAAATCGCTGGCGAGCGACGCGAATGTCTTGATCAGCAAATCGTATTGTTTCTGCGTATGCAACCGTCCCACGGATATAAGGCGTTTGCGCGCTCCGGGCGACGCTGCCGGGCGGTGCTCCCGAAAGATTTCATTCGCGACCGGATTGGGTATTACGGCGAGGCGCTGCTCGCCGGGAAGCCACTTCCGAAACGGCGCCGCAATATTCTCCGAAAGGAACGTCAACACTTTTGCTTTCGGATAGACGATCCGGCACAACACCTTCCAGAGCATCGAACGTCCGTCCGCCGAGGGATCGTTGTGCTCGCATGCGATGACAGGAATACCAAGTCCGCGGGATGAAACGATCGTGACAATGTTCACGTTGGTCAGCAGCGAGACGATAACGTCCGCTCTCGAATCGCGAAGCAACGCTCTCAGCGTGACGAGACGCTTTAGCAGCGTTAGCGGCCCACGTCCTTTGCGACCGACGAGGTCGGCCAGATAGACCAACCGGACCTTGTCGGACACCGGATAAAAACAGTTGCCGCGCCCGCTGAACGTCGCAACCAACGTCACGGAGTCGCCCCGCTCCGCCCATGAGTTGGCGAGCGTCGACGCGACGCGCTCTGCACCGCCGCTTTCCATCGAATTCACTACGAGGACGATGTTCATCGGATAGTTGTTCTCGTGACAGATCATTGAACCCGCAATGCCGCGGCGCTTCGGGGCACGAATGTGCGCGAAGCGTCAGTCGGGAGTCGCCCCTTCATGAGCGTCGGGCCGCATGCGCAAGAGCACCATGCACACGACGAACGTGCTGGCATACATGATCGCGGTGGATAGCTGAGCGCCGGGTATGCCTAACCTCGGCACGAGAAGACAATTGCCAACGGCTTTCACAATGAAGCCCGCTACCGCGATCTTCGCCATGACGCTGAAGCGCCCCTCGCTCGCAAGCATCTGCGAGCACACGAGCACCGCGAAGTAAAACGGCAGTTGCAGCAGGCCCCAGCGAAATACGCGCGCGACTGCAATCGTGTCGTCCGGTGTGAAGGCACCGCGCTGGAACAGCAAGGCGATCACTCTCGGCGCGGCGACCCACGATACGGCGACGCATACGATGCCCACCCCAAGCGCCACGAATGACCACGTCAATGCGGTTCTGCGGGCGCGCTCATGGTCGCCTTGATGCAATATGTCCGAGAGGATAGGCAACGTTGCCCGCGCTGCGGCCATCGCTCCCATGCCGAGCAACAAGGCAAGCACGCGATTTGCATAGCCAAGCGTACCGTTCGCGCCCTCGCCCAGGTGCGCCATGAAATACTGGTCGAGCGGCGCGCAGAAGCACAGCGCAATTTGCCCGATCATCAGGGTTCTCACCGCGCCGAACGTGCGAATCCATTCGGGCGATCGGAAGGAAAGCTTAAGGCCGCCATGAACGCCGTCCGCGTTTCGAGCAAGCGCACCCAGCCAGAGAGCCTGCACCGCAAGTCCGATCACTGTTCCTATGATCAGCGGGACGACCGATCCGCCGTTGCCCGCTAACAGGACGCAGCACAGGATCGCTGCGGCAGGTACGCCTTCGAGCAGCGTATTGATGTGCCTCTCACGCGCCTGCAGCCGCGCCGCGTAGACGCTCGCCGCCAACATGAGGACGCCCGTCGGTGCCATGCCCAGCATCAATTGGCGACACATCTCTCGGGTCGACGCCGCGAACGTCCCGCCCATGGTGTCCATGAGCAGAGGCCAGAAGAGATAAAGCGCAATCGCAAAGATCACGCCGGTCACGAGCGCCGCCGCCTGCAGTTCGCCGACGAACTGCACCTGCTGCTCCTTGCTCTTCTTGCGCAAATCGACGAAGGCCGGCACCAGCACCACACTCAGCACCGCCAGCACCGTGCCCGGCAACCAGGTCACGAGCGTGACGGTGAACTGATAGGCATCGACGACATTGCTGATGCCGTACTGGTATGCGATTGCGATTTCCTTTAAAGCACCGGCGCATTTTCCGACCAACACGAATGCGGAAATGCGCGCGGCTCCTTTGGCTATTCGCAGATGATCCGGATGAGCTCGAAGCAGCCGGTTTCGCCACTGAGCAATTTGGAACATCAACGCTGTTACCATGAACTCCCGCTCCCCGACAAGGCTCGACGTTGCTGCGACATCCTCGCATGGGTAACGACGCGAGCGCGCGCATCCTGAATAGGCCAAGGGCAGCGCCTGCTGCCACCTGGCTCTTTTGATTCTTGTTCAATCACTGTACGCTGGCGTCGTATTTGTAAGCCGTGTAGGCGTGGCTGCCGTATCGGCTTGCATGCCCATAGTTGGCCCTGCGGAGAGAAAATCCGTTCAGCAACACGCCGCTCACTCGTGCGCCGGTCTGCGCAAAGCGCTTGGTGGACTCTTCTATTTCGCCGATTCTCGTCTGACCAAAGCGCGCGACCAGGAAGATGGATCCGGCGATAGGCGCCATGATTCCCGCATCCGATACTGCCAGCGCGGGTGCCGAATCGATCAAGACGATGTCGTAGTGATTGGATGCTGCGGTCATGAGCGTACTGAAGTTTTTGCCCATGAGCAGCTCCGACGGATTCGACGGATAGAAGCCGGCTTGCAGAAAGTCCAGGTTCGGCTGAATCTGCTTTTGAATCAGCTTGTCGAATGAATCGGGATGGACGAGTGCCTCGGCAAGGCCCGGCGCTAGCGCGCAGCCAAAGCTTGTGTGCAGATGGCCCTTGCGCAGGTCCCCGTCCACGAGCAGGACGCGCTTGCCGCCTGCCGCAAGAATCGTTGCCAGATTCGCCGTGACAAACGACTTGCCGATTTCGGGAAGCGGGCCCGCCAACATGACAATGTTGTTACGGGCGCCAAGGATGGCGAACTGCAACGCAGAGCGGAACGAGCGCAAGCTTTCGACGGTCGGGTCGCCTGGAAAACGCAACGCGAGCAGCCCTTGGCGTTCAGGTTCGGTCTCAGCCTGCTTTTCCAGTTCGCGCTGCTTAGGACTGAGGGGCAGAGTCGCGTAAACCATGAGTCCGGTCTGTGCCTCGATATCTTCGGGCTCGGTCACTCCCGCGAACAGATGGTCGAGCATCAGCGTGACCCCTACGCCGACGAGCACGCCAAGCAGCGCCGAAACCAGCAAGATGAGCGACTTGATCGGGCGGATCGGGTGCTTTGGAATGTCCGACGCGTCGATGAGCTGCGCCGCGCCCACCTTGCCGGCGCGGATCAGCCGCAGTTCCTCGATGTTCTTGCGCAGTTCCGAATAGAGGTCGCTGCTTACGCGGACCTCGCGCATCAGACGAAGAGCGCCCTGCTCGTCCACAGGCAAGGACTTCACGCGCTCGTTGAGGTCGTCGAGATAATTTTGCATGGACGCAATCTGTTCGTCCACGGCGACGATACTCGGGTGCATCGCCCGGAACTTGCTCGAAAGTTCGGAACGGGTTCGTCTGAGCGTGAGCAGTTGGATCTCGGCCTCGGAAGCATTCTTTAGCGCGATGCGGTTCTCTTCGCCTATGTCGAGCAGTGTGTGCGTGTTGCGATATGCGTTATAGCGAGCTTCCGCTTCTTCCATCTGCTGCTTCATTGCCGGCATCTGGCTTTGCAGGAAGTCGAGTGAATTGGCCGCGATGACCGCCTTTCTATCTGCATTCTGGCGAACGTATTCGCGTCCGATCTCGTTGACGGTCGCGCTCACCCTGGCAGGATCGCGGCCTCTCAGGGTCAAGCTTAAGACATTCGATTTTGTGCCCTGCTCGGTGATCTGCAACGCTTTCTGAAGATCGGCAACGACGTCCTGTCGTGACGAACGGACCACGTCGAATGCGGCACCGGGCTTTCCTACGAGCCTGTCGACACGCAATGTGATCACGCCTTGCCTGGTGTCGAAGCGCTCCGTCACGCCGACCTTGCCGGTAACCGGCGCGTCGAGCTGGTCGCCGTCGAGCGAGTAGCGCCCGTCTTCCAGTGCCGTAATGGTCAGACCAGCGCCTTCCATGTCTTTGGGCACATCGAGAGAGGCGATGTCGATCGCTTCGTTTGCCCATGCATAACCGTCCGCCTGGAGGAAATGCGGCCAGGGAAGGCTTTTGTAGTACCGCGCGACCCATGCGCCGATCAACGGGAAGTAGTGCGGCTTCGCGTTGATGTAGAGCTTGAGTGCGTCGACTGCATGCGAAACGATCAGCTTCGAGCCGAGTATCTGCATCTCGCCTTCCGCGGTCGACTTGGCGTCGAAGGAAGGCGAAACGTTGCTCAATATGTCGCGTCCTGTGGACGTGGGCGCCCCGGATGTGTCGTCGACCTTGATGAGAATGTTCGCCTGGTAGACAGGCTCGCTTAGAAATGCGTACAGCCCGCCCAGTGCCATCACCGAGCCGGCTATCGCTGCGATCAACATCCACCGTCTTAATAGTCTGCCTATTAGTAATCCCATTCCCCCTTGATTCGAATTCTCCGTTGTGAGATACGAGGTTTTATTTGCTCGTTTCATTAGCGTCTCGTTGTTGATCGTTCTGCAATATAGGCAGTGCGTGTTCGAGGAGATAAGCAGCTTTTTTGCCGCGCCCTATTTTTAATAAACTGACCAATGCAGACACTTACGCAAAGACGTGCCGTATGAAATCGGAACCGTCTTCAATTTGTCATGCCGTTCGGACTCCAACGGATGGCGTTCCGTATTACCCGGTACGCCGCGATAGCAACACCTTATACGAGCCGTGATATCAAATTTCGGAATTGAAGGTGGCAGTGTGTGCTTTCGCACACTTCCGATCTATTGATGCATGAAGCCACTGCGCAACCTCCATCGAGCGCTCTATAGTGATCGTCGTAAACGCGGTTAGACGGCCGACACCTTTGCGACTAGGATGTCATGGTCCTTAAAAGATCGTTCTCTTAGACTGCGATCCACACGAAATATTGAAGAACAATGGGATTGTGACAACAACAATCCCGGAGACATCCTGTACGTCTTGTAGTACCTGTCGAGGGATGCCTGACGAGGGACACTATGGCGAAATAGTGTCTTCCGTCACTCCTACGGCTCTGTCTTTGCGTTGATGCATGATGGCTCTTGAGGCACCCTGCATGGACTGACGTCCATAGTCGTATCGCACTGCATCTTTTAAAGCTCCTTACGTGACTGACAGAGAACATGCTAAATCTTGCGCTAGGATTTGCCAGTTGCTTCCTCGTGACTTTCTTGATCGTCAGGTACGCCGATGTATTCGGCTCCTTAGCGCTTGACCACGATCTCAAAGGAGTTCAGAAGAATCATTCCGCTCCCGTGCCGCGCGTAGGAGGCATCGCTATCGTTTGCGCGGCCGGCATCACGTTCTCGGTGGGTGCGCTATTCGGAGTCAATCCTCGTGGCGAGCCGGCGCTGCTGCTCTTGAGCGCAGCACCTGTTCTATGCGGCGGCGTCATCGAGGACCTGACGAAGAGCGTCAGCCCTGCAGTGCGCTTACTATGCGGTTTCGCTTCGGCCTTGGCAGGTGCGTACTTCCTTCATGCCGTCGTCGGCCGCATCGACCTGCCGCTAATAGATCAATTCTTGGTGATTACCCCGATTGCAGTTGCGCTTACGCTTCTTACGGTTGCCGGTTTGACTAATGCAATGAATCTTATTGACGGCTTTAATGGCCTCGCCTCGGGAGTTGCGATTCTTGTCTTTGGGTCGCTCGGCTATGTTGCGCACCAGGTCGACGATTGGCTGGTGCTGTCGGTTTCCTTAACGATGATCGGCGCCATCCTCGGCTTTCTGATCTGGAACTATCCGGCAGCGTCGATCTTTCTCGGCGACGGCGGGGCCTACTTCGTCGGCTTCATGATGGCGGAACTCGCCGTGCTGCTCATCGCGCGGCACCCGAACGTATCCGCTTGGTATGCAGCAGTGGTCACGATCTATCCGACCTTCGAAACCATCTTCTCCATCTATCGCAGGCGCATCGTGCGAGGGCGTCCGGCGGGCGATCCGGATGGCATTCACTTGCACACCCTGGTGTTCAAGCGTCTCGTTCGCCACGGAGGCATGCTGCAGACCACGCGTCAGCACTCGCGCAGAAATGCGCGCACCTCGCCGTATCTCTGGATCCTTAGCATGATCGGCATCGTGCCGGCGTCGCTCTTTTGGCATAGCCAGGTCGTCCTCTCGTTGACGGCGCTTTTATTTGTCGCGACTTATGTATGGCTCTATGCGTCCATCGTGCGATTCAAGGCACCGCGTTGGCTCGTCGCGAACGTGAGCGATGAAGTCACGTCCAGGACGGCGGAACAAACCCGGCATTGAGGGCCAGTTCCGGTCTGTGCTCGACGCATCTCTCCATGGGGAATGCAAGCCCGAACTTCGACCGAGATTCCATGGGAGCAGAATGCATGAAGAGCAGATTCGGTGCCGACACCTTTTTCATCTTTATAGCGTTGCTGATTGCGTCGCTCACCAGTCATCGCGCCTACGTGGAGATGGCGGGCATCCTTCTGCTATGGCTGTGCTGTATGGCGGCGAAGGATTCGCGCGAGGTCTTCTTTAGCCCCGCTTACCTGATCTGTACGATCTCGGCAGCCTCGGTGATCACCGCGTGCTATCTGTGGTTTCTGATGACAGCGCATTGGGGCGTGGCGCCCGATCTCGAGAAATCCGCCGGCAACAACTATATGTTTCTGTTACTTGTCGCTCTCTTCGTGGTGTCGCTAAGAGCGCTCATTGCGGCGCGCATCCATCAGGTCGTGACGGCGCTCGGCATGTTACTTGTCTTAAACAGCTCGATTCTTTTCTTGCAGACTGCCGTGCTGATCGCGACGAAGAAGTACATCGATTTCGTCCAGCCGGTCACGGGCGAAGCGTCGCGCTATTTCAACTACGAATCCGTGAATCCGATCTTTGGATTCAGGCCCACAGGTTTGTATGTGGAACCGTCGACGTTCAGCGCGGCGGTGGGCGCTATGGCCGTCGGATACATTCTGTTGAGCCGCGCTCGGGGTTCACAGCCTGCCAAGCTGCCTGTCCTGTTCGCCATCGTGGCGATGCTCATCACGCAATCCGCCGCTGCCGTCGTTCAGGCCGGCGTACTGCTGACAGCGACCATCCTGATTCAGGACAGGAGCATGAAGTTCTGGTGGAGCGTCCTTTTGGCGATGGTGATTGTTGCCTCGCCGGGCCTGATCGCCGCATACCTCGACAGTTTCCTTCTCAAGATCGGCGCCGACTCGGGCATTCGCCTCGCGCTCATGAAATACGCCTATCAAACACGGCACGGCTGGGACTTCGTATTCGGTTATGGGCCTTTTGGTCTTGAGTCGATTCTCTATGGACTCGCATCAGGGTCAGGCAGCCCTCAAGTGTCCTCGCTCAACGACGCCGGCCTGTTCAACTTCTTCATCGTTAAGTACGGTATTGCCGGGGTGCTCATTCCGATCTGGATCTTGTCGAGAATGCGCCGCGACGTTGCAGGCATGCTGTTCTTCGCTTTGCTCATGTCGTCGAAGCTTTCATACATGAACCCTGTTCTCTTCTTAGGCTTGCTGCCTCTCGTGTCTCGTTTCCCGACACCTGCACCGCTTGCCGAGAATGTCCAGATCACGCGACGCCCCAAAACCGCGTCGCCGATGTGGACGTAGACGCGTACCCGATCCGAACGCCACTGTGAATCGACCTGTCATGAACAAGCCGCTGACCATCGTCACGCCCACGTACAACCGCGCGGAGTACCTGCCTCGTCTCTATCGAAGCTTGGTGGCCCAGACGTGTCAAGACTTCGAGTGGCTCGTGGTCGACGATGGCAGCACAGATTCGACGCCGGCGTTGTGCGAGCGACTCTGTGCCGAAGGCTTGATCGACGTGCGCTGTATCAGGAAGGAGAATCACGGAAAGCACACGGCGCTCAATGCCGGCATAGCGGCGACTAGCTCGGCGCTCATGTTCATCGTAGACAGCGACGATTACTTGCTGCCCGATGCGGTGCGGCGGACGCTCGATACCTGGTCATTGTTCGGCAATGATCGCCTCTCCGGTATCTGCTTTCTCCGGGGCATCAGCGAAAGCGTACCGCTCGGCCAGCGGTTTCCTCGAAACGAGGAGATCGCCTCGTACATCGACATGCGGTTCAACCAAGGCGTGTCGGGCGACAAGGCCGAGGTGTATCGCACCGATATCCTCAAGCGTTTCCCGTTTCCCGAGTTCGAAGGCGAGCGGTTCCTGGCGGAAGACGCGGTATGGGCGCAAATCGGGCTGCGGTACAAGATGGTTCATATCAACGAGATCGTCTACATATCGAACTATCTTCCCGGCGGACTCACGCGCGGCGACAACTCGATCAACGTGCGGTCGCCGAATGGCTCAGTGGAAAGCGTGAGGTGGTTTCTGTCGAAGCAGGTTCGACTTAGAGTTCGCGTCCCGATGGCCTGGCGCTACATCGCGTATGGCCTCTTTGCGAGAAGAAGACTGAGCGGCTTGATCAAGGCGAGTGGCGCACCGATGCTGGTGCTGACGCAATTTCCCGTGGGCCTTGCTCTTTATCTATTCTGGACGCGGAAATTCGCGGATCAACTGCGCAGTCACCGTTTCGTTTCTGTCAATGACGAAGCGGCTTCGCACGCATTCAGCGGCGGCAAAACGCATCTGTCAGCGCAACGGAGTGAAAAGCGCCACCTGCACGCTAAACCGGAGTGATGGATTGAACTTTTTACGCGCCAATCAAGGGGTAAAGCCGTTTTCCTTGGCCTCGGACTTGTTGGTCGAAAGACGCGAGCCTTTGCTGGCATTCGGCTCCGATGCAAGCCCGGCCATGCGCGCGGCGTTCGAGCGTCGTTCGTTCCTGCGGTCTGTCTGCCGGCGTCGGAAGACATCGACCACGCCAACGATTGCGAGCGCGATGACAATTAGGAACGCGACAGTACCGATGATCTGTATGAGGGTCATAAATCGTGGTCACGAATAGCAAGTGTGTGAATGAATCCGACTATCGAGTGTCACTGTCTGGTCGCGCCGCACTCATTCAGTGGACTTCGAATCGTTCGCCTTCCGCAGTAGAACGACCAGCTGTCGGGTCATTGCGGCGTAAGGGGCCAATTTCGCCCCTGCGAGAGCGCCCTATCAGTCGATAACAACACATCCTGCAGTGCAATTATTATGCCAATATTGTGCAGCACCCTGCGGCGCCCTTTGATAAATATGGCTGGGCCTGCCGGCGCCGTGAACCCCATCGGCGTCACTCGTGCCTCGCACCGAATTGTAGCGCACGACGTTTGTCGAATAGTCGGCGCCGCCCGCCACGCCTCCCGTCAGCATGGCTGCGCTTTTCATATCCGGCGCCCCATACCCGTGTATGGCGCTGATCGTGTTGTATTCGATCAGATTGCCTCCGCTCAGTTGCGTCGCATTGTCGTTCTCCACGCCGAGCGCGCAATCCACGAGTATGTTGTGGCCGATATAGCCGTTGGTATGGGCGACGAAGACGGGGCCGTAATAGCCGCAACTCTTGAATACGTTATAGGCGATCACGTCTCCGCTTCCGCCATCGACTCTTCCATAGGTCTGGAACATCGATTGGCCGAAGAAGCGGCTGAACGTATTGCCGATCAGCATGAAGCTGCTTACGCGATCCTGCGTCTGCACGGGAATGTTGTAGTGCCTTGCGTCGTCGTCGAAGTATTGCGGGGCGGCTGTATTGGTGCCGACGAAATTGCAGTTGACGATACTGTCGCCCGTCAGAACGTCGCCGGTCCGGGAGAAGACGTTGAATATCCGGCCGCCGGCCTTGCCCGTTTGCGTCAGCGTCGTGCCGGGCGAGCACTCCAGATGCCGATTGCTCACCGTAATCTCGACTGTCGCGTCGATCACGCAAGTCCCGGCGGGCACCTTGACATCGCTCGTATCGACAGCGGCCTGGAACGCGGCCGAATCATCCGTTACGCCATCGCATTTCGCACCGAACGCGAGCGGGCTAACGGGATTGACCAGTGTGGGAATGACGATCTCTGGAGCGGTCAAAGAGGCTGCAGCGGCACGCCTCATGTACGGCCCGTCCTCGCGTTGCGGATAAAAGGCGCTCAGCAGAAATACTGCGGCCACGCCCAGCAGCCCGTATCTAAGAAAGCCGTCTTTATTCAAGGTCCCACCGGATCGTGTTTGCTAAAAACGCGGCGAACGTCAGATTTGAAGTTCGGTCAACGCGATTTCTCAGTCCCGATTCCAGACACCGCAGCAATGACGAAGTGCGGATCTGTCCCCCGCGCCTTCAAGGCGTGCTTGGATAAAACTTCACGCGTTTGTCATGCAAAACCCGCTAATCGTGTCAAATCACTAAACATATTCAAAGTAAGGATTGGAAAGCAATGTACGGCGACGCACGTTTTAGTGATTGTCACCCGGTTATTCTCGAATCGTCGTGGTCGACCTCACATTCGACAGACAAGGCCGTTGCCGAAAGGGACTGGCGTGCGAGTGAACTGTCCGACAACACACCCGGAGACCGGAGACATCTCCTGCTGTGCTTGTCAGCAACGATGCGGGTAGAAGCGAAGTATCTCAGGCATGCCGTACATGTCACGCAGCAGTTTTGCTAATTTCGCACATGAAGATCACCGCTCATCCCTCGCCTGGGGTGCAGCGGCCAGCGTCATGAACTGGTGTGCGGCACAACTCGTCAGCGAAGGCGACACGATATGGTCCAATCTGGTATTCCGCTAGGAACCTCTTTTTTTCCTTTGAATTTCGAAGTCAAGAAATCAGCACGTGAACTGATTGCAGAACCGTCGATGCCCGCAACGTTTGCCGGGCTGACGGAGCGCTCGCTCTTTCATGAACCGTGGTGGCTCGACATCACTACCGGCGGTAACTGGGCGCTCGCCGTCGTGGAGAACGATGGCGAGGTCATCGCGGAGATGCCCTATTCGCTGCATAGAAAGGGGCTTTGGCGCATCTCGACGCAGCCGCCGCTCACCCGCACGCTCGGACCCGTCATCAAGCCGGCGAAGAAACCCACCGATCAGGAATGGCGGCGCCGTATCGGCATCGCCGGCGAGCTGATCGCCAAGCTGCCCTCCTGCGCCGTCGTTCAGCAGACGCTCGATACGCGCATCGCCGAAGCCGTGGCGTTCGCATTGCAGGGCTTCACCGTGTCCGCGAGCTTCACGCTCAAGATTCCGCCGGGCCGCAGCGAGGAGCATGTCTGGACGGACATGCGAGCCAATACGCGCAACGTGATCCGGCGCGCCGCCGAGCGCCTGACCGCGCGGGAAATGCACGACCCCGACCGGTTCGTGGACTTTTACGATGCGAACCTCGAGCGCCGCAAGCGCGGCAACGTCTATGGATCGCGCATGATGCGCGAACTGCTAGGCGAGGTCCTTAAGCGCAAGGCCGGCATGCTGCTAGGCGCGTTCGCAGCCGATGGCTCGCTCGCCGCCGAGATCGCTCTCGTGTGGGACAAGACGACGATGTACTACCTGCTTTCGTCGCGCGCGGAGGACTCGCACAGCGGCTCGATTGCCCTTTTGCTTTGGATCGCTATTCGCGCCGCGCGCGAGCGCGATCTCACGTTCGATTTCGACGGCATTCCGAACATGAATCTGCTGACATTCCTGAGCGGCTTCGGCGGAACGCCGGCGCAAAGACTCATGGTCGAGCGCATCAGGGGCGATTACGCCGTGATGCGCACGATCCGCCGTAGTGCGCGCCGTTATGTAACGGGCGAAGTCTAGGCGACGGGTGCGGTATGAGGGCGCGTTGCGCCCCATTGCAACCCGAATCGCGACAAGAAATCAGTCAGCCGTACGGAGACGATATGAGTCACGCGCAGTCCCGACTGGCAGTGATCACCGAGCCGGATGCATTCCTCGCATTGAAAGACGAATGGGACCGACTGTGGGTCGAAGCGGATGGTCACCATAACCAGGCGTTCCGGTTCTGCTGGCTCGCTTGGAACCACGTTGCAAACCCTCGCGGCCAGCGCCTGCGTTGCATCACGGTCCGCGAGAATGGGCGGCTCACGCTCGTCTGGCCCCTGATCAGTTACCGACGCGGCATCTGGAGAGTGCTGAACACGCTCACGCCCGGCACGGTCGAACAGAGCAGCATGCTGGTCGCAGACGGTCCAGCTGCCGCTGAAGCGATCGCGCAGGCTTGGCACGCTGCAACGCGGCTCTGCGGCGCCGACGTGTTCTTCCTGCCCTTCGTGAGAGCGGGCACAACCTTGCACGACCTGGCATCGGCACACAAGGGGCTCATCGAAGAGAAGCAGAGCGTCTCGTCCGCGGCGCTGTTGCGAAACGAAGTGGACTGGACAACGCTCTGCAAGTCGTTGAACCGGAAGCCAGGCATACGCGAGCGGCGCCTTGGAAGACAGGGAGAACTCGATATCCGCATGCTCGATCTTCCCGATGGTGAATATCAGCAGTCGGTGGACTGGATTCTCTCGTACAAGCGCGATTGGGCTGCACGTGTCGACAAGCGCGGCCCCTGGCTCTATTCGACCGCTTATCGCGACTTCCTCGTCGGACTGCTCGAATCGGCGGGCGGTGAGCCGCTCGCGCGCATCTTCGTGGTCGAACTGGACAGGAAAGTCATCGCCTCCGCGATGCTTGGCGTCGGCCAAGGATGCCACTACTACATGATCGGCTCGTTCGTACCAGAGATGAAACAGTTCAGCCCCGGCACGATCCTTAACGAGTTCGTGATCAGATGGTGTCTGGAACGGCACATGGACATCGATTTCGGCATCGGCACGGAAGAGTTCAAGGCCTACTGGAGCCGCGGAAACGTCAGGCCCACTTCCAGTTTCCAGATCGCCAACACGCTGTGGGGCAAGGTCTATTTCCAGTCGAAGGATGCCGCACGTGCAGTGTCCGGAATCCGTTCGACAAAAGGCAGTGACACGGCCGAAGCGCAGCCCGCAACGCCGCGTGAAGCGGTCCAGGAAAGCGAGACGCCGCCGGTCGAGTCTCGCGGGTGATGGCGTTCACAGCGGCGATTTGTCTAGCAACTTGTCCTCCGGTATCGTTCGCCAAGCGTAGCGCTTGGGAATCTCAGTTGCCGAACATCCGGTCGAGCGCGTTCTGCAGATGAGCGGCCATCGCGCGACCGGCGCGGTCGGCGTCGTGCGCGCGGATCGCTTCGAGCACGTCGAGATGCTCGGCCTGCACGAGCCGCTGTCGTTCGAGCGTCTTTACAAGCGACAGATTGCGCGACAGGTTCATGCTGAACACGACCTGCTCTTCGATGAACGACATCACGGTGATGAAGAACTGGTTGTGCGAGGCGCGCGCAATGGCGAGGTGAAACGCGAAGTCATCTTTCGCGCCGATGCCCTGTGTCTCAATCACGCGTTCCAGCTCGTCCCACGCCGCCTCGATTGCGGCGATGTCGCTCTCGTCGGCCTGGCGGGCGGCAAGCGCGGCAGCGCCCGCCTCGGTGACCACGCGAAATTCGTAGCAGCGGCGGATGTCGGACAGCGTTTCGAGCGGCGCGAAACGGCGCACGTCCGGATCGGGGCGGCGACCGACCGTCGTCCCCGAACCGCGCCGCGTCACGATGATGCCATCGGCCCGAAGACGCGCGAGCGCTTCGCGCACGGTCGGGCGCGAAGTGGAGAAACGCTCGGCGAGCGCGTGCTCGGTCAGGAGCCGGTCGCCTTCCTTGAATTCGCCTTCGATGATGCTGTTGAGGATGTCGCTATAGATGCGGTCGGCCAGACCCGATGTCTTGCGCTCGTCGTTCATGTAGAGGCTTCACGGTATGTCGGCGTAAAGCCCCGATTGTAAGGCTAATTATTCGAGTTGTTGTACCGCAGGCGCGCTCCTCGGGTTTATCCGCAGAGCGCGCCGTTTCGACACGAAGCCGCGTCCGTTACATCGAAAGCAGCTTGCGCGCCTCGGCAGCAGTCGCGACCGGTCGTCCATATTCCGCGCACAGGTTCGCGACGCGTTCGACCAGTTGCGCGTTGCTTTTTGCGAGCGTGTCCTTGTCCCAGCGGACGTTGTCTTCGAGACCGGTGCGGCAGTGGCCGCCCATTTCGAGCGTCCAGTGATTCACTTCGAGCTGGTGACGACCGATGCCGGCCGCGGTCCACGTCGCATCGGGCAAGTTCTTCTTCAACTGCTCGACCTCGAATTCGAGAATCTCGCGGCGCGCAGGCAACGCGTTCTTTACGCCCATCACGAACTGCACGTGCACCGGCGTCTTCAACAGGCCCTGATTGACGAGATCGACCGTGCTGTAAAGCATCGCCAGATCGAAGATCTCGATTTCGGGCTTCACGTTATGGTCGAGCATCATCTGCGCAAGCGAGCGCACGAAGTCGGGCGGATTCTCATAGACGATCGTCGGGAAGTTGACCGAGCCCGTCGCGAGCGATGCCATGTCCGGCTTGAGATCGAGCATCGCGCCGCGCTGTTCGAACGACCGTCCGCGACCGCCTGTCGAAAACTGGATGATGATGTCGGGGCAGTGCTTGCGAATACCTTCCTGAAGCTCGGCAAAACGATGGCGGTCCGAACTCGACTTTTCGTCTTCGTCACGCACGTGCAGGTGAACCAGCGACGCGCCCGCTTCATAGGCTTCGTGCGTGCTTTCGATCTGTTCGGCGATCGTGACCGGCACCGCGGGATTGTCTTTCTTCTTGGGGACCGAACCGGTGATGGCGACCGAGATAATGCAGGGTTGAGTCATGCTCTTCGCTCCTTTGCGGCTCGGGCTCCGGCGCTCGGGGCCGTCCTGCCGATATTTTTAACTAACTAGTACGTTCCAAATTCTGCAGCAATGGCGCGATCGCGACAAGCGCGGCAAACCCTAACGCCGGGACCAGCAATTCGCGAAACACATTGCCGGTATCGCGGGCGCGATCTGCGACGAAGTCACGGCGAGAACGCACCATCGCCCGGTGAAACTGCCCGCAAAAAAAAGGTCCGTTAGCCGCGCTAACCCTGCGCGAGCGTGGTCGACAGCAGCTTGCCGAGTTGTTCGTCCGTCAACGCGGGCGTGATTTCGAAGCTCAGCAGGTCGGCCCACTCGTGCACCCATGCCGCGAGCGGTTCGATGTCCGAACACTCGCACACCGCGACCCCTGCAACGGGGCCGACCGCGTGCCACCGTCCGAGCATCGTGACGCCCTCCGGCGGCGCGCCGCCCGTCTTCACGAAGCGCTCGCTCGCCACCTTCTCCACTTCGGGTAGCGCGGTCCATCTGGCGATGAATAACATGATCCTTGTCTCCGGCGAGAACAACGCGCAACCGGCTGCCGGTTGCGGCAAGCCGGGTCGGCGACTCATCGACGGCGCGCGGGACACGCGCCACGAGTCGTTGATTCAGTATAGGAGCCAGATCAGCGGATGAGCGTACCGCTTTGCGATCGCGCGGCGTCACGTCTGAATAATGAGGCTGCGAAGGATCGGCGTGCGCGCTGTAAGCGCTGATGGTCTCGAACACAACAGCCAAGCGGCGCACGCAAAAATGCCGATCACGACGAGGCCCACCATCAGGAGCGCATTCGCATGCGCTTCGCTGCCCCCTCATGATTCGCGCTAGCCGTTGCATAACGTTGCAATCGAGCGACCGTCAGTGCATGCCTGCGACGGGCACGACCATCACCGGCTGCGCATAGGTGACGACACGCATCGGCGCGATGGCGTATGCGGGATGAATGACGACCGTCGTCGAGCGCGGCGGAGGCTGCGGAACGACGCGCGCCGTCACCGGCACGACGTAGGTCGGCGCGGCGGGAACGTAATAGTAGACAGGACGGGGCGGCGGCGCGTAGACGATGGCGGGCGCCATGTAGGTGACGCGCACGACGGTGGAAGCAGACGCGCCTTCGGAACAGACAAGACCAAGAGCGGCGGCGGCAGAGATACTGATCATACGAAAGCTCATTTGGGACCTCGTGCATTGATCCGGCGGCGATAGGTATGGCTAGCTCGCTGCGCGAACCGTTGAGGCGCTCGTGGCGCCGACGTTGCAAACGATAGGCAAAGCGCCTGCGAAAGAGGAGCCAAAAACTATTTCATTCGATGTCGCGGACTTTTAGGCGAGGGATCATGTAGCCGCTTAAATGCGGCGTCGGACGTGTTCGCCTTCGTGACACGTCGCGACATGATTTGTAGCGAGCCGGGAATTGCCTTGCCGCGGGCGGCGTCCCTAGAATGCGTCTGTCAACGGATGATTCGCCCGGAAGAAGTGGCCGCATCCGGCGCAGCGAAGCCTTGAATCGATCGATGTCCGAGCGGAGAACTCCGATGAAAAAGATGCTTGCCCTCCTTGCCGCGTGTAGCGCCCTCGCCTGTTCGACCGGCGCGCTCGCGCAGACCGCGACTCAGCCGATGGGCGCATCGCCGCACGTCGAACACGCCATGCAGCAACTGCAAACGCGCTTCTCGAGCGCCAACACCACGCACGACGGCAAGCTGACTCGCGAGCAGGCCGCGTCGGGCATGCCGCGCGTTGCGCAGCATTTCGACGAAATCGACACGCAGAAGAAGGGTTACGTCACGCTCCCGCAGATCGAGCGATTCATGCTGCAACGCGCGGCATCGCATTGACCTCGGTCAGTGCGCCGTCGCCGGGCTTTCGGCGTGACGCACGGCCTTACCGCCCGCGAGACAGACGACGAGCGCCGCCGCCAGCAGCACGCACAGTGCGAGCCGCAAGCCGACGAATCCCGCGCCGAGCCCGATCAGCGGCGGACCCACGAGGAAACCGGCATAGCCCGCGGTCGCCGCCATCGACACGCCGATGGCCGGCGTCGCGGTCGAGCGGCCGGCTGCGCTGAAAATCACCGGCACGATGTTGGCAAGGCCGATGCCGACCAATCCGAAGCCCACGCAGGCCGTGACGACGTTCGGCAGGCCCAGCACGAGCGCGAGCCCCGCGGTCGCGACGAGCCCGCCGGCCGCGACGACCATCGACGGACCGAAGCGCCGCACCGACACATCGCCGACGATCCGGCACGCCGCCATCGACAGCGCGAACGCGGAGTAACCGAGCGCGGCAATGCTCGCGTCGCCGCTCAGGACCGAGCGCAGGAAGACGGCGCTCCAGTCGGCCACCGCGCCTTCCACCATCATGCAGAGAAACGCGAGCGCCGCGAGTTTCGTCACGCCGCCGCTCGGCAGCGCGAAGCCGGGAGCGGGCTTGGTCGTGCGCGGCCCTTCCTCGCGCAGCGCGAAGAGCGCGGCCGCGAGCATCAGCGCCGCGATGAAAACGTCCGGCAGCGCCAATCCGCCGATCACGCCCACGCCCGCTTTCTGCAGCATCGCGCCGGTCGCGGCGCCGAGCAGGCCGCCCGCGCTCCACCCCGCGTGAAACGACGACATGATCGGCGCGCGCCATTGCGACTCGATACCACTCGCGTGGCCGTTCATCGAGACGTCGAGTGCGCCGTTGGCCGCTCCGAGCACGACCAGCACCGCGCACAGCGAGACGAGGTTCGGCATCAGCGCGGGCAGCGGCAACGCGACGACGAACGCCGCCGCGAGCAGCGCCGTGGCGCGGCCGCTGCCGAAGCGGGGCGCGAGCTTGCCGGCGAGCGGCATCGCGATGATGGCGCCGAGCGCGAACGCAAAGAGCGCGAAGCCCAGTTGGGTGTCGCTGAGGGCGAGGCTTTCCTTGATGCGCGGCACTTCCACCGCCCAGGCGCCGATCCCGAATCCGTTGCCGAGGAAGACCGCGAGCGTCGCGATGCGCTCGCGCACGAGGTTGACGGGTCGCGTCATGCCGATGCCTCCATCACCTTGCCGCAGGCTGCCCGCAACTGCGCGAGCCGCTCGGCGGACAGTCCGGCTTCGACGATCAGGCAATCCACCGCCGAGGCCGGCGCGACCACAAACGGCGCGGCCGTCATCAGCTTTTCCGATGTCGCCGCGATCGCGACCACGCCGCTCGACTTCACCATTGCGCGCTTGAGTTCGGCCTCTTCGGCGTCGAACGCGGCGACGCCTTCGGCCGGATCGAACGCGCACGCGCCCAGAAAGCAGATGTCGGCGCGGATCTGCTGGATTTGCAGGAGCGCGGTGGCGCCCGTCGCGCCGGCCGCGCGCGTATCGACCCGGCCGCCGATCAGGATCACGTCGAAACCGGGCCGCTCGAAGAGGCGCGCGCACGCCAGCGGCGAGTTCGTCACGACGGTCAGATTGGCGTGGTCCGGCAGCGCGTTGGCGATGGCGACGTTCGTCGACCCGGAATCGAGCAGGACGACCTGACCCGGTTTGACGATCGACGCAGCGGTCGCGGCGAGATTCGCCTTCCTGTCGACGGCCTCGCGCATGCGCTCCGACGCGCTGCGGTCGGCGGGCGACGCGAGCAGCGCGCCGCCGTACACCCGCTTGCAGTGTCCCGCGTCCGCGAGATCGCGCAGATGACGGCGGACCGTGTGCTCAGAAGTGCGCAATTCGGCCGCCAGTTCGGACGCCAGCACGCGGCCGTGCGTGCGCAGCCGGTCGAGGATCAGCCGTTCGCGTTCGTCGGGGAGAAGGCCGTCGAGGGCATCTTGTCGGGTTCGTTGCATCTGCCGGTTGTGCTCATTTGTGCTCGTTGTTCGGTATGAACACGCATCAACGGACACAACATATCACAATCAAGCGAGCGCGCTTCGGAAATGCGGCAAACCGAGCGGAAACGAGCGCCTATGCGCTGACGAACGCCTGCACGAGCCGGTTGAACGCGCCCGCATTCGAGACGTTCATCCCATGCGACGCCCCCGCGATCGTCTCGCGATGCGCGAAGTCGATCCAGTCGACGAGCTTGTCGACGTTGTTGCGGAACATGCGCGGACTTTTTTCGCCTTCGATCAACAACGTGCGGCACTTGACGTCGCGCGCCGTCTCGCGCGAATAGGCGGGCAGCGGATCGCGCAACTGCTTGGGCAGCGTCGTCGCGTTGTCGATCGCCATCGCGCGAAAGCTCGCCGGGCTTCTGCGCCACGAGCCGGGCGTGCTCACCGAGTCGACGAAAAGTTCGAGGCCCGCGTCGATCTCGCCGTCCTCGATCATCGCCGCGACGCGCGTGCGCAACGCATTGGTCGCCGGCGGCAGCGCGGCGTCCGGCCTGCCGTCGATCTGCAACGGGCCGCCCGGGTCCGCGAGCGTGAGCGTCCTGACGAGCCGCGGATGCCGGCGCGCCAACTGGAACGCGACGCAGCCGCCGCGCGAGTGCCCGACGAGATTGACCGGCGCGACGTCGATCGCCTCGATGAACTCGGCCAGTTCCGCGACGTGCGTCTCCCAGCCGAACTCGCCCTGAATGCAGGCTTCGCTCGCCGGCCAGTAATGGCTGAGGCTCACGGAGATGCAGCGGAACTGCTTCGACAGCGCGGCCGTCTGCGCGCTCCAGTAACGATAGTCGCAGAGCGATCCGTGCACGAACACGAGCGGCGCGCCTTCGCCCGCCTCGACGTAGGGAACGCAAATGCCCGAGGCAATCGTCGCAAAGGATATGTCGGGCACAGCCAGCAGTGAGAGATCGGTTCGCGCGTTCATCGGTGGACTCCTTTGACGCCACTATGCCGCACGACGATAATCAAGAAAATCGCATAATATTGATGGCATCCATCTATTTTTCTGATAGCGCGCACATTTTCATGAAGGCACTCGACCTCGACGTGATGGCGATGATCGTCGCCGTGGCCGACACCGGCAACATCAGCCGGGCGGCCGAAGTCGTGCATCGGTCGCAATCGGCGGTGAGCATGCAGATCAAGACGCTCGAAACCGCGATCGGCAAGCCGCTCTTCGTGCGCAAGCCCCGCAGCGTCGTTCCGACCCAGGACGGCGAAGTGCTGCTGACGTTCGCGCGCCGCATGCTCGCGTTGCGCGACGAAGCGTGGGCGGCCGTGGTCCGGCCCGACGTGACCGGGCGCGTGAGCATCGGCGTGCCGGACGACTACGCGTCCTCGCTCCTGCCGCCGATCCTCAAGAAGTTTTCCGCGACGTATCCGAAGGTGGAGATACAGGTGGTCGGCCTGCCGAGCGTCGCGCTCGCGCCGATGGTGAAGGACGGTTCCGTCGATCTCGTCTGCGCGACGCGCGTCAAGGGTCTCTCGGGCGAGTTCATCCGGCTCGAACCGATGGTCTGGGCCGCCGCGCCGAGCGCTCATGAAATCTGGCGCGAGCGGCCGTTGCCGATCGCCGTGTTTCTGCCCGGGAGCGTGGCGCGCGAGAACGCCATTCGGGCGCTGGAGCGCGCGAAGATCAGCTATCGCACGTCGTATGAGAGCCCGAGCCTGCTCGGCCTGTTGACGATGGCCGAAGCCGGTCTCGCCATCGTGCCGCTCGCGCGGTGCGCCGTGCCTTCGCATTTCGCGCTGCTCGGACAGGCGCAAGGTCTGCCTGAGATCGCCGCGCTCGAAGTGGTGCTCGCGCGCAGCACGGCGTCGAAACGGCCGCCATGCGATTTTCTCGCGGAGAAGATCATCGCGGAGTTGCGGCGTTAGACACGCGCGACGCGTGAGGCGCGCTCAGGCGCCGACCACCTTCGCGTAGGACGGACGCTGCGTCGCCGCCGCGAACCACGCCTGCAACGCAGGCAGTTCCGGTGCGGGTTCGAGCCGTTCCGGATAATCCCGCGCGAGCAAGTACCAGCGCTCGGCGGACAACGCGACACACACATCGGCGAGCGTGAAGCGATCCTGCGCGAGGAACGGCTGGCGCGCGAGCAACGCATCGACGATGCCGAGCATGCGAGCCGCCTGCGCGTGCGATGTCCTGATCGCGTCGTAGTTGCGCTCGTGTTCCGGCGTGCGGGTGAGGCCGAGAAACGCGACGCGCAACGTCGACCATAACGTCGCCAGTTGCCAGTCCATCCAGCGCTCGACGTCCGCGCGCGCGGCGGGATCGGCGGGCAACAGCGAATCGCCGCCGCGCGTGGCCGCCAGATAGCGAACGATCGTGTTCGATTCCCACAGCACGCGGCCGTCCTCGACGAGCGTCGGAACGAGGCCGTTCGGGTTGAGCGCGCGGAATTCGGGTGTATCGACCACGCCGAAATGCAGACCGGCGTCGATGCGCTCGAAGTCGCGGCCTTCTTCAAGACCAAGTTCGGCAAGGCACCAGAGCACCTTCTGCACGTTAATGGAGCTGCGTCTTCCGTAGAGTTTCATGGAGCGGGTTCGTCCTTGCGAGGCGGAACATCGGGTGGGTGCCGGGCCTTGCCGCGACGTGTCGCGTCGCGATGGCGGCGAAGTTCCCAATGATCCACGTACACGCCGTGTACCGCAACTCCCGGAAGACTTCAGGCCGCGAGCCTGAACACGCCAATGGCACGCTTCAGTTCATCGGCCTGTCCCGCGAGCGCGGCTGCGGCTGCCGTCGCCTGCTCCACCAGCGCGGCGTTCTGCTGCGTGACGGAATCCATCTGCGCGATGGCGACACCCACGTGTTCGATGCCGCGCGTCTGCTCCGACGACGCGGCGGAGATCTCGCCCATGATGCCGGTCACGCGCGTCACCGAAGCGAGGATCTGCTGCATCGTCTCACCGGACTGCTGCGCGAGGTCTTGTCCTTGAGTCACGTTGCCGACCGATTCGTCGATCAGCGTCTTCACGTCCTTCGCGGCGCTGGCGCAGCGTTGCGCCAGCGCGCGGACTTCCGATGCCACGACCGCGAAGCCGCGGCCGTGCTCGCCCGCGCGCGCCGCTTCCACCGCAGCGTTCAGCGCGAGGATGTTGGTCTGGAACGCGATGCCTTCGATCACGCCGATGATGTCGACGATCTTCTCCGAGCTGCCCGCGATGCGGTCCATCGTGGCGACCACGCCGGCGACGACGCCGCTGCCGCTTTCCACCGTCGACGACGCGCTTTGCGCAAGCTGGCTCGCCTGGCTCGCGCTTTCCGAATTGACCCGCACGGTGGACGTGAGCTCTTCCATGCTCGATGCCGTTTCGGCCAGCGAAGCGGCCTGCTCTTCGGTGCGCGACGAGAGGTCGGTATGACCGTCCGCGATCTCGCGCGACGCGGCCGTGATGCCGTCCGCGACGAGCTTGATCTGCGCGAGCGTTTCGGTGAGGCGCGACTGCATCGCGTGCATCGAATACATCAGGCTCGCGCGGTCGTTGGTGGCGACTCGCACCGGCTCGCTGAGATCGCCGTCGGCGATACGCCGGCAGATGACCGCCGCCTGCTCCGGATCGCCGCCGATGCTGCGCAGCACGCCGCGAATGATGAAGGCCATCGCGAAGGTCAGCACCGCGCCAATCGCGAAGACGATCGCCAGCGACTTCAGCACGATCGCATAGAACGCGCGATCGATGTCGTCGATGTAGGCGCCGGTGTACACATGCCAGTCCCACTCGCGCACGTAGTCGCCGTAAGCGATCTTCGGCAGCGGCTCGTTCTGGCCGGGCTTCGGATACAGATAGGACGTGAGGTGGGTGCCGTCGAGTCCGTGCTTCACGATTTCCGCGGTGAAATGCTTGCCGGTGCGGTCGACAAGATCGTTGATCTTGTTCTCGGTCTCGGGGCGCACCGGGTTCAGGAGTTGCAGCATGTTCGAATCGACGACGAGCAGATAGCCGTTCTCGCCGTAACGCACCGCGCGCAGGCTCACGAGGGCGGCGGCCTTGGCGTCCGCTTCGGAAACCTTCTTGCTTTGCGCTTCCTTCACATGAAACCGCACGACGCTCATCGCCGATTGCACCTGTTCCGCGAGCGCGGTTTCACGTTGATGCATCAGCATCTGGCGCGTTGAAAGCGCGTTGAGTACGCAAAGCAGAATGAGGCTGAGCCATACGAAGCCGACGGTGCTGATCAGCTTGGCCTTAAAGCTAAATTTTTTCACGGTATGTCTTGGAGAAAGGACGAAGAAGCTGCGCCGGTTGTCCGGCACCCGTGCGGATGCCGGGGAACCCAAGCCTTACACCGTGATAACGGCTGCCGCGTCGGCGTCTTTAATTTCGCTTGCTCGCGCGGCCATGTGTCAGGCGAATCAGAATGCGGTCGGCCCCACTGCGCCTACCCAGCGTTTCACCAGCGTCGGATCGGCCTCGTCCATGTAGAAGAAGTGCGTCATGGTTGGCTTGACGGGCTGCGTGTCGGGTTCGTCGAACGTCATCGTGACGATGCATGCAATATCTTCAGCGACGGGCTATCGAGATACTCGACGACATCGTGAAGCGCGGTGAATCCGCTGTCGATGAACTCGCGAAGGTTCTTGCGGATCGCCTCGCGTCCGTGCCAGTCGGCGACACCGAGACTGCATACCGCATCTTCGGCGAAGCAGTCGAAGCCGCGCGCTGGAAGTGACGCCGCAAGAGTATCGGCTCAAGTTCGGGATTTGACGCGGCGCACGTATCGCGGCTGTGCCCTGCTCAATGACCGAGCCGGGCGAGCGCCTCCCTCATCGGACCCATCGACACTCTGACGATGCCATCGAGCGGCGTGTCCATTTCGAGAATCAGAAAGATCGCGCCGGAAGCCGAGAGCGCGCACAGCAGATACGCCGCGATGATCGTGCCGTTGCGCGGCGCGAGCAGACCGAACGTGCCGAAGATGATCGCGAGCCAGCAGACCAGCACGACGAGGAGCGGCATCGGCAGCGTGCCTTCGCGTTGCAATAGCGCAAGCGATCGCGCGGCAAACACGTCGTCCGTGATGCGCAGCGCGCGCGCCTGAAGGTCGCGCTCCACGTCGCTTGCGGGAACGAGCGCGGCAACGCTCCGTTGAAACCCCACCATGCGTCCGATCACTTCCGGATTGTCGAGACGCGCCGAGCGCGTACCGCCCGACGAATCGAGCAGTTCGATCCATGAGGCGTAGTTGTGCCGCAGCGTGGTACGCAGCGGTTCGGTCTCGGACCCGTACTGGGCGAGGACGCTGTCGAGCCGCACCATGCTCGCCGCATTGTGGATGAGATCGTTTTCGACGGTATCGAACGAGCCCTTCGCCGACGAAATCAGCAGGCCGAGCACCAGCGCCGCGATCGTTGCGACGAGCCCGATGCCGAGCTTGATCGCGCCGCTCGATTCGTCGCTCAGGTGATGTTCCGGCAAATGGTCGCGCAAATAGAGGCCGAGCAGCACGCTCGCCGATACGCAGACAAAGACGATCAGAGCGATGATGACGTGGTTCACGCGGCGGCACTCCTATCTTCCCGCTGAAGGCTTGCGTCGTCGATTTAGTCGGGGCAATCGATGCATTAATAGCACAAACGCCGGCGTGGCCGTTTGCACGCTCACCGCCGCCGGCGTGAAATCAATACAGTCCGAGCCACTGCCAAATCCGCAAGCGTACGACCGCGGCGATCTCATGGAGCGCGCTATCGGAGTCGATCCACCCTTCGGGATGCGGCACCCACCACGAATACGGATTGCGCACGCTCGCGACATACGGTTGCGGGTGCAGGTCGAACGCTTCGAATGAAAGCAGCGCGCGCCGCATGTGCAAGGACGACGTGATCAGCACCATCGAGTCATAACGATCCTGCCGCAGCAACCGATCCACATTGCGCGCGTTTTCGTAAGTGTTCATGCTGCGATCTTCGAGCAGAAGATCGGAAGATTCGATTCCGGCCTTGAGCAGATACGGGGTGTACACCTCGGCTTCGGTGCGTCCGTGATGCTGTGGATCACCACCACTTACGATCACCCTACATACAGTTTCGACTTGCCGACATTGCTTGTAAAGCCGGGCGGCCGCTTCGATGCGCGCGCCGGTATCGCCTCGCGGCACGAGACGATTGCTGGCGTCGAAGTCCGTGCCGCCGCCGAGCACGATCAGCGCCATGCGCGGCTTGAACGTGGGCTCGACGGTCGTGTCGTAACCGCTCTGCGCGAGGCGCACGAGCGGCCCGGCGAGCCAGCTTCCGAGCAGCCAGAACACCACTCCGCCCGCGATCAGCACCTGCAGGCGATGTCCGCGCCAGAGCACGAAGAGCGCGACGTAAATAACGAAGAGGGCGACGAGAACCAAGTTGATTGTCCTTAACAAACGAATTCGACAGATTACAGAAAGCGTCTTCGAGCGAGCGCCGGCGCACCGCAGAACGTGCGCATCGAACAGATCATTCCAGCGAAGCGCGCATCGCATCGTACACAAAGGCTCATACCAAAGTCCTCGCTTCATCGGCATGTGTTGCTTCGTGCGTCGACTGCCGGCATTTCGTGCGCCATCGCACGGACACGCATCCCGGCTAATTCGTTAAATACGATCATACAAACGGCATCGCTCGTCGCCCAACGATCGATGTCACGCGCCCGAGTGCGATGTCCCGACAGCCGGACAATCCCGAGACCGGTCGAAGGCTTCGGGCAAGCGCGCGCATGACCTGCGCGCCGCCTTCAGGCAAACACTCGGGACATCACAGAACCGATTCTCTCGGTGGGGCCTCACGGGGAAGCAAAATGAAAACTGAACTGCGCCGCATCCTGTCCGAATCTGCCCGACTCGACGTCCCGGTAGATTCGCTCGGCGACAGCGACGATCTCTACGCTGCGGGACTTTCGTCGCTCGCCACGGTGCATGTGATGCTCGCGATCGAAGACGAGTTCGGGATCGAGATTCCGGACCGCATGCTCACGCGTCGCCTGTTCTCGAGCATCGACGCGCTGGCCGCCGCGATCACCGAACTGCGTCGCTCGCAGGCGGCAGCATGAATGCCAGCACCGAGGCATTGGGCAACGCAGAGTCGGTGCCGGGCCTGATCTACGGCAACGGCGGGCGAGTGCCGCGCAATGAAGCCGAACTGCTCGAAGCAGTGCGCCGGGTTGCCGCAATTGCGGCGGTTCATGTCGATGCCGTCGACCGCGAAGCGCGCTTTCCGCGCGAAGCATTCGAAGCGATGCGCAACGAGCGCTTGCTCTCCGCGATGATCCCGCGCGCGTTCGGCGGCGACGGCCTCGCGCTCGATTGCGTCGCGCGCCTGTGCGAAGCGCTGGCGCAAGCGTGTGCCTCGACGGCCATGATCTACGCGATGCATCAGAGCCAGGTCGCGTGCATCGTCGATCACGGCGCGCAGGTCGCATGGCAGCGCGATCTGCTGGCGCGCATGGTCGACGAGCAGTTGCTGCTTGCATCGGCGACGTCGGAGGAAACGATCGGCGGCAACATGCGCACGAGCGCCTGCGCGGTCGATCTCGTCGAGGACGCATTCTCGATCGAAAAGCTCGCGCCCACGATCTCGTATGGCGCCTACGCCGACTGCATTCTCGTGACCGCGCGCCGTCATCCGGACGCGCCGCCCTCGGACCAGGTCCTGATCGTCGCGCCTCGCGATACGTTCGAACTCGAACCGCGTGGTACGTGGGACACGCTCGGCATGCGCGGCACGTGCAGCGAAGGACATCGGCTCACGGCACGCGGCAACGCCGAGCAGATCCTTCCGGCGCCGTTTTCGAAGATCGCCGACGAAAGCATGCTGCCCGTCTCCCATACGCTGTGGGCTTCCGTGTGGATCGGCGTCGCTGCGGACGCGGTCAATCGCGCGCATCACTTCTTTCGTAATCAGGCACGCGGCAAGCCGGGTGCACTGCCGCCGTCCGCGTCGCGGCTCGCGCAGGCGGTCACGCTCCAGCGCATGATGCAGGCGCGTCTTAATGCGGCGCTCGACGCCGTCGCCGAAGCAGAGGCCGAGCGCACCGCGAGGCAGGCTAGCGAAAGCGACCAGGTGGACACGCCGCTCGGCGCATCGATCGGACTGGCGTCCGATCTCAACATGCTCAAGCTCGCCATTTCGACGACGGCAATCCAGGTCGTGCAGGAAGCGCTGATGATCTGCGGCATGGCCGGCTACAAGAACGACACCGAATTCAGCGTGGGGCGGCATCTGCGCGATCTTCTTTCCGCGCCGCTGATGATAAGCAACGACCGCATCGAGTTGAACACGGCCAATCTGCTGCTCGCGCAGCGGCACGCCGTCACGGGGACAAACTAAAAAATGAACATGCCGAACGAACAGGCCGCGCTCGCCGAGGCCGAAGAAAGCGCGCACGCGCAGCAGCCCTATACCGGATCGGACCCGACGCTGCGCTCGCGCCTCGTCGAAGCCGGCATCCTGATCGAGACCGGGGAGAACGGTCTCTATGGACGCAGCGAAGTGTTCGAAGATGTCGTCGAGCGACTGAACAAGGTCATCACGCTGCTCGGCGCGGACCAGCAGGCGGAGGTGCTGCGCTTTCCGCCCGCGATGCGCCGTCACGACTTCGAGGACAGCGAATACCTGAAGAGCTTCCCGAATCTCGCGGGCAGCATCCATGCGTTCCAGGGCAACGACCGCGGTCATCATCGCCTGCTCGAAGCGCTCGACAGAACAATCGCCGTCGGCGACGAAGAACGCTCCGACGAATGGATGGACCAGCAAAAGCCGACCCGCCTCGTGCTCACGCCGGCCGCCTGCTATCCGGTGTATCCGCTGATCGCGCGGCGCGGCAAGCTCGGCGAAGCGGGCGCCATCGTCGACGTGTTCGCGTACTGCTTCCGCCATGAACCCTCGATCGATCCGAGCCGCTTGCAGATGTTCCGCATGCGCGAGTACATCCGCGTCGGCAGCCCGCAACAGGTGATGGAGTTCCGCCAGAAGTGGATTGAGCGCGGCTCGATGCTCGTGCGTCTCCTGCAGTTGCCGTTCGAGATCGATCTCGCCAATGATCCGTTCTTTGGACGCGGCGGCAAGATCGTCGCCGACAGCCAGCGCGAGCAACAACTCAAGTTCGAACTGCTCGTGCCCGTCGCGACACCGGACAAGCCGACCGCGTGCCTCTCGTTCAACTATCACATGGAACACTTCGGCGAGATCTGGAAGATCAAGCAGGCGGACGACCAACTCGCTCACACCGCCTGCGTCGGATTCGGCATGGAGCGCACCACGCTCGCGCTATTCCGCCATCATGGCCTCGATGTCGCGCAGTGGCCCGCACCGGTGCGCGCGCTCCTCTGGGGCGACGCTGCGCCGATGATCGCCGAGGGACTCGCCCGCCTCGGAACGCCCGCATGAACACGCCCTCGCCCGCTGAAGCCGTGGGCGCGCAGGGCGCCGCTGTGGCGCCGGCGGCGTCGGTCGAATCGATCGGGCCCGTCGCGGTTCCGGCGTTCGAGCCCGCCCCGCGCGCGCTGGTTCGCGAAGCGGGTCGCCACGCGTTGCATCAGGGCGAACGCGTCTGGTTGGAGACCAACTGCTACGTCGATCTGTGGATCGAGTTGCTGCACGACTTCGGTCTCGATCCGCGCGCGGCGCTCGGCTTCACCGTGCTGCAAGCATTCGAAGGCGATCAGTTCACGTTCCCGAAGTTCTTGCTCGACGATCTCGCGACACTCTATGGCGTGCAGGCTCAGGAGCTCGCGATCTACGACACGCTTGAACGCCAGGTGCTCGAACAGACGCGCCGCGGGCATGTCGTGATCGTCGAGGTAGACGCGTTCTATCTTCCCGATACACGCGCGACGAGCTATCGGCAGACGCATTCGAAGACCACGATTGGGATCAAGCGCATCGACACCGGCGCGCGGCAGATGGAATATTTCCACAATGCCGGCTATTTCACGTTGAGCGGCGAGGACTACGACTATCTGTTCCGTCTTGCTTCCGAACTCGCCGGCAATCCGCATGTACTCTTTCCCTATGCCGAGTTCGTCAAGCGCAACCGGCCCGCGTTAAGCGATGCATCGCTCGCCGACGCTTCGGCGAGCCTCCTCGCGATGCATCTCTCGCGGCGTCCGAACAGCAATCCGATCGGCGAGTGGCGCGCCGCCTTCAAGGAGCACGTGCATGCGGTGCTGAATCGCGACGTCTCGTACTTCCATCTGTATTCGTTCAACGTGATGCGTCAGTTGGGCGCGAACTTCGAATTGCTGTCGAAGTACCTTGGCTGGCTGCGCGAACGCGGCTTTGAAATTCCCGATAGCCTTGCGAAAGATGCGCAGCACATCGCGAGCGAATCGATGGTGATGCAGTTCCGCCTCGCGCGGGCACGCATGCGGGCGCGTCCCGACTTCTGCGACGATTGCCTCGACGGTCTCGAAGCGTCATACGAACGCGTGATGACGCCCCTGGCCGCGCTCTTCTCGTGAACGGCAAGCCGCGCGAGCTCGACGCCGGATGGCAGTGCGTCACCACTGCCGCCGGTGCGTTCGCCTCCCCCGCCGAACTCGATTCCGTCACCGGATGGATCGACGCGCCCGTACCGGGCACGGTGGCATCCGCGCTGCGTGCGGCCGGGCGGCTCGACGAGAACGCGGAGCACGCGTTCGCGTTCAGCGACCACTGGTATCGCGTGCGCTTTACGGCCGATGGTGCCCGGACGTTGCGCTTCAACGGTCTTGCGACGATCTGCGAAGTCTGGCTCGACAACCGCAAGCTACTCGACACGGATTCGATGTTCATCGAGCATGACGTCGATATCCACGTCGATGGCGAAGCGGCGCTTCATCTCTGCTTCAGGTCACTAAGCGCCGCGCTTGCGGCAGGGCGCCCGCGCGCTCGTTGGCGGCCCCGACTTGCCCAGCCCGCGAGCTTGCGCAACGTTCGCACGACGCTGCTCGGCCACATGCCGGGATGGTGTCCGCCGATTCAGGCGGCCGGCCCGTGGCGTTCGGTGCAACTCATCGGCGATACGCGCGATTCGATCGATCGTGTCGACATTGCGACGCGCTTAGAAGGGGCCGACGGGATAGCGGAGGTGACGGTACGCTTTCATCATCCGCAAGATGCGCACGCGGTCCGCCTGCATTGCGCGGATGCTTCTGCCGAACTTTGCTGGAGCAATTCACGCACACTGACAGGCAGCGTGTGCGTGCCGAACGTGCGCCTTTGGTGGCCGCATACGCATGGTGAACCGACGCTGCACGCGATAAGCGTGCAATCCGAAAGCCTCGGTGAAATCGCGCTCGGCCGGGTCGGCTTCAGGCATATCGCGATTGATCGGGGCCCGTCGAACGATGGGTTTCAGATCGTCGTGAATTGCGTGCCCGTCTTTGCGCGCGGCGCATGCTGGACATCCGCGGACCTCGTGTCGCTAAATGCTTCGCTCGAAACGATGAAGCCGACATTCGACACGATGCGTACAGCGGGCATGAACATCGTCCGCGTGGGCGGGACGATGCTCTACGAGTCGGACACGTTCTACGAACTCGCCGACGAATGCGGCGTGCTAGTGTGGCAGGACTTCGCCTTTGCGAATTTCGACTATCCCGACGACGACGCCTTCCGCGCGAACGTGGAGCGCGAAGCGCGGCAGTTTCTTTCGCGCACGCGCCGCTTCGCTTCGCTCGCGGTGCTATGTGGCGGCAGCGAAGCGGACCAGCAAGCCGCCATGTTCGGACTCTCGCATGCCCAAGGAAATCAGCGGCTCTTCACCGAGCAGTTGCCTTCGATCGTCGCGGCGGCGCGTCCCGACGTGCCGTATGTGCGCAACTCGCCGTGCAGCGCGGAGGGCGACACTCACGCGCCTCCGTTTGCAACCCGGTCGGGTGTCACGCATTACTACGGGGTCGGTGCGTATCAACGTCCGCTCGACGACGCGCGTCGCGCACAAGTACGCTTTGCGTCGGAGTGCCTGGGCTTCGCCAACGTGCCCGACGATGTCGCGCTCGCGTCGATACCGAACGCTTCGCGGCCGCACGAACCGCGCTGGAAACAGGCGGTGCCACGCGATCCCGGCGCGCCGTGGGACTTCGACGACGTGCGCGAACACTACCTGCGCTCGCTCTATCACGTCGAAACCGCGCGCCTGCGCTATGAAGATCCCGAACGCTATCTTGAACTGTCGCGCGCGGTGGTCGCGGATGTGATGAGCGCGGTGTTCTCCGAATGGCGTCGGGCCGGATCGTCGTGTGCGGGCGGCATCGTCTGGCAGTTGCAGGATCTGCGCGCGGGCGCGGGCTGGGGCATCATCGATGCGCTCGGCGTCCCGAAGAGCGCACTGCATGGCCTTGCCGGCGTGCTACAGCCGGTCCAGGTCGTCGTCACCGACGAGGGACTCGACGGGCTCGACCTGCATCTGATCAACGAGAGCGCGCGCGACGTGCACGCGCGAATCGAGCTCGCTTGTCTGCGCGATGGCACGACGAAGGTCGCCGGCGCATCGCGCGATGTCGTGCTTAAAGCGCGCAGTGTCACGCGGCTCAACGCAACCGCTTTGCTCGGTCACTTCTTCGACTTCACTTACGCGTATCGCTTCGGTCCGCGCGTGCATGAAGCAACCGTCGTCACGCTGCGCGACGCGGTGAGCGGTGAAGCGATCTCGGAAGCGTTTCATTTCCCCGACATGTCGGCAAGCGACCGGCACGAACTCGGGCTTACCGTCGAAGTGGAGAAAGCCGGGCCCGGCTGGCAACTCGTCGTCGGCGCGACACGGCTTGCGCGCTGGGTGCACGTCGTCGATCCGAATTTCCATGCGGCCGTGGACTGGTTTCATCTTAGTCCTGGCGCGACGCGCCGCATTCCGTTGATCGCTCGCGACAAAGCGTCGGCATCGATCCATGCATCGACGCCCGATGGCGAAGTTCGCGCGCTCAATGCACGGCGCTGCGCTGTCTATCGGGCAAGCCAATAGCACTCGCCCGACAGGCCTTCGCGCTCAGGAAATGGCGGGCGTTCCCTCCGGCACCGCAGCATCCTTCGACGTCACGCTCATTTCCTTTAGCAGCGTATCGCACAAGGCGATGACCTTCGCCGAACTCGCTGCAGCGAAGAGCGCGTGATCGATATCGTCGAAGACAGCGACACGCACCGATTCATAGCGCGAAAGACGCCTGCCATGCTTGCCGAAATGCGCGGCCAGTATGTCCATGCTGCTATCGAAGATGCCATAGACCAGCACCGTGCGAACGCCTTTTTCATTGAGCGCATGCAACATCGCGCCGGGCTCGGCAGGCACTTCTTTCGACGATGCTAACCGACGCCGGTCGAGACCGAGCGCATCGACGACGCGCGTACGCACGCGTGTCGCGAGATTGCTCGCGATGAACTTCACAATGGGCATGATGCGCCGTTCGCCTCGGAACACACGCTTCCACTTCGCCGGTTCGAACACAGAGATCGCATAACCGGCCAGCGAATTGAGCGCGGCATCGCGCGGGCGATCGGGCGAAGGCGGCTGCGGCATGGTGAACGTGGGAATGTTGACCGTGACGACGCCCGTCAAAGCGGGTTCGACAATGGCGGCGCGCAGCGCGTGATACGCGCCCGAGCAGATGCCGAACGACACGATGTTGCGAAAGCCCTTCGCCGCGAGCCAGCGCGCTGCATCGGCCGTGTCTTCCGTGGCGCAGGGTGCATAGATGTGCGTGAACGGCTTGCCCGGCTTCAAGTCGCCCTCTTCGGCCGGACTGTCGCCGCGACCGCGTGCGTCATAACGCAGCGATGCAATGCCGCGCCGCGCCAGCTCGCGCGCGATGCGCACCGACAGCCTGCTGTCGCCGACATGCGCACTCGCAGAGGTATTCGCAATGAGCAGCACCGAGTTGCGCGCGAGCACGGTGCGCGGCTCGCAAAGAATGCCGAACAACTGACGCTCTCCGATAAGCACCGGCCGTTCCACCGCTTCAGGCGTTTCGATCATCAGATCGCCGGACCATGACGCCGACTCGGACGACACGTGCGCACTGCGCGCGCGACCCGGCGCGATCCATTCGATGACGCTCGCAAACGTCTTAGCTGGCAGTTCGGAGAGCACGCTCTCCTGGGCGAAGGCCGTGAATTCGTCGAAGGAACGATACTCGACGCTCACGTCGTGTGCGATCAGCGCCGAGCGCAACGATTCACTCGCGGCCGCCCTTACGTGAGCGATCAGCACACGGGCGGCCGGCTTGCATGTGGCGCCGTGCATCATCGCGGCGGCATCGAATGTTTCGAGCGACAGCTTGAGTTCGTCGCTGTAGATCTGACCGAGCACGTTGAGCGGTCCGCTCGCGGGCTGCACGGCCTGCAACGGCGCAGGCATCTGATCGAACCACGTCTTGCGGACCATCATCAGTTCGCGCAGGTAGGCGCGGCCGCTGATCACGGGCGCGAGCAGCACGATGTCGTCGACGGGCCGGTGTCGCGCCGCACTCAGCACGAGCGCGGCGCCAACCCGCAGGCCACATAGCGTGACATGCGCGACGCCCGTCTCCTGCCGGAACCATTCGATCGCGGTCTCGATGTCGAACACAGCCGATTCGAACTGATCGGCCGTTCCGTCGGCGCCCGCCGAGTCGCCCGTGCCGATATAGTCGAAGCGCAACGTCCAGATGCCGCGCGCCGCCAGTTCTTCCGCCATGTGACGCATGCCGTTACGCGTCCACACGGACTCGTGGCCGAGCGTGTTGCACAGGATCACGCCGCGATCGCCGCGTCCTTCATGCAACCACCCGAACCGTCCCCCGAAGACTATTGGTTTCATTATTGTTCCCTCGTGTCCTCGATCGCGTCGAGTGTGAGCCGACATTGTCCGCGAGCCGTCTCACACTCAATTGTTATCGCGCGCACATTACAAATGTAATGGCTGATGCGCAGGCATCGGCGGTGCTGCGGGCTGCATCTGAATGGCGGGCGACAGCGCAAGAAGATTGCGCCAGCGCGTGGCGAACGCGGTCACGCTGTAATGGGCCTCGCAATAGGCAGCGAACTCGGCAGCGGCATCGAGCACGGCGTCGAGATGGATCGACGGATCGGTGACGAAGCGTTCGAGGTCCGCCTCGCTCATCGCGAGAGAGGCGTCGTGAAAGCCGAGACCTTCGTAGGCGGTCGCGTTGCCTACCGGTGGACACCCATGCGAGATCGCTTCGAGCACCTTCGACTTGATGCCGCCGCCGAGGAATGCCGGGCACATCGCGATCGAACCGGAGGTGTACACGTCGTCGTGCGAAGGCGCGAAGCCCGCGAAGCGAACGTTCGGCACGGCATCGTACTTGCGCACCATGCGGCCGTAGACGACGAGCGGCGTGCGCGGCGCGAGGCGCTTCCATAGTTCAAGCAGATAGTCGATCGAAAGCCGGTTCTGCAACTGGGTATCCGAACCGATGAACACGAATCGAAGCGGATTGGCAGGACGCGTCAAAGGTTTCGTCGATGTCATCGGCGGCGCGATCACATGGACCTTGCGCATCGAGGTCCGCGAATCGAGCAGCGCACCGAGGGCTCTCGCGTCATCCGACGAAACCAGCGTGACCGCGTGCGCCGCTTCGACCGCCTGACGCTCGTGTCCTTGCAGGCAATATCGCTCGTACCGCAGGAACGCCTGGCGGATGACACTCGCATTGGCAAGCCTGACGAGCGGTCCCGGAATCGACTTCGTCAGATAGCCGGGAGAGACCGGCAAGCGTGCATCGTAAAGAATCGCGGCACGGCGCGACATCAGATCGTCGAAGTCGAAGATGATTGGCCTGCGCCCGATCAGCACGCGAATGCCCGGCGCATAGTCGACGAGCCGGATGCCGTCGAGATAGACCACGTCGGGCTTGAACTCGGCGATGACCGCAGCGAGTTTGCGCTCCTTGCGGCGATCCGCGAACATCGCGACCTGGAGCGCACACGGTGCGCCTGTCGCGACACCGCGCACCAGCCTGGTCAACGCCGCCATCTTTGCGGCCACGCCGCCCGATTCGAACAGCGAGCGGATCGTGAACTCGCGCAGTTCCACTTCGCGTCCGATCGCATCCCGGATGAAGCGAAGCGTTCGCTCGCGCCCGTTCGTGGCCTCGGGAGGGATGTCCCGCGTCATCACCATCAGTACCCGCTTTCTCATGAGCAACCCCGTGCTTGTTCTTTACATCGCTTGTTATTTGTCGGACACGTCGGCCTCGACTTTGCGATCGATCGCCCGTCGCGAGCGTGCCGTTCTGGTACGTGCCGTCACTGCGGCCATCAGCACCCGTTCCAGCTCGATCGCCTGCTTCGGCGGCACGAAGCGCTCGCGTTGCGCGTGGCAACGCGATGCCATCTCCGCATAGAAGGCGCGATCCATCGCCATGCGTCTGATGAGTGCGCCGAGCGCATCGGTATCGCCCTTCGGTGCGACAAGTTCCGGCATGCCCTCGTAGACCTCGGGCAAGCCGCCCGAAGCGAACGCGATCGATGGCTTGCCGAACTCCCACGGTTCGATCGCGACGATGCCAAACGGCTCGTCCCACATCGAGGTGACGACGACGAGGTCGACGATTCCGTAGAACGCCTCCCGGTCCATGAAACCGTGGTGCTTGACCGTGAGGCTCGGGTACTGGCGAAGCAGATCGGGCAGGACGCCTTCCTTGTCCCTTCCGGCGATGTGCAGCTCGACGCCTTGGGCGTTCGCGCGCTTGACGCTCTCGAGCAACGGCGCGATACCCTTGGTTTCGTCGATGCGTCCAATGAAGCCGATGCGAAAGGGCGTGCCCGGCGCACCCGGACGCCTTTGCATGAAAGAGATCCTTGCGGGCGCGTTGTGAACCACGCTGCGCTCGCCCCGCGCAAAAAAGCCGAGTTCGCGATGACGCTCTTCCACGAAGCGGCTCACGCTGACGGAATGACTCACTAATCGCGACAGCCACGCCTTCGGTCGCGCGAAGCTGCGGCACTGGCCGCACGGTGTCGAACACGCGTGCCCGTTTTTGAACATCGTCGAGCGCGGGCACACGAGCCAGTAATCGTGATTGATGTGCACGACGGGAATACGACGCAACCACGCCGCGATCCACATCGCCGGGCCAAGTCCCTTTAGCGTATTCGTGCAGAGTACGTCGGCGTCCAGTTGCTTCAGCTTGCGCAACGCCATCACGAGCACTAGCGGATTAAACAGGTCGATCATGCCGAACAGCGTCTTCTTGAGAACGCCTCGCCCAGTATGTGCGAACTGGTTGTAGACGTTCACGTTCGGAAGCAGATGCACGTCGATGCCGTCCACGACCGCGCGGCTACCGGTTCGTGTGTCGGACAAGGTGAGCACGCTGACTTCGTGTCCGCGCGCGCTCAGTTGCAGCGCGAGCGCATGGACCATCACTTCGGCGCCGCCCACGACATTCGGAGGAAAGCGATTGGCACTGAGGCAGATCTTCATGCGCGCTCCGTGCGGTGAAGTGCAAAGCCGAAGGTGATCGCCCAGAACATCACGAGCGATACTGCGGTGCCTGTCGCGGGCGCGTACATCATGAGCGAACGCGGCATGAGGACGGGTGCCGCCGCAATGGCCGCGACGGTCATCGCCTGCTTGATCATCACGAGACGGTAGCGGCGCGCGGCGACGAGCCAGGTGCTGAGTCCCGCATCGGCGAACGTGGCGATCGCGCATGCAGTCCCATAGATCATGACCGGCACGCCCGCTTCGAAGGCCGGTCCGTAGATGAGTAAGAACGCGCGTTCCCCGACGAAAATGCTGCCGGTCCACGCGACCGCACCCACCGCGGCAAGATAGAGCGCGAGCCTGCTCGCCCTCGCGACGAGTTGCCGTTCGTTGCGCGCGGCGTAGACCATCGTCGGAGCCAGCGCGAGGGCGAGCGTCGTACCAACCGAATTCCACTGCTCGACGAGCGACGCCGCCGCTGCATAGATGCCGAGATCGGCCTTCGACATCATCACGCCGAGCAGCAAGCGATCCATGCGCAGCACGACGACGCTCGCCGCTATCGCGGGCCAGATCTTCAGCCCGCGCAAGACGAGCGTTCGAGTAACGACGGCATCGCCGAGAAGCGATTTCGGCGTGCGGAACGCAAGCGACCGATAGCGGCTGAACGGCGCGACCGCGGCGACGCACGCTTCGAGCGGCCACGCGAACGAAGCAACGACGGCGCCGACCGACGCATGCGCCGCACCGAGCAGCCACAGCACGCGCACACCGCTCGCGTACGCCTTCGCCCGCGTGATGACCCACGGCTTGGTTTCCGCATAAGCCATCAGCGAACCGAGCGCGAGCGGTTCAACGATCAGGACCAGCGCCGCGATGAGCGTGAGCGCCGTCGCGCTTGACGAAGGCATCGCGATGGCTACCGCTGCCATGAACAGGATCATCACCGCGACGGTCAGCGTCAGGCGCAAACGGAACGTACGATAGAAAACGATGTGCCGCAGGCGCCGATGCTTGCCGAGGATCGGCGCGATAGTCGGAGAGCCGAAGATCAGCGCGACGCTGCCGACCACGTATGCAAGCGAGAGCGCAAACTGAAGCTCGCCGAAGAGCTGCGCCCCATAGATGTTCGCGAACAAGTGGTTGCTCGCGATCGCCGCGAGCGCGCCGACGATCTTCTCGCAGACCACGCCCGAGAACGACGAGAAAAGGAGTTGCACGAGCGAGTTCACGTTATCCCCGTATGCGACGATGGAACCCGGCCACGCGGGCATCGACGCAATACCACCAGACGAGCGCGATCAACACGTATCCGAGCGTGCGCAAGCCGAACAGATTCCAGTACTCGCCCTGCTGCAAGCCGAAGCCCGCATACGAGACGATCTTCGTCACGAGCCACAGCATCACGACGCCACCACGCTGCGTCACGACGATCTGCGCGGCCGCAAGGGCGCCATACACCACGCCGGTGAATGCAATGAAGAGCGCTGCGCCCGCGAAGCCGAACCAGTAGACGGGCACCGCCATCTGGCCCATCGTGAAGGTCACATCGTCGCGAACGTAGGCGCGCAGCACGTCGGGTGTTCCGTAGGCGAGCATCACGTCGCGCAAGCCGCTCACGGCGCCATCGCTAAAGAACGTCGGCGCTGCGGGCGATGTAAGCGAACTCAGCACACGCGAAAATGCGGCCGCGCCGCCAGCGGGCGCATCGAAAAGGCCCGCGTCGCTATCGACGACATACCAGACCTGGCCTTGCAGCAAGACACGCGACATGACCGTATCCGACAGGTCGAGCCCTTGTCCCTTGTATGCATAGAACACCGATGCGCAGCCAAGCGCGAGCGCAATCGCCGCGCCGACCCCGAGATAGCGAACCACGCGCTCGCCGTTCGCGGCCTCGATGGCAATGAACGGCACGATCACCGCAAGGCCCACGCCCAGCACCGACATGAACTGCTCGCCATGCAGCACCAGAAGCCCCACGTCGGCGACGATCATGAGGATCGCGGTCCATCTGACCAGGCGGGTCGGCGCCGAGCAGAACGTGCCGAGCAGCACGGCCACGAACAACTGATTGTTAAGGAACAGGTTGAAGAGCGGCCCGGCACTCGCGCTGTCGTTGCGCAACGCAAAGCGGTTGACGCCCTTGAGCAGCGCGAAGCCTTCCGTCGCGCCGGCGATGACGCCCGTTGCGATCACAGCCGCGCCAAGCGCGAGCCCTAGCGCGATGCTGCCTTGCTCGACCGTCATGCGCGGCACAAGCGGCCCACGCGCGCGACCCTCGCGATACAAATAGTTAAAGCCGACCAGCGCGCAAGCCACAAAGATCAGATAGAACCACAAGAGCCGGCTAAAGGCGCCGGTTGCTTCGCCCTGAACGCCGGTCTCCACGAGAAAACCGCCGCTTTCGATGCCGACACCCGCGACGAACACCGAGAGACTGATGGCAAAGAGATAGAGCAGCGACACCGAAAACACCGGCCGCGCGATCACCAGCGCGACAAGGCCGACACCCGCGAGCGCGAGCGCCCCCGTCGCGCTGTACGATGCAAGACCGAGCGACGGCAACGCCGCGTTGGTCAGGAACGCGAGCGCATAAAACGCGGGAAAGATCAGACCGGCGGCGGAGTAGCCGGCCGCGCCTGAATTGACCGCTCGCATCGAATGGTGTGCTGCCATCAGAGTCCTTTGATCCGCTACGCACGACGCTGCGTCGCACGACGCAGTGCGCGGTGCAGATCCGCGCTCACCGCCGCGCTCGAAAAGCGCCGGGCATTCGCCCTGCCGCTTTGCGCCAGCGTGCGGCGCAGTTGTTCGTCCTTCAAGATCCGTTCGATCTCCCTGCGCCAACCGACGGTCTGCGTCGGTTCGTTCACGGCAAGAAACGAGTCGGCCATCGTGAATCGGTAGACGGGCAGATCGGAAGCGATCACCGGAAGCCCCACCAGTTGCGCTTCGATTACCGTGCGCCCGAAGCCTTCGTGCAGCGTCGGCGACACGTAGACGTCGGCCGCCTGATAGCAAAAGGCGAGGTCTTTATCACTTGCCCCTTCGATGAAATGTGCCTTGATGCCCGCATCGCGTGCGATGCCTTCGCATTCCTTGCGGTTCGCGGCGTTCTGCGCCTTGCCCACGCGCAGCATCATCACGTCCTTGCGGCTGAGTTCAGCCATCGCGCGAAACACGACAGCGTTGTTCTTGCGCGTTTCGTCGGTGCCCACATTGAGGAACACGGTTTCGTTGCCGATCGCAACGCCCAGCTTCTCACGCAGGTGCTCGCGGGCGCGTTCGCGCACGCCGGCATCGACAGGAACGATGCGTTCGTCGAACGCGTTAGGCACGAGCTCGATGCGATCCGGTTTGATCCCGAGTTCCTCGATGCCGTCGCTTACTGTGACGCCCGTCGTCGACACCACAAGGTCGGCCTTGGCGATCAGCGGTTGCAGCATGCGCATGTAGCGTGCTTTGAGCGTCTCGACGATTCCGCGCGTACGATCGGGAAAGATGACGTGATGCATCACGATGCAGACCTTCCCGCGCGCGAGTCGCACAAACGGGATCATGTAGGCCATGTCTTCCTGGTACAGCACGATAAGGTCCGCCGAACGCGCCGCGAGCATCGCGCGCAACGGATAAAGCACGAAATGCGTCCAGTAGCGCTTGAGCGAGCGCGGCTCTGCGGGGATGTCGATGGACTCGACCGTGAAGTCGTCGAACGTCTTCACCATCTCGAGGCAATCCAGGCTGTAGCGCATCACGCCGTTCCAGCTTGCCGGCCGGGGCCCCAGGAACCAGACGACGCGCGTGCGGGTCGTCTCGTCAAGAGGCTCCGACTTGTTCAACAACGATTCGCTGATTGCGTCCATGCCGCCGGTTCTCCGTGACCGCGCAAACGTGCGCCTGTCGTTTTTCCTTCGATTGTGCTGATTGCTTGAGCCGTTCTTAAGCGCCGTCGAGGTAGCGGTAAGCGTCCGAATAGTAGCCATAGCGCAGCGGCGACGGCTCGAAGCCGTTGAACACCAGACCGTCCACCTGCGTTCCGACCTTGGACAAACGCGAGACGGACTCGGTCACTTCCGAATAGCTGACCTTGCCCTGTCGCGCCACGAAGAGCGTCACGTCGGCAAAGCGCGATATGACGGCGGCATCGGCGGCAGGAAGGACCGGCGGCGAATCGATCACGATCATGTCGTACTCTTCGCGCATCGAATCAATGAGCGCGGAAATCTTCTCGGGGCCGAGGAGCTTGCGCATATGTCTGACGTGCTTGCCTGCGGGCAGCGCGTGCAGGTTCTCGAACGGCTCGGTGATCGCTTTGCCTGGTGTAATCGTTCCTTGCAGCACGCCCGCCAGCCCTTGATTCCCCTTGACCTGCATATAGCGTTCGATCGTCGACTTGCGCATGTCCGCGTCGATCAGGAGCGTCTTCAAACCCTTTTCCGCATACAGATAAGCGAGATTCGCCGAGATCATGGACTTGCCCTGTCCCGGCACGGCCGACGTCACCAGCACGACCTTTGCCCCCGCCGTCGATGCGAGCTTGTATTGAAGCGAATGCGCGAGTGCGTCCATCGCCTCGACGAGCGGCGTGTCCGATTGCTCTTTGCTAACCATGAAGCGTGGAATGTTCGTAACGCTCGCTTTTAGCTGATGCGGCGAGATGGGCAGCACGCCGAGCGTCTGAATTCCCACCATCGACTCAAGCCGTTTGGGATCGCGGATACTGCCGGAGAGAAGCGGAATGAGTTGCGTCGCGAGGAAGCCAAGGACCGCGCCGAACGCAGCGCCGAGCAGCACGACGATCACCCGCTTGGGGCGCACGGGCTTTTGCGGAGGCACTGCCTTGTCGACGAGCGCAGCATTGCCCATCGCTCCAGCTTGCGCGATCTGCAACTGCTGCGCGTTGTTCAAGAGGCCCACATACAACTGATTGTTCACTTCGACATCGCGCGCGAGGCGCAAGTATTGTTGCTGCATCGCGGGAAGCCGCGCGATCTTTCCTTGCAGTTCCGCCGACTTCTGGTCGAGCTGCCGGAACTTGTTGGCCGCCGCGACGAGTTGCGGCTGGTCGCCGGTAAAGCGCTGTGCCAGGTCCTGATAAACCAGCTTGGCTTCGAGCCGCGACTTCTCGACCAACGCCGATTCGTCGAGCAGCATCTTTGCTTCGCCCTGCACGTCGATCGTGCCTTCCTTGTTGCGATAGTCGTTTAGCGCCTGCTCGGCCTTCTGCACCCGCTCCTTGACGACCGGCAGTTGCGCGTTCAGGAATGCAAGGCTGCGTTCTGAATCCGCCGCGTGACGTTTGGCGTTCGACTCCAGATACGCAGCCGCAACCGCGTTGACAAAGCGCGACGCGAACACCGGGTCCGCATCTTCGAACGCGAGCTGGATGATGTTCGATTGCCGCTTCGTCTCCATCACATTGAAGACTTTCTGGATCTGTTCGAGCCGTGCCTGAGTCGAGAAGCGCTGCACGGTGAACTCGGTGCCGGGACGGGCAATCATCTTCTGCACGTTCACCGTGTAGCCCGCGGCCGCGCTCGGCGTGCCGACGGTCCCGGTCAGCACTTCGTTACCGGAAGCGTCCTTGAGGGTCCATTTGTCGTTCCCCGCGTAGTCGAGTTCCAGCTTCTGTCCCAACTGTTCGTCCGGCACGTCGAACGTCTTGAACTCCACCGCTTCACCGCCCCAAGCCCACAAAGGTTTGTCGATCAGCGGCGCGACAAGGCCACTGGGCCCCTTGGGAAGAATCGAGCCGAGAAACGCGCCGACGAGCGGCAAGCGATTTTTGACCGAGACTTCGGCCTGCGCGACGGTCGTGTCCATCGCCTGCGCGAGCACGGTACGCGAGCGCACGATGTCGATTTCTCCGACCACAGGCGAATCCTGAATATCGAGCGCCTTGGACACGTCTGAAAGCGAGCCGAGCGTGCTCGCCTTCCTTTCCTCGATCTGGATCAGCGCATCGGCGGAATACACCGGCGTCGAGAGCGCGATGTACATCACCGAGAGCACGACGCATGCAAAGAAGACGCCTATGAAGATCCATTTGTGGTCGAAGACGTTTTCGACCATGTCAAGCGGGGACAGCTTGATTCCTTCTCGCGATCCCTTGTCGCTCCATCCAAGATCGTCGTCAAGGAAAGGTCTGTTGCGGCTCATGCATGGACTCCATTATTTGCAGGAGATACAAGCACGCCTCTGGCTTGAGCGGCGATGCTTGATGGGAATTAAACATGTCATAACATGAGACCACAGCGCTTAACGTCATTCTGTTGGCAAGCCAACATGGTTCAAGGACTCAAAGACCGTATCCTCGCATCATTGAATTGATCGGCTCTTCTCTTAGACATGCTTAAATCCGTTGCGCTTGCCATTCTGCTTTCGATTTCCGCTTTGACAGTCGATGCGGGCGCCGCCGATTTCGTCTCGACGCTCAACGCGCCCAACACTTCCGCAAGTCCGGCTTTCAAGGGCTCGTCGAACGGCAATCTGGCGGGCACGACATCCGTGTCCAAAGTCGATGTTCATACGTTGCTTTACCCCGGAAGCACGACCAAGGTACTCGCGCACTACTTGCCGTGGTGGGGGCCGACTCCACGCGGCCTCGACGTGGGCTATCGCTCCGACGATCCGCGCCAGGCACAACGCACCTTCGACGACATGGGATCGCGCGGCGTCGACGGCGTAATCGTCGACTGGTACGGTGAGGGGCATTGCGTCGATACCGCCTGGAAGGCGTCGATGCCCGCGCTTGCCGCGAACCCGAGGATGAGCTTTGCGCTGATGGTGGACAGCGGCACGTTCAAGTTCAACGCTTGCAAAGGCTGCGACCTCACCCAGACCATTCTTTACCAGCTCGACTATATGGCGCGCGAGTATTTTCCTTCGCGCCAATACTTGCATCATGACGGCCGGCCGGTCGTCTTCGAATTCGGCATGGAAGCGGTCGGCAAGGCGGATTGGGCTCGCATACAAGCAGCACGTCCCGACGTTCTCTGGCTTCACATTCATGCACATGGCCTTGATCTTCCCGCAAGCAAAGGCGCTTTCGTCTGGGTAGAGGCACAATCCAAAGCACGCGCCAAAGACGGCCCCGCCGATCTCACCGGCCTCGACGTCTTCTACAACACGGCAACTAGCCAGCCCGCCAAGATCGCGGTCGGCGGTGTGTGGAAGGGGTTCGACGATTCGATGGCGCCGTGGGCCGCCGCATCTCCCCACGTACTTGCGCAGGACTGCGGCAAGACGTGGCTGGAAGGCTTTCGCATTCTCAACGAGCACTACAGCGCGCATCAGCAAATTCCCTTCCTTCAGCTTGTCACGTGGAACGACTATGAGGAAGGCAGCGCGCTCGAAACGGGTATCGCGAGTTGTGTGACGATCGATGCGCGCCGCGCGGGTCAAACGCTGGCCGTATCGCTTAGCCATCCGGAGAACGTCGATCATCTTGAGCTCTATGAGCAGGCGGCTCCTGCATCGTTCAGACTCGTTGGACGCTACGCCCCTTCCGTCACGTCGATCCCTCTTACAGAGCGCTCCTCCAATCCTTACTTTCTCAAGGCGGTCGGGAAGCCATTCATGCAAAACGTGATCTCGCCACCCATCAAGCTTGAGTAATCGCTGGTTTAGCCATTCAACAATGGGCTAACCTCCAGCAAGGCATCGATTGCCAGCGCGCCTTTCGGCACTTCGCTTTTGTCTTTTGAACCGAACATAAAGCAATGACCTACTCCCGCACGCCGCCCCGCTTCCATGTCCGAGCGTTTGTCGCCGATCAGGATAGACGCGGGCATATCGAGGTCGAAATCTTGCCGCGCTGCGTCGAACATTCCTGACTTGGGCTTTCTGCACAAACAGGATTGCGGGTATGCGTCCAGCGCCGCGTCTGGATGATGCGGACAATGGTAGATCCCGTCGATCGTCGCACCTTCTTTGGCAAAGCGGTCGCTCATCCATTGCATGAAAGACGCGAACTGCGCTTCAGAGTAATAGCCGCGGCCGATGCCGGCCTGATTCGTCACCACGATCACGGCATGGCCGGTTTCATTTGCCAGACGAACGAGATCGAAGATCCCTGCGATAAACACGCATCGCTCGGGTTGATGAACATAGCCGAAGTCGACGTTGATCACGCCGTCGCGATCAAGGAATAGCGCCTTACGCTTCACGGCCGTAAGCCTTTAGCATTTGGGGAATGACGGTCTGCGCGCGCGCATAGTCTTGCGGAATGCCGATGTCGATGAACTCCGTCACGTCGGGAAAGACCCGCATATCCATTGCAGCAACCCGTTTAGCCAGGAAGTCGTGCTCGAACGAAAATCGGTTGGGCAGTTCGCACGCTAGAACGCTTGCTGCCCTTAGCGAATAGGTTCCGGCGTTGATGAAGCCATGTCCTTCACGCTTTTCATGGAACGCGCAAAGGCGCCTGGTCTGCGCGTCGAAGGCAAGCGTGCCGTAGCGGGAGCCGTCCGCCACGGTCGTCGCCGCGATCACCAGATCCGCGTTCGTCGACCGATGAAGCGCCGACAGACCGCGCAGATCGAGGTTGGAAATCGTATCGCCGTTCATCACGATCATGTCGGGCGCACCGTGGGCGCGCAGTGCGTGCACGATCGCGCCGCCGGTGCCCAGCGGCTCATGCTCCTCGACAAACGACACCGCGATGCCGTCACAGGACGACGCAACGAACTCCCTGATGTGTCGCTGGCCGTGTCCGATCGCGAGCACGATCTCAGGCACGCCTTGCTGCACGAGTCCTTGCAGCATCCACCATAGGAACGGCCGGCCGCCGATCGACGCCAGCGCCTTCGGCATCTCGTCGCCGAGGACCGGACGCAAGCGCGTGCCGAGCCCGCCCGCGAGAATGAGGCATGGCAGCACGTCGCTCATCCGAAGACGTTCTCTTCGACGATGCCGCATATGATATGACCGCAAAGCAGGTGCGCTTCCTGGATTCGCGGCGTCGACGGCGAAGGAATGTCGATACAGATGTCCGTGAGTTCGCGCATCTGCGCAGCGCCGGCGCCGTTGCCCGTAAAGCCCACCGTGAACATGCCCGCGGATCGCGCCGCTTCGAACGCGCGAATGATGTTGGGCGAGCGGCCCGAGGTCGAGTATCCCCAGAACACATCGCCTGAGCGGCCCGATGCCTGGATCTGGCGCTCGAAGAGCCGTTCGTAGCCGTAGTCGTTGCCGATGGCCGTCAGGACCGACGTGTCGACCGTCAGCGCAAACGCGGGCAGCCCGGGGCGGTCGAAGCAGAAGCGGCTCACAAACTCGCCTGCAATGTGCTGCGCATCGGCTGCGCTTCCACCGTTTCCCGCAAGCAAAACCTTGTTGCCCGCGCGAAACGCCGCCGTGATGCGCTCCGCAACCTGCTGCACGCGGTCGATCAGGCCGGTGTCGGCCCGCAGCGCCTGCAAGACCGAAAGTGTCTTGTCGATCTCCCCCACCGCAGTCATCGTCATAGCTTCTTTCTCCACGATTGGGCGCCGATATCGGTGAACGTGCAATTGAGCACGTGACCATTGAGCTGACTGCTCGCGCTTAGCGTTCGCATGACCCGCGGCCTGTCTATGGGATCGACGAAGAACATCATGAAGCCACCTCCACCCGCGCCCGATACTTTCCCGGCTTTAGCGCCCGCATTGATCGCGACTCTATAGAGTTCGTCAATCATGGGATTCGAGATGTTCCGGGCCATGCGCTTTTTCGATTCCCACGCATCGGCCATCGAACGTGCGAACGCGTGAAAATCGCCGCGCAACACGGCTTCCTTCATGCGAACCGCTTCGGTCTTGACTTCGTGCAGTGCGGCGAGCGGATCGCTCTCGCCATTGGCGACGTTCGCGCTTTGTTCCTTGATGATGTTCGCCGATTCGCGCGAGACGCCGGTGAAATAAAGCACCAGCGACGCCTCCATTTCCGCTTTGGTTTCCTGTTTGATGCGAAGCGGATTGACGATCACACGGTCGCCGTAGAACTCCATGAAGTTCAGCCCGCCGAAAGTCGCTGCGTACTGATCCTGCTTCCCGCCTGCAAGGCAAAGGTCGACGCGTTCGATATCGTGAGCGAGATGCGCAATGTCGTATTCGCCTAGCGGCAGCGACAGCAGTTCGCAGAACGCCTGAACGAGCGCGACGACGATAGTGGATGAGGACCCGAGCCCCGACCCCGGCGGCGCCTCGGAACACGTCGTGATGGTGACCGCAAGCGGATGTCCGCCGTTGAAGTCCCTGACGATGCGGTTGTAGACGCCGACGTGCAACGCGAGGCCCGGACGTGTCGCCAGTTCGGGCGCGACAGGACCGCGCCAGGAAATGTCGGTATCGGCCGCGACCAGTTCAATTCGCGCGTCGTCACGCGGGGCAATGGACGCGTAAGCGAACTTTTCGATGGTCACGTTGAGCGCAAGGCCGCCGAACTGGTCCGAGTAAGGCGGCACGTCCGTCCCGCCGCCCGCCAGTCCCAGGCGCAGCGGAGCCCGTGATCGGGCGATGAAGCTTGTCATGATATTTTCTCGCCGTGTGGTACATCGCCACTTGCGCATTCGTAATCGCCCCGCGCTCCGTCGATTGAAGCGCAAGCGAAACAACCCCCGCATTCCTTTCGGATGGCTTAGCGTTTTGTCGATAAGCCACTTTCAAGTCCTGCCCCGTTCAAGCCGCGTATTCTCTCTACGATTTCTTCTTTCGCTAGCGCATCGACGAAGGAGCCAGGATTTCCGTGCCAATGCGAAACCGATTACATACGGCGCATTGTGCAACACGGATCTGGCGGATATGAGTGCGTCTCCGCACGTTGAATGATGCTTTTGAACGGGCGCTTAACTTTAGACAAACATGCTGGCATCGAGCGCGACGAGCCGCGATCTCGGGCGCCCGAAATCCGATCGCGCGCCTAAGCAATGCTTAGGATGCGAGGTCGCACGCAAACGTTTGACTGACTTTGAGAAAAAGCCTCAGGGCTATCAGCCTGAGGCTTCGAGGTCATGGCGGGTAGGAAATCAGGTCACGCAGCAGGGCGTGCGCACTGCGTCTCTGACGTTCCGACGCCAAGCGTCGCGGATCGCAAACCATGCGACGTGAGCAGGCGATACAGCGTCACGCGTGAAATCCCGAGTTCGTGGGCGGCGTCGCCGAGCCGTCCACGGTGACGCAAGAGCGCCAGTTCGATCGCCTGCCGCTCGGCCGCTTCGCGTGCCTGCGCGAGCGACACCGGCGCCACTTCCACGTATTCGCCCAGTTCGAGATCGCGCGCGGTGATCTGCCGCCCTTCTGACATCACGATCGCGCGCCGCACGCGGTTGATCAGTTCGCGCACGTTGCCGGGCCACCCGTAGTTGTGAAGCGCGGCAATAGCGCACGGCGAGAAGCCGCGCAGACGCCGGTTCGCGTCCTTCTTGAAGCGGTCGAACATGTGCTTCGCGAGCAGTTCGATATCCTTGCCGCGCGAGCGCAATGGCGGCTCGTCGATCTGCAACACGCAAAGGCGGTGATACAGGTCGGCACGGAAGCGCCCTTCGATCATCGCGGTCTGCATGTCGACGTGGGTCGCCGAGATGATGCGCACATCCACGGGCGTTGAGCCGTGGCCGCCAAGGCGTTCCACTTTGCGCTCTTGCAAGAACCGCAGCAGGCTCGCCTGGCTTTCGAGCGGCAGGTCACCAATTTCGTCGAGGAACAGCGTGCCGCCGTTGGCCGCCTCGACGCGCCCGATCTTGCGCTGATTCGCGCCCGTGAACGCGCCGCGCTCGTAGCCGAAGAGTTCGGATTGCAGCAGGTGCGCCGGAATCGCGCCGCAATTGATCGCGACGAACGGCTCGTTGCGACGCACCGAGCGCTTGTGGATCGCCGCCGCGGTGAGTTCTTTGCCGGTGCCCGATTCGCCGGAAATAAACACGGACGCGTCGGTCATCGCGACCTTGCGGATCGAACGGAACAACGCGAGCATCGCGTCGCACGAGCCGATCATCTCGTCCTCCGCGCGGGCGGGGACACTGCTCTCCTCCGCCTCCTGCAAGGTCAACATGCCGTGGGCGTGGCCGACGGCGTCGACGATACGTTCGTTCGCCGTCGGCAGCGTCACGTAGTCGAAGCAGAAGTCGCGTATCACTCTGCGCGCGCCGGCTTCCATGATTTGTTCAGGGTAGCCGATCGCGATCCAGCCGATCGACGGTGAGGCGAGCAAGGCTTCCATCACCGCCCAGTCGCGCGGAAACTGACAGTCGGAAAGATCCAGGATGCCGGCGCTGACACCGGTGATGCGCCGCGCTGCCTGGCCGCGCTTGCCGGGGTCGACGAGTTCCACGTCCCATTGCCGGGCCTTCAGGCGCGCATGCAAATCGGGACTCAATCCGAGTCCCACGTAATAGAGCTTCCTTGCTTCCCCGGTCATTTTCCTTCTCTCGATGCTTTTAGTTATGAAGAAGCAGTATGCCTTCGGCACGCGATTCGGGATATGCATGGCAAACGTTTCACTGCCGTGAAATCTTTAGATCAATGCGGCTTCGCCGATAAGCGTTTTTGTGGGACTAATTGCCGCCAGGCCAAAAACGGCCAAGGAAAATGCTACCGGCGGCGCCATCGGTTCAAGCGCAACTCATGCGGCGCGCGCCGACAGCGCCTTGAGCAGACTCTCCACGTTCACCGGCTTGACGAAGTGCAGATCGAAGCCCGCCGCCTGAGCGCGCATGCGATCCTCCGCTTGTCCGTAGCCTGTGATCGCAATCAGAAGCGGCGTCGTCTCGCCCTTCTTGCGCAGACGCCTCGCTAGTTCGTAGCCATCCATGCCGGGAAGGCCGATGTCCAGCAACGCGACGTCCGGTTTGAATTCCTGCCCCACGTCGAGCGCCTCTGCCGGAGAGTACGCCACCCGAGTGATGTGGTTCTCCGTTTCGCAAAGCATCGCGAGAGAATCGGCGGCATCGCGATTGTCGTCGACGATCAAAACACGGCGCACGGCCGCTTCCGGTTGCTCATCGAGCGCGGAAAGCGTCGCACCCGAATGACGTTCCTGATGATGCAGCCGCGGCAGATCGACGATGACCGTCGTGCCGCGACCGGGCCCGGGACTTTGCACGGAGATTCGTCCATCGTGCATTTCGACGAGCTTCTTGACAAGTGAAAGGCCGATACCGAGGCCGCCTTCCGAACGGTCGAGCGTGCGCTCGCCCTGCGAGAAAAGATCGAAAATCTTCGGCAGCAGATCGGGCGAGATGCCCGATCCCGTGTCGCCGATCACGATCGACACCCACGCGTCGTCGGCGTGAGCGGTGACGCTGATGCTGCCACCTTCGGGCGTGTACTTGATCGCGTTGTTGAGGATGTTCACGAGAATCTGCGAGACCCGCGTGACGTCGCCGAACACCCAGTTGGTCGCGTCGGGCACTTCGACATGCATGTGCTGCAAGCGCGCCTGCGCCATGCCGGCCACCGCCTCGACCGCGTGATACACGGCGGTGCACACGAGAATCGGCTCGCGCTTGAGCGCAATGCGACCCTGCGTGATACGCGACACTTCGAGCAGGTCGTCGACGATATGCGTCATGTGCTCCACTTGCCGCTGCATCAGGCCGACGAGGTCCTGTTCGCGCTCGCCGAGCGGCACATCCTTTTGCATGAGCGCGATCACCGTTCGCAAGGGCGCGAGCGGATTGCGCAACTCGTGCGCGAGCATCGCGAGAAACTCGTCCTTGCGACGGCTCGACTCGCGCAGGATCAGCTCGAGGCGCTTGCGCTCGGTGATATCGATGACGGAACTGATGACGCGCATCGGCTTGCCAGCGGCGCTGAGTTGCAGCAGCGCGCTGCCTTCTATCCATCGCTCGCGCTGGGAATTGTTGAGGCGGAATTCGAAGTTGGCGCTCGGTTTCTCGCCGTTCGCGAGCCGCCGGATATAGCGGTCGAGCGCGGCGCGATCTTCTTCGTGCACGCGTTGCAGCGCCGCGACGTAAGGAACGCGCTCGGTCTGGCGCCGGTCGCCGCCATCTTCGATGGAGAGCACCCAATCGGACAGATCGAGCGTCGCGATACTGAGCTTGGCGGCCTGCATCGCCACCCTGAGTCTCAGCGAGCGCGCTTCGATCGCCGCTTTAGCCTCGTACTGCGCAGTGACGTCGGTCGTCGTGCCAAACCATTCCTGAAGATTGCCGTTCTGATCGCAAAGCGGTGCGGCGCGCGCCTCGACGATGCGATACACGCCATCCTTGCGCCGCAGCCGGAACGTAAGCGACTGCGTGGTCTTCTGGCGCAACGCGGTCTGCCAACTCTCGCGCGCCATCTCGCGATCTTCCGGATGCACGAGTTCCATCCAGCCCCACCCCGCGATGCACGAAGGATCGACGCCCGCGAAATCGTCCCATGAACCGCCCGCGGGCCTCACGCTCCCATCCGGCGTCGCCGACCAAACCATCGCACCGGTCGATTCGACCAGCGCGCGGTAGCGCCGCTCGCTCAGACTCAAGCGCTCTTCATGGATGCGATGATCGCTGATGTCGAACGTGACGCCGTACACGCGCACCAGCAATCCCTCGTGGTCATACTCTGGATGTCCGCGCATGCGAAGCCAGCGCTGCGGCGCGACCCGCTCGTCGAGCAGGAAATCGAGTTCGAACGGCGCATGATGCTGTAGGACCGCATCGAGCTTGCGTTGATAGAGTTCGCGATACGCCGGTGCCACGCGCTCCGTCAGTTCGGCGAGCATCACGGCGTCGGTGCCTTCGGGGAAGTCGTAGATTTTCGCGAGTTGCGCGGTCATGCGCACGACGCGTGTTTTCATGTCCCATTCCCAGGCGCCCATGCAGGCACCCTGAAATGCGGCCTGAAGTCGCCGCTCGCTTGCCTCATACAATTCCCACGCGTGCCTGCACTCGTGGATGTCGATCGCCACGCCCACCGTATCGGCAATGCCACCCAGCTCGTCGCGCGTCGCCTGGAGATGCAGCGTGTGCCAGCGGAACACGCCGTCGGCGCGCCTGAGCCTTACGTCGACGTTGCGCAGCAGCGTGCGGCCCGTCATCTGACGAACCGCGTCGATGACAAAGCCGATATCGTCCGGGTATACGAATACTTTCCAGTGCTGCCCGAGCACCTTGTCATAGGGCACGCCGAGATAGAGACAGGCCCACGGATTCGCATAGACGATACTGCCATCGCGCGAGGCGCGCCAGACGAAAGCCGGAAGGAACCGGGCTGGCGCAGGATCCTCGGTACCCCGCGCGGGATCGTCGTTTGTCGGTTGGGTGTCTTCGGCCATGGCAACGCTCTCTACGACTGTTTTAAGCGGCTGCAACGAAGGCTCTCGCCCGTAGAGCATACGATACGCCGAACACCCGAGCGAGCACAGCAGCGAATGGGCGTGCGGGCTTAGGCACGTGACCAAGATCGCGACGGTGAACAAAACGTCTGGGTGTCTGATAATCGAACGTGCGTGTGCTTATGTCGGCCATGTACAGACACGCTTCGAGTTCTTAAATCAGTCTAAGCAATCTTGAGGCCTATGATCCGCTCGACGGCTACAACCGGCGTCCTGCTCGCCGCCATCCTTGGGTCGAGCATGGCCTTCATCGATGGAACCATCGTGAACGTCGCGCTGGCAGCGCTGCAGGCAAGCCTTCACGCGACGGCGAGCCAATTGCAGTGGGTCGTCGAAGCGTATGCGCTGACGCTGGCTTCGCTCCTGCTTCTCGGTGGATCGCTCGGCGATCTCTACGGCCGGCGCAAGATTTTCGTGGCAGGCGTGATGATCTTCGCAGCCGCGTCGGCGTGGTGCGGTCTGGCCGGAACGGTCTACACGCTCATTTCGGCGCGCGCCGTGCAGGGCGTCGGCGCGGCACTGCTCGTTCCCGGCAGCCTGTCGCTCATCAGCGCTTCGTTTCCGGTGGAAAAGCGCGGCCACGCGATCGGAACGTGGTCCGCATTCACCGCGATCATGGCGGCGTTCGGCCCGGTGGCGGGCGGCTGGATGATCGAGCAGTTTTCGTGGCGCGCGGTCTTCTTCATCAATGTGCCGCTCGCCGCCGTCGTCGTCTGGATCACGCTGTCCAGCGTTCCCGAAAGCCGCAACGATTCGATGCCGCAAACCCCCGACTGGCCGGGCGCTCTGCTCGCGTGCGCCGGTCTTGGATGCGTCACGTTCGCGCTCATCGAGGCCGCTCGCGGCGGGACCGTCATCGCCACGACTGCGGCGTGCGGAGTCGTTGCGCTCGTCCTCTTCGTGGTCGTCGAGGCGCGCTCAACAGCGCCGATGATGCCGCTCGCGCTCTTTCGGTCGCGCACGTTTGCCGGCGCGAATCTCATCACGCTGTTTCTTTACGCGGCGTTCGGCGGCACGCTCTACTTCCTGCCGCTCGACTTGATCCAGGTTGAACGCTACACCGCGACCCAAGCGGGCGCGGCGCTGCTGCCACTCATTCTTCTTATCTTTGCACTCTCCCGCTGGTCCGGCGGCCTGATCGCAAGCCACGGCGCTCGACTTCCACTCGTCGTCGGGCCGCTCATCGTCGCGGCAGGGTTCGCGTGGCTCGCAGCGTCCGCATCGACCCAAGCCGGCGCTTCATACTGGACCACGATTTTTCCGCCCATGTTCGTGCTCGGTCTCGGCATGGCGACCTGCGTCGCCCCGCTGACGACGACGGTCATGAACGCCGTTCAGCTGAACGATGCCGGCGTGGCGTCTGGCGTGAATAATGCCGTCTCGCGAATTGCCGGGTTGCTCGCGATTGCTATGTTCGGCGTCTTGCTGTCCGTTCGCTTCGACAACGTATTGCAACGAGAACTCCAAGCGCTTGCTCTGAGCGCGGAAGTGCGCAACGCCGTGTATATGCAGCGCGCTTTGTTAGCGGGCATCCAAAGCGAAAATCCAGCCGTGGTTCGCGTCATCGGCGAGTCGTTCGTATCGGGATACCGCATCGTTTTGCTTATTGCCACTGCACTCTCCATCGCAGCTTCGGCAAGCGCCTATTTGCTGCTGCCCGGCAAAGACGCCGCTAAAGATGGGCTAAACCTTAGGCGGCCTAGCGGCTTTTAATTAGGTGGTTAATTCCACTGCGAAGCAGGCAGTTCGCGATTCGCGATTGACCTTGGAAACTATAACGCCGATAATAGTTTCCATCGTGATGGATGCAGATCGGCTTCGAGTAAGGCGCCGCACGACTGCTGACCCAGGCGCCTGCCTCCTTTCGTTACATGATCGCGCCATTTCATTCGCATAGCTGATTATCTCTGCGGACATGCCAAGAACCCGATACGGAAGCTGACTCCATGAACCTTGCTCCTGCCCGCGCGAAGCTAACGCGGCGCTGCACCAGGCAGTCGATCAACGGCATCCATGTCGGATTGCTTTGCGCGCTCGTCCTGCTATCGGCTTGCTCGCATGAAGATCGCAATGTCTACCAGGGCTATGTCGAAGGCGAATTCGTGTATCTCGCTTCGTCGCAGTCCGGTTCGCTTACGCAACTGTCCGTCGCACGCGGCCAAGCCGTCCGTTCCAATGCGCCCTTGTTCACGCTCGAAGCAGTCGACGAAATCTGGGCATTGGAAGGAGCACAACAGCAACTCGCCGCCACGCGCGCGCAACTCGCCGACATCGAGACGGGCAAGCGCGTGCCCGAAGTCAATGTGACCCGCGCGCAACTGGCACAGGCGCAGGCCAATGCGCGCAAGGCCGCCTTGCAACTCACGCGCGACGAAGCTCAATTCCGCGCGGGCGGCATCCCGAAGGCGCAACTCGACGATTCACGCGCCAACGCCGATGCGACTGCGGCGCAGGTGCGCGAACTGACGAACCAGGTCGAAGTGGCGCGCCTGCCCGGCCGCTCGCAACAGATCACCGCGCAAAGAGCGCAGGTGGCCGCAGCCCAGGCATCCCTCGCGCAGGCACAGTGGAAGCTGGATCAGAAACGCGTCGTGGCGCCCGCCGATGGCCTCGTCTACGACACGCTCTATCGTACCGGCGAATGGGTGCAGGCCGGCAGCCCCGTCGTACAGATGCTGCCTCCGCAGAACGTGAAGGTGCGCCTTTTCGTGCCCGAGGGCATCGTGGGGAATATCGCGGCCGGCCGTGCGATGACCGTGCATTGCGACGGCTGCGCGGCGGATGTTCCCGTCAAGATCACGTATGTGTCGAACAAGGCTGAATACACGCCGCGCGTCATCTACAGCAACGAGAGCCGTTCGAAACTCGTCTTCATGGTCGAGGCGCATCCCTCGGTCGCCGATGCAGGCAAGCTGCATCCCGGCCAGCCCGTCACGGTGACACTGCAATGACCGCACCCGTCACCGAACACGTCATCGACGTGCAGAACCTCAACAAGCGCTTCGGCGACAAGCACGTCGTCAACGACGTCTCGCTGCAAGTCGCGCGCGGCGAAATCTTCGGCTTTCTCGGACCGAACGGCAGTGGCAAGACGACGTCGATCCGCCTGATGTGCGGCCTGCTCACGCCGGATTCGGGCACCGGCACCTGCCTCGGCTACGACATCCGCAGCGAAAGCGCGCAGATCAAGCGCAACGTGGGCTACATGACGCAGCGCTTTTCCTATTGGGAAGACCTGACGATCCGCGAGAACCTCGACTTCGTCGCGCGCATCTATCAGATGCGAAACCGGCGCGAAGCGGTCGACCGTTCGCTCGAAGGGCTCGGCCTGAAAAGCCGCGCGAACCAGCTCACGGGCTCGCTCTCGGGCGGATGGAAGCAGCGGCTCGCGCTCGCCGCCTGCATGCTGCACGAACCGAAACTGCTGCTGCTCGACGAACCGACCGCAGGCGTCGATCCCACCGCCCGGCGCGACTTCTGGGAAGAACTGCACCGGCTTGCGGCGCGCGGCATATCCGTGCTCGTCAGCACGCACTACATGGACGAAGCGGAGCGCTGTCACAAGCTCGCGTATATCGCCTACGGCAAGCTGCTTGCGAAGGGCACGGCAAGAGAAGTGATCGAGGCGCAAGACCTTCGCACATGGGCGATCCACGGCGAACATCTGAGCAAGCTCTCCGAGCAATTGCGCTCCGCGCCGGGCGTCGATCAGACCGTCGTATTCGGCTCGGCGCTGCATGCAAGCGGCCGCGATCATGCGGCGCTCGAACGCGCGATAAGGCGCGCGACCGAAGGCACGCCGCTCACCATCGAAGCAATCGATACCGGTCTGGAAGACGTCTTCATCTACCTGATGAGCCATTCGCAGGACAACTTCGGAGCGCCCTCTTGAGCACGCGCATGGTCTTCTCGCTCACGCGCTGGTGGAGCATCGTGCTTAAGGAATTCCTCCAGTTGCGGCGCGACCGCGTCACGTTCGGGATGATCGTCGGCTTGCCGATCATCCAGCTCGCGCTCTTCGGGTTCGCCATCAATACCGATCCCAAGCACCTGCCGACGGCGGTCATCGTCGGCGACGAGAGCGCGTTCTCCCGCAGCTTCATCGCGGCGATGAAGAACTCGGCCTATTTCGACTTCGTGGGAACGCTGCCCGACGAGGAAGCCGGCCGGCGCGCACTCGCGCAAGGCCGCGTGCAGTTTGTGCTGAACATACCGGTCGGTTTCTCGCGCGATCTCTTGCGCGGCAAGCGCCCGTCGCTGCTCGTGGAAGCCGATGCCACGGACCCTACCGCGACGAACACCGCCGTCGCCGCCCTGCCGAGCCTCGTGCAGCCCGTCGCCGACAAGGACATCACGGGCGCGCTCGCGCATCTGAACGGCAGCCCGGCGGCCTTCGGTGTGCAAATCCACAGCCTCTACAATCCCGAAGGCATCACGCAATACAACGTGGTGCCGGGCCTGATGGGCGTGATCCTGACGATGACGCTCGTGATGATGACCGGCCTCGCGATCACGCGCGAACGCGAGCGCGGCACGATGGAGAATCTCCTTGCGACGCCCGTCCTGCCGATCGAAGTGATGACCGGCAAGATCGTGCCTTACGTGATCATCGGCCTCATTCAGGCGACGATCATTCTCGCGGCCACGTACTTCGTCTTTCACGTTCCGTTCGTCGGCAGCCTGGTCGCCATCTATCTCGCCGCGTTGCTCTTCATCGCGGCGAACCTGACGGTGGGCATCACGCTGTCCTCGCTCGCCCAGAACCAGTTGCAAGCGGTGCAACTCACCATCTTCTACTTTCTTCCGAACATTCTGCTCTCGGGCTTCATGTTTCCGTTCGCCGGCATGCCGAAGTGGGCACAGCTGATCGGCAACCTGCTGCCGCTCACGTACTTTAACCGCCTGATACGCGGCATCCTGCTTAAGGGAAACGGCTGGATGGATCTCTGGCCTTCGGTATGGCCGATGATGATCTTCACGCTGATCGTGATGGGCATCGCATTGCGCTTCTACCGTCGCACGCTCGACTAGGAAACACCGCCATGAAACACCTCGTTCTCGTGTCCTTAATGGCGTTGTCCGGTTGCGCGGTCGGTCCGGACTTCCAGACGCCCGCGCCGCCCGATGCTGAGCGCTATACCCGCGACGCGCCGGCCAGCGCAGCGCAAACTTTCACAGCCACCGAGACCGCGACGCCGATGTGGTGGAAGCGGTTCCGCTCGGACGCGCTGGATCGTCTCGTCGACGAGGCACTGCGACAGAGTCCGACGCTCGATCAAGCGCGCGCCCGGCTGATCGAGGCACGTGAGAACTACAATGCGCAAGCGGGCGCCACCGCGTTCCCTTCTGTCGACGCAACGATTTCGGCCACGCGCCAGCAGGTCGACCTCGCTTCCTTTGGCATTCCGAACGTGGCTAACCCGGGACCGTTTTCGCTGTTCGACGCGTCAGTCAGCGTGTCGTACACCTTCGACATCTTTGGCGGCAATCGCCGCGCACTCGAAGCGACGATGGCACAGGTCGACTACGAACGCTTCGAACTCGAAGCGGCGCGGCTTTCGATCGCGGGGAACGTGGTGGCGTCCGCCGTGCGACGCGCATCGCTTCAGGAGCAGGTCTCGCTGACCCGGCGTCTCGCGGATGCACAGGCAGAGCAGCTTGCTATCGTCGACGCGCGCCATGCGGCAGGCGGCGTCTCGCACCTCGACGTGCGCAGTCAACGCACGCTGCTCGCGCAAACGCGCGCGACGCTGGTGCCGCTCGAAACGCAACTCGCCCAGGCCGATCATCAGCTTGCGATCCTTCTTGGGCGGCCGCCGTCGAAAGCAAATTTCGACGCGCTCACGCTCGACTCGCTTCAACTGCCCGCCGATGTGCCGCTCACGTTGCCCTCCACGCTCGCGCGCGAACGGCCCGACATCCGCGCGTCGGAAGCGTTGCTGCATCAGGCGAGCGCGAATGTCGGCGTGGCGACGGCCAATCTCTATCCGCAGTTTTCGCTCTCGGCAGGCATCGGTTCGCAGCGAACCAGCATTCAGGACGTAGTGAGCGGGCTGAACGTCTGGAACATCGGATTGAATCTCACGCAGCCGCTCTTCCGCGGAGGCGAGTTGCGCGCGAAGAAACGCTCGGCGCAGGCGGCCTACGACGCCGCGCTGGCGACATACCAGCAAACGGTTCTGCAGGCGCTCCAGCAGGTCGCGGATACGCTCACCGCCTTGCAGAACGACGCACGGGAACTGCAGTCGCGCGAGGATGCCGCACGCGAGGCGCAAGCGAGCTTCGATATCGCTCATGCGCAATACGCCGCCGGCGGAGTGAGCCAGTTCAGCCTGCTCGATGCAGAGCGCCAAACCTTGCAGACGGCGCTCGATCGCACGCGCGCGCAAGCGGACCGCTTCGCCGATACGGCTGCACTCTTTCAATCGCTCGGCGGTGCAACGCAGGCCGACGCGCTCGCACAGGAGCGCTAGATGCCGCGCGAGAACGGACCATCGGACCGGTCGACGGCTTCGACAGGAGCACACGAAACCGCCGCGCAGTCTCCCTTTCCCCCCGTCGATTTCGACGACGGGCCTTCCGGCACCATTCTCGCGGCGGCGCGCGAGATCCTGCTGCGCGAGCGTTACAGCGGGCTCACGATGGACCGCCTCGCACGCGCGCTCGGCGTGAGCAAGAAGACGCTCTACGTGCACTTCTCATCGAAGGACGCGATGGTGGCCGCGATCATCGCCGCGACGGGCGTCTCGATGCGTCGCCAGGTAACGGCCATACTCGATGGCCCCGGCGGCTTTCCCGAGAAGCTCGCGGCGCTGCTGCGCGTCGTCGCGGATCACGTCGGCGTAATGTCGCCGGACTTCCTGCAAGACCTCAATCGCTTCGCGCCGCATCTCTTCGACGAAATTCAGGCGATCAAGGAACGCAACATTCCGACGGTGTTCGGCCGCGTGATGCGTCTAGGCGTCGAACAGGGCATGATTCGCGCCGATATCGACGTGACCTATCTCGCCGAATACTGGCTGCAGGTCGCCAAAGGCGTGCACGACACGGCGATGCTCGCACGCACGGGCCTCACGCCGCGCGCGACGCTGGAAAAGGCGCTGGATCTGTTCTTTCTCGGCGTTTTGACGCCCGCTGCGCGCAAGAAAGTCGGACGACAATTGCCGGGAGCATCGCGCGCCTAGATGCCGGTCTTTCCGGCGGTGAAAATCAGCCGAAGTCCGAGCGCCGCGATGGCGCAGGCGGCGACGCGATCGACCCACCGCCTCGCGCGAAGATAGATCTCACGCGGACGACGACTCGAAAACCCAAGCGCAACGATCGTGTACCACCCCGCTTCGATACAGAACACGAGCGGCGGCAACACGATATAGCACCAGAGCGGCGGATGCTGCGGAAGCAGCGCCGCGAAGATGCTGCCGTACCAGATCGCAGTCTTGGGGTTGCTGAGTTGCGTGGTGAGGCCGACCCAGAACGACTTGCGTGCGTTGCGTGCATCGGCACGCGCGCCTTCGTCGACCGAAAGCGGCTGCGATGCGCCGCGCCAGATCTTCGAGGCGATATAGAGGAGATAGAGGCCCCCGGCGATCTTAAGCGCGATGTACAGCCACTCGACGGCGAGCAGCAGCGTATAAAGCCCGGCAAGCGCGATGCCGCCGAAGAAGATACCGCCGACGCCCATGCCGAGCGCGGTGGCAAGGCCGTCGCGCCGCGACAGGCTGATCGCATTGCGCGCCACGAGCACGAAGCTCGGACCGGGAATCATCGCGCCGAGCAGCAACGCGACGAGGATGGCGAATACGGCAGCCGATGCGTTCATGGGTCGTCTCCTCAACCAGCAGGATGCATGATCGCACGAATGGACGAGAGGTGTTCCGGTCGCGCGGCGATCAACTGTGCAGGCGGGATGAGTTGGGAATCGTCGGCCGAGTATTACGCGACGAATCGCGCGAAGCGTACCGTCGTATCATCGACGGACTGCGCGCCGAAGGCGTGGGCGGCGTGATTCTCGGCTGCACGGAAATCACCTTGCTGATCTCGCAGGAGGACGTTTCGGTCCCCGTCTTCGATACCGCCGCGCTGCATGCGCAGGCAGCGGTGACGAGCGCGCTGCTTTGACGCTGTGCGACGGCCTATGCGACCGCCGGAAAACCTTCGTACTGCGTACCTATTACCGGCATTATGAAGGCGGGGATCATATACCGCGAAAAACAGCGTGACGTCGACGCCGGATGAATGACGTGCAGGCACGATCCATCGCGATCGCCTACTGTCGTGCAACCCGCAGTCACCACCTTCTTGATGAACGATTCGTCGTCGCAGAGATCGAGTCGTCGAACGGCCACAGCTTCATCAGGCGTCGCCGGTACACGTAGGAAAAGCCGTAGAACAAGATGAAATCCGCGCCGATCTGCTGCTTGTCGTGAAACTCGACCTGCTCGACCGTGGCGCCGCCCAGCATGGAGTGCGTGCCCGTCTTCGCGTTCAGGTCCATGTAGCCGAAGAAGCCCGTCATATTGCAGGCAGGAACGCTTCGCGGTTCGCAGTCGGTGTAATGATGGAGACGACAGGAACGAACATGATCGATACGATGAAAAGCTGACAGGCGATGCGCGGTGCGCAGTCTACACGCGCGCCAGCGGTGAAATGCAGAAGTATGTCGCAACAAGCGAACACGCCGATGCCGTGCCACCCTTTCGGGTGGTGCGCGTGTTAAGCCCTTCTGTCATGCTGAATCCACTCGATCCGCATCGCGTGCGAAGCGCGATGCGCAAGCGCTCCACGCGCTCCGCTAAAGAGCGGCAGCAACACGGCAGGAGATTCACATGCAAAGCACATCGTCCGATGCAAGTCCGTTGGTGCAATTTTCGGAAGGCCTCGCGCAGATCGTCGAGCAAGTCGGTCAAGGCGTCGTCGCGGTGCATGGGCGCAGGCGCATCGCGTCGAGCGGCGTCGTCTGGCGTGAAGGCGTCGTCGTGACGGCGGCGCATACGCTGCGCCGCGACGAAGGCATCGATGTCACGCTCAACGATGGCCGCACAGTCGGCGCAACGCTCGCCGGGCGCGATGCGGGCACCGATATCGCCGTCCTGCGGCTCGACGGCATCGACTTGACGCCGCCCGCCGCCGGCGACGCGCGTTCGCTTAAGGCAGGTCACTTCGTACTCGCCGTCGCGCGCGGCGACGATGCGGCGACTCATGCGGATTCGGGCGTGATCGGCAGCGTCGGCCGGCCGTGGCGAACGTGGCGCGGCGGTCAGCTCGACGCGTTCGTGCGACTCGACGGCGGCCTGCATCCGGGATTCTCGGGCGCAGCGCTCGCGGACATGCGCGGGGAAGTCGTCGGCATCTGCACATCGGCGCTCGCCCGGGGCGTCGGCATGCTGATTCCGCGCGCAACGATCGACCGCGTCGCCGAAGAATTGCTGACCCGCGGACGCGTCGCGCGCCCCTATCTCGGCGTGGGAACGCAGCCCGTGAGCCTGTCCGAATCGTGGGTCACAAAGATGCAACTCGCGTCGAACCGGGGCTTGCTCGTGAACTCGCTCGCGCCGGATGGTCCGGCGGAGCGAGCCGGCATTCTCATCGGCGACGTGCTGGTGGAGATGGCGGGCAACCCATGCGGCGACTTCGACGAACTACATGCAGCGCTCGCCTCGGCGGCCATCGGGCAGCCGATGAAGGTCGCGCTGATCCGGGGCGGCGAACGCGTCGAATGCGCGATCACGTTCGGCGAGCGGCCGCAGCGCAACGGTTGCCGCTGAGCGTGAGCACCAAGGACACGTCGCATGTCCGATGAACCGCTCGCACGCAACGCGCGAACACGGCCGATCCGCGTCGCGGTGATCGCCCTGTCGGCGGAGGTGCGCGCGGGCATCGAGGCGCTCGTTGCTTCGCATGAAGCCTTCCATCTCGTTGCGAGCGGGAGTGACGCAGCGACCCTGTCAGAACGTCTCGTCGGTGCGACGGCCGATGTGCTCGTGATCGACATCGAAGCCGAGCCAGCCGACTTTTCGGCGGCGACGCTCGGCATCGACGCCTTCGTGTTCCTCACCGGCGAGCCCGACAGCGACGCGCTTCCCGACCTCGATCCCCACGACGCAGTCGCACTGCTCTCACGCAACGCCTCGCGGGCCGAGATCGCCGCAGCCATCGAAGCGACGGCTGCAGGCTTGTGCGTGCTGTCGCGCGAGATGCTTACTGGGCTGCTCGACGCACGCAAGCCGCAGCGTCATGACGGCGCGCCCATGCCGCACGAAGCACTCAGCGCGCGTGAAACGGAAGTGCTCGCGATGCTTGCCGAAGGCCTCGGCAACAAGGACATCGCGCGGCACCTCGTCATCTCCGAGAACACGGTGAAGTTCCATCTTTCGTCGATCTTCGGCAAGCTCGGCGCGAACAACCGTACCGAAGCGGTCATGCTCGGCATGCGATACGGGCTCGTGATGATGTAGCGTCATACGCAACTCCGACACGCGCAAGCGGCCTGGGCCACATAGTCTGCCGCGATAACCTTGACCAACGCAGACTTCTCCCATTTGGTTGCCTGCCCCACATAGCGAACATTACGCCACGTTAGGATGCTGTCGAGGACGCCTGCGCCCGACGCTCGCCCGACGAGCACCCGCTGCAGACCGCGCCTCACGCATCGCATTGAGCATGCGCAGCTTCGATGGCCGCCGCCGGCGGTTGCAACGCCCGGCGCCATTCGACCTTCGATCGAAGAATCCCGAAGGCTTCCAACATTCGAGACGACTTGCCCGGCCAGCCCGCTCATGCGCGGCGCCATGGCACCGGTCGTGTCGAACGGTGGCTTCGACAAGCATCCTTCAACTTCTCGACAGGCGAGACACAATGAAAATTACGGTAGTTGGCACGGGTTACGTAGGCTTGGTAACGGGAGCCTGTCTGGCGGAAATCGGCAACAGCGTCCTGTGCCTCGACGTGGATGCCAAGAAAATCGACATCCTCAATCAAGGCGGCGTGCCGATTCACGAGCCGGGGCTGAAGGAACTCATCCAGCGCAACGTCGCGGCGGGCCGCATCCGTTTTTCGACGAGCGTCGCGAAGGCCGTCGAGCACGGCGACGTCCAGTTTATCTGCGTCGGCACGCCGCCCGACGAAGACGGCTCCGCCGATCTTCAATACGTTCTGAGCGCCGCCAGGCAGATCGGCAAGTATGCCGAAGGCTTCAAGGTGATCGTCGACAAATCGACCGTTCCCGTCGGCACCGCCGATCGCGTGCAAGCCGCGGTGCAGGAAGAACTCGATCGACGCGGCGTGAAGCACGGCTTTTCCGTCGTGTCGAATCCCGAGTTCCTGAAGGAAGGTGCGGCCGTCGACGACTTCATGCGACCGGACCGGATCGTGATCGGTTGCGCGGAAGACGCCGCAGGCGAACGCGCCCGCGCGATACTCACGCGCCTTTACGCGCCGTTCAACCGCAATCACGAGCGCACGATGTACATGGATGTTCGGTCCGCCGAATTCACCAAGTACGCGGCCAATGCCATGCTCGCGACGCGCATCTCGTTCATGAACGAAATGGCGAATCTCGCTGACATGGTGGGCGCGGACATCGAAGCGGTGCGACGCGGCATCGGCTCCGATCCGCGCATCGGCTATCACTTTCTCTATGCCGGCTGCGGCTACGGCGGTTCGTGCTTTCCGAAGGACGTACGTGCGCTGATCCGCACAGCGCAGGAACGCGGACAGAACCTTCGCATACTCGACGCGGTCGAATCGGTGAACGACGCGCAAAAGAGCGTCCTGGTCCGGAAGGTCTGCGCGCGGCTCGGCGAAGACCTGACGGGCAAGACGCTCGCGGTGTGGGGGCTCGCGTTCAAGCCGAATACCGACGACATGCGCGAAGCGCCGAGCCGCGCGCTCATCACGGCGTTGCTCGCGCGCGGGGCGACGATCCGGGCCTACGACCCGGTATCGTCAGACGAAGCGGAACGCGTTTTCGCGCTGGATCTGGAAAATGAGCCGGCGCAGCGGCAGCGGCTCCATTTTTGCTCACAGCAGTACGACGCCGTGACGAACGCCGACGCGCTGGTGATCGTCACCGAATGGAAGGCGTTCAAGAGCCCCGACATCGGCACGCTTCACTCGAAGATGAAACACCCGCTGATCTTCGACGGACGTAACCTGTACGAACCGGAAAACATGGCGGAACTGGGCTTCGTGTACGAGGCCATCGGGCGGCGCAGCGTCGAGCCGATGTAGGCGGCGGAAAAGCGCCGGCTACATCGCCAGACAGCCGGCGCGATCCCTGGTAACCGCCTCATCCAGTGGAGAACTATGACGCATATCCTCGCGAATGTCGGCGACGCCGGCTTTACCCTCCCCATCGCACTCGCGCTCGCCGTATGGATCGCGACCTCGCGCTGGCAACTCGCATTGCGCTGGATTCTCACACTCGGCGTCGGCATGTGCCTCGTCGGCGCGACCAAGATCATTCACGCCGGTTGGGGCGCCGAGATCGAGCCGATCGGATTTCGCATGGTGAGCGGCCACACGATGCTCGCCACTGCGATCGTAACCGTCGTACTCGCGCTGCTAAGCGACCGGCTTGAACTCGGCAAGGGACTCGGCATCGCGGCGGGGCTTGCTATCGGCGCGGTGACTGCGGCGGCCCGCGTCGTGGATCATTCGCATTCGCTCGCGGAAGTCGTCTCGGGGTGGATCGTGGGAGCGACTGTAGCGCTCCTGTTCCTGCGTGCCTACGCGAAAAGCGACGCGCAGCCGCGCTACCCCATGGGTGCCATCGTCGGATTCGCGGTCGTCGCGATGCTCGCTTACGGGCATCGTGCCCCGTTCGAAATGATGATCGACATTCACTCGCCGGCTTTGCGTGCGCTTGTTGGGGCGGAACTGACGCGCTTCTTCTGATCGCCATCGCTCTAAGACGAATGGCCCGGCATTGCCGGGCCATTCGTCTTTTGCCGATACGACACGATCACTGATGCCGCGCGGTCTCTCTTTCGTCGACCGTCGCAGCATCGCCGATTCTTGCCTTTGCTGTTGCTTCGGCGCGTGCGAGCCTCGGCGCCATCGTCGATTCTGCGCGAAAGCGGGCTAGCGCCACTTCGACGAAAGCGCTTAGCGAGGCCTTGAACTTCTCGGTCGAGAAACGTTCCGCATTCTCGCGAATGACCTTCGGGTCGAAAAGATGCGCGTTGCGCTCAAAGCGCTCCACCGCCATCAGCAGCGACTCCTCAGTCTGCTCCTTAAAGAAAACGCCCGTCGGCCGCTCGTTCGGCATGCCGATGACCGACTCCAGCGCGCCACCCTTTCCGAACGTGACGACCGGTGTGCCGCATGCCTGTGCTTCGATGATCGAGATGCCGAAGTCCTCTTCGGCGGCGTACACGAACGCGCGAGCGCGCTGCAGATGGTCATGCAGCACCTCGAACGACTGGTAGCCCATGATCTCGACGTTCGGGCCCGCCTGCGCCTTGATCTTCTTCATGTCGGGCCCGTCCCCGATCACGACGAGACGCCGATCCGGCGTCTTCGAGAACGCCTTCACGATCAGGTCGATGCGCTTGTAGGGCACCATTCTCGACGCGGTCAGATAAAAGTCGTCCTTCTGCGTGCGAACCTGCAACGAACGCACGTCGACCGGCGGATAGATGACAGTCGATTCGCGCTGGTACGCCTTCTTGATGCGACGCGCGATGAAATGCGAATTCGCTAACAGATGATCGACGCCGTTAGCGGAACGTGCATCCCAGCCGCGGATGTAATGCAGGAGAAGGCGCGCGAGGACCGACTTGAACCCGGATGCGAGCCCCGATTCCTTGAGGTATTGATGCTGCAGGTCCCACGCGTAGCGTATCGGGGAATGCACATAGCTCACATGCAGTTGATCCGGTCCTGTAAGGACGCCTTTGGCGACCGCGTAGGAACTCGAGATCACGAGATCATAGGCCGACAGGTCGAGCTGCTCGATCGCAAGCGGCATTAAAGGAAGGTAGCCCCGATAGCGCTTGCGCGCCATCGGCAGTTTTTGGATAAACGAAGTGTAGACGGGCCGATCCTTCACGCACGTTCGGTCTTCCAGAAAATCCACGAGTGTATAGATATCAGCATGCGGAAAACACTCTATGATTCTCTCCAGTACCTTCTCGGCGCCTCCCGAAACCACTAGCCAGTCGTGGACAATGGCAACTTTCACGTTAACTCTCTCGCTATAGACGGTTGGTTGACGAAATCCAACGGGACCGACTTATAGTCGGGGCGAAGACTGCTGAGTTTGGTGGTGTGGCGTACATATCGATATCCCAGATCGAACCGCAAGGAGCAATAGTTCTAATTGCGCCTCCGCTTTGCCGCTCCTGCGCGCACCCACTAAAAAAATCAAGAGGACGAAACGAATCGTTCGACGCGCCATGCAAATGCGCGAGCATTACTTCTTTTGCAACAAACCCGCGAACTACACCCGGATTAGCCGTAGTATTAGACGTAGGCACCGCCAAAAGCCGGACGCGTAATTCTGTCTGTTGCCTAGCGCACGACAACTCCGATTCAGGTCGTCGATAATGGTTTATGAACTTGAAAGCCGGCCGAACGATGCGCGGTGCCATGAACCGCGCTCGATGAGCTCGCAAGACGGTACAGACCGCCAAGCAGGAGCGTTTTTCTGTCGCTGCCTTCCGTACCTGCCTGCGCGGCCTTGTGCCCCACGGGGATGCTGTTGGAAGTAGTGATTGACTTCGTTTCACTGGCCTTAGCGTGAATACGTAGCATTGCGTCCTTACAGGAGAAGAACGATGTCGCTTTCCAAGAGGCTGATCGATGGAGCCAAGGACTGGCTGCCAGACAGCGTATTTCTGAGCATTTCGCATCGTCAAAAGGTGGGCCGCTTTCCGAACGTCAAGTCGCCGAGAACCTTTAACGAAAAGATCCTGCATCGCTGCCTTTATCCGGACCCGCGTTTCGTCGACCTCACGGACAAGCTCACCGTTCGAGACTACGTCCGCCGGAAGGTGGGCGAGGAATATCTGATTCCGTTGATCGCCGATCCCGACCAATTCGACGAGCAGGTGTTCAACGCGCTGCCCAAGACGTTCGTGATGAAGGCGAATCACGGCAGCGGGTTCGTCAAGATCGTTCATGACAAGTCCGAGACATCCTTTGCCGAGCTCGACCGGCTCGCCAGGCAATGGCTCGTGACGGACTTCTATCGCGTCGCGCGCGAACGTCACTACCGCACGATCAAGCCGCGCATCTTCTTCGAAGAACTGCTCGCCGACAGCAGCGGCAGCATTCCCGCCGACATGAAGGTGCATTGCTTCTTCCGCGAAGGCTCGGCCAAGCCGACGATCTACATCGCGGTCATTTCCGACCGCTTCGGAGAGCATTCGCGCGGCGACATGTACGACGCGCAATGGAACCGCCTCGAGATCGCCATCGGCCACTACCCGCGCAGCGAGACACCCGCTCCGCGTCCGCACAATCTCGACGAACTCCTGAGCGTCGCGACGTCGCTGGCGCGCGACTTCGAGTATGTGCGCGTCGATCTGTACGCACCCGACGACAAGATCTATTTCGGCGAACTGACGTTCACCCCGGGCGCGGGCGTATTCCCGATGCGCCCGGATGTCGTCGACTACGAATGGGGGCAACTGATGGAGATGAAGCGCGTCTAGCGCGTGTCGCGCTAAGCCCTCCAATGCCCAGCGATGGACTCGATCGTCGCCGGGCATTGTCTTCTCCGGAGCCTCGCTATTAAAGTCCACGATCTTGCATCACGCCGCCTCGGTCATGCGCACGCGCGGTGGCAACAAGCGGCTGAATTCACCTTTGACGAGCCCATAGCATTCGCACGCGCGCGCTTCGAGCCCTGCGCGGTCGAGCACCTTGATGCAGCCGCGCGTCTGATAGATGATGCCGGCCGCATGCAACTGACCAGCCGCTTCGGTCACGCCTTCCCGGCGCACGCCGAGCAGATCCGCGATGTGCTGCTGTGTCACCTGGAGCTGATTGGACGAGCTACGATCGATGTCGATGAGGAGCCACCGGCACAGTTGCTTGCTAAGCGAATGATGACGGTTGCACGCAGCCGTCTGCGCAACTTGCGTGAAGAGCGCCTGCATGTAAAGCATCATCATGCGGCGAAGGAAGTCGGAGCGGCGCAGATGTTCGCGCAGCACCTGCGCTTCCATCCGGTAAGCCGAGCCCGCGCATTGCACTTCGACTGTAGTGGGCATCGTTTCGCCGTCGGTCAGCACGGGCACGCCCGTCATGCCTTCACGGCCCACCGCGGCGATCTCGACCGAGCGTCCGTCTTCCATCGTATGCAACAGCGAAATGATGGCGGTGGTAGGAAAATAAACGTGCCGGAAGCGGTGGCTCGCATGGCACAGCAGTTGTGCGCCGCGCAACTGCACCAGTTCCAGATCGGGGGCGAGCGCCTGCCATTCATCAGAAGGCAGCGCTCGCAGCAGATGGTTTCCGTGCAGGTCGGATTGTAGATTCAACATAGATGTGCTCTCGCGATGTTGCGCAGTGAGCCGCGCTTTGCTTGCCACGCGGGCTTGACACTTGAAGTTGTTAACAACGATTGCCTGCTCCGGACCGCTGGCCGCTGATCGCGACGGCGGTGCCCGAAGGAAGCCCCTAATTTTCAGTACTCGTGCTCTCTGGCGGCCTCGGCTGAGGCAACAATTCTTTTGCTTGGCGTCGGTGCACGAGTGCGTCGCCCGATGGTTCGACATGCTTCCGACCATTGCGTCGGCGATGCGCAAACACGACGCGTTCATTGACAGCTTGGATACACCCGATATTTGACAGGGTGTGCTCCGGGGGTTCCCATGCAACTTCTGCTGCACTGCCGTGGCGACATGCGAGCGCAGCACGAACGTCCGTAACAGGATTACGGACGCGTGCCTGGCGGCCCTAGCTCACGCGGCCGTATTTGTCGTCGAAGCGAACGATGTCGTCTTCGCCGAGATACGAACCCGATTGCACTTCGATGATCTCCAGCGCCACCTTCCCGGGATTCTCCAGACGATGCTTGACGCCCAGCGGAATGTAAGTCGACTCGTTTTCACTTAGCAAGAAGCTCTCCTCCCCCCGAGTGACGATGGCGGTCCCGCTTACGACGGTCCAGTGTTCGGCGCGGTGATGATGCAATTGCAGCGACAGCCGGGCACCCGGACGCACGACGATGCGTTTGACCTGAAAGCGACTGCCCTTGTCGATCGAGTCGTAAGTGCCCCACGGCCGATGTACTTTGCGATGCGCATCGACTTCGGGACTGTGCTCGTCTGCGATGCGTCCGACGACGTTCTTCACTTCCTGAACCCGCGACCGATCGGCAACCAGCACCGCGTCTGCCGTTTCGATCACTGCGAGATTGTCGACGCCAACGCACGCAATGAGGCGCCCTTCCGATTGCACGTAGCAGGATGTCGAGCCTTCGAACACGACGCGACCCTTTGCGACATTGCCGTCGTCGTCCTTGTCGAGTGCATCCCAGATGGCATCCCAGGAGCCGAGATCGGACCACGGCGCGTCTAGCGGCACGACGATGCCTTGCGTCCCCTGCTCACGCGCGAGGTGCTCCATCACAGCGTAGTCGATCGAATCGCCATGCACGGCCTCGAACGACTCGCGGTCCGGCAGATGGCACGGACCGTCCGCGCGTCCTGCATCGTATGCCGCGACGCAGGCCGCATGCATGGCAGGCTGCAAGCGCTCCAGCGTGTCGAGCCAGACGCTGGCCCGCACGACGAAGATGCCGCTGTTCCACCAATAGGCGCCCGAGTTCAGGTATTCGCGTGCAGATTCGCTGTCGGGCTTTTCGACGAAGCGTTCGATCTCATGCGCGCCGTCTTCGAGCGCGGCGCCCAGCTTGACATAGCCGAAGCCCGTCTCCGCTCGCGTGGGACGCACGCCGAGCGACACGATGGCCCCGCGTTCGGCGAAGCGGGCCGCCTTCAGCACGGAGCGCTGAAAAGCCTCGGTATCGCGGATGAGGTGATCGGCCGGCATCACGACGAGCACGCAGTCGTGATCTTCCGAACGTGAAGCGAGCGCCGCCAGCGAAAGCGCGGGAGCCGTATTGCGGCTGCTCGGTTCGACGATGAGACGGGCGTCGACGCCAATCTCTTCGAGTTGCTGAACCGTCATGAAGCGATGCTCGTCACCGCACACGACGACAGAAGCTAACGCGTCGACGCCGTCGCGCGCGAGCCCTGCGACGCGCTGGATCGTCATTTGCAGAAGCGACCCCGCGCCCAACATGCCGGCGAGTTGCTTCGGGAACTGCTTGCGGGAAATCGGCCAAAGGCGCGTTCCGGCTCCGCCCGCCAGGATGACCGGGCGGATCGGCAAGACGCTTGCAGCGTCGGACGTGGTCACAGGATCAGAAAGGCGATCCGAAACGTCACGAGCTGCAGCGTCCATGACTTCAGGATGAACACTCAATTTGCACTCCGATATATATCGTTGCTTGACTGTCGCCTGGTCAGCGATGCGGGCTCGACACGAACGATCCCATCGCCGATCGCTGTTCGATCGGCGAGGGAAGGCAGCCGTCCTCCGCGCGCTTCGGCGTGGGAACTGGCCGATATGAACGGTTATACCTGCAAAAAATGTTGCTGCGGTGAAGCATAGGCGCGTCGAAACGCCAAAAAAATAGCGGCGGCGAAAATTGGCGTGGTCTTGTCCGAAATGTGTGAGGTCATGGACCGACATTTCTTAATGTGGAATGCAATTGTAACAAGTGAGATGGAAATGTTTCAGCGCGAAGCAATATCTTCCCGATTATAGAAAGTGAGTCATTATTACCATGCAGAAAGCGCAGGAAACATTTCCAATATTCGCCAAAGCCTTATACAGTAAGGGTCCCGACGAGTGAACAGGAGTCAGCCGGCAACGCTCCGTGAAACTCGCTGAAAGACATCGCATTAAAAAGCTAAGTGACATTCCGAAAAGAAATTTATCGCCTGATTACGACTTCCTGACGGTTCGGCGCCCGATCTCTATTATTAATATCAATTGGAAAAGTGAAATGAACAGCCGACAAATCGGCCAAAACACTGGCGATATCAGCCTCCCAATTTTCGCCGGCCCTCGAATGTTTCTACGATGCATCGCACAACCTGAAAACGCGAGATGAAGAAGGAACACCAATGAATCTGTCGACTGCGTCTGCACTATCGGAAAGCAAGCGACAAGAGACGTCCACCAGAGCGTCTCGTCATATCGGACTCCTCCTGTTCGAACGATGCTGCATATACAATGCTGGCGTCATCAGCGAAGCCTTCCGCCTTGCGAACGATTTGCAGCCCGGATCGGGCGGTCAGCCGGCTTATCACCTGTCGCTCATATCGAAGAGCGGCGGGAACATATCGACCTCGTCATCCATTTCGATCTGGACCCATCATCTGCATGAATATGCGGTGACGGACTTCGACGCGCTCTTTGTAGCCTGCAGCAAGAGCGAAGCGATGGCCGACCGCGATCCGCACCTGCTGAGCTGGCTGTTCGGCGGCGAGCGATCGCTACAGGACGCGCGTGACCGCACGCGCGAGACAACTCTGGATGGCGCGAAGACGCGGCCGGCCACGGTTCCCATTTATTGGTTCAAGGACATTCCGATGGCCGCGTGGTCGGGCGTCGAAGCGCCTGTGCATCTCGCGCTTGCGAAGATCGAAGCGGACTTCGGCACGCATATCGCGCGGCGCGTCGTGAGCGAATTGCAGCCGCAGCCGCTCGATCATCCGAACGTCATGGCGGATGACTTGTCCATCACTACGACGACGGACAAGATTCACGCATCGGCGAGCTGGATCAAGGAGAACTTCAGCAAATCGATTTCGATCTCCGATGCGGCCGAAGTCGCCGCGATGAGCAACCGGAACTATCTCCGGCGCTTCAAGGCGGAGTACGGCGTGACGCCTCAGCAGTACCTGATGAATGTGCGGTTCGAACTGATTTGTCGCCTCTTGCTCGACAGCGATCTGCCCGTCGACAAAATCGCGCGGCGATGCGGCATGGGCAACGGCGATCGCCTGGGGAGGCTTTTTCGCCGGCGTTACGGTATGTCGCCGACGGCATATCGCGCGGAAGGCGGCCTTGGCGCCGAAGACGTAAGCGAATCCTGATGAAGAGCTCGCTTGCGGTTTGAAACGCCGTAGCGATATGTGATCTTCCGCACAGAGTCTTGCTTAGTGTGCGAAATAACTTACCAATGGGGTACAGGTTTGTACCTATCGCTTATTGAGCTTGTTCACGAAGACGCACGTGCCCGGTCACGGTCTTCGTGACATCGAATTTGGAGAATAACGGATGAAAGAGCCGCAGCTAGCAATAGATCGTATTCGCAAGTCCATCAATACCGCGGACGCGCTGAACATGCGCTCGTCTGCCGTGCTGGTCGCGGATTTGCACGTATTGCTCGACATCGTCGACAGCATTCACCTCGACGCAGGCGCGCGCGACGATTCGTATGTCATCGGCGAGCCGGCAGTACGCGAAGAATAAGCAAGCATTGCCGCGGCCTTGCCGGAAGACTGGCGGGCCGCCTTACCTGAGGACGTCATGGGGTTTGCAATCAACGGCAAGTTTGCTTCACAGCGCATCACCGGCGTCCAGCGAGTCGCTTACGAGTTGACGCGCGCAATGCAGGCGCGCCCGCACTCGCCGAACGAACTCGAAGTCGTCGTACCGCACAACGCGGCTGACCTGGGTCTCGCGACCCGGCGAGTGCGCATCGGCTCGGGCCTCAAGGGCAATCTCTGGGAGCAGATTTCGCTGCCGATCGCGACCGCAGGCGATACGCTGATCAGCCTTTGCAACACCGGTCCGCTTCTTAAGCGCAGCCAGGTCGTGATGGTTCACGATATGGCGGTGTACGACGTTCCGCATGCATTCTCGAAGAAGTTTCTGTTCTGGTATCGCAGCAAGTTCTCGATCCTGCGGCGTCAAAGCCGGCTTATGCTGACGGTCTCGAACTTCTCAAAGGCGCGCATTTGCCATCACCTGAAGATGGATCCGTCGAGCGTCGAGGTCATCCGTCCCGGCGCCGATCATCTCGATCGCATCGTCGCCGATCATTCGATCATCAGCCGTCTTGCGCTCACAAGAGACGCTTATTGCGTGATCGTCGGTAGTCTCGATCCGCGCAAGAATCTTCAACGCGTGCTCGACGCGATCAGGCAGCTCGGGCATATTCCGAACATCAAGTTCGTCATCGCGGGCGGTGCAAACGCGCGCGTCTTTGCCGCGCAAGGCGCGGCGCCGCAAGCCGCGGATGACCGCGTGATCTGGGCAGGATTCGTCTCCGATGCGGAACTCAAGGCGCTCTACACCGACGCCGCGTGTCTCGTCTTCCCTTCGCTTTACGAGGGATGCGGCTTGCCACCGCTGGAAGCGATGTACTGCGGATGCCCCGTGATCGTCTCCACGGCCGCGTCCCTGCCCGAGGTGTGTGGCGACGCAGCGATGTATTGCGATCCTGAATCAGTCGAGGACATTGCCGCAAAGATCACGCTGATGACGACCCGGCCCGATTTGCGCGAGCATCATCGCAAGACGGGCTTGCAGCACGTGAAGCAGTATCGATGGGACCACGCAGCAACGAGGCTTGCGCAGGTCCTGTACGGCGAACGCCAAGGCGGCACGCCCTATCTGGAGGTGCAGTCGACGACCGAGTAGACTATAGGCAGCGCCCGCTCCGATCAATTGCCCGCGAACATTGTGGCTCGCGTCCACTCTGGGCGTCGCAATTGCATCGCCTCATTCCATTGCCTTCGGAGTGCGCCCTTTGCAGAATGGCGCGAGGGCTCCTGGATCGAAGAACTCATACCAAACGGACGCCGTGAAAATACTCATCGCAAACACGTTGTACCACCCCGATTCGGTGGGCGGGGCCGAGGTATCGACACGCATCCTGGCCGAGGGGCTCGCCCAGGCGGGCATGGAAGTCTGCGTCGTGTGCGCGACCGGCACGGGCGTCGATCGTCTTAGCGAACTCAATGGCGTCAAGGTCTATCACCTTCGATCCGTCAATCTGTACTGGCCGCATCAACCGAAGAATCATTCGCGCGTAGCGAAGCTCATGTGGCATGCGATCGACCTGCACAACGTCGTCATGGCGCGCAAGCTGAGGGCGATCATCGCGCGCGAGAAGCCGGACGTCATCAACACGAGCAACCTGTCGTGTCTTTCGATCGACATCTGGCGCGTAGCGCGCAACGCCGGCGTGCCGATCGTGCACACTGCGCGTGACTACTACCTGATGTGTCCGGGTTCGACGATGTTCTCGCACGAGAAGGCGTGCAAGCGTCAGTGCGGCGTCTGCGCCTTTTACGCGGGACCGAAGAAGGCTGCTTCAGCGCGCGTCGACGTTGCGGTGGGCGTAAGCCAGTTCGTTTTGCAAAAGCACCTCGACAACGGCTTCTTTGCGGGCGCATCGCGCACCGCGGTCATCAACAACTGCTACGTGCCGCTCGGTGATGCACCGCCCGCGCAGCGCGAGCGGCGCTATGGCGGCGGCCCGGTGCGTCTGGGACTGCTCGGGCGCGTTTCGCCCGAGAAAGGTCTGGAAATCGTCCTCGATCAATTGCTCGGCGACAACACGATCGACTGGACGCTCGCGATAGGCGGCACGGGCGATCGCGAGTACATGGAGAGCTTGCAGAACAAGTATCGCGACCCGCGGGTCGAATTCCTCGGCCGCGTAAAGGCCGCAGAGTTTCTCAATGCCATCGACATCCTCCTCGTACCTTCGATCTGGAACGAGCCGTTCGGCCGCGTGACGGTCGAAGCCTATTCGCACGGCGTTCCGGTGGTGGGTGCAAACACCGGCGGTATTCCCGAGGTCATCGAGCCGGATTCGCATCTCATCTTCGACATCGAAAGGCCGCATACCGTCATCGAGAAAATCCGCGATGCGATCGAGCTCCTGAAGTGCTCCTCGGTGCATGACCGGCTGCTCAACCACGCGAAGAGCTTTAGCCCCGCAACGATGGTCGACGCGTATATCGACGTGTATCAGAGTGCAATGAAGAAAGCCATGTGATCCGGTAGCGGTCACGAGAAACGCAAAATGCCCCGGAAAACCGGGGCATTTCGTTTTTGGTCGACGATGAGATTCGCGTGACCGCCTTAAGCGACGGCACGCGCGCCTTCGCCTGGACTCACTCCGCAACTCTGCGCTTGAGGAATGGCACGCCCTGAAGATACAGCGTCATCGCCATCGCTACAGCGACACAAGTCTGAACGACGAGCACCGTGGCCGCGGCGCCCTGCTCCGCAAAGAGCTTCGAAAGCACGGCGAGCAAAATGAAATTCAGCGTCGCCGAGGCGAGCAGCACGCGGCTGAAATGCGCCTTCATCCCGAGCGGAAGCATCGTCTGTACGCCGAACACATCCGCGATACCGGACATGAAAGGCACGAACGCCATCCAGCGCAACACCTCGACAGTGGGAAGGAACTGCGGGCCGTAGAGGATATTCACGGCGATCGGCGCGCCCGCAAAGATAGTGAGCGAGATGATCGCGACGACCGTACCCTGAAACGCCAGCATCTTTCGCAGGAAGGCGAACGCGTCCTCGCGCGAGTGGTGCATGAGGTAGCTGATCCTCGGATACGCGGCCGTCTTCAGCGGGCTCATCATGCCCAGCGCCGCGCGTATCAGCTTGTCGCCGGCAGCGAAATAGCCCGCCGCGACGTTACCCGAAATGAGCGCGAGCAACACGATGTTCGTCGACGCGTAGAAGTCGGTGATCGCGGTCGCCATGAAAACGCTCGACCCATCCTTCAGCGCTTTGATGATGGAGCGCAGGGACGTCGGCACGAAGTCGAGTTCGCGGCGAAAGTACAAGTAAGTGACGATCGCAAGACCCGACAGCAACGGGACGAACGCATTGACACCCATCGCCCAGTAGATGTCGTCGCGGTCGCGCACGAGAAGATACATCGCAGGGATGCTCAGCACGCGGCTGGTGAACACGATCAAGCTGATGATCCGGAGATCCTCGACGCCCTGGAAGTACCAGGTTGGAATCAGCATCGCACCGACCGCCATACCGAAGCCGAGCATTAGCAGGTCGCGTTCGGCGGCAAGACGGGGAAAGACGAACGTCAGCGCCGTGAGCAACACGAACCCGCCCACGGTGATAAAGCCCTGCGCCAGAAAGGTCTCCCAGAAAACGCGGGAGCGCTCAGGGCGGTTGCTGCGGTTGATCGAAATCTGCGGGGTCGCGGTCAGACCGAATCCATAGTTCGTCAGCACAATAAAGTATTGAACGAAAGCCATCGCGAACGCCAGGCGTCCATAGCCTTCCGGAGAGAGCACGCGTGTCAGCAGCGGAAGCGTGATCAGGGGGACCGCGTAGGTCGATACCTGCAGCATCATCAAGACCGCAAAGTTCTTCTTGAATGACGCCATATACAGATGATCCTCGCTTGGAGCAGTGGCCTGGTATTGCGAGACGCTCCGAAATGCTCGACGAAACGAACCGCAAACGGAGGAACGATTTCAGGCGGCAAAAACCGCCTCGAACCGCTCTCCACCAGGAAAAGGTACCGCGCACCTGCACCGCAGGCGCATCGGAGAACGGAAAGCGTATGACGTGCCGATGTCACATCACCCTGGACACGAGCCGCGCACAATTGCCCTGATCGCGAGCTTTCGTCCACACAATATCGCAGGGCGCCTGAAGCGCTATTATTCTGAAGACAAATTAAATATATTGCGAAGAGTACTCAGTGCGGTGTGCCACTTATAGATGAATAGGAGCGGTTCGCAATCGCGGACAAAAGCTTGCCCCCGCCCGGCCGCCATAAACTGGGGCCGAAACAGGACGCGGGATGATTTCATTTTAGCGGCGCGTCATTGGCGGCCACGATGGCCGCTCGCCTTGTGCGCTGCCCGTCATATCGGCCAGTATGGCCGCGAATAGCGATGAAAAGAGATTCGCGGATGAGCCGCGTTCCGTTACCATTTAATAAGCAGAGCATATCCTGCTTTGCGTGCGAAAGCGCACGATGAAAACAACAGTCGTTGAAGTAAATTTCTTCTTATCAGACGACGGGCGCAGTCGCGTTCCGCGACTTGCGTACCGTTCACTATGCGACGCTGCGCAGCAGCGCAATCGTTAAACCTATAGCCGGGTGCGAACTCGCCACCCGAGCATTGGCCTGGACTATCTGAGCGGCCTTCAAGATCGATCCGTATCTCAACGGCGCTCGCAAACAGATTCCATTCATTAGTATATCTATATAATGGGGAAATTCATGACTTATCCGAAAATCAACCGGCGAGCTTTTCTGGGGGGCGCCGCTACGGCACTTTCCTGGGCTTCGTTTCCGTATATGGCGGCAGCCGCCACTCCGGTCGTTCGCCTCGAATGGCAGCAGTTCAAATTGACGCCGCACTACCAGTCGTTCCTGAACGCGGTTGCCACCATGCTGGCGAACCCCAATGCGAACGATCCGAATTCATGGCAGTACTGGACGAATGTGCACGTGAACTACTGTCCGCACAAGCAGCCGTATTTCCTGGCCTGGCACCGGGGTTATCTCTACTATCTCGAGCGGCAGATCAGGCTCGTATCAGGCGACAGCACGTTCACGCTTCCCTACTGGGACTGGTTCACGAACCCCAACATACCGAGCGAATTCACCGATAACGCAAGTGGCAATCCGCTCTATTGCCCGCGGCTCAATACGAATGTCTACAGCGCACTCGACCTGTCGCCCTTCGCGGCCACCACGGTGAATTTTCAACGCGGCACCGCAAACTCATTCGAAGAGAAGTTCGAGACCGCTCCGCATAATCCGGTGCACAACATCATCGGCGTCTCGATGGCGACGATGCAGTCGCCGCGCGATCCGATCTTCTATCTGCATCACGCCAACGTCGACAGGCTGTGGCACGCGTGGTCGCTTCCGGACGGAAGGACGATGCCCGTCCCGAGCAATCCGTATTGGGCCGGAACGTTCACCTACGCCAATGGCCTGACCATCAACAAGGAACAGACGTATTCGAACCGCAGCCGACTCGGCTATGACTACGCAAACACCGCGAGGCCGACGGCGTTGCCGCCCCAGGCGGAAGTGGGTCGCATCATCCGCGTCCAGGCGCAGATTTCGCCGATCCGCACACGCCCGGCGATCAGCTCCTTCGCCGCCACACCCGCACGCGCGATCGCGGCCGGCCAGCGTTCGATTGGCGGTGTCAAAGGCGTCGTACTGGGACAAGAGTCGGTCAGCGCACGCGTGACGGGAGAAGCAAACTCCGTCAAGCCGCTGCAGGACATGCTCTCGGCCACCGCCCAGAGCTTCGATGCGGCGGCGCAGGGCTCGTCGGCGGCATCTGCACTGGCGCAGAAGAGCACGAGCCAATACAAGTCGATCAAGATCGTATTCGACGACATCTCGATCACGCGTGCCGGCGCTTCCGGCGGCTTCTTCTATAACGTCTACTTGAATCTGCCCGAAGGCATCGACATCGATTCCGCACGGTCGAGGTACTTCATCGGCACGGTCGGGGCCTTCGAACTCGCCGGCGCGGCGCATCACGGGATGATGATGCTCGAGTTTCCGGCGACGGCCGCGCTCCTGAAGGCGGGCGTCGGAAACGCGCGCGAGTATGTGGTTTCGCTCGTTCGCGTGAACGGTCCGAGCGCGCCGAAGGGGCAGGTCATGTCGATCGGCGAAGTGCGCGTCGAACTGTCGACTGAAGCGCCGTATATCGTTTCACCGGCCGGCACCCACAAGCCGGGCGACGCCTACTAAAGCGAACGAAAGTCCGGCTCTTGCCGGACTTTCTTTTTTTCCCGCGCCCGACGATGGCCGCCGCAGCGAGCCGTAATACAAATAAAATAACGCTATGCACGCGGCGCTAGCGCTTGCGCTCGATCTATTCTCGTGTGCGCTAGTCAACATACTGTAGCCATCCGATGTTGAAATCTATATGTTCCAGCACTCTTTGCCGCGACCCCGCTTGCGCTAAAGTACGCTGCGTCACGTGCGCCGGGATTCGATCCTGCGTCGAGTAGCTTCGACCGCTTCTCGCGCAAGACAACCCACTTTTACCGATCGCCGGAAAGGGAAATTGGCCTTTGATGCATTGCTTTTTGTTAAGCGACGATCTGCGTAGCGGACGCCCACCGCCGCCAGCCTAACGTCGCCCTTAAGGACCGCGCCTTAACGCCTGCTCAGCACGCGCGCCTGGCGATCCACGATAATCAGTGCATTCCAAGATGGAGCAATCAATGTATCCGAGGATAGTCTCCGCACTGTTCTATATGTTTTTCACCTGTGTGATCTTCAATCCAGAGGTGAACGGCTTCACGATCTACTTCTATCTGTTCATCCCGTTCCTCGATCCGGGATTCTCGCGTTTCCTCGCTTCCACGGTCCGTCGCTGGAGCGTGCCGCTGCTCGTTGCCGTCCTTCTTAGCCTGACGGGATCGCCGAGCGTGGCGGTGCGCGTCATTTCGCTCGCGATCTGTATCGGCTACATCCTTTATACGATGGGTCGTCGCATCAACTATCTGCATCACTGGATGGCGATCAACGTCGGTTTCGCCCTGGTGCAATTCACGCTGTATTACGTGGACAAGGGCCTCGCGTGGCAGCTCGGCCCGACGCAGCTCGCCAAGACGATCTGGGGCCCTTACGCGACCAAGACATTCACCAACTTCTTCGAGATCTTCTACTTCGCTCGCGTGTCGGGCTTCTCGAGAGAAGCGGGCTTTTTCTCGTCATTGCTGCTGAGTTCCCTGGTCCTCTATTTGTTCACCGAGAAGGTGAACAAGAAGATGGTCTTTGTCTACTTCTTCGGCCTCTTCATCGGATTCTCGAAGTCGTCGATGCTGCTGTTCATCTTCGCGGCCCTGTATCCGTTCCGTCACAAGTTGCGGGCGGTCCATCCGCTCGTGATCCTGGTGGCCTTCATAGGCTCGGTGAGCCTCATGTCGATCTATCTGGCGGATCACGGATTCTTCGGCTCGGAGACGTTCGCCCACCGGTTCGGCGGTTATCCGTTCATGTACGATGCGCGGCTCGAGGATCTACTCTTCGGGATCACGCCGGCGGACGTGCTTGCACATTACAAGTATTTGCCGTACATCCGTATGGTCGAGCCCGAAGCGCTTGCCGGCGTGCCGTTCGCCGGCCTCCCTGCCAGTGTCGCGGACATGGGACTCTTTAGCGCCCTGCTTCTCTTTGGCGTCGTCGCGTTCACGGCAAGCGACGGATTCGTCATGGCGCTGCTCCTCCTGATCACGTCGACGGTCAGCATCACAAGCGTGACGTCGTTCGTGCCGATCGCGTATGTCGTGCTCTACTGGCCGCGCTTCTGCGCTTATCGGGCTCAACGCATGCAACAGCTTGCAGACGAGCAGCAGACGCCGACGAATCCGCTGAACCGGTTCCGCCGTGCCGGGCGGCAAGCGGCTTTATCGAGGACCTGAGCAGCTTCGCAACAGGCGCCCAGCGCTGTAGTCACACACGAGCCCGGTTCGGCCCGCATCGACGATGATGCGAATCGAACCGGGCTTTTCCATTTCCGTTCGACGTTCTGGGGAAGCATGCGCGCGTCGCGCCAATCGCGATTCGTCAGCACAAACGAAAGAGGCGCGCCGTTGGGCGCGCCTCGCGTAACACCGTCAATCAGGGCAAGCAGTCTGCAATCAGCGGCGACCGTTTTTATCGGGCGCCGGCTCGCCGATATAAACGCCGGTGGGCGCGGCCGTCGCTGTGCGGCGACTCGACGTCAATGCATGTCCAAGCCGGATGCAAGGCGCTTCGACCAGACGGAAGCTGAGCCACGACAATCCGACCGCAAACACCGCACTGATCGCCATATAAAGACCGAGCGGGCCGCCGTCCCAGCCCCATCGCTGACAGGCCCAGTAAAGCACATAGACAGGCACGCCGTGCAGCAGGTAAAGCGAATAGCTGATCTCGCCCATCCACGCAAAGAATCGCAGGTGGATCTTCCAGACCGTCGCCAGCAGCGCGAAGACCGCCAGTCCGATCAGGTAGCTCACTGAATTGATGACGTGCTCGGGATCGTGCTGGATGATCGCGACAGCAAAGGTCAGCACCGAAATACTGGCGACCACACCGGTGACAGCGATGAAAGCCTTTCGGTACGACCAGTCGAGCTTGAATCCCCGCACGCCCGGCAGGCTGAACACCACGCGCGCATCCGGATTGTCATAAACCTGCCGGAAGCAGGCGCCCCAGAACATGATCGACAAGTGATACAGCATGCCCTTGTACTGGCCGAGCGCAGTGGCCGGAATCATTTTCAGCGCGGACGTGATAACGAACGCGGCACCGAGCGAAACGCAAACGACGCACAAGTCCCGCATGCGCTGCAACCCGCCCTGCCAGAACAGCACGAGACACAGCACATAGAACACCAGTTCGGTTTCGAGCGTCCAGTAATGCCCCATCATCTCCGGATGACCGAGTGCGTCGGGCAGCATCGTCGCATTCGCGAGCCACATGGCCGCTTCTGTCGGCTTGTCGAAGAGAAGACGGTAAGAGAGATACCCCAACGGGATCGATACCCAGAACGCAGGATACAACCGGAAGAAGCGCCTGATGACGAACCGCCGCGTGCCAGCGGCTAGCGGTCCATAAAGACTCTTGGGAATCAGCAAGCCGCTCAGCGCAAAGAACACGACGACGCCGATGCGCCCGAAGTTTGCGTAATACGGCAGCTTGTGCAGCCATTCCCCCGAGCCTGCGATGCGGGAGAAGACTTCGGAGTAATGCATCCACATCACGAACAGGACCGCGACGGCCCGGATCGCGTCGATGTGGGACATACGGTTAGGCAATACGGCGGCTGGTGTCTTCAATGGCTATTCTCCTGGTGCGAAAGACCGTCATCGATTGCGCACCCGCTTCCCAGCGCGAACGGGCCGCTTCCACCATTCGATGACGCTAAAGGATTCGTTACGAGACTGCCCTCGACGTCGAATTCTCGCCTGCGGCCCGGCTGACATTCACGATCCATCTTGCGACGCCATGACTGAGCCGTCGCGCGAACCCTTCTACGACCGCCTACATTTCCGCACCGTTAAGCGCGCGTATGTTCACTAACGCACACGAGTAAAGATCGGCCAAAAGGACCAGAGGCGGGCTTAAAAAGTTGTCGTGTCCGACGGACGGTCAAGCAGAGCGCGCATGAGCCGAACGTTCGCAAGCATAACCGTCATCTCGACAAAGTGCACTCGCGCGCCGGAGCAGCTTCCGCCATGCCGCGGTAATTGATGCCTCCGCATGGCTCAGCCACCGGAGCAAGCTCCCCTCGTTCGTTTAGGGCGACATAAATACCGCATAGGGAATTCCCTCTAGCCATTGTTTGCACCGCGCGCGATTACCGAAATTACCTCGTCGATCGGTCATTTCCTCCTACGAATTCCGCTAGCGCTTATCGAATTTCGAAATAGTCCTACTGCCAGTGCCGTTTTTTGCATGCTTCGAGCCGATGAATTAAGACCATGCATGCTTAATCCGCGGAACATCGGAAAAAATTTAATTTCATACGATAGTAGTAAAGAACAATTTCCCTAAAGCCGGAATTGTTACATCGAGTTACAGGCTTTGCCCAAAAGGTACGACTATACTCAGCGCCCATAGAAACCCGTAATTACTTACCCATGTCGACCAAGCAAAACGTTCAACACCAGCAACAATTTCCTGAAATCGAATCGCAGTCCGCATTGAAATTCCCTCGTCGGAAATTCCTGTCTGCAATGGCAGCGGGAGCCGGTAGCGTTGCCCTGTCCGCGTGCGGCGGCGGTGGCGCAGAAAGCGACCTTGCTGACGCGACCGCCAAGAGCGCCGATGTGGAAGCAACGGCGAAAGCGGCAACGACCGGTCAGAAGCTGTTCTATGGGTTGAACGGTCACATGGCGTACAACGCCGGCATCTACCACAACGTGACGCAGGCGAATCAAGTCAAGATCCTTAAGGATCTGGGCGCCACGGTTTATCGCGCCGATGTCGCGAGCGGCGGCATGGCGCAAGTCCTGGCAACCGCGCTCAACGGCGCGTTCAAGGGCAGCGGCATCATCATCCTGCCCGTGCTCAACCCGCGCTCTGCCGGCTATGACGTCAAGAGTTCGGAATCCGCGGCGTACACGCTCGGCTACAACCTCGCGGTGAACTGCACGCGGCCGCTTAAGGGCCTCGTGAAGTACATCGAATGCGGCAACGAACTCGACGTCGCGCTGAAGATCGGCGGCGACGGCAGCGCAACTACCGACTGGAATGCGTCCTACTGGCCGTCGTTCCGTGGCGTGATCCGCGGCATGATCGACGGTGTGAAGGCGATCGACTCGTCGATCCAGGTTGGCGTGAACGTCGGCATCCCGATGGCGTATCGCGCACTCCAGATGCTCTGGAACGGCATCTCGCCGAACGGCACGGCGGCGGGTCGCGGCGGCGCAGCGCTCGTGCGCTGGGACTTCACAACGTACCACTGGTACAAGAGCTCGTACAACATCCAGCGCGCAGGCCGCACCGCTTCCGTCGACGTTCTGCAGATCCTTAAAGACTCGTTCGGCAAGCCGATCTGGCTGACGGAATTCGGCTGGTCGGGCTCGCAGGACACGAATGCATCGGCGGCCGCCTATGTGACGAGCGCAATGACGCAGTACAAGGCGGTCAAGGACAAGTACAACATCCAGTGCATCATGCTGTACGCAGTCATCGACGACAATTACGGTCTGGTGAAGACCGATGGCGTCACGAAGAGAGCAGCTTACGACGCGTACAAGAATTTCACGCGCGCCAATCCGGTCTGATCAGCGAGCAGCGAACCATCGTGCGCCGGCAGCGATTGCCGGCGCACCGTCAATCCGACTTGCATTACTCGCAAAATTTACTACGCTGCTTGGAGCCGCTTAGACGAAGCGCGGCTTGGGCATGAACGCACGACGTCGCCCCTGAGCGATGTTTTCTGATATCCCGGGCACGCGCCAAACGATTGCGCATCAAGTCGAATGCGTTTCGGATCAAGGCACTAGCGTCCCTCAAATGTAAGACAAATAAAAAATCGAATAAAAACGATCGAGGCACTAGCACTTCCGCCGGATTTTTACTCGTGTGCGGTAGTGAACATACGCTGTCTTATCGAATCCGGAAGGTACGGATTGCCCAGGCAGTGCCGACACCGCGTCTCCTGTCGCCCAGACTTCGCGCTCTATTGCCTTGCTCTGGCCCCGTGCAGGAAAATTGCTTCTAAGGCACTGCGCAATCCGACGAAAACAGATTTGCGTCGCTAGCAGGCGGCGTCCGATCCGTACCGTTGTCGATGTCGAAGGCCGCGCCACAGCCCACCAGCCTGGCGCGTTACGTCTTGGTGACACCGGCAGCGGCATGCGGACATGCCGCGTACCGATTCTCGAATGAATGAGGAAAGCGTCAGATGAATACACCTGCTCTAGGTTTTGATCCCGGTCGCGCGCGCAACAGCGACGACGGGTTTTCCGCAGCGGAACTGTGGAGGCTCATCGTCGACAACGTTGGGCTCGTCATTCTGATCATCGTGCTGGTGACTGGCTCCGCGACCCTTTACGCGTATCTCGCCACGCCGAGCTTTTCGGCTGACGCGCTCGTCAAGGTCGACTATCCGAACCCGAACGTGCTCGGCGTCAATTCGCAGACTCAGCAGCAGATGGTCCCGTCGACGCTCCCCACCGACGCCGAAATCCAGATCATCCAGAGCCGGACCGTGCTCTTGCCGGTCATCAAGAAGTACAAGCAGGACATTCTCGTCACGCCGCATCAGGTGCCGTTCTTCGGACGCGTCTCGTCGCTGTTCGCGACGCAGGGCGATCCGATGCCGGCCATCTTCGGGCTCAAGTCGTTTGCGTGGGGCGGCGAGGATGTCGCGATCGACTCGCTTCAGGTACCGGGACGCCTGCAGAACAAGGAGCTGACGCTGCGCGTCCTGCCGGGCAACGCCTACCAGTTGATGGACCATGACGGCAATGCGCTGCTGCACGGCACGGTCGGCCAGGTCGCTAGTGCGGACGGCATCTCGATCCTTGTCAGCCATCTCGCGGCACGCCCCGACACGGAATTCGCCGTGACGCGCTTTAGCGAATACAAGGCCGTCGAGCGCTTCCTGAAGAAGCTCAAGGTGCAGGAGTCGGCGAAGGACTCGGGCGTCGTCCAGATCCTCTACGAGAACGACGATCCCAAGCTCGCGCAAGTGATCACCAACGCGATCGCGCAAACCTACATTGCCGCTCACATCGACCAGCATCGTCAGGAAGCGAGCGTCACGCGCGACTTCATCATCGGCGAACTGCCCCGGCTCGAATCCGAACTGAAGCGTGCCGAGTCCGAACTCAGCAAGTACCGCACGGATGCAAGCTCGATGACGCCCGGCACCGAAGCAGCGTCGTACCTGCAAGGCAGCCTCGATCTCGAGAAGCAGATTGCGGCGCTCAAGATGCAACGTCAGCAGGTCGCGAGCCGCTTCATGCCGTCGAGCCGCGAAGTGCGCACGATCGACGATCAGATCACCACGCTCACCGCGCAGAAGGAAGCGTTCGACAAGCGCTTTAGCGGCTTGCCCGTCTCCGAGCGCAAGTCGGCCGATCTTACGCGCGATGCCAAGGTCGCCGAGGACATCTACGTCGCGATGCGCGAAAAGGCGAGCGAACTTGCCGTGACGCGCGCGGGCACGATCGGCAACGTGCATATCATCGATACGGCCGTGTTCCCGACCGAACCGGCGAAGCCCAAGCGCCTCATCGTGATCGCGGCGGGCGGTGCCGCCGGCGTGATCCTGAGCGTGCTCTTCGTGTTCTTCCGCAATCAGCTTTCGCGCAATGTCGAAAGCCCGCACGTCGTCGAACGCCACCTCAACCTGCCGGTTCTGGGCGCGGTCATGTACAGCAACGAACAGGCGCGTCTCGACCGTTCTGCAACGCCGGCATCGCTCTTGCCCGGCAAGGTGCGAGGCGCCGACGAGCCCGCGCTTGCCAACGGAGCGTCGCGCGATGGCAATGGCGCCAATTTCCTGCTCTCGGACGACGGTCCCGACGACATGGCCGTGGAAGCGTTGCGAGCCGTGCGTGCTTCGCTGATGATCGACATCGAGCGCGCAAGGAACAACATCCTGGCCGTCGCTGGCGCAACGCCCGGTACGGGCAAGACGTTCGTCGCATCGAACCTCGCGGCGCTGCATGCGCAGTCGGGCAAGCGCGTGCTGCTGATCGACGGCGATCTGCGGCGCGGCCGCATGGCCTCGATCTTCGGACAGTCGCGCCAGAGCGGGCTCGCCGAAGTGCTCGCCGGCCAGCTCGAAGCGGACGACGCGATCCGCGCATCCGACGTGCCGGGTCTGTCGATCATCACGGCTGGGCGCTTCCCGCCGAACCCGTCGAAGCTGCTTTCGACGACTCGACTGCCGCTGCTGCTCGAATACCTGAGCCCGCAGTACGACCTCATCATCATCGACACGCCTGCCGTCCTCGCGGTCAGCGACGCGAACATGATCGCGAGCAACGCGGGCACCACGGTGGTCGTCGTGCGTCCGAGCGCGCAAAGCGAAAGCGAACTGGAACAGGCGATCAAGCGTCTCGATCTCACTGGCGCACGCATCTCCGGCGTGATCTTCAACGCCGTGCCGAAGCGTCGCAGCGAGAAGCGCACGTATGCCTACGCGAGCGCGTATGCGCCCAACGTCACGCAGCGCGACGCCTGACGTCGACCGCCTCATGTGAAGCGACGGCCTGCCGAAGCACCACCTTGCAACGCAAGCCGTGGATGCTTCGCGCAGGACCTCGATCGCGAATGGACGAACCGGGGCCCCGCGCCCCTCCGCTCGCGCGGTCTTCGTCACTTTCGCGGCGCTCGTCCACACCGGTCGAGCGTTGCGCTTCAAATCCCCCAAGCAGCGCCATACACAAGGAAGCCACGATGCCAGCGGTCTTCACCTCGCACGCCCTGTCACGCTCCGGCCGGCTGGCCGGAGTCATCGCGTTCGCCGCGCTAGCCAGCGCCGCGCAGTCCGCCTTCGCCGCCGATGCCGCGATGCGCGTGCTGAACGCGCCCGGATCGCTGATCATGGATGGCCCCGGCACGAAACGGGTCGACCTCCAGGTCGCGCCGCAAGCCGGCGCGGGCTCGAATCTCATCGCGACGCTTTACCGATACGATGCGGACGGCAAGCCGTCGGACACGCCGGTGACGACTTATCAGGCGTCGGCGAGCGGAGGGAAGGCTTCATTCAATGTCGCGATTCCGGCTTACGGGCTTTATCTGCTCGACGCGAAACTGCAAGGCGGTTCCGGCGCCGAACTGAAGATCAACATGGCGGCGATCACGGCGGGCGGCGCCGGATTCACCGACGCCGGCGTCATCACGCACTTCGGACAGCACAAGGGCAATCCTGCTGTCGTGCTGCCGCTCGTGAAGAAGGCGGGTTTCAACTGGATCCGCGATGAACTGTACTGGAGCGAAGTCGAAAAGACGGCGGGCAACTTCAGCTTTCCCGCCGACTACACCAACTATGTCACGCAAGCCGCCAAGCTGAATCTCAAGCCGCTGATCATTCTCGATTACAGCAATCGCAAGGCGTATCCGAATCTGCTCAAGGGGCCGCAAGGTTTTCCGGTCAACCAGCAGGAACGCGATCTTTTCGTGCGCTATGCGCAGAAGCTCGTCGGCATGTACGGCAAGCAGGTCAAACATTGGGAAATCTGGAACGAGCCCGCCTTCCCCAAGGTCAGCTATGAAAACTACGCGGCGTTGCTGAAGGACGTCTATCCCGCGATCAAGAAGGTGAGTCCCGACTCGACCGTCATCTCCTGCGGCGGCGGCGGCGCAGGCGGCGGCCCCGGCGGCGACTGCATCGTGGCGCTGATCAAGGCGGGCGTCCTCGACTATCAGGACGGTTTCAGTATCCATCCGTACATGTCGCCGCACGATCCGGACTCCGGCTACCCGGCGAAAGGCGCGCCCGTCAATCCAGTCAACATTCCCAACGTCTGGCCTCATCTTGCGCGCATGATGAATGCAAATCCCAGGCAGGGTCACGCCAAGCTGAAGGTGTGGATCACGGAAATCGGCTGGCCGTCGAGCCCGCAATCGGCCGGTCTCAGCGAGCCTTCGCAAGCTGCCAATATCGCGCGCACCTATTTGCTCTCGCGCCGCTATGATGAAGCAACGGAAGGCGTGTTCTGGTATGACTTCGTCGACGACGGCGTCGATCCGAACAACAAGGAGTCCAACTTCGGGATGCTGCGCGCCGACCTGACACCGAAGCCCGCTTACGTGGCCGCGTCCGTCGTCATGAAGACGCTCGGTGCAAGAAAGTGGGCTCGCGCGCTGATCGACAGCCGCGACGTCAAGGTCTATCAGTATGGAGCGGATAATCCGGTCTACGTCGGCTGGCAAACGGGTTCGAACGAGAGCGCGGCATCGGTGCAGATTCCGCCGGGCAAGTACACGCAGCGGAACTGGCAGGGCGCCACCTCGACCGTCACGGTGCCGAGCGGCGGATTTCAGTGGCAACTCGGCGCGCTGCCGAAGTATCTGATTCCGGCGGGGCAGTCGAATTGAGCGCCTGAGCGTTGACGGGCGAGAACGAAAGTAAGGGATGTGATCTAGAATAGACCCTCTTAGCGCTTACTTAACGTTTGTTGAGGGCTCGCCCAAATTTGCTCAACCCGGCAGCGTCGACTCGATGTCGATCGATCCTAGCCAAGAATCGATGGCCCGTTGAGCCGGAGGTATTCGATGACAACTCAGCAAGAAGCTTTGAACAAACGCGATCTGTATCGCACGTTCGCATACGGGCCGATGGAAGGCGTCGTGTTCGTGCTGGCGCCGAGCCGCGATCACGCGTCGCGCAAGATCCGCAATACGCTCGCCATTTTGTACGGCGTGCCGCCGCATGAAGTCGAATTCGACACGCCTGCGTCGTATGACGAACTCGTGAAGGCCGGCATCAGTACGGACGAAGAGTTGCGCATCTTCGAAACGGCGCGCGCCGGAGATAAGGTGGTGAGCTGGGCCATTGCGCCGCTCTTCTTGACCAACGACCGCGCGCTGCTCGGCAAATGGGCCGAACTGTACGCCGGCATGGCGACGCAGGAAGCGCAAGATCTCATCCAGCGGGCCCGCTAGGCGCACGCATTCGTTTCCCTCAAACGGCCGACGCAAGCGGCCGCCCGGCCGCCTGCATGGCGCGCCAATCGTCCCCCGCAGAATTCACGTTCAGTGACGCTTGCCGATCGCTCCGTCGTTATGGGTAAGCAGATACTGCGAATGCACGCTGGAACCCAAACGCAAAAGCCCGCGAGCCGTGAGACTCGCGGGCCATCCCGTCATTGCGCGCGAGCCTTGGCCCGCGCCGTCGCTTACTTCTTCATGGCCGCGCTTTGCGGATTCAGGTTCGTGAGACGTCCGCTCTCCGTGCCGGCGGCTTCGTCGATCACAGCGTTGATGAGCGTCGGCTTGCCCGATGCAATGGCTTCCTTCAGCGCCTTCGTCAATTCGTCCGGCGTCGTCGCGTGGTGGCCGATGCCGCCGAACGCTTCGATCATCTTGTCGTAGCGCGCGTCCTTCACGAACACCGTCGGCGCAACGTCCTTGCCGCCAGTCGGATTCACGTCGGTGCCGCGATACACGCCGTTGTTGTTGAAGACGATCGTGCAGACCGGCAGGTCATAGCGGCAGATCGTTTCCAGTTCCATGCCGCTGAAGCCGAACGCGCTGTCGCCTTCGATCGCGACCACTTGCTTGCCGCTCGTCACCGCCGCGCCGATCGCGAAGCCCATGCCGATGCCCATGATGCCCCACGTGCCCGAGTCGAAGCGCTTGCGCGGCTGGTACATGTCGATGATGCTGCGCGCATAGTCCAGCGTGTTCGCGCCTTCGTTCACGACGTTGATGTCCGGATGTTCTTTCAGCACGTCGCGGATCGCGCGCAGGGCGCTGTGGAAATTCATCGGCGACGGATTCTTTTCGAGGGTCGCGGCCATCTTCGCGAGGTTCTTGCTCTTGCGCTCGTTGATCGCGTCGGTCCATTCGGCGGACGGCTTCGGGAAGCTCGCGTCGATGCCGCCGAGGAGCGCCGACACGCACGAACCGATATCGCCGATCACCGGCGCCGCGATCGCCACGTTGCTGTCGATCTCGGTCGGCGAGATGTCGATCTGCACGAATTTCTTCGGAGCGCCCCAGGTCTTGCCCTTGCCATGCGAGAGCAGCCAGTTCAGGCGCGCGCCGATCAGCACGACGACATCGGCTTCGGCCAGCACGAACGAGCGCGCCGCCGATGCCGACTGCGCATGCGTGTCGGGCAGCAGGCCCTTCGCCATCGACATCGGCAGATACGGAATGCCCGTCTGCTCGACCAGCGCGCGAATCTCGTCGTCGGCCTGCGCGTAGGCTGCGCCCTTGCCGAGCAGGATCAGCGGACGCTTCGCGCCCTTCAGCACGTCGAGTGCGCGCTTGACCGATTCCGGTCCCGGGAACTGCGCCGGCGCTGCATCGATCACGCGGATGAGCGACTGCTGCGCCTTCACCGCGTCGATGGTCTGCGCGAGCAGTTTCGCCGGCAGGTCAAGATACACGCCGCCAGGACGGCCCGACACGGCGGCGCGAATCGCACGCGCCACGCCCACGCCGATGTCCTCCGCATGCAGCACGCGATATGCGGCCTTCGCATACGGCTTCGCGGCGTTCAACTGATCCATCTCTTCGTAATCGCCCTGCTGCAAATCGACGATCTCACGCTCGCTCGACCCGCTGATAAGGATCATCGGGAAGCAGTTGGTGGTCGCGTTCGCGAGCGCGGTCAGGCCGTTCAGGAAGCCCGGCGCCGACACCGTCAGGCAGATGCCGGGCTTTTTCGTCATATAGCCGGCGATTGCCGCGGCGTTGCCCGCGTGCTGCTCGTGGCGGAAACCGATGAAGCGCATGCCCTCGGCTTGCGCGAGGCGCGCCAGGTCCGTGATCGGAATGCCGACCAGACCGAAAATCGTGTCGATGTCGTTCAGTTTCAGCGCATCGATGACGAGGTGGAACCCGTCCGTTTGCTTCTGCGTGTCTTCCGCCTGCGCGGCCTGCGGGGTGATCTCAAGCACATCTGCCATGACGTCTCCTTAACGGCGGGTGTTGTTGTCTCGTGGTGATATACAGTATTACAGACACAATATTTATCAAGCTATCACATCCGTCGTATTTGTCGAGTTTCGATCGCTACGGGAAACCCTAAGCGGGTTAACGTTGATTATTCGAATACGATGTATGGAATATTGTATATCACACGAAGGTTCGGGAAGTCCTCATTCAACCAAAGCTGTCAGGAGACAGAAGCCATGACGAAGCCGCTTGAAGGCATCAAGATCATCGATTTCACGCACGTTCAGGCAGGTCCGGCGTGTACGCAGTTGCTTGCCTGGTTCGGCGCGGACGTGATCAAAGTCGAGCGGCCCGGCGCCGGTGACGTGACGCGTACCCAGTTGCGCGACATTCCGGATGTCGACGCGCTCTACTTCACCATGCTTAACAGCAACAAGAAATCCCTCACGCTCGACACCAAGAAGCCGGAAGGCAAGGAAGTGCTCAAGAAGCTGATCAAGGAATCGGACGTGCTGGTCGAGAACTTCGGTCCGGGCGCGCTCGACCGGATGGGCTTTTCGTGGGACACGATCCGCGAGCTGAATCCGAAGATGATCGTCGCCTCGGTGAAGGGCTTCAGCGACGGCCACCACTACGACGACCTGAAGGTCTACGAAAACGTGGCGCAATGCGCGGGCGGCGCGGCATCGACGACGGGCTTCTGGGACGGTCCTCCGACCGTCAGCGCCGCGGCTCTCGGCGACAGCAACACCGGCATGCACCTCGCGATCGGCATCCTGACCGCGCTGATGGGCCGCCAGAAGACGGGCAAGGGCCAGAAGGTGGCGGTGTCGATGCAGGACAGCGTGCTGAACCTGTGCCGCGTGAAGCTGCGTGACCAGCAGCGCCTCGACCGCCTCGGCTACCTCGAAGAGTATCCGCAGTATCCGCACGGCACGTTCAGCGACGTCGTACCGCGCGGCGGCAATGCCGGCGGCGGCGGCCAGCCGGGCTGGGTGCTGAAGTGCAAGGGCTGGGAAACGGACCCGAACGCGTACATCTACTTCACGATCCAGGGCCACGCGTGGGCGCCGATCTGCCGCGCGCTCGGCAAGCCGGAATGGATCGAAGATCCGGACTACAACACGCCGAAGGCGCGTCAGCCGCATATCTTCGAAATCTTCAAGACCATCGAAGAGTGGTTGGCCGACAAGACGAAGTTCGAAGCGGTCGACATCCTGCGCAAGTTCGACATCCCGTGCTCGCCGGTGTTGAGCATGAAGGAGCTGGCCGCCGACGAATCGCTGCGCGCGAGCGGCACGATCACGGAAGTGCCGCACAAGGAGCGCGGTACGTACCTGACGGTCGGCAGCCCGATCAAGTTCTCGGACCTGAAGCCGGAAATCACGGGTTCGCCGCTACTCGGCGAGCACACGGACGAAGTGCTCGCAAGCCTCGGCTACAGCAACGAGGAAATCGCCAGCTTGCGTGAGGCACAGGCAGTCTGAAGCGGAATTCGCACCGGCCGGCCAGCATGGCGGCCGGTGCGATGCATTGAATCGCAGCATCAGAACATGGCGACCCACATATGACCAGCACCTCGCAACATAGCGCCATCGATGTTGGGCAACTGATCGACGCCATCGGCGACGCAATCGTGATCGCCGATGCAGCCGGCGCCATCATCCTGTGGAATCCGGCGGCAGAACGCTTGTTCGGCTTCACGCAGGACGAAGCGCTCGGCAAGTCGCTCGACATCATCATCCCGGAACGTCTTCGCGGACGTCACTGGACCGGTTATGAAAAAACCATGGCGACGGGTCAGACGCGTTACGGCCATGACGTGCTGCGCGTGCCTGCCGTCGACAAGGAAGGCCGCTCGATGTCGATCGCGTTTACCGTCGCGCTGCTGCATGCGCCGGACAACGCGGTGTCGGGCATCGTCGCGGTGATTCGCGACGAGACGGAACGCTTCCAGCAAGAGCGCGATTTGCGCAAACGCATCACGGAACTCGAAGCCAAGGCAAGCGCTTCCTAAGGGCTGCACTGGCCCGGTTTTCTTCAACTCTTCCAAACGTCGAGGACCCGCCGCACAGACAGATCACCCGCTCAATTGCATCCAGGGCGCCGATCGAGCGCAACAATGCAACCATCTTGCATGGGACCCGGGCAGAGCGCTAAAGCGCCGACTTGGGTCAATAAAGGAGACGTACAGACATGGCAAACACCTTTACCCCTGACCCCCTACGAGCGGCCAAAAGCCCGAATCGTTGGGCCCAGCTCGTCATCGGCATCATCTGCATGGGCCTGGTCGCGAATCTGCAATACGCGTGGACGCTCTTCGTCGTGCCGATGGATGCCAAGCACCATTGGGGACAAGCGGCG
>NZ_JARUXL010000002.1:550273-618779 GCF_031451455.1 Caballeronia sp. LZ024 | reverse complement strand
TCGCGTGCAGCCGTCGATGCGGGCTTTGTCCCGAACGACTATCAAGTCGGGCAGACCGGCAAGATCGTCGCGCCGCAGTTATATGTGGCAGTCGGCATCCCGGGCGCGATCCAGCATCTGGCTGGGATGAAGGACTCGAAAGTCATCGTCGCGATCAACAAGGACGCTGAAGCGCCGATCTTCGGTGTTGCCGATTACGGCCTCGTCGGCGATCTGTTCAGCGCGGTGCCGGAACTCACGAGGGAGCTTGACTGACCCTCACGAGCGCATGCATCTTTGGTGACCGCTGGCCGGCCAAGCGATCTTGCCTGCGGTCCTATCGATGGAAAAGATTATGGAGCAGTCTTTTCTTCGAGCGCTCCGACTGTCGCTGATCCTGAGCCTGACGTGTCTCGCCGGAGTTCTCGTTCCTCGCGCCGACATATCCCGTGATAGAGAATGGATTGAGCGCCGCGCGATCAGGCTCGCCGACTTGCCATAGCCCGGGCGCTCGTCGTCGTGGTCTGCGGTCGCGGAAGGTTGACTGCGCCCCACGAACGTGGACTATCCGCAGACCGATCGTCTGTCGTCTTCTTCCGAGTCCCGGCAGTGAGCCATGAACAGGCCGACGGCCTGTCGGCACAATGGACCGCGCGGAACCTCGGGCTTCGCTCCCATGGGGCGATTGAGTAGCTGCCACCCCAATTTTCGGCGCCGGCCATTCGGGTGTCTCTGCGTTGGAAAGCAGGAGGAATCGACCCCCGCCAACGTCCTCAACGTAGCGGTGTTACGCCATCGGCGACGCCTGCCGGCATGCAGATGTGCTTGATCTCCGTGAAGTCGGCGAGCGCATCGTAGCCGTGCAGGCGGCCAAGACCGCTTTGCCGGTATCCGCCCGTTTCCGCTTCGGCAAAGAGCTTGTTGTGATCGTTGATCCACACCGTGCCGTTGCGCAACGCGCGCGCGATCCGATAGGCGCGAGCGCCGTCGTGCGTCCACACGCTCGCGGATAGGCCGAATACGGTGTCGTTGGCTTTCTCGATTGCCTGCGCTTCAGTGTCGAATGTCTCCAGCGTGACAAACGGTCCGAAGATTTCCTCCTGGCAGAAGAATCCTTTCGGGTCGCTGTGTTCGACAAGCGTCGGCGACAGGAACGCATGCCCCGAGCGCTTGCCGCGCAGCAGTACGCGATCGGCTTCGTTGCAGGCACGGGCAATGGTTTGATCGACCGCGTCGCGCGTGGCCGCGTCGATTAGCGGACCGATGTCCATTGCCTCATTGATGCCTTCGCCCACTTTCAGCGCTTCGAGCGCGCGCGTCAGATGCTCGCGCATCTCGGCCGCACGGCGGGCATGCACGAGCACCCGGCGCGCAGCAGTGCATTGTTGACCCGAGATGATCGTCGCAGCGCGCGCGATACGCGGCGCGATCGCGGCGACGTCCGCATCCTCGAAGGCGACACAGCACGACTTGCCTCCGAGTTCCAGCGAGAGCTTCTTCATGCTTTCGGCGGCGGCGGCCATAATCTTTTTGCCCGTCGCGGTCGATCCGGTGAAACTCACCACGTCGACGTCATGCGATTCGACCAGCCGTTCGCCCGCCGCATAACCGACCTCGTTGACGAGGTTCACTGCGCCCTTCGGCAGCGTGGTCTGCTCGAAACAGCGCAGCATGGCCGCGATGACCAGCGGGGTCTGCGCCGCCGCCTTGACGATTGCGGTGCAGCCGGCGGCGAGCGCCGGCGCGAGCGAGCGCACGAGCAACACCGCGGGCGCATTCCAGGGCACGAAGATGGCGGCCACGCCAGCGGCTTCGCGCAGCATCGTCGAGATCGTTCCCGGTTCGGGTTCCAGCACGTGCCCCGCGACGTGCCGAGCGAGTCCCGCGTAATAACGCACTTCGGAAATCGCGCCTGCGATCTCGCCGCGCGATTGCGCGATCGCCTTGCCGTTTTCGCGCGTGAGGAGGGTTGCAAGCGGCTCGCGTTGCGCATCGAGCGCGGCGGCCCATGCGAGTAGCACGTCCTGACGCAGGCGCGCGTCCTGCGCCCACGTCGTGCGGTCGAACACGTGCCGTGCCGCGGCGATGGCCGCATCGGCTTCCGGTGCGCCGCCGTCGGCGAACTGGCCGATACTTTCGCCGGTAGCGGGATCGATGCTGTGGACGGACGGCACGCCGACCCATGCGCCGGAAATCCAGTGTGATGCGTTCATGCGGTTTCCTTTGGGACAAGAGTGGCATTCATGCCGGATGCGTTCGACACGCGGTGCAGTTCGTCAGCGATGATTTCGATCAACGCCTCGGCCGCGGCGGACAGCGGCCTGCGCGGATGGCTCACGCGCACGATATGGCGCACGATGCGCGGCGCGAGAATCGGATGCGCGCGCAGCGTCCCACGCTGAACGGCCCGGCCGACGGCGATGCGCGGCAAGATCGTCGCAAAGCGAGTGCTCTCGACGAGCTTCACGATCGTGCTGAGCACGTCGATTTCAAAGCGCGGCGCGAGCAGCACGTCTTCATGCTGTGCGGCGGTATCGAGCACGCCGCGCAAGCCGTGGCGCTTGGTCGGCAAGACGAGTTCGAGTTCGGGCAACTGCGCGAGCTCGATCGTGTGCGGCAGGTCAGGACCGTGCTCGACGCTCGTCGCCAGCACCATTTCTTCATCGAGCAACGTCTGCGAATCGAGAGACAGGCGCGAGCGGGGTTTGTTGATGAGGGCCGCATCGAGTTGCCCGCCCGCGACCCAGTCAATGAAAGTCGCGGTAAAGCCGTCCGCCACCGTCACTTCGACATGCGGATAACGCGCATGAAAGCGCGAAAGGGAATCGGCAAGCACACTCTCCGTCACTGAGGCGATGAGCCCGATGCTCACGTGCCCCGTCACCACTTCGTCGCGCTGCTGAAGCTGCTGCCGCGCGTGCGCGAGGTCGCGCATGATCGGCAGGAAGAGGCGATACATCAGGCGTCCGGCAGCGGTCGGCGCCATGCCGTGCGCGCCGCGCTCGAACAATTGCTGATGTAGCTCTTCCTCCAGCTTCGCGATCTGCATGCTGAGCGCGGGCTGCACAATGTTCAGCCTTTTGGCCGCGCGCGTGACGGACCCGTCCTCGAAGAGCGCGATGAAGTACTGGATTTGCTTGAGGTCCATTTTCGTTTCCATAGCCTATCAGCGAGTCTTATGGCATCGGACTACATTATCAGATTATGGCTGCAACGCGCCCTACGGGCCATTTCCCACGGCGCTTGCAGTGCGGTGCGGCGTCAGGGGTCTATTGATATCGATCCGAACGGCCGGTGTCATCGGGGCTAATACTGATATCAGCATGAATGATTACTGGCATCAAAAAACAGTATTAGAAGTTATAACGCGATGTCGCTACGCTTCATTTCAATCCTTGCAGCGGTGCTTTGGCCGGAAAACGCAGGGAATCGATGGAGACGCAGATGAACACTCGCGATGCCGCGACGCACGGCACCTTCCCAACCCGTCTTCCGTGGGCTTCGAATCGCTCAGAGACGGCAACGCTCACGCTGCGCGACTGGCTCGCGCATCTCGCGACGACCGGCCGCATGGCGACCATCGACCGGCCGGTGGCGCTCGAGCACGAACTTGCCGCGATTGCCAAGCGTCTCGACGGCACGCAGGCCGCGTTCTTCACGCAGCCCGGCCGCAAGGACATGCCGGTCGTCTCCGGTTTTATGTCGAAGCGCGGCTGGATTGCGGAAGCGATGGGCGTCGATGAAGCAGGCCTGCTCGCGCGCTTCTCGGCGGCGGCCGCACAGCCGATCGCATCCAGGGTGGTCGATCGAGCGGACGCGCCCTGTCAGCAGATCATTCATACGAATGGCATCGACCTGCACGCGTTGCTGCCGATCCCCACGCACAGCGAGCACGACAACGGCCCGTACATCACCGCGGGTCTCGTGATCGCGCGCAATCCGCGCACGGGTGTGCAGAACGTTTCGATCAACCGCATCCAGGTGCACGGCCACGACCGCATGGCGATCCTGTTACTACCGCGCCACCTGCACGCGTTCCAGAAAGCCGCCGAGGAAGCGGGCGATGCGCTCGACGTGGCGGTCGCCATCGGCGTCGATCCGCTGACGATGCTCGCCTCGCAGGCGATCACGCCGATCGATCACGACGAGTTGGAAATCGCGGGCGCGCTGCATGGCGCGCCACTGCCGGTCGTGAAGTGCGTAACGAGCAATGTGCATGTGCCGGCGTTCGCGGAGATCGTCATCGAAGGACGCATCCTGCCTAACGTGCGCGAGCCGGAAGGCCCGTTCGGCGAGTTTCCGAAGTACTACAGCGCGAAGGAAGCGCGCGAGGTGATCGAAGTCACAGCGCTCACGCATCGCCGCGATCCGATTTTTCATACGATCGTGCCGGCCGAGATGGAGCACTTGCTGCTCGGCGCCATTCCACGTGAAGCGACGCTGCTCGCGCATCTGCAACGCAGCCATCCGGGCGTCACAGACGTGCATTTGTCGGTGGGCGGCGTATGCCGCTATCACCTCTGGGTGCAGTTCGAAAAGAAGCGCGAAGGCGAAGCGAAGAACGTGATCCTGTGCGCGTTCGGCGCGCATTACGACATCAAGCAGGTCGTCGTCGTCGATACCGATGTGGACGTGCACGATCCCGCCGAGATCGAATGGGCAATCGCGACGCGCTTTCAGGCGGATCGCGATCTCGTCGTGATCGAAGGCGCGCAGGGTTCGCCTCTCGATCCCTCGACGACGGTCGGCCAGCCGGCGGACGCGCCGCCGCATCTACAAGGTGTGAGCGCGAAGATGGGTCTCGATGCGACGCGGCCCGTGGTCTACCCGGAGCATGTTTTCACACGCGTTCGCATTCCGGGCCAGAACACGGTTGACCTCAACGCGCTCGTCGCCGCGGACAACGCCGCGTTCGATGCCTACTTGAGCCGCGATCATGGCTGAGCACAACAAGTCGCGCATCGTCGTCGGCATCTCGGGCGCAAGCGGCGCGGCGATCGGCGTGCGCCTGCTCGCCGCATTGCGCCGGCTTGGCACCTACGAGACGCACCTGATCGTGTCGGCTTCGGGCGCCGTTACAGCCGCGCAGGAGCTCGGACTCGGACGCGGCGACCTCGATGCGCTCGCAGACGTCGTCCATAACGTGCGCGATATCGGCGCGGCAGTGGCGAGCGGATCGTTCGTCACGAACGGCATGGTGATTGCTCCCTGCTCGATGAAGACCCTTGCGGGCGTCGCCAACGGCTTCGCCGACAATCTGCTCACGCGCGCCGCCGATGTGATGCTCAAGGAGCGCCGCCGCCTCGTGCTAGTGGCGCGAGAAACGCCGCTCAACCTCGCTCATCTGCGCAACATGATGCTCGCGACCGAGATGGGTGCGATCGTGATGCCGCCGGTACCCGCGTTCTACGCGCATCCGAAGACGATCGACGACGTGGTCGATCACACGGTCGGCCGCATTCTGGATTTGTTCGGCATCGAGCATGGCGAGATCGCGCGCCGCTGGAGCGGCCTCGCGGACGGGTTTGCGAGCCGTGACGAAGGAGCCGCACGATGAATCAGCGCGAGACCGCTTTCGCAAACATCGACGCAGGCGCGGAGCAGGAGCCGCTTGCCAAGCGCCACGTCGGCCGCTCGATGCAGCGCCTCGAAGATCCCGCGATCCTGACTGGCCGCGGACGCTACGGCGACGACATCGCGGTGAAGCCCGGCACGCTGCACGCCGCCGTGCTGCGCTCGCCACACGCGCACGCGGAGCTGGTCTCGATTGATGCGCAAGCCGCGTCGAAGTTGCCCGGCGTGCGCGCCGTCCTCACCCGTGACGACTTGCGCCCATGGTCGCGGCCGTTTGTCGTTGGCGTGAAGTCGCCGATGGAACAATGGTCGCTCGCGATGGATCGCGTGCGTTATGTCGGCGAGCCAGTGGCGGTCGTGATGGCGGAATCGCGCGCGCTCGCCGAAGATGCGCTCGATCTCATCAAGGTCGAATACGCGATGCTTGATCCGGTCACGTCGATCGAGCAATCGATGAACGACGATGCGGCGGTCTTGCATGAACGCGTCGGCACGAACGTGATCAGCGACCGGCACTTCCGCTATGGCGATCCTGAGGCCGCGTTCGAAGCGGCGCCGCATCGCGTGAAGTTCGTCGCGCACTATCCTCGCAATACGTGTGCGCCGATCGAATGCGGCGTGGTGATCGCGGAGTATCTGTCGGGCGACGAAGGCTATGACGTCACCTCCAATTTCATGGGTCCGTTCTCGCTGCACGCCGTGATGGCAATGGCGCTCAACGTGCCGGCGAATCGGCTGCGCCACAAGGCGCCGCGCGACTCGGGCGGCAGCTTCGGCGTGAAGCAGGCCGTCTTTCCGTATGTCGTGCTGATGTGCCTCGCGTCGCGCAAGGCGGGTTCGCCGGTGAAGTGGGTCGAGGACCGCTTAGAGCATCTGAGCGCGGCAACGTCGGCCACCGCGCGCTTCTCCACGATTGAAGCCGCAGTCGAAAACGATGGACGCATCACCGCGCTTTCCTACGATCAACTCGAAGATGTCGGCGGCTACGTGCGCGCGCCGGAACCCGCGACCTTCTACCGAATGCACGGCTGCCTGACGGGCGCGTACGCCATCGACCACCTTGTCGTGCGCAACCGCGTCGTGCTGACCAACAAGACCCCGACCGGACTCGTGCGCGGCTTCGGCGGCCCGCAGGTCTACTTCGCGCTTGAACGGCTGATGCAGCGCATCGCGATCGAATTGAAGCTCGACGTGCTCGACGTGTATCGCCGCAACTTCGTTCCCGCCGATGCGTTTCCCTATCGCGCGGCAGCGGGCGCGCTGCTCGACTCGGGAAACTATCAGGAAGCGTTGCGGCGCTCGCTCGCGGACGGCGGCTACGACGAACTCGTCGCGCGGCGCGAGGCGGCGCGCAACGAAGGGCGGTTGTACGGCATCGGCTTCGCGGCGATTGTCGAGCCGTCCGTGTCGAACATGGGCTACATCACGACCGTGATGCCCGCCGACGCGCGCAAGAAGGCCGGGCCGAAGAGCGGCGCGATCGCGAGCGCGACCGTGAGTGTCGATCTGCTCGGCGGCGTGGTCGTCACGGTGGCGTCGACGCCGGCAGGGCAGGGACACATGACCGTATGCGCGCAAGTCGTCGCGGATGTGCTCGGGCTCGATCCGAGAGACATCGTCGTGAACGTCGAGTTCGATACTCACAAGGACGCGTGGTCAGTCGCGTCGGGAAATTATTCGAGTCGTTTCGCGGGAGCGGTCGCCGGCACCGTGCATCTGGCCGCGATGCGGGTGCGCGACAAGCTCTCGCGCATCGTCGCGAAGCAGTTCGGCTGCGCGCCGGAAGACGTCTGCTTCGATGCCGCGCGCGTCTATCCGAAGGGCGCCGAGGATCGCGCGCTGCTGTTTGCGCGCGTCGCGAGCAACGCACCGCATTGGGCGCCTGCGCTCCTGCCCGAAGGCGAGGAACCGGGCTTGCGCGAGACCGTATTCTGGACGCCGCCGAACATGGAAGCGCCCGACGAGAACGATCGCATCAACACGTCGGCGGCGTATGGATTCGCTTTCGATATGTGCGGCGTCGAAGTGGATCGCGCGACGGGTCGCGTGCGCATCGACCGCTATGTGACCGCGCATGATGCGGGCACGTTGCTGAACCCTGCGCTCGCCGACGGCCAGATTCGCGGTGCGTTCGCGCAAGGACTCGGCGCGGCGTTGATGGAAGAGTTCCGCTATGGCGCGGACGGCAGCTTCCAGTCAGGCACGCTTGCCGACTACCTGATGCCGACTACATGCGAAGTGCCCGATCCGCTCATCGTGCATCTGGAGACGCCGTCGCCGTTCACGCCGCTCGGGGCGAAGGGTTTAGGCGAGGGCAACAACATGAGCACGCCGCCGTGCATCGCGAATGCTGTCGCCGATGCGCTCGGCGTCGACGATATCCGCCTGCCGCTCACGCCCGCGAAGGTAATGGCGCTGATCGGCATCGACGATCCGGAGCCGTCGCGGCCCGAGCTGCGCGATGCGCCCGCGAAGAAGCCCGCGACGCCGGGCGGCAAGGCGCTGACGGCGCAAGGCACGGTGGATTTGCCCGCGACACCCGAAGCGGTCTTCGCCGTCTTGCTGAATCCGCAAGCGCTCGCGAAGGTCATCCCCGGTTGCCATGCGCTCGAAGAGACTGCGCCGAACCAGTATCGCGCGGATGTGACAGTCGGCGTCGGCATGATCAAGGCGCGCTTCGAGGCGCGCATCGGCTTGTCGGAAATCGACGCGCCGCATCGGCTGCGTCTTGCCGGCGCGGGTATTTCGCCGCTCGGCAGCGCGCGCGGCAACGGCCTCGTCGAACTTACGCCGACCCAGCACGGCACGCGGCTCTCCTATGACTACGAAGCGCAGGTGTCGGGCAAGGTCGCGGCGGTGGGCGGACGGATGCTCGAAGGCGCGGCGAAGGTGGTGTTGAAACAACTCTTCGAATCGCTCGGGCGACAGGCCGCCGGCCGGCCGGTACAAGCGGGCGGTTCATGGCTATCGCGCTTTATCGCGCGCTTCAGGAGCCGCGCATGAAGCCCGCGCCGTTCGATTATCTGCGCGCCATGACGACGCACGATGCCCTCGATGCACTCGCGCAATTCGGCGAGGACGCACGCGTGCTCGCGGGCGGCCAGTCGCTGATGGCGGTGCTCAACATGCGGCTCGCGCAACCTCGCGTGCTCGTCGACATCTCGCGCACCGAAGAGCTGAACGCGGTTCATGCCGACGACAAGACGGAGCATTTGCGCGTGAGCGCGGCGGCGACGCAAGGCAGCGTGGAATGGCGCAAGACCTTGCGCGACGAAGTGCCGATGCTCGCGATGGCGTTCCCGCACATCTCGCATTTTCAGATCCGAAATCGCGGGACCGTATGCGGTTCGATCGCGCATGCGGACCCGAGCGCCGAACTGCCGCTCGTGCTCGCCGCGCTCGGCGGCGACGTGACGCTGCGCTCGAAGAAGAAAGAGCGCGTGCTTGCGGCGCAGGACTTCTTTCAAGGCATGTTGATGACGGCGCGCGAGCCGGACGAACTCGTCGAGTCCGTGCGCTTTCCGCTCAAGAAGCCGGGCGAGCGCTACGCGTTCACCGAATTTTCGGCGCGCCACGGCGACTTCGCGATGGTCGCGTGCGCGGCGGTCGTGACGGACGACGCGATCCGCATCGCGGTGGGTGGCGTCGCGGACCGGCCGATGGTCGAACGCTGGCCGCGCCTCTCAGGGGACGACCTGCGCGGCGCACTGAACGATCTGAGCTGGAAGCTGGGCGCGCAGGACGACGTCCACATCAGCGCGAAATACCGCCGGCATCTGGTCCGGCAACTCGGATGGCGGGTGATCGAGGAGGCGAAGTGAGCAAGACATCGATGAACATCATGCGGCAAGGCGAAGCGCAACGCGTTACGCTGACGCTTAATGGCCGCGAACGCAGCGGTCATTGCGAGCCGCGCGAACTGCTGTCGGACTTCATCCGGCACCAACTCGGCGCGACCGGTACGCACGTCGGCTGCGAGCATGGCGTGTGCGGCGCGTGCACTGTGCATATCGACGGCGTCGCGGCGAGGTCCTGTTTGATGCTCGCCGTGCAAGTCGACGGACGGCGCGTCGATACGGTCGAGGGCCTCGCGCCCGACCAGACGCTCGGCGACTTACAGCAGGCGTTCCAGCGGCATCACGCGTTGCAGTGCGGCTTTTGCACGGCGGGCATTCTGATGTCGTGCGCGGACTATCTGCAACGCGTGCCCGACCCTGGCGAGGAACAGGTGCGCGAGATGCTCTCGGGGCACATCTGCCGATGTACGGGCTATACGCCGATCGTCAAGGCGGTGCTCGACGTGGCCGCGCGTCGCAATGGCCGCATTTGCGGAGAAGAAAGTGAGGAGGTCGAGCATGCTTGATCTCGGCCGCACCTTCCTGCAAAGCGTCGAGCGTAGCCCGCTTGCGCTCGCACTCGTCGACGGCGACTTGCAGTTCACCTACGCACAGTGGCATCGCGTCGTTCTCGATGTCGCCGATGGCTTACGCGAACTGGGTCTAGCGCCTGGTGACCGGCTGCTCGTCGTGCTGCAGAACCGCTGGGAAATGGCGACGCTGCACTGGGCCTGCCAGATGGCGGGCATCGTAATCGTGCCGCTCAACTGGCGCGCCAAGCCCGACGAACTCGACTATTGCGTGACCGACGCGGGCGTGAAGGCGATCGTCTACGAGCCCGTGTCCGCGGATGCCGTCGTGCAAAGCAGCGCGGCGCAGAACGTGCCGCGCATCGGACTCGACGACGCCCAAGGCCGCACGACCTCGTTTGACGCGCTGCTGGTCGAACGCGCGCACGCAGGCGAGACGACCCACTCGACCGCCGACGATGTCTCACTGATTCTCTATACCTCGGGCACGACGGGCAAGGCGAAGGGCGTGCCGCGACGTCACCGGCATGAACGCGCGGGCGCGCTCGCGCATGTCGCGCAGAACCTGTACCGGCACGGCGAACGCACGCTCGGGGTAATGCCGCTCTATCACACGATGGGCGTGCGCTCGCTGCTCTCGATGGCGCTCGTCGATGGTCTCTTCGTCTGTGTGCGGCGCTGGAACGCGCGGCTCGCGCTCGACTCCATCGCGAAGCATGGACTGACGTGTCTGTACCTCGTGCCGACGCTCTACCACGACCTGCTCGGCGATCCCGCGTTCGCGAACACCGATACCTCGTCGGTGACGAAGCTCGGGTTCGCGGGCGCGCCGATGAACGATGGCCTGCTCAAGCGCCTCTCGGCCGCGTTCGAGCCCGAATTGTTCGTCAATCACTACGGCTCGTCCGAGGTCTACACGTTCAGCATCGACCAGGACGCGACGAAAAAACCGGGCAGCGCGGGACGCGCGGGCATCAACACGCGACTGCGCGTTGTGAAGCTCGACGCGAAGTCGCCCGACGATCTCGCGGCGGTGAACGAGGAAGGCCAGATCATCGCTGACCTGCTCGGCGACGAAGCGTTCGAAGGCTACTGGAACCGTCCGGACGCGAACGCCAAGTCGCTGCGCGACGGCTGGTACTTTACCGGCGACACGGGCTACTTCGACAAAGACGGCGACCTCTATGTGTCGGGGCGCGTCGACGACATGATCATCAGCGGCGGCGAAAACATCTCGCCCGTCGATATCGAATCGGTGCTCTCGCTGCATCCGTCGGTGGATGAAGTGGCCGTCGCGGGCGTGAAGGACGAGCGCTGGGGCCAGCGCGTGGTCGCGTTCATCAAGCGCCGCGACTACGTCGATTCAGCCGCGCTCGACGCGTGGTGCCGCGAGTCGGACCTTGTCAATTTCAAGCGGCCGCGCGACTACGTGTTTGTCGACGACATTCCGAAGTCGCCAGTCGGCAAGATCCTCCGCCGCAAGCTGTCCGCCGGCGAATATCAATGCGATGACGGTCCGTCCGCATCCGCTGCACACCACACCGAAATCACGAAGGAGTAAATCAACATGACCGACTTGACCCATCGCGGCCAGGCGCTGCTTCAGGACCTCGACGGCTTCTCAATCGAGATCGACGCCGGGCGCGAGCGCGCGGACATCATCCTGCATCGCCCGCCGTTCAACGTGATCTCGATGCACGCGCGCGACCAGTTGCGCGCGGCGTTCGAAGCGCTCGACGAAGACGATCGCGTGCGGGTGATCGTCGTGCGCGCAAAGGGCGAACACTTTTCGAGCGGCGGCGACATCAAGGGCTTTCTCGAAGCATCGCCTGAGCATGTGTCGAAGCTCGCCTGGAACATCGCCGCGCCCGCGCGCTGCTCGAAACCGGTGATCGCGGCCAATCGCGGCTTCTGCTTCGGCGTGGGCTTCGAGTTGTCACTTGCATGTGACTTCCGCATCGCGACCGAGACCACGTTCTATGCGTTGCCCGAACAGAAGCTCGGACAAATTCCAGGCTCGGGCGGATCGGCGCGGCTGCAGCAGATGGTTGGCGTTGGCAGGACCAAGGACATCGTGATGCGCTCGCGCCGCATTCCGGGCAAGCAGGCGTACGAGTGGGGCATCGCGGTCGAGTGCGTGCCGGATGCGGAACTGGAAGCCGCCACTGATGCGCTCGTCGACGAGTTGCGCACATTCTCGCCGCTCGCGCAACGCACGGCGAAGAAGCTGCTCAACGATTCCGAAGATACGCCGCTGTCGATTGCCATCGAACTCGAAGGGCATTGCTATAGCCGTCTGCGAACCTCGGACGATTTCCGTGAAGGAGTCGAAGCGTTCCATGGCAAGCGCAAGCCAGTGTTTCGCGGTTCCTGAGAAGCCAGCAAAAGACGAGGAGACAGGCATATGGAACGTTTCGATTACGTGATCGTTGGTGGCGGATCGGCGGGATGCGTGCTCGCGCATCGGCTGTCGGCGGTGCCGTCGCTGCGCGTCGCGTTGATCGAGGCGGGCGCCGATACGCCACCGGGTGCGGTGCCCGCGCATATCCTCGACAGCTATCCGATGCCCGTCTTTTGCGGCGATACCTACATCTGGCCGGATCTGAAAGCCAAGGCGACGAAGACATCGGCGCCGCGCGTGTATGAGCAGGGCCGTGTGATGGGCGGCGGATCGAGCATCAACGTGCAGTCGGCGAATCGCGGTCTGCCGCGGGATTACGACGAGTGGGCCGCGAACGGCGCGGCGGGCTGGGGATGGGACGACGTGCTGCCGTATTTCCGCAAGCTCGAGCGTGATGTGAATTTCCCCACCGGCGAGTTGCATGGCAGCGACGGCCCGGTGCCGATCCGCCGCATCATGCCGGAAGACTGGCCCCCATTCTGTCACGCGTTCGCCGACGGTCTGCGCGCCAACGGCTTCGCCACCTTGCAAGACCAGAATGCCGAGTTCGGCGATGGCTTGTTCCCAGGCGCGTTCTCAAATATCGACGACAAGCGCGTGTCTACCGCTGTCGCATACCTCGACGAAGCGACACGTAAGCGGCCCAATCTCACCGTGTATTCGAATCTACGTGTCGAGCGGATCGTGATGGAGGGAACCGCCGCGCAGGGCGTGGTCGCGGTGGCGCCGAACGGCGAGCGCGTGCATCTGGACGCCGATGAGGTCGTCATCTGCGCGGGCGCGCTCCAGTCGCCCGCGTTGCTGATGCGCGCGGGCATCGGCTCAAAGCATGAGCTCGACGAGTTCGGCATTGGATGCCTCGTCGACCTGCCGGGCGTCGGGCGCAATTTGCAGGATCATCCGTCGCTCACGTTCTGCCATTTTCTCGAGCCGCGCTTTCGTATGCCGCTTTCTCGGCGTCGCGCGAGCATGACGGCGGCTCGATTCACGTCGGGCGTCGATGGTGGCGAGTCGTCGGACCTGTATCTGTCGAGCGCGACGCGCGCCGCATGGCATTCGCTGGGCAACCGGCTCGGTCTTTTCTTTCTGTGGTGCAACCGGCCGTATTCGCGCGGCCGCGTGCAACTCGTTTCATCCGATGCGGCGGTCGCACCGCGTGTCGAGCTCAATTTGCTCGACGATCAACGCGACCTCGATCGGCTCGCGGTGGGCATACGGATGCTCGCGAAGGTCGTCGCGGCGTCGGGGCTCGGTCACGATCAGCGTGATTTCTTTCCCGCGGCTTTTTCGCCGCGCGTGAAGGCGCTGAGCCGTGTCGGCGAGGGCAACGCGCTGCTGACGTCGGTGCTTGGCACGCTGCTCGATACACCTGCGCCGATCCGCCGCCTGCTGATCGAACGCTTCTTCACGGGCGGGCTCAGGATGTCCGCGCTGCTCGCCGATGAACGCGCCCTCGCGGACTTCATCCGGGCGAACGTCTTCGGCGTATGGCATGCGAGCGGAACGTGCCGCATGGGCGACGCGCGCGAGCGCAGCGCCGTGACCGATACCGAAGGCCGAGTGCACGGAACGCGTGGCTTGCGAGTGGTCGATGCATCGCTGATGCCGCGACTACCTTCGGCGAATACCAACATTCCGACCATCATGATTGCGGAGAAGATCGCCGACGCAATGGTCAATAGACGACGCGCAGGTAGCGCATCGACAACGACGCCGCTCGCCGCCGCGCACTGACAAGTTTCTTTAACGGCAATAAGAGCACGCCACAACAACGTGCCTTCAACACGGGGTCAATCGAGAGATGGCCCGGTGACATTCAAGGAGATGGAAATGTCCGTAGCAGCGCAAAATGGCGCCGCCGCACCCGCTGTCGATCAGCGGCAGGTGATGGGCGCAGTGGTAGCTTCGTGCCTCGGCTGGGCACTGGATTTGTTCGACCTATTCGTGTTGTTGTATGTTGCGCCAGTGGTGGGGCGTCTTTTCTTCCCCTCCGAGCACGCGATGCTTTCTCTCGCCGCCGTCTATGCATCGTTCGCCGTGACACTGCTGATGCGCCCGCTCGGCTCCGCGCTCTTCGGTTCTTACGCAGACCGCCGTGGCCGTAAAGGCGCGATGATCGTCGCGGTGGTCGGCGTCGGCCTGTCGACTGCCGCGTTCGGCCTGCTGCCGACCGTCGCTCAAGCCGGTCTGCTCGCACCGATTCTCTTCCTCCTGCTGCGCCTGATCCAAGGCGTGTTTGTCGGCGGCGTGGTTGCTTCGACGCACACGATCGGCACGGAATCCGTCGCGCCGAAGTATCGCGGCGCGGTGTCGGGACTGATCGGCGGCGGCGGGGCCGGGCTCGGCGCGCTGCTCGCGTCAGTCACGTTCCTCGCGATGTCGGCGCTTTTCCCCGGCGATGCCTTCGACGTATGGGGCTGGCGCTGCATGTTCTTCACCGGCATCATCAGCTCGGTGCTTGGTCTCTTCGTGTTCAACAGCCTTGAAGAGTCGCCGCTGTGGAAGAAGCTCGCCGCCGAAAAGGCTGCGAAGGCCACCGCGCAGGTTAAGAGCGCGCCCGTCGAAGTCGTGCGCTCGCCGCTAAAGACGCTATTTTCGCGCGACTATCGCAAGATTCTCTTCGTCAACCTGCTCCTGACGATTGGCGGCGGCAGCGGCTACTACCTGACATCGGGCTACCTGCCGACGTTCCTCAAGGTAGTTAGCCATGCACCCAACGGTGCGGCCGCGGCGATCCTGATGATCTGCAGCGTCGCGGTGGTGATCGCATCGATCGCGGCAGGGCACCTGAGCACGTTCATCGGTCGAAAAGGCACGTTCGTGTGGATCGGGCTGGTCCGGCTCGTCGCCTTGCCCGCGCTGTTTCTGCTGCTGCCGACCGCGGACAGCATCATGATGGTCGGCGTCTATGCCGTGCTTCTCAGCGCGCTCGGCAGTGCGGGGTACGCGCCGATCCTGATCTTCCTGAACGAACGCTTCCCGACCTCGATCCGCGCGACCGGCACGGGCCTCTCCTGGAACATCGGTTTCGCGATCGGCGGAATGATGCCGACGGCCGTGTCGCTGGTGGCGAAGGACGCGAGCCAGTTGCCGATGACACTGGCGATCTTCGTCGGCGCGATCAGCGTGGTCTTCCTGGTGGGCGCGTTCGTCGTGCCCGAGACGCTTGGCAAGCTCGAAGGCGGTTCCGCGCGCACTCCCACCTGATTCACTGAGCATGATGGCGCGCGCCAACGGGCGCTCGCCTTACACAACAGCCGGAGACATCGATGAAATACGAAGAAGACGTGCGTGCGCGCTCCTACAAGTTTCGTGACGAGTATGTCGACGCCACGCCATGGTGGTATCGCGGCGAAATGCACCTCGGCTTCACATTGCTCTTCACCGGCGGCGTGATCGTCTATTGCCTCATGCAGCTTCATGCGCCGACGCTCGTCGAATGGCTCGCGGTCATTCCGCTCTTTCTGTTCGGTAATTGGGCGGAATGGGCGGCGCACCGCTACGTGCTGCATCGTCCGACGAAGTATTTCAGCATGATCTACAAGCGCCATTGCGCGGTCCATCACCGCTTCTTCACGCATGTGACGCTTGAATACAAAGGCCACCGTCATTGGCGCGCGCTGCTGTTTCCGCCGTTTGCGCCGGTTGCATTCGTGCTGGCGGCCGTGCCGTTCGCGCTCGTGATCGGGTTCGTGTTCTCGCGCAACGCAGGCTACATCGCGTTGTTCACGATGGCGGCATACTTCCTGATGTACGAGGGACTGCACACGCTCTCGCACTTCACCGACAGCCCGTTCCTCGATCGCGTCCCACTCGTCAACACGGTGCGGCGTCTGCACGCCACGCACCATGATCCCGAGGTCATGGCGACACAGAACTTCAACCTGACGTTCCCGATCTGCGACACGCTGTTCGGCACGCGCAGCGATGTTCCGAGTAATGCGCGGGAACCGTTGGAACGCGGGCACTAAGGCGCTTGCTGCCCCGATACGCCCCTCGTCACGCGCTTTATCTCGTCGGTGATGATTGCGATGAGCGCCTGCGCGGCGGGACCGATCGGCCGCTTTGGATGCGTGACCTGGATGATGTGCCGCACGATCGGCGGCGCTGCGATCGTGTGGGCGCGCAGCACGCCTTCATCCACTTTGCGCTGCACGACCACGCGCGGCAAAATCGTCGCGATGTTTCCCTGCTCGACGAACTGCACGATCGAACTGAGCAGATCAACTTCGAACTTTGGCTTGATGACGATATCGACAGCCATTAACGCGGCGTCGAGGGCGCCGCGCAGGCCGTTGCGGCGCGTCGGCAGCACGAATTCGACACCGGATATGTTCGCGAGATCGATCTCCTGCGGCAGCTCGACGCCGTGCACAGCACTCGTTACGAACACCATTTCCTCGGCCAGCAACGGCTCGACATCGAGCGTCAGGCGTCCGCGCGGCTTGTTGATGATGGCGGCATCGAGCTGGCCTGCCTCGACGGCATCAATGAGTTGCGCGCTGAAGCCGTCGGCCACCGATACCTCGACCTGCGGAAAGAGCGCGTCAAACCTCGCGAGCGACTCCGGCAAGACGCTTTCCGCTTCCGAGGCCACCATGCCGAGCGAAACACGACCGGTGATAATCACGTCGCGCCGGCTCAACTGCTCCCGCGCGTGGTCGATGTCGCGCATGATCGGCGTGTAAAGGCGATACATGAGGCGCGCCGCTTCGGTGGGCGCCATGCCGTGCGGGCCGCGTTCGAAGAGCGTCTGTCGCAGTTCGGCTTCGAGCTTCGAGATCTGCATGCTGAGCGCGGGCTGCACGATATTGAGGCGCTTGGCCGCGCGCGTGACGGAGCCATCCTCGAAGAGGGCGACGAAATACTGGATTTGCTTGAGGTCCATGAGGCCAGCGCGAGGAGGGAAGCCGGAGACTGCGAGTGTAACCACAAGTCGAAGCGTGCGTGACGTTGATCCACATGCTCGCACGTCGGCGTGCCGGCCTTTCCGTCGCGCGTTTCGGCGACGCCTCGATCCATTTACGCAACGCATACCCTTCACCAGAGCAGGGTAGCATGCCAAAGCGAAGGAGCCCGCTCTACGACGAATACCTGGACGTGTTTTATAACCGCAGTCGTCGTCATCCGTCGCTCGGCTTTGTATCGCCGGTTCAGTTTCTGCAGAACCGGATCAAGCTCACCAGATCACGGATGCTGCTGCATAACTCGGGACCTGTGGAAGGCGAAAAACCGAGGGAAGCTCACGCGTGGTGTTCGGCGCAAGCTGAGCGCCCTAGATCGACAGACCCGGTCCGCCATTGCCGCCGAGCAACTGCTCGACGGCATCGGCGTCGGCGTAATCCTGCTCGGGCAGCGCGTCAAATACGGTGATGACGTCGTTGCTCACGCCCGCTTCGTGCGTGGCGTCGACGATCGACTAGTTGAATTCCGACGCTCATGGCGTCGTCATTGGGGGCGGCTTCTGGATAAGGGCGTCGGCAACCGCCAGCGAGCGATTTTTCCGTTTTCTCAGGCGGCCCCAACTTTACTACGTTTATAACGAATGCGAGTAGTCCAACCGCTAATGTTGTGTTGCGCGTGGGGGATGATGCTTGTGAACGATGGCATCGGGCGCGCAGTGTTGGCGCGCGCCCATGACGCATTGTACGCTGCTTCGGCTCGCGACAGAGCTCGTTTGGAGACGTCTATTTGCTTCAAATAAGAAATGCGAGTTGTCAGTAGTCCTCGGCGACGCATAAGCTTTCTCTCACTGATGCCTGTCCTGAGCCATGCGATGACGGAACTGCATGGCTAAGCCGCATGCACATTTTCACACGTAGAAGTCGCGATAATCGATTCGCAACGCCGAAAAGCAATATACGTTATGCTAATCATTAACGAGGGTAATATAATGAAGATCGAACCAATGGTCGAGGCATTCGCTGGGCAAGGACACGACAATGCAATGTACACAGGTAGCGAATTCCTCGCCAGCCTGAACGATGGTCGCGAGATCTGGCTGAACGGGGAGCGTGTCGAAAACGTGGTCGAACACCCGGCCTTTCGCAATTCTGCCCGGATGATTGCGCGCTTCTATGATGCTTTGCATGACCCGAAACGCCGTGACGTCCTCACTACCGAGATGGACGACGGTAGTGGCATGCGCTGCCATCGTTTCTTCCAGGCGCCGCGTTCCGCCGACGAGCAGCTACGCGCGCGCGATGCGATAGCCGAGACGGCGCGCATCAACTACGGGTGGATGGGCCGCACACCCGACTTCAAAGCTGCATGGATTGGCACTTTCGGGGCCAACCGTGAGCTGTACGGCGAATACGGTGCTAATGCCCAGCGCTGGTACGACATTGCGCGCCGCCGACTACCGTTCATCAATCACGCTGTGGTCAATCCGCCGGTGGACCGGCATCTCGATCCCAACCATTCCGACGTTTTTGTGCACGTCGAAGCGGAGACTCACGCGGGCCTAGTCGTGAGCGGTGCGAAAGTCGTCGCAACCGGCGCCGCGCTTACGCACTTTACCTTCGTGGCGCACTACAACGTGATGTACAGCGACAAGAAGTATTCACCGGTATTCATAGTCCCGACTAACGCCCCCGGCGTGAAGCTGATCTGCCGCCAGTCATATGAATTGAACGCGACGCTCACCGGTACGCCGTTCGATCACCCGCTTTCGAGCCGGATGGACGAGAACGATTCAATTCTGGTGTTCGACAAAGTTCTGATTCCTTGGGAGGACGTCTTCATGTACGGCGTCGAGATGTCGAACCGCTTTGTTGAACATTCAGGCTTCTTCGGTCGAACGCTGATGCACGGTTGCACCCGTCTGGCTGTTAAGTTTGATTTCATTTGTGGGCTGTTCCTGAAAGCAGTCTCGATGGCTGGCACCAGGGGCTTTCAGGGCGTGCAGGGCGCGGTGGGCGAAGCGATTGCTTTGCGCCACATGCTGTGGAGCTTGTCTGATTCGATGGCGTGGCGTGCCGATCCGTGGAAAGACGATTTCGTCTTGCCAAACATCGAGTCGGCGCTCGCTTACCGCTCGATCGCGGGCGACTCGTATAGTCGGGTCATCAACCTGATCCGGAAGACAGTGGCCAGTTCGCTAATTTATCTGCCGTCGCACGCCGCCGATTTCGCGCAGGCCGAGGAGCGTTCCTATTTGGATCGCTATGTGCGGGGGTCGGACGGCGTTGACTCGGTCGAACGCGTTAAGTTGATGAAATTACTGTGGGATGCAATCGGCTCCGAATTCGCCTCGCGCCACGAACTTTACGAAATCAACTACTCGGGGAGTTATGAGAAGAGCCGCATCGACACCTTCAACATCGCGCACGCCACCGGTCGCAGCAGCGAGATGCATGCGTTTGTCGAGCAATGTATGAGCGAGTATGACCTGAACGGTTGGCTCGCCCCTGATCTGCGCGCAGTCGGCGCTCAGTCGGCTAGCCACTAATCGACGCTGATTCAGCACCATCATTGGGGAAATTGCCACCATGACCCATTTCGTCCGCGAGGTCGCCGTCGTTACTGGTGCGGCAAGCGGCATCGGCGCGGCAACGGTGCATGCCTTGGTGCGTGACGGCTTCGACGTTGCCTGCGTTGATCGGGATGCACGCGCCGTATCGGCGCGTGCCGACGAATTCGGCGAGCGGGCTCGCGCCTTTGCGGTTGATCTTTGCGACGAAGCCGGCGTGGCTGAGACGTTTCGCGCGATCATCCGCTGGCGCGGCTGGATTGATGCGCTTGCCACTTGCGCCGGGGTGGTCGACACTACCGAATGGTCGGCGTTGTCGGCCGCCCGCATCCTCGAGGTCATGCAGATCAACGTTGTTGGCACGTTTACGCCGATTCGCGAGGCTGCCACCGTGATGCGCCCGGGCTCGCGCATCTGTACCGTGTCGAGTGTCGCCGGCATTCGCGGCGGCGGTCTTGCCGGCACGGTAGCATATGCCGCCAGTAAGGGCGGGGTTATCGCCATGAGCAAGACTCTGGCGCGCGAACTCGGCCCGCTCGGCATTACCGTCAACTGCGTGGCGCCAGCGGTGATCCGCACCCCGATGCTTGACCGCACCACCGAAGGATCGGGTGAACTCGGCCGGTTGCACGGTATGACTGTGTTGAAGCGAGAGGGGCGTGCAGAGGAAGCGGCCGATGCCATCGCTTGGTTCCTGTCAGGCCGCGCATCATTTGCGACCGGCACGACGCTGCCGATCGACGGTGGCCTTGCCATGCTCTAGATTTGTCTCGCGTGCGGCGCTCCCTGCACTTCCGCGCGCTTCTATCCAACGTGAGGTCTTTCATGACTTTTCTGCCAGATAACGATTTCACTTTGTTGCGATCGTGGTTGTTTGTTCCCGGTGCAGACCTTTCGTCCTTGCTCGATGCGCCCAGTACGGGCGCCGATGTAATCGTCCAAGAACTCGAGGATTTCACGCCAGCCGAACGTCGTCCGCAAGCGCGCACACTCGCGGCCGAGGCTTACAACGTGTGGCGTAGCCAGGGGATCATGACGGCAGTCAGGGTGAATCCGTTCGAGACCTGCGGACTCGACGACCTGCGTTCAGTGATGGCTGCGCGCCCGGCTTTCGTCATGATGTCGAAGGTGGAGCAAGCGGAGCAGGTCGTCGAACTCGATCGCGCAATTACCCAGCTGGAGCGGGAACTGAATCTTAAAGTTGGTTCAACGCAGATCGTGCCGAACATCGAAAGCGCGCGCGGCATCGTCAATTCCATCGCAGTCGCCAATAGCAGCGAGCGGATCAAAGCGATGCTGGTCGGCACCGAAGACATGGTCGTCGATCTGGGAGCCGATCGCAGTCGCGAAGGTACCGAACTGTTGTACCCGCGCTCGCGCTTCCTGCTCGAATGCGCGGCAGCCGGTGTGGTGCCGATTGATTGTCCCTATACGTTCTCTGACGCCGAAGGTGCCCAGGCGGACATGCGGGTCTCGCGTTCGATCGGCTACAAGGCCAAGGCGGTGGTCAATCCTGGGCTCGTCGAGTTGACCAATCATGCGTTGACGCCATCGTCGAAAGAGGTCGCGATAGCGCGGAGTCAGATCGGCGCTTTCGAAGCGGCTCGCGTAAATGGTGACACCCGCGCAAAGGTCGGCGGGCTGGTTATCGAATACCCAAGTTACTTCGCCGCGAAGCGCTTGCTGGAGCGGCACGAGAAGTTACGGCGCTTGCCGCTCGCCCCACGCGGATGAATTTCCGTTGGCCCCGATCATCACCTATTGGAAAATAGTGTCTCACCGTATGTTCACCAACTGTCGCGGCCATGTCTGTTGGCTCGAACGCGAGTTCTTTCGGCACGTCGACTTAGCTTTTTATGGCACAGTCAAGGCCTTCGAATGAAGGCGGGGGCGCCATTTTGACAAACGCTCAGTCCACTTCGGCGGGATCATCAGCGTAGGTCAGAAAACCTAGTACCACTCGTGTAATCGCGGCTTCGATCGTGCTGAGCGTAAAGCCCGCCGGCGGATCAATCACTGCAGCGTGCACCAGCGATCCGGTGACCGTCATGATGATCCACGCCGCCAAATCCAGGGAGTGCGGCGAGAGCTGTTCACTGTAATCGCCGAGCAGGCCGAGAATTTTCTTGAGGATGCATTGATCAGCCGGACTCTGGTCGGCCGGCGCGTCGAAAAACGGGAACTCCTGTTCGAGCACGCGATGCAGTTGTGGTGAGTCCTGATGCGCGAGCAGCATGGCCCGGACAACCGCCGCGATCCGCGGCGGCAAGCTTTGCCGCTCGGTGGCGAGCAACGCCCGATCGATTGCGACATCCATTTGTCGGGCATGGCGTTCATGCAGCGCCGCGACTAGCGAATCCTTGTTTGGGAAGTACTGATATAGCGAGCCGACGCTCACTCCCGCGCGGGCAGCAACCAGATTTGTCGTGGTGGCGGCGTAACCCCGTTCGCCGAGGACACGGCCGGCGGCTTCGAGTATTGTCTCAACCAAGTATTCCGAGCGGGCTTGCTTGGGCTGTTTGCGCAGTTGGGGAACACATTTCATTTTGGGGCTCTTGGCACGAACTCGAGTGTCACAATACGATTCACACGGGGCCGATGCCCCGCGCGCCTCGCGAACGTTCGCTCCATCTCCTTGTAATGTAATTGAATTCAGTCGGTTGAAGCGCGGTACTTCAAGGCGTATATCTACGACATCTCTACTGTCCTTTTAGATCTGCCTCTCCGCTACGTTTCGCCGCCAACTCATATGGACTGCGATGTTAAGTCTGAATCGCGACGAAGAATTCGGCTCGCGCAGAGCAAACAGATAATCACGAAAAGTCAGCTTTGGAAAGCATTGCATGCGGATGATACTTCCAATTCCGCTACTGCAAGAAGCGATAGTAGGGACACCGATTGTACTGTATCCGTCAGCAAATCCAATCTAGACATCGCATCAATTAGATGTCGACGATATTGAGCAGTATGCCTTACGAGACACGTCAGTATTACTCAGCGTCTGTAAAGATAATCGAGCCCGGTTTAGAATTCTCCCAAACGATGAGGCCGACGGGCTCGCTCAGGTGTTTGTCGGCGAACTGGCGCATGTCGCCAGTGAAGAAGTTCTCTCGCCGGGCGCGCTGCTGCGGCCAGACCGCGTGGACTGGATTGGCCGTGTTATCGGCTTGATCGTGGTACAGGTCTCGCACCAGCGGTGCCGGCCCATGTTGGTCTGAACGACCGTTTGCGTATGTCGGCGCTCTATGATCGTGCCTTGATACACCGGCCCGCGCGGATAGTTGCCTCGCCGGCCCAGCGCGCCGAGCGAAGCCCATACTCACGACAGGAACGCCGTGCGAAAGTCCCGCTCGCTCTCCAGGCAAAAGACCATCTCACGCCAGATCGCTTCGCCTTGCCGAGTCCGTCGAGCCCCCGTGGCACCATGCCTCTCCAAACTCGTATCGTTAAACGTATTGTTCCGCCAGTTACGCTGGAAGCACCTTCTCAGCGTACGGGATAGCATTCAAGACGGGATGAACTGACGCATACGAATTCATACCGACTGCAAGTGTTTTTTTAGGTTGGGGGCGCTCACGTGCGGCGCGAAGTAACCGAGACGAGACGCTTGAACCGCCAGCGCATATGCCGGCCAAGTATTTTCGTGGCCGGCGGCGCTGACGATAGGAACGCGCATTACGCTCTGCTTCCAGGCGCCTTCTCCGGGTGCGATCAGTTGCACCTCTGTTCAAATGCCTGGCGCATTGAGGTGCTGTGGATCTGATCTCCGGATCGATCTCGACCCTACCGAGATATCCATTCGGTATCCTGAGGTACCAAGAATTTTGGGATTAGAAAGTCAATTAACAAGGCATCGGTGTGTCATTGCGGCCGATCACCCATGGTTCCTTCATACGGCCACGCGCTTTGCTTAGGCATGAAGAACCGTAGTCGCCTGAATGTCCAACAAAAAGAACGAATGCGAGTAGTGGAGCGAAACGACTTATGCGTTAGACCATATGGGGCGGTGAGCTGGCGAGATCGCCACGGTAAGTGTCCGGCAGGTGGTTTTTTAATATCGAGTATCGTCCGGGTTCGCAGCGTTCAATAGGATAACAGTCCCGTAGGCATGCAAAATATGTGGAGGTCAATGTAGATACGGGTCAGGACGAAGTTTAGCGATGCTCGTCATATCTCAAATATGCATAATAAATGCGCGATCGGTCACGAATCGTATGGGAAGTATCTGCCGGCGGAGGGATGAAACACTGCACTGCTATCTACGTCAAGCGTGTTGATAAAACACGAGTTGCGAGTGAAGAAGATCACCCGCAACATAAGGCTCCGTTCCGATAAATCAGGCGTAACGCTAGGTATCAGTGCCGCGGTCCAGGGATTTTGCCGCGATGTTTAAGCGGCGCGGCGGCGCTTGATACTCGATCTGTCAACACTCTTTTGGGCACACATCATGGGCGATAAGGGTTACAACACGGTAATCGAAGTCAAATACCGCGACACGGATTCGATGGGGCATGTGAGCAGTCCGGTCTATTACGACTACCTGCAGCACTCGTATCTCAGTTACATGTTCGACCTACTGAAGCTGCCGCGCGATCAGAAGCTGCCGCACATCATGGTTAAGACCTCGTGTGAATACGCCCAACCGGCGTTCTACGGAGACACGCTGACAGTCAAGAGCAGGGTCACGAAATTTGGCACCAAGAGCTTTGAAATGGAGCACATCATGCATCGCAACGACGAGAGCAGCACTATCGTCGCGAAGGGTTTTTCGACGCACGTGATGTTCGACTACGAAGCCAACCGCAGCACAGTTGTGCCGAATACCTTCAAGGACCAGGTCAACGCTTATCAGGTCGAGTAAGCCGGTGAACGTTCCGGAGCGGTACGGCTGTGTGGCTACGGGCCGACTGACTCTTCAACGCCGGACCCGTTGGCCGTGCCAGCGGGAATTTTCTCTATAGAACGGCGATCCGGTGGCGCGGGGGGCGACCCACAAGAGTCCCCTCGCTAAACCCGTCACATGAGTAGGATAGCTATGCTTTCTGCATGCACAACTGAACAGGTAAGACTGCGTACGCGCTATGCCGAGATTGGCGGGGAAATTGCCAGCGCGCGTTATGGGCGAACGGAAGGCTTCGACTACGCCGGCTGGAGCCGTCTACGCGACGAGCGCCTTTGGCATTTGATCGTACCACCCGAGTACGGCGGCGAAGCCGAAGATTGGTGGGGCTTCACGGCAGCGCTGGAAGGCTTGTCTGGTTCGATTCGCACACCAGAACTGCTGTTGTCGGATCGCGCAGGCTGGCATGGTGCGGGCGATGGTACGTCACGGCAGTGCCGCGCAAAAGGAGCGCTATCTCGGCGCAATTCTGCGCGGTGAGGTAAGTGCGACCGGCATCGCCGAACCAAGAACCGGCACTGACGTGCGCAGTATCGAGACGACGCTGAGCGAAGACGGAGACGGTTACCGCCTGAACGGCACGAAATTCAATATTGCGCACGCCCCCATCATGGATTTCGTTCTGGTGGTTACGCGTCTGGTTGGGCGTGAATCGAGCAACATCACTCTGGTGCTGCTCGACCGCGATACTCCTGGAATTGAGACCGGATCCGAGGATGACAAGCTCGGCAACCGCAACCTGCCGACAGGGCAGCTACATTTCAACGACGTGAATGTCTGTGCCTCGCAGATTCTCGGGCAGCCGAGTCGCGGCCTTGGTCATCTGATCGACATAATCTCGCTTGGTCGTCTCTATTATGGTCTTGCTGCCGCGAATCTTCTCGCGCCGTTCGTCGCTGAGGCGATGCAATACGTGGCGAACAGATCCAGCTTTAAGAGCACGATCGATTCGCATCAGTACATCCAAAAGCGTCTTGTCGACATGAAGATCGGTATGGAGCGTAGCCGCTGGTCGGCTTACGGCGCGCTCGGTCAGTTGTTGAACAATCATCCTGAAGCTTTGCTGTCTTGCTCGATTGCCAAGGTGGTTGGCGCGGAAGATCTGATCAGCAGCGCAACGAGCCTCGTGAAGCTGTACGGCAGCGTCGGTTACCACAACGGCTGTATCGGCCAGTTGGTGAAGGATGCGCTAGGCTTTTCCAGCGTGGGCGGCACAGATGAGATGCATCGCAAGAACATTTTTAATCAGATGCAGCGGCTTCTCGGTTAAGTCGGACGGCGGCGCGGTGGTTCAGCCCTGTCGTAGCGGCCGTTCTGACGCGTGGCGAATGCCTCGGCTGTTTCCAATTTCGCTATATGAGTGGGCACATGACTGCGTCGTTTACAGACAGGAACATCAGCTCGATTACGGAAGTGATTGGTCCGGCCGAGTTAAAGCGGCAACTACCGCGCGCGGCGGACAGCGAGCAGTGTGTAGCTCACTCGCGAGAAGCGGTCACGGATGTGCTGTACGGGCGCAGCGGCAAGCTTCTGGTGATTGTCGGGCCATGCCCGATTCACGATCCGGTCGCGGCGCTCGAGTACGCAGCACGTCTGTTGGTTCAGCGTATCTCGCTCCACGAGGACCTCGAAATCGTGATGCGAGTGTACTTCGAGAAACCGCGCACCACGATCGGTTGGAAAGGTTTGGTTAACGATCCTCATCTGGACGATAGCCACGCGATGGAGGAAGGGTTACGGCTCGCCCGGCAATTGATGCTGGACATCACCAGCGTGGGCTTGCCTATCGCCACGGAATTTCTCGATCTGACCACGCCGCACTACCTCGCAGATCTGGTGACCTGGGGTGCAATCGGCGCACGAACCACGGAATCGCAAATCCATCGCGAACTGGCTTCGAGCCTCGCGTGTCCGATCGGTTTCAAGAACGGAACTGACGGAAATGTCAATATCGCGATCGACGCGATTCAAGCGGCGAGACACGCTCACTGCTATCTGGGCATTACCGAGAGCGGCCACTTCGCCAAGGTCGCTACGACTGGCAATCGCGAGGGGCATCTCGTGTTGCGCGGCGGCAAGCGGCCGAACTACGACGCCGCGAGCGTGGCGGCTGCGTGCACGCTTTTGAATCAGAAGGGTCTGCCCGAGCGGTTAGTGATCGACGCGAGCCACGGCAATAGCGGCAAGCTTCCCGAAAACCAGCTGCGCGTATGCGACGATTTGTGTGAGCGCATAGCGAACAACGATGAGCACATCGCCGGGGTGATGATCGAATCGAACCTGGTCGAGGGCCGGCAAAGCTTCGGCGCGGGGGCGGTGTTCACTTATGGACAGAGTGTGACCGATGCATGCATCGGTTGGAGTGACACGGAGGCGTTGCTGCGCCGGCTAGCCAATGCGTCGCGACAGGGCCAACTCCGCAAGGGAGCGAACGAGCAAAACCAGGCAAAGGGTCGTTTGCAGGTGGCCGACTGAGCGCTGACTCAGACCCGCGCGGTGCGTGAGACCACGCGGGTAACGCAATCGGGCTCGTGCCGCGGCAGTCAGGCAACGGCAGGCTCCCCGGTTCTAGCACGTTTTAGAGGAGGTGTTTTAGATGAGTCAACTCGCAGAACCGAAACCGGTCGCCTTCGCGCAGGATGAGATCGACGCACTTCGCGCGGAAATCGATGCGATCGATGAGCAACTACTGGGCTTGTTGAACCGGCGTTTAAGTCGCGCTCAACAGATCGGGGCCAAGTTTTGTATCGACGCGCCCGTGTTGCAGTCAGCTCGGGAGGGCCAATTGCTGGATGCCCTGTGCGCACGTAATGCTGGCCCGCTGGATGCCGCCCACCTGCGCTTGATCTGGCGGGAGATACTCACAGCGAGCCGCTATCTGCAGAGCGAACCTGTAGTCGCGTACCTTGGCCCTTTCGGCACGTACACCGAAGACGCCATGCGCACGCATTTCGGCGTTGCGCATCCTTCGATCCCGTGCGAGAGCGTTGATGCGGTCTTCGACTCCGTCACGCAGGGGAGGGCGGCGTTCGGCGTGGTCCCCATCGAGAATTCGACTGAAGGAGTCATCACGCGCACGCTCGATTTGATGCTGGCGCGGGGATTGCGCGTGAGCGCCGAAGTGGTACTTCCCGTCCAGCACAGTCTGATGTCGAAACACGGCGCACTAAGCGGCATCGACTGCGTGCTCGGTCACGAGCAGGCCCTCGGTCAGTGCCGCCGCTGGCTCGATGACCATCTGCCGGGCGTGCCGCGGCGCACCGTGCCGAGCAACGCCCGGGCGGCGCAATTAGCGACCGTGGAACCGGCCAGCGCAGCGATCGGGAGCCGCCGAGCGGCTGGACACTACGGATTGCAGATCGCGGCCGCGGCGATCCAAGACGAGCGTCAGAACAGCACGCGCTTCTACGTGATCGGTCCGGATCAGCCGCAGGTTCGCGGGGCCACGCGCACCTTGCTGTGCATCGAACTGGATAACCGGCCCGGCGCGCTGCAGCGTATGCTGGCGCCGCTTGCCGACCGGGAGATTGCTGTGACCCGACTCGATTCCCGCCCCCTCAAAAGCGAGCTGTGGGCGTACCGGTTCTTTGTGGAACTGCAGCGCGATCAACATGACGCCGCGGTAGCAGCGGCGTTGGCGGAGATTCGCCTAGCTGCCCAGGACGTAGTGGTGTTGGGTTCGTTCGCTGCGGCGACAGACACGCCTGCCGCCGACGCCGATCGCGACACGCTCGTCAATCCGCTGGAGCACGCGAATGCCATCCCGAACTGATCCGATACACGTCGCACGCGAAGTGGAGAACGGCTCTCGCGAGCGCAATTCAACGCATGACGCGGCGGCCCTCGCACGCAGATTTAGCGCGATCTTCAACGGGCGTGACGACCGTCTGATCGTGCTATTGCGCATCGCGTCGGGGCAGCGAGGCCAACCGCTGTTGCTGCATTGGGTTGACCGTCTGCGGGGCAGCTATGGGGACGACCTCGAGATCGCGCTGCTGACGGGTACGTCGGACCCGGCGGGTATCTACGCGCGTTCCGACAGTACGCCGGATGCGCTTCCGTTAGTGGCCGAGATATGCCGCAGCGCTAGCAAAGACGACCTTCGGCGCCACGTGCCGCAGTCCAACTGGGCACTCAAGCCGACGTCTTGTACGCAGTTAGAGGCGTTCCCGCGGGTCGCGCGCGACTACCTAGAGAGCCGGCGTGGCGCCGCCGATCTGGGCTGGCTGATTCCGTTCGACGGTCCGGATTCGCTTGATCTCCTAGACGAGACGGTGCTATACGCCGCAGCCGACCGGCGTCGGACGATCCTCGACATGACTGGGCAGGCATGCGTGAGCGGCGAACAGGTGCGGCTCGCCCGTCTTGTCACCGAGTATCTGATCCACGGCGCGAATCCGGTCGGCGGCGTCGCGATCAGGGGAATTTCCGCAGCCTCACCGGAGGCCACTTTGCGGGTCGATGCCACCGAAGCAGTGATCGACGAATTCGCCAACGCGGTGCGGGCGCGCCGCGTCTCGGCGTCTACGCGGGCCTCGCTGCCTCTCCGGAGACGCTTATGAGTAACTTCAGCGAAACGAATCTTCGCTTCGCGTTGGGAGCCGGCGGTTCTGCGACAACGCGTCAGACGACCCGCTCAGCGAGCGGGGATGACATACTCCGCCGGTGCATATGCCTAATCGGCCTGATGGGCTCGGGAAAAACGACGGTGGGCCTTCTCTTAGCGGAGCGTATTGGCTTTCGCTTTGTCGATGCCGATGTCGAACTGGAGGCGCGAGCCGGCTGCTCAGTTGCGGACATGTTCGGCCGCCACGGCGAGCGGATGTTTCGGACGCTCGAATCAGTTGTGCTCGACGATGTCACGAGCCGGCCGCCGGTCGTCTTTTCCACCGGCGGTGGCGCCGTACTCTCGGCGGGCAACCGCGCCATGTTGAGGCGCCGCGCGACGGTCGTGCATCTCGGCGCGGATGCCAGGGCACTGTGGCAGCGCATCCGCACTGGTACGGAACGACCGCTTCTCAGGACTGCGGACCCGTTACAGACTCTACGCGAGCTGGAGCAACAGCGGGGGGCGCTCTATCGGGCGTGCGCTGATGTTTCGGTCGATACGACGGGAATGACTATCGCGGCGGTGGTCGACACAATTCACGCTCAACTGGCGCGTCGCACTGCGTGAGCATGTGCACATCTTCACGCAGAATGATATCGCAGATATGAAGCAACACCGCTTTACAAACCGCAACGGACACCCGGTTCTGGCAGAGGTTGAGGGCGATTCGCCTAAGGTTCCCAACGACGACCTGTGGCGCTCCATCAAGCTAGCGTGCAAACGGCGCCTCCAGTGGGCGGCGAATGCAATGCTCGTTCCGCTCCGGCTGCTGAATTATTCGATTGAGACGGCGCCGCACGCCGATCTCACCGTTCGCGTGCTGACTGGACTCGACGAAGTCAGGCCGCGCGAGGCCGCCAGCGTGTCGCCGGCCAATGTCGATCCGGTTTTGCTGCGACAGACGCTCGGTTGCTTCGCTACGGGCGTCACGATCATCACTACCACCGATGCGGGCGGCGAACCCGTCGGCCTGGTTGCGAATTCGCTCACCTCCGTCTCGCTCGACCCGCCGCTAGTATTGTTCTGCCTGAAGCGCAGCGCTTCCACCTTGCCCGCATTCGAGCGCGGCGCCGACTTTGCCATCAATATCCTGCATGCTGGCCAACAGGAAGACGTGACGAAGTTTTTCGCCGGTCACCCGCAGCGCTGGAACAGCGACCACTGGCGCGCAGGCGAAACTGGTTTGCCGGTGCTTGAGCATTGCATCGCGAACCTTGAGTGCAGCAAATACCACCAGTTGGACGCTGGCGATCACGTGATCTTCATCGGTCGCGTGCGCCGGGTGCGCGCCAATATGGCGCGCGAGCCGCTGCTGTATTTCCAGGGCCGATATCGTCGTATCGACACGCAAGCTTGAGTTCGTAGGGCATTGCACGCTCATACCTGCCGTCCGTCCCGGGCTGCAACGGTTAGACCGAGAGTTGGTGCGCGCGCAGAACGGTGTCCCGGACGAGACGCTGGTTGCTGGCATCGCAGTTCTGCAACCCAGCGGTGCGCATCCGACTGGCACCCAGATTCAGACGCGGGTACGGGCAATACAACCGCTAGGGACCCTGCCGCTGCCGATGGTTGCATGTGAAACCGTCTTTGCTGCGAAAGCGCCATAGATGAAATTCGCCTGGGCTCGGCAGAGCGATGCCCCCTTGAACCTCCGGCTTGAGCGGATGAAATGAGAACGTACAACCACCCGTTGCGCTGTACGGCAGGGCGAGTGGCCGTAATCGAGATCGGAAATGTGCGGCTGCGACCTCCATCTGCCAGTTGCATGGATTGCTTGTGCCGCAAGTGTAAGTTATCACCAGGACTATTCATGCAAGTGCGCGAGTCGTCCAGGATACGAGTCATGGACTCAATCGGAGACTCAAAATTCAGACATCCCTCTCCCACCAACTTCCTGGCCTCGGAGGACGCCGCTTTTCCTGCGAGCCCGGCCTGCCCCCGCAAGTAAGCAGCTCGAATGTCCCTTCATGCAGATGGCTGACCTGTGGGGCATCTACCGCCATCATGGTCGCGGTACTTGCAGGGTGCGCCAGCGGAAGCGGCATGCAGCCCTCACGCACGGCATACGACCCCGGCGTGCTGCAGGCGGGCAGCGAGATCACTGCGGCAAGACAGGAAGCGGTCGCGCCACAAGCGCTTCCGATGTGGTGGACCACGTTCGGCGACGCCCAACTCAATATGTTGATGGACCTGGCCGCGCACGACTCGCCTTCTATCCAGATCGCCGAATCCCGTCTGCAGGAAGCCGAAGCCGCGAGCGCTGGTATCGCATCGAATCTGCTGCCCACGGTCGACGCGTCGGCGTCGGTCAACGCTAACCATTTTCCAGGCCACTCCACCTATCCCGACCCTTATGCCGGCAGCTATGGCAGCGACGGAGCGATCGGGGTGAAGCTTGTCTATCAACTGGATTTTTGGGGCAAATGGCACAAGGCGGCGGATGCGGCCAGGCTCAGGGTCAAGTCAGCGGAGTTCGAAGCAGCTGACGCGAAACTCGTGCTCGAAACCGCGCTCGTTTCGGCCTACGTCAAGCTGGACGCTGCATATCGCCTGCGGGATGTTGCGACCCAAGGCCTTGCCCAGCGCGACGGCGTGTTGCACCTGTTGCAAATCCGCCAGCAAGCGGGTCTTTCAACCGACATCAATGCTGTCACGGCTCGCGATGCAGTAACCCAGACACGTTTGGATATTGCGCGCTACACCGCCGAGATTGCACGACGTCAGCATGAAATTGCTGCCCTGCTGAACAAGACGCCGGCATTTTCCGACACGCTGAGCCGTCCTGATATCCACACGCTGGCCGATCCCGCGCCCGTGTCAGACGTTTCGGCGAAGTTGCTCGGTTACCGGCCCGACGTATCGGCCCAGCGCAGCATCGTCGAAGCGGCTGCGAAGGAAATCGGCGTCGCACAGGCTGCGTTCTATCCGGATGTGAATTTGGTTGCTTTTGCTGGGCTCCAGAGTCTGGGGTTGGGATATCTGATGCGTGCCAGCAGCACCCTCGCCAGCATCGGTCCGGCCATCACGCTGCCGATCTTCGAAGGCGGACGTTTGCGGGCTCACCTGAAAGGCCGGGTTGCCGAATACGACGAAGCCGTAAGCGCATACAACGCGGCCATCGTAACGGCTCTGCAGCAGGTGGCGGACGGCATCGCGGCGGTGAAAGCTGCGAGAGAGCGCCAGCAGGAGGCACAGCTGGCCGCCCGTTACTGGACGCACGTCGTCGATCTGCAAAAGATCCGCCAGCGTAATGGACTCTCAGATGCCAATGACCTCCTCGCAACTGAGACGGCATTGCTACTGAGTCGTCGACGTGTGGCCGAAGCCGATGCCGAAGTTGCGGATGCCCAAGTATCCCTGATTCGGGCACTCGGCGGGGCGTGGTCGCCCTCTTCCTCCATTACTTCTGCACGAATTAATCATGACTGATACCACTACGCCTGTTGTCACCCCTGCATCGTCGCGACGTCGCCGACAGATGATCTTGATTGCCAGCGTACTGATTGTGGCGGGCGCCGCATGGGCAGTCTGGCACGGCATATCTGGCAATACGCTCCGTTCGACAGACGACGCATATGTCAATGGGCACGTCGTGTCGATCACTCCCCAGGTCGCGGGTCCTGTGTCGGCGGTGATGGCCGACAACTCGGACCGCGTACAGGTCGGGCAAACGCTGGTAACGCTCGACGGGAGTGAGGCGCGTATTGAGCTTGCGGCTGCCCAGGCCGAGCTCGCGCAGACTGTCCGCCGGGCGCACGGACTATTCGCTGCCGAGGCCCAGACCGCGGCAATGGTCACACTGCGGCAGGCCGAGCTAGCCCGTGCCCAGGCCGACCTGCGTGCCCGTCAGAGCATCGTAGGAGAGGGCGCAGTCACCGCGGAGGACGCTCGCCACGCCGCTGATACCGTCAAGACGGCGCAGGCCGCGCTCAATGCGGCCCAGCAGACCCAGGCAGGGGCTCTGGCCCAGACTCGAGGCACAGATGTCGATAACCATCCCGACGTGCGTCTAGCCCTCGAACGCGTCCGTGCCGCAGCGCTGATGCTGGAGCGAACGACGATCCGCTCACCGGTTTCGGGTATGGTCGCGCAGCGCAGCGTGCAGTTGGGCCGGCGTGTCGCGGTTGGCGAACGGCTCATGGCGGTCGTTCCGCTTGACCAGGTGTGGGTCGATGCGAACTTCAAGGAAGTGCAACTCGCCGGTGTTTGTCCTGGCCAGACCGCTCGCGTGACAGCGGACATCTACGGCAGCCATGTGGTCTATAACGGCACAGTAGTCGATATCGAGGCAGGCAGTGGCGCGGCATTTTCGCTGCTGCCCGCGCAGAACGCCACGGGAAACTGGATCAAGGTCGTGCAGCGTGTGCCGGTGCGGATCCACCTCGACCCGAACGAAGTCGCGCAACATCCGCTGCGTATCGGCATGTCGACCGTGGTCGACATCGATACAGGCAAGTGCCCATCCAAGCAGGACCGGAGGCGGACAGCGTCGGTTGAACAGACGTCGCTCTATACGGAACAGCAAGCCGTGGCTTACCAGAACGCCGCCGCGGCGCTCAGCGGCAGCGATGGAGCGCAGAAATGACACGCGCCGCTCTTCAGCCCATTACGCCGCTATCGGGTATGACACTGGTGATTGCGGCTATTGCGGTAAGTCTTGCGTCGTTCATGGCCGTGGTCGATATCACGATTGCCAACGTATCGATTCCGACGATTTCCGGAAATATGGGCGTGAGTTCCGAAATCGGCGAGTGGGCAATCACCTTTTTCGCGATCGCCAACTCGATCTGCATTCCCCTCACAGGGTGGCTGTCGAGGCGGTTCGGCCAAGTTCGCCTTTTCATGGCGGCGGTCGCGGCGTTTACGGTCGCATCGATACTGTGCGGCCTCGCGCCTAATTTCCAGACGTTGCTTGCTGCGCGCGTGCTGCAGGGAATGGTCTCGGGACCGATCGTTCCGCTCAGTCAGGCGCTGCTCGTCGCCATATTTTCGCCCGGCAAGCGCTCGTTCGCGGTGGCCATGTGGGCTATGACTATCATGGCTGGTCCCGTCGCTGGGCCAGTCCTGGGCGGCTGGCTAACGGACGACTACAGTTGGCCGTGGATCTTTCTGGTAAATGCGCCGGTCGGCCTGTTTGTCGTGGTCGCAGTCATCATGCTGTTCAAGGGGCGGGATACGCCAACGCTGAAGCTGCCAATCGATTTCATGGGGCTGATCTTCCTCGCTGTCGCTGTTGGCTGCCTGCAGGTGACTCTGGATCGTGGCCGAATTCTCGACTGGTTTTCGTCGCCGGTCATCAGCGTTACGGCGATTCTGTCGGCGCTCGGCTTCATTTTTCTTGTCGTATGGGAGCTGGGAGAGAAGCACCCGATCATCGATCTCCATCTGTTTTCACATTGGAATTTCACGATGGGGACTATTGCGGTCGCAGTTGGTTTCGGTCTGTATTTCTCCGCGCTCGTGCTGATTCCTCTGTGGCTGCAAACCGATAGGGGATACAGCGCAACCTGGGCCGGACTTGTGACAGCGCCGATGGGTCTGTTCGGCATACTGCTCGCTCCGCTGCTCGGCAAGTGGGTACAGAAGGGGGATGCGCGGATCTTCGCTAGTCTCGCCTTCGTAGCGTGGGCACTGGTTGCGTGGTGGCGCTCGTCGATGACCACCGATGTTGGCGCCGGCACGATTGCACTGGCTTGCCTCGCCCAAGGCATAGGGATTGGCCTGTTCCTTACGCCGCTCGTGGTGCTGTCGTTGGCCGGCCTTCCGCCCGAACGCGTAGCTGCTGCGTCGGGACTGCAGACGGCCATTCGTATGATGTCGGGCAGTCTGATGGCCTCGCTGGCCCAGACTTTCTGGGATCGGCGCTCGCGGTTCTACCAGAACAAGCTGATCGATACACTTACGCCTTTCCAGGACCGAGTGCGCGACGCCGTCGATGGGCTTCAGCAACACGGCTTTTCCGGCAATCAGCCGTGGGCAATCCTGTGGCACCAAGTGATCGTGCAGGCCGACATGCTTTCGCTTAACGATTTCTTTTTCCTCTCCAGTATCGGATTCGCGCTGTCGATAGCCGTCGTCTGGCTGGCAAGGTCACCTAAAAAGATACTCTGAATCCGGGCGGCTACACCAGGCGGGCGAGCCCTTCCCTCGGTGATAGAACCGCCTTGGATCCTATTGCCGCGAACGCGCGACATATCGAAGCGGTTTGATAAATTTTATGTAGGAGTCTTGCAATGGACATTGATTCATTTCGTCGCTCACCTCGCTTAAGAGTGAGTGCGATCGTGTTGCAGACTCTTGAGATTACTCCACGCATGCGCCGGCTCGTTCTGGGCGGTCCCGATCTTCGTGCGTGGATAGAGTCGGACGGCGTCCGGGAGGCGGCCGCGTGGGTCAAGGTGTTCCCCTCTGGCCGCGAGGGGCGGGCTTATACGATTCGTCACGTCGACGACGCAGCAGGGACGGTAGATATCGATTTCGTCTTGCATGGCGAGTTCAATGATAGCGGGTCGGTTTCGGATTGGGCGCGAACTGCCAGGCGTGGCGATCAGGTCGATATCGCAGGACCCCGCAACGGTGGGTTTTTTCTGCTGCCGGACTCGAAATGGGTCTGGATTGCCGCAGACGCCAGTGCGCGGCCCGCGGCTCAATCAATCATGGAGCGACTGCCGCATGGCATTAGGACCGTGGCCGTGATCGATGTTCACGATGATGAAGAGCAGCGGCAACTGGTTCAATCTCCGGAACGGCTGCATTTGCAGTGGCATCATTGGCGGCAGCGGACGAATACGCTGGAGGAGGCCGACTTGCTTCTCGCAAGAATTAACGGCTTGGATGGTCCGGGGCAGGTCTGGATGGCAGGTGAGGCCGAATGGGTCCGGAGCTGGCGTACGTTCTGGCTCGAACACCGGAAATTGGACAGACATCGCCTGAGCAGCAAGGTGTACTGGAAGATCGGCACGCGTGATCATCGGGACTAGTTTGCCTGACGGACGCCGCCCCTCGCGGCTGATGCTTCGTCGTCGGGGGAAACGTCCGTATCGGTGTTGCCCTCAGGTTTGCAGATCCGGTGAATCAGCCGGCGCAATGCGCGATGTCCCGGATCCGCGTTGAAGCGCGGATGCCACGCTTGGGAGATGGTCACCGGAGGGGTGACTACAGGCAGGCTTTTAAGCTCCATGTCATAACGTGCATTTTGCGTGAGCCGATCGGCGACGGTGGCGACAAGGTCAGAGTTTCTTGCAATCGAAAGCGCTTCCATGAAGGTTGGCGCAACCGCCTGGATACGGCGCGAAAGTCCATGTTTCCCGAGTTCGACATCGACCGGCCCATTCAGGAGACCTCGGCGTGAGACGGTGACGTGACCATACTTGACGAACTCCTTCACGGTCAGTTGTGGTGACCTCGCGAGCGGGTGCCCTTTGCGGAAGACCGCGACAAAGCGGTCATGTAACAACGTTTGACGTACGATCTCCGGCCCGAGATCCTCGATGACTCCGATATCGAGATCAATGAGTCCTTCCCTGAGCGCGACAATGTCCTGTCGACCCTGCGCTGTGAAGCGAATCGTCACAAGGGGCGCCAGATCCTGCAACGCGCGAAGAAGGTCCGGACCAAGCCTGCCGGTCGCTCCGTCGTCCGCGCGGATCGTGAATGTGCGACGCAGGTTCCTGAAGTCGAACACCTCGGTCCTGCGGAGCAATTCCGTAGCGAGATCAACGACCTCATGAACGCCCGCCCGCAATGCCTCAGCACGCGGTGTGGGAACAAGACCGCGGCCCGCACGAACAAACAGAGGATCACCAACCATCTCCCGGATGCGGTTTAACGTGCGGCTCATCGCCGGGACACTCACGTTCAAGCGGTCAGCGGCGCCCGTTACGCTGCCGTCGGTCAAAAGTGCGTCGAGCGCAAGCAGAAGGTTGAAATCGATGGGTTGCATTGTTAGCAACTATAGCTTCGTTGTTAGACCATTTTTGCGAATTATAAGATCATCCTTGTTCGCGCGGCCGAGCACAAGGGATATATGCGGCCACTACCAGTCGATGCGGTGCTTGTGTTCCGTTTCGTGCTGCCGCAGGTAGTCACGCTGGGTGCAGATAAGGGATATGACGCTGAGGAATTCATCGAGGCGTGTCACAGATGACGGTAACATCGCACGTTGCACAAAACACCTCGTGGCGGCGTTCGAGCGTGCCTGATACGATTGCCTCGAGAGTGGCGACGCCATGTCGAAGCAAAAGCGCAAGGTGATCGAACAAGGCTTCGGATGGGTCAAGACTGTGGGGTGCATGCGCCAAGTGGTGGCAGCGCACGTCACTATGCGCCTCCGGCTGAGCTGCTGTCAGGCTGACGCCAAGTTCGGCCTCTTCCGAAATCGGTTGCCAACCGGCATGTGCCCGGACGGCCACCGCCGTGATCGAGAGTCGCAAGACCCAGTCCCTTTCCTGCAGCTCCGACATGTCATACGACTGTATGTGCATTGCCGGAGTGCGGCTCGTGTCCTACGCGCATGGTTCTATTTTTTGCACACCGAATCGCATGAGCTACATCTATCGTTACGATCCCTGGCTGACACATCTTCGAATGCACGGCGACATGTTGCGCGCGGACCGATGGAGTAGCGGTGAAGCCGGACCATGGCAGCACGAATCGCTTGTCGCTGCCGAGCACACCCTCGCCGAGGGTGAAGCGATCTTTCGGATTGCATTCTGGAAAAGTCTTGAAGCCGCGAAGAGCGGGATGGGCTACCGACTATGGAGCCAGATGCATGTGCTGCATCGCGTGCGCGAGGATCATCCGTTCTTCAACGCCTTCGAACGGGCGGACGACGACTTCCTGATTGAAACCGCCTGGCTCTACTGGCAGACATCGACGCGGGAGCCTCAGCAGGATTGGTCGCGGGATGGTATTCCCAAAAGCGATATCGAAATACTGGACCTCGACGGACAATGGCGCGCGCACCAGGTCGACGGCTCGGTCGGCACGTTCCGCGCACCGCGTCAAGCCTGCACGCTCGACGCGGCCAACGACTACGATGCCGCGGAGGCGTGACTTGCCCTGCACGAGGCGCCGATCAATCAGCGCGCCTATCGCGAGGAGGCGGAAAGGCTGATCTTGTGGGCGATCGTGGAGCGCGGTCGCGCCTTGTCGTCGCTGACGACCGAAGACGCGATCGCATGCCGGGCATTTTTTTTGCGGCGGCCGGCGCCGCGAGAGCGTTGAGCCGGGCCGCCGCGGCCGCGCACCGCACCTGATTGAAGGCCGTTTGCCAGCAATCTCTCAGCGCGCTCGACCGCCTTCGCACTGTCGATATTGGGGCCGCTCTTCCGCTGGCTCATCGAGCAGCGCCATGTGCTCGCAACCCCCTTTGCAGGCGTCAAAGTGCGCGGCAAGACGCGCGTGACCCCACTCGACACGGCACGCGGCTTCACCGAAGGTGAACGGGCGCTGATACGCGCGATCGCCGAGGGGCTCGCGTGGTTGTACGGCTGGTCGGAGCCGGCGGCGCAGCGACTGCGCTTCCTACTCGACTTTGCCTACGCGACCGTGCTGCGCGCGGGTGAGCTTGTCGGTGCCAGACTCGGCGACGTCCGCGTTAGCGTGCATGGCGATCACTGGCTGCATCTGGTCGGGAAGGGTAGGCGTCCCGGCAAGGTCGCGCTACCGCCGCTGGCGCGCACGGCGCTCGATCGGTATCTCACGCAGCGTCGGCTAACCGTCACGCCGGCGCGCTGGGAGCCCAAGACACCGTTCATCGTGTCGATGCTCGAAAGCATGGTCGAGTGGATGGGGTATCCGCTGTACTACGCAATTGATAATCAAAGCCCACCCGCATTGTCCGGTGCGTCGCACGCGACGATCTATCCCTATGGTCCGTTCCCGGCCGGAGATGGCAAGACGGTCATGCTGGGCTTGCAGAACGAACGTGAATGGAAAATGTTTTGCGAGCGCGTGCTAGAACAGCCGTTGCTGGCTGTCGATCCGCGCTTCGACGCGAATTCCAAGCGTTCGGCATCGCGTGATGTGCTGCGCGAGTGGATTGACGCTGCGTTCAGCAAGCTGACCGCGGCCGAGGTCGTGCAGCGGCTCGACGCAGCGGGTATTGCGAGCGCGCGGATGAGCACGCTGGCCGATGTCTGGGCGCATCCGCAACTCGAGTCGCGCGATCGTTGGCGCGAGGTGGGCACATCGGTAGGACCGATTCCCGCGTTGCTGCCACCGGGCATGCCGAACGAATTCGAGCCGCGCATGGATCCGGTTCCGGCGCTGGGCGAACACACTGACGCCATCCTGCGCGAACTCGGCTACGAAAGCTCGCAGATCCAGGCGTTGCGCGAAGCCGGCACCATTTAACCCTCTCAGGCGATCACCATGATGACCGACCATCCCAGCCGGACGCTCGCTACCTTCGCGGCATCAATTCGTTTCGACGATATTCCGCAGCACGTCGTGGAGCGCACGGTGAACCTGTATGTCGACTGGCTTGGATCGGCGCTTGGCGGCAAGGGCGCACGGCCGGTCGAGAGTATGCGTTGTTCGCGAGTATGGCGGGCTCGGCGAACGGTGAGAGCCAAGCGGAAGTGCTGATCGACCGCACGCGCGCGACGCCGTATTTCGCCGCGATGGTGAACGCCGCCGCCTCGCATTTCGTGGAACAGGACGACGTGCATAACGGCTCCGTCTTTCATCCGGCGACAGTCGCGTTTCCGGTAGCGCTGGCGCTGGCGCAGGCGGCGCATGTGTCGGGCCGCGACTTTATCGCGGCGGTGGTGGCGGGGTACGAGGTGGGGATTCGCATCGGCGAATTTCTCGGACGTTCCCACTACAAGGTCTTTCATACGACAGGTACGGCCGGGACCGTGGCGGCAGCGGCGACGGCGGGGCGGATGCTGGGGTTATCGCCCTTGCAGATGTTTGACGCGTTTGGTTCAGCTGGCACGCAAGCCAGCGGGCTGTGGGAGTTCTTGCGCGATGCCGCGGATTCCAAGCAGCTTCACACGGCCATGGCGGCCGCCAACGGTCTCATGTCGGCTAGTCTCGCCGCCGATAGCTTCAAGGGAGCGACGCGCATCCTGGAGGGTGAGAAGGGCATGGCGGCCGGCATGTCTACGGACGCGGACCCGGCACGCCTCACCGACCGGCTGGGCGAACGCTGGGCGCTGACGGAAACCTCGTTCAAGTATCACGCCGCTTGCCGTCATACGCATCCTGCCGCGGATGCGTTGCTTGAGGTGATGGCGGAGCACGGACTGACGCCGCAAGACATTGAGCGCGTGACGGCGAAGGTGCATCAAGATGCAATCGACGTGCTCGGCGCCGTGACCGCGCCCACAACCGTCATCAGGCGAAGTTCAACATGGGTACGGTGCTGGGGCTCGTCGCTTATCACGGATATGCGGGTGTGACGGAGTTCGAAGCAGGTCACGCCGCCGCACCCGTCGTGGCTTTTCGAAGCAAGGTGGAGATAGTCCTGGACGAAGAGGTGGATCGAGCTTATCCCGCGCGCTGGGTCGGCAAGGTGACGGTGCATACGCGCGATGGCCGCGAATTGACCGGGCGTGTTGACGAACCGAAGGGAGATCCCGGTAATACGCTCTCGCGCGAGGAGATCGCGATAAAGTTTCGTCGGCTGGCGAATTTCTCCGGGGCGGCGTCGGATGAAGAAGCGTCGCGTTTGCTTGAGCTGGCGTGGGGTATCGCATCGGAGGCACGCATCGGTTCGCTCTTCGACGTGGATGTGCGGTTATGAGCGAGCGTTCTTATCTGTTCGTACCGGGTAATCGTCCGGCGCGCGTCGAGAAGGCTCGCGCGAGCGGCGCCGACGCGGTGATCTTCGATCTGGAAGATGCGGTTCAGCCGAAAGAAAAACTCCTCGCTCGCGATTCCGTTCTGGCGTACATAACCCCGGTCCGGCCCGCGTTCGTACGGATCAATGCGGCGGATACCGAGTGGTTTGGCAACGACGTAGCGGCGATCGCGAGTCACCCGGGCGTGGCGGGAATCGTGTTGCCAAGCGCTGAAGCGCGCGAGCAGATTCAAGCAGTGCTGGCGCATGCGCACCCGGCGCTGACAATCCTGCCGATCGTTGAGACCGCGCGGGGATTCGCCAATCTGACGTTGCTATGCGAGGCTCCGCACGTACAGCGGATTGTGTTTGGCACGCTGGATTTCCAGATTGACCTGAACGTGGAGGGCGACGGCGAGGAGCTCGACATGTTCCGCTCGGCGATCGTGCTCGCATCGCGGCTGGCCGGTTTGAGCGCGCCGGTCGATGGCGTTTCGACCGTGCTCGACGACCCCGTCGCTATCGAGTCCGAAGCACGGCGCGGCCGTCGTCTTGGTTTCGGCGCGAAGCTCTGTGTTCATCCGAAGCCGGTCGACGCCGTGCATCGTGCCTATGCGTGGACAGCGGCCGAGCAGGCTTGGGCCGAACGCGTGCTGCGGGCGGTGGACGCAAACGCCGGTGCGGTGGTAGCTGTAGACGGAAAGATGGTCGATATGCCCGTGATCTTGAAGGCGCGACGAATTGTGGGCGCGCACTGAGGAAGGCCGGGCAAACGACCGAAGACGGGGTCATCGATTTGTTTTTTATCTGGGTTTCAATGAAAACTTCTAGGCGCAAGTGCTCTGGCGATAACTCCGTTGACCATCGACGCACCGGAACACACATATGCGCTGGCTTTCTCTGCAGGTCAACTTTTCACGATCCTCTGCTTCCAGACGGAGCTGACCGTGCCGTTCAAAGCAGCAGTTGACGGCACCTAACTGCAAATTCGCGCCGTTTCTTCAGATCAGGCGATTTCCTCAACAAGTCGTGCTAACTGATGCAACGCACGGTCCATGTCGGGATCGAAGGGCTTGGGGCAACTCAATCGCATAAAGGCATCGAAACGGTTCGAGTTGGAAAAGATCGACCCGGGCGCGATGCGGATACCCCGCGTCAACGCGGCCTCGAAAAGCCGGTCGGACTGCGTACCGTCAGGTAACCCCACCCACAGGAACAGGCCGCCGGGCGGTGGACTCAGCCGCGTGCCCGCTGGGAAGTGACGGGCAATCGCGTCGGCGGTCGCTTCCCGCTGTGCGCGCAGACGCTCACGTAACTGGTGAAGATGCCGGTCAAAGGCCCCCGAACCGATGAATTCCGCCGCGACGAGTTGCGGAAGGATCGCGTTGTGCCGGCTCTGCGCAAACTTGAGCATCTTCACACGGTTGTGCCAGCGCCCTGCGCACATCCATCCGAGCCGCATGCCCGGTGCAAGCACTTTGTTGAGCGACGGGCAATAGATGACGCCGCCGTCGCGATCCCAGGCCTTGAGAGGTTTTGCGGCATCGGCAGGTCCGGCGAGCTCGCGGTAGGGATCGTCCTCGATGACAGCAACGCCGTGACGGGCGCAAAGCTTCACGAGTTCGGCCTTGCGCCCGTCAGGCATGATGCAGCCGACCGGGTTCTGCAGATTCGGGACGATAACCAGTGCCTTGACGTTTTCATAGGCGGCGAAAGCGATATCAAGCGCTTCGAGCGAGAGTCCCGTCGTGGGACTCGCGGGTATTTCGAGCGCACGCAGGCCGAGACTCTCCAGAATCTGGAGCAGCCCGAAGAATGCGGGGGATTCAATCGCGATCGTGTCGCCGGGTTGCGCCACCGCACGCAAGGCGAGGTTGACTCCTTCGACGCCACCCGTGGTCACGATCACCTCGTCTGGCGACACCGCGACGCCAGAGGCCAGCGCTCTCCTGGCCACTGCCTGACGGAATTCCACCTCTCCGCCGTCTTCACCAGCTTCAGTCAGTAGCGTCGGCCGATGCCGCAGGATTTTCATGGCACGCGATTGAAGCGCCGCAGTCGGATAGAGCTCCGTCACTGCCGACGCACCGCCAAGATTCAAGGCATCGGGATATGCCTGCGTGCGTTCGATCACGCGCGAAATGCGTTCGTGCAGGCCGACATATTGCGCTGGCTTCGGCAATGACGCGATTTCCGGCTCCAGGACGGTCGCCAGCTTAGTCGTAGGACGGTGCCGCACGAAATAGCCCGATCGCGGCTTCGCCAGCAGCCAGCCATCGTCTTCGAGGCGCCGGAAAGCCTGAAGGGCAGTCGCGAGGCTCAAGCGATGCTGGTTCATCAGCGCGCGCACGGAGGGCATGCGATCACCCGGCGCAAGTGCGCCCGACGCGATGACGCGGCGATAGTGTTCGGCGAGGCGTTCATAGAGCGGCCCACCGGTCTCCGGCAGATCGGCGCGGTCGTCGTGGTTTGAGGGGAACATTGCCCTGATCGTGCCTGTGCGTGCAGTGTAGCGACAGATACAGAAGGATGAAATCGAGACCGGAACAGCGTCGAATACCTCCAGTCTGTTACGCAACAGATCTTACCATTCTGGATCTGTCGCGCTTCTGCCCGGTCTCGTAATCTGGATGGGTGGTGATGCGCCGTTCGAGCAAAGGGATGGCGCCGCCAGGCCAATGAACAGGACAGAGGTGCACAAGATGGAAAGAGGTGAGCGGCGATACTATCCCGGGCAGGTCTGGGCTTTCAGTCTCAGGCGCGGCAGCACTCTCCTGGCGCTTGACGGCCCGCTACGCGTGGAATATCGCGACGGGTCGCTGGACTGGCTGCCGGATTCGGTGCCGCGCGTCTCTATCACCTTGGAGGAAGGCGAACACCACGTTCTGCCACACAGCGCATTTGTCGAGATCCGCGCTGCCGGTTCGAACGTGGTGACAGGGCTGATCACGGATCCCCAGCCGCTGACATCACAACTCAAGTCGTTCATGAGCCTTGTTCAGTGGATCCGGCAACGATTTACCTTCGGCGACTTCGTAGGCAAAACTCCTGGAGGTCCCGAGTGACCTTCTTCACCTGAGCAGAGCCTGGTTGCGGGCCGCCACTTGTCGTAATACGCTTGAGGCGGGAGCGGCGACTATGAATCTGTGCAATTGACAGCCTCGCAAGTAGATGCCGGCGACACATTCATGTCGCGGACGTAGGCTCCTTCACGTAGAAGGACGAAATGAACCTAGCAGTCCATGAAGGCCAGTTGGCAAGTTCACGTCGCTAACGGTGACAAGTTCAGTTTTATTTCCAAATGGCGATCTTCGACTATCGGCCACTTGCAGCCGTTCATGGTCGCCGGCATGCGCCATTCCGACCGCTGCTATGGTCTGGACAGCGGTCATTCCCCTTTCGACCAAACGGCTTTCCTCGCCACAAAGGCGGGCCGACGCAGTACGCAGGTGCGCTTTTCGAAAAAAACCGGCTCAGGCGAGCCGGCTGAAAGTTCTGGCGATCCGAGGGCCGTGCCAGAACTGAGAGAACGTCCAACCACAGGAACGCTGCCGCTGTGATGCGCCTATCGCCTTAGCCGCGTAGCACAGCGGCAGGGCCGCTTCGGGTAGGCGAATGCGCAGAAATCACTGGCGTCAACGGGAACGACTGCCAGCCGCTGTCCGATTGTTCTTCTGCGCAGCGCTTTTCGTATAGAGGTCCGTAGAGGATGGACGCGAGCCCAGTTCATCGAGCGGTGTGCGATACGTCTCCCGTGCCGTCCATGCGGCGAGCGCCGCGAGGGTTGCGATGACGAGCGTCGCGGTACCGATCACCAGGGGGATGTCGTCCGTGCCAGGCGGTGCAATCGCCGCGAACAGCGAAGGAAGGAGGGCCGTCAGCGCCATGCCGATGTTCTGCCCGATCGACATCGCCGAGACGCGGGTGCGGGTCGGGAATAGCTCGGGCATGAAGCTAGGAAATACCGCGTTGAAGCCCTGATAAATCACGCCCCACATCAGAACCGACGTGAAGATCGCCAGAGGCACATTCTTCGCACTGATCGCATACAGATAGGCATAGGAAAGCAAGCCCGCTCCTACCGAACCGACGACCACGGGAATGCGTCGCCCGATGCGGTCTGACAGCTTTCCGACGAACGGGATCACGATTACCGCGACGATGTTGCCGACTAACGGAATTACCAGATACATGTTGGCGTGAAATCCGATTCCGTAGGATGGCTGCACCGCGTACGCGGCGCCGAAGATGGTGGCGACCATCGCAATGACCGCAGCAAGCGCCATGACCGCAATGCGCACGATGTCGCGCCAGTTATCGCGCAGTGCTATGGTGACAGGTGAGGACGGGAGGCCGCCTTGTGCATCCTCCTGCTCGAACGCCGGGGATTCAGCGACCTTACGTCGGATAACGAAGCCCGCCACCAGCACCAGCGCACTCAGAAGAAACGGAATGCGCCAGCCCCACGACGCGAAATCCTCCGCCGGCATGTAATAGGCGAGAGGGATAAAGATAGCCGCGGCGAAAATCTGCCCCGCCTGTGTGCCCTGCAAGGCGAAGCTTGCATAGAAGCCGCGCTGGCCGAAGGGCGCCTGCTCGAGGATCATCGAACTGGCGCCTGAAATCTCGCCAGCCACAGCGAAACCCTGAACGAGTCGCAGCAGCACCAGAGCGATGGGCGCGAATACGCCCACCTGATGATAGGTCGGTAGAAGTCCCACGAGAAAGGTCGAAATGCCCATCATGAACATGCACAGCAAGAGCAGATGCTTGCGGCCATGCGTGTCTCCCCGCCGTCCAAGGATGACGCCGCCGATAGGACGCGCCACGTAGCCGACACCGTAGGTCGCGAGCGAAGCGACGATCGCCAGCTTTGGATTCCCGGCCGGAAAGAACAATTGTGGAAAAACCATCGCCGCAGCTTGCGCGTAGATGAAGAAATCGTAGTACTCGAGTGCGGAGCCGATCCAGCCGCTGGCAGTCGCGCGCCGGGTTTGCTGCGTTGTTGGACTTTCTGTCTTTCTTGTGACCTGCATGTGTGTCTCCTCTATGGTTCTTGCTGTGTTGCGTTCGAACGCGCCGCGCATGTGCAAATGCGGCGCAAGGGCTCGTTTTCCGCTCAGATGTGTAGCGGCGTCATGTTCATGAACGCACCGAGGTGCCCAAGCTGCGCCAACGCCATTTCTCCGCCGGTTTGTATTCGACATCCCGCTGCGCGGGCTGCCTCGAGGAAACGGGTGACGTCCGGCGACGTCACGACGTCCGCCACGAGGCTGAGGGGGTTGAGGGTCGCCACGAGCGTATCGGGAAGGGGCAGGCTTTCGTTGCCCGTCATTCCTACCGGAGACGCATTGACGACCAGATCGAACGGTTGTAGCGATGTAAGCGCAGCACCAGTCGCAACTTGCGGAAATTGGATCGCCAGCAGCGTGCTCAGTCGCTCAAGGCGCGCGTCGTCCGGGTCGGTCAACGTGATTGCCGATATTCCGTGCTCGCATAGCGCCCAGGCTATCGCGCTGCCCACCGCTCCCGCGCCGATTACGAGCGCCCGAGCCCCGCGGGGCTCGAGGCCGTGGCCGCGTGTGGCATTCATGAACCCCTCGCCGTCGACCATGTCGCCAATTAGCATGCCGTCGGATTCGCGGCGAATCACGTTGACGCACCCTAGCGCCGCCGCCCGCTCGCTCAAACGGTCCATGCGTCTGGCCATGTCCTGCTTGTACGGCACGGTAACGACACATCCGCGCAGATTGCGCCACGCGCGCATGGCGTCGATAAAGTGATCGACGGAACCTTTGTCCAGATCGACTGGAATCATCGACGCGTCCTTTCCATGACGCTCGAACCAGGCATTGAAGTTATGCGGTGACTTCACCTGCGCGATAGGGGATCCGACAATAGCGAGGAGTTCAGTCGTACCACTGATCATGTTGCGCGCTCGATGATGTTGATGAGCGGCGATGATGCAACCCCCCGTGGTTACGGGCAACGTCACAGATGCACTATTAGGCCGACAATCGGCTTTGCGATGCGATAATCGCACCCTCGCAACACATCGATATGGTGGGAAGCATGCATACTCCGCGGATTCGCGAGGGGGATCTGATCGTCGGGCTTCAGAAAGGCCTCGCGCTGATCCAGTTATTCACTGATGAAAACCCGAGGCTGAGCGTGCCCGAAGCGGCTCGACTGGCGGGCATGACGACGAGTTCCGCGCGGCGTTTTCTTCTTACTCTCGTTCATGACGGTTACGCTCAAACCGATGGCCGGCATTACTGGCTTGCGGCCAAGACTTTGCGGCTCGGACAGGCCTATGTGGATTCGGCGCGATTGCCGCGCATGCTCAGGCCGATCGTCGAGAAGGTCGCCAGCGAAACGCGCGAACACGTGTCGGTCGCAGTGCGCGATGGCGATGAGGTCGTGCATATCGTCCGAAGCCGCGTCGCAAACGTCTCTTCGCTCTCGATCCGACAGGGATACCGGCTGCCGATGTACTGTACGGGCAGCGGTCGCCTATGGCTCGCATCCGATTCCACCGAAGAACTGGATCAGTATCTTGAACGTGTAGCGCTGCAACCTTTGACGCCATTCACGCGCACGTCGATAAGGGATATCAAACACGAGGTCGATCAGGTTCGAACGCAGGGATACGTCGAACTGGACCAGGAGTACGAAGTCGGCATGCGCATTCTTGGCGTGCCTCTGACCAACCGTAACGGCGAAATGCGCGCGAGCCTAACTATCACGATGCAGGTATCGACGATGACCCAAGCGGAGATCCGCGAACGGTATCTCCGATTCTTGTATGAAGGTCAGGCGTTGCTTCGTCCGATCATCGACGTTTGATTTGACCAGCAGCGAGATCGTAGCCTTGTAATAGGCACCGACTTTAATCGCCTTGAGGCGGTCAAAGGCCGAGGAGACAGCATTCGTCGTGGGGCAGAGTGCGGCAATACGCGACGTTTGGCGAACACGGATTTTGTCGCTGGAACGGCCGGCTTACTTCCATTCGTGGCCGTTAAGTAATGGCCGTGGATTCGGTATTGTGTGGCCGCGGCTGAAGAAAGGGCAATGGAATTGGGCAAAAGGCGCCGTCAACGGCGTCTTCAGGAACCAAACGTGTGGGGTATGGAAGGGCGGTCACGTCGAACATGGCGAAACCAGCGTCGATGCCTTTCGTCGCACAGGCGCGCGGCGAGATCGGCGGCCTGTCGCTCATTGCAGTCGTTGACGACGACCGAGGCGCCCGCGGCCGCGAGTCCTCGCGCGAGCGCCCGACCGATGCCGCGCCCGGATCCCTCTGTTGAGCGCGCGCCTGCCCTGCTTGCTGAACAGACTGAATGTCTCGTTCATGTTCTATGCATGTCGGTTTGTGATGCGCTAGTTCACCCCGAGAGCGGCCGCCGCGCCAACGGTCGTCCCCGTTCTACGGGAAATTCCCGATCTTACTTTTCTTGTGCGAAGCCCGTCGCTCCGTTACCTTTCCAAAAATAGACAACATTTCTATTTGGGTCGCAAGACATTCGCGCGGAGCGAGGAGACAAGGATGAGTTTGAGATACCGGTTGCTGGCGCTGACCTGGCTGCTGCAGTTCGTGAATTATCTGGACCGGGTGAGTATTTCCGTAGCCGGTCCGACGATGATGAAAGCGCTACATCTCGATGCCGCGCAGTTTGGCATCCTGCTCGCGGCCTTCGCGCTCGGCTATGCGCTGATGCAGTTGCCCGGCGGCTTCCTCGCGGATCGCTTCGGCACCAAGGCGCTGCTGGTCGTGGCGCCGGTTCTGTTCTCGATCTTCACGGGCATGACGGGCTTGGCCACGTCGATGGCCGTGCTCATCGCGGCGCGCTTCTGCTTCGGATTGTCGGAAGGGTCGTGCAACGCGGCGGTCTACAAGGCCGTCGCCGATAACTTCAGTCACAAGGACGCGGCCAAGGCGCACGCCGTCTGGCTTTCGGCGCTGGCGATCGGTCCGGCGGTGGTCGCGCCCGTCGTCACGCACCTGCTGATGAACGGCGACTGGCGCAACGTGTTCTACGTGTTCGCGATTCCGGGCGTGATCGTCGCGCTGCTGATCCTCGTGATGATTCCGGGCAAGGCGATCGAAGCGAAGGAACGCACGACGCACGACAAGGCGAGCCGCGCCGAGCAATGGCGCCTGTTCGCCGGGCGCAAGAGCACGTGGCTGCTGTTCTTCGGCTATATGACGTTCAGCGTCGGTTATTGGGGCTTTCTCGGCTGGATTCCGTCGTATCTTGCCAATCAGCGCCATATCGATCTGAAATCGCTGGGCGTGGCGGCGTCGGTGCCGTATCTGTTCGGCTTTCTCGGCATCGTCGTGTTCGGCTGGCTGGGCAGCGGCATCCTGCATCGCCGCCGGCCGACGCTCGTCGCGGTGGGCTACGTCTGCACCGGACTCGCGCTGTATCTCGCCTATAGCGCCGACGATATCGTCGCGTGCGTGATCGGTTTGTCGGCGGCGGCGTTTCTGCTGTACGGCTGTCTGTCGCCTTATGCGGGGCTCGTCGCGCAACTGGCGCCGCAGGGCGCGCGCGGCGTGTTCGCGGGCGTCATCAATACAGGCGGGCAGATCGGCGGGCTGCTCGCGCCGCTCGGCGTGGGCTATCTCGTCAAGGCGAGCGGCTCCTACAACAACGGCTTCCTGTTCATGATCTCGGCGCTCGTGATCGGCGCGGGCTGCTTCGCGGCGCTGCAATCGCGCATCGGCGGCAGCGAGCCGGAAGCGGACGGCGCGAGTCGCGCGATTCAGCAGAACGTCTGACGCGCGACCGGGGATACGAGCTGAAGGCGGAGGGGTTCAAACCCCGCTGAAATGCGCGTAGGGCGGCTCGAAGATCGACACGTCGCCGCCCAGCGCCTTGGTGAGCGCCGCGCCCGCTTCCATCACCTTCGGCAGATGGACATCGAAGGACTTGCGATCGAAGCGATAGCGCGGCACGCCGAGCGAAATCGCGCAGACGAGTTCCTGTCCCGTGCGAAACACCGGCACGGCGATGGCGGCGCTTTCCGGCTCGCGCTCGCCGAGCGACACGCAATAGCCGTGCTCGCGCACCTTCTTCAGATTGCCCTTTACCGCGCCGTCGGAGAACGCCCGCAGCACATGACCCGCCGCGCCCGCTTCCAGCGTGAGACGTTCGCCTTCGCGCACGTGCATGCGCACCGAACGCTGCCATTCCACGCGATAGAGACACAGGCGCTCGTCGTTTTCTCGCACGTAGACGGCGGCGGTTTCGCCCGTTTCCTTGACGAGCGTGCGCAGGACCGGCAGCGCGTAATCGCGCAGACGGAACGAACTCTGATAAATCATGCCGAGATGGAACAGCATGGGCCCGAGCATGTAGCGGCCGTCTTCCAGACGCTTCAGATAGCCGAAGTGTTCGAGCGATTCGCACAGCCGCAGGATCGTGCTGTGGTAGAGGCCTGTGGCGTTGGTGAGGTCGGTGAGCGTCATGCCGTCGATGCTGTCCTCGAACGCCTTGAGGATCGAGAGCGCGCGGTTGACCGCCGCGACGCCGGGTTCTTCGGTTGCCATTGCTGTTTCCGGTTGGTTGCGCCGTTGTCCGTGTGTTGCCGCGTATCTTGCCGCGTAAGGCATGTGGCCCGCAAGGGCGAAGCACGCCGGACGCTCGGCGAGAACGCCTCATCGAAAGCCCGAAAGCGAGAATAGACATGATGTCTGTTTTAAAAGATAATGACTTCACGCCGAAGTTTTCCGGCGTGCCACGAGCGTAACCGGGAGGAGTTGAACCATGCATCGCAAAGCCTTCGACGCATCGCACGTCGGGCCGCTACGCGGCGTGAAGGTGATCGATCTGTCGCGTCTCGTCGCGGGCAACATGCTGACCTTGCAGCTCGCGGATTTCGGCGCGGACGTCGTCAAGGTCGAGCCGCTGAAGGGCGACACCTTGCGCGCCTTCCGCACGCGCGACGCGGAGGTGTTCTGGAAGGCGTATGCGCGCAACAAGCGCAGCGTGTGCATCGACTTTCATCATGAAGCGGGCGCGAAGCTGATCGCGAGCCTCGCGCGCGACGCCGACGTGCTCGTCGAAAGCTTCAGGCCCGGCACGCTGGAAAAGATGGGGCTTTCGCCGCGGGCGCTGCACGCGATCAATTCGAAGCTCGTCATCGTGCGCGTGTCGGGCTGGGGACAGACGGGGCCGTATCGCGGACGTCCGGGCTTCGGCACGCTGGTCGAAGGCTATTCGGGCTTCGCCGCGATGAACGGCTTCGGCGATCGCGAGCCCGTGCTGCCGCCCATGTTCCTGGGCGACATGACCGCCGGTCTCTACGGCGCGCACGCCGCGATGGTCGCGCTGTGGGAAGCGCGCGTGAACAACGGCAACGGCCAGGTGATCGATCTGTCGCTGTTCGATCCGATGCTCTCGATCCTCGGCCCGCAAGTCGCGAACTTCCAGCTCACCGGCGACGTGAAGGCGCGTACCGGCAGCCGTTCGAGCACCACGTGTCCGCGCAACACCTACCAGACCGCCGACGACAAGTGGCTGTGCGTTTCGACGTCGACGCAAAGCATGGCGCAGCGCCTGTTCGCCGCGATCGGCCGCGACGACATGAACGCCGATCCGCGCTACGCGACCAACAGCGCGCGTTTGCAGCATGTGGAGGAAGTCGATCGCGTGGTCGGCGGCTTCATCCGCGCGCGCACGCTGGCGGACAACCTCGCGTTCTTCGAGCGCGCGGAAGTCACGGCGGGCCCCGTGCTGGACGCGAGCGATCTCGCGGACGACGCGTACGTCACGGCACGCGAAGCGCTCGTCGAAATCGAAGACCACGAGCTCGGCCATGTGGCCGTGCATAACGTGGTCGCGCGTCTTTCCGCGACGCCGGGCGGCTTCGCGCGTCCCGCGCCGAAGAAGGGCGAGCATTCGCGCGAGATTCTCGCGCCGCTCATCGGCGAATGCGCGTTCGACGAACTCATCGGCTGCGGCGCCGTCATCGACGCACATCACGACGCCTTGCGCGCCTGAAGCTTTTCCATCAAGGAGCATGACATGAACCGCGTAGGAAAACCGATCGAATCGCCCGCCGCCTGGAAAGGCCCCGAAGTCGACTGGACGCGCGAAGGCCTGCACGTCCTCACCGACGCCGAAATCGCCGAAATCGACGCGGCGCTCGCGCATCTGCATTCGCTGGGCGATATCGACTTTCCCGACATCAGCCCGGAGACGTTTCCGCTGGACATGATGGGCCGCTTCATGCGCGAGCTGCCCGCGTTCCTGCGCAACGGACGCGGCTTCATGATGCTGCGCGGCCTGCCGCGCGAGCGTTACTCCGACGACGACATGACGCGCATCTACTTCGGCCTCGGCTCGTACGTCAGCAAGCCGGTGACGCAGTCGTACCTCGGCGACGTGCTCGGCCACGTGGTGAACGTGAGCGACTACGAGCCGAAATCGCGCGGATATCGCAAGGGCGGCGGTCAATTGATGCACACGGATTCGTGCGACATCATCGGCCTGATGTGTCTACGCACCGCGATTTCCGGCGGCGAAAGCCGCATCTCCAGCGCGCTCGCCGTGCACAACGAACTGCTGCGCACGCGCCCGGACCTTCTCGAAGCGCTGCACGAAGGGCTCTGGTGCAAGCGTACCGACGAAGACGGCCGCCGCGCGACGCGCACCTTCAGCGAACACAAGGTGCCGTTCTTCACGGACAGCGCGGGCGAAGTGACCTGCTATCTGCCGACCGGCTACGCGCGTCTCGCGGAAAAGAGCGGCCAGGTGCCGTTCAGCGAGCTCGAATCGGAGGCGCTGTACACGGTGCGCAAGATCGCGGCGTCGCCGGAGTTCTTTCTCGACATGGGTTTCCGCGACGGCGATATCCAGTTCCTCAACAATCGCGTGCTTGTGCACGGCCGCACCGATTACGTCGATGCAGAGGCGCTCCACGAGCGGCGTCATCTGCTGCGCCTATGGCTCACGGTGTCCGACTGGCCCGCCATGCCCGACGCGCAGGTGTTCCACAAGCCCGAGGACTTGCGCATGTGGGCGCAATATCGCCGTCCGTTCGCGGAGCTGCCGTCCACGCACGATCGCCTGCTACTCGAAGCGGGTCAGGTCGCGCAGATGGTCGAGTAAGCGCCGATGGCCACGCCTCAGACGCTCGCGCAGAAGCTCATCGCGAAGGCGTGCGGACGCGCCGAGGTCGCGGTGGGCGAGATCGTCACCTGCAACGTCGATCTCGCGATGTTCCACGATTCGAGCGGCCCGCGCCGCCTGAAGCCGATGCTCGATGAACTGGGCGCGCCGCTCTGGGACGCGTCGAAGATCGTGCTCGTGATCGATCACTACGTGCCCGAAGCCGACGACGAATCGCGCCGCATCGTGCGCATCGCGCGCGACTGGGCCGCGGAGCAGCGCTTGCCGCACGTGTACGACAGCGTCGGCATCTGCCATGTCGTGCTGCCGGAACACGGGCACGTGCGGCCCGGCATGTTCTGTGTCGGCGGCGATTCGCATTCGCCCACGGGCGGCGCGTTCGGCGCGTACATGTTCGGCATCGGCAGCACGGAGATGCTGGGCGTCGCGGTATCGGGGCGCATCTGGGTGAGCGTGCCCGACACGCTGCGCATGCGCTGGCGCGGACAACTCGCGCGCGGCGTCACGGCGAAGGACATGATGCTGCACATGATCGGCCGCTTCGGCATGAACGGCGGGCGCTATCAGGCGGTCGAGTTCTGCGGCGAAGCCGTCACCGCGTTGTCGATGCAGGAGCGCATGACGCTGTCGAACATGAGCGCCGAAATGGGCGCGCAGACGGGACTCATCGCGCCGGACGCCGTGACGCTCGACTATCTGCGCGCGGCGGGCGTGACCGGCGATATCGACCTCGCGCACTGGCAAAGCGATGCCGATGCGCCGGCCGAAACGCACGACTTCGACGCCAGCACGCTCGCGCCGCAAGTGGCCGCGCCGCACAGCCCCGCGAACACGCGCGCCGTCGATGAATTCGATGACGTCGCCGTGCAGGTGGCGTACATCGGCGCCTGCACGGGCGCGAAGCTCGACGACCTGCGCGCGGCGGCGAGCGTGCTCAAGCATCGCCGCGTGGCGGAAGGCGTGCAACTAACCGTCGCGCCTGCGAGCGTGCACGATTACGAAATCGCGCGTCGCGAAGGCGTGATGTCGATTCTCGAAGATGCGGGCGCGCAAGTGCTCGCGACATCGTGCGGCGCATGTTCCGGCTACGGCGGACAGATTCCCGAAGGCAGCACCGTGATTTCCAGCACGGCGCGCAACTTCAAGGGCCGCATGGGCGCGGAAACGGCGCAGGTCTATCTCGGCTCGCCGTACACGGTGGCGGCGTCGGCGTTGCGCGGGCGCATCACAGACCCGCGCGAGGTGATCGCATGAACGCAAGCATCATCGAAAGGCATCGCGTGTGGCGCGTCGGCGCGGACATCGACACCGATGCGCTCGCGCCCGGCGCGTACATGAAATTCGGCATCGACGAGATCGCGCGGCATTGCCTGCAGCGGCAGCGCCCGGAGTTCGCCGCGAACGTGCAGGCGGGCGATGTCGTCGTGGCGGGGCCGGGCTTCGGCATCGGCTCGTCGCGCGAGCAGGCGCCAGCGGCGCTCGTGCGGCTCGGCGTGCGCGCCGTGATCGCGCCCGCGTTCAGCGGCCTGTTCTTCCGCAACGCGTTCAACGTGGGGCTCGTGCTGCTTACGTGCGCGCAGGCCGAGTCGATGGAAGAGGGCGAGCACATCGCGATCGATCCGCTGGGCGGGCGCATCACGCGCGCGAGCGGCGAAATGCTCGTCTGCGATCCTTTGCCCGCGTTCCTGCTCGACATGGCCGAAGCGGGCGGGCTTTTCAAGCTGCTGAAACAGCGCTACGGCGTCAAGGAACGGTGAACGCATGACTCTCGCTGAACAACTCGCGCACGGAACCGTGCTCGCGCCCGGCGTCTACGACGCGCTTTCCGCGCTGATCGCCGAGCAGGCCGGTTTCGATGCGCTGTATCTGTCGGGCGCGTCGATCGCCTATACGAAGCTGGGCCGCTCCGACGTCGGCCTCACGACTTACATCGAAGTCGCCGATACGCTCGCGCGCATCACCGAGCGCGTGTCGCTGCCGGTGATCGTCGATGGCGACACGGGCTTCGGCAACGCGCTGAACGTGAAGCGCACGGTGCGCGGTTTCGAACGCGCGGGCGCAGCGATGATCCAGCTCGAAGATCAGACCTTCCCGAAGCGCTGCGGCCATCTGGACGGCAAGAGCGTGATTCCCGTCACGGAGATGTGCGGCAAGCTGCGCGCCGCGCTCGATGCGCGCGAGCGGGACGACACGCTGATTCTCGCCCGCACGGATGCGCTCGCGGTCGAAGGTCTCGACGCCGCGCTCGAACGCGCCGAACGCTATCTGGAAGCGGGCGTCGATGCGCTGTTCATCGAAGCATTGCGCTCGGCGGAGCAGATGGATGCGGCATGCGCGCGTTTCGCGTCGCGCGTGCCGCTGCTCGCGAATATGGTCGAAGGCGGCAAGACGCCGGTGCAAAGCGCCGATGCGCTGTCGGCGCGCGGCTTTCGCATCGTGATCTTTCCAGGCGGCGCGGCGCGCGCGGTCGCGCACACGCTGCAAGGCTTCTACGGCAGTTTGCGCGAGCATCGCACGAGCGCGCCGTGGAAAGAGCGCATGGCCGACTTCGACGAGCTCAACGCGATCATCGGCACGCCCGGATTGATGGAAGACGCGCGGCGCTACGAGTAACCGAAGCGCGCCGCGCGCGGATCAGCGCATCCACGCGAACGCCGCCAGCGCGATCATCACCGTGATCGCGCCGCCGATGCGCGTCGCGATCTGCGCGAACGGCATCAGTTGCATGCGGTTCGCGGCGGTGAGAATCGCCACGTCGCCGGTGCCGCCGAGCCCGCTATGCGTCGCGTTGACGATGGCCGCTTCCACCGGATACATGCCCATGCGGCGCGCGACGAAAAAGCCCGTCAGCGTGAGCGTGAGCACCGTCGATACGGCCGTCACGATATTGACCCAGTGAAACGCGGTGACGATCTCGCCCCACGGCGTCATCGCGACGCTGATCGCGAACATCAGCGGATAGGTGACGGCGGTCGAGAAGAAGCCGTACATGAAGCGCGCGCCGCCCCGCACGCGCGGCGACACGAGCTGGAAGAACTGCGCGGCGACCACGAGCACGAGCATCACGACCGGCGCGGGCCAGCCGAAAAACTGATGGCTCAGCACGCCGATCAGATACAGCGCGATGGCCGTCGCGCCCGCGGCGGCGACCGAGCTCACGTCGAATTCGAACGATGGCGATTTCGCGTCCGTCACGTCGTCGTGATTTTGCGCGACGGTCAGACGCCCGTTGCCCGTCAGATGCGGCCGGCGCGCGCCGAGATAGCTCAGCACGCCCGCGCAGCAGATCGCCGCGATATTGCCGAGCATGACCGCCGACAGCACTTGCGCGAACAGCGGCCCCTGTTCGACGCCGAGAATCTGTGCATAACCCGCCGAAAGCGGCAATGCGCCTTCGCCCACGCCGCCCGCCATGATCGGCACGACGACCATGAAGAGCGCGTGCTTCAGGTCGAGCCCGAGCGCGGTGCCGACGCCGGTGCCGACGAGCGCCGCCGCCACCGATCCGCTCGCCACCGGCACGAAGATGCGCACGAAGCCCTTCACGAGCGTCTGCCGGTCCATGCTCAGCACGCTGCCGACGATGATCGCCGCGATGAACAGATACAGGAAGTTCGACTGCTTCGTGAAGGTCGTCACGGCCTTCGTGATGGGCGCGGGCATGAGCCCGTAGTAGATCATCATCGACGGGAGAAACGCCGCGAAGATCGACGTCGCGCCGATATGACGAATCCACGGAATGCGCTTTGCGAGCTCGGCGCAGGTCAAGCCGCCGACGGCGACGAGCGCGATGCCCGTCGGCAGGTCGGAGGCCAGCTTGCCGCGCGCGCACATCGCGGCGAGCACGGCGATCAGCACCAGATAAACCGGCAACGGCAGCGCGCCGATGCGCACATCGAACACGCGCCACCAGCGCTCTTTCAGGCCAATGGTTTCGTTTTGCTCGTCGAGCGGCCGGGAAGGGGACTTCATCGATTCGTCTCCGTTCATCGCGTCAGATGAAGATCAGCAAGGCCGCGCCGTACACGATCGCGCCGACCGCGAAGGTCACGATCGTGAAGCCGAGCACGCGCTGCACGCCGACGCCCGCCATCGCGACGACCGGCGCGGCCCAGAACGGCTGCATCATGTTCGAGACCTGCTCGCCCATCGCGACGGCCATCGTCGTCGCGGGCACGGACGCGTGCAGCGCGACCGCCGCCGGCACCGCGAACGGCCCTTGCACGGCCCAGTGTCCGCCGCCGCTCGGAATGAAGAACGTGACGATGAGCGAGCACACGTAGCTCCAGAACGGCAGCGTGTGCGCATTCGAGATCGCGATGAAGAAGTGCGAGATGACATCGGGCAGGCCGGTCGCGTCCATCATGCCCATGATGCCGCCGTAGAGCGGGTACTGAAGCATCATCGAGCCGGTTTGCTTCGCGGCGTTCTTGATCGCGTCGGCATAGGCGAGCGGATATCCGTGCAGAATCACGCCGGCGATGAACATCACGAAAATCACCGCATTCACGCCCGAAAATGCGATGTGCTGGAACTGCGTCATTACGATCAGCGCGATGCCCACCACGCCGATGAACGCGCTGCCGATCCACGAATGCTCGATCCAGCGCGCGAAGCTCAGCTTGCCTTCGGGCTTCTGGCGCAATGGCGCGTCGGGATGCTTTTCGGTGTCGAGCACGACGGCGTCATCGTCGCGCGGCTTGAGCCATGCGAGCACGAAGGGCATCGCGAAGAGCATGACGAGCGTCGGCACGAGATTGAAGCGCGTGAACACGGTTTCGCCGAAGGGCAGCACGGCGCCCGTCAGCTTCTGCACGACGTTCATCGAGCTGCCCGGCGTCGACTGCGCAAGCGCGATGGAGCTCGAAATGCCGCTTGCCCACACGACCCAGCCCGAGAACCCGGCCGCGACGATCCACGCGAAATCCACGCGGATGCGCTTGGCCACTTCGCGCGCCAGCAACGCGGCGACGACGAGGCCCATGCCCCAGTTGAAGAACGACGTCACGGCGACGAGCACGAAGGTCAGCGTGGCCGCCTGCGCGGGCGTGCGAGCGATCGAGACCAGCGCCTTGAACATGCGCTGCACGGGCGGCGCATGCGCGAACGCGTGACCCGTGACGAGCACGAGCGTGATCTGAAACGCGAACGTGAAGATATCGAAAAAGCCCTTGTACCAGCCGCCGATCATTTTCGGCACCGAAGCGTGCGGCGCGAAGATCAGCGAGAGCGCCGCGACGATCGCGGTGATCAGGATCGCGAGCACGAAGGGATCGGGAATCGTGCGCTCGAACAGGCGAATGGTCGCTTCGGTGAAGCGGGTCTTGCGCGCGGGCGTCGGCGCGGCGGCGGATTTCATGCTGTGTCTCCTGAAGCCGGTCTTTGTTCTTTTAGATGGCGAAGCCGTAAAGCACGGCGGGGTTCGTCACGAGAATGCGCTCGCGTGTCGCGTTGTCGTCGGTCCATTCGGTGAGCAGGTCGAGCAGCATCGCGTCGTCGGGTTTGTGCGTCTCCGTCACGTGCGGCCAGTCGCTGCCCCACACGAGGCGCTCGGGCACGGCCTGCACCCAGGCGCGGGCCATCGGCGTGATGTCGGCGTAGCGGTTGTCGAGTCCCGCCGACGAGTCGAGATACGGGCCGGAGAGCTTGATCCACGCGCGGCCTTCATCGGCGAGACGGCGCACGATGTCGAATGCCGCATGCTTCACGCCGACTTCCAGCGGCAGCCGCGCGCGATGATCGAAGACGATCTTCGCCGGCAAGCGCCGCAGCAGGGCTTCGTGCTCGACGATCTGCTCGGCGGTCCAGTGCAGTTGCACGTGCCAGCCGAGTTCGGCGACGCGCTCCGCGAGCGGCTCGATCATGTCGAAACCGACCGCCGCGTTCTTCGCCGAATAGAGCGTGAAGCGGATACCGCGAATGCCGCCCCGGTTCAGCGCATCGAGCTCCGCGTCGCTGACGTCGGGATGGAGCACCGCGACGCCGCGCGCGTGGTCGATGCCGAGCTGGCGGATCGCATCGACGGTCACGGCGTTATCCGTGCCGTAGACGCGCGGCGTGACGATCACCACGCGCTCAGTGCCGAGCTGCGCCTGCACCATGCGATACGCGGCGACATCGGCGTTTTCGACGAAGGCTTGCGCCGCGCCCGGCTTCAGGAACGCGCGGTCATAGATATGGATATGGGAATCGCATTTCATCGCGATGACTCTCCGTTCGCGCCGTTCAAATCACCGCGCGCTTCGCACGCAGCGCTTCGATGGCTGCATCGCTCAGGCCCGCTTCGCGCAGCAATGCATCGCTGTGCTGGCCGAAAGCGGGCGCGGCGAACGGCTCGGGCAGCGGCGTCGCGGAAAAGCGCACCGGATGCTTGAAGCCGCGATACGCGCCCACGCCCGGATAGTCGAAGCGCGCGACCATGTCTTCCGCCTGCACTTGCGGGTCGTCGAACATGTCTTCGACGCTGCGCGCGGCCGCGCACGGCACGGCATCGCCGAAACGCGCTTCCCATTCGAGCGCCGTGCGTTGCGCGAGCGCGGCGTGCAGTTGCGGCACGATCTCGTCGCGATGCATCGCGCGCTTGCGGACCGTGTCGTAGCGCTCGTCGGCGGCGAGCGCGTCGAGGCCGGTCAGTTCGCACAGCGACTTCCAGAAATGCGGCGTGTTCGCGGAGAGATAGAGATAGCCTTCGCGCGTCGGATGAATGCCGGTGATGCCGCCCGAACGCATGTCTCGGCCGACGTCCTTCGGTTCGCTGTCGGCCCAGATCATGCGCGCCGACTGCATCGCGAGCGCGCTGCGTAAGAGCGACACGCCGACGTATTGCCCTTCGCCCGACTTCTCGCGCGCGAACAGCGCCGACGAAACACTCGACGCCACCAGCGCCGCCGCGTAGTAGTCGACGACGGAGCCGTACAGCACTTCGGGCGGACCGTCCGCCGGGCCTTGCAACGTGCACATGCCGGTCATCGTCTGCAAGACCTGGTCGTAGCCCGCCTTGTCCTTGTTCGGACCGGTTTCGCCGTAGCCCGTCACCGCGCAATAGACGAGCCGCGGATTGATCTCGCGCAATTGCTCGTACGCGATGCCCAGCCGCGCCGGCACGCTCGGGCGAAAGTTATGCACGAGCACGTCGGCCTGCTTCACGAGCGAAAGCAGCACGTCGAGCGCTTCCGCCTGCTTGAGGTCGAGCACGAGCCCGCGCTTGCCGCGATTCACGCCGAGAAACGCGCGGCTTTCCGCTTCGAGCGTCGACGGATATTTGCGCAGGTTGTCGCCCGTGGGCGGTTCGATCTTGATGACTTCCGCGCCCTGATCAGCGAGCAGCGTGCAGCCGTAAGGACCGGCGATATAAGCGCTCAGATCGAGCATGCGCACGCCCGCAAGCGGCCCGCCGCGTCCGACGTTCTGTTTCATGAAACCTTCTCCTTTCAAATTCCCGCGGCGGCGCGCTGCTCTTCCGAGAGCAGACCCAGCCGCGCCGCGTCCGCGACGAGCGCGCGCGCCCGCTCGACGAACGGCGGATCGATCATCGTCCCATCGACGACATACGCGCCGATGCCTTGCGCATCCGCATCGCGCGCGGCGACGACCACGCGCACCGCATGCGCGATGTCGTCGTCGGACGGACGGAACACGTCGTTCGCGATCGCGATCTGGCTCGGATGAATGCAGCTCTTGCCGATAAAGCCGAACGCGCGCGCCATCTGCGCTTCGGCGCGAAAGCCGTCGGCATCCTTGATGTGGGCGAACGCGGTGTCGTACGCGAAGACGTTCGCCTCGCCCGCCGCCATGCGCAGCGCGAACATTGCCTGCTGGATCGCCGCCGTTTCGCGACGCGCGATGGAAAGCGGCTCGAACAGATCGCCGAGTCCCAGCTGCAGACCCGCGACGCGCGGATGCGCGAGCGCCAGCTCCGCCGCCAAGCGCCAGGCGCGCGGCGACTCGACGTTGAGCAACAGACCGATCGACGCGCTGACGCCGTTGGCGCGCTCGGCCGCTTCCAGCGCGGCGGCGGCTGCGAGCACGTCGTCGGGATGTTCGGGCTTCGGCAGATTGATCAGCGACACGCCATTGCGCGCGACGGCATCGATATCGGCGGCGAAATGCGGCGTGTCGAGCGCGTTGACGCGCACGATCAGCGTTTTGGCCGTGGCGAGCGCGTCGTCAGTTTGCAGAAACCCGCGCAGATCGGCGCGCGCCTGCGGCTTGCGCTCGGGCGAAACCGCGTCTTCGAGATCGAACGAGAGGGCGTCGGCGGCGCTCGCGAGCGCCTTGGCGAAGAGTTCCGGGCGCGACGCCGGCACGAAGAGTTTGCTTCTCATGTGTCTCCCTTCCTTTTTTTGATACACCGGCGAGTCTACGAGCGCTCATGTTTTAGATAAACTATCCGCGTCTATCTTTAAACGCTAGAAAATCTATCCGATGGATACGGCTTTTCTCTCCAACTTGCTGCTCGTCGTCGATACCGGCTCGATGGCGGAAGCCGCGCGCCGCGTCGGCGTGACGCCGGCGGCGATCGCGCAGCAGATGTCGGCGCTTGAGCGCGAACTCGGCATCACGCTGTTCGTGCGCTCCGGCCGCACCGTGATTCCGACGGAAGCGGGGCATCGCGTGATCGAGCGGGCGCGCGGTCTCGTCGCCGATTTCGCCGATCTGAAGGCGCACGCGCTCGAAGGCGAGGCGGCGGGAGAATTGCGCATCGGCACGATCACGACCGCGCTGTTGAGCTTGCTGCCCGATGTGCTCGCCAATTTCGCGCGCGAATTTCCGCGCGCGAAGCTGCTCATTCGCGCGGGTACGTCGATGGAGCTGTACGACACGCTGCAGCGCGGCGATCTCGATGTCGCCATCTGCCTGCATCCCGCGTTCGCGCTGCCGAAGGCTTACGACTGGCACTTGCTGCGCGAGGAGCCGCTCGTCGTGCTCGCGCCGGCGCGGCTCGCGCACGAAGATCCGCATGAACTGCTGCGGCGCGAGCCGTTCGTCCGCTACGACCGCTCGCTAGGCGGCGGCAAGCAGGCGGACCGATATCTACAGGCAGCACGCATCGTGCCGCATGAGCTGTTCGAACTGAACGCGCTGATGGCGATCGCGATGATGGTCGATCGCGGACTGGGCGTGTCGCTGGTGCCGGATATCGTCTCGCCAATGACTTCGGCGCTTTCCGTCGCACGGCTCGCGCTGCCTGTTCACACGGAACCGCGCCGCTTCGGCATGGTGTGGCAGCGCGCATCGCCACGGGCGCGCCTTATTCAGGGCTTGCGGCAGTGCGCGGATGAGGCGGTTGCGGCTAGCCTTGTGAGAGAAGAGTAGTTGAGCGAGGTTTTGGGCGGCGGCTAGCGCGGCGAACTAGACGCCGTTATATCGGGCACCGAAGAACCCTGGCCATTGCCAAACGTCGCTCCTGCAGATCAACCGTCTTCACCCTCGCGCCAGCTCATCGCGCGTCTGAATCCTGGACTGCCGCGGCCGTTCATTGCAGGGCTTCGTCGAAACATACTCAGCTGAGCGGCGGATCAGCCTTGGTAAGAGACATTGAGACGGTCGAATGTTGAGTGGCAGAGAAGGGTCGGTTTCGGGCGACCGCGTCGGGCAGTGACCGGCCAATGGCGTTGTTCGACGCTCCCCCAGTCTGGTTCCGGCTGCATCCCTAAGCGGTCACTCACGGATCGGCGGCGGCCAAATCAAAGCAGATGCCCTCCGCGATTCCGGGACGGGATCACCGCAAGCGGATCTGACAAATTCACTCACTCGGCACTTGGAAAACGTCGCCGACGCGACAGGCGTCGCTTATCGTGACTATGCGACAGACCATTTGCGGATAGCGAAGGGATTGAGCGGGCGAGTCCAGCACGGCGAGTTCGCCGGCTCGCCGTCCCGACTCTGCTACAAGCATTCCTGCGCTTGCTCAGGTAACGCGCACGAGCTCTCCTTCGGCGAAGAACCACGCCGACATCGTCCGTGCCAGCTCGAGCACGACCTCCGCGTCGGTCCGGCCGGAGGACGCGCGCACGTGGAACGAATGATCTGCGTCGTCCACCACATGCAGCGTGGCGCGGGCCCCAGCGTCTCGACGACCGACCTCACCAGGTGAAGCTCGGCCAGCTTGTCGCGCGTGCCCTGCAGGAAGAGAATCGGCACCGTGACGTCCGCCAGGTGGTATGCCCGCTCTACGCCGGGCGCGCCCGCCGGGTGCAGCGGGAACGCGACGAAAGCGAGGCCACGCACGCCCTCGAGCGGGGAGATGGCTTGGGCCTGGGACGTCATGCGGCCGCCGAACGACCTGCCGCCCGCGAAGAGCGGCAGGGCTGGCAGCCGCCGGCGGGCCTCTGCGACGGCTGCCTGCACGGCAGCATGTGCCACGGCCGGCGAGTCCACCCCCTTGGAGCCCCCGCTCCATGTACGGAAACTGGTAGCGCAATGTGGCGACATTGTCCGCCGCAAGGGCGTCGGACAATGACGGCATGCCGGCGTGCTGCATGCCCGCCCCTGCACCGTGCGCGAAGACATACAGGGCTCGCGCGTCCTCCGGCACTCGGAGGAGCGCAGAGACCTTAGTGCCGTCGGGCAGTGCTAGGGAAAGCGATTCTAGGTCGTCCATCGTATTCAGGTCGTCTCGTTGTGGCCTTTGCGCCGATTCTGCATCAGTGAGGCATCGGGGAGCGATTGTGGCGGCCTCCGGCAAGGGGCAGGTGGAGTTTGCCGGCCGATCCAAGGAGCGTGCGCCCATCGTGAACGGCGCCGCAGTCGCGATGTGTCAGTTGACGACCGCAAGCCCGACCTGTGGGCCGCAACGTGATCCGCGCATTGAGACATCTGCGTATTAGCACGCCTGCATCATTGTCAGCGAGCTGTTACGACACTGCAATCAGCGTCAAAGGAAGTTCTCAAAGGGCAGTTCATTTATCTGGCTCTCTGCCAGAGCATGTCCGGCTGCAAAAGATTCTGGGTCACGGTCAAAAGCGGTCGGTCGAGGTCGCCATCCAATTCCGATATCCAAGGTCGCGTCCGCCCACGCTCAATGGCCGGTCTTTGGCGAGCAGTTCGCACATGGCATTGCCTCTGTGCGGCCAACAGCGGTCCTTCGCAGTCGCATGGCGAACGTCGGCTGATGAGCGGCGAGTCGCCATTTTGCGAGGAAAAGTTTTGCGGATGTGTAGAACGCGAGAAGGCCACGCGCTTACGATCGGCGTCGTTTCGCAGCATAAGGGAGAGGCGCGTCGGATAGGTATCCCCATTCGGACGTGCGGGCGACGACGTCGACGCGGAGTGACCTCTCCTCTTTCTTTGTCGGTCGTTAATCGCTCAGTGCAGTGCCGCTGGCACTTAGAACGTCACGAGAAGCGTCCTTCTCAGACGCTCCCTCAGCCTTCCGATGGAAACTGGTCCGAAGCCGACCGCCCGAGCCGCGCTGCGAGCGAGTAAATGGCCAGTACTCCGGCGTTCATCCTTGCATGCGCAGCGGAGTTTGCAGAGTGCACGAAAATTCGCGGAGTCTTGAAGCCTCGAAGCGCAACGGCTTCCTCGATCCAGACAATCACGTCATACCCGGTTCCGCGTTCGTCGTCGCCGAGATCATGGTCAAGACTGATCTACTCGACATCACCCGCCTCTAACAGGCGGATGACCTCGTCGGGCCAGTAAGCTCTGACCCAGCCGGGCGGTGTCTCGCGAACATCATCGAGAAATACTTTCACCGCTGACCTTTGGTCTGCTTTAGCGCGTGATCGACCAGTCCTCTGATGACGTCTTTCGTCCTGCTACTTTCGAAGTTTGCAAGCTCATCGATCTCCTCATCAAGAGTCTCCGACCAAGACACAAAGCCCTGGCCGGGAAAGACAGTGTTTATGCCGGGGTGGTGTTCGAAATAATAGCGCTGGGACGCTATAAAGATGGCAAAGTCGTCAATTCGACTGTCAACGAGCCCGACTACGCCGTCGGCGACCTTTATCGGAAACAAGCCGATATGGATCCTTTTCGAGCCGAAGAGCACGGCCACTCCGTGCGAGGCGGAGGGTTCGTCGAGCACAACGCGGTAGAACAACCCCTTATTTCGGGGACCGCCTCGCCTGTAAAAGTCGAGTGCTTGCTCCCGCTCATATTGCATTGGTCCGAGCGACTTGCAGTCTTGCGCTGTTATCGGAATGAGCAGGCCTTTGGCGACCCAATCGGCAAGCGCCTCACTCACCCCATCGTCAAAAGCACTGGAAAGCCACTTCGACTTGAGTGATTCGATTTGCCTCGCAATCTGGAACGCGTGGCTGACGCGGGTGCGGCTGTCGAGCTCTGCCGAGGACTGCTGCAGGAAGTCTTCAAGATTCATGACTCGGCTCGTGTAAGTTTTGGTCACTCGCTGTACCGCGGTTCGGTAATCAACCAGTGCTGCGTAGATGTTCTCTACGTTGGGCATATCCCGCACTAACTCCATGCAGGATGATATCCACGACAGAACGTTGGTGCGGTAGTGCGCATTTGAATAACGCGCAATCCTACGGTTGCCTTCGTCAACGAAAAATCGCCCATCCGCCGCCATTTCAAGCCGATACGGACTTAGGCTGAGATCGGCGGGCGATTCTCGTCCGTTGGACAGGTACACGAACAGAATATTTTTCGGGCGAGACGCCCCGTTCACGGGTCTGGCCTTCGGCTGTAACCAGGTCTACGTACCGGCTTGCCTGCTGGCGTTGATCGGCAGCATCAATCTTATTTTCAATAACGACAAAGCGTTCCCCGTCCGTGAGATACAGGTCGATGTTCCGGTATTCGCGCGATACTTTCAGGCTCGAGTAGTTCAAAAAATCTGGGTAGCCTAGAGCCGTCATAAACCGCTCACAGAAGGCGCTTCCCCGATAGTGACGACCCCCGGGATTGATCAACGAGTAAATGAACCTGGAGTGCAGGTGCACCTCGTCCTTTGCGCTGAGAACGGAACATAGTGGGCTGTAGTCGTTGAAACCATCAGCTTTTTGGGCTTCGCGATGCCGGTCAAAGTGATCGAAGTGCTCGAAAAAAGTCGCCAACACGCTCGTGGCAGTTTCCAGCTTAAGTGTGGACATGGGATGCAACGTGGCCGGAGGTACGGTGATTATCTCACCCGTCGACTTGTCCGACCGGCAGAGACAACCGCGGTGCCGAACCGATGCTCGATGGTGAGTCGGTGAAATGGCTCCTGCGTCAATCCGGCAATGCAGTCGCCGCCAAAGAGGACTGGAATAGTCGCCTGCGATTCTGGGGTGACCTCCGACCATTCCCCTAACAGAGAGGCGGCAACTAGGGCTACGTCGGAACGGATGCTTTCGCAAGCGGTGAAGCCTTCCGTGGAAACTGGCTAACGGGCCGCAACGGTGTGCGCCGTGAAAAGGTGGCGCTTTCCAGTGGGTGCAAGTCCCACCCGGCAACCGCTCCAGCCGGAAGCAACCGGAGCAGCTATGGAGGTAACGAAATGGCTGAAGCCTTCAGTGATGCGTGCCACAAATTGGTGACAGCGCGAGTGTGCAGGCCGTAACGTGAGTGAACGCCGAGCAAACCTCGGAAAGGTTGATGCGCAGTGCTCCGTCGAAGAAACCGACCACCGAGGCCGGAAGACGCGTACGACCGAAGCCAAGGACAGCAGACGAGGTATTCCGCAAGGCTCACCAATCTCACCACTGTTGGCGAATATTCACATGCGCCGGTTTGTGTTGGCGCTGCCGGATGGGGAAGCCGTCGCCATCAGTTGCGGACGCGGTGGAGACAGCACGTCCGGCAAGCAAAGCGTCAGCAGCTTCGGACAAGCCCTCGCGGAGATCGATCCACACGAATACGAATGGGTGAGCGATCCGTGGGTCGTGCGCTGGAAGGGGCCTTCGAATGCTTTCGGCATCGTCGCCAGGAGCACGAACGAGCGCGGCGCGGATGCGCGCACGCCCGAAGCAATTCTGGAGGCGTTCGGCGCGTTCCTTGAGTACGCGCAGGCACAGGACATTCGTGCGGTCCACGTGACTCTGCTCGGCGCTGGCGAGATGCATGTGTTTGCGCCATGGGTATCGCTCGTGCAGATGGCGCGGGCGTACGGGGACTGGTCCCGAAAAGACCAGACTGTCGAAAAGACAGTCGCCGCTTATGTGTATCTAGTCGACCGTCAAGTCCTCGCTCTCATGCAGGGCGGCTTTCTCGACATCACGCAGGCGCTCCACGGAGGCGAGTTCGGCATAAATGTCGATACATACGACGCCGGAGGCCTGTGCGTGCGGCATCATGAATTGATCCGGGGTGACGACTGCATCGGCAGCTTGATGGACCTGCGCACGCAAGCGCAGCGGGCACAGGTCCACGTGCTGCCGAATCCTCGCCGCGATGCGCGTCCCGTATCCTGTGCGCAGGTGCAGCATCTCACGTTCCGGAACTTCGGGGTGGTTCCGGGCAGCACGCTCGTGATCGATTTTCGCGATATCGCGACATGCGAACCGCGTGCGGCGTCCGGCACTTGAAATGATCGTGACGCTCTGCGCATCGCAGCGGGGGATCTGCCTTTTTCACGATACCTCACGGCGCACCATCGCGTCGTCGAACTTGTTTGACGCAAGTGCATTTCCACAACTTCAACAGCGATGTCGTCATTCGAAGGAATTCGCGCATCAGCAAGCGTGTAGTGGCGTAAGCGTCATTACAAAAACGGGAACAGGTCCGACTAGCGGTCGATTTTTTTAAACATCTGTTGACCCACGATGTGCAGTGATCGTGTCAAGTAATGGCAAAATGGAATGAGAGTAGACTGGCAATGGCCGCCCCAGGGGCGAATCTCATCCTGCTCACAAAGTCAGCAACGCATCCGGTGCGCGCATGTCACGCGGCAATTTGAAATCGCGAAGGGCCGCTCCGCGCATGGCTTCGACCGCGCGAGGAAAGCCGCTTCTGTCGCCGTACAGCGCTTCGAGGCGGTCAACAGTTCGGTTCGCGGCTCGACGGCCGTAGATCTTCGGGGATGAAACTGCCGCGTATATGTCGAGCGCGGCGATGCCGACGACCTGAAGAAAGGCGCCTACGGCACGAATGCGCGCGGTCCGCCGGCTTTTGTCAGACGCGGCTGCGAGTGTCGCGAGATCCAAAGCGTCCCCGCCGACGCGCGCCCACGAATAAGGGGAGGGGTTGCGCGACATCAGGATGCCGATGCCGCATGCAATCTCGCGCAGGCCATAGATACGTACGAGCGTCGTCCCGGCCGTCGCTCCGGCGGCCCGTGCAACAGTATTCGGCGCGAGCAATTCGGCCGCACCGAGCGCGAGACTAAACCAGCCGAG
>NZ_JARUXL010000002.1:460584-550173 GCF_031451455.1 Caballeronia sp. LZ024 | reverse complement strand
CGAAATCCTTCGCTCCTTCAAAGCGTAGAATTGTTGAAGGTCGTCGCACAGAGAGCCCAAATAACGACTTAGGTCCACATCGTCGCGCTGCTCGTGCAAGCCCAGAAGGTGATCGTACATTGATGCAAGCGCGAATACGCGTCGCTCGACGGACTGGAAGCCGCGTCGAGCCGCGTCGTCCTCGGTCTTGACGGCATTGATGCTTAGTAGGTTAGCGATGGACTGGAAGTTGTTGCGAATTCGATGCTGCTGCTCGCGAAGCAATACTTCCTTCAGGTCGCGTTGAATTGTTAGCGCCTCTCGCTGGGACATGAGATCGATGCCTTCAGCTGCGACCGAGGCGACTGCGGCGAGAAAGGAAATTTCGACCGGCCCCACCGGATAGGCTTGCGGATAGTCCACCTCGAGGATGCCGAACGGACCGCTCGTCCCGATCAGCGGAATATTGATTGACGAAGTGACGTTAAATCGCCGAAGCAACTCGGGCACCCGTGCGTCTGGCCACTCGGAAAGATCCGGAACGACAACGGGCTCCCCGTCGACGAGTGCCTTGCCAGGCGGGTTCCCTTCCTCGGCCAAACCTGCATCGCTGCCGACCACATCATCACCTAGCCCCCATTGCGCGATTACGGTCAGCCGATTCCCGTCCTTCTCCAACCGGAGGACCTTCGCCATCGGTGCGTTGCATGCTGCCGCGGCGCATTTACATCCTTCACTGAGAAAACCGGACAAGCTCGAATCGCGCAGCGAGAACGCACAAAATTCGGCAAAGTGTTGCCCGCGGCGCAGGAAATCGCTTAACGGAACGCTGAGGTCGTTGTCCGGATTCAGATTCCTGATTGCCGTTGCCCAAGTTGCTGTGCGGGCGAAATCCATGGTGTCTCCGCTTGGACCATACGTCAGCCCGGTGGGGGTCGGCGAGCCACACGAGAGCGCGCGAGCCTCGTATGAGCTAGAAAGTAATCCAATGTGCGCTTTGATGCAAACAGTGCGCGGACGGCGGGCGCGATCGTAAGCAAGCGGGGGTGCAGATAGCGCATCCTGACGTCGTTGGAAGCGCCGCCGCGCGCAGCGCCATGCGGACAAAACAGCAGGGGCGCAGCCGAGAAAACCGTTCCAAGCCCTACGAGCACGTGGAAGCCGCTTGTGCTTCCCGTTCCTGCCCCGAGCGTCAACGCAACCATAGCGCACCAACACCAGATAGACCCCGGTTCAATTCACGGACGAACACAAGCGTCGCGTAAGCCAGTTCGCGCGGGCTGGGCGAGGTGAGGTACGTTCACGGCGATCATGGTAGATAGCCATGCCGACGGGGACATTGAATGACCTCTTCATCCAGGCGCGTTCCGATGGAACGACGCACCTGGAGCAGACACAACGACAGATTCCGCGCGGGCATTTGCGAACACATCTAGGGCGTGCCACCCGCTTTGGACTGGACTGGCCGCAAGGCATGAAGATTGCCCGATCCACTGACCTCTGCGAAAGGTCATTCCATCTGGCGCGCAGTCACCGCAAGGTACAGGACGTTCTCGTCGTTCAGGACGGCCACTCCTCGGCGGTCTAAATGGTTTCCCACCTATAGTCTCTGGTGGAGGCGGAGGACGCCGCCTTGATGATCCCGGCCGCGGCACAGTTTCGAGCGCATTACCCTGAGCTTGAAATGCCGGTCACTAACTTTGTGGGCGCGGGCGACAAGATCGTTGATCCCGAATCGCATTCGGCTCGGCTGCACGCGGAGCTACCCCACAGCGCCTTAGTAATTCCCCCTGACGCGGGCCATATGGTCCATTACGCTGTGGCCGATAGGATCGCAGATTCGATTGACGTGATAACCGGAGGGGGGCCGCGAAGCCTGTCGTCCTCGCATGGACGACGGCGAAACGTCACGCGACGCCGCCCGACTCAATGTCGTTGTTACAAAGTAATAGGCGGCGTACGAGACTTGCCCGATTTTCGCCCATGCTCTGAATGTGAGCGGTTTAAGCGGACGGTGGTTCAGTTGCCGGTTTCGTAGCTAAGCGTCGCTAGGACGCCGGCTCGGTTGACGGGCAAAAGTTGATCTGTGAACTCGGTGCCATGCCCGCAGTAGCTGCGTCATCCGCCGATGCACGCAAATCCACGTTACAGCGAAGCTGACCGCGTCGGGCTTTACGCCGGCCTCATGCGCGACATCGGGAGGTCCTTCAGCTCGCTGTGCAGCGCATCCACCACGCTGCGGTTGTCGAGAATGAGAAAGGACGACGCCCACAGCAACGCAAGTCCCGCAACATTTGCTCTGCTTGCTGCTCGATCGCATGGGCATCCCGGAGCCAGTCAAGGAGGTGCTCCTTCGGATCAGTCATGGTCACACTCCCATCATCAAGTCTCTACGTGCGCAATGCGTCGCTTCTCCGGCCTGGGGGCGTGCGGCGCCGATGCCCTCACTTCCCTACCTCTTCCTGAGAAACCTCTTGCTTGGCGAGCATGGTGAGTTTCTCGTCGGTCGCGTTCTCCTCCTTTAGCGTCTCGAGCAGCAAGTCCATGCCCTCCTTGTATCCGAGCTTCTTCGCCAAGATGGCTAACGTGCCATAGGTCGCAATTTCATAATGTTCGACCTTTTGAGCGGCGGCAATCAGCGCCGCGTCCAGAATGGGACCTTTTTCAATCTCTTCAATCTGCTCCTGCCTCTCCTCGACAAGGCCCTCCATAGCGATGCACTTCACGCGTTTCAGTCTGATTTGCGAAGCTTCGACAACTCGGTCGATCCGTTCGATCTGGCCTTGCGTTTCCTCGAGGTGGGTAGTGAATGCAGCAGCTAGTTCGGGGCTCGTCGCCGCTCTCGCTAGTTTCGGCAACGCCTTAGTCAACTGCTTTTCCGCGCTATAGACGTCCGAAAGCGCACGGATAAAAAGGTCATTCAATGTCTTAGTGGACATGGTTTCTCCGGGTTGGTCGATGAGGCGCCGATGCGGCAGAGGCTCTCTCGCAACGAACGTGCCGCAGTCCTACTGGTGTCCGTTGGAGTAGCTCGGCAAAACTTCGCTTGCGATGGATGGAGCTGTTTCATAATTCACCTTCGACCAGCGCGCATACCGCCCGCCTCGTCTGGACAAACGAGGAAAGCGAGGACGGTGCCGTCACGACGGTGACCATCGAGGAGAAGGAGGGCACGACACGGCTGGTGATGCGCGAGCTCTATCCGTCGAAGGAAGCGCTCGACGTCGCCATCGAAGGAATGAACGAGGCGATGCCCCAGACGTTCGAGCAGCCAGATGGGTTCCTGATTGCCTGCGGCGCGGGCGCGGGACAGTCCTGAACTTTTCGATCTCGCGGGGCCGCTCCTGGCCGTTCGATGAGGCGCGGCGCTGACGACATCTTGACTGTCCGCTGCTGACCGGGCTTTTGGCGAGTTCACCGGGCTGAATCGTTACAATGACCTGATGAGTTCCCCTTCGACAGCACCGATTCGCGACATGCTGACTTCCTTTTTCTGGAGCGGCGACGCCATCCGCAGTCGACGCGTAAGTGACAGCGTTTTATCAGGCACGCTCGATGTGCCTGTGCCCCCTGCGCACGTGCTCGCGGATTGGCAACGAGAGATTTCTTCGCGCCTCATCCTGGAGCCCGGAGATGTCGAGGCAATGCCTTTGGCGCGAACGCAAGTGCGCTGGTCGGACTACAGGCGTTGCGTGCAGGCAATGTCCGACTGGACGTGCGCGCTTGGATTGCCCAATGTGCTTGCGTCCAGTGACATAGCGCTCATGGCCTGCCGTGGCGCGCGCTACCACCATGACGGTGCGCAATATGGCGGCGCGGCCTTTTGCAATCTCTTCCTCGGCGACGACAGCGGCCTGGACTTGCATTTTCCCTGTACGGGCCATCGCATTCCCCTGACCCGGGGAACAGCGGTGATATTCGATACTGGGCAGCCTCATGGCGTCATTCAGCGCAACAGCAGCAGCTTCAGTGCGGCCGACTTCGCGCCGGACCAGGATCGCACTCAGGTATTCCTGACCTGGGAGCTTTCCATCGAAGACCCTCATGTCGGGCGAGCACTTAAGGTGGTCTTCGACACGGCCCGTTCGACCTCCCTGCAACTGGACGAAGAGCAAGTCTGGTCGAACGGCGGACCAGCTGCCGTGTGCCCAGAAACAGGTCGCTGGTACCGCGTTGATTAGTTTTCGGGTTGAAGCGGCGGTTGCCCTGAGGGCCGCAATCGTCCGCTCTCGGCTTGTAAGGTCATGGGAAGGCGACGAGAAATGTAACGTGCCCGTTACCGACGAGGCCCAACACGCGCCCTGCGAAAATCCGGCAAAAACACCACCACGAGCACCAAGAGAGCCCCCAACGCAGCCCACCACCGGACGTCTACGGTCGAACTAACCCGCTTGGCAAACAGCGAATCGAGCAACGCATCCCCTAGCGCCTCCTCTGTCGACAACGCGCGATACTCAAGCCCCGTCTGCCCGCCGAGCGTCTTTAAATACCCAGCTCGCAGTGCGGACAGCTCCTCATGACTCACTTCCCCCCGCTGCGCGGACGACATCGCGCTTGTCTGCACGACGTCGCTTGCGAGCCAGAACCCTGCGGGCCGGCCGTCGCTATCGGTTTTCGGTATCGGCGCAGGCTGATCGCCACCGACACCGATCAGCCACCCGCCAACTTCTCCGGGCGTGATCCCGAGCATCGACGTATCGGATAGCGGACGCGGCGGCGCCTCCTGTCCGTCGGTCATGAAAACGACCGCTACGCTGTCCCCAATCTGCTTCGCTTGGCGGATCGCCGAATACAGCCCCCCATTCGCGATACGGCTCGCGTTGGCCCAACGCATTCGTCCGTCGATGCCATCGAGCGATGTCGCGAGCGCGTCGTAGTGTTCGCAGACTTCGAGCGGTTCCAACAGCAGCAGCGATCGCGTGCCAGTGAACACGCTCCATCCGAGTTTCGACCCACACGGCATTCGCCGCAACGCTCGGCGCATCGCCTCGCGCGCATAGACGAGGCGGCTTGTGCGCACGCCCTCCATCAACACGTCTTCGACATTCATGCTTTGTGTGATGTCGAAGGTCACGACGTAATCGAAGCGGTCGCGTATCAACCTCACGCCAGGCATCCAGATCGCTGCCGCGAGCAATACGACCGCGACGGCGAGCGCCCATTGTCGATAAGCCGCCGGCACTGTCACGGCAAATCCCCAAGCGCCACATCCGGCACCTTGATCATGCGACGAACCTCGTAAGGTTCGCGTCCATCGTCGAAAGCCTGCGCGCTCTCTGGCTGCAGCCACAGCGCACGTTCGAGGTTATAGCGCGCGTCCCAGTCGTCGGGTTTCGCGCGAAGCAACTCGCGATATCGGTTCTTCGCAAGTTCGACGAGCGGCGCCGACGCGATCGGATTTCCCCCGCCCACGGCAATCGCTTCGCGCAGGTACATGTTCGCAAGATCGAATAGGGCGGCCCGGCCGATCTCGTCAGGATCGGCGCTAGTGATGAGCCCATCGTAGAGTTTCGCCGCTGCATCGCGCTGCCCTGCTTTCGATAGAGCAACTGCTTGCGCAAGCTGCACACGTGGCGATTTAACGGCGACATCCGACGCAGCACCCGCACCCATCACGTCCGCATTAGTCCGTTGCGCGTCGAAGAGACGCCAGCCTTCGAATCCAGCCCAGGCGGCGCAACAAAGCACAGTGGCCGCAAACCCCGCATGAACGACGCGGCGCCTCATGACCAACTCCGCAACAATGCAAATCGCAACGCAAACAGCAGCGCGCAGCCAACCAACGCCAAAGCAAGAACTGACGTACTGCGGCTCCTCTCAGGTACCCGCTCAACGTACGAAACCGGAAAATTCTGCTGCGCATCGATCTCTGCCATCGCCGCTGCCATCGCGCTCGAATCGTCCGTCTGGTAAAGCCGATACGGCGTCTTCAGCGACTGAAAATAGCGATGCAATTCGACCTCCTCGGACGACTCGTCGGCCGGCGTAATAGCGTTCAGATCGGTGCTGTTCGCGCTGCTGCGCAAGTAGATGAAATACACCGTGATGCGTTCCCGCGCGAGCCCCGCCGCGATACGCGAGCGCATCGGCGCATTGATACGCGCGCCACCGTCCGAGACGAGGATGATCACGCGATTTCCGTTGTAGTCGCGCCGCTCGTACTGGCCGATCGCAGCAAGCAGCCCGCGATCGAGCCGCGTATCCGGAATCCCTCGTCCGATGCCGGTGCTCGCCACGGCGCTCCGAATTGCTTCCTTGTCGCGCGTAAAAGGCAACACGAGCAGTGGGCTCGTGCCGAACATCATGAACCCGACAAGGTCGCTGCCCCGTTTATCGATGAAGCGCGTTAGCACCTCGCGCGCCGACGCGTTCTTCGACACGCCGCCCGCCATCGCGCCCGCAGCGTAGACGCTCTTCGGCGGGACAAACGCGTCCATGCTCGAACTCCGGTCCATCAGCACCATGATCTCGGCGCCTCGCGCGACACGCGTCACGGTTCGTTCCGTTTCGCGCGGATCGGCGAGTCCGATCACGATCAACAGCATCGTGGCCACCGCGATCACGCGCAATGCGATGCCGGCGGCATGACCCAGTCGGTCGCGCGGCAACCATGCGACGTGCGAGTACAGCAGCGTGTCGCTGATGCGCGGCGCGAGCGGCAACAGTGCAAGCGGAAGCAGCGCGAGCGCCCAAGGCGATGCGAAACCGAACGAGGCGGTCATCGTCGATTGCGCCTTTCGAGGCGGCGCAAATCGCGGCATAAGTCGAGCAGCCGATAGGGCTCGTGCGCCGGCGCAAGCGCGTAAAACCGATCGCCGGAGTGCGCGTAGAAGCGTTCGATCCGGGCTCGCATCGGTTCCAGATACGGCACTCGGACGAACAGAGCGTCGAGCGTGCCCGGATGGAGCGCTTGGCCGGCGGTATCGTTCAGTGCGCGATGGACTTGGCGCCAAGCGTCGGAGTCGTGATCGACCTGGGCCGCATCGAATGTCTTCAGCGCATGCCACGCACGCGCGAAAGGCATTTGGCGAGCATCGCGATGATTGCGCCACAGCCACCATCCGAACCACGCGAACATAACAAGCGCAAGCGCCACCAGTGACACAGTCAAGCGCTTCTTCAGCGGCGCCGTCGGCAAAAGCGAGGGTTGTCGGTCGGGCTGCAATGGTTGCAACGCGCCTTGAGCGAATGCGATGCGAGGCGTCAGCGGCGCCACGCTCACCGGCCATGCGGCAACGCTCAGTGCCGCGCCGCCGGATGTGCGGCTAGCCAGCGTCAAAGCAGGCAACGCGATCGCAGCAAGCGTCTGCGGCGCGTTGATCACCTGATACTCGAGCACGAGCCATCGGTTGCCGGCGCCATCCGTTTCGATCGCAGCCGTGCGTCGCGTGAGCCACGCCCCGGTGCGCGCAAGCGGCGGCAACGCAGAAGGTTCGAACGGTCGGTTGCCCACGTGCAGCAAAACGCGCTGGGCTATAACATCGCCTAGCATGTAGCCGAAACTGCGCGGCTGTTCGGTCGTCGCGACGGCCGATTGTTGTGCGACCGCTTGAGGCACATTCGCCAACAAGGCAATCACGATGACCCATCGCGCGGTCATCCGGCCATCTCCAGGAAGTATCGCGACAACGTCTCCGGATCGAACGTTCCGCTCAAATACAGCGGACGCACGCCGTGTGCGCGGCACAAGTCGTCGATCTGGGCGCGCCGATGCCGGATCGCATCGCGCCATTGCATGCGCAGAGCGGGGCGCATCCACAGGGCGCGCCGCTCGTGCGACTCGGCATCGCGCACCATCATGAGCGCGTTGCGCGATGGCGCTTCTAGCTCGACCGGATCCCATACGACCAGCGGCACGACAAGAGCCGGAGCCATTAGCTCGAATGATCCGCGCAAGGTATTCAACGGCCAGTGAAAGTCCGATACAACAAACACGATCCCCTCGCGCGCGCCGAGTCGTTCCGCTGCGCGCCGCAGGCCAGCCGCACCGCTGCCGCCGCGTTGCGCCGCCAGCCTGCGCCCTTCGTGCAACAATGCGCGCATCGCCGCGCCCGCGCCCCGATGACGACGTGCAGGCATCGTGAGCTCATCGCGCAACGCTGTATCGAACGCGAGCAGTCCGACCGGGTCGCCCACGCGAAACGCACTGCGTCCAAGCGAATCGACGAAATCGCCGGCGATGTCGAGCTTGGTGCGCGGCGAGCCGAAGTTCATCGATGCCGATACGTCCACGAGCGCATGCACCGTGACCGCGGAGCGCTGTCGATGCAGCCGCACGAGCCACTCGCGCCCCGGATTCCGCAAGCTAGCACGCAGATCGAGGCGACGCGGGTCTGGGTGATCGAAGAGACGTGCGTGGGTTGCGAAGGCCTGTCCGCCACCGATGTTCGAGCCGTGATGCGATCCGGGACGATAGCCGTGTACCTGCGACGGCATCCGGTAATGGAATTCGTGAGCCGGGCTCATCGCGCAGCCTCCGCTTCAGGGCGCGGCCACGCGCAGCATGATCGCCTGCGCGAGCGCGTCGGCGAGTTCTGCGCGGCGAAGTTCATAGATCGGCGTGAAGAACACGCGATGACCGAGCGCCGCCGGCAACACGGCGTGAATGTCCTCCGGGATCAGGTGCGCGCGTCCCGCGAGCCACGCAACCACGCGCGCTGCACGCACCAGCGCACTCATTCCGCGCGGACTCGCGCCCGCCAGTACGAGTCGATTCATATCGACGTCGTCGAGCACGATGCCGTATTGCGCGGGCCGTTCGGTTGCTTGCCAGAGTTGCAGCACGTATCGTTCGATGGTTTCGCTCGCGCGCACGCTGCGCTGGATCGACGCCGCCACCGCGTTCAACTCGCGCCACGCGAACATACCGTCAGGCACTTGTTCGAGCACGGTATCCACGTCATGGAAATGCGGATCGAACACGAGGCGGCTGCGAATCGCGGGTTCGGGAGGCGTCGTCATGTTGAGCTCGAACATGAAGCGGTCGCGCGCGGCGGATGCCAGCTCGAAGGTCTCCTCCTTCTCGACCTTGTTGCGATCCGCAAACACCGTCATGTGCGGAAAGTGATGCTCGCGATTGAACGCGGACACGGAACGCTCCGCCATTGCGCGCAACAGGAGCGATTGAACCTGCGGCCGCGCGCGGTTGATCTCGTTGAAGAAGAACGTGGTGAGGCGCTCCCCATGACGCAGCAGCGGACCGGGATCGATGCGCGGCGCACCTTCGGCATCGACATAGGTGTGATAGATGAGATCGCCCGGCATCAGGTCGATGGTGCCCTCGACCCGCTCGAACTCGCCGCCGATCGCCCGAGCGAACGCACGCAGCAGCGTGGTCTTGCCGACGCCGACGTCGCCTTCAAGCAGCACGTGTCCGCGCGCGAACAGCGCCACGGTGATGAGGCGCGTCACCTCCGGCTGGCCGACGACCGCCTGCGCAACCACCGCTTCGAGTTGCAGCGCGTTGCTGCGCCAGTCCCGCAACGCTTCGTCAGACAACATCGGGCTTCTCCCTGTCGGCGGCCAAGCTGACAGGCAAGTGTCATGCCAGGCGATGCGATCGGCGCGAAAAGCAAGTCATGCGGACAGGGGCGCACAGAGTGTCACGTATTCGCAAACGTACCGATGACACACTCTGAAACCTTCACCTGCAGGAGCGAACAGGAGCAATAGAGGTCGGCCGAGAGATTGAGCGCCACGCCTAAAGCGGATCGGTGCGCCGTTGGACGCCGACGATGAAGTCCTTGATTTGTCTGGCAAGCGTGTCCATCGTCAAGGGCTTCGTCAGGACATGCATGTTGCGCTGTGCGTGGCCGCCGTTGAGGACCACATTTTCCGCATAGCCCGTGATATACAGCACTTTTACGGGCCCTCCTCGCCAACGTGTCGAGGCAAGTAGAGACATACCGACGTCCTTCCCCGACCTCCGAATCAATGAGCACTTGCCCACCCGACTGTTGCACAAAGCGGTTGTCCATCGACAAACCCAACCCGGTGCCCATGGCGAGCGGCTTGGTGGTGAAGAACGGGTCGAACGCTTTTGCCTTGAAAACTGAGTCGAAGGTACACCGCAGGCAACTACCGACTTAATCAAGGTCGCCTCGGCAACGCCGGCCAGCGCACAAAGTACAACGACGCCGAGCGGTGGAACCTTCCCGCGCGTCAGCAGGAAAAAGCCGATAGCTGCAATGGAAAAATCGAGCCCCGAGAGAACCGCACTGGTCCAAACCGGTGAGTACAGCGCGGTGGCTAGCAGCCCGACGACCGCAGCATTCACCCCAGCAAGCAGTGCGGTCATCGACGGGCGGACGCCCAACGCTTGCCAGTACGGCAGCGCCGCGAGAACGAATAGCAAGCTCGGCAGGAAGATCCCTGCAGTAGCGAGCAATGCGCCGATCGAATGATTCGGCGCTTCGGCCATCATCCAGCCGAGAAATGCGGCGAACGTGAACGAGGGGCCCGGAACAGCCTGTGTGGCACCATAGCCTGCAAGAAAATCGTTCGGCGAGATCCAGCCTGTCAGGACGGTTTGCTGTTGCAGAAGCGGGAGCATCACGTGACCGCCGCCAAACACCAGGGCACCCGAGCGGTAGAAGGCTTCGAAGACCGTGACCGCCTGACCTGCATGGAGTCCGCTCAGCGCCGGAGGCCCGAGCAACAGGATGCAGAAGAGGATCAACGCGATGGCGCCCACCATGCGAGAAACGCGGAATTGGCCATTGTGCGGTGGACGTGACGGGTGTCGGGCGATACCGTCGCTCGGCACAACGTGAGTCCGAGCAAAGCGCCGACGGCGATTACGATGAGCTGCGCATAGACGGTCGTCAGAATGCTAAGTACCTCGGTTGCGGTGAGCGCGATGGCAGCACGGCGTTCATCCGGGCACAGGCGCCGCGCCATATCCCAAACTGCTTGAGCGACGACCGTGACAGCGACAAGTTTCAGGCCATGAATCAAGCCTATACTGACCGGCCCACCAAGGCTCGGGGCAACGGCTGCAAAGCAGAGCAACAGCAGGACCGAAGGCAGCGTGAATCCGAACCAAGCCGCGAGTCCCCCAAGCCAGCCGGGGCGCAAAAGACCGGCTGAGAATCCCACCTGGCTGCTCGCCGGTCCTGCCAGGACACTGACAAAGGCCGACTAGGCCGGTGAAGGCTTGGTCATCAAGCCAGCGGCGACGCTCGCGAATTCCCGTCGAACTGCCGGACCCGGCCACAAGCCGCCAGCCGGTCAGAGGATCCCAGTGTCGGCTGCAGACCCGGAAGCCGCCGCTCCCAACTGCCGGATGCGTTCGTCCGCGCGGCCCCAGCCTTCGCAAGATAGCCCGCGCTCTTTGAAACGATCGCCTATCTGCGGAAGCCCTGCTTGCGTTTATCTTTCGGGGACGCGACATTTCCGATTGCCACCCTGTAACTACGCGATTCTGATCGAGTAAACTTCGCAACTCTTGCCTACAGGAACTATGCGCATCCCGCCACTGAAATCTATCATCGCCTTCGAGAGTGTCGCTCGCACAAAGAGCGTCAATCGGGCGGCTGAAGAATTAGGGTTAACACCATCAGCAGTCAGCCATCAGATTGCCAACCTCGAAGCCGTGGTCGGAAGATCCCTATTCACACGGCTGGGGCGGGGACTGGTGCTGACACCGACGGGTCAGCAATATTTAGCCGATGTCACGGGATCGCTTGCCGATCTGAGCCGTGCGACGGAGCGCGCATCGAGCGAGTCAGGCGTTGAGATCCTTCGCATTCATTCGAGTCCTAGTTTCGGACTGATGTGGTTGCTGCCACGTCTCGCTTCATTCCAGGAAGCAAACGGGGACATTCAGTTGAATCTGGCCTGCTCATACGAGGATGTTTCTTTCACTTCCGGCCACTACGATCTCGACATACGGCACGGCTATGCGCACTGGACCGACGGCGAAATCAAAACGCTTCGCCATGAATTCATCGCGCCGCTTGCATCGGGCGAATACCTGAGGAAATTTCCGGTACGCACCCCGGAGGACCTGCTCGAGCGCCGGCTGATCTTTTCGGAGACCCCGCTCGTGCAGTGGAAGCAATGGTTCGGAAGGTTCGGCGTCGCTGTGTCTCGCAAGGCATACGATTTCGCGTTCGATCGTTCGTATATGTCGCTCGAAGCTGCGGCCCTAGGACATGGCATCGCACTCGAAAGCACGACGCTCGCATCGGTCCATCTAGGACGAGGTTCGTTGGTACCAGTCTTCGATCCAACGTATGCGATCGAGGTCAGCGCTCACCACCTCGTTTACCCTTCCCAGAACGCAGATTTGCCGCGCGTTGCCAGGTTCCTCGCCTGGGCCGAGCAAGAAGTCGGTCGCGACTTAATGGCGTGCTAACCCCCGCCGGTTGGGAGCCAGCGCCATGGGCCTGGTCCTTGGAGCTGCCTTCCTTTCCGGCCAGCAAATCGTCCCGCGGAGACACCTGAAAATTCCTCAGCAATAGCTGAGCCGAACTGCATTGATCGAGCTGGTTGAACGCCTGAAACTGCGCCTACCAACTAACACGATCAATGGAGACAAACATGCTGCTCGACAGCAAAGTCGTAATCGTAACGGGTGCAGCCTCGGCGCGTGGAATCGGCAAGGCGACTGCAAAAGCGCTAGTTGACCAAGGTGCGAGGGTGGTCATTCTGGACCTTCGCAGGGAGGACGCCGAGAGCGCTGCACGTGACCTCGGCGAAGGACATCTCGGCCTCGCCTGCGATGTGACCGATAAGGCCGCTTGCCTTGCATCCGCCAACGCGGTGGTTGAAAAGTATGGTCGCATCGACGGATTGATCAACAACGCCGGCATCACCCAGCCGTTGAAGACGATGGATATCGGGCCGGACAATTTCGATGCGGTCATTGACGTGAACCTGCGCGGGACGCTCTACATGTCGCAAGCGGTCATTCCGCAAATGAGTAAGCAGAAAGGCGGCAGCATTGTCTGCATGTCGTCCGTATCCGCGCAACGCGGCGGCGGCATTTTCGGCGGCGCGCACTACAGCGCCGCCAAAGCAGGTGTACTAGGTCTGGCTCGCGCGATGGCGCGTGAACTAGGTCCGGACAACATTCGCGTGAATTCGATCACACCGGGTCTCATTCAGACCGACATCACGGGCGACAAGCTCACGACGGAGATGCGCGCCGACGTCATCAAGGGCATTCCGCTGGGCCGGCTGGGCGATGCGGCGGATGTTGCGAACGCCTGCCTCTTTCTGTCGAGCGACCTTTCGACTTATCTCACGGGCATCACGCTCGATGTCAACGGCGGCATGCTGATTCACTAAGAACGACATTCGCCGCAATCGCGGCGGATGAGTCAACGCACCTGGTGCCAAAACCGGGGCAACATGGCAGGAGACAACCATGAAAGCAAAGTCCACGGCGCCGACCATCGCGGGCGACGTCACGTCCTTCACCGACTCGGCGAGCTTCGAGTCGAAGACCTATGCTAAGGTCGCGCGGCGATTAATTCCGTTTCTGATGCTGTGCTATCTTGGCGCCTATCTCGACCGTGTGAACGTGGGCTTTGCGAAACTGCAGATGCTCAGCGATCTGCGCTTTAGCGAAACTGTGTATGGCCTGGGCGCAGGGATCTTTTTCCTCGGCTACTTCCTGTTCGAGGTTCCAAGTAACCTCATGTTGCACAAGGTCGGCGCACGGAACTGGCTTGCTCGGATCATGCTGACGTGGGCCGTCATCTCGGCGAGTTTCGTCTTCGTCAAATCGCCTACCACGTTTTATGTTCTTCGTTTTCTGCTCGGCGTTGCCGAGGCCGGGTTCGCGCCGGGCGTCATCCTTTACCTGACGTACTGGTTTCCTTCAGCGAGGCGCGCCAAGGCGCTCTCGATCTTCTTCATGGCGATACCCCTTGCCGGGATCGTAGGAGGTCCGCTGTCCGGCTACATCATGCATGCATTCCAGGGCACGCATGGACTTGCAGGCTGGAAGTGGCTGTTCATCCTTGAGGCGTTGCCGTCGCTCGTTCTGGGGTTCGCCATTCTCTTGTATCTCGACAACGGGATTGCGGCCGCGAAATGGCTGACCGCCGAAGAGAAGGCGCTACTCGCCCGCAACGTTGCGAACGATAACGCCCAAAAGATCGCCCACGTATCCATCCGGTCTTTCATTGGCGACCGACGCCTCTGGTTGATGGCATCGATCTATTTCTGTGTGGTACTCGGCCAGTACGGCCTCACGTTCTGGCTGCCGACGATCATCCGCAAATCGGGAGTCGCCGATCCGCTGTGGGTAGGCATATTCACGGCCATTCCGTATCTCTGCGCAATCATTGCACTGCCGCTGGTAGGTGCGAGTGCGGACCGTCATCGGGAAAGACGTCTGCATCTTGCGATCCCGATGCTCGTCGCGGCGGCAGGCTTTGCCACGCTCCCGATGCTGGGCGGGGTCGGCTCGTCGCTGATCTGTGTCAGCGTGGCCGCGGCCGGCATCCTCGCATCGTCGTCCCAGTTCTGGTCGTTGCCAACCGCGCTGCTCGGCGGCATGTCGGCGGCGGCGGGGATCGCCGCGGTCAATTGTTTCGCGAATCTGGCGGGCTTCTTCTCGCCGGCGATCGTCGGCTGGCTCAATGACCTGACTGGCAAGTCGACAGCCGGACTCATCTTCATCTCCGTCGCGATTGTCATCGGGTCGGGACTTGTATTCCTCGTGCCCGCAAAGTCGGTGAACCGCTGACATCGTCGGCATCGAACAACTTTCAAACTAGGAGACGTTATGGACCATTTGACATCACCCGCGGTGACGCTCGCAGAGCGCGCATACCGCATTCGTAGGAACGCCTTATTAATGGGCGAAGTGCAGGGCCAGGGGTACATCGGCCAGGCACTGGATATTGCCGACGTACTCGCGGTGTCTTACTTCGGCGCGATGCGCTACGACCCCGACAACCCCCATTGGGAAGGACGTGACCGCTTTCTCTTGTCCAACGGGCACTATGCGATAGCGCTCTACGCGGCGCTCTTCGAAGCAGGTTTTCTCCCGCCCGAGGAACTGGAAACGTACGGCAGCGATGACAGCCGGTTGCCAATGTCGGGCATGGCGAGCTACACGCCGGGTATGGAGATGTCGGGCGGTTCGCTCGGACACGGGCTCACGATTGCCGTGGGCCGGTGCCTGGGGCTCAAACGTCAGGGATCGGACGCCTTCGTCTACACACTCTTTTCAGACGGCGAACTCGATGAAGGCGCGATCTGGGAAGGCCTCATGTCTGCCTCCCACTGGAAGCTGGATAACTTGATCGCCATAGTCGATGTCAATAACCAGCAGGCTGACGGTCCGTCCTCAGAAATCATGGCGTTCGAGCCACTCGTCGAAAAGCTGGAAGCGTTCGGCTGGTACACGCAACGGATCGACGGCAACGATATCGATGCAGTGAAGACAGCCTTCGATAACGCACGCAATCATCCGTCGGCGCAGCCGCGGATCATCGTATGCGACACCCGCATGGGTTACGGTGTGCCGTTCCTCGAGGAACGGGAGAAGAACCATTTCATCCGCGTCGATGCCCATGAGTGGCAACTGGCGCTTGCAGCACTCGAAGCAGGGAGACAAGCATGAGCGACACCACTACCGCTAAGCCGCGCCTGAAGACCTCGGCGATGATTGCCTCGATCGCCAGCGAAGGACAGGTCACGCGTTCGGCACCTTTCGGCCATGCGCTGGCTCAACTGGCTCGCGAGAAGAAGAACGTAGTTGGCATGACCGCCGATCTCGGCAAATACACCGATCTGCACATCTTCGGGAAGGAGTTCCCCGACCGTTACTACCAGATGGGCATGGCCGAGCAACTGCTGATGGGAGCGGCCGCCGGGATGGCGCATGAAGGTGCTCAGCCGTTCGTGACGACCTACGCGGTATTCGCCACGCGCCGAGCGTACGACTTCATGCATCAGGCTATTGCCGAGGACAACCTCGACGTGAAGATAATCTGCGCGCTGCCGGGCCTCACGACTGGCTACGGGCCGAGCCACCAGGCAGCAGAGGATCTTGCGCTCATGCGTGCCATGCCGAACATGGCGGTAATCGACCCGTGCGATGCGCTCGATACCGAGCAAATGGTGCCCGCCATCGCCGCGCATAACGGCCCAGTATATGCGCGTCTGCTGCGTGGCAATGTTCCGGCCGTACTCGATGAATACGACTACAAGTTCGAGTTGGGCAAGGCGAAGTTGCTCCGCGACGGCGCGGAAGTGCTGATCATAGCGTCGGGCATCATGACCATGCGCTCACTGGAAGTGGCGAAGCTGCTCGCGGCGGACAACGTCGGTGTTGGCGTGTTGCATGTGCCAACCATCAAGCCGCTAGACACGGAAACGATCTTGCGCGAAGCCGGGCGGACCGGCCGGATGGTGGTGGTCGCTGAGAATCATTCAGTGATCGGCGGCCTCGGGGAAGCGGTCGCGACTACCTTGCTCACTGCGGGCGTGACGCCGGTGTACCGTCAAATCGCACTGCCTGACGACTTTCTCGCTGCCGGCGCGCTACCGACCTTGCACGACCGCTATGGCATCTCGACCAACGTCATCGCCGATACGATCAAGGGCTGGCTCCGTTAAGCCTTTTGGCGTAGACCGACTCGGCTATCTGTACGAGCATGACGGTGCGTCAGTACCATCGGCGCACCGTAACCGAAAAGCAAAACGCTAACATGACTTGCGGAAAGCCCGTTCGCTTGACAGAGATATCTGTCTGTCCGTTAGCAGCGAAGAAGCGGCACTTGGGAATAAGCGAGTGACTGGGAGGAACGGGTCGAGTACGGAAGTTCGCGCGGGCGTCTCATCCGCTGGGCGTTGCCCGTCCTGAGAACGGCAAGCGGCCAGTTTCCGTCGTTCGGCGTCTACATTATGCGAACATCCTAGCGCCTCATCGACGCACGTAAGCCGCAATCCGGGATTGGGATCGTGCCGCTCGTAAGGAATCGGCCAAGCCGCCGCCGTAGAACGCAACAAGCTCCAATGTCGGCAAAGGCCGCTGTCTCTGCGCTCACGTCATGCGCGTCTCGGCCGTTCGGCGATGTTCGCCGTCCTCTGGACGAGGTCATCAGACGGCTACGGGGCCGCGCTTTGGTCGCCAGGACAAACGCTTTAGCGTCGAAGCGTCGCGAGCGATACGGGGCCACCAACTTCATACTCGCACCGTCCAGCAGTTCGGCTGTGGTGAATGTTGAAAGGCGAGCGGCGAGACCAAGGCCGGCGTCGGCCGTAATCGACAGCACGCCGGGAAGCGTCGGTGAACGTCTCACGATATGCAAGCCGTCGGCGGGAATCGCGCGTCGCGTCTCGGTGACCTTTTCGGCAACCGCTCGCGAGCATCGCGGCTTCTCTGCCCGACTCCAGTGCCGCATGGTCCGGCTGCACCGCGGTCGTCATCATGTTTCCATTAATGCCCTGGGGTTAGGGTTTTCCAGTGCCGTCCGACTGCATAGAACCTATTCCTGACGGGCACTGAATCCTCTGAAAGTCCGCTCCTATACTGGCGTCTCACACTTCATGAGGAGACGCATCGATGTTGATGGACGGTAAGGATTCGATCTACAGCCCGACGCAGGACGGCCTGATTTTTCCGCAGGAGCAGGCGTTCTCCAGTTCCGCCGAAGAGCGCCGCTATCGCAAGGAACATCTCGCAGCTGCGTGCCGGATTTTCGCCCGTCATGGCTTCAGCTTCGGCTTTGGCGGCCACCTGACGGTGCGCGATCCCGAGCATCCCGAACTCTTCTGGACCAATCCGATGTGCGTGCCGTGGTCGCGCACGAAGACGTCGCAACTGGTACTCGTCGATCACTCGGGCACGGTGATCGAAGGCAAATACGCGGTAAATCGCGCGGGCTATGTGCTCCATTCGGCGATCCACGCGGAAAATCCGGAAATCATCGGCTCATGTCACGCGCATACCGTCAACGGCGATGCCTGGGCGGCAATGGGCAAGCCGCTCGATTACGTGACGCAGGACGCGTGCATGTTTTACGGCAGCCATACGGTAGTCCGCGACGGCGCAGGCAAGGTGCCGGTGGCGGATGAATCAGGCAATCCGATCGCGCGCGCCTTCAACGACCACAAGGCCATCATTCACCAGAACCACGGCCTGTTGACCGCGAGCCGTCACAGCATCGACGATGCCGTGTGGACCTTCATCGCGCTCGATCATTGCTGCAAGATGCAGTTGCTGATGGACGCGACCGAATCGCATCCGGTCGAGATCGATCCGAAGTTCGCGGAATATTCGCATCAGCATCTGGGCAATTCCTTCATCAGCTGGCTGCATTTCCAGACCATGCTGTACGAGATCAACGAAGAAGAGCCGGATTACCTCGACTGATACATCGACGTTCCCAATACGGCGGCGGCATGCGCGATATAGCAACACGCGCACGCCGCGTGAAAGCGCTCAAATATATCGATATCGGAGACATGCATGGAAGCGCTATATGGCGAAGAGGCCGTCAGACAGGCGGACACGAGCCGCACTTACTACCGAGCTTACTGGCGGCTCTTGCCGCTTTTGCTGATCTGTTATCTCGTCGCTTATCTCGATCGCGTGAACGTGGGCTTCGCGAAACTGCAGATGCTCGATGCGTTGCATTTCGATGACGCGATCTACGGCCTCGGCTCGGGCATTTTCTTCGCGGGGTATTTCTTCTTCGAGGTACCCAGCAATCTTGTCATGCGCAAGGTCGGCGCGCGTAAATGGATCGCGCGAATTATGTTGACGTGGGGCGTGATCTCGGCGGCGATGATCTTCGTGAAGACGCCCACGACGTTCTACATCGCGCGCTTTCTGCTCGGCGCCGCCGAGGCCGGCTTCGCGCCCGCGATCATGTATCTGCTCACGCTCTGGTTCCCGGCACGCTATCGCGGTCGCGCAATGTCCATCTATGTGATGGGCGCGCCGCTCGCGTTCGTCGTTGGCGGGCCAATCTCGGGCTACATTCTTCATGCGTTCACCAGCAACGAGCATCTCGCTGCATGGCAATGGCTCTTTCTGATCGAGGCGATACCGGCCGTCGTGCTCGCGTTCGTCGTGTTCGCCTTCCTCGACGACGATCCCGCACACTCGCGCTGGATCACCGAAGACGAGCGCGACAACGTGCTCGCCGAAATCCGCGCGGAGAACGCGAGCAAGATCGATCATTCGAGCGTGCGCGCGTTTCTCGCCAGCCGGAAGCTGTGGGAGTTCTGCGGAATCTACTTCTGCCTGATCATGGGCCTTTACGCGCTCGGCTTCTGGATGCCTTCGCTTATCAGGCGCAGCGGCGTGACCGATCCGTTCGTGATCGGCCTGTATTCGGCGGTGCCCAATATCTTCGCGGCCATCGCGCTCTACGTGTCGAACCGCAGCGCCGACCGCACCGGCGGGCGTCGCCTGCACTTCGCGCTGTTCATGCTGATTGGCGCAGTGGGACTCGCTACGAGCATGTGGCTCTCGGCGGGCCCGGTCGTGACGACGGCGTGCCTTTCGATCGCGGCGGCGGGCGTGTATTCGTGTATCGCGCTCTTCTGGGCGCTGCCGACGAGTCTTTTCGTCGGCGCATCTGTGGCGGCGGCGCTCGCGTTCATCAACTCCGTTGGGAACATCGCGGGCTTCGTGTCGCCATATCTCGTTGGCATGCTCAACGTGATGGTCGGGCACGCGGAAGTCGGCATGTACACGATTTCGGCATTTCTCGTTCTCGGCGCGGCTATGACCATGCGCCTTCCGAAGACACTCGACGACAAGTGACGCCCTCGCTCAGGCGGCCCACGGCGGCCGCTTGAGCCTTTCTGTAATGTAGTCGATAAGCACCCGCACACGCGGATGCAGCGACGAATCGCGGGGATACAGCGCATAGATCGCGGTGTCATCGCTCGCTTGGAAGTCGGTCAGGAGCGGTACGAGCATGTTGCTGCGAATCGACGGCAGCACCATATGCTCCGCCATGCGCGTGATGCCCACGCCCGCGAGACACATGTACACGGAGCTCACGCCGCTGCTCGTCTGGAAGTTGCCATTGACGAGCATAGATGTGCGCTCGCCGTCGATCACGAACGGCCAATGGTTCAGATGATCCATCGGCGGCTCCCACATGAGGCAGTTGTGATTGGCGAGATCGGCCGGCACCGAAGGCACGCCGTGTCGCGCGATATAGGAAGGCGACGCAGTCACCACGCGTTGTAGATGACACAGCTTGCGGCTGACGAGATTCGAATCCTGCAGGCTCCCCATGCGAATCGCAACATCGAATCCTTCGCCGATAAGATCCGCGAGCGTGTCCGACAGCGACAATCGCACGCGCAGACCGGGATAGCGTTCGAGAAATCCGGGAATGAGCGGCACGATCTGATCCATGCCAAACGAGGTCGCCACCGTTACTCGGATGCCGCCACTCATGTGCTGGCCCGCCCTCGCGAGTTGCGCTTCGGCGGTGTCGATGTCTTCAAGAATCCGTTTACACAGCGCGAGATACTGATGACCCTCCTGCGTGACCTGGAGACTGCGCGTCGAACGTCGGAGCAGCGCCACGCCGAGGCGTTTCTCCAGCGTCGATACGGCACGGCTGACATACGGCTGCTGGAGATCGAGCATGAGCGCCGCGGCGGTGAAACCGCCGGTCTCCGCGACGGTCTTGAAAATCCTCATTTCGACGAGGCGTTCGTCCTTCATGTTCGCAATGCGGCAGTAAACGGGAATGAAGCCAGCATGATAACGAAAGCTCGAAGGCTGTCCTACCGGGAATTGCACGGGTATGCGTTTTAGGGCCGTCGACCTCGAATGGCTGCATGACCAACCACGACTGCTTCGAGCGTCGCTTTGGCACCTCGAGGCTTCGTGCCGCGTGGAAAGTGCCGTCGCGTCTACGCGTGAACTGCGAGGCCAAGTCCGCCAGTGTAACTTCGACACTATGAAAAGGGGCGCTCAAACCGGTCGTAACTAACCGTGTTGAGTTGCGCCACTGCGCTGCCGACGCCGTTACCAGCGCGGGAAGCGCCCATCGCGAACTTAAACGTCAGCAGACCGCCGCGAGTAGGCAGTGATGCACGCGCTTGCGCCGAGATTAGTCCGAGCGACTAATCCGAACGTTCTACTTCGCGTCGAGATGAGCGAGGGGCAGGTTCGTCAAACAGTGGGTACCGGGACTGTCGACGGGTGCGACCGGCCACTAAGAATCAACCTGCCATCCAAACAACGCGGGGAACGCCACCGCGCACATGAAGAGGACCACACGATCTTGACAACACGGATCCGCAAAAAAAGGGCGCGACGTGCCGCTATATACATCGCGATCAGCTTATCGCGCCCATCGACCTCGCGCGACACAGCGCACGGTCGGCGCGTTGCAATGCTTCGTGCACGTCCGCTTCCCCGGCGCGACTTGTGAAAGACCGATGCTAACGGTCCATTCCCGGATGCCGTCTGGTAGCGACGGTATGCGTCGGGAATTCGCCGGGCGCAGGCCTCGACATACGGCGCGCGCGACGCGGGCAAAATCTCGAGGTGCCGGTAGATCGACAAACGTTGACGAGGCAGATAACTACAAACTGAGGTTCGACGGGTTTGCCGGCGAACCCATTCTTGTCCAATAAAAGCAACTAACCGTCTGAAGCCCTTTACTCTTACAACTCGCGTACATCCATACACAGGCCGCACCCAGAGCGGCAGCAGTGCGGTTCCAGTCGCTGGCAGCACAATGTGGAAAGCGTTAAAACGTCCAGCCCGACAACTAACAGAACAAACGACGCGAGGCAGTGGGGACGCTGGCGGGAGGGAAAATACCGGCGCTTTAATGATAGTCATCTTCCAACTGATGGCGAGTAGCCGGCACCGTGACCGTTTCGCTGTCCTCGATTTAGAATAGTGCGACATAGCCGCTGCGCCTGAACGGAATGATCAGTTCTCGAAGGAAGGGCGCGTCGGATCGTGCTTTGCGGCACGTAAACGGCGAACTCCGAAGCGTCGCGAAGCCGTCGCGAATTGCCTGAAGAGCCGCCTCGGCGAGGGTGAAATCGGTGGCGTCGCGCTGGAGAATGAAGTCTTAGAGTCGGTCGAGGTCGGCAGCGGCCTCGAGGGTAAACCGAACCGCGTAGGTCATCGCGTAGCTGTGCGCCGCGTCTTGGCTTTTGCCAGCCGGGCCTCGAGCGTAGCCAGGACGTCATCGGCCGACACATACTGACCGCTCTGTCTGGCACCGTCTCGCGAGGCGAGGCCGCGCGCAATAAAATCGCTCCGCGAACGCCGGCGCTCAATGTTCGCACGAATCGACTGCTCGACAAACGCCGACAGGCTCTCGCCGTCCGACAAAACGCTTTCAGCAGCTTCGCGCAATTCCGGCTCGACCCTTACCGCGGGGAAGGTAGCGGTTTTTATGAATTCACTCCTGCATCGCAATTGCGATACGTTTTGCCCTATTTCTGTTTCCCATGCAAACGTAACCAGTCCGTGCCGATGAAATGGGGGCGTCCCAGCCGACTCGGGTAGACGCAGATCAGGCATCGTTGCGGCCGCTGAACTGACTGGCAAACCGGTCGGCGCGAGCCCTGTTCAAACCCAAGGAATGCCCGAAAGACCTTATGTACCTCGCGCAAAATCCGACGACGTCAACTCGACGTTCGCCGATGGATGGGCGAGCGCTTTGCGTGCGGCGCGCGCGGCGATTCGCTGGTAGTCATCGCCAAAGCATTTAAGCGTGCGAGCGTCGCTTGCGCCCGGTTCAAGCCAGAAATACGCTTCGAGCGCCTCGAGGGTGACCACGCACTCGACTGAGTCGTTGCTCGTACGAGGTCGAACGCGATACCCCGGCGATTTGCGAGGATGCGGGGTGCTGCCGCTGCGGCTTCCATGACTAAGCTGTGACAATTAAGTTAGGCGAGAGCGCGAACGCTGGCCCGCGGAATAGAACGCGAGACCGATCCGTTGCTACCAATGGATACGGTGCTTGTCTTCCGTTTCCCGATGCCGCCGGTCATCGTCAATATGCAGGTACACGCTGGTCGTGGTCAGCGAAGCATGACCCAGATTGTCTCGTGGGCGTCTGAGGGTACGAATACCCCCAAGACGCGACGTTCGCGATCGTTGTTTAACAAGGTCGCTTTATGCGCGGATCGTGGGTTCGGCGCTGACCTAGCTTGCACCCGACACGGCCAGGGGCTACATCCCACCGTGCCGGAAACGGGTGATCCGGGCCAGTACCCAGTACGAAGTGGATAGTGTTGCGATTACGGCGCGTGGACATTGCACGCCACACGCGTTGAAGCGAACGCGGCATCGCTATTCTGCCTATACTGTGACATCCGATTGACCGTACCGGAACGTCGATGCCGCCCGACTTCGTACCCACCGTGTCGTATGCCCAGAACGCGGAAGACATCGTGCTCTTACGCGCGCTTGCGCATGTCGAGCGCGGCTTTTACGTCGATGTCGGCGCGTGGGATGCCACCGAGGACAGCGTTACACGCGCCTTCTACGAGCGCGGCTGGCGGGGCATCAACATCGAGCCGCAGCCTGGACGTATCGATGGCTTGCGCGCCGAACGTCCGCGCGACATCAATCTTGCGCTGGCGATTTCCGACCAGCCGGGCTACCTGTCGATCTGGGTGCCGCGCTATTCCGCGCTCGCCACGTGCCGGCGCGAGATGCTCGCGCCTCACATTCCGGATTACGGCGACGCGATTGAACACGTCGTCGAAGCGGTCCGTCTTGATGCCTTGCTGCGAGAGCATGCGCACGACCGCGAGATTCATTTCTTGAAGATCGATGTCGAAGGATACGAGAGTGCCGTCATCGAAAGCGCGAATTTCGACGAGCATCGTCCCGTGATATTGATCGTCGAAGCGACTTCGCCACATGACAACGCGCCGTGCTGGCATGGTTGGGAACCGCGCCTGCTCGCCAACGGCTATTGCTTCGCGCTGTTCGACGGTCTGAACCGATTCTACGTGCGCGAGGAATCGAAAGCGCTCTTGCCGACACTCGCTGTTCCCGCCAACTGTCTCGACGGTTTCGTCACGCGACGCGAAATGAGCCTGCGCCGTGAACTGCATGAAGCGCGCTCGCTGCTCGCGCGACACGGCGTTGACACATACGGCAACCACACTGGGGAGTTACGATGAATGCAGGCTTCGCACACGTCGGCGTCTCGACCCACGACATGGAAGCGACGATCGCTTTCTATTGCCAAGTGCTCGGCTGCCGGCGCGTCGGCGACGAGCGCATCGAGATCGGCAAGGGCGGCGTCATTAGACAGGTCAGCATCGATGTCGGCGACGGCCAGTACTTCGTGTTCATGGAGGCGAAGGGAGTGGACGGCATCCGCGGCGATTACGATACGAGCATCAATCGCTCACTCGGCGTACCGCCCGGGATGTATCACTATGCATTGCGCGTCGCGTCGATGAGCGAGCTCACAGCGACAGCCGAAGCCATCGCACGCCACGGCATCGACGTGTCGGAGGTGACCGATCTGGGCAACGCGAAGGCCGTTTTTCTGCAGGACCCAAACGGCCTGCAGCTCGAATTGTCCGTGAAGATCCGCGATTTCGACGAATCCGACATTGGCCGGATCACGAAGGCGGAAGTCGCCGACAGCGCCTAGATGGCGCGGTCTCACTCCGGCCGGAACATGGCCCGGCCGGCTGCGGCCGCGAAACGGCCAGCCTCGTACATATGCAGCCACGCGCCGGCGGTGATCGGAAACAGACGGCGGATCTCGCCTTCGGGCCAGATCGATTCGCGCGCCCGCGCGAATGGGCACGCCGCCTTTGTCGATGAAATCGCATCACCGAAATTCACGACATCCTCGAAACCAAAATCGACGCCGCGCCGAGTGACGCCCAGCAACACGAGATCATCCCGCGTGGGATAGACGATGCGTTTGCGCAGCGCACGCCATGCGCGCGTCGCGTGCGCTTCGATCGACGGCACGGAGGCGGGATTGAGCGTCGCGAGATAGTCGAACGCGCCCGCGCGCATCGCGTCGCACTGCGGCGACAGGCGACTCTGCCAGTTCGCCTGTTGCAGGTTCGACGTCACTTCGCCATCAGCGGCGCGGCCGAACGTGCGCACGCTCGGCAGTTCCGGCTCGAAGAAAGCCTCGATAAAAGGCCAATAGAGCCGCGACACGCTTCTGGGTTTCCACGGACTGTAGTCGTTTTCGTCACAGACAAGTCCTGCGGCGGCAGGCAGCGACAGGCCGGCGCGCCGCTTGTAGTTCGCGCGAAACAGCAGCACGGCATTCACCGTGCGATCCGGCAATCCGAGCGCGAGGAAATGCCCGATGGACCCGAACACACCGGTATCAATGACGTACAGCGTGCTCGCGCTACCGCATTGCGATGCGATATGCTCGCGCAGCAACGCGGCCTGCGATGCGATGGCATCGTGCGCTTCCCGGCCGTGCGCGTCAGCGGAAAACAAGCGAAGCAGGCGTTCGAGCGTATACGGCAGCGCCCAATCGCCGCGATCCGGCAAGGTCTTGCCCGACAGCACCGATGCTACCGCCGCGCAGCTTCGTCCGTCGAATTCCAGCGCGAAGAGGGGCGCGACGCCCTGCGGACACGCTTGCAGTCCCAGCCGCGACGCGGCGAGCCGCGACACCATCAGGTCCGCGCCATCCAGACGTGGCCGCTGGATGCGCTCGCCAAACTCGTCGAGCGCGCGCCGGATGATAAGTCCCCCGCGGGCACAGTACAGCACGCGCGACGCACCGTCGTGACTCACGGCATCGAGATGGATCGAGAGGACATGACAACACTCGGCAAGTATCGGACCCATGACGCCGAAGCCGAACGCATGGCGCTCTTTGGATGCAGCGCGCCGAACAGGTAATTCAGTCATCTTCCGTTCCTGAGCCGGACGACCTAAACTTGTTTGCTGTATCGTGCAACTGCGGGTCTCGTCGAGGAGAGCCGAAACATGCCGCGAGTGCCATTGGATTTTCAACTGTCCATCCTTGGACTGAGCGAAGTAAATCACGCCGCGACGAAGTCCGCCAGCCATGCCGTATCGCTTGTCGATCCCGGTACCCCACTGCCGCACGCCATCGCGTCGCTCGACGCCGGACGCCGGCTCTTGCTCGAAGTTCACGACGCGCTCGATTCTATCGATGGCCGGCGCGCGCCCGACCGTAAAGACGCGAACGCGCTGTGCCGATTCGCGGATACGCTGAATACCGAAAATCTATCCCATCTGCTGGTGCACTGTCACATGGGGCGATCGCGCTCGGCGGCGGCCGCCACGATCATCCTCGTCCGGCTGGGTTTTTCGCCCGACGACGCATTCGAACGCGTGCGGGCCGTTCGCGATCCGATCTGGCCGAACTGGACGCTGCTCGAACACGGCGACGACCTGCTCGATTGCAACGGCGCGTTGCTTCACGCGTGCCAGACTGTGTATCGGCGGGTGGAGCAGAAATTTGCGCGATGGGTGGATGATCCGCGTCCCGAGTCGCTCGAGGCCATGCCGTTGGGCGCGGTTCGTGCATGACGCCGGCATCGGAACTCGCGCTGGATCGCGAAGCGATCGCGCGGCTCGGCGAAGTGCAGGCACACGCACAACTGCAGGCGTTCGCGCGCAGCACGAAAATTCGCATCGATCGAAACGAATGGCGAATGCTGCTGTGCGGGACCGACCTCGCGCATCACGATGCCGACCCATATCTTCGCGAGAACGCCGACGCCTTGCCGGTTCCCGTTCGCCTCGAGGATCACGCCGAATTCCATTGCTCGCTGCCCGACTACGATCTTTGTCTGGAAGACAGTTGGTCCGGCTACTTCGTCGCGCGTCATGTGACGACGCACGCGTCGACGGAACCGCTTGTCTTCGTCCATCTCGACGATCACACCGACATGATGTCCACCCTGCTTACGCTAGCCCCGGATGGATTGCGCGATCCCTCATCCGGCGCGCGCTTCGATCCAGGACAGCCGGATGACTGGTCGTCCGCGATTCGAAGCGGGACGATCGGCATCGGCAGCTTCGTGACCGCGCTCTATTATCTGCGTCAGCCGGTGCATGTCGTACATCTCGATCACGTCACGCGCAGTCTCTACGAGCGGTATCCGGTAACGCGCCGCTCGTTCGCGTGTCCGCTCTTGCGGCATGCGCGCTTCGCCGCGATCCACAAGCGCACACGCGCGTCTTCCGACCAGTTGGGCACGTATGCCCACGGTTGCGACCCCGCGCGTCTGCTGCGCGCGATGCCTGCAGGTCGCCTGATCGTTCATATCGATTTGGACTACTTCATCAACGACTACAACGGCAATGCCGGCGCGACGCCCGCGTCGACAGTCGAGCAGATGCGCGCCCGCGCGGGCGAGTCGATGCAAACTTTCTTCGATGAAATCACGCGCACCGGCAGGACGGTTGAACGATGGATCATCGCGACATCGCCCGGCTTTTGCTCCGCGCGGCACTGGAATTGGTTACTTGATGAGATCAGGCGTCACATCGTTACAATGAAAGATCGCTTCAGCGATACTCCGTTTGCGAGCGATCAGTCGATTCGATGAAATCGAGCGCCGCATCCGTCAGCGCCTTGACGTGAATGATGCATTCGGTTGTCTCAGGCGCATCGCAATGACTGCCAGCGTGATCGAGCCACTGGATGAGTTCGAAACCGCCCGGACAGACGGCATAGTATTCGCAAGTCTGGGCGCACCGATGGTGGCTGCGCGCAAAGTCGCCGAGCATGGCGGTAAGCTTCTTCGATACAAGCATCTGCGCTAGCGCCGTGCGCTGAATGTTTCCAAGCGCAAGGCCGTTGCCGTCACCGTATCGATCCGCCTGGGTGGCGATGTCGAGCCCCGCATAAAATGTCGTGACGTTGCCCTTTGCATCCATGTTGAGCGAGCGCAGCGGCGCGCTCGTTTCGCTGATGAACGAGGGCGCATCGGCGCGGCCGACCGTCGCGATTCGTTCGAGCGTTTGCGACACGTTGCGAATCGGAAGCGCGCTGCCTTCGTGCCGCTTCTCATCCCACCAGTCGAATACACGCCGGTAGAAGCGCTGAAATGCGGCGCGATCCGTTTCAGCATACGTGAGATCGTCCATGCCAGCGACAGGACTAGCCAGCACGTTGAAGTGAAAGTCTGTCAGCGATGCGCGGCGCGCGTGAAAGAACTCGAGAAAGGACTGCGGATCCGCCATCGTCTTTCTCGTGACGACGGCGATGACGTTGTATCTGATGCCGCGTGCATCGAGCGCGTTCATGCCCCGCAACGTGCGCTCGAATGTGCTTTTTCCGCGTCGGTCGATCCGAAAGGCATCGTGCAGTTCCGGAGGTCCGTCGCAACTCACGCCGAGCCGAATGACGCGCGCATGCCGCTCGAAGAAATCGCACCACGCTTCGTCGATGAGCGTGCCGTTGGTCTGAATGTCGAACGACACGGAAACGTGCGGCGCGCGACGGGCGCACAGGTCCGTGATCGCGTCGATCATCCCGGCGTAGTAGGCGGGGAGCAAGGTCAGCGGTTCGCCGGAATGCCAGACGACGACGAAGTCCGGAGCGAGCAGGTCCGCGTCGATCAGTTCGCTGATGAGAGTCAGTGCAAGCTCAGGCGGCATGCGAGACTTCGTGCGCCGGCTTTCCTCGCTGAGATCGCAATACGTGCAATTGATGTTGCAAAACGACGTGCCTTGTAGCACAAGTTGCTCAACTGGTCTGAGGGCAAGCGTTCCGGAGAGCGGCATGATGGTGCCTGGCATCGATGAGGCGTTGATGACGACCACGGTGGATCGTCATGACTCGCAAGAAGACCGCGGGACTTCAACGGCGCATGGCCGATCCCCAACTCATCTGAACCTTCTTTCCCGCTTTTTCATTGCCGATGAGACTTGCTGCCCTAACGCTTCCTTTGCGCAACGACGTTGAAGCACGCACAAGACGCGTCGCAACCTGACTGTTCGTAATCATGACTCTCTCCATGTTGTCGAATCTGAAGAACACGTCGGACGAATAAGCCTCGCTTGACATTCCGCTAAGGCCGCGTCAACTCTTGCATACGTGTGTGAAAAACACAATAGGTTTTGAGTGCCGCAATGACAACAGTCGCATGTACGTTGCCGCACATTTCTTAGGGCATCCGCACGAACCACGAAGCGAGTGAATGAGCATGAGCGCTGCGCGACAGGGTCTCATGCGAGGAACACGGACGAGCCGAGGAGCAAGCGATGATCTACGATGCGCTGGACGAATCGGTCGCGCTGGACCGACGCGTGGATGTTGCGATCGTCGGCTCTGGGCCCGCGGGCATCACGTTCGCGCGCGCGCTCGGCCCGCATCTCGACGTGCTGCTGATCGAAGCCGGGGGCCATCACGCAAACGCGGCAACCGACGACAGCCTCTCGGGCGCGATCAGCGGTCTTCATTACTCGCTCGACGAAACGCGCGCGCGGCGATTCGGCGGTTCGACGGCGCTTTGGGCTGGCTACTGCGCGCTGTTCGATCCCATCGACTTCGACGCGCGCCCTTGGGTCGCGCACAGCGGCTGGCCGTTGGCCGCATCGGAAGTCACGACGCACTATGCGGCAGCGGCGAAACTCCTTCACGTGGACGACGCCTTGTTCGACGCCAGCGCCTTGGGCGAGACAGGCGCTCCATTCTTTTCGAACGACGAAGCGGCCGACTCTTGCGCGTCGCTTTGGCGTTTCGGCGAACCTAAGGCGGACTTTGCAACTGAGAATCGGCAGTTTTTGGAGCGCGCACAGTCGATTGATGTCCTGACAAACGCATGCGTAACGGAAATCATCGTTACCGACGACGGCAACGCGGTGTCCCGCTTGCACGTGCGCACGCTCGCAGGACGATGCGGCTCCGTGCGCGCGCGCTGCTTTTTGCTAGCGGCTGGCGGCATCGAAACGCCGCGCCTCATGCTGGCATCGCGCAATCAGTGCGTGCACGGCATCGGTAACGCCTACGGGCATGTCGGCCGATGGTTCATGGAGCACCCGCATGTGTCCATCGACGGCATCGAGATGGCGGCGAATACCGCGCTCGCGAAGTGGACCGGCATCGCGCAACACGCGGACGGACGGCATTTCACGTGCTGCGCGGGTCTGCGTCCCGACGCGCAGGCGCGGCTCGGCGTGCTGAATTTCAGGGCACATTTTTACCGGTCGCCTGCCATGACGGCAGACGCGCCGCCCCGCGTCGGGCTCTTCTTCGAGCAGGCGCCCAGCGCGGCCAGCCGTTTGACGCTGATGCACGAAACCGATGCGCTCGGCCTGCCGCGCGTGCGCCTGAACTGGAATGTATGCGAAACGGACCGGCGTTCGCATTGCCTCATCGGTGAAATGCTGGCGAAGCGTCTGCTCGATAACGGGACCGCCGTTCGCACCGGCCCGCGCGGACTATCCGGCGAGATCCTGTATTCCAATCATCAACTCGGCACGACGCGCATGTCGGTCTTGGCGCGCGATGGCGTCGTAGACGAAAACTGCGGCGTTCACGGCATCGACAATCTCTACATTGCCGGGGGAAGCGTATTTCCGACAGTCAGCTGGGCCAATCCGACGATGACCGTGCTCGCTCTGACGTTGCGCCTCGCGCAGCGGCTGGGGCGCGAGATCGCACCCCACATGGCTGCTTAAGCGGCCCCGCGCGGCACTATTGCGCCCGCTTGCGCACGATGAAATCGCCGATCACGAGCGTGTCGATTCCGCTCCGATAAAACGTCGCGATCGCGTGCTCCGGCGTATTCACGAGCGGCTCGTCGTCCAGATTGAACGATGTGTTCAGCACCGCAGGAAGCCCGGTAAGTTGCTCGAACCGATCGATGAGCCGATGGTAAAGCGCGTTGGCATGCGCGCTCACTGCCTGTGGCCGCGCCGAGCCGTCGACATGCACGACAGCCGGAAGGCGCGCCTTCCACGCGGCCTTGACTTGCGCCGCGACCAGCATGAATGGCGACGCATGCGGCGCGTCGAACACATCGTGAAAGCGCTCCGCTCGCACCGAAGGCGCGAGCGGCCGCCATGCCTCTCGCCGCTTGACGTGCGCGTTCACCCGATGCAGATTCGCGGCGACACCCGGATTCGCGAGAATGCTGCGATTGCCGAGGGCTCTCGGCCCGACTTCGGACGCGCCCTGAAACCAACCGACGACCTCGTCGCGAGCAAGCGCCTGTGCGGCCGCCTCCACCGAATCGCAACGATCGTACGGCGCCTTGGCGAAATCGAGCGCGGCCCGCACTTGTGCGGGCGTAAAGGCCGGTCCCCAGTAAGCGTGATGAAACGTGAATTCGGGCCAGTGGCCCGTGACATCGCGATGCGCGAGAATCGCCGCGCCGAGCGCGGTGCCGCCGTCGTGGCTCGCGGGCTGAATGAACAGCGTATCGACGAAGCCTTGCTGCGCGAGTCGGCCGTTTCCCGAGCAGTTCAACGCGACGCCGCCCGCCAACGCGAAGTTGCCGCAATGCGTTTTATCGCAGAGAAAGCGCGCGATATCCACGATCGACGATTCGTAATAACTTTGCAGCGTGGCCGCTAGATCGCGATGCCAGTCTTCGATTGCGTCATTCTGACGACGCCGCGCGATACGTTCGCGCAAAAAAGCTTCGTATCGTCTGATATCGGGTAGACCGAACGGCGGCTCGCAAAAATCGGGCAGCAGATCGCGATTGACGCTGCCATACGAGGCCAGTCCCATCGTCTTGCCTTCGCCCGAGTGACAGCGAAATCCCAGGTATTCAGTCACGAGCTCGTAGAACATGCCCCAGCTTTTATACGTATCGATTTCCGCGAAAACTCGAATCGGACTGTCCCGGTCGTACCATCCCAGAGAGCCGCTCGCGTGACCACCCCAGCCATCAAGCGTTATGACGTTCGTGCGATCCATGCCCGATGGAATCGCGGCGCTCGTAGCATGACAGAGATGATGGTCGTAGTATCGGCGTTCGCCGTAGGTGTCGAGATGCGTATCGCCGTAAATCAGCGCGAGGCTCGTGAAGAAGTCGAACCGGTCCGCTTCCGCGAGCGTGCCGTCGATGTAGCTTCGCGCGTCGGCGGCACGCGCGTGCTGCGCATTAGGCTTGTCGAAGCCGATCGCGGTGATGTCGATATCGTCCGGTTCGAGACCTGCTTTTTCCAAACAGTACGCAATGGCCCGGGTCGGATGGGCATGCGGTGCATGCTTGAGACGCGTAAAGCGTTCTTCCTCTGCGAACGCCACCAGTTGCCCGTCAGAAATGAGGCACGCCGCCGGGTTCCGGGAAATCGGATGAGTCACGCCGAGGATGTGCACGGTGCGATTTCCTATGATGAAACGTATCGAGTGGCGTTTTGCGTCGTTCAGCCTAAAAGCGCGAACGCGGCGGAGTATGCGAACGCGGCAGTCAGTGTAACTGAGTAATTTCTGCAGCGTGAAGCAAAACGTTGCGTGCATCTTCGACAGCGTCTCATGCTTTCTCCGTGACGAAGCGTGCGATCGATGCTAAAACAAGAGGTGACGCTAACGCCGTGTGAACAGCAGCGCAGCGATCCACCAGCGATCATTCAGGGTATTGAACCATGAGCCCACTGCATGCGGTTGTGTCGAGTTCGAATGCTCGTACAGCGGATTTCGTGCGTTGGTGCGTGACTCAGATCGGGCGGGCGCGGCCGTCGATCAATCTGGGCATGGCGACGCTCGAGGCATCGCGTGGTACGCCCGACGACGCGAAAGGCATGCCGTTGTCATGCGCGAGCTTCGTGGTCATGCTCACGCAGTCGAACGAGACCGCGGACCCGCACTGGATCGCTGCGTGGCAACGCGCGCTCGACTCGCGTGCGCCGATCACCGTGGTGCTTGGCACGTCGGGACTGGCACTTCCGCCGGAATTGAAGCCTTACACGATGTTCGATCTTTCTTCACGCGATGCTTCTTTGCTCAATGCGCTGGCGCGCCACCTTGACTCGAAGCTGGCGATTTCCGGTTTGCCGACAGGCGCGAGAGCGCAGGCAGCCGACGATAACAACGCACGCTATGGTTGGTTCCGCGTGCCGAGCTACTTCGAGGATCGCACGCGGGAACGAAAGAAGATCGCCGACTTTATCATTGATGAATGGACGTTCCTCATCGCCGTGTACGGCCGCCACGGCGTGGGCAAGCGCACGCTTGTCGCGCGTGCGCTTCAGGAGACGGCGTGCGGCAAAGACGTTTCCCGCCCGATCTACATCGACGCTGCGCAGTCCCCGTCGACCGTCTTTACCGACATTCTGCAAAAGCTAACCGACACGCTCGACGACGAGGCGAAGCAAAGGGTCGAGAAGACACGAGAAATCCCTCAAATTTCCGTCGAGCGAACCTTGGAAGAAATCGCACGACATATTGGTGGGAAGCCGCGTCTCGTGGTGATCGAAAGGCTCGACGAGATCGTCGAGCGAACATCGAACACGGTCGATCATCACATGGCGCAGTTCCTCAGGTACATCGCGTCTGGGACGTGGCATCCGTTCAAGGTAGTATTGACGACAAGTGTCGTGCCCCACGAGTTTCGGACCTTGAATCTACCGCACTTTCGCCCGGTTCCGCTGGACCACGGGTTGCCTTCACCGGACGTGCGCAAAGTTTTGGACGCCCTTGACAACGACGGGTGCCTAGGGCTGAAACACTCGTCCGATGTGTTGCTCGCACGCGTTCTTTCGGTGACGCATGGCTACCCGCTCGCCATCGAGCGGTTCGTCACGATCCTCATGAACGATCCGGCCACGCGGCCAGATAGCCTGATTGACCGCATCGAACGCGCCATTGCCAGTGCGGAAGAGCGCATGCCCGACTATGACGATTTCATTAGCGCATTGGTTGGCGCGGCGTTTAAACGGTGCTCGAAGGACGAGCAGACAGTGACGCAGGCGCTGGCCGTGTACGAGACTCCCGTACCGAAGGAGGCCGTGCTTTTTCTGTTGGAGAAATGGGGTCCCGAAATCGAGCTGCAAAGCGTGATCAGACAGCTTCTGTTATCGCATCTTGTCTCTCAAGATGGCGACAAGCTGACTCTCCACCGCGTTGATCGCGAATATGCATTGAGCAAGCTTGCCGAACGCCATCGTGTGGCTTTACGCCGCAGAGCCGCCGCCTGGTTTCGCCGGTTGGAGTTGCCCGCGCGCGCCTGGCACACCGAGACCGATCTCAATCCGCACTTCGCACAGTTCAATATATTTCTGCGCACCCGGGACTATGCGCATGCACTGCACATACTCGATTCGATTGCGCCCTTCCTAAACAGGCGCGGATATTTCGTGCGCCTCGCTGAGCTATCGAGAGCGCTAAGGAAGGAGGAGGTGAGCAACGCGATCGCTTGCAAGGCCTTGTCGTACGAGGCCGATGCACACTGGTACATGGGCGATGTCAAGAAAGCGCTGGGGCTGCAGGAACAGGCCGATGCGCTGCTGTTCAGATCGAACGCGAGCGAGGAAGACCGGCTCGATTCAAAGATTCGGCTGATTCGCTTCGGCTTCTATCTTCGCTCCACCGATAAGACGCTGGATGCCGCGCGCGACTGTGTGCAGGCCATCTTGCGCGCCGGTCACGACGATCCGCGCCGGGGCGCCTTCGCATGGCGGAACATGCTGGTGTGCGAGTTCGAGCTGGGTCATCTCACCGAAGCGCTCGCATGTTGCGAAAGCGAGCATGCATGCGCGAAAGCTTCGGGTGATGCGGAGCTTCTTCAGAACAGTCTCGTCGACGCGTCGGTCGTTCATGCGGAGATGGGCGAGTTGAAGGTGGCCGAAGAACTGCTCAGGCAGGCGCTGTCGATATCCGACGAGAGTCAAAGCCCTCGAGCCGAGGCACTTGTATCGTGCGAGCTTGCGTCGTGCCTCGCATCCCTCGGCAAACTCGAAGAAGCGGCCAGATTCGCATGCAAGGCGCGCGAGCTCAATCAAAGGATCGAGGCGCACGCGGGAGCCGCGCTTTGCATGCGCACTCATGCCGCAATCCTTCTCGATCAGGGGCGAATCCAGGAAGCCGAGTCGAGCGCCGACCAAGCCTGCACCGAGATCAAAGCTTTCGACTATCACGCATCGCGCTATGTGTGCATGCGCGCGGAGATCGAACTTGCACGTCGTCCTCGCAGCACGGTGGCGCGGGAGATGCTGCGTCGGCTCGATACGGAAGGGCGAAATGAGTGGACCTTCAATACGTTTCTGGGCATCGTGTCGGTCGGAAATAAATCCATTGACGGCGTCGAAGACAGTGCCAAAGAGGCTTTCGAGCAGGCACTTAAGCGCGCGGACCGGTATCTCAAACACTGCAATCAAAATGTCTCCGCGCTGGGCGAGCGTGCGCTCGCCTTGGCTGGACTGGCTGTCTGCGGGGATAAGTCGAAAATGCCGCTGGCCGTCCAAGCCTACAAAGTCGCATTCGAACGTGCATCCAGCAACTGCATGCGCAAGCGCCTGATACGTCGCTTCAATGCATTGGTAAGAGCCGATGCCGGCGAAATCGGCCTCGATTTGATGGACATGATCTTCGAGCAAGAAAGCCCAAAGGTCTTCATTTCTTATTCATGGGACGAGGAGGGCAACGCCCTCGTTGACAAGATTGAACAGGACATGCCATTAGATCTTCATTTGATCCGCGATCGCAACAGAATGCGAGTGGGCGATTCCATCGACAGATTCATGCAACAGATTGGCAAGGCCAGACTTACGATCGTCGTGATCAGCGACGCCTCTCTGCGCTCGGAGTACTGCATGACCGAGCTGCTTTACATGTGGGAGGGAAGCAAGCGAGATTGTGTTCGTTTCACGAATCGCATGGTACTGCTTGTTGTCCCGCGGCTCGAGATTTCGAGCGACGAGGAGAGGCGGGTATACAGCAAGATTTGGGCAGACAAGTACAAAGATGCATTGAACCATGCTCGGGGCAACGAAGACGCGGACGTGGTCGCGACCCAAAGAAAACTAAAGGATCTGGCAGAAAACACCGTCAGCATGCTCAAGTGCATCGCTGATACGCTCATGGCCGATTCCACTAAGACGACGATCGAAGCTGTCATCAGTCGTCTGCTCGATTCGCGTTGACTGTGCCGCGCGCAGCTCACTCTTCTTATGGAGGCGGTTCATTGTCGCGCGAGATCGGCGAGACAGTTACGTCGTGACCGTCTTCGTGATCATCATCGGAATGCGCACGATTTACACCTGGTACTTGCGATTCGGCGGAGTGAACGATGCGGGGTCGCGATGCAATTCCGATGCGTCGGCCTGTTACGTTCAAGCTTTTGACCAGCACAAGGCAACGAGCAAGCTGAAAGTCATCGTCGGGTTGTTCAACGAGCGTCACCTCGCTGGACTGATGGTGGAGCGCGGTCTATCGCCGGTTCACACGACGATCATGCGTTGGGTGAAGCGCTACACGCCGGAGTACGTCAAACGCTGGAATTGGTTGCCCATCCAGAAAGGGGCGCAATTCTGGAAGGCAAGTGCCTAGAAGTGCGTTGTCGACCAGTCGCAGTGAGTTACGATGGAAATACGCCTGATTCAAATCGACTTCGCTTACTTTGGATTAATAGTCGACCGGTGGTGGCCGAAAACAAGAAACGCGGAACGGCCTCATTTGCCTCGGTTAAACAATACTGCTGCTTGAACTCTTCGGGCGTCAGGTATGCCAGACTTGAATGCGGCCGAGCCGCATTGTAGTGACGCCGCCACTGTTCGATCAGGACCTTTGCTTCAACGCGAACCCGAAACCACTCGAGACTCAGACACTCATCGCGGAATTTACCATTGAAGCTTGCGTCCGCGCCGTTCTGCCACGGCTTGCCTGGATCGCGCAGTGCCGTTTCCATGCCGTTTTCCGCAGCCCGTTTCAGGATGGCCGTTGATACGAATTCCGGGCCGTTGTCCGAACGCAGGTAGCGTGGCGCGCCACGACTGCTGACCAGTTGAGACAGGACTACGATGACACGCTTTGACCGGATCAATTCCGCAACGCCAATCGTCAGGCATTCACGTCAAAAAGATCTGGATGCGACGGTAGCCGTAACGTGGATATTGCGCCGACAGGATGCTCATTGCTGCAAGCACTGGTGCATCCCTTTCGGCAAGCCTCGATTCGTAATGCAACGCTGATATTGCAACTGACATCAGCGCGCACGCACGTCGCTGCGACACGCCCCGCGCTCTCGCGTAGGCGACCTGCTGGCGACGCGCGGGCGCGCTCACCACTTTTTTCCGTTGATCTCCCGCATCACATCCGGCTCCAGATCCCGCTCCGTCACTATCTTCTTCAATCTTGCGTTTTCCTGCTCCAGCTGCCTGAGCCGCTTTACGTCGGCTGCCTCCAGAGCGCCGAAGTGCTGACACCAGTTATGGATTGGCCGTTCGCTGATCCCATGCTTCTTCGAAACCTCAGCGACTGGGACCTTGTCTGCCTCACGCAGGATCGTGACCATCTGCTCATCGGTGAACCGGCTCTTCTTCATGGCTTCCTCCGTTGGAAGCCATTCTCTCAAGTTCCAGCTGGTCCGAAAATCACCGGGCAGGTCACTCACGTCCGCGCTTGACTCGCTAATCCACCCACTCGGGATTCAAAAGAGGCTGAAAAAGTCACGCTGACCGTAGGTTTGCTTTCTGGCGTGCACATCGAACCTTACAAACGGCCTGCCGCTGAGCTTCGCATGGCCTAATATCAAGCGAGCCGCCACGCGTTGACGCGGTCCCGATTGCGAAGAGCGTGGCGGATTTTACGTCGTTGTCAGCATCGACGAAGGCTTCGTAGCGATACGTAGAAAGTTCTCTCAGTTGCTCGACGACCGAGAGCCAGCGGACATGGTGTTGCTGTACTACTCAGGACATGGAATCGTCGCGAAGGGAAACAGTTTTTTCTCGCTACGACGGCGACGAACTGTCTCATGCCTCGCGCTGAGAGTCTGTCAGCCTCAGAGATTCGACAAATGATGGAGGAGTCCCGCGCAGGAAGAGTGGTGGCAGTGCTCGATTGCTGTCACAGCGCGACTTTTACGGAAGGGAATAAAGCGAGCATAGCGAACGCTTAAGCGGTTAGCGACCGGACGTTTAACCCCGGGGAGGGGGCCGAAGGGCACTATGTGCTGACAGCGACGAACGCCATTCAATATGCGCTGGACGCACAAATACCGATAGTGAGAAGGTACCCGCCTGTCCAAGCCTTTCACATTTTACCTCGTGGCTTGTTGACGGACTCGGCCGTGGAAAAGCCGCGCCGGACAAGCCGCATATTACCCTTGATGATCTATATAGGTATCTATGCCGGCGCGCACGTGAGGCCGGTAGCTCAATGACGCCACGGCGCTACGTGAAACGAAATTCCGGGGATATGGTGATTGTCCGGAACCCGACGGCCGAGCAACCCTGCATTTCGAGTGCCCTTTTGGAGAGATTCGACAGCGCTGACTGGAGTGTCCGTCGCGAAGCAGTGACGGCCCTCAGAAAACTCGTCTCAAAGTGGCCGCAACTGCGTAACGAAGCGCGGATATTGCTCCGCGATCGGATCAGCGGAGAGCGTGATCGCGACGGATATGAAGCTATGGTGGCAGCGTTAGCGGAAGGGCCAAGCCATGCGACCGTGCTAGACGCCGTCGATATGAGCGGACGGCCGGGAATTGTAAGCGATGGCGTGGTCCCGGCTAAGGCAGAAGGCGAAACTGCCAACAGGAGAGTCGAAGCGGCGGGCGTCGTCGCGCCTAAAAGCGCGGCCGACAACAGGCTTGGTCGCAGTATGCATGTAGGGTTAGAAGCGGAGGACACGTACGAAGCGGCTCCAGCGCGTCCACGCCGGGTATTAGGTCTCTTCGTCCGCAGCGAAAAGGCGGCCGATTGGCTCCGGGACCGTGAAGGACTGAGGAATGGGCGGCGACAATGTTCTCGTCCGATGTAGCGACATTCATCTTGGCCGGTAGTGAGGAGTCTGAGGCGGCGTAGCCGCCGTAGATTACGAGCTGCCGGCGGCGCCGGGTCGGCGAGGTCTAGGATGGCTGACTGAATCTAAAAAGAGGCGGTCAGCCCATGTCTGGAACCCGCATCACCGACCAACAGGTCCGCCTCTACATGAACCATCGCAAACATCATCCACAGAAGCTCGCTGCGGCGAAGTCGGGCATGAGCGAGCGCACTGCGCGACGCGTCGAGCGAGAAGAAGGGCTTCCTTCGCAACAGCCCCGGCGCTACTGGCGTTCGCGCCCCGATCCGTTTGCCGATGTCTGGGAGAGCGAAGTGGTCCCCTTGCTACGCGCTGCGCCAAGGCTGAAGGCGATCACCCTGCTGCGCAAATTGCAGGAAGACCACCCCGAACGCTTTCCTGACAGCATGCGGCGTACGTTTGAGCGGCATGTCCGCCAGTGGCGCGCGCTCGAAGGGCCGTACCAGGAAGTGTTCTTCCCTCAAACATATCAGCCGGGCGCGCGAGGCCTATCGGACTTCACGCACATGGACAAGCTTGGCGTGACGATCGGCGGCGTCCTGTTTAATCACCTGCTTTATCACTTCGTGCTGGCGTTCTCGCGCTGGGAGTACGCCAGCGTGGTCGATGGCGGGGAGAGCTTCTTGGCTCTCGCGATCGGTTTGCAGAACGCGCTGTGGCAGGCGGGCGGTTGCCCACGAGAACATCGCACCGACAGCCTGTCGGCAGCCTTCAGAAACCTGCAGGATCGATCAGGCCCTGGAGTTGCGCGGTCACCGCGATTTCGCGGACCGAGCCGCGTACGACGAGTTCGTGCGCGGGGTGGTGATGCGCCGCAACCGGCGCAATGCTGCAGCGTTCCAGATCGAGCGCGAACACTTGCTGGATCTGCCTGAGCACCGTACCATCGACTTCGAGGAGGAAGAGGCGCGCGTGACCCGCTGCGGCACGTTCACCGTGCGTTGCGTCCTCTACAGCGCCCCGTCGCGGCTGATTGGTCATCGCCTGAAGGTACGCGTCTATAGCGACCGGCTCGATTGCTATCTGTCCGGAGCACTCGTACACACCATGGCCAGAGCCACGCACACGAGCAAACGGCGCGGTCGCGGCATCGACTACCGGCACTTCATCGATTCGCTTAAACGCAAGCCGCAGGCCTTCAGGGGCCTCGCGTTCCGTGACGATCTGTTTCCGCGTGAAGCCTACCGCCGGACCTGGGAGCGACTCGAGGCGGCGCTGACGCCGCGCAGCGCATGCAAGACCATGGTGGGCCTGCTTGAGCTGGCAGGAAACCACGGCGTCGAGGCGCAACTGGCCGAAAGGCCCGATGCATTGCTCGAACTCGGTGAACTGCCCGATCTGAACGCGCTGTTCGATGAGTTCGCGCCGCGCCAGGCCGAGTGTCCGGTGGTTGTCGTCGAGATGTCGAGCGCCGCGCTTTACGACACGTTGCTCGATGAGGAGGTGCTCGCATGAACGCCGCCTACGACGCTGGCCGTATCGCGCTGATGCTCAACGAATTGCGGCTGCCCACGATCGGCCGGTTGTGGCTGGACTTCGCTGAACGCTCGGACAAGGAAAGTTGACAGGCGTCCCGGTTACTCGGTGCATTGCTCGAACATGAACTCGCCGAGCGGGCCAAACGAAGAATCGAGCGTCATCGTACCGAGTCACATCTGGATCCGACCAAGACGCTCGCCGCCTTCGACTTCGGCGTTGTGCCCATGATCTCAAAGCCGCATGTGATGGCGCTGGCCACCGGCGATTCGTGGCTTGAGAAAGGCGCCACGATTCTCCTGTTCGGTCCGCCTGGCGGCGGCAAAAGTCATTTGGGGTCCGCCATCGGCCATGCGCTAATCGACGCCGGCTATCGCGTATTGTTCACGCGCACCGGCGAAATCGTGCAGAAGCTCCAGGTCGCGCGCCAGAGTCTGCAGCTGCCCTCGGCGCTCGCGAAGCTTGACCGGTTCGACCTGATCATCCTCGATGATCTGTCGTATGTGAGGAAAGACCAGGCTGAAACCAGCGTGCTGTTCGAGTTGATCGCCGAGAGGTATGAGCGCAAAAGTCTTCTGATAACGGCCAACCAACCGTTCTCCGGCTGGAACAACGTCTTCCCGGATCCCGGCATGACAGTGGCCGCCATCGATCGGCTCGTGCATCACTCGACGATCTTCGAACTGAACGTTGAAAGCTATCGGCGCCGCAAAGCTCGCGACAACCAAAAGGAGCGGCGCCCGTCAATTACCCGCAGACAACCCGAACGGAGCGACAACCATGACACCCTGACACAGCGACAATCACCTCGGCCGACCGGCCAAGATGAATGTCGGTAAGCCGGACGTCCTGCTTGACGCTGTTCAGTGGGATGTTCTTCGACGGTCGCGGTACGGTGAGACCACTCTTAGGAGTGGTGTCTGATCGGCACATGCTCCGTGCGACGGTCCTTCGCCTCTGGAAGAGCGCGCGCCTACTCAAGTCTTCACGTGTTCTCAGAAGATTCAGTCCCGCACGGAAAAACGTGGTTCTGCGTGCAAGAAGGGCAGAGTCCGCCAAGACATCGCCCGGTCTTGAAATCGAACATTCCTCGGGAACAGTCACGCAACGTGACGAGCTCACCAAAGTGAGCCGCTCGAATGCATCGTCCGATCGACGTCGGCGCGATGTTTGAAGATTGCGCTCGTCTTCTCCGTGCAGCGCCGCTAGCACAGAACTTCAGTTCCCGGCGACAAGACCAGCTAGCGAATGGCTGTTGGATTTCGGATGATGCGCGGGCACCGGGGAGGCGGCCGTTCGGTCAGTGAGCCCGATCTCCGATCCTTTTTCGTGACTCTTATATAAGACATAAGACATAAGACGTTTGACACACGGCGCCATCGTAATTAAAATTGCGGTCAAAGCAGTGCCCGGAACAGCCTCGGCGTGTCTGGAAAGGCTCCCCTGAAACGCAATACCAACGGTGTCCCCATGCTTGAAAACTATCGCGCTCACGTAGCCGCACGCGCCGCGCTCGGCATTCCTCCCTTGCCGCTGACGGCCCAGCAAACCGCCGAACTGGTGGAGCTGCTGGCGAATCCGCCGGCGGGCGAAGAGCAGACCCTGCTCGACCTGATTACCCACCGCGTACCCGCCGGCGTCGACGAAGCCGCCCGCGTGAAGGCCGGTTTCCTGGCCGCCGTAGCTAAAGGCGAGACCGCCTGCGTGCTGATCTCGCGCGCCCGCGCCACCGAACTGCTCGGCACGATGCTGGGCGGTTACAACATCCAGCCCCTGATCGAACTGCTGTCCGACGCCGAAGTAGCGGCCGTGGCTGCCGAAGCGCTGAAGAAAACCCTGCTGATGTTCGACCAGTTCCACGACGTCAAGGAACTGGCCGACAAGGGCAATGCCAACGCCCGTGCCGTGATGCAAAGCTGGGCCGACGCCGAATGGTTCACCAGCCGTCCCGAAGTGCCGCAAAGCCTGACCATCACCGTCTTCAAGGTGACGGGCGAAACCAATACCGACGACCTGTCGCCGGCCCCGGATGCCACGACCCGCCCGGACATCCCGATGCACGCGCTGGCGATGCTCAAGAACGCCCGTCCCGGCATCACCCCGGAAGAAGATGGCAAGCGTGGTCCGATCAAGTTCATCGAGTCGCTGAAGGAAAACGGCCACCTCGTGGCATACGTCGGCGATGTCGTCGGCACCGGCTCTTCGCGCAAGTCGGCCACCAACTCGGTGCTGTGGTTCACGGGTGAGGACATCCCCTTTATCCCGAACAAGCGCTTCGGCGGCGTGTGCCTGGGCAGCAAGATCGCCCCGATCTTCTACAACACGATGGAAGACGCCGGCGCGCTGCCGATCGAACTCGACGTATCGAAGATGGAGATGGGCGACGTGGTCGAACTGCGCCCTTACGAAGGCCGTGCACTGAAGAACGGCGAAGTGATCGCCGAGTTTCGGGTCAAGTCGGACGTGCTCTTCGATGAAGTGCGCGCCGGCGGCCGCATTCCGCTGATCATCGGCCGTGGGCTGACCGCCAAGGCACGTGAAGCGCTGGGTCTGGCGCCGTCGACCTTGTTCCGCCTGCCGCAACAGCCCGCCGACAGCGGCAAGGGTTTCTCGCTAACCCAGAAGATGGTCGGCCGCGCTTGCGGCTTGCCGGCTGGGCAGGGCGTCCGACCGGGCACCTACTGCGAACCCAAAATGACTTCGGTCGGCTCGCAGGACACTACCGGCCCCATGACCCGCGACGAACTCAAGGACCTGGCGTGCCTCGGCTTCTCGGCCGACCTCGTCATGCAGTCGTTCTGTCATACGGCCGCCTATCCGAAGCCGGTGGACGTGAAGACGCACCAGACCCTGCCGAACTTCATCAGCAACCGCGGGGGCATCTCATTGCGCCCGGGCGATGGCGTGATCCACTCGTGGCTGAACCGCATGCTGCTGCCCGACACCGTCGGCACCGGCGGCGACTCGCACACGCGCTTCCCGATCGGCATCAGCTTTCCGGCTGGTTCGGGTCTGGTCGCCTTCGCGGCCGCCACCGGCACGATGCCGCTCGACATGCCGGAATCGGTGCTGGTTCGCTTCAAGGGCAAGATGCAGCCGGGCGTGACGCTGCGTGATCTGGTCAACGCGATCCCGCTGTACGCGATCAAGCAGGGCATGCTGACGGTTGCCAAGCAAGGCAAGAAGAACATCTTCTCCGGCCGCATTCTCGAGATCGAAGGCTTGCCCGAACTGAAAGTCGAGCAGGCGTTCGAATTGTCGGATGCTTCCGCCGAGCGCTCGGCCGCCGGTTGCACCGTCCACCTGAACAAGGAACCGATCATCGAATATCTTCGCAGCAACGTTACGCTGCTGAAGTGGATGATCGCCCAGGGCTACCAGGACCCGCGCAGCCTGCAGCGTCGCATCCAGGCGATGGAGCAGTGGCTCGCCGACCCGCAACTGCTGTCGCCGGATACCGACGCCGAGTACGCGGCCGTCATCGAGATCGACCTGGCCGACATCCACGAGCCGATCGTGGCCTGCCCGAATGATCCGGACGACGTGAAGACGCTGTCGGAAGTGGCCGGTGCCAAGATCGACGAGGTGTTCATTGGCTCGTGCATGACCAACATCGGCCATTTCCGTGCCGCGTCGAAGCTGCTGGAAGGCAAGCGCGACATCCCGGTCAAGCTGTGGGTGGCCCCGCCGACCAAGATGGACCAGAAGCAGTTGACGGAGGAGGGTCATTACGGCGTCTTCGGCACAGCCGGTGCGCGTACCGAAATGCCGGGCTGCTCGCTGTGCATGGGCAACCAGGCGCAGGTGCGTGAAGGCGCGACGGTCATGTCGACCTCGACGCGTAACTTCCCGAACCGTCTGGGCAAGAATACGAACGTGTATCTCGGCTCGGCGGAACTGGCGGCGATCTGCTCGCGCTTAGGCAAGATCCCGACCAAGGACGAGTACATGGCCGACATGGGCGTGCTCAACGCCGACGGCGACAAGATTTATCAATACATGAACTTCGACCAGATCGATGACTTCAAGGAAGTGGCCGACACCGTGACGACGTAAGCGTGCTACCGGGCTGCGACGTGTCGTTATCGTCGCAGCGTCGTCGCAGCGGCATCACATGGCGCCGCAGGCTGCATGCCTGCGGCGCCATTTTTTTATCAATGTTCGATCTGCCACCTCAGAACCGGATGAGTCGCGCCAGCCGGCATCACCCAGACGCCGTTCTGCCCGAAATTCCAGGTCGGGCCGAAGCTCGATACGAGGCTCATTTGCGCGGTCGTGAAACCGTTCGCTGAAGGAACCGCCGTGCCTTCGAAGACACCGTTGGTGCGGCCTGTCGTTTGCGTGTTCCAGTACACGTCGCCTCCGATCGTGCCGGTGTTGTTGCGCACGATGCCGCCGGCCGAAGGCGGCACGCCCGACGGTATCGAGGTCGCCGCGAACGATTCGGTGATCGTCCCTGTGTTGAAGTCGACGAGACCGCCGGTGTCGAGCGCGCCCGCCGAGCCCGACGCATACGATTGCCGGATCGTACCTTCGTTCACGCCGACGAGACCGCCTGCTCCGGTCAGCGCGGTGCCGCTAACCGAGCCGCTCGCGTAGGACTGACTGATCAGGCCGTTGTTTGTCGCGACGAGGCCGCCCAGTTCTCCCGAACCCGTGACCGTTGCGCTGCTGCCCGAGCGTTCGATGACGCCGTTGTTGATGCCCACGAGGCCGCCCGCACCCGCGCCGGAAAAGGCATTGAACGGTGACACGTCACCCGATGTATACGCATTCGTGATGAGACCGTTGTTCGTCCCCGCAAGCAGGCCGACCGCCGCGACGAACGAGCTCGCGGACGAATCGACGATCCCGACATTACGAACCACGCCTGCACTGCCGATCGTGGAAAAGAGGCCGACGTAGGCGAGGTACGAAGGATCGGTTTCGTTATAGCCCGTTATCTTGATGCCCTTGATGACATGGTCCATGCCATCGAACTGGCCGTTGAACGCCGTGTTCGTGCGGCTGCCGAGCGACGTGAAGTTGGTGGTCGACGTGCTTGCGTCGATGTCCTTGCCGAGCGCATAGGTCCCCGCGAGATCGCTCGAAATGCGAGCGAGATCGTCGATCGTGTTGACGAGTTTATAAGCGGTCACTTGCGTCTTGAGCCCGCTGTAGTCCGCTGCGCTCCATGCGGGATTGCCGCGTATCGCGCCTGCGGTGTAGGTCCCGTTCATGTCATAGAGCGCTGCGACGGTTCCCGTGCTTTGCGACCAGTCGATCGTGCCGCCATTGGTTACGCTGCCTGCGTTGTCGATGCCGCCAGCGTCCGCGCGCAAGGTCAGATTGCCCGCGCCCGTATTCCCGACTGTCGCAAGCGGGCTGACATTCACCGAGTGCTGCGCGTTCAATGTGAGCGATGCGTCGCCGCTCCACCGCAACGCCGACTGCACGTCGATGTCGCCGCTCGCCCCTTGCGTGCCCGTCGCGTTCACGGTGATCGACGTGCCGCGCGACAGGTTCCTGCCTAACGTTGCAGCGGATCGCGGGCCCGCCACGTAGGCGGGCGCGCTCACGTTCCATTGCGCGGCATCCACCACGACGTAGTCGAGATCGAATGTTCGCGCGGTGGTATCCACCGTGCCACCGCTGCCGTTCGCATTCGATGCCCCTATATACCCGTGGCTCTGCACGGTGCCGCTATCGGCGACGAGCCACACGTGGCCGTCGCGCGTCGCGGTGCCGGCCGCGCGCAACCCGCTGTTCTTGCCCGCGAGCGCGAAGATGTTGCCATCGGCGGCTTGCAGATTGATCTGCGCTGCGCGGATTGCACCCTCATTGATCACGTTGCCCTGGCTGCCCGCTTGCACGAACACCTGCGGACCGCTCGTCGAATCCTTGAGCAACACCTGACTGCCCGCGGCGAGTTCGACGGTTCCGCGCGGTGCCTCTACCGTGCCCTCGTTCACGACGCTCGCGTGCGAGATCAGGAATACATCGCCCTGGCTCGAACCGATTTTGCCGAGGTTCACGACGACGCCGCAGCTATCGCCGGTGAGCGTGAGCGGGCCGCCTTTCATGAAGGCGTCGTTGGTCATGTCGAGCGTGGATGCAACGAAGCGTCCGCCTGTCGTGACGATGCCGCTCGTCCCAACCAGCACGCCATGTGGATTGATGAGGTAGAAGCTGCCTGTCGCGTTCAGCTTGCCGTCGATGATCGACCGGTCGATGCCTGTCACTCGGCTAAGCGTTGCGCCCGATCCATTGTCGACGTTGACCCTGTTGCCGTTGCCAATCGAAAAGCTGCGCCAGTCGATGACGCCGCGCGTCGTCGTCTGTGTGATGTCGAGGGCGCTGCCATTTGCGCGAATCGCGCCTGCGCCGGCAACGAAGTTGCCGGCCTCGGGCAGTGGACCTGCATGGGCGAGCTGCATCGTGAACAACATCGAAGCGATCGCGCGAAGGGGATGCCTTGCCACGAGTCGTCGATGCCTTGGCTTAAACGCGTCACACACTGAAGTTTCGAGGATCAGTGCGATTCTGGCGTGCGGCATGTTCCACTCCAAATTTTCTTGTTCTTACATTCGGCCTTAAGTCCCTAATAGTTATAGCAGACGGTTGTAGTCCGCACGGCTTGGCGACCCCAGCTAAATCGGACATTGTTATCGGCTATTTTGACCACCCGTTTCGGACGGCTTTGCGATTCGGGGCCAGAACAGTCGCCTTAGATCCACTGGTCGTTTTCGACCGTGCGCTCTCCCTTTGCGCCGTCACCTGTGTTCACCACGCCTCGCGGCTCGATCAGCAGCAGCTTTACTTCCGCGTTCGCACAAGGCCTGTGCTCGACGCCCTTCGGCATCACAGCCATTTGACCGGGACGCAGCACGATCGAACTGACGCCCGAAGGCCCCGTCCGAAAGTCGATACGCAACTCGCCTTCGAGCACGATGAACGTTTCGTCGGTATCGGCATGCCGGTGCCACTGGAACTCGCCTTCGACCTTGACGACCTTGAACTGATAGTCGTTCATTTCAGCGACGACGCGCGGCTGCCAGTAACCGTCGATCAGGGCGAACTTGCCGGCGAGGTCGATGGTCTGGGATTGGCCGCGTTCAGCCGGCGCGGCAGTGTGGGTCGAGTGCTGGGACATCGTGCTCTCCGTTAAAGGTCGATGGGTTGAAGATACACGTGTTCTCAGCGATTGCGGCCGCTTCCGCTTCGGGTTTGCTTAGCATTGCAACCGGTGTCGCGCCCCTGCAATCAAGTCGACAGCGGCATCTTTGCGAGGAGCTTGTCGAGGGTCACCGGATAGTCACGTACCGGCACGCCCGTTGCGTTATAGACAGCATTGGCAATCGCCGCGCCCACGCCGCAGAGCCCGAGTTCGCCGACACCCTTCGCTTTCATCGGCGACGAAAGCGGATCGGTTTCGTCGAGGAAGATCACTTCCTGACCGGCGATATCGGCGTGAACCGGCACTTCGTAGCCGGCCAGATCGTGATTCACGAAGAAGCCCGCGCGCCGGTCGACTGCGAGTTCGTCCATCAACGCCGCACCGACGCCCATCGTCATCGCGCCGATAACCTGACTGCGCGCGGACTTCGGATTGAGGATGCGGCTGGCCGCGCACACCGCGAGCATGCGTCGCACGCGGATCTCGCAAGTCGCGGCATCGACGCCGACTTCGACGAAGTGCGCACCGAACGTCGATTGCTGATATTTCTTGGCGAGTTCGCCGAACTCGATGAAGTCCTCCGCAACGATGCCGTTCGCGCCCGCCATCGCGCCGATCGGCATGCTGCGGTCGTTGGCGTGGACCGATCCGTTCTCGAACCGCGCGACGCCGGAATCGAAGCCCGCTTTCAGCGCGATCGCCTCGCGCAGGCTGACGCACGCGGCATACACGCCCGCGGTTGAACTATTGGCACCCCACTGGCCGCCCGATTCCGACGACACCGGAAAATTCGAATCGCCCAGCCGCACAATAACGCGTTCGATCGGCACGCCCATCATCTCGGCCGCCGTCTGCGCGATGATCGTATAGCTGCCGGTGCCGATGTCGGTCATGTCGGTTTCGACCGTGACGATGCCCGCGCCATCCACGCGTACCCGCGCGCCCGACTTCGTCACCTGATTGTTCCGGAAGGCGGCAGCGACGCCCATGCCGACGACCCACTGTCCATCGCGCACGGCGCCCGGCTGTTTGCCGCGCGACGTCCAGCCGAAGCGTTCCGCGCCGGTCCGCAGGCATTCGACGAGCCGCCGCTCGGAGAACGGCCGCCGCGGTTTCTCGGGATCGACCTGCGTGTCGTTGATGATGCGGAGTTCGACGGGATCGAGGCCGAGCTTCTCCGCCATCTCGTCCATCGCGATTTCGAGCGCCATCAGTCCCGGCGCTTCGCCGGGCGCACGCATCGCGTTGCCCTCGGGGCAGGTCGAGCGCGGCGAGCCGCAACGCCGTCATGCGGTTTGCGCCGGCGTAGAGCAGGCGTGTCTGCTGGACGGCGTTCTCCGGCTTGCCGCCTTCGATGTCGCCCGACCAGCTTTCATGGCCATTGCCGTGATCTTGCCGTCACGCGTCGCGCCGATGCGGATGCGCTGGATCGTGGCGGGCCGGTGCGTCGTGTTGTTGAACATCATCGGCCGCGTCAGCGCCACTTTGACCGGCCGTCGCGCCGCGCGCGCACCGAGCGCGGCGAGCAGCGCATCGGCGCGCACGAACAGCTTTCCGCCGAAGCCGCCGCCGATATACGGCGAGATGAGCCGCACGTTCTCCTTGGGAATACCGAGTGTCGTCGCGATGTCGGCGCGGCTCCAGTCGATCATCTGGTTCGACGTCCAGAGCGAGAGCTGATCGCCATTCCAGACCGCCATCGACGCATGCGGCTCCATCATCGCGTGCGCCTGATCGGGCGTGGTGTACATCGCGTCGAGTTGTACGGGCGCCGTCGCGAACGCGCCCGCGAAATCGCCGACCGATGATTCGGGCGTGCCCGTTTTCGGCTTGGTTGCCGAGTCACTAGCGTTCGCGAGATCGAACGCGCCCTTTTCTTGGACGTAGCGCACGAGCACGAGTTGCGCGGCGGCGCGTGCCTGCTCGAACGTCTGGGCAACGACAAGCGCGACCGTCTGGTGATGATCCTGGATTTCCGGGCCGCCGAGCAGGCGCGCGTTGTTCCACTTGCCTTTGCCGAGCTCGCCGACGGTGTCGGCGGTGACGATGGCGATCACGCCGGGCGCGCGCCTTCAACAATCTACATTCAGCCAAAACATTCTGCTTGGACAGGCTCGTGCGTGGCATACATGAATTTCCCTCAATACCTCATGCAGTTCCCGACCTATTGTTGATCACGTTACAAAAGCCTAAGCTCGTCCCTTGTTCATCGGCAAGACGAGGAGAAGCAACGTGGAAAAGCGCAAATTGGGACGCGGTGGGCTGGAAGTGTCGGCGATCGGACTCGGCTGTATGGGCCTGAGCTTCGGCTATGGCCCGGCTACTGAAAAGAGCGAAGGCATCAAGGTGATTCGCGCGGCGTTCGAACACGGCGTCACCTTCTTCGATACCGCCGAGTGCTACGGCCCGTTCGTCAACGAGGAACTGGTCGGAGAAGCCGTCGCGCCGTTTCGCGATCAGATCGTGATCGCTACCAAGTTCGGCTTCCAGGACGGAGACTCGAAGCAACCGCTCGATAGCCGCCCTGAGCGCATCCGCGAGGTGGCGGATGCGTCGCTCAAGCGCCTGAAGACGGATCGCATCGACTTGTTCTATCAGCATCGCGTCGATCCAAACGTGCCGATTGAGGACGTGGCCGGCACGGTGAAGGATCTGATCGCGCAAGGGAAGGTGAAGCATTTCGGCTTGTCGGAGGCCGGCGCGCAGTCGATCCGCCGGGCGCATGCGGTGCAACCGGTCGCGGCGCTGCAAAGCGAATATTCGATGTGGTGGCGCGAGCCGGAAGAGACGGTGCTGCCGACGCTCGAAGAACTGGGCATCGGTTTCGTGCCATTCAGTCCGCTCGGCAAGGGTTTCCTGACGGGCGCCATCGACGCGAACACGACCTTCGACTCATCCGACTTCCGCAACGTCGTGCCGCGTTTCTCCGAGGAAAACCGCAAGGCCAATGCGGCACTTGTCGCGGTGCTGGGCAAGATCGCCGAGGCAAAGGGCGCGACGCGCGCACAGATCGCGCTCGCGTGGCTCCTCGCGCGCAAGCCGTGGATCGTGCCGATTCCGGGAACGACGAAGCTGCATCGGCTGGAAGAGAACGTAGGCGCGGCGGGCGTGGTTTTGTCGACTGACGAGCTGGGCGCGATCGAAGCGGCGTTGCAGGAAATCAAGGTCGTCGGGGATCGCTATCCGGCGCATCTCCAGAAGCGCGTGGACCGGTGAAGAACATAAAGGACTAACGATGCACGACGTGACATTGAATAACGGAATGAAGATGCCGATCCTTGGCTACGGCGTCTTCCAGATCGCCGACGAGGCGGAATGCGAACGCTGCGTCGTGGACGCGGTGCAGGCAGGCTACCGTCTGATCGACACCGCCGCGTCATACGAGAACGAAGAGGCTGTCGGACGCGGGCTCAAACGTTGCGGGGTATCGCGCGATCAGCTTTTCGTCACCAGCAAGCTATGGGTGGAGGATGCTGGCTATGAACGCGCTCAGACGGCCATTGACAAGTCGCTCAAGCGTCTGGGCGTGGACTACCTCGACCTTTTCTTGATTCATCAACCGTTCTCGGACGTTCACGGCGCATGGCGGGCGATGGAGGAGGCGCATCGCGCTGGAAAGTTGCGTGCGATCGGTCTGAGCAACTTTCAGCCGGATCGTCTCATGGACATCGCGGCGTTCAACGGCATAACGCCGGCCGTGAACCAAATCGAAATCAACCCGTTTCATCAGCAAGCGGAAAGCATCGATTTCATGCGCGGGCTGGGCGTGCAACCGGAGGCTTGGGCGCCCTTCGCCGAAGGACGCAACAACTTGTTCGAGAACGAACAACTGGTCTCGATCGCGCAGCGCTACGGCAAGACCGTCGGGCAAGTCGTGCTGCGATGGCTGGTTCAGCGCGGCGTCGTCGCCCTTGCGAAGTCCGTCCGTAAAGAGCGGATGCAGGAAGACCTGGCCGTCTTCGATTTCAAATTATCTGACACGGATATGCAGGCCGTCGCAACGTTGGAGACTGGCACGAGCAGCTTTTTCTCGCATCGCGATCCGAAGATAGTCAAGTGGATGAGCGAACGAAAGCTCGGCCTGTGACCGGCAATCGTTGAAGGCAAACTCGACGTCTCGGCCCAACATTTGCGAAGAAGCTTTGACGCATAGCTCGGAACCTGGACGATGCTCTCTTTCCTAACTTAAAGATCAAAGCCATGACCAAAGAAGCGCAGACCATCATTCGCAACGGCACGAAGCCATCGATCAAGGGGCCCGAGAATTGGTTCACCGGCTCCGTTCGTATCGACAGCCTCTTTCAGGCCGAGGAGCCGGCGCGCCTCGGCGGCGGAATCGTGACGTTCGAACCCGGTGCGCGCACCAACTGGCATACGCATCCGCTCGGGCAGACGCTCGTCGTGCTTAGCGGCGTCGGCTGGACCCAATGCGAAGGCGGCCCGAGAACGGAAATCCGCCCGGGTGACGTCGTCTCGTGCTCTTGCGGCAAGCGACACTGGCACGGAGCATCTGCGACCACGGCAATGTCGCATCTCGCGATTACCGAATTGCTCGACGGCAAGAACGTCGAATGGATGGAGCCAGTGACCGACGAGCAATATCATTCAGGAATGCTGATAACTGACTAACTGGATGGAAAAATCGACGGCAGTTGCGTGCCACGAGTTCGGAACGAGGCTAGCCGCTTTAAGAACATTGAGCGCTATAGATCGAAGTTGGTCGGCATCAGCACTACGTCACGGATGGTCAGACCGCGTTGTCGCGTCAGCATGAACATGATGACGTCAGCTACCTCACTCGCTTCGGTCAGGCTGCCCGATGCTTTGGCTTCTTTCAGTTTCTCCTCCGGCCAGTCGGCGAGCAACGCACTAATGACCGGGCCGGGCGAGACCGAGCCGACACGAATTCCATGCTTGAAGACCTGGCGCCGCACGGTCTGCACAAAGCAGTTGATCGCCCATTTGGACGATGCATAGACCGGCTCCCACGGCGTCGGAAAATGAGCAGCCAGCGAACTGGTCACGATGATATCGCCGGTGCGTCGGGCAATCATGTGAGGCAAAACGTCGTGGATGTTTTTCATCACGACATTGACGTTGAGATTCAGCATCCGGTCGATCGCCGCCGTATCCGCGTCGACTAACTCTCCACCGACATAGGCGCCTGCATTGGCATGCAGGATATCGATTTGCCCTGTGATTCCCAGCACGCGCGGTATTAGCGCCGAGCAAGCCGTCGGATTGAGTAAATCTACAACGAGCGGAGTCGCCGCTTCGCCGTATTGCTTGCAAATCGACGTCACTGCAGCCTCGTCCCGGTCGACCAGCACCACACGGGCGCCGGCCGAAAGAAGGGCCTCGGTACTCGCCAGCCCGATGCCCGAGGCTGCGCCGGTTACCACGGCGACTTTGCCCTGCAATTTTCCTCGCATCTCGTGCCTCACGGTCAATTGCTCTTCTGATGAGCAAATATGCAAGCTTACGCCAACCCTGTCAAGGCAATTTCGGGAGGAAAAACCCGGTGTCCTGCGCGATGCGTAAAGGACGCAATCCAAGCTCGGTCGTGAAACTAACCGTGCGCTAGCTTTAATTCGCGTTTAACGCATCGTCGAGTTCGCAAGCGTGCCGACGGCTCTGGTCGTCCAGGTGCTAAGGCCAGCTTGCAGCGCTGTTTGCAGCGCTCGCCTCGGCCCCAGCACGACGAGGCCAATCAGCAGCGCCGACACCAGCGCCGCGTTGGGCGTACGTAACAGCCACGGCCCGACGTTCGCGGCTGCGCTCCATGCCCGGGTTCTAACCGTAGAGACATCGCGCGGTCGCGCCCTGACGAACTCCTCGCGGGTCTGCTCCATGCGTGCAAGGACGCGTGATTGTGCTTCAGCGTGCTTCATTGACTTGCCTCCTTGATGGCCTGCATGTCGCGCTCGAGTTCCCGGCGTAACAGTTGGAAGGGCTCCGCAGGACGTCTTGAGCGCATGACCAGCCACGCGGCAATTGTCACGAGAAGCCATACGCCCGCTACACCCCACGCGACTTCGACGAAGTATGGGGAAGTAATGGACGTGACGATGACGGCGATCGATATGAACGACAGTGAGAACATCGCGCCGATTGCGAGCGCGACGAGTGCGACGCATTCATGCAGCACGCGCGTTTTCGTTTCCGCCAGCTCGAGCTGAAAAAGGTCGCCGTAGTCAGCCACGCGATGTGCGCAGAAGCGGCCCACATTGCGCCACTGCGAAATCTTCGACTGGAACGTCATGCCTCCACCTCCCTGGTTCGCTGGATCATGCAAATTCCTCGGTTGCCTGGCGTCGATTCGGAACAGCACCAGGGTCGGACGCAGTACTCATGCCCGGAATCTTTTCTAACGAGAAACGAAGCAAGGATCCGCACCGGCATGAGTTGAACTTCATTCTTCGATTCATTTAGCCTCAGGCATCGCCAATGCTAGAAGCGGTCAGCACTGTAAAAGGAGCCCCTCATGGACAACGCATCCGCGCACGATGTCAGCAGCGGCACAGGCGGCGCCTTCGCGTGGCCCGTGCGCACATTTAAGCGCTTCAGTGAAGACCGCTGCGCGCCGCTGGCGGCGAGCATCGCTTTCTACTCGGCGTTTTCGCTTGCGCCGACGCTCGTCATGGTCATCGCCGTCGCCGGGCTGGTTTTCGGTGCGGAGGCCGCCCGTGGGCAGCTCTTTCATCAGATCAGCGGAATGCTGGGAAAGGACGCCGCCGCGAGCGTACAGACGATCGTCGAACATGCGCATCGGAGCGGCGAGGGCGGCATCGCGGCCATCGTTTCGTTCGTGTTGCTGGCGGTCGGTGCATCGGCCACGTTTTCGTCGTTGAACACCGCGCTGTCCATCATCTGGCCCGCCAAGCAGGCCAAGTCGAGCGTCGCGACGCTAGTCAAGGTGCGGCTGATTTCCTTTAGCCTGGTTCTAGGCGTGGCCTTCCTGCTGATCGTATCCCTTGTACTCGATACCGCGGTGCAGGCAGCGGGCAAATGGGTCTTCGGTAATTCGCCGCTCGTCATCCTCGGCGATGTCGTTCAATTCGTGCTTGGTTTTGTGATCCTGTCAGGTGCTTTTGGCGCGCTGTTGAAATATTTGCCCGATGGCGATGTCAGTTGGCGCGAAGCGTTTATCGGCGGCGCCATTGCCGCGGTCCTTTTCTCGGTGGGCAAGAAGCTCTTCGCGATCTATTTGACGCATGCGGGTATGGCGAGCGCATTCGGCGCGGCCGGATCGCTTGCAGTCTTGCTGATGTGGCTTTATTTCGCTGCCGCCGTGCTGTTGCTGGGTGCGGAAGCGGCGGCCTCAAGAGACGCAGCGTCCCGAGCCGATGCGCAGTTGAAGGAGCACGCAGGTTCCGATCGGTCGTCAACGCCAACGCCTGCGGCGGTTTCCAATAGTACTGGCAGCGCAGTAACAAGGCCGCCGCTTGCGTTCAATCAGCGCGCTCCGAGTACGCAATCGCGCTCGGACGCTTTCGTCAAGATCGTGAGCGCGGTAAGGGCCCATCCGAGCCGATTGGCAATGGCCGCCGCAGGCGCGAGTCTCTTCCTGTTCACGAAGACATCGCGCCGCCCGGATGCAAGGAGCCGCTCGCGCAAGGCTTGATGGTTCTAGAGATCGTGGAGTGCGTGGGGTGTTAGGCCCGCGGAATGCTTTGAGGCACGTGTACTCATGTCCAGGAGAATTTGATTATGTCCACCTCTATTCCGCAGAACGAGCCCGGCACCGATGTAGCCGACCACAAGCCGGTTGAGCGCTCGAAGCAGACGAGCCCGCCGGAATCGCCGCCGCAAGACGAGCAGGCCGACAAGGAAGCATCCTGACGAGCGGGCATTTGCAAAAGCGGCCGAAGCGCCCGTGATGTAGTACGACAGTTCAGTGTGTCTAACGCGACGCATTTCAAAGCGTCGCTTCCGTCGACCAGTGGTTCATGTCCGCTACCGTGTAGAAGCGCGCGAAGTTGCTCGCATCGCCGCCATTCGCGGTCATGAGACGCTGATCCCAGTCGGTTGTATCGTTCGGTGAAAACACCGGGTCGCTCGTGCCGTGCTAGACCATCAACTTCGCACCGCGCGCCTTCAACGCGCGCAGATTGTTATCGTCGGGCGGGGCGTCATGAAGCACCACTGACTCGCTATAGACGTCGCTCGTGGGCAAGATCTTCGGCGCGTCGCTGTCCATGCTGAAGTTCAGCGCATACGAAGACAACTGCGAAATCATCGAGGCGCTTTGCGGCGGCGTCGTGAACGTGAAGGCGGTGGCCGGATCGAGCGTGATGGAATTAGCTGCTTCCACAGTGACCAGTCGGCGCCGTTGATGCCCGCGTCATTGATGCCCGCGTCATAGCCCGGATCGCCGGCGATGATGCCGTCATGTTCCGCTGACGAGCGCGCAGCCGCCACCTCGGCATGCCGTCGGCCGTTCCACCAGCCGTCGAAGTCGCTGCAATCGGGCGTCTCGCCGCAAGCGGTCTTGATGACCTGCTTTGCCATCGGAGTCAGCGTGGTGACCGCGTTATAGCCGCAGTCGATTTGCGACTGGGGATCGAGGCGCGTCACAGCAAGGATCATCAGAGGATCGTTATGCCGGTCGTCGCAAAGAAGACGATCGGCGCCACCGCAGCCCAGCCGAGCCTGACTTACCTGGTCGGCAGCCTCGGGACCGGATCCTGCGCCGCAAGATGACCGAGGCGCTCGCCGGAACTTGCCGAGCGATCGTTCATCGCGCCCCACGGCCACGAAAGCATGATCGTGATGGCTTCCCGAAACTGGATCACACGCGAGCCCGATCCGAATCGCGGCCGCATCGTCGTCTTGATGCTCACCGACGACGGCGCGAACTGCTGCGTCGATGCATGCAGGCCGTGCGCGTCATCGAGGAGCGAACGCTGACCGGTATCGACCCGGCTGACGCGGCGACGGCCCGGACGCATCTCGAACTGTTCGTTCGCAATCTGCGCGGGTAGGTTCGCGCTTCTATTTCATCGCGCCCACGAAACTTGAGTCCACGCGACGCTTCACGGCGCGACCGCAGGGGCGTTGGTTGGTTTCTGACCAGCCGCCTTCTGCTGCGCGTTCTGCAGATTTTGCGGATAGTTCGTTTGATTTCCCGCCGGGTTATAGCCGTTTTTTTCCAGCGTACTCAGCTCGGCATTTTTCTTCGCACGGCGGGACTGGCTGTCGGCCTTTTTTTGCGCCTTCAGTTCCTGCTTTGTCATGGTGCTACCGGATGCGCCGGTATCCGTTCCGGCAGCACTGACGGGCAATGCCGAGACTGCGAAGAGAACCAGAGCCACACCTGTCGAAACAGCGAAGCCAGACATCTTCCTGACCATCATAAGTACCTCCGTATCGATGCGTTGGGTCACGTGAGGCTGTCCACGGACGTTGAAATTGATTACTGAGAAGAGCATGTCTCTTCGGGCGGAACGTCCGAACCGTAATCGATGAGACGTCGTCGGCGATACACGGGTTAACCGCGAGCAGCTTAGACAGCATAACGCTGAAAGGCCTTTGCGCGCTCGCTGGACGCGCATTCTCCCTGATTCTGCGAAAGAGATTCCCTGTCCTGCTCTTTGTTCGAGCGAATGGGAAACCTACACTCGGCCCGGAATACACAAGAGCAGTCTAGGAACGCGTCTTTAAGTCCTCGAGGACGAGCGTTGTTCGTTCAGTCAGGAAGTCATATCTAAGTAACTAGTACAACTATATAAATGGAGATAGCAATGAAGAAACTTCTGTTCAGTGCCTTTGCATTGTCAGCAGCCACGGCGGCTACCGCTCAGAGCAGCGTCACCTTATACGGGATCGTGGACAACGGTATTGTGTACGAGACGAATCAACCGAAGGGGAACGTATTCGGTGCGCAAAGCGGAGGGTGGGCTCAGTCGAGATTTGGCCTCAAAGGCGCGGAAGACCTGGGCGGTGGCACTCATGCCATCTTTCAACTCGAGTCACGACTGAACACGATGAACGGAAGCTTTGCGAACGGAAGTTTCTTCGAGGGGCAGGCTACCGTGGGTCTGCAGAACGACACCTGGGGCCAAATCAAACTCGGAAACATGGGCTCGGCCGAGATAAGTCAGTATTCGGGAGACGTCGACCCGCAGCAAACCAAGAAGTATTCGATTGGAACGCTGGTCCGCGGCCGCATCTTCTCGCAGGCGGCGAACGGCGTGGAATACCTGTCCCCTACGATTGCCGGCTTCACGCTGCAAGGCCAGTATGACGTGACGAATTCATCCACGTGGAACGCAGGCAACCCCGGCAGTGCGCCTGGTCAACTTGGCACATCCAGCGGGCTAGGGAGCGCCCAGGGTCGTTCCGATGGCATCAAACTGTCCTATGCAAATCGAGGGCTATTTTGGCAAGCGACATACGACGAGGTTCGCGACCCGAACGGTCAATTCAGTAATGTGTATCTGACATCCCGTTCGATTCTCACTGGCCTGACCTATGCGTTCGGACCTGTGACCGCGTATCTGGGCTACCAACACCTTGGCGCGCCCGATGCGTCGAATGCCGGATATTTTGGCACGGCTAATCCGTCGGCGTTGCCATCCGGAACGAGCCTGCCGACCACCGTCAATCACGAATGGATCGGCGCAATATGGCAGACCACGCCTGCTCTTGCGATTACCGGAGCGGTCTATCATGCGAACGCGAACAATGGAAACGGGAACGCAACCTTGTACACGCTCGGCGGGAACTACTCGCTCTCGAAGCGAACGCTCCTGTACACGGAACTCGCCTATGTTCGAAACAGTTCGACGTCTAACGTCGGTCTCGACAGCGGCCTGTATGGTGCGAACGTCAACAACGACCCTCTGAACGGAAGCCCCTCCAGTACCAATCCCAACTATGGCAAGAGCCAGTTCGGCGTCATCGCGGGCTTGGCGACGAGGTTCTAAGCGCCTTCCTGAACGGGCTGTAACGATGACTTCGGAGGGTGTCTGAAGCGAAGCGTCTCGAACGCGAACGTGCCGTCTCATACGCTCCTGATGTCTTTTTGAGGTGTTTTACCCCAATAAAGATAGAGCCGCTGCACTAGCATGATGCATGCGTAACAAGAACGTTGCTGCCCTTGTCGCGCATGCTCCTGCATTGGGGTTGCTGCAGGCCGAGAGAAGAAGCGATACGGTGCAAGGGTATGGACCACTTCAAGGAATTACAACTGTTCGTCGAAGTCGCAGAGACGGGCAGCATCAGCCGGGCGGCCGAAGTTGTGGACGTTTCCATCTCGGCCGCAAGCCGGTATCTCATCTCGTTGGAGGCGAGGCTTGGGGCACAACTGATTCGCAGAACCACTCGCAACCTTTATCTGACAGAAGCCGGCGCCGAGTTTCATCGGCGTTGCAAATCTATCCTTGCAGACCTCGGCGAAGCCGAAGCAGCGATCAACGAGGCGGTCGTTCGTCCGAGCGGCGTACTTCGCGTCACCGCTTCGCTGTCGTTCTGCATGCTGCACATCGCACCGATGTTGCCGGATTTCACGGCGCGTTACCCTGAGATCACGGTGGACGTAGTCGCGGCTAACCGTTACTACGACATTATCGAGAATGGCGTCGACGTCGCGATTCGAACGAAGGTTCTCGAACCGGACAGCAACATTACGATAAGAAGGCTGGCATCGACGCGTCGCATATTGGCGGCGTCGCCTGGCTACATCGAGGCAAACGGCGCTCCTCGTTTTCCGGCGGAAGTGGCCAAGCACAGGCTGCTGAATTATCAGCTTGCCGACAATCCACGCGAACTCTCGTTCCAACGCGGTGGCGAGAATGTGGTCGTGAAAGTGAAGCCGTTGCTGGAATCGAACGACGGCCAAATATTGAGGGTTGCCGCGCTCGACAGCATGGGTATCCTGGTTCAGCCGAAATACATTGTCTACGACGACCTGAGAGCCGGTCGCCTGGTCCCCGTGCTCGACGACTGGGACCTCCCTCGACTGACCATGAACATTGCGTTTCAGACCCGGGCATTTCTTCCTGTGAAGGTCCGGTTGTTTATTGACGCGCTCGTCGAGCGGTTTCAGCAAAACGACTTTGAGCGGCATTGGACCGCGTGAGCCTCGTGCTCGAGGCCGCCTTCCCGACGGTTTCCCACTCCGCGCGAAAGAGTTTCCCTTTTCAACTCTGTTTTGCCAGTCACATGGAATATAGACTGGGTTCAAAGCTAGCGAAAAGGCCGATGGAGACACGTAATGCAAAAAGCATCCTCTGCAGTTCAGTCCTCGTTGCCGTACTTCGATGAGGCTTACTCCGCCGACGTCGTCAATGCTCGCATGGGTGAAGACGCCGACGCCCGCTTGCGTCAGGTCATGTCGATTCTGGTCAAGCATCTGCACGCCGCGGTGAAGGAAATTGAACCAACGCATGAAGAGTGGTTCGCAGCCGTTCAGTTCCTGACAGAGACGGGCCATATGTGCACTGACTGGCGCCAAGAGTTCATTCTCCTGTCGGACATCCTCGGCGTATCCATGCTGGTCGATGCAATAAACCATCGTCGGCCGAGCGGGGCAACACCGAACACTATCCTCGGTCCGTTCTATGTAGCCAACGCACCCGAGTACGCCAACGGCACGAACATCTGCCTGGACGGAAAGGGCGAACCCATGGTTGTAGAAGGTCGCGTAACCGATATCAAGGGAAACCCGGTTCCTGACGCGAAGCTCGAGGTGTGGCAGACCAACGACGACGGCTTCTATGACGTGCAGCAAAAAGGGATTCAGCCTGACTCAAATCTTCGCGGCGTTTTTACTTCAGATAGCGAAGGTCGTTACTGGTTCAAGTCCGTCAAGCCGCGCCACTATCCAATTCCCTCGGACGGTCCTGTCGGAAAGCTCCTTGGTGCAATGGGTCGGCACCCGAATCGCGCTGCTCACTTGCATTTCATCGTGACGGCCCCGGGCTTCGACCCAGTCGTCACGCATATCTTCACGCCCGACTGCCCGTATCTGTCTGAAGACGCAGTTTTCGGGGTTAAGCGCGAACTCATCGCTGAATTCAAACAGGTTCACGACCCGGAAGTTGCGAAGCGCGTCGGGTTCTCGCCACCATTTTGGACTGTGTGGTGGGACTTCACCCTCGCGACGTCCAGCAAGCCCACGGCGGCACACCCGTAACCGTTCGGCACGCAGGGTGTGCCGTCCGAAAACCGATGAAATCGAGAGACACAGGAATACTACATATGACCGCGAAGAAAGAGCTGTTGGCCGCGTACTGGACCCTCGCCGGCGACGTTTATCCGTGTGCGCAGAACGAAATCAGTCCGTTCTCGCTGCGCGAGCGCTGCGAAGCAGCTTCGCGAGCGGGCTGGAGCGGCGTCGGTCTCATTCTCGACGACCTCGAATACAGCATCGAGAAGTACGGGCTGTCCGGGATCAAGAAGATTCTGGATGACACGGGCATGAAGTACTTCGAACTCGAAATCCTGATGGACTGGTACTTCGACGGGGAAGCGCGGGTCCAGTCGGACAATTGCCGTCGTCGCTTCATCGAACTGGGTGGCGAGTTGGGCATGCGCAATCTGAAAGTCGGCGCGAGTCCCTTCGACAAGAATCCGGCCGACTTCGACCGCATGACCGAGGAATTCGCAAGGCTTTGCAGCGACGTGGCGACGGTCAACGCGACGGTCGCCATCGAGTTCATGCCTTTCTCTCCCATCCGAAACGTCGCGGAGGCGCTGAAGGTTGCAGAAGGTGCAAACCAGCCCAACGGCGGGCTGATGGTCGACCATTGGCATGTTGCGCGCGCCAACACGCCGTACAGCGAGGTCGCGCAAATTCCTGCTCGCTTCATCAAGGGTGTCGAGCTTGACGACGTTGGCGCACACGTCAAGGGCTCGCTATTCGACGACTCGACCTTCAACCGCCAGCTTTGCGGCGAAGGAGCAGGCGACTGTCGCGCTTTCGTCGATGCGCTTGAGCAAGCAGGCTGCACCTTACCTTACTACGGCGTGGAACTTATCTCCGAGGTGCACCGGAAACTCCCGCTCGACGAGATGGCAAAGCGCGCATACGACACCACCGCCGCGCAGTTCTCGGCCACGCCCACGGCCACCGCTTAACGCCGTTCAAATTCGACGATAACGTAATTCAGGAGACTCACATGATTCGAATCGCTGTTCTCGGTGCGGGCCGCATTGGCCGAATTCACGCTGGCAACGTTGCCGCAAGCCCGAATGCAAAACTGGTCGTGGTAGCGGACCCGGTTCAAAGCGCAGCGCAGGCGCTAGCGAGCAAGCTGGGTTGCGAGGCTTCGACGGACCCGGCGGCCGTGCTGGAACGAAACGACATCGACGCCGTCGTCATCGGCACGCCCACCGACACGCACATCACGTTGATGCTCGAGGCGGTCAAGCGCGGCAAGGCCGTGCTGTGCGAGAAGCCCATCGACCTGGATATGGACAAGTCGCTCGCCGCAGCAAACGAAGTCGAACGCCTCGGTGGCCGGGTCATGCTTGCATTCAATCGTCGTTTCGACCCGACGTCGCAGGCGTTCCGCAAGGCGATTGATGCGGGTAACGTTGGCGAAGTCCGTCAGGTCATCATTTCGAGCCGCGACCCGGGTATGCCTCCGCGCGACTATGTCGAGCACTCAGGCGGCATCTTTCGCGATATGGTCATCCACGACCTGGACATGGCTCGCTGGCTGCTCGGAGAAGAGCCGGTTGAAGTCATGGCGATGGCAAGTCGCCTCGTCGACGAATCGCTTGAGGAACTGACCGACTTCGATACGGTGATGGTGCAATTGCGCACCGCCTCTGGCAAGCAATGCCACATCAACTGCTGCCGCGAAGCCGTGTATGGCTACGACCAGCGGATGGAAGTGTCAGGCTCGAAGGGAATGCTTCTGCAAGAAAACCTTCGTCCGTCGACGATTCGACGCTGGTCCAAGGAAGCCACCGATGTGCGGGAGCCGCTCCTCAACTTCTTCCTCGAGCGCTATGTGGAGGCGTACAAGGCTGAGCTCGACGCCTTCGTCGATGCGCTGAACACGAATTCGCCGCTGCCGACGTCTGTTCAGGACGGCCTGAAGGCGTTACGCCTGGCGGATGCCGCACTCGAGTCCGCGCTGACGGGCAAAGCAGTGAAAGTGTAATTGGGAAATCGGAGGAGAAAAGTCATGACGCGAAAGATTGGTCCCGACGAAACACTCGGCGTTGCATGTCTCGGCATCACTCACCCGCATACGTCCGGGCGAGTCAAGGCCATTCAGCGCCGGACCGATGCAAGAATGCTCGGCGCGTGGGATAAGAGCCCGCTGCTCACACCGTTCGTCGATGCGCTGGGCCTCGAAGCCCGATCGAAGGAAGACATCCTGGCGGACGAGAATGTCCATGTCGTGCTCGTCCACTCGAAGAGCGAGAAGATGGCCGACCTGACCATCGAGGCCCTCGAAGCGGGCAAGGCGGTATTGTGCGAAAAGCCCGCCGGTCGCAGTTCGGTCGATGCCAAGCGCATCGTCGATGCGGTGGAACGTACTGGCGGACTCGTGCAAGTCGGCTATTGCTGGCGGTTTGCTCCTTCGGTCGACGCCATGCAAGCCGCCCTCAAGAGCGGCCGTCTCGGCAAAGTCGTGCAGGTGCGGGCGCACGGTGGCTGTTCACATGACGAAGCGGGCACGCCGCACATGACTCAGCCGGGTGACATTGGCGGTGCCGTGTTCGTTATTGGCTGCCACCTCATCGACCGCATTCTTCTGCATTTTGGCTTGCCGCGCTCGGTCAACGCGCGTATCACGAAGTTCCCGAATTTTCACGGCGATGAATCGCGTGAAGATGCGGCGGGCGGGGTGCTGAACTACGAAGACAAGATTGTCACCATCGACTTCATGTCCTGGGATGTTCTGCCGTGGACCGAGAGCTGGGACATCACCGCTTACGGGACCGAAGGCATCATGTCGTCCCGCTCGCTGCCCGCGAGCTACAAGATCTACGACGCAGGCAAAGGCGACCATCCCGAGGGGTGGACCGAGTGGCAGGAGACCAGCTTCCCGGAAATCTGGGCGACGAAGAAAACGGAGTATTCGCCCGATATCGCTGAGATTGGTAATCCGGTGTACTTCGACCGTGAGTCAACCGCGTTCTTCGACGCCTTGCGTAACGGCACGCAGTCCGTCGTCCCCGCCACCCAGGCGTACAACATCAGCCGGGTCATCGAGGCCATGTTCGCTTCCTCGAAGGACGCAGGCGCTGAGGCCTTTATCGAGTAAAGGTTCGAATGAGTGACGCTCGCGTGAGCGTCATTCGAGGATCCCGTACCACACAAATCGGAAACATAAATACGCATTCCTAATTAGGAGACAAGGTCATGAAGATTATCAAGAGTATTGCGGTCATCCTGGCCGCTTCGGCGGCTTTCTCGGCAACGTATGGGATTGCCTTTGCCCAAGACAAAGGTGTAGTGGGAATCTCACTGCCCGACAAGACCGAGTCCCGCTGGATTACCGACGGAAAAAGCATGGTCGACGCGCTGAAGGCGAAAGGTTACTCGTCCGACCTGCAATACGCCAACTACGACGTTCCGACGCAGGTCAACCAGGTCGAAAACATGCTTGCGAAAGGTGTCAAGGCACTGGTCATCGCGCCTATCGATGGCAAGACGTTCTCTGACGCGCTGGCCCTCGCGCAGAAAAAGGGCATCAAGGTCATCTCGTATGACCGCCTGATTAGCCAGACCAAGGACGTTGACTACTACGCGACCTTCGATAACTATGGCGTCGGTGTTCTGCAGGGACAAAGCATTGTCAGCGCCTGGCAAAAAGCGGGTAGCACGACGCCGTTCAACATCGAGATTTTCGGCGGCTCATCGGATGATAACAACGCGCATATGGTCTACGCGGGCGGCATGTCGGTTCTGAAGCCGTATCTCGATAGCGGCAAGTTTGTGATTCGCAGCAAACAGATTGCCTTCGAGAAAGTCGCGACACGCAATTGGGATGGCGCGACCGCCCAAGCGCGAATGGACAATTTGCTGAGCGCATTCTATGGCAAGGACCATCTCGATGCCGTCTGGGCGCCGAACGACGCGCTGGCGATCGGCATTATCTCGTCTCTCAAAGGCGTGGGATATGGTTCGGGTCAGCAAGCGATGCCCATCATCACGGGACAAGACGCGGACGTTCAGAACGTGAAGAACATTGTTCGGGGTGACCAGACGTCAACCGTATTCAAGGACACGCGCAAACTCGCTAGCGTGGCAGCCGACATGGTCGACAACGCACTGAGCGGCAAGCAAGTGCCCGTCAACGACACGAAAAGCTACAACAATGGCGCCAAGATTGTTCCGACCTACCTCGTAAAGCCGATTCTCGTCGACAAGGCCAATTACCAGTCCGAGTTGGTGACGAGCGGTTACTACACGCAAGCCCAAGTCAAGTAGGGCATCCGCGCGTCGGCGTGGGTGAGGGTCTTGTGCGAATCGCATCCACGCCATCACGCCATGAGCGTGACCAACGAGGAGTTTGACTATGGATACCATTTTGGAGATGCGCGCAATTCAGAAGAGCTTTGGCGCGGTCAAAGCGCTGAATAACGTGAATCTGAAGGTGCGCCAGGGCGAGATTCATGCCATTTGCGGAGAAAATGGCGCGGGAAAATCGACCCTGATGAAGATACTCAGTGGCGTTTATCCGCACGGCACGTACTCCGGCGACGTCCTTTATGACGGTGCGGAGCGTGCATTCGGCGATATTTCCGACAGCGAGGAAGTCGGGATCATCATCATTCACCAGGAACTCGCCCTCGTGCCCATGCTTTCGATTACCGAGAACATCTTTCTTGGTAACGAGCAGTCCAGGCGCGGTGTCATTGACTGGCAAGTTTCCCGCGCAAAGGCGAAAGAGCTGTTGGCGAAAGTAGGGCTTTCGGATTCTCCCGACTCGATGGTCGGTGCGCTTGGAATCGGAAAGCAACAGCTTATCGAGATCGCGAAGGCATTGTCGAAAGAAGTTCGCCTGCTGATTCTGGACGAGCCCACTGCCAGTTTGAATGAGAAAGACAGCGACACGCTTCTTACTCTACTGCTTGAACTGAAAGCGCGAGGCGTGACGTCAATCATCATCTCGCACAAACTGAACGAGATTTCGCGCGTCGCAGATGGCATCACGGTCATCCGTGACGGCTCGACGGTCGACGAGCTCGACTGCGGCAAAGACAATGTGACGGAGGACCGCATCATCAAGGCGATGGTTGGCCGGGAGATGTCGGACCGATATCCGCCGCGCACGCCGGATATCGGCGACGTGATTTTCGAAGTCAAGGATTGGCGCGTGCAGCATCCCACGCAGCGCGACCGCGCTGTCCTCAAGGGCGTAAATCTGAAGGCGCGCAAGGGCGAAATCGTGGGTATCGCCGGACTAATGGGTTCCGGGCGCACCGAGCTCGCCATGAGCGTTTTCGGCGGCACATACGGCCAGGGCATCACAGGCCAGGTACTGATGCACGGAAAGCAGGTCGACACTTCATCGGTCAAGAAAGCGATCAAAGCGGGTATCGCCTACGTGACGGAAGACCGGAAAGGCAATGGTCTACTTCTGGACGACAACATCAAGCGGAACATCACGCTAGCGAACCTGTCCGGTGTCTCGAAGTTCGGCGTCGTCGACGAGCACGAGGAGATCACGGTCGCGACCGATTTCCTCAAAAAGCTTCGAATTCGCGCGCAAGGCGTGACGCACGTCGTCGGCAACTTGTCTGGCGGTAATCAGCAAAAGGTCGTCATCAGCAAATGGCTGTTTTCCGAGCCCGAAGTGTTGATTCTCGACGAGCCAACGCGGGGCATCGATGTGGGAGCGAAATACGAGATTTACAACATCATCAATCAGGCGGTCGCCGCGGGTAAGTGTGTGGTCATGATTTCCTCGGAGATGCCCGAGCTACTTGGCATGTGTGACCGCATCTATGTCATGAACGAGGGCCGATTCGTCGGCGAATTAACCGCAGAAGAAGCGTCGCAGGAAAGCATCATGCGGGCAATTATGCGAAATGGAGACATTCAAAATGCGTAAGGCACTCTCTCCGGTAGCCCCCGACGGCGCCGAACTCAAGAAAAGCGAACTGTTCGGGATGGTCAAGCGTATTGGCAGCGAGTACGGTCTGCTCCTTTCGCTCGTCATCATCATGGCGTTCTTTCAGGTGTCGACGAGCGGCGTGCTGATGCAACCGCTCAATCTGACCAATCTGGTGCTTCAGAACAGTTATATCGTCATCATGGCGCTTGGCATGCTAATGGTGATTGTCTCCGGGCATATCGATCTCTCCGTGGGCTCGACGGCGGGTTTGGTGGGTGCGTTGGCGGCGGTTTTGATGGTGCAGTACGAAGTCAATTACGTTTGGGCAACCATCATTTGTCTCGTGGCCGGCGGGCTGATCGGCGCCATGCAAGGCTACTGGATTGCGTTCTGGCGGATGCCCTCGTTCATCGTGACCTTAGCCGGTATGCTGGTTTTCCGTGGTTTGACAAACCTGGTGCTCCAGGGACAGTCCATTGGTCCGTTCCCGAATGCATTCGGTGCCGTAAGTTCGGGTTTCCTTCCCGACCTCTTCCACGGTCAGACGCTTCACTTAACCTCGATTCTCCTCGGCGTGTTCGTCGGTGTTCTCTTCTTTGTGATTGAGCTTCGACATCGCGCTGGTGCAGCGAAGCATGGCGTTGAAAGTGGCTCGTTCGCAATGTTCGTGACCAAGAATGTCGTGCTTACGGCCCTTATCGTTGGCTTTTGCTACTTGCTGGCTTCCTATCGCGGCTTGCCGACAGTACTGGTCATCATGGGCGTGTTGATTGGCGTGTACACGTTCATTATGAATCGCACGACGATTGGTCGACGCATCTACGCGGTAGGCGGCAACTCTAAGGCCGCACGCTTGTCCGGGGTCAGTGTTCCGGCAGTGAGCTTCCTCACTTTTGTCAATATGGGCATCCTTGCCGCGCTGGCCGGTTTGATTTTCGCTGCACGTCTGAATAGCGGAACGCCAAAGGCCGGCACGGGTTTCGAGCTGGACGTTATCGCAGCATGCTTTATCGGCGGCGCTTCGGCCTCGGGCGGTGTAGGGAAAGTCGTCGGTGCGGTCGTGGGGGCCTTCATCATGGGCGTGATGAACAACGGCATGTCTATCATGGGCATTGGCGTGGACTACCAGCAGGTCATCAAGGGCATCGTCCTGCTGGCCGCTGTGTTCGTCGATGTGTACAACAAAAACAAGGCATAACGCCGCCTTCTCTCGCAGCAGACCAGGTTAAGAACTCAGCCGTGTTCTGGCGTGTGAAGGGATCGGCTGGCGTGCATCCTTGAGTATGAGAGTGCATCTCGAACATTTGGCGTGTTCATAAGTGACGCTACAGGAAATAAATATGGTCAAGCATATTGTGATGTGGGATGTTCGAGGTGAGACTCCTCAGCAAAAGAGGGAGTCCGCGTTGCTGGTAAAGACCGCATTCGAAAGTCTGAGCGGGAAGATTCCCGGACTCACCAGGCTTGAAGTCGGCATGGACGTTAGCGCTGTGGACTACGCTTGCGACGTCGTCTTGTACACCGAGTTCGAGAGTCAGGAATCGCTCGACGCGTATGCGTCGCATCCTGAGCATCTGCGAGTGAAGCAGGTCGTGGGTGATGTGCGTATCGCTCGGCATCAGGTCGACTACATCTAAACGAGTTGCACCGCTGACGACACAGGAAGCAAATCGCATGTATCAATTCACCTATACCACGCAGGCGGCAAGAGTCGTGTTCGGCGCTGGAAGCATGAAGCTGATTCAGCAAGAAGTCGAGGCATTGGGGGCGCGCCGGGCATTGGTTCTCTGTACCCCCGACCAGAAAGCTCAAGCCGAGGTGGTGTCATCGCTGCTCGGTCCTTCGAGCGCTGGGGTCTTCGATGGCGCCCAGATGCATGTTCCCATCGAGAATGCCCGCCGCGCGCGCAAACACGCGAAGGAAGTCGGGGCCGACTGCGCCGTGGCGATTGGCGGCGGTTCGACGATTGGCCTCGGCAAGGCGATTGCGCTCGAATCGTCGTTACCGATTATCGCGATTCCAACGACCTACGCCGGGTCGGAGATGACGCCCATCTATGGAATAACCGAAGACGGCCTGAAGAAAACAGGGCGTGACGCCAAGGTCATCCCGAAGACGGTTCTGTACGACCCGGAACTGACCGTAGGGCTTCCCGTTAAGCTTTCGATTGTGAGCGGATTGAACGCCATCGCCCACGCTGCCGAGGGGCTGTACGCACAGGACGGAAATCCGGTGATGTCGCTGATGGCGGAAGAGGGTATCCGCTCGCTTGCCAATGGCCTGCGCCGTGTAAAGAAGAACGGAAGCGACAAGACCGCGCGCAGCGAGTGCCTGTATGGCGCGTGGCTGTGCGGGATGGTGCTCGGAAATGTCGGGATGGCGCTTCATCACAAGCTGTGCCACACGTTAGGGGGAACGTTCAACCTTCCTCACGCGGAGACGCACGCAATCGTCCTGCCTCATGCGCTCGCATATAACAGTGTAGTTGCCGTCGACGCGATGGGCCGAATCGCAAGGGCTTTGAACGTAGATGCGGCGCCTGACGGGCTTTATAAACTCAATGAAGAGCTTGGTGTTCCGCAAGGCCTTCGGGAGATTGGCTTGGGAGAAGCAGATCTCGATTATGCGTGCGAGGTGGCTTTGTCGAACCCGTACTGGAACCCTCGGCCGATTGAAAAGGAGCCCCTCAGGGCACTTCTTCAGCGTGCGTGGGAGGGGGCTCTTCCGACAGCATAAGGGTCGAGAGGCGCATTTCTCTGGCGCTCGGAGCAAGTTCTCCGTGCGCGGGTCGTTAGCTGGGTTGAGGGCAGTTCATCGTGCTATTTTGGTCTATACCCGTTGGCGCGGCGAGCACCGGTTGCCGATTGACTGAACGTCTAGCGGAACACACTCCGAGCATCGCGCTCATGTTCAGCATGAGATCGAACCTTGTCACCGGCGACCACGCCCTTGATGCCAACCCGGCGAGTGGACCGCGCGCTATGGCGGCCACGCTGATCGACTCAGTCAGAGCGCCAGTCACTTTTTGCGGCGCCGATTTGCGCGTGGGCCTGAGCGTGGGCATCAGCACCTTCCCGGAGCATGGTGACGAGGCAGAGCCGCTGCTAAAGAAGGCGGACGTTGCGATGTACGCAGCGAAGAAGGGCGGTCCCCATCGCAGCGTCATTTTCGAGGACGGGTTTGGCGCTACGGCGGTTCGTCGGCTAAAGGTCGAAAACTCGGTCGGGGCGCCTGTATGCGCTGGTTGACCGAATTTCATTGGCGCGCGAGAGAATATGCTTTTTCGTGCAGCCGGCCGCGCTGATTCGCGGACTCGCCGACACGCTGCCGCGCAATGTCGCCTGCTCGAAGAAGAAGGAGCCGGTGTGTTGAAGGGAAGCATGTACGGCAAGCTGCTGGGCGAAATGGCCGTCGGATCGCAGTTGCAACACCTGACCGATGCGCTGAGTCTCGATGAACCCAACTGGCTGCCGCCCGAACTCTTCAGGCGAATCGGCGTCGTGTCCGCGATCCGAAAACAGGCCGCGGTCGCGGGGCTCGAACGTTGATCATCACGAGGAAGATCCGTTGACGAGTGATCGCTGCCGCGCATTAAGGCGCTATAACAAACGATGCGCCAGCCGCGCTGCGGCGAGGGCCGTGCGTCGGTCGTGATCGAAGGCGGGGTTGCACTCGGCGATATCCGCTGCCCGCAGTTTTCCAGATGCACGCACGTGCCTGACCATCGCCTCGACGACCGACAGCGGCACGCCCAACACCGCCGGCGCCGATACACCGGGAGCGGCGCCGCCGGGAAGCACGTCCAGGTCGATGGTCAGATAGATGTCGTCGGCCGCGTCGATCATGCGCTCCAGTTCGTCCAGCCGTTTCGCGAGCTGCGACTCCTGCATGTCCGTGTCGAGCACGTAGCGCACGCCGAGTTCACGCGCACGCTCGAAAAGCGCGGCCGTGTTCGCGAGGTCGCTGACGCCCAGACACACGTAGTCGAACGGCAGGCCGCGCGCTGCGCAATCGCAGGCGATCTGATCGAACGGCGTGCCTGAACTCGCCGGTCGCGACTGCCGTAAATCGAAATGCGCATCGAAGTTCAAAATCATGAGCCGGCGCTCGCCCGTGCCGCCTAGATGCTCGCGCAATCCGCTGTAGGTCCCCCATGCCACTTCATGGCCGCCGCCGAACACGATCGGCCGTCCGCCGCACGCGAGTACTTCACTGATGACGCGTGCCAGATCAGCTTGCGCGGCTTCGAGACTTCCATCGTCACAGACGACGTCGCCCGCATCGAATACGGTCGACGATGCCTTCGCCGGCAGGCCCGCGAGTGCCGCTCTCAATTGCTTCGGACCGTGTGCCGCGCCGACCCGGCCCTGGTTGCGGCGCACGCCTTCGTCGGAACAGAAACCGATGATCACGGCGGCATCGTCGATTTGCTGGCCCTTCACGAGCGGAACGATCTGGTTGAACACACGCCGGGTGTCGCCGGGCTCTTGCGTATCAGAGCGGCCGCGCCACACGTTTTGATCGAAGGTGACGTTCATGAGCGCGACAAGACCGCTTGCAGGAAGGCGCGCGTGCGCGGTTGCGACGGCGCCGAGAAAATCGTCGATGGCGGCCCGGCTTCGACGATCACGCCTCCGTCCATGACGACGACCACGTCTGCGACTTCCTTCGCGAAGCCCATCTCGTGCGTCACGACCACCATCGTCATGCCTTCGCTTGCAAGCAGCTTCATCACCTGAAGCACCTCGCCCACCAGCTCCGGGTCCAGCGCGGAAGTCGGCTCATCGAACAGCATCACGCGAGGGCGCATCGCGAGCGCGCGGGCGATGGCGACGCGCTGCTTCTGACCGCCCGACAGGCTCGCCGGCATCACGGCGGCCTTGTGCCCAAGGCCGACCTTTTCCAGCAGCGCTAGAGCCTGTGCTTCGGCCTCGGCCTTGGGCGTGCCACGCAGCATGCGTGGACCGACGGTGATGTTATGCAGTACAGAAAGATGCGGGAACAGATTGAACGACTGGAACACCATGCCTACTTCGGTCCGCAACGCGTTGAGGGACCGCTCCTTGAGCATCACGCCGTGATCCACCAGTCGATGGCCGCAGACGTCGACCGTGCCGCCTTCTGCTTGCTCCAGGCCGTTGCAGCAGCGCAAGAACGTGCTCTTGCCCGAGCCGCTGGGGCCGATCACGACGACGACCTGCTGCGGCTGAATGTCGAAGTCGATGCCGTTCAACACGACATGCGAGCCGAACGATTTGGTCAGTCCGCGAATCTGGACGATGGGTTGAGAGGTGTTTTTCATTGCACCATTCCTCCTGCACGCAGACGACGTTCGACGCGATGCAGCGCGTAATTCGTCACCTGGGTCAGCACGAGATACACCAGCGCGATCGCCAGGTAGACTTCGAGCGACCGGTACGAGACGCTGATGATCTTCTGTCCTTCATGCATGAGATCGTCGATCGTCAAGAGCGAGACGAGCGCCGAATTCTTGATCAGCGCGATGAACTCGTTGCCGAGCGGCGGAATCATCCGCACGATCGCCTGCGGCAGGATCACGGCGCGCATCGCCTGCCCCGACGACATGCCGATCGAACGCGCGGCCTCCATCTGACCTCGATCCACCGATTGAATCGCGCCGCGCACGATCTCGGAGACATAGGCCGCCGAATAGAGTCCCAGCCCGAGCATGCCGCACACGAACGCCGGCAGCAAAATGCCGAATTGCGGCAAGCCGAAGAACAGCAGAAACAATTGCACGAGCAACGGCGTGCCACGGAAGAAAGTCAGGTAGGCGGTGCAAAAGCCGTAGACGATGCGTCGCTGCGGTGTGAGCCTGCCGATACCGATCAGCAAGCCAAGCACGCAACTCAGCGCGAGTGCGGCGGCGGTCACCTCCACCGTCACCACCGCGCCGTGCGCGATGTCCGTCCAGCCGGCCAGGACCGGCGAGAAGTCGAGTTCCATTTTTCTGGCTAAGTCCGTTTATTGCGAGTCGGCGCCGAACCACTTGCGAACGATGGCCGCATACGTGCCATCCGCTTTGATCTTCACGAGCGCTGCGTTGAACGCGGCCTTCAGTTCGGGCGCGTCCTTGCGCACGGCGATCCCATAGGCTTCGGTGGTCAGCTGCTTGTCGAGGACGCGGAAACCCGGACGCGTCTTGGCCAGTTGCAAGGCAGCCGGTTTGCCGGTCACCGCCGCGTCCGCCCGGCCGATCCCGACCAGATCGAACATCTCCTGATTCTTTTCGACTTCGACGCGCGTGATTTGAGGGAAGTTGTCGCGCAGGAAATTCACCGACTTCGTGCCGACCTGCACGGAGACCTTCTTGCCATTGAGGTCGGCAACCGTCTTGATCGGCGAACTGCTCTTGACCAGTGCAACGAGCCCGCCGGCAAAGTACGGTTCGGTGAAATCGACCACCTTGCTGCGCTCGTCGGTGATGTAGATCCCGGAAATGGCGGCATCGAAGCGATGGGCAATCAAGCCCGGGATCAGCCCTTTGAAGTCGATGTCGGTCCATTCGACCCGCTTGCCCATCGACTTGACGAGCGCGTTCATGACGTCGACGTCGAAACCGGTGCGCGCGCCGTTCTCGGTGAACTCCATCGGCGGGAAGGTGGCATCGGTCGCCACGCGCACGACATCCGGAGTCTGCGCGGCCGCGCTAAGCGGAAGCGCCGCGAAGGTCGCAGCAAATGCAATGCACGCGAGAGAAAAGAGTCGTTGCAGTTTCATGTCCAAGGTCCTTTCGGGAATAGGCGGGTCAGTCGGTTTGCATGCGCTCGGAAATGCATCGCGCGGCTCGCACGGTGGCGTCGATAAATTGGCTCTCGCGCCCCACGGCGCGGGTGGAGGGCGCCATCAACGTGATCGAGGCGCCACTGCTCGCCGCACGCCCGATCCGGTGAAAGATCGGAGCGCTGACGCCCCACACGCCGGGATCAACTTCGCTGTCACTCACGGCGTAGCCCTGTGCCCGGATTTCTTCCAGCTCGGTTTCGATGGTTGCGCGGCCAGCGGCGTCACCGTGAAACACGCTGTTCAGGACGTCGGCGCGTACCTTGTCGGTCATGAAGGCCAATAACGACTTGGCCGACGCGCCGGCCCTGAGCGGCACGGCTCGTCCTCTTTCGAACGAGCAACGCAGGGAATGCTCGCTGTCGAACATTTCGACGCACATCACCTGATTCTTGACCGCGACGACCAACCCCACGCTTTCCTGAGAGATGCGCGCAAGCTTCTGCATTTCATTGCGGCTCGCTTCGACGAGCAGCGAGTTAACATCGAAACCGTGCGCAAGCTGGAGGCTGATCGGCCCCGGGGCATAGTAGCCCGCGTGCTCGGCGACGAAACCCCAGCGCTTGAGGAGCGCGATCTGTCTATAGAGCGTGCTTTGCGCCAGTCCGGTCACGCCGAGCAGATCCTTCGCGGACATGGCTTGGCCATGACTGGAAAGCGCGGCCAATACGAGAAGGACCCGTTCTGCACCCGTGACGGATTGATCGTGGTTCAAGAAGCGACACCAAAGCCGAATAGCGATGGGCAGAGAATGCCAGAAGTTTCTCGCGTGTCAAAAACCGCTTTCCCATCGAATGGGAATTGAAGTGCAGGGTTTTCCCGGACCATGCACCCAAAATCGCTGCGTGCGAGACGGTGGTCGCGCGCACACGGACGCGTTGCGATTTTCCAGCGGAGTCAGCGGTCGTCACGCGCCGACGCTCTCCCGCCAGCGATTCACATACTCCGCTAAGCCCGCAAGCGGGCGCGGTAGCGCGCGGGCACGCGGCGATTCATAGCGAAGCGGGCGAGCCGCCAGAAGATAGGCGCCGCCGGTCGTGCCCGAGCGATCGTCCGAGACCCAGACTGCTTGCTCCGGTCGCAAGGTCGCAAGCAGCGTCGCATAGTGGCGATTGGCCGTGAAGGCGCCTTCGATCACGATGTCGCCGCTGCTGGCGAGGCGCGTCAGGCAATCGTCGGTGACGAGCGCGGTGTAGAGCGATGCCAGTGCATACGATTGCTCGGGCGAGGCCGGCCAAGGCCCGCGGATTTCGCCGCGCCGTTCGGGCCAGCCGCCGCCAAGCGGCGCGAAACCGGGCAACGCGAGCGTACCGCGAGCGACGAGCGTGGCGACATCCTGCCATTCACAGTTGTCGGCCTGCTGCGCGTTGAGCACGGCAAACTCGCGGCCGCCCATGAAGCGGGCGCAGGCGACAGGCCGGCCCCACGCATCGAGATTCGCTAGCATGTCCCGCCGCGCGTCGAGCACGGAGAGCGGCGCGCCGACCCCGGCCACGAGCGCCCAGGTGCCCGACGAGATTACGTTCAGCGGCGTTTGCGGCGTCGGCAAGCCGTACAGATGCTTGACCAGGGAAGCATTGCTGTCGTGAATGCCGCACACGACGCGGCACTGCGCCGGGAGGCCGGTTCGTTCCGCCACCTCGGGCCGCAACGTGCCCAGGGTGGCGCCAGCTTCGCGCAACGGCGGAAAGAGCGCATGCCAGCCGAGTTTGCCGACCATCGGCGCGAGGCGGCCGCGTCCGATGTCCCACAGATCGGTATGGCAACCCCACGAGGTGATTTCGCCGGCCGCGACACCCGCCAGTCGCCACGCCCAGTATTGCGGATACGGCAAGATCCGGCGCACGCGCGAGAAAGCGTCGGGAAACGTGCGCGCCTGCCAGAACATTTGCCGTCCGACGTTCAAGCCGCACGGCAGCGCGGGCGAAAACGTGCAACCGAAATCGCCGCGCAGCGGCGCGTAAGCGGCGTCGATCTCGTTCACGCCGGAGAACTCGTAGTCGAGCACGGGCAGCGCCAGCCGCTCGTCTCCCAACAGCGCGACCGTCGCGCCATGCGTGGTCGTGATGATCGAGCCGATTCGATCCGGCTCGCGTAATTGCCGCAATTCATGCAGCAACCAGTCCCAGATCGCGTCGACATCGAAGTGCGGGTACAGACCGGCATCGACGGCCCGGTTCGCGCGGCGCGCTTCCGAGAGCGGACTGCCGTCGTCGTCGAGCAGACTCAGCTTGAGATTGGTCTTGCCGATGTCGAATACGACGACCCGGCCCGCACGCGCATCAGCCGGCATGACGTTCATGACGGCTCCGCTTCGGCGTCGACCACGATCACCTCGATGCCTTGGGCGCGCAACATGTCGCTCGTCTCGGCGCTGATGCCGCTGTCCGTGATCAGCGTCCCTACGCGCGAGAGCGGGCACACGATCAGGCCCGCGCGGCGGCTCTGAAACTTGGAGCTGTCGGCGAGGACGATCAGTTCGTCGGCCTGCTTCATCAGCTTGATTTCGGCGCGCACCAGAAGCGGGTCGCTCTCCAGCAGACCGAGCGGCGACACCGCGGCCGCGCCGATGAACATCTTGCTTGCGTAGTGATTCTGGATCACGTCGTTGTCGAACGGGCTCACGATCACGTCCTGCTCGCGATACACCTTGCCGCCCGGCAGCAGGATTTCGTTGCGGCTTTGCGTGAGCAGTTCCTGAGCCGTGAAGAACGAATTGGTGAGGATGGTGAGCTGACTTTCGGTGAGATGCGCCGCCATCATGTGCGTGGTGCTGCCGCCGTTGATGATCACGGTTTCGCCGTCCAGACACAGCGCCGCCGCGCGGCGGGCGATGGCCCGCTTGCGTCCGGAATGCAGCGCCATGTTCTCCCAGAAGTTCGTGCCGACGAGGCCGCCCGGCTTGTCCGGCGCGAGGTGCCGCGCGCCGCCGTGCATCTTGACGAGTTGTCCGTTGACCGCGAGCACGGCAATGTCGCGCCGGATCGTCGCGGCCGAAGCGTTCAATACACCCTCGAGTTCGGCGACCGTCGCGCTGCCGCGTTCCGCGAGGGTTTTGAGCAATTTCTTGCGTCGCATGTGATTGATCAAGGTATGTCTCCGTGAGTAGCGGGATTATCGAATTCGCGCATGAAGCAATCATTCAATCAACTCTAATGGAAAACGTGCGCTCAATTCAATCATCAAGTTGAGCGAAATATGATTGAACAATGCGCACTTGCTGAGCAAAATAGCTGTCACCTGACCACGACACCAGCGAGACAACGCTTCCCATGAAGACCTCCTTCGCTCCCGCCGAGCGCGCCCAAATTGCTTCCCAATGGGACGACACGCGCGCCGCATCGCTCTCTGAACCCGAACTGCTGCTCTATCGGTCCAACCTGTTAGGCGGCGATCTGCGCATCACCAATTTCGGCGGCGGCAATACGTCGGGCAAGATCGGCATGACCGATCCGCTGACTGGCGAGACGGTGCCGGTGCTGTGGGTCAAGGGTTCGGGCGGCGACCTCGGCAGCATGAAGCTCGACGGCTTCGCCACGCTCTACATGAGCAAGCTGCTGGCGCTCAAGTCGCGTTACCGCGGGCTTGCCCACGAAGATGAAATGGTGAGCATGGCCGCGCACTGCACCTTCAATCTGAATCCGCGCGCCGCGAGTATCGACACCGCGTTGCACGCGTATATCCCGAAGGCGCATATCGACCATATGCATCCGGACGCCGTGATAGCCATCGCGGCGAGCGAAAACGGCGAGAAACTCACGCACGAAATCTTCAACGGCGAGCTGGCGTGGGTGCCGTGGCAGCGTCCGGGCTTCGACCTTGGCGTGGAACTCGGCGCAATCACGCGTGATCGTCCGGGCTTGAAGGGGCTGGTTCTACAGAATCATGGCCTTTTCACTTGGGGCGATGATTCGAAGGAGTGCTATGAAAATACGGTGCGCGTGATCGCGCGGGCCAACGCCTGGCTCGCCACGCACGGCGACACACCGGCCTTCGGCGGTGCCGCGCTTGCGCCGCTCGACGCACAGGCGCGGTTACGCGTGGTCGAGCGGCTCGTGCCGTCGCTGCGCGGAAAAATCAGCGGCGGCGCGGCGGGCGGCCAGTACAAGCACGGCCATTTCGACGATCGCGCGGAAGTTCTCGAGTTCGTGTGCAGCAAGGAACTCGCGCCGCTGGCCGCGCTCGGCACGTCGTGTCCTGACCATTTTCTGCGCACGAAAATCTATCCGCTGGTGCTGAACTTCGATCCTGGGCGGAACGACATCGACGAAGTGATCGCCGGTCTCGACACGGCGCTCGAGCAATATCGTCGGCATTACCACGGCTATTACGAGCGCTGCAAGCGGCCCGACAGTCCGGCCATGCGCGACCCGAATCCGGTGATCTACCTGATTCCCGGCGTCGGCATGCTGAGCTTCGCGCGCGACAAAGCCACCGCGCGGATCGCGAGCGAGTTCTATATCAATGCGATCAACGTGATGCGCGAGGCGCAGCGCATCGACCGCTACGTGGGCTTGCCGGAGCAGGAGGCTTTCGACATCGAATACTGGCTGCTCGAAGAAGCCAAGTTGCAGCGCATGCCCAAACCGAAAGGCCTCGCGGGCCGCGTCGCGCTGGTCACGGGGGCGGCCGGCGGCATCGGCCGCGCTACCGCCGAGCGGTTCTTGCAGGAGGGCGCTTGCGTGTTGCTCGCGGACATCGACGCGAGCGCGCTCGCCGAGGCGCAAGCGGCCTTGCAGCAGCGCTTCGGTCACGACATGGTGGCGAGCGCCGTCGCGGATGTCACGAGCGAAGCGTCGGTGGCGGCGGCGATGGCCGCGGCGCTGACCCGTTTCGGCGGTATCGATCTGGTGGTGTCGAATGCGGGCATCGCTTCGTCGGCGGCCATCGGCGATACGAGCCTCGAGTTGTGGAATCGCAATATGGAGATTCTCGCGACCGGCTACTTTCTGGTTGCGCGCACCGCGTATCGACTGATGCGCGAGCAGGGCATCGGCGGCAGCATCGTGTTCGTCGCGAGCAAGAACGGGCTGGTGGCGTCGGCGGGTGCGTCGGCTTATTGCACGGCCAAGGCGGCGGAAATTCACCTCGCGCGCTGTCTCGCGCTGGAAGGCGCGGAGCACGGCATACGCGTGAACGTCGTGAACCCCGACGCCGTGATCCGCGGTTCGAAGATCTGGGACGGCAAGTGGAAGGAAGAACGCGCCGCGTCGAACCGGATCGCTGCCGACGACATCGAAGATTTCTACCGCAAGCGCAGCATGCTCAAGCTCAGCGTGCTGCCCGAAGACATCGCGCAAGGCGTGTATTTCTTCGCGAGCGATCTGTCGGCTAAATCGACGGGGAACATCCTCAACGTCGACGCCGGCAACGCCGCAGCCTTCACACGCTGAAGCGCGCTAGTCGGAAAAACCAAGGCGGCCACTGCGGCGCCGAATAAAAAAACAAATGGATGGAGACATGAGTCACGATCACTCTCTGCTGCGCGCAGCCGGCGTGTGCAAGTCGTTCAACGGCGTGCCGGCGTTGCGCGACGGTCGCCTCGAATTGCGGGCGGGCACGGTGCACGCGCTGTGCGGTGGCAATGGCGCGGGAAAGTCGACGTTTCTGAACATTCTGATCGGCGCGTTGCGGCGCGATGGCGGCACGATCAGTTGCAAGGGCCGGCCGGTCAACTTCCAGTCGCCCGCCGATTCGCTCGCGGCCGGCATCGCGATGATCAGCCAGGAGCTCAATCCGCTGCTCGACATGACAGTTGCGGAAAATCTCTTTCTCGGCCGCGAACCGATGAAGCTCGGCGGCCTCGTCGTCGACTGCGGCCGGCTGTTCAAACGCGCGGCCGCGCTGATGGATTCGCTCGGTTTCGCCATCGACGTGCGCGCGCCGCTGCGCCGCCTGAGTCTCGCCAAACGGCAGCTCGTCGAGATCGCGAAGGCGATCTGTTACGACAGCGACATTCTCATCATGGACGAGCCGACCTCGGCAATCGGCGAGGCCGAAACTGTAATCCTGTTCGACGCCATCCGGCGGCTCACGGCGCGCGGCGTCGGCGTGATCTATGTGTCGCATCGGATGAGCGAAATCTTTACGATCGCCACCGAATACACGATTCTGCGCAACGGCGGCTACGTCGAATCGGGTCGGCTCGCCGAGATCGACAGCGCGCATCTCGTGCACGTCATCGTCGGCGAACGCGTGACGCGCAGCCAGCGCCCGGCGACGCAGCGCGAGCAGCCGGTCATGCTCGAAGCGCGCGGCTATGCGCAGCGCAAGCGCTTTAGCGGCATCGATCTGCAAGTCAGGCGCGGTGAGATTTTCGGCATCTATGGGCTGATGGGCGCGGGACGCAGCGAGTTTCTCAACGCCGTGTTCGGTCTCACCCGAGCCGACCAGGGCACGCTGTTGATCGACGGCGCGCCCGTGCGCATTGCCGGTCCGGCCGACGCGCTCAGGCACGGCGTTGCGCTGATCACCGAGGACAGAAAGGCAACCGGGCTCGTCGGCTGCCGGCCGGTGCGCGAGAACGTCACGCTGGCCGCGCTGCGCGACTATTGCCGGGGCGGCTGGATTCGGGCCGGCCTCGAACGCGACGCGCTGCTGCGCATGACCCGGCAATTCGCGATCCGCGCCAGTTCGCCGGACATCGCGGCGCAGCAATTGTCGGGCGGCAATCAGCAGAAGCTGATACTCGCGCGCTTTCTGCTGACGCAGCCGCGCATTCTGCTGTGCGACGAGCCGACTCGCGGCATCGACGAAGGCACCCGGCAGCAGATCTACGCGTTTCTCAATGCGTTCGTGGCCGAGGGCCGCTGCGCGATCGTCGTCTCGTCCGAGCTCGACGAGGTCATGCAGGTGAGCGACCGGATTGCGGTGTTCGTGCGCGGACGGATTGCCGGAACGCTCAGCCGCGCCGGAGCCTCGCATCACGCGTTGACGCATCTCGCGTCGTGAGCGCTCGCTGCCTATTCCCGCACTTATCCGGAGCCAACCTCATGATGCTCGCGCAACACTCCCTGTCGCTGAAGCACCTGTCCCGCTATGGCATCGTCGCGGCCTTCGTGGCGATCTGCGTTGCGCTGTCGTCGCTGAACGCCTATTTCCTCACGCTGAACAATCTGCTGAACATCCTGCAGCAGGTGTCGATCAACGGCTTGCTGGCGATCGGCATGACCTTCGTGATTCTGGCCGGCGGTATCGATCTGTCGGTCGGCTCGGTGGTCGCCTTCGCGGGCATGGTGGCGGCAAGCGTGGTCGCGGGCGACACGCCTCATGGCGCGGGCGCCGCGCTGGCGGCGGGCGTGCTGGTCGGCGCCGCGTGCGGCGCGCTCAACGGCGTCGTGGTCGCGCGTTTTCGCGTGCCCGCTTTCGTCGTCACGCTCGGCATGCTGAGCATCGCGCGCGGCGGCACGCAGATCTACAACGACGGCATGCCGATTTCAGGTCTTTCGGACGCCTTCCTCTTCATCGGACAGGGCAAGGCGGCCGGCGTGCCGATTCCCGTGCTGATCTTTCTCTCGATGTTCGTGGCATCGCTCGCCGTGCTGCGCTATTCGCGCTTCGGCCGCTACGTGTATGCGGTCGGTGGCAACGAAAAGAGCGCACGCGCGAGCGGCGTGCCGACGCGTCTCGTCCTGCTGGCCGTCTATTCGATTTGCGGCGCGTGCGCGGGACTGGCCGGCGTCGTGCTCAATGCGCGCACTACCTCGGCGCTGACCCAGGCGGGCGTCGGCTACGAACTCGACGCGATCGCCGCGGTCGTGATCGGTGGCACGAGTCTGTCGGGCGGCGTCGGCGGCGTGCCAGGCACACTATTCGGCATGCTAATCATTGGCGTGATCAACAACGGGCTCGACCTGATGGGCGTGTCCTCGTATTACCAGCAGGTAATCAAGGGCGCGGTGATCGTGTGCGCGGTTCTGCTCGACATCGCCGCGCGCCGGGAAAACAGCTGAGGCCATGCCTCGCCAATCTTGACGACAAGGAGACCGGATGAAAGCAGCAAATTGGTTGATGGGGCTCGCGTTGAGCGCCACGTGCGCGGTGGCTTGTGCGCAAGGCGCAGTGACGAAGACCTGGAAGATCGGCGCGGCGGTCTACGGCCTGCGCAACGAATACGCGCAACTGTGGGTGAAGGCGATCAAGGATCATCCGGCTGTCAGGAGCGGCCTCGTCAGTCTGACAGTTTTCGACGGCCGCTACGATCACCTGACGCAAGACGGCCAGTTCGACACCATGATCACGCAGAAGTACGACGGCGCGATCTACATCCCCATCGATTCGATCGCCGGCGGCAACGTGGTGCGCAAGGCGGCTGGCGCGGGTCTGCCGGTGGTCGGCTCGAACGGTCCCGTGAAGAGCGATCAGCTGGTGTCGTACATCGGCGCAAACGACGTGCTCGGCGGCCAGCTTGAGGCGGACACGGTCGTGAATAAGCTCGGCGGCAAGGGCAACGTGGTGATTCTCGAAGGACCGGTCGGACAGATGGGCGCCGCGCAGCGCAGCGAGGGCATCGACGGCGTGCTGAAGCGACATCCGGGGATCAAGGTGCTGGAGCGCAAGACCGCGAACTGGTCGCGCGCGGAAGCGCTCACGCTGATGCAGAACTGGATCACCGCTCATCCCGGTCAGATCAACGGCGTGATCGCCGAAAACGACGAAATGGCGCTCGGCGCGGTGGCCGCGTTGAAGGCGGCGGGCATCGACCCGAAGACAGTGCCGATCGCCGGCATCGACGGCGTGACTGATGCGATCAAGGCCATCGGCCGTGGCGAGATGGTGCTGACCGAGCGGCAGGACGCGAAAGCGCAGGCGCAGGGCGCGCTCGATATTCTGCTGCGCCGTCTGATCGGACCGGCCTACAAACCGCAGTCGACGATCTGGCAGCAGTACGCGAACGCCATGCCGTGGGGCGAGGGCACTGCGAAGTGCTATGCGGTGCCGTGGACCGAAGTGTCCAAAGCTAACGTTGCGCAGTTCAATGCGGCACGTTAACGCGCGAAGCGCTGCGTCGCTCGCTTTTCTGAATCAATAGAAAGGATGCTTGCTCCATGCCCGGCTTTATTCAGCAAACGTTCGACTTCAGCCAGAAAGTCGTTCTGATCACCGGCGGCGCTTCGGGTATCGGCCTCGCCATTGCCACGGAATTCGTCGCCCAGGGCGCACGCGTCGCGCTGGTCGACGCCAGCGACGAAGTCGAGCGGGTGGCGGCGTCGTTGGGCAACGGCAGCCTCGGCTGGCAAGGCGACGTGAGCGATGAACCGCGCTCCGAAGCCATCGTGGCGGAGGTGATCGCGCGGCTCGGTCGCATCGACGTGCTCGTGAACAACGCGGGCGTCGGGCTGATCGAAAGCGCCGAGGCGATGAGCACGACGATGTGGGACACGACGATGGCGGTCAACCTTCGCGGGCCGTTTCTCTATGCCCGCGCGGTCGGCCGTCACATGCTGGAGCGCCGCGCGGGACGCATCGTCAACATGGCCTCGCAGGCCGCGCTCGTCGGACTCGACAAGCATGCCGCTTACAGCGCGAGCAAGGCCGGACTGCTCGGCATGACGCGCGTGCTGGCCGGCGAATGGGGGCCGCGCGGCGTGACGGTCAATGCGATTTCACCGACGATCGTCGAAACGGAGCTTGGACGGCGCGCGTGGGCGGGCGAGGTCGGCGACCGGTTCAAACGCAAGATTCCGTCGGGCCGCTTCGCGAGGCCGGAGGAAATCGCCTGCGCGGTGCTCTACCTCGCGAGCGACGCAGCCGCCATGATCAATGGAGAAAACCTGGTGATCGACGGCGGATACACCACGCAATGACGCTCAGACGCGCGGCTGCCAGCGCGCACGAATCCGCTCGCATTGCGCGAATCAACCACTGGAGACAATCATGAAAAAACTCGTCCACACCGCGCTCGTCACTGCCGCGCTCGCTTGCGGCGCGTCGGTCGTGCATGCCGAAGCACCCAGACAGCCGATCCGCATCGGCGTGTCGTTTCAGGAGATGAACAATCCGTACTTCGTGCTGATGAAGCAGAGCGTCGAGCAGATGGCGGCGAGCATCGGCGCGACCGTCGTCGTGACCGATGCACGGCACGACGTCGCCAAGCAGACGAACGACGTCGAGGACATGTTGCAGAAGAAGATCGACATCCTGCTGCTCAATCCGACAGATTCGAGCGGCGTGCAGTCGGCGGTGCGTGCGGCGAAGAAGGCCGGCGCGGTGGTCGTCACCGTGGACGCGAACGCCGAAGGCCCCGTCGACTCCTACGTCGGGTCGAAAAACGCCGACGCGGGGCGCATCTCGTGCGACTACCTCGCGAATAGCATCGGCGGCAAGGGCGACGTGGCGATTCTCGACGGCATTCCCGTGATTCCAATTCTGGAGCGCGTGAAAGGCTGCAAGGAATCGCTCGGGAAGTATCCCGGCATCAGGATCGTCACGACCCAGAACGGCAAGCAGGAACGCGCCACTGCCCTGACCGTGACGGAAAACATGCTCGCGGCGCATTCGAATCTGAAGGGCATCTTCAGCGTCAACGACGGCGGCGCGATGGGCGCGCTTGCAGCGATCGAAAGCAGCGGCAAGGACGTCAAGCTGACGAGCGTGGACGGTGCGCCGGAGGTCATCAAGGCGATGCAGAAGCCCGGCTCCAGACTGGTCGCCACCGCGGCGCAATTTCCGCGTGACGAGATCCGGATCGCGATGGGCGTCGCGCTCGCTAAACACTGGGGGGCGAACGTGCCGGCCAGCGTGCCGGTGGACGTGAAGTTGATCGACGCGGCGGGCGCCCGAACTTTTGCCTGGTAACTGGGCATCCGGTAACGCGATGCACCGTGCACACGAAATCACCATGAACGATATCGACGAAGTGCTGAGTCTCGAAGGCGTCTCGAAGAGCTTTCCCGGCGTGAGGGCGTTGTCTGGCATCGACCTGTCGATCCGCAGGGGCGAAGTGCATGCATTGCTCGGCGAAAACGGCGCGGGCAAGTCGACCTTGATGAAGGTGCTGTGCGGCATCTATCAGGCCGACGAAGGTCGAATCCGGGTCGAAGGTCGTGAACGCAAATTCGGCAGCTACAAGGATGCGATCGCGGCCGGCATCGGCATCGTGTTTCAGGAGTTCAGTCTCGTGCCTGATCTGACAGCGGTCGAGAACATCTTTCTCGGGCGCTACATGACCAACGGCGCGGGCCTGATGAACAAGCGCGCCATGAAGCAGGCTGCGCGCGAAATATTCGACGAACTCGGCATCGCGATCGACCTCGACGTGCCGATCCGCGATCTGTCGGTGGCGCAGCAGCAGTTCGTCGAGATCGGCAAGGCGCTCTCGCTCGAAGCGAAAATCCTTGTGCTCGACGAACCCACCGCCACGCTGACGCCGAACGAAGCCGCGCATCTGTTCAAGATCATGCGCGACCTGCGCGAGCGCGGTGTGGCGATGATCTTCATCTCGCATCATCTGGAAGAGATTTTCGAAGTGTGCGACCGCATCAGCGTATTGCGCGACGGCGCCAACGCGGGCTGCACGGACGTGACTTCAACGGATGCCGGACGGTTGGTCGAGATGATGGTGGGACGCAGGATCGAGCGCAACTTCCCCGCCAAGCCGCCGGCCAGCCGGCGCGAACGCCGTGCGCTCGAAGTGCCGGAGATTCAGCTCGTCAAAGGCGGCCCGGTGAATCGCTTCGATCTGTTTGAAGGCGAGATACTGGGTTTTGCCGGGCTGGTCGGCTCCGGGCGGACCGAGTTGGCGCGCGGGGTCATCGGGGCGGATCCGGTGCATCGCAAGACGGTTCTGCTGAACGGCATCGGAACGCGGCTCGACGATCCGACCGAGGCTTTGTCGAGCGGCATCGGTCTGTTGCCGGAGAGCCGCAAGGTCGAGGGACTGATTACGGACTTCTCCATACGCTTCAACATCTCCATGAACAACCTGAAGAAGTACCGCAAGAACGGACTCATCAACCGCAAGTCGGAGAATCGGGCGGCAGCGGGTTTATCCGCGCGCGTGGGCATCAAGGCGCCGGGTGTCGAGTCGCGCGTGGCGACGCTCTCCGGCGGCAATCAGCAGAAAGTGGTGATCGCGCGCTGGCTCGATCACGATTGCGACGTGCTGATCTTCGACGAGCCGACGCGCGGCATCGACGTAGGCGCCAAGGCCGAGATCTATGCCTTGATGCGCGAGCTTACGCAACTCGGCAAGTCGATCATCATGATTTCAAGCGAGCTGCCCGAAATCGTCGGCATGTGCGACCGGGTCTGCGTGTTCTCGGGCGGTGCCATCGTGGCAACACTGGAAGGCGACTCCATCAATCCCGGCGACATCATGCGCCACGCCACCGTAGGGAGTATCACATCATGAGCAGGATTATCAGCAGTCCCGCGTTGGCGCTGCCCGGCGACTTTTTCGCGCAATTGCGGCGCTCGACGGTTTTGCTGCCGCTAGTCGGGCTTCTCGTGATCTCCACGTTCATGATCTTCGCGACCGACAATTTCCTCTCGGTTGGCAACCTGCAAAACATTGCCTTGCAGTCGTCGATTAATGGAATCATCGCAGTCGGCATGACGGCGGCTATTCTGACAAGCGGAGTCGATCTGTCGGTCGGCGCGGTCGTGGCGCTGTCAGGCACCGTATGCGCGGGACTCATGGTGAACTCCAGCGTGCCGATGCCGCTCGCTGTGGTGTCGGGCCTGCTGATCGGCTTCGCGGCCGGCATCTTCAATGGCTATTGCGTGGCGTCTCTTCGCATGCCGCCGATCATCGTCACGCTCGCCACCATGGGAATCGCCCGCGGACTCGCGCTGATCTACACCAGCGGCTATCCGATCGACGGACTTCCCGACTCGTTCGCGTTCCTCGGCGCCGGCGAACTGGCCGGTATCAAGGTGCCGATCCTCATCATGCTGCTGACCTACGGCGTCGCCTTCGTGTTGCTCAACATGGCGCCGTTTGGCCGCTACGTCTATGCGATCGGCGGTAACGAGGAAGCGACGCGTTTGTCGGGTGTGCGCGTGTCGCGCTACAAGCTGCTCGTCTATGCGTTGAGCGGCTTGACCGCGGCGCTCGCGGGAATCGTCCAGGCGGCGCGTGTCACCAGCGGCCAACCCGGCGTGGGGATGGGTTTCGAGCTCGACGCGATCGCGGCGGTCGTGATGGGCGGCACGTCCATCGCAGGCGGCCGCGGGGCCATCCTGGGGACACTCGTCGGTGCGTTGTTATTGGGTGTGCTAAACAATGGGCTGAACATCATGGGCGTCTCGCCCTACGTTCAATTGGTTGCGAAAGGCGGCATCGTATTGCTGGCTATTTTTATCAGCCGCGAAGCCACGCGGTGAACGGAATTTCAGACGCAGAGAAGCGACACTATGACTTATCACGGATTGGAAAAGGGTCTGTCGGGCAGCGCCATTGGCCGCCTTGCCGCGATGCAGGCCGTGGTCTGCCACGGCCCCAGGGATTACCGGCTCGAAACGGTCGAACGCCCGAAGGCCGGGCCGCGCGAATTGGTGATACGGATTGCGGCGTGCGGGATCTGCGCATCCGATTGCAAGTGTTTTTCGGGGGCGAAGATGTTTTGGGGCGGCGACGGTCAGCCTGCCTATGTTAAGCCACCGGTGATTCCGGGGCACGAATTCTTTGGCTATGTCGATGAACTGGGAGAGGGCGCAGCCGCGCACTTCGGCGTAGAGCGTGGCGATCGCGTGATCGCCGAGCAGATCGTGCCATGCGATCAATGCCGGTTTTGCAAGACCGGCCAGTACTGGATGTGCGAGGTGCACAACATATTCGGGTTCCAGCGCGTGGTGGCCGACGGTGGCATGGCCGACTATATGCGGCTGCCGCCGACGTCGCGAGTCCACAAGATTCCAGAGGGCATCTCGCTGGAGGACGCCGCAATCATCGAGCCGTTCGCCTGCGCGATTCATACGGTGAATCGCGGCGATATCCAGTTCGACGATGTCGTGGTGATCGCCGGCGCGGGTCCACTAGGTTTGATGATGGTTCAGGCCGCGCATCTCAAGACGCCGAAGAAACTGATCGTGATCGATCTCGTGCCGGAGCGGCTTGCTCTGGCGCGCAAATTCGGCGCCGACGTGATCATCAACCCGAAAACCGACGACGCGCAAGCCATCGTCAAGGCTCACACGGGTGGGTACGGCTGCGACGTGTATCTGGAAACCACGGGGGTGCCGGCTGGCGTGACCCAAGGCCTGAGCATGATCCGCAAGCTGGGCCGCTTCGTGGAGTTCAGTGTGTTTGGCGCCGACACGACCGCCGACTGGTCGATCATCGGAGATCGCAAGGAACTCGATGTGCGCGGCGCACATCTGGGACCGTATTGCTATCCGGTGGTGATCGATCTGATGGCGCGCGGGTTGATCACCTCGAAGGGGATCGTAACGCACAACTTTGCGCTGTCGGCTTGGGAGCAGGCCATTGCCGTGGCGAATTCGCTCGATTCGATCAAAGTGCTGCTCCGGCCGGCGGCCGCGGGAGAGTGACGAGTCGGCGTTGACGGAGCGGCGGGCGTCGGGTCGGCGGATCACGATGTTGCGATCACGTATGCAGTTTCTTGAGGATCAAAGCGCGGTTCCCTGAAGTGGAAGGTCAGGTGTCAATGCGTGGGCCGAGGGCATGGCGGCACCCATGTACTGCTCTTATTGCAGCGACGACCGGCGAGCGAACATCGCGCTGCTGATGGCTCGCTAGGGTAAGTACTGGCATTCCCGTAACTTCTCGCACGCCAGCGTCGGACCAAAGTCGACGTAGCGCTCACGGATCAGCGCAACTGCACGCCGTGCGGCTTTAACGGCGCAGTCAGGCTTGAGTTGGCGCTCGGCCACGGCGTGAATCATTCTGAGTCGGTCCAGTTCGCGTATCGACATCGTAATGCTCCCAGTCGTGTTCATGGTCGCGCTCCAGAAACGCTTGTCTGTCGACGAATCTACGTCAAAATGCGACATTTCTATTTGGCGGAAACACGACATTTGAACTTGGGACCTACACACAACTTCGATAATTTATATTATGTCAACTTAGCGCGCCATGGATCAGTGAGTGCTCGCTCGCACTGCGCATTCCGGCGAGTGAACCTGCCGCCGATTGCTTCGCCGTCCATGCCGCCGACCTACCCGTCGATAGACTTTTCATGTCGTACCCCGTTCACGTAGAGCGGTCATCATCGCTGCGCCGATACCGCAACTCCCGTTGGCTGCGAACGGCCGTAACGAACACGGCGTCTAACTCGGGCACAAACCGATACAGTGCCAAGTAACCGTGCGCGCCGGTCGATATGACGAGCTCGCGCATTCCGTGAGGGCTTTCAGCTGGCCGTCCGATCAGCGGACTCGATTGCAATATGTCGAGCGCGCACACAATATCGTCAATGCGTCGTGCAGCAGCGTGCTCTGGGGTGTGCTTGAAAAGAAAGTCAAAAATGCGATCGAAATCCTCACGAATCTCTGGCGCGAGAATCAGTCGCGCCATTTCTTCACCTTCGGCGGAACCGGGTCGGTTCCGGCAGCCCGACCGCGAAGATACTCACGCATCTCGGTCCACTCGATTCCGACGCCTGCGTCCAGCATGCTCGCCAGTCGGGCATCACCGTCGTCGAGAAATCCGCGCCGCAATTCCTCGTTGGCAACTCTTTCCGCGATCGCTTCCAACATGAAGCTGTGCGACGTCTTCCCGGACTCTTCCGCGAGTTTTGAGACGCGGTCGCGAAGGTCGGGCGGAAGACGGAGCGTAGTGGTAGACATATCGGCCCCCTGAAGTATCACAATTGTGCTACATAATACGTGGTCCAGCCGCTTTTGCAAATGCACGTACTGCGCAGGACGTCATATATTGGATCATAAGAAGGGACAGTACTCTTTAGGGCAAATTAGCCGGGTTCATAAGCGCGGAGCCGAGTGACGCTGAAGCGCACGCCGTAAGAACTGCAAATAACTCCGAGCTATAGAAATTGTTCACTTAGGGCTTCAGGGGCCTTAAACATCGCGATCTTTCGGTCACCTTGTTCAACCAACGTTCGAGCGGAAGCACGTCCTGTTCAAACCGATCGGGAGTGCCAGACGCTCGACTTCTAGGATAAATCGAAGTACGTCATTGCACAGAAGGTCCGGATAACTCCCTGCCCCGTGTCGACTCCACTCGTTATCAGCACCGTCCAGCGATCAGCCAACTAGTTGGGCGGCGACAATGGTTAAGTCCGGTGTAGCGACATTCATCTTGGCCGGTAGTGAGAAGTCGAAGGCGGCGTAGCCCCGGAGACGACGAGCTGCCGGC
>NZ_JARUXL010000002.1:207866-393220 GCF_031451455.1 Caballeronia sp. LZ024 | reverse complement strand
GCGCTCGTCCTGTGCGCGCTGTTCCTGCAGATTAACCCGTTCGCCATCTGTGCGATGGCCGCGCTGATCGTGCTGCATGAGATCACGGTCTACATCGACCTGAGGTATGCGTCCACAACCCGTGTTATCACGCCAAAGAACAGATGGTGCATAGCGTGCTCGAGATGGCGCCTGTCGTGGGCTTTGCCATCGTCTGCCTCGCTCATCCGGGCACGCTTGCTTCACTCGTTGACGGCAAAGGCAGCTTTTTGCCCCTATACCGTGAGCCCCCGCTGCAGTCGCTGACAGTTGCGACGGTGCTCCTTCTATGCGCGCTCTTCGGCGCCGCGCCTTATGCGATCGAACTGGCGGCGTCCATCCGCGTTCGCGAGAGCGCGCAAGAGCGCGAGCGGCGCAATAGCGCTTCGTCGAGCAGATACAGATAACCTGTGGGTCCGGAATCCGGAGAAGGCGGAGCCTGTGATCGACAGTCTCGCCGCGATTCACGGCGCCGTGTCGCCGTCGGATGAATAATCCCCACTTGGAGGTGCGGACAAAAACTTGGACTACCTGGAGGTAGTTCATGTTCTCATACGAAGATCGCATTCGAGCGGTTCGACTGTACTTGAAGCTGGGCAGGCGCCTCGGAGCAACCATCCGGCAGTTGGGCTACCCGACCAAGAATTCTCTCAAAGCCTGGCATCGCGAATACGACCAGTGCCATGATCTACGGGCTGGTTATGCCCGTTTGAGGCCGAGGTATTCGGCTGAACAGAAAGAGGTGGCGGTTGATCATTATTTGAGTCATGACCGCTGTGCTGCCGCCACGTTGAGGGCTTTGGGTTATCCGAGTCGCGAAACGCTTGCGGGCTGGATCGAAGAACTGTGTCCTGAAATCAGGAAACGTATTGTTGGCCGAGCGGTTGATAGCGTCCCAAAATCACAAAAGGTGAAGCAGGCAGCAGTCATTGAACTGTGCACCAGAGAGCAAAGCGCTCGCGTGGTTGCCGAGAAAGCCGGTGTGAGCCGGCCAACGTTGTATAACTGGAAGAATCAGTTACTCGGTCGAGTGGTTCCAGCATCTATGAAACGCAAAACGAAGCCAGCGTCGGACCATGAGCGTGTGGAGCTGGAACAACAGGTCGAATCGCTTCGACGCGACATCCGACAGCTGAAGCTTGAGCACGATATTCTGCTCAGGCGCGATAGGTGCGACTACGCCTTCGGGCGATGAGCATGTCGGCGTGGTGCACGGTAGCGCGTTGGGCGTGGAGAACCATGTGCGCATCGCGTATGCTGTTCCGATGCCCACGCTGCGCAACGCGTGCTGGCGCATCGAGACCGCGTGTGCGGTGTTGACACCCGCTGTCGCCGCGGTCTGAAGCGCCTAAGCACCAGACGCCATGCCCGCGGCACGTGTGCCGTGCGCGGGTCTTTCTTTTTATCGGATGGCCTTACATGCTCTATCTGATCGAAGACGCTACCCCCGAGCCGGCGCGATTCGGCGCCCTTCCCGCGCTGTTCGCCCGGACTTTGAATGCCGACCTCCGCTGCGCAGGCGCCCACTTCGACGAACAGCGGTTTCCCGACGCGCATCAGCACGTCACAGCGGATGGACGGTTAGTCGCGAGCGGTCTGATCTGGCGCACGCGCACGGGCCTACCCGACACTGCCGAACCATGCCATGAGATTTTTGCGCTCGCGCGCACGCGCGATATCGTGCTCCTCGTGCAATCGTTCGATGCGTTTCCTACGCAATGCGCCGAAGACGTGGAGATGTTGCGCGTCGTTCATGAAGCCGATAGCGCACAGCTCGTCGAAGATGGTTCGGGCGTGGTTTTGCAAGCGCATCGGGATCGCTATGGAAGATGGCGATCCCCGGAAGAAGCCGCATCGCGCGCGGGCGGGCCGTCGATAACGGTTGCGCTGATAGGCCGTGAGTGCGACCAGCATCAGCAATACCCCGCGACGCTTGCCGCCCTCGGTGACGCCGCCGATGCGCTCGGCTTCGATCTTGACGTGCGCTTCATCGCGGCACAGGACATCGACCGCGACAACGCAGAAACCTTGCTCGCCGATGCACACGGCATTCTGTTGCCGGGCGGCGCGGACATAGCGCACGTGGCGGGACAGATCGAGGCCGCGCGTTTCGGCTGGCTGACGGCGGTTCCAGTCGTGGGGTTGTCTCTCGGCATGCAGTCAATGGCGACGGCCATCGCGCGGCTCGTGTTGAAGAGCGATGAGATCGGCATGAAGGAAGCGCAGCCCGATGCGCGCGTCGCCAGCTTCGAGCCGATTCATGTTGGCGAGGATGGCGTGTTGTTGCATCGCTCAGGCTTGCGGCCGATAAACCTAGTGCCGGGATCGCGTATTGCGGCCATGCTCGGCGCGCAGGCGAGCATTCTCTGCAATCATCGCTACAGGCTCAATCCGGCGCTCGAAGCGCCGCTCGCGACGCTCGGCGTGACCGTCAGCGCGCACGACGAGAACGGCTCGATCGCCGATGCCATCGAGGCCGATAAGCATCCGTTCTTTGCGGGCATGCAGGGGCATCCCGAGTTGTCCTCGCGTGATGGCGCGCCCCATCCCTTGCTGATTGCCTTTCTAAATGCGGCGGCGCGCCGTTCATAAGCGTATGCGCCCGCTTCGAAAGCGGGCGCATACGCAAAAGCTCAAACTTAGCTGATCGCCGACGCGAACAACGCGGCATCGACTTTCCCGCCCGATGCCACGATCAACACACGGGCGTTCTTGATTCCCGTGCAGACGGCTCACGGCGGAATGACCTCGACAGTGGAGCCCAACGCAGAGCGTCATCCCCCGGTGTCGGAAGCCGCTGCATAGCCGATAGTGCTTTCGGCCGGAGACGCCGCCGAAGGCGCGATGGCGTGGGAGTACGGCCGCCGCGTAGAGTCGTTGCTGGAAGGCCGCGCGTTCGCGGCTAGGTTCAAGAAGCACTTCGGCGCGGATACGCGTATTGCCGATATTGCCAACCCGTAGTAAATTAGTGGCAATGTCGTCAAGCGGAGGTCGTCATGATCGTGGATGAAGGTTCGCCGATCGAAGGGCCCGATAATCGGTCTGTCCATTTCAGCGTTCAGTTGCCCGAGGGCGTCGATCTTGCGGTCGCTGAATCGTTTCAGGCGAGCTTCGAGAAGGCGGCCAGACTCATGTTTTCGAGTCCCCACGCGAGCCGCGAGATGTTGGCGCGGGCAGATGAGATCGTGCGTCTGGTCACGCATCTCGTCGAGCCTTCGGATGATTTGCTTTTCGAGCGGCAACATCGTGCAGAAACGATCCGTTCCGTGTTTGCGGCGGGAGAATGGCTCACGTCCGAACAGATCAACTCCCTGCAGCAGACGCCTCCGAGCAGCAAATCTCAGCCAGCCAGTGACTGGAAGCGCCGCGGTCGGATTTTTAGCGTGAACGTGAACGGACGCGAGTATTTCGCGGGCTACCAGTTCGATGCCCTGTGTCAGCCGCTGCCCATCATTCGAGAAATTCTCACCGAATTGGGACCGGTCGCCGATATGTGGAAAATCGCGGCGTGGTTTCATGCACCGAACGGCTGGATTGCGGAGCAAAGCTCTAGCAGTGATACACCTAGGCCAGTGGCGCCAAAGGATGCGCTCGATCGACCGGATGAGGTTTTGGCAGCGGCTCGTCGCAATCGCAGGAGCTTCATCGCGTGAACTGGGTTCCGACACCAGGTCCGGCCGAAGCGTTTGTTGTAGAAGAAATCGACCAGGATGAAGTACGCGAGTGGTATCACGTCTACTCGATCGATCCGCACGCAAACATGGCATTTAGTTTTTCCGAGGGCTGGGGCGACACCCGGTTCGCCCCGCTCGCCCTCCCCGATTCCACTCCTGTTCATACGTACTATGCCGCGAGTACGTTCAACTGCGCGATCATGGAGTCGATCTTTCACGACGTATCATTGGAACCGCCCGGCAGCTTCGAGCTCGACAAGCTAGGTAGCTATCGGATCGCCCGGATATCATTCGACTATCCGATTCCGTGCGTGACGTTTCATAGTCCCTATTTGCTCGCCTTGGGACTGGACCGTCATCGCTTGATCGAGAGTCTGCCCGCCTTCTACGCGCAGACCCGACGCTGGGCACAAGCAGCGTTCGACCAACGGCCCGACGCGCAAGGTATTGCGTACGGTTCGCGCCGTCACGACGCCGGCCGCTGCATTATGCTTTTCGGACAGCGGCTTTCCAGCTACCCAGATCGGCCGTTTCGCGTCGTTGAGCATGCCTCGCTCGCGGAACCTCCACTGCGAAGCAGGATCATCAAGCTCGCCGCGAGTTTGAAAATCGGCATTGTTTGAAACCTCTCGGCTGAACGAGGCCAGCGCGAGCATAGCCTCATGTGATCGCCCTCCCCAAAGGCGCTCGCCGCTTCCTGCACCCTTGGCGGGCTACATGATCTAACCCCACTTTACATGCCGCTCAGTGTTTCCGCCTAACCCCGGCGCCCTTCGAAAACCTTTAAATTCGGAATTGCTGCCAAATTGATGCGAGATGTGATGTTTGATGCAGTAGGCCCATAATTGGCTTACGGCATGATCACTTGCAGAACCTATGCGAACGACCCTTGATATCGACGACGACGTGATGGCGGTCGTACGCGCCCGCGCCGAGCGCGACCACGTTTCGAGCGGTCGCGTTCTGTCGACGCTCGCACGGGCGGCGCTGCAGCCGGGAGCCACCACACCAACGGTGCGCAATGGACTGCCCGTCCTGGCGAACACGCGCGCCGCGCCCCCGGCAACGCTCAATCTCGTCAATCAGTTGCGCGACAAGACGCCCTGATGGCCTATCTGCTTGACGTCGACGTAGTGATCGCACTACTCGACGCTGGCCATGTTCAGCATAGGCCGTGCACGCATGGTTTGGCCAGGTCGGGCACCCGGCTTGGACAAGCTGTCTGCTGACCGAAACCGCCTGCTGAGCAGCATCGGCAATCCGCGTTACCCCAACACGGTCGAGACGCCGGCAGCTGCCGCACCACTCATCGCGCAGTTGCGGGCGCATCCCAGCCGCCGGTTTTGCGGCTGACGACGTGAGCCTGCTCGATGCACAACACGTCGATGCGAGCCGAATCCTGCGACCGATCAGGTGACCGATGTCTACCTGCTCGCGCTCCCGCGCGCGCATCGTGGCACGCTCGCGACCTTCGATCGCCGGCTCCTCGTCGACGCGGTGCCAGACGGCGCGCGGCACCTCGAATTGATTACATAACGGCTTGCGCCGACGCCTAAGGTGAAAGCGCTTCTTCGTTGTGATGCCGCTGCGGAACGCAATTCAGAGCATTTTATTCGATTAGGATTCGGTGACTCGGCATTCGCAAGCCAGGTCGAACATGAATTGCTCGCGGAGCAGAGGCATTGATAGCCGGCAAGCCCGGCAGTCGATCGCTAAGGAAGGTCTGCATAACTCCCCAACGATGGCCTGAATGAATAACGCTCGAATCCAGCCTTCTTCTACAGCAATTTCCTCTTCCAGCGCACGCGATCGCTCTGTTCGCCGGACTCGTCGACGTCGTGCTGACGCTCAACGCCGGCGCGCGTTACAGCGTCGGCTGGTATGCGGCGCGGGTCGCGTCGATGGGCTGGCGAGCGCCGCGCGCGGCATGCTGGTGTAGAGACGAGCGGCCTCTACCGCAACCCGAGCGAAGCGCACCGGGCGGCTCAAGGAGTCGGCGGCGCGCGACGGCCTCACGTCGCTCTTCAACCGCGCCTGTTTCGACGAACGCTCTCCGCGCGAATTCGCGATGACCGCCGCCTCGGGTCAGCCCCTCACGCTGCTCCTGATCGACGTCGATCACTTCAAGCGCTACAACGACACCTTCGGCTATCAGGCAGGCGACGACTGCCTGCGGCGCGTCGCGTGCCAACTCGCCGTCACGCTGCGGCGTCAGAGCGACTTCGTCCCGCGGTACGGCGGCGAGGGATTCGTCGCCGTGCTGCCGGGCTGCGACCGCCCGGCGGGACGCGCGATCGCCGAGTCGATGCGCCGCGCCGTCGTCGCGATGAAGCTGCGCGGGCCGCTCGACGAAGTGTCGCTCGTGACCATTTCGATCGGCTGCGCGTCTTCGACTGCGCGCACGCCGGCGGGACCGGCCGCGCTCGTCGCGCTCGCGGACGCTGCGCTCTATCGCGCGAAGGCGCTCGGCCGGAACTGCGTCGAGGAAGCGGACGAAGGCGCGTCGCACGGCATCGCCCGGGCGCAAGCGACGAAGCGGCCCAGCCGACGGGCGCCAGCAAGCCTTTAAAAAACTCCCCGTGGTTTACCCTTTCCCCGCTTGACATGCCGCAAGCCTGCGCTGGATACTTTGTCCGTACAAACAACCAAGAGATACAGGAGGCAGGAATGATGCAGGCACAGGAACTGGGCAGCCAGCGTTACCGCGCGAGCTACGGCCGCTATCTGGAGGATTTCACGGTCGGCGACATCTACGAACATCGGCCAGGGCGCACGATCACCGAGTCGGACAACATCCAGTTCTCGCTCCTGACCATGAACTTCCACCCGATGCACTGCGACGCCGCGCACGCCGCCAAAAGCGAGTTCGGCCGTCTGCTGGTGAACAGCGGCCTCACGGTGGCGATCGTGCTCGGCATGTCGGTCAACGATGTCAGCGGCAAGGCGATCGCTAACCTCGGCTGGAAGGAGATCAAACTGACCGGGCCGGTTTTCTGCGGCGATACGCTTTATGCGGAATCGGAAGTGCTGGAAAAGCGCGAATCGAAGTCGCGTCCGACGCAGGGCATCGTCACCGTCCATACCCGCGCGTTCAAGCAGGACGGCGCGCCGGTGATGGATTTCGTGCGCACGGCGCTGATCGCGAAACGCGGCTACGGCACGGGCGACTGAGCGCAGGCATCCGCCGGCACGACGCTCGCAACGGACCCCGACCCGGCACAGAAACGGGCTGCGATTCGATCCCCTCTCACAGCATTGGAGACATCTGTGAACCAAAACGTAAGCGCAGGCGCGCGGCTAGACAGACTGCCGATGGCGCGCTTTCACTGGAAGATCCTCGGCCTGATCGGCGCCGGCGCGGCACTCGATGCATTCGACGTGTATCTCGCCGCCGGCGTCTCCGCTGCGATGGTGAAGCAAGGCTTCTCGACGCTGCAGCTGAACGGCATCTTCGTCTCGGCGGGCTTCTTCGGCATGCTGATCGGCGCGGGCTTTTCGGGCTATCTCGGCGACCGCTTCGGACGCCGTTCCTCGTATCAGATCAACCTCGCGCTCTTCGGCCTCACGTCGATCGCGGCGGCCTTCGCGCCGTCGATCTATTGGCTGATCGGACTGCGCTTCGTGATGGGCATCGGACTCGGCGCGGAACTCGTGGTCGCGGCGGGCACGCTCTGCGAATTCATCCCGCCCGCGCATCGCGGACGCTGGACCGCGCTCCTCGCGCTGATGATCAACTCGGGCCTGCTCATCGCGACCAGCGTCGGCTATGTCGTGATCCCCGCGCTCGGCTGGCGCTGGATGTTTGGCATCGCGGGCATCGGCGCGGTGGTCGTCTGGGTGCTGCGCCATTCGATGCCGGAATCGCCGCGCTGGCTGGAATCGGTCGGGCGCCTGAAGGAAGCGGAAGACACCGTGAGCGCGATCGAGCGCGAAGTCGAAGCGCAGCGCGGGCCGCTTCCGCCCTGCTCGCGCACGCAGAATCTCGAAGTGCCGCCGCAGCCGTTTCGCGCCCTGCTGCGCCGGGGCATGATCGGACGCACGGTCACGGCGGCGCTCACGGTGATCGCGGTGAACGTGGCGGTGTACGGCTTCGTCGCGTGGCTGCCGACGTTCTTCGTCCGCGAAGGACGCGACGTCGTGACCTCGCTCGGCTTTACGCTCCTGATGTCCTTCGGCGCACCGGCGGGCGCCCTGCTCGGCTTCTTCTGCGCGGACCGGCTCGGACGGGCGAAGGGTCTCGTCGCCTTCAGCCTCGCGACGATCGTGCTCGGCTTCATCTATCCGCACATGGTCGCGAACGCGGCGATCGCCTGCGTCGGCTTCACGCTCGTCACGTGCATCTACGTGGTCGTGACGCTCGGCCTCTTCAGCTACGTGCCCGAACTCTTCCCGACGGCGCTGCGCCTGCGCGGCACCGGTACGGCGGGCGTGTGCGGACGGCTCGCCTCGATCATCACGTCGTACGGCGCGGTGCTGCTCTACGCACAGTTCGGCGTGCTGGGCGTGCTCTTGATGGTGTCGGGCGTGCTGCTTCTGCTCGTCATCGCGATCCTCACGCTCGGCGTCGATGCCAATCAATATTCCCTCGAAGCGGTTTCGCCCGACACGGTGATCCTCGACGAACCGTTCGGGCTTCAAAACGGAGACGTAGCACGATGAACGCACGCAACGACACGCCCCGCATCTCGACCCGCCTCGCCGGCTTCGCGCTGGACCTGACCGTCGACGCCATTCCGTCGGCGGTCCGCGAGCGGGCCAAGCATCTGATCCTCGACGGCATCGGTCTCGCCTTCGCGACCACCGCCTTCGGCTACGCGGACATCACGCTCGCCGCGATGCGCGAACTGGGCACGGGCCCGTCGACGGTGTTCGGCAAGTCGGGCAGGCTCGCCCTGCGCGATGCGATGCTCGCCAACGGCCTGCTCGTGCACGGCCTCGACTTCGACGACACGCACTCGCGCGGCGTGATCCATTCGACCGCGAGCGCCCTGCCGTGCGCCTTCGGCCTGGCCGAGCGCGAAGGCGCGAGCGGCGCGCAGATGCTCGCCGCCTACATCGCCGCGATGGAAGTCTCGACGCGCGTCGGCGCCGTCGCGCAAGGCGGCTTTCACAAGGTCGGCTTTCATCCGACGGGGCTCGTCGGCGCGTTCGGCTGTGCGCTCGCGGCATCGAAACTGATGGGGCTTTCGAAGCACGCCGCCGTCGAGGCGCAAGGCATCGTGCTCTCGATGGCGTCGGGCAGCATGGAGTTCCTCGAAGACGGCGCGTGGACCAAGCGCCTGCATCCGGGCTGGGCCGCCGCGAGCGCGACCACCGCCGCAACGCTCGCGAAGCACGGCTACATCGGCCCGGGAGCCGCCTACGAAGGCCGCTACGGACTCTACGCGCTGTATCTGTCCGACCACGCGACACCCGATCTGTCGATCGCGACCGCCGGCCTCGGCGACACGTGGGAAATCGAGCAGGTCGCGTTGAAGCCGATTCCCGCGTGCCACTTCACGCACGCATCGTCCGATGCCGCCATCGCGCTTCATCGCGAGCACCGTCTCGCCGGCGATGCGATCGAAAAGGTCGTCGTCCGCGTACCGGGTCCGGTCGTCGAAGTGGTGTGCGAGCCGGTCGCGAACAAGAAGCGCCCGGCCAACAGCTACGACGCGCAGTTCAGCATCCCGTACATCGTCGCGACCGGCTTGCTGAAAGGCCGCTTCACGCTCGACGACCTCGATGCAGGCGCCCTCGCCGATCCCGCCGTGCTCGCGCTCGCGCAGCGCGTCGAATACGAAGTCGATCCGGAGTCGACGTTCCCGCGCCACTACACGGGCGAGGTGATCGTGACGACGCGCGACGGTCGCCGCCTCGCGCATCGCGAAGCGATCAACCGCGGTTCGTCGGACCGGCCGATGACCAACCAAGGCATCGTCGAAAAGTTCTACGACAACGCGCAGCGCGTGGTGTCGCGCGATCGCGCCGATCAGATTCGCGAAGCCGTGCTCGGGCTCGAACGCGCGAGCGTCGAGCAACTCGCCGGCATCCTGCGTCAGCCCGCTTAAGGAGAGGTTCATATGGCAACCATCGAAACAGATCACGCGCAGGAAGCGCAGGAAAACGAGGCGCTGATCCTCGACATGCTGGACCGCTTCCTGAAGACCGAAGTCAAACCGTACGTGCACGCGCTCGAAGCCGCCGACGAGTATCCGCACGAGATCGTCGAGAAGATGAAGGAGATGGGTCTCTTCGGCTGCCTGATCGCGCCGGAATACGGCGGCCTCGGCCTTTCCACCTCGACCTACGCGAAGATCATCGACCGCATGTCGGCGGTGTGGATGTCGGTGAGCGGCATCATCAATTCGCACGTCATCATGGCGATGACCGTACAGCGCAACGGCACCGAGGAACAGAAACGCGAGTACCTGCCGCGCATGGCGACGGGTGAACTGCGCGGCGGCATCGGCTTGACCGAACCTGACTGCGGCACCGACCTGCAAGCGATCCGCACGACGGCGCGCCGCGAAGGCGAAGAGTACGTGGTCAACGGCAACAAGACCTGGATCACCAACAGCATGTACGGCAACACGCTCGCGCTTCTGGTCAAGACCGACCCGAAGGCCGAGCCGCGCCATCGCGGCATGAGTCTGCTCTTGATCGAGAAAGGACCGGGCTTCGAAGTGAGCCGCAAGCTGCCGAAGCTCGGCTACAAGGGCATCGACACGTGCGAACTGACGTTCACCGATTTTCGCGTGCCGGTTTCGCGGTTGATCGGCGGTGTAGAGGGACGCGGCTTCAAGCAGATCCTGAACGGCCTCGAACTCGGGCGCATCAACGTGGCGGCGCGCGGCGTCGGCATCGCGCAGGCGGCGCTCGATGAAGCCGTGTCGTACTCGCAGCAGCGCAAGACCTTCGGCAAGCCGATCTGCGAGCATCAGGCGATCGCGCTCAAGCTCGGCGAAATGGCGACGCGCGTCCAGGCCGCGCGCCTGCTCACCGACGCCGCCGCCCGCGCCTTCGATCGCGGCGAGCGCTGCGATATGGAAGCGGGCATGGCGAAGTATTTCGCCACGGAAGCCGGCCTCGAAAACAGCATCGAAGCAATGCGTATTCATGGCGCCTATGGCTATTCGAAGGAATTCAACGTCGAGCGTCTCTATCGGGACGCGCCGCTGCTCGTCATCGGCGAAGGCACCAACGAGATGCAGCGCATCATCATCGCCAAGCAACTGATCGAGAGGAACCCCGTATGAGTCTGCCGCTTTCAGGCGTTCGCATCGTCGCCGTCGAGCAATACGGCGCCGGCCCGTTCGCAACCCAGCATCTCGCCGATCTCGGTGCCGAGATCATCAAGATCGAAAACTTCCGCGAAGGCGGCGACGTGGGGCGCCTCGTCGGCCCGCACTTCTTCGGCGAAGGCGACAGCCACTTCTTCGAAGCGTTCAACCGCAACAAGTCGAGCTTCACGCTCGATCTGAAAAAGGAAAACGCGCGCCAGGTGCTGCTCGATCTCGTCGCCACCAGCGATGCCGTCTTCAACAACCTGCGCGGCGATCTGCCCGCGAAGCTCGGCCTCACCTACGAGCAGATGAGCCAGGCGAATCCGGCGATCGTATGCGGCCATCTGTCGGCTTACGGGCGCACCGGCAGCCGTGCTTCGTGGCCCGGCTACGACTACCTGATGCAGGCAGAGGCCGGCTATCTCTCCATGACGGGCGAGCCCGACAGCCCGCCCGCGCGCTTCGGTCTTTCCATCATCGACCTGATGACCGGCACCACGGCCGCGATGGCGCTGCTTGCGGGCATCGTGGAAGCGCGCGCGACCGGCAAGGGACGCGACGTCGACGTGAGCCTCTTCGATGTCGCGCTGCATAACCTCGCCTATGTCGCGACGTGGTATCTGAACGGCGATGTGGTGACCGGGCGCGACCGCCGCTCGTCGCATCCGTCGCTGACGCCGAGCCAGCTGTACAAGACCCAGGACGGCTGGATCTTCCTGATGTGCAACAAGGAAAAGTTCTGGGGCGTGCTCGCAGAGGTGCTCGACAAGCCGTCGTGGATCACCGACGAGCGCTTCTGCAACTTCAAGGCGCGGCTCGCGAATCGCGATGTGCTGGAAAAGGAACTCGACGCCGCGCTCTCGGTTGCGACCACCGAGGAATGGCTCAAGCGCCTCGGCGGCCGCGTGCCCGCCGCGCCGGTGTACGACGTGAAGCAGGCGCTCGACAGCCCGTTCGTCGCGGAACGCGAGGGCGTCGTCGCGGCCGAGCATCCGCAGTTCGGCGCGATTCGCGGTGTCGCGGCGCCGGTGCGCGTGAGCGATCCGCTGCCGAAGCAGGCCGCCCCCGAACTGGGCCGCGACACGGATCGGCTGCTTGCCGAACTCGGTTACGATGCTGGCAGAATCGCCGCGCTTCGTGACCAGGCCGTGGTGCAATGAGGCTCGCATGCAGGATGCAATGAGTCGCGCACAAGAGGTCGACGGACGCGCGCGTCCGTCCACTTCTTCACGTGCAGGCACATCGATGGTCACAGTACTCGGTCAGCAGCCGCGTTACATGCAACTGGCGCAGACACTCGTCAACGAGATCCAGAGCGGGCGTTATCCCGTCGGCTCGACGATCCCGACCGAATTCGAGCTTTGCGAGCAGTTCGGCGCAAGCCGCTCTACAGTGCGCGAAGCGGTCAAGCAGCTCGTGCAGTTGGGCATGGTCGTGCGGCAGCCGGGCGTCGGCACGACGGTCAAGGCGCTCAGGACCGAGGGCGCTTACCGGCAAGTGATGCAGCAACTGAGCGACCTGCAGCGCTATACGGCGGACACGGTGCTCGAAATCCTCTCGAAGGAGACCGAGCCGCTCGACGACCCCGCGGTCTGCGATCTGCTGCGCGCGAATCCCGGCGAGACGTGGCTGCATGTAAAGAGCCTGCGCCGCTCGCCGGGCAGCCCCGATCCGATCTGCCACACCGATGCCTACATTCATCCTGCGTTCCGCTCGCTCGTGATCGACGAGGGCGAGTTGCACACGCCGCTCTTCACGATGATCGAGCGCCAGTTCGGCGAGCAGATCGCAGAAGTGCAGCAGGAGATTCGCGCGATCGCGCTGCCCGCCGACATCGCGCGGCTCATCAACGCAAAGGCGCGCTCGCCCGCGTTGTGGATGTGCCGCCGCTATCTGAACCGGCGCGGCGATGTGGTCGAAGGCGCGATCATCATTCATCCCGCCGACCGCTACAGCTATTCCGAGACGTTCCAGCGCGGCTGGAACTCCGCATGAATTGACGAGGGAACCAGCATGACCTTGCGCAGTTATCTGTTCGTACCCGGCGACCGCCCCGAGCGCTTCGCGAAGGCGCTCGCGAGCGCCGCGCATCAAGTGGTGATCGACCTCGAAGACGCCGTCGCCCCCGACGCCAAGATCGCAGCACGCGAGCAGTTGTCCCAATGGCTGCGTTCGGCGCTGTCCGGCGCGGACCGTCGCCGTGTGATGGTGCGGGTCAATGCGTCCGGCACGCCGTGGCATGCCGACGATGTCGCGATGCTGCACGACTCGCCGGTCCGCAACGTGATGGTGCCGAAGTCCGAATGCCCGGATCAGCTGGGCGACATCGCGTCGCGGCTCGGCGCGGACGCGGCGCTCGTCGCGCTGGTCGAGACGGTGATGGGCGTCGTGCGCATGCGCGAGGTCGCGAAGGCGCAGGCGGTCGCGCGGCTCGCGTTCGGCTCGTTCGACTATTGCGTCGATGCGGGGGTCGAAGGCATGGACCGTGAACTCGATGCGGTGCGCTCGGCCTTCGTGATCGAGTCGCGTTATGCCGGGCTGCCCGCGCCGGTCGATGGCGTGACGCTCGCCATCGACGACGCCGCGCGCATCGCGGAGGACGTCGCGCTTGGCCGCCGCTTCGGCTTCGGCGCGAAGCTGTGCATTCATCCGAAGCAGGTCGATGCCGTGAACCGCGGATACGCGCCGAGCGACGAGGACCGCGCATGGGCCGAACGCGTGCTCGCGCGGCTCGCGGAGAACCCCAAGGGCGCGTTCGCCGTGGACGGCAAGCTCGTCGACAAGCCGGTCATCGACCGTGCGAAGCGCATCGCTGCGGAAACATCCATTCAGGGAGTGTCAGTGTGAAGATTCTTGTACCGGTCAAGCGTGTGGTCGACTACAACGTCAAGGTTCGCGTGAAGTCGGACGGAAGCGGTGTGGATATCGCGAACGTAAAGATGTCGATGAATCCGTTCGATGAAATCGCAGTGGAAGAAGCGGTGCGTCTGCGCGAAGCGGGCATTGCGACTGAAGTCGTGGCCGTGTCGTGCGGCGTGACGCAATGTCAGGAGACGCTGCGCACGGCGATGGCGATCGGTGCGGATCGCGGGATTCTCGTCGAATCGGCTGATGAATTGCAGCCGCTGGCGGTCGCGAAGATTCTCAAGGCGCTGGTCGACAAGGAACAACCTCAGTTGGTGATCCTCGGCAAGCAGGCCATCGACGACGATTCGAATCAGACCGGTCAGATGCTGGCTGCGCTGGCTGGATTGCCGCAAGCGACGTTCGCATCGAAAGTGGTTGTGGCCGATGGCAAAGCGACCGTGTCGCGCGAAGTCGATGGCGGTTCGGAAACGCTTTCGCTCAAGCTGCCCGCAGTCGTCACCACCGACCTGCGCCTGAACGAACCGCGCTATGTCACGCTGCCAAACATCATGAAGGCGAAGAAGAAGCCTTTGGAAACGTTGAAGCCGGCTGATCTCGGCGTCGATGTCGCGCCGCGCCTGAAGACGCTGAAAGTCGCCGAGCCGCCCAAGCGCTCCGCCGGCGTGATGGTGCCGGACGTGAAGACGCTGGTCGAAAAGCTCAAGACCGAAGCCAAAGTGCTCTAAAGGAACGAACATGACGATTCTGGTTATCGCAGAACACGACAACGCGTCGATCAAGGCGGCAACGCTGAACACCGTTGCGGCGGCTTCGAAGATCGGCGGCGATGTTCACGTGCTGGTCGCAGGTTCGAACGCGCAAGCCGCAGCCGATGCCGCCGCGAAAATCGCAGGCGTTTCCAAAGTGCTGCTCGCCGACGCGCCGCAACTCGCCGACGGGCTCGCCGAGAATATCGACGGCACGGTGCTGAATATCGCCAAGGACTATTCGCACATCCTGGCTCCGGCTACGGCATACGGCAAAAACATCGCGCCGCGTATCGCCGCGCATCTGGACGTCGCGCAGATCAGCGACATCACCGCAGTCGACAGCGACGACACTTTCGAGCGTCCGATCTACGCGGGCAACGCCATCGCGACGGTGCAATCGAGCGATCCGATCAAGGTCATCACGGTGCGTTCGACGGGCTTCGATCCGGTGGCAGCCGAAGGCGGCAGCGCAGCGGTCGAGAAGATCGAAGCGGCAGCCGACGCAGGCGTTTCGCAGTTCGTGAGCCGTGAACTCACGAAGCTGGACCGTCCCGAGTTGACGAGCGCGAGCATCATCGTTTCTGGCGGACGCGGCCTGGGCAACGGCGAGAACTACACGAAGGTGCTTGAACCTTTGGCGGACAAGCTCGGCGCGGCACTGGGCGCATCGCGTGCTGCGGTCGATGCGGGCTTCGTCCCGAACGACTATCAAGTCGGGCAGACCGGCAAGATCGTCGCGCCGCAGTTGTATGTGGCAGTCGGTATCTCGGGTGCGATCCAGCATCTGGCCGGCATGAAGGACAGCAAGGTCATCGTCGCGATCAACAAGGATGCTGAAGCGCCGATCTTCGGTGTTGCCGATTATGGCCTCGTCGGCGATCTGTTCACGGTCGTGCCGGAACTCGCGGCCGCATTCTGATCGAGGAGAGGCAGATGGTACTCGCTACGGTCGAGCGCGAACTGCTTCACAGACGACGCGTCGAATTGCGCGGCTACAAGCGCAAGGACGGCCTGTACGACATCGAGGGCCATCTCGTCGATACGAAAACCTACGACCGCGTGTCGCACGGCGTCACCCGCAGCGCAGGCGATCCGATCCACGAAATGTCCCTCTGTCTCACGGTCAGCACCGCTTTCGTGATCGTCGACGCGCGCGCCGAATCTACTGTCGCCCCCTACGAGGGGTTTTGCGAGCGCGTCGCGCCCGACTACCGGAAGCTGATCGGCATGACGATCACGGCCGGATTCATGCGCGAGGTGCGCGGACTGTTCGGCGGCGTGAAGGGCTGCTCGCACCTGACCGAACTGATCGGCGCGGTCGCCACGGCGGCCTTTCAGACCATGAGCGAAGAGATCAACGCGTCGGCCGAGCGGCAGCCGTTTCAACTCGACGGCTGCCACGCGCTGCGCACCGAAGGCGACGCCGTCCGTCTCTTCTATCCGACGTGGTATCGCGGTCCGCACCGGCAAAAAGCCAGTTGAGCGTCGCGAGCGGTTGCAAGCGCACAGTCTTCCGAAGCTCAACCCACCGAACACGCACCGATGAACGACCGGCAGACCGCACCGCCCGAGCAAGCAAGCCTCGGCGCCCAGATCGTGACGCTCGCCTGCACGCTTGCAATCCAGGCCGTCGCCACCGCCGCCACACTCGCGTTTCCGATTCTCGCGCCGGCGATTCCGGGCGTACAGCCGGCCGCGGTCGGCGTGTTCCTCGCCGTGGTCTATTTCGGAGCGATGATCGGCAGCGTGATCGGCAGCGCGGTCGTGACAGGACTCGGTCCTGTACGGGCGTCGCAAGCGGCGCTCCTCCTGCAAGCACTCGCGCTCGCGCTCCTGAGCGTCGACAACCCAAGCCTGAGGCTTCTCGCCGCGCTCCTCTGCGGGCTCGGCTATGGTCCGATCACGCCGGCAAGCTCGCAGATCCTCGCGCGGACCACGCCTGCCGCGCGCATGGGCATCGCGTTCTCGCTCAAGCAGACGGGCGTGCCGCTCGGCGGATTGCTCACCGGCGCGGCGCTGCCGTTCATTGCGACATTCTTTTCGTGGCAGACCGGCCTTGGCGGGCTCGCCGTGCTCGCGGCGGCCGTCTCGCTCGTCAGCAGCCCGCTTCGCACACTCGACGCCGAAGCGACCGGGCGCCTCGTCATCTCGAAGACCTGGTACCGGCCGATCGCCGAGGTCCTCGCGCATCCGCAACTGCGCTCGATGGCCGTCGTCTCGTTGCTGTTCTCCGCGTGCCAGTTGTCCGTGAGCGGTTACCTGATGGCGTTCCTGCATCGCGAAGCCGGCATGGGGCTCGCGCAGGCCGGCGTGATCTACGCCGTCGCGCAGGGCGCGGGCATTGCCGGACGATTGCTGTGGGGCCATCTCGCCGATCGCATCGGCTCGTCGCGGCGGGTTCTGATGGCCGTCTGCGTGCTCATGGCGCTGAGTTGCGTGGCGACGGGTTCGTTCGCCACGCACTGGGGCATCGAGGCGCTGTGTGTCGTTTCCGCGGTGTTCGGCGCGACGGCGATCGGATGGAACGGCGTGTTCCTCGGCGAACTGGCACGGCTCGCGCCGCGCGGCGCGGTTGCATCCGTCACCGGCGGCGCGCTGTTCTTCACGTATTTCGGCGTGGTCGCGGGCCCGCCCGCCTTCGGCTATCTCGCTGAACGCACCAGTAGTCTCGGGTTCGCCTATGTTGCGCTCGGCGTCGTGCCCTGCATCGCGCTCGCGCTGCTGTGCCTGCCGGATCGTCAGATGCGACGGCGCGCGGTCGAAGCCGGAAAGCCAGTGAACGGGCCGGGCGACGGTCAGCGCCGGTCGAGCGAGTAACGGCCCGCACCCGTGACGCACAGCAGGAGCAGGCCGCCCATGATGCTCACGTTTTTGTAGAAGTTGACTAATGTTCGCCATGCGTTCGCCGTCTGCATCGTCCAGAACGGATGGCCGATCAGCAGTCCAGATGGAAGTGTGCGTGGAAAGCATTTGGTTCCCGCTTCTTGTCGTGCTGTACTGGCAAGCGCTGGGCCCAGCGGACATTAGCGGCCACCCCCGGAACGGCAAATCACAATGTCATGCGCGCCATCGGCAGGCACCGGTCGGGACGCTAGCCCAGCTATTTCTTCGGCGACGCGATTTCGGACAATCCCAACAGGCGCCACCTCCAAAAGTGCGTCAAGGCGGCGAGTGGCGGCTTCTGCCAGGAGTGCTGGCGCTCGGGCGCCGCGTTCGCTTCGTCTCAGTCGCTGCTCACTGTTTCGCTGCTCGGTGATATCCGAAAACAGGATGGCTACTTGGCTCGGTTTAGACGGGTCCAGGCAAAATGCGTGCACATCGTACCAACGGTCGTATAAGTGCGCGGCGGCGGCAAGGTCAGCTGTTGCGGCCGCGCTTGTGCGCGGCGACGAGAAGCGCTTGATTCAAGTGCTGGCCGATCTGCTTGCCAACGCCGCAAAATACACGCCGGAGGGAGGTGCGCGTTGAAAGCCGGAACGTTAAGTTGGTCGCGTCAGACAACGGGAATGGCATGACCGCCGATGTCACCGCTCACGCGTTTGAACTGTTCTCACAGGCAGAGCGTATCGCCGACCGGTCACAGGGCGGACTGGGAATTGGTTTAGCGCTGGTGCGCAGTCTTGTAACGGCACATGGCGGTTCTGTCTATGCGTGGAGCGCTGGCCCCGGGCTTGGCAGCACCTTCGTCGTCTGCCTGCCGTACCTCGAAGTCACGCATGCGGGCGTTTATCGGGCCGAGCACCCAACGGCCGGCGAGTCGCCATCGCTCGCCAAGGACCGCGTCATGGTCATGCGCAACGGCGCCGTCGTGGCAACGCTGGATGCGGCGGGTCTGAGCAAAGAAGCCATCATTCGCGCGATGGGGCAGTTTGTCGAATGCGATGCGGTGCCCGAGCGCAACGGCAACGCGCAGGTCTCTTCGTCATCGGCCAATTTCGCGGGCATCAGGGTGACGCTGGTTCACTGCCTGACTTATGTAAGCTGCTCGGTCCTCGCCGCGATTGCGGCCCTGCTGCTCGCCGCCTTTTCCGGCGGGGCGACGCTCGACATGGGAGCCGACTACATGCTGCTTTCGGTAGCGGTGGTCGTGATCGGCGGCACCCAAGTCTCGGGTGGCAGGCCAAGTCCGACCGGCATCTGGACTGCTGCGGGGTTTCTGTTTCTTATCAACGCGCTTCTTAACGCGAGCGGCGCGGGGGCCGGACTGCGAGCGATCGTCTATGGCGCGCTGATCATCGGAGTCACGGCAATAGCGCCTAGCGCCGGCAATTCTCAGTCGTAGCCAGACTGGTCGCGTCGTCGGAAGCTCTCGCGTTAGTTCCGACGCGCAACGACCCAACGTGCTGCATCCCATCCGGCAACGCAATTCGCCGCGCTGCGTAAACAGCGCCGCCCCACAGGTTTCGGCCAGTGAGGTCAGCACCGCGAGTTCAATGCGCGAGTAAAAGATACGAGCGCTGTCACCGCACGGAAAGGCGGATACTGACTGTCGACGAACGACAAGCGACGCGCGAAGCGTGAAGACGAACAGCTCGTGACATCCCTGGTCACAAGCACGGCATCTGGAACTCGGCCATGCTTGCTTCGTACCGCGGGCGCTACTCCGGCACCGCATGGCCTGTAAGTGGACCACCATCGACGTCGAAAGGTCCAGATGTTTGTGCGCGCGAACGACTCTTTCTGGCAGCACCGGCTCGTCGACTGGAAAACGCAAGCAAGCGCGGCGGCGGTCGCGTTATGTCAGTCGAGCAACTCGGGCATTTACGGGTCGGTCCTGCTGCTCTGTGACAAGCAGCGTCGCCTGCATCGAGGTAGTGCAGCTGCTCGTGTTTCCTTGGTGCCACGAGGGACCGTGCAAGTTCATAAATAATCGTGCGCGACGGACCTCTACTGTCCGTCGCACGATCCGGCATCAAAGCACCGCTGACGGGTCGTTTAGCCATCCACGCTGACGGCTCGGGAAAAGCAGTCGGCCTTGACCGACGCTCGCCGTTCCACAGCCCTGCGGCCGCAGCGCGCCGCTTTGCTGTTATTCCCGGTGCGGTGCGATCGAATGTCGGCGCTCAGGAATGGCGAACATGTCTTGACGATCCACTGACGCCTGTCGCGCTGCAGGGGGTCAACGGCCGTTACCCGAGTGGCCAGGGTGTCCAGGCCCGCTCCGCGCCTCAAGTTGAACGCGAGACACGGACAGCATGGTGAACTGCCTAATCCTCCGAGATTGGCAGTGTCACTCGCGCAATCAGTCCGGTTTCGGGTCGATTGAACAAGGTTAAAGTTCCGTTATGCCCGCGCACGATGTCATCGACGATCGACAGGCCGAGCCCCACGCTTCCCCGCCGCTTCGTGCGTGCGTGATCCAGTCTCACGAACGGCTCGATCACCTCGCCTAGACGATCGGGCGGGATGCCTGGGCCATCGTCCGCGATATCGACGCGGATGCTTTCGTCTCCGACAGTCGCCGTAACCACGATCAGCTTGCCGAAATGAATGGCGTTGTCCATCAGATTGGAAAAAACGCGCTGGATGCCGTCCGGACGGCATAGAAACGGGATCTGGGCCGGCCCTTCATAACGGATCGCGACGCCCGATTCCGCGTATTCATCGCACAGCGTTTCGAGCAGCGCGCCGAGGTCGAGCCGGTCTTTCTTCTCCGTGCTCGCGTTGCTCGTCAGGAACGTAAGCGCGGACGCGACCATTGTCTGCATCAGCTCGATGTCGCGCGATAGCTTGGCGCGGTCGATTTCCTTGTCCTCATTATCGGTTTGCAAGCGCATGCGGGTCAACGGTGTACGCAAATCGTGGCTGATCGCCGCGAGCATACGCGTGCGGCTTTGCATCGACCGCGTGATGCGCTCTTGCATCAGATTGAACGCATGCGCCGCGCGCCGGATTTCGAGCGGTCCCTCTTCTTCGATGGGCGCGATCGCAATGTCGCGGCCGAAGGCATCGGCTTTCTCGGACAGGCGCCGCAACGGACGAATGACGCGCGACACCGCCCACGCGGACAACGCCGCCACGCCCACGCACAGGAACAAGAGCGCGCCGAAGAACGGAAAGGTAAAGCGAGGCGGCTCGGAGCCGACCCGATCCGTGCGTATTTCAAGCGTCGCGTCGCCGAGCGGAACGATCACCTGCATATCATGGACGGGATTTTTCGGATCGCACGAACGTACCGTCAGTCCTTGCGCGTCGGACAATTCTTCCTTTAGCACGGCTTCGAGGTCGTGGGTATCGAACGTGCTCCCGGAACAGCGCACCGGCCGGTCGATCAGCCGGGCGGCCATATTCGGGCGCTGCACCGCGGCGAGTGCGCTCGCGCGTTCCGCGCGCGGCAGATTCCTGAGAACGTTGACGAGTCCTTCGATGCGATACGTCGATTGCCACGGCCACGGTGGACTCGGCGGCGCGCCCGGATAGAACAGCAATGCGATGAACAGCATGAAGGTCGCGGCCGAGGAACACGCGACGATCGCGAGAATCTGGCCGAGCGTGGTTGCGAAGAAGTGCCGCATCAGACGATCGTCACGTCGGGCTGAAACGCGTAACCATCGGCGCGCATGGTGCGGATCGGGTCGTCGAGCGGATCGTCGCCGGAGAGCTTGCGACGCAGGCGGCTCACGAGCAAATCGACAGAACGCGCCGCAATCGGAAAGTTCTGGCCGCGCGTCAGGCTGATGAGTTCCTCGCGCGACAATACCCGCCGCGCATGCTGACACAGCACCAGCAGCAGATCCGTTTCCGCGCCCGTCAACGGCACCCGCAATCCCGTAGGCGAGCGCAAAAAACGCCGGTACGGATAGAAGGTGAAGCCGGAAAACTTCATCACGAGTTCCGTAGGCGGCGCCTTGTCCCTCTCTTGCTTCGAGCCAGCCTCGTTCGACTGGCGGCGTCGCAGCGCGACGCGAATGCGCGCCAGCAGTTCGCGCAGATCGAAGGGCTTGGTGACGTAGTCGTCCGCGCCGAGCTCGAGACCGATCACTTTGTCGGTGGCTTCGGACAGCGCGGTGAGCATGATGATTGGCGGGCCGCCCGATGCGCGCACACGCCGACAAAAGCTCAATCCGTCCTCGCCGGGCAGCATCACATCGAGCAGGATCAAATCGAATGCGCCGCGCGCGAGGATCTCATGCGCCGTCTCCGCGCTTCCGGCTATCTGCACGGCGTAGCCCTTGCCGCGCAGAAAATCCGCGAGCGCAGCACTGATGTCGGGATCGTCCTCGACGAGAAGAAGTTGGGTGTCGTTCAATTCGGTATGCCGTCACGATGAGTTCCCGCCCGCGCACTCCATTGCGATGCGTGCCGGCGCCTTCCCCGGATTTTCTTACAGAACGTGCCGCCGCTTCGTGTCAATCTCGACACAATATGTGAATGTCTATATGAATCAAGAACTTAGTTGATGTTATACGGGCAGACCCTTATCGTTGGAGCCTTCGGCACATCATGCGCGCCGCCATCGAACCTCTCCAACATGCCTGGTCAAGAATCAACGATAAACCTCCTCGTCGCCATCGCAGCCCTCATGTTCGCGCTCGGCGGATGCAGCGATCCATCCGCGTCCGCGGCGCCCCCATCCGCCAACGCAATGCCGCCGCAAGTCGCGGTGAACACGCTGCGCGCGCAGCGCATCCCGATGGTGGACGATCTTTCCGGCCGCCTGTCCTCGACCGAATTGGCCGACGTGCGCCCGCAAGTGGACGGCATCGTGCAGAAGCGGCTCTTTGTCGAAGGCTCGACGGTCAAGCAGGGACAACCGCTGTATCAGCTCGATGCCGCGAGCTATCAGGCCGCCTACAATACCGCGCTCGGCACGCTGCAGAAGGCCATCGCCACGTCGAAAGCCGCGGACGTCACCGCGCAACGCTACAAGGAACTGCTGAAAATCAAAGGCGTGAGCGAGCAGGACGTGGAGAACTACCTCGCCGCCGCGGACGAAGCACGGGCGGAAATCGTTACGGATCGTGGCGCGCTCGAAACCGCGCGCGTGAACCTCGCGCGCACGCGCATCGTCGCGCCGATCGCCGGGAAGATCGGCAAGTCGGCGGTCACGGAGGGCGCGCTCGTGACGTCGGACCAGACAACGGCGCTCGCCACCATCCAGTCGATGGACACGCTGTATCTCGACGTCACGCGTTCGAGCGCCGACGCATTGCGGCTCACGAAGGCCGTCGCGGCGGGCACGCTGCAAACCAGCACCAGCGAAGTCACGGTGCAGACCGAGGATGGTGCGCCGTATCCGCATCCGGGCAAACTGCTCTTTTCCGATGTAACCGTCGATCCGACAACCGGCTCGATCACCCTGCGCGCATTGGTTCCCAACCCGGAGCACCAGTTGCTGCCCGGCATGTACGTCACCGCACGCGTGAATGAAGGCGAACGCGACGCCGTTCTCGTACCTCAAACGCTCGTTAGCCGCAGCTCCGGCGGCGTTTCGACGGTGCTCGTCGTCAATGCGCAGAACGTGGTCGAAAGCCGTAAGGTGTCCACCGGCGACGCCTACGGCAGCGACTGGGTCGTGTCGGGCGGATTGCGCGCGGGCGAGCGCATCGCCATCGACAATCTGCAAACGCTCAGCGCGGGCATGAGGGTCGCGCCCGTCGAACGCGCGGCGGCGGATACGGCGGCACTGGCGAAGGGAGACTGACTTCATGCTCTCCCGCTTCTTCATACATCGGCCAGTGCTCGCGTGGGTCATCGCCATCGTCATCATGATGATCGGCGCGATCGCCTTGCGCACGCTGCCGGTCGAGCAATACCCGAGCGTCGCGCCGCCGTCCATCCGCATCAGCGCGACCTATCCGGGCGCGTCCGCCGATACGCTCGCGACCACCGTCACGCAGGTGATCGAGCAGGACATGATCGGCATCGACAACCTCATGTACATGTCGTCGTCGAGCAGTTCGGCGGGCACGGCCACCATTACCCTCACCTTCAAGTCGGGCACCAACGCGGATGTCGCCGCGATGCAGGTGCAAAACAAGGTGCAGGAAGCGAACGCGTCCTTGCCGACCGTCGTCCAGCAGGAAGGCATTCAGATTACGAAGACGTCCTCCGATTTCCTGATGATGGTCTCACTGACGTCCGCCGACGGACGGCTAAATGCCATCGATCTCGGCAATCTCGTCGCGACGCGGCTCGAAGACCCTATCACGCAGATCAGCGGCGTCGGCCAGGTTGTGCTGTTCGATGCACAGCATTCCATGCGCGTCTGGCTCGACCCGGTCAAGCTGAAGAGCGTCGGCCTGATGCCGAGCGATGTCACTTCCGCGATCGATTATCAGAACGCGCAGTTGTCCGTCGGACAGATCGGCGGCTCGCCACAAGTCATGTCGCAGGCGCTCAACGCGACCATCGTCACGCGCGGCTTTCTAAAGACAGCGGAAGACTTCGGCAATATCCTGCTGCGCGTGAACACGGACGGTTCGCGCGTCTATCTGAAGGATGTGGGCAAGGTCGAAGTCGGCGGCGACTCCTACGACATGACTTCGCGCCTGAACGGCAAGCCCGCAGCATCAATGGGCATCCAGCTCGCGACAGGTGCGAACGCGCTGAGCGTCGCGAAGGCGGTCCGCGCTGAACTCGCCGTGCTGCAAAAGCAGTTGCCGGGCGGCGTCGCGATCAGCGTGCCACACGACACGACGCCGTTCATATCGGCGTCAGTAACGGAAGTCGTGAAGACGCTGATCGAAGCAATCGTGCTTGTGTTTCTCGTCATGTACCTGTTCCTCGGCAATCTGCGCGCGACACTCATTCCCATCATCGTGGTGCCAGTCGCGCTGCTCGGCACGTTCGCGCTGATGTCGGCGGTCGGCTTCTCGATCAACGTGCTGTCGCTGTTCGCGCTGGTGCTGGCGATCGGGCTTCTGGTCGACGATGCAATCGTCGTGGTCGAGAACGTCGAGCGTTTGCTGAGCGAAGGCGCGAGTCCCGTCGATGCAACCATCGCGGCGATGAGCGAGATCGGCGGCGCGCTCGTCGGTGTGACGGCCGTGCTGACCGCCGTGTTCATCCCGATGGCATTCATGTCGGGATCGACCGGTCAGATCTATCGTCAGTTCTCACTGACCATCACCTCCGCGATGGTGCTGTCGGTTTTGCTAGCGTTGACGCTCACTCCCGCCCTGTGCGCGACGTTACTGCGTCCCATCGATCCGGCGCGCGAGCGGCGCGGCTTCTTCGCATGGTTCGAGCGCACGTTCGAGAAAGGCACGCGCCGCTATGAACGGCTGGTGACGCGCCTGGTCGGTCGTCCGCTACGCTCCATGGCGGCCTATGCCGCAATCTGCGCAGTGGCCGGACTGCTCTATTGGCAATTGCCGTCGTCGTTCCTGCCGAACGAGGATCAGGGCACGTTCATGACTCTGATCACCTTGCCCTCCGGCAGTTCGAGCGTGCAGACAAATGAAGTCGAAAAGCAAGTGGAGTCGTATTTCACGAGCCTGCCGGAGATCGCCGATATCGTCATGCTCGATGGCTTCAGCTTCGCCGGCGAAGGCCAGAACATGGCAATGGCGATGATAAAGCTCAAGGACTGGAAAGACCGCACCGGCGACGGGCAAAGCGCCGCCGATATCATCGACGCAGCGAACCGGCATTTTCGTTCCATCACGACGGCGCAGGTCTTCGCCATGAACCCGCCCGCCGTGCACGGGCTCGGCAGCTACAGCGGCGTGGATTTCGAACTGAAGGACATGGCGGGTCTCGGTCATGATGCGCTCGTCGCAGCGAAAGGCGCGTTGCTCGCGAAGGCCGCAAAGAACGCCAGAATCAGCGGCATGCGCGCCGCGGGCATGACGGACGAGCCGCAATACGAAGTGGATATCGATTATCTCAAGGCGTCGGCGCTCGGCGTGAGCGCGCAGAACATCAACAGCACCCTCGAAACCGCGTTCGGTTCCACCTACGTGAACAACTATGTCGATACAGGGCGCATTCAGAAAGTGTACGTGCAGGCGTTGCCGCAATATCGCATGATGCCGTCCGACATCGGCAAGTGGTTCGTGACCTCGGCAAATGCAGCAAGCACGAGTACGTCCACGACAACGACCACGGGCGCGAGTGGATACGACAATCAGATGGTGCCGTTCTCCGCGTTCGCCACCGGGCACTGGACCACGGGCGCGCCGCAGGTCGAGCGCTATAACCGCAGTCTGTCGATGGAAATGACCGCGCAGAGTCCGGACGGCATCAGCAGCGGCGACACGATGAAAGCTGTCGAAGCGCTCGTCGCGAAGCTGCCGTCAGGCATCGGCATGGAATGGACGGGCGAGTCGTATCAGGAACAACTGGCGGGATCTCAGGCGCTCTTTCTCTATGCGCTGTCGCTCGTCGCGGTGTTCCTTTGCCTCGCGGGTTTGTACGAAAGCTGGTCGGTCCCGTTTTCGGTGATTATGGTCGTGCCGCTCGGCATTGTCGGCGCGCTCGTCGCGGCGCATCTGCGCGATTTCAGCGACGACATCTATTTCAAGGTCGGCCTTCTGACCACCATCGGACTGGCGACGAAGAACGCCATTCTGATTGTCGAATACGCGAAGTCGCTGCATGAGCGGGGCCGCAGCCTGCGCGAAGCGGCGATCGAAGCCGCGCATCTGCGCTTGCGGCCTATCGTGATGACATCGCTCGCATTCGGTTTCGGCGTCCTGCCAATGGCGCTTGCGAGCGGCGCAGGCGCGGCAAGCCGCCAAAGCCTCGGCAATGGGGTGCTCGGCGGCGTGATCGCGGCTACTGTTCTCGCGATCGTCTTCGTGCCGGTGTTCTTCGTGCTTGTGAAAGGAATAGGATCCGACCGGAGGAAGAACGAAGGAGCCGCGCATGAATAAGCTCCGCACACTGAGCCGCGCATTGACTTTCTGCGTCGTCGCGGCGCTGGCCGCATGCACGCTGGAGCCTCACTATGAGCGCCCGGCCGCGCCCGTTCCATCCAGTTTTCCGCAGTATCGTTCGTCGAATCCGACGCAGGTCGAAGCCGCTCAAGGCGACGTACTCGCCGACTGGCGCGAATTCGTGCAGGACGCGGAGCTGCGGCAACTGATCGAGCTCGCACTTGCGAACAACCGAGACTTGCGACAAGCGGCCCTGCAGGTCGCGCAGTACGAAGCGCAATACCGCATCGTGCGCGCCGAACTCGGACCATCGATCACGGCGACGGCCACGCGGACGGCTTCGCATCAGTCGGGCTCGACGAGCCAAGGCGTGAGCATGGAACTCGGCACAAGCACGTGGGAACTCGACTTCTTCGGACGCATCCGCAGCCTGAAGGATCAGGCGCTGGAGCAGTATCTCTCGACCGATGCCGCGCGCCGCGGCACGCAAATCAGCCTCATTTCGACGATCGCGACCGATTATCTCGCGTGGTTGTCGGACCGTGCGCTGCTCGCCACGACGGAGCGCACCGTCAGTTCGTATCGCGATACCTACGAGACGACGCAGCGCGCCGCGCGACTGGGCGGCGGATCGATGGAAGACGTGCAATCCGCGCGCACGTCGCTCACGAGCGCGATGTCGAGCCTCGCGGCCTACCGTCGCGCCGTCGAGCAGGATCGCAACAACCTCGTCGCAGTGATCGGCTCGCCGTTGCCCGATGGTTTCCCCGACGACCGCACGCTGCCCGATGCCCCGCTCTTCTCGGACGTCCCGGAAGGCCTGCCCTCGTCGCTGATCACCGGGCGCCCAGATATCGTAGAAGCGGAGCACACGTTGAAGGCCGCCAACGCGTATATCGGCGCAGCGCGCGCTGCGTTCTTCCCGAGCGTCTCGTTGACAGCGACCGGCGGCGCCGCAAGCGACGCACTATCGTCGCTGTTCAAGGCCGGAACCGGCGCGTGGCTGTTCGAACCGTCGATCACCGTGCCGATCTTCGAATTCGGCAGCCTGCGCGCGACGCTCGACGCCGCGAAGATATCGACGAACATCCAGGTCGCCGCTTACGAAGGCACGATACAGACGGCCTTCAAGGAAGTGGCGAACGCGCTTGCCGCGCGGGCCACTTATGCCGATCAGACCGACGCCGATGCTCAGTACGTCGATGCCGCGCAGCAGTACTACGACATCGCGAACGCGCGCTATCGCGGCGGCCTCGACAGCTTTCTCACGCTGCTAACGGCGCAACGCACTTTGTTCAGCGCTCAGACGCAGCTCATCACCGACCGCGCCGCGCAGCAATCGAATGCGGTCACGCTTTATACCGCGCTCGGCGGCGGCTGGCGCAAGGAAGCGGCACAGGTCGCAAGCGCCGCGCCGTAAATGGCAGATGCGGCATAAACCCTGCTGCGTCAATTTTTAAACCGAAGGAGAATCGATATGTCACGAGAAATCCCGCAAGGCACGGGGCCGAGCCCGATCCGCGATGCGCGCGTACTGGAAACCATCGAGCGCATGAATGCCTCACGGCGCTTTCCTGCGCGCGATGCGTTCGATCGCCCATCTGGCAACAACGCGGAAGCCTTTGCCGATTACGGCTTCTCCATTCACCCCGATCAGGGCAATCTGATCTATCTTCTGTGCCGCGCGATGGGCGCGAAGCGGGTTGTCGATTTCGCGACCTCGATCGGCATGTCGGCGATTTATTTCGCTGCGGCGATGCGCGATAACGGCGGCGGTCGCGTGATCGGCTCTGAACTCGTGCAGGCGAAAGTCGACACCGCGCGCGCAAACCTCGCCGACGCGGGGCTCGCCGGCTTCGCTGATATCCGCGTGGGCGACGCGCGCGATACGCTGCGCGATCTCGGCGGCCCAATCGACTTCGCGCTGATCGACGGCTGGCCGCAACCGGAAGGTCCTTCGCTCGCCCGCACGGTGATCGAAATCGTCGCGCCGCAATTACGCGTCGGCGGCTATGTGTTGAACGACAACGCGGAGCCGGATTTTCTCGCGTTCATCCGCGACCCGGCTAACGGATTCATTTCGACCACGCTGCCGATTAAACGCGGTACCGAGCTAGCGCTGAAGATCGGTTGAAGCGTCGATGCAATCACGTCGTGAATGCCTGCTTGCAAAATTCGGGTTGAGCGCTGCGGCGCTGGCGCTGCCGAGCACCGTATGAGAGGCTGTCGCGACAGAGCCAAGACCGGGCAGCCGCAAGGCGGCTCGATGTCCCTAAACCGAGGTCCATGCAAGAACGGAATCGGCAAAGCCGGTGACATCCCACGAGAGGACACGATCTACCACGCGCGCAGGCGAGGATCACCCAATTCGGCCCGCTCGCTGCGCAAGAACGGGGCGGTCGTGCGCGCCTTAAGTCGTCCCTGAGACGACGCATGTCCTGAACGTGATCGTCGACCACTTCTGCCGCTGCGGTTCCATGATCGAAGACCGGCGGGATCCTACGGTACATCGTGTTCGCGAGCGTGTTTCGCGTCTGCGTGCCGGTCTCACCGGTCGTGCATGAACAGCAACAACGGATACGATCGCGTTGCGTTGTAGCTCAGACCGAAGTTGTAATGCTTGGCAAGCGTGTTCACTAGCTCGATGGTTGTACCGAGCGCGCTGGCGTATTCAAACCGTCCTATCAGGGATTGAGCGCGGTGGTCTAGGCCAGGCCGAATCTCAGGCGAAGCGCCCTTGTTTCGTGCTTGCAATCATTCCGCTCCGACCGATAGCTGCAAAAACAGGAGCGGAGTACGGCGTGACGACCGTGGGCAAAATGCCGAGAGACGCAGAGCAAGCTGTGACATGCAACCGCGACATCATCAGGCTTGGCCAAACTGAAGAGTGAACTCAAACCCGCCATCAGCCCACCAATCGCAGTTTGGCCAAAACGCCAGCGCCATCGAATCGATGCTACGCGCGATCGATAATTGCTTAGTAGGCTATCTGATTATGGGGAAAACCCTAAAATGGCTAACCCTTACTTCTGCAGCGACAATCATGACTACCCGCACCACACTTCTCCTCTGCGTCTTCTTGGGCATGCCGCTCGTCGCAACCTCGGGCGAAAACGACAACGTCAGCCATGCTCGACTTGTCGCCGAGCTCGGTCAGCTGGAGCAAATCGGATACATGCCGTCAGGTGACGATCCCGCCTATCCCGCCAACATGCAAGCGGCGCAGCGGCGCATGCAAATGGCCGCTGCATCCAAAGCGATCAAAACAGGCAACGCCGCGCTCGGCGGTACGATCGACGTCAACGCAGAGTCCGGACAAAGGAAGTAAGCAGCCAGCCCTTTAGAACTTGTGCATGATGCCTGCTTCGACAAGCGTTTGACTCTTGCTCGAGGACGGACTCGTTGTGTATATCTGCGCGAATGCGTTGGGCCCGCTCGCGCGCTGATAGATGCCGATCAGGAACAGGTCCGTACGTTTGGACAGGAAGTAGTGCGAGGCGATATCGAACTGGTTGTAGTGAGTCGAGCGCCCGACGGAATAGTCGCCGTGCGTATAGACATACGCCGCGCCCATTTCCCAGTCGGGACGGATGAACTTGTAGATCGCTCCCTCGACGTTTTGAAGGCGCAAGCCCGTGGAGTCCGCATAGTTGAATAGCACATTCGTGTAGTTGCCAAGGACGCTGAATATACCGAAGTCGTAAGTGCCACCCACGCCCATGATGCGCTGCTGATCGGCACCCGCTCCACCCGGGCTCGTCACGAATGGGGAGCTGAAGCCCCAGCCCGTGCTATCCACGGCGCCGCTCGTCACGTTCGAAGGATTGGCCGCGCTGCGCCGGTTAAACTGCGTAAACGCCGCAGCTACCTTCAATGGCCCGTGCACATAGGAGACGCTGCCACTGTAGCCGTCGTTGTTCGAGAACTGCGTGGAGTTCGAAAATGCGAAGCTGCCCGCGAAGCTCAAGCCCGCAAACGCCGGCGATGCGTAACGCACTGCGTTGTTGAAGCGGTTTGTGAAGAACATGTTGTCGTTGTCGCCAATGTGTGCACCGTATCCTGCGAACACGTTCGACGACGTCGCGAACCACATAGTGTTGGTCATTTCTTCGTATTGGCGGCCGAGCGTGATGGTGCCATAACCTCTGTTGCTGAGGCCCACATATGCCTGTCGGCCAAACGTGCCGCCAAGCATCGCGCCGTTGGTGATGTTGAAGCCGTTCTCAAGGGTGAAGATAGCCTGCGTGCCGCCGCCAAGATCCTCGACGCCGCGCAAGCCCCATCGCGGCGGCATCATCCCGCCATTGGACAAAGCAAAAAGATGATTGCCCTTTGAGTTGCTGACATATTCCAGCGTAGTCGACAGCACCCCGTACAGCGTGACGCTGCTCTGCGCATGTGCGCCGTTCACAACTAACGACGACAATACAACGCTAGCGGCCACGCCTGATACGCGACGGATCAGGCCTTTGCTCTCGGTGGGTTCAACGATATTCTTCACCTTCTGTCTCCCGGTGGTTTTACTTTGTATAGGCGCGCGGATGCGCTCCGGCACGCGCGCCGGTGATTTTCCGTATCGTGATGGGCGATTATGTCGTGCGACGCGCGTAACGCATGCGACGAATCAGTGGTGCCCGAGTGGTTGTACGTCGTTGACGGATGCGTGGTCGGAACGCGTTCGCATGACGATCGGTGCGAGCTGCAACACGGTCGCGCCGACCATCAACGCGATGCGCACTTTCCAGCCGCCTTCGTAGAACGTCGCGAACACGGCGGGCGGACCGAGCAGCACGCCGAGATAGGTCGCCTGTGAAACGAGGCCACTTGTCGCGCCGAGTGTAGCGGGCGTCGGCGCGGCAGACGGAACCAGTGTCCAGATCGTGGCGTTTACGACACCAATGCCTAGCGAGAACGCGCATACCGCTGCGGACGCACCAACGAGCGCGGTCGCCGGAAGATACAGCACGACGCCGCCCGCCAGCATCACGGCACCGCCCGCGAGCGCGAGGACCCGGGTCTTCGCGCCGGACTTGAGCAGATGCCCGACGCTCAGACAGCCCACTGCCACAAATACTTCAGCGAGCGTGCCGATGCCTGCGGCGAGCGCGATCGAAATCTGAAAGCGGCGCGCAAGATAGACGGTCAACGCGGCCATCACACCCGTCTGAATGAACGCGGACGCTCCCGATGCAAGCGCGACCCGATACGGCGCGCGGCTTCTGAGGACGAGCCAGATATCGCCGATCCGCCTGTCATGCGTCTGGCCGATCTTCCTGGGCAGCAGAAATGCGGCGGCGGTGAGAGCCGCCATCAGGATCGCGTGGCCGCCGAACGCCCAGCGCCATGCGTCTCCGTGCTGCGCGAGCGGCGCGACGACGCTGAGTGTAAGACCGATTCCGACGGCCGTATGCGACGTCCACAGGCCGAGCGCGATACTGCGGCGCGCGCCGGTCGTCGTGCGCATGATGAGCGTCACGGCACCCACGGTCAGCGATAGATAACCTACGCCTTCCAGAAGACGGCTTGCGAAGAGCGAGGCGATGTCGTGCGCAAAAAACACGCCCATATTGCCGACGAACGCGAAAATCGAACCGCCCAGAATAACGCGCTTGTCGCCGATGCGGTCGACGAGCCATCCCGCGAAAAGCGCGAATAGCGCGGTAATGAGCGACGGAATCGAAATGACCCACCCCGACGCCGCATGCGATAGATGAAAATAGCTCGCGATATCCCCGATGATTGGCACCGACTGCGTGACGAGCGAGGTCGCCACAGTGCCGAAGATATACAGCAAGATGATGCAAGGCCAGCTTCCTGCGGTAAGCATCGTTGTCTCCTGAGATAGGCCAATATGCTTTGGCTCGTTCGTCGTCTTTTTTACCAAACATCCAAAGGCATCGCTAGCGGCGCTGCCAGTCGAGCAGGCGCAATATATTGCCGCCCATGACGCTTTCCCGATCGGCTGCGGAGAGCCACGGCAAGTTCTCGCGAAAGTGCGCCAAACATTGCCAGTACGGGTGATGCAGGCGAGAAAGATCGCTTCCCCACATCACGCGATCCGGCCCGAAGGTGTCGACCACGCGGCGCAGCGTCTCGTTGAGAGAATGGAACGGATAGGGGTCGAGCGCATAGTCACCCACGCCCACTGCCTTCACGTACACGTTCGCGTAGCGCGCGAGGGCGAGCAATTCCGGCAGGTGTTCGAACGCGCCTGGCCCGGTCGCCCCGCGCGGCACGCCGAGATGATCGACAATCAGCGTGAGGCGCGGGTGACGTTCCGCGATCTCCCCTGCCTTCGCAAGAGCGCCGGGCACAAGCATCGCAACGGGAAGCCCCGTCTCCTCGGCGACGGGCCATACGTCGTCGAAACGCCCATCCAGAAGCGGTGCCGCGCGCTCCTTGGTGTTGAAGAGAAAGCGGATGCCGAGCATACCCGGTTGATCGCGCCAGTGGCGCACGCGGCTCGCGGCGGCTTCCGGTCCTGTATCGAGAAGGCCCATCACGGCGAAGCGGTTCGGCTCGCGTGCGGCAAGTGACAGCGAGTAGCCATTGCCGCTAGGGTCCCACAGCGGTGGCACCAGCACTGCCCGGTCCACGCCCGCCTGTGCCATTTCGGCGGAAAGTGTCGGCGCGTCGATAGGCGTGCGCCGATGATGCCCGGTCGATTCCCCCTGCGACCAAATATGTACTTGAGCGTCTACGATCTGCATGAGCGATTTAGGAACTGTCAATTGCCGTTAAAGAGTTTGCCCGCGCCTTCAATGTTGCCGCGCCATCCGGCCGCCTGAAGCACCGCCCATAGCATCGCCTGATTGCTCGTGACGACGGGCAGATTCAGTTCGGCTTCAAGGACCTTCACCGCTTCGAATGCGCGCACGTTCGCACACGACAGAAGCAGCGCGCGCGTGTCGCCGTCCACGTGCATCTTTACAGTCTCTGCTATCTCCTCGGGCTGCATTTGCGCGGCGACCTTCGCATCGGTAAAGCCAAGCGATACGGTGCGCTGGACGTCCAGATTCGCGTCGACGAGCGACTGGCGCTCCACGCGCGAGAAATCGTCGCCGAACGGGCAGACGTGCAGAACGGCTTCGGCGCACACGAACCGGAGGGCGTCCTTGATCGCGACCATCGTATTCGTCGAAGGAACGCCGAGCTTCTCGGTCATGCACGCGGCAAGCGCCACGTCGCAGCCGCTGCCGTGGGCGACGCTCGCGCCAGTGCAGTTGAAGGCGATCGCATCAGGCGACAGGTCCTTCAGATACTCCACTTCGTCGATGGCTTCGAGATAAGCGCGCGTCAGACTGTCCATGCTCACGCGGCCGTTTTCCTTGCGCAGCCTGATGCGATGAACGTGGTACGACACATCGGCCGGGCAAAAAGCACGGAAATCGTCTTCCGCTATCGTGTTCAGGGACGGCACAATCATGCCGAGTCGCAGTCGCTTCATCGTGTCTCCGTTCGATTTTCAATGCTGCCCTGGCGTTTTTTTGATCGTGTGTCCAGTGAGTTTTCAGTCTATTTGCCCCGAGCTTGCAGGCCCAATTGAAAACGCGCCGTGGTCATCTGTTTTTGCTGTTTCGGTTGCCTTCTGCCGGCAAGCGGTTCGCGCTCAACTGCGCTGACGCGACGCATCCAGACGGGCTTCCGGCTCGTTCGCCGTTTCGTCGAATGTTTCGAGCGACTTGCCGCGCGCTTCAATACCGATGGTGAGATACGTCACGCCGCACACGCACAGGCAGAATGCGAGAAACTGGAATGCGGGAACGATCACTGACACGGTCGCGGAAGGCATGACCACATTGCTGGATCCCGCTGTCAGCGCAAGTCCCATCGGTCCGAGAATCTTGCCGACAGAGCCGGCCAATCCTGCGAAACCGGAGCCGGTGCCACGCAAGCGTGATGGCCAGATCTCCGTCGAATACGCGGCGCAGACCGAAAGACTGCCGTCGGCAAAGACAAACGCGACCAACAGTGGCAGCCAGAACCACTGCGTCGAAAATAGATCTCCGTGGCCCACGTATCCAGCGGCGAGCAACGCGACGGCCGCCGCCAGCGCGAAAGATCCTCCCGTCTTCCTGCGGCCGACTCTGTCCGCGAGCGCCGCAGCGGCAAGACGTGAGAGGATACCTAGCACGCTGAAGCCGATCATCACCTCCGATGCGAATACGGGCGAGAACGACTGGACCTGTGACATCAGCGTAGGCGCCCACAGTACGACGCCGTAATAGCCGGAGATCAGGCCGATGTTGACAAGCGCCGTCGTCAGTACGCTTCGCGGGCAGCGCAGAATATCGAACCAGCTATGTGACGGCGCGGGGCGCGGAGCTTCGCTGTCGAGGTCGAACGCCGTATCGCCAAGTGCCCACGCGACCGACTTGCGCGCCGCGTCGTGCCGCCCTTGCAGCGCGAGCCAACGCGGCGATTCGGGAATGCGGAAAGCACCGACGAGCGCGATCAGGGCGGGCGCGGCGCCGAGCAGGAATGTCCAGCGCCAGCCTATCGACGGAATGATCCATGCGCCGCTGAACGCGCCCAGCAGTAGACCGCCTGTTGTAATCGCAGAGACGATGCCTGTCAGCATGCCACGCCGCTTCGGCGGAGTGAACTCTTGCACGAGCGCAATCTGAATGAAGTACCCGGCCGAGCAAAAGCCGATGACAGTACGCAGCACGGACATGTAAATCCAGCCACGTTCCGGCGTGAACGCGAGCCCGACGCTCGCGGCCGCCAGCAGCAGCAGTGACACCACGAACACCGGTTTGCGGCCAAAGCGGTCCGCGACTTTGCCCCATACGACGCCACCGACAATGGCTCCGACACCCGACGCCAGCAGCACGACGCCCATGATGCCATAGGTGAGTCCCCACGGTTTGATGAGAAAGGCCATCGTGAAGCCGATCAGAAATGCATCCCAAAACTCCAGCATGCTGCCGATGCCGACGAGGCCCAACAGTATCCTTTGATTGTTCGAGAGCGTCGATTGATCCTGAAATGGGCTGCGCCCGGGCTGCGCCTGAAGCATGATTGTCTCCGTCCGTATAGCAACGTTCTTTAGTATAGCTACGTATAATTTGAATATTTCGCCGTATTGAAATCGAAATAATTTAGTTTCCGAGCGGCTCTCCGGCGATGGCGGCGGCGTTCTTTTTCAGGTTGTGAAGGAAGGCGGCCTGCACTTCGTTCGGCGCCCAGCCGCGTCGCATTGTGATGCCGAACATCGGGCCGATCCACGGTACGTCGACGGGAAGCGGCGCCAGAAAGCCGAAACGCCGTTCACTAAGAATCTCGGTCCAGCTCAGAATCGTCAACATGTCCGACTCCGCGAGCGTGATGCGTATCGTGGAGAGCGAATAGGTCTCGATGCTCGCGGGCGGTGGCGTCCCTTCTGAAAAGAGGTTTTCGTAGGCCTCTCTGCGAGGCGAGCCCTTCGGCGGCAATACCCACTGATAACGTCTCAGTGATTCGACGGTGGGCGTAATCGTGCGTGTGAGCGGGTGATTGCGGCTCGCCACCACGAAGTAGCGCTCACGGTAAAGCGGCTCCTCGACGAAATCGAAGGCCTGTCCCGGTTGCTTGAGCAGGCCGATCATGAAGTCGATATCGCCCCTCGACAGCTTGTTGAGCAGCGACTCGTAGATGCCCGACAAAACGGTCACGCGCGTGTCGGGAAATTGCGTGCTGAGCGCGCGGATGGCATTGACGATCAAAATGGTCGGGTCGAGCAGCAGCACGCCGACCGTTACCGACCTTTCCTTCGGAAACTCGTAGACCTTGACCGTCTCGACCAGCGCCGCAGTTTGATTGCATACGAGCTTGAGCCGCTGCGCGAAAGCTTGGCCCGTTTCGGTGGTCGTTATGCCCGAAGCGGTATGCCGGTAAAGTTGCGCGCCGAGGTTCTGCTCAAGCGTGCGCGCCGCACGCTGCAACGACGCCTCCGTAATGCCGAGCATGCGTGCGGCCGCACGAAACGACCCGCGCTCCTCAATCGCGATGAGGCAGCGCATCTGCGTCCGTGTGATGCCGCTCGCAAGTGCGAGAGCCGACACCTTGCGGGTGCTGCCGAGCAGCAGGACAGCCTCCTCCGCCGCCTGCAGAATGCGTCTCGCGCGCACGAGCGCTGCGACGCCGACGGGCGTAAGCCAGGTGCCGGTGGTCGACCGTTCGAAGAGACTTGCGCTTAGTGAAGTCTCGAATGCGGCAATGGATGATGTCGTCGCGGGCTGAGAGCGCAGCAGTTCCTGCGAAGCCTGCGTTACGCTCTCATGCCGAGCCACCGCCTCGAACACGCGCAGTTGCCAGAGGCTTGGCAGCTCTTGCCCTTCCTTCGACGGCTTTGCTGGCTTACCATCATTGCCCTCGCTGCCGCATACCGCTGGCTCGACCTTCTCCATTGTGTGCCCGAATTTATTGACCAGCACTTCGAAGTCGCGTCATTCCCCGCCGACCCGATTGCGCAACACACCGACGCCTTCGATTGCGATCTCGCAGACGTCGCCCTCCTTCATGAAAACCGGCGGCTTGCGCGAGAAGCCGACGCCGCTCGGTGTACCCGTCGCCAGAATATCGCCAGGGTACAGCGGCGCCATGCTCGACACATATTCGATAAACCGCGGGATTTTATGCACCATCGCGCTCACCGAATCATTTTGCATGACTTCGCCGTTGAGCGTGGTGCGAATGGTGAGCGCGTCCACGTCGGCAATCTCGTCCCTCGACACGATCCAAGGACCGATGGAGCCGCTCCGATAGAAGTTCTTGCCGGGCGTGATTTGCCTTGTATGGAACTGCCAGTCCCGCACGCTCCCCTCGTTCATCACGGTGTATCCCGCAATGTACTCAAACGCGTCGTCCTGACTGATTTGGAACCCCTCTTTGCCGATGACGACCACCAGTTCCCCTTCGAAGTCGAACTGCTCGCTGACTCCCGGATGGCGCAACGGCTCGTCATGCGCAACCAACGAATCGACAGCTCGCGAAAACAGCGCTGGCGACTTCGGCAATTCCTGGACGCGCCCGGCCGCCTGCACTTCGTTGTGGTGCTCGGGGTAGTTGAGCGCGAGGCACCAGATATGCGTCGGATCGGTAATGGGCGGCAAAAGCTTTACCTCCGCTAGCGCATAGTCGGCGCCCTGATCGGTCTCGGGCGCATGCGGCGTACCTGCGGCGATGTAGGACTTGAGCGTCGGGTACCGGTCCCCTATCCGCTTGCCGAGATCGACCACACCACCGTCGACAACGGTGCCGTAGCTCGGACGTCCGTCGATAGAAAAGCTTGCGTATTTCACGAATCATTCCCCTTGTTATACGAGGCCCGCGTAGGAGCCGCCGTCGAGTTGCAAATTTTGTCCGGAGATGAAGCCGGCCTGTGCGCTGCATAGAAAGGCACATGCATCGCCGAATTCCTTCGGATCGCCGAGACGCTTGGCGGCGATCGTCGCGGCGATGCGCCTTTTTGCATCGTCGACCGTAATGCCTTCCTTCTTCGACATGCGATCTGCCATGTAACGCTGTCGATCCGTATCGAAGCGCTCCGGCAGCATGTTGTTGATGGTCACGTTGTCGACGACCGAATCACGCTGGACGGATTTGCTCAATGCCGTGAGACCCGCTCGCACCGCAGCGGAAAGACCCATCGTCGCACTTGGCGACTTGACCATGGCCGATGTAATGTTCACGATGCGCCCGAAGCGCCGCTCGCGCATCCCCGGCACGTATTGCTTGATCAGAAAGATCGGCGCGAGCATGTTGCCTTCGACGCCCGCAATCCAGTCCTCGCGCGACCAGTCCGTAATCTTGCCCGGCTCCGGCCCCGCATTGTTGTTGATGAGAATGTCCGGCGCGGGACACGCTTCATACAGCGCCGTGCGCCCTTCCTCGGTGGCGATGTCGGCGGCCACGATATGCGGCCGCTTGCCCGTGATCGCTTTAATCTGCGTAGCCGCGCTTTCGAGCGCATCGGCATGACGTCCGTTAATCCATACTTCGCATCCCTCGCGGGAAAGCGCCGTCGCGCATGCGAGACCCAAGCCCCGCGACGACGCGCACACGAGCGCCTTTTTTTCTGCAATGCCCAGATCCATCGTCCTTTCCCCTAAGAAGTCACGCCAGCTTTGTCTTCAGCCGCGGATAAACCGCGAGTGCGTTGTCGTAGAACACGTGCTTGCGGTCGCAATCGCAGAGGTTCGGCGTCGCAGCGATGTAACGGCGAGTGTCGTCGTAGTGATGGCCGGTCGTCGGATCGATGCCCTTGACTGCGCCAATCATCTCGGAACCGAACAGGATGTTCTCGTGCGGCACGACTTCCGCCAGCAAGTTGACTCCAGCTTGGTGATACACGCAGGTATCGAAGAAGATGTTTTTCATCAGACCGTCATCGAGCGTCTTAAAGCCCATGTCCTGCGCAAGACCGCGATACCGTCCCCAGTGATATGGCACCGCGCCGCCCCCGTGCGGAATCACGAAACGCAGCGTCGGGAAGTCCTCGAACAGTTGCGGCGAAAGCAAGAACTGCATGAAGGCGGTCGTGTCGCCATTGAGGTAATGCGCACCGACATGATGAAAGCACGGGTTGCACGAACTGCTCACGTGAATCATCGCGGGCACATCGAGTTCAACCATCTTCTCGTAGAGCGGATAGTAGATGCGGTCCGTGAGCGGCTTGTCGGTCCAGTAGCCGCCCGACGGGTCCGGATTCAGATTACAGCCGACGAAACCCAGCTCCGTCACGCAGCGTTCGAGTTCGCGCACCGATGCGCCAAGGTCCGCGCCGGGCGACTGGGGCAACTGGCACACGCCTGTGAAATTTTGCGGGTACAACTCGCAGACGCGATGAATGACGTCGTTAGCCATTGTCGACCATTCGATGCTGTGTTCGAGCGTGCCGAGGTGATGGCCCATTTGTCCCGCGATGGGCGAGAACAAGGTCATATCGAGGCCGCGCTCGCGCTGCACCTTAAGCTGCTTGCTCTCGAGCGCTTCGCGCAGTTCGTCGTCGGAGATGGCAAGCGCCGCGCCGTACTGGCCGCCCGGCGCTTCGAGCTGCTGACGCCGCCATTCGTGCAGCGCCTTCGGCACTGTCGTAAAGTGCCCGTGGCAATCGATGATCATTGCTTTATCGTGTCGTTGATGTTTGAAAGAAACGCGTCAGGCATTCCACGCGACGATGGGCGTCGCCTGCTTCACGAATCGCTCCGGCGGGCGCTCGCCCGTGTCGTAACTCATGCCCTCGCCGATCTGAATGCGATTGAACTTGCTCGACGCATTCATCTTTTCATGCGAGATCCAATGTTCATGCATCTGCTCGAAAGGACTCATCCAGTAGTTGAAAATCTGACTGCCGAGCGCATGACGTCCGATGCCGCGCACGTGATCGTGTGTGCCGCGCGTCATATGGTCGTAGCCGAAGAAAATGTCGTCGACGCCTTCCACCTGATACGAGACGTGATGCATGCCCGCACGCTGACCACGCATCAGGAAGATGACGTGATGATCGACGAGCTCGTCGCCAAGGTCGACGCGATCGAACTGACCGATCACGTTATCGGCAGAGCCGACATACAGCTCATCGGTTGGCAGCAGGCCGAGCGTGCGTTGATACCACCCGACGGTGTCCGCGAGATTCGGCGTCGCGTAAGCGGTATGCGCAATGCGCACCACGCGCGCCGCTCCGAGCGCACGGCTTTCGCCGTCTGCTCCGCGCACGACGACACGCGAAGGCAGTGGACTCACGCGCTCCTGTCCCGCGACCAGTTCCAGCCAGAAGCCGTTGGGATCGCGCAGGCGCACGCGCTTGCCGGCGCCGGGCGCATCGAGCGTTTCGATACCGTGCGCATCGGGGAGCTTTGCGACGTCGTCTAGCAAGGATGGATCGCGCAACTCGTATCCAAAGCTGATGACGCCCGGCTCGCCGAGTTCGGTCACGTGCAGGAACGGCGTATTGCTGACGCCTCGCATATAGAGGCGCTTGGCGTCCTTGTGCGCGACGACCATTCCGAAATCTTCGAGGAACGCCTGCATGCGGCCGAGATCGGGCGCGCTGAGCCTGACAAACGACATACCATTGATGGGTGAGGCCACATCCGTCTCCTTCGATTGATTCTTCCGCGCTGATTTCTGCGCTTCGTTGCCGAGCTAACTCAGAATATCGGCGACCCTGCCGTAGAGTTCATCCACTGTGTAGCGTTTCAGGATTAGCTTCTGCTCGAACGCGTACCGAATGGCTGCTTCAAGCGAAGCCTTCAGTTTATCGAAGCCGATCGGCTGCATATCTACACCCGTCCCGGATGCCTGGTCGCCGCTTGCCGCACGGCTTTCACACAGCATGCGAAATACTTCGCGCACGAGTTCGTCGCTCGTCCCCAGGACATCTTCCTTGATGGCGACGATGTGATTGATCGGCACCGCGCCGGTGCGTTCGTGCCAGCGCAATGCGGCTTCTTTCGGTTCGTCGATCAGCGTGCGGATCCCTGGATCGCCCGACAATGCACCGCCCGCAATAATTGCGTCCACTTGCCCTGCAAGCAGCATGTCCTCCAGTCCAAGCGATGACGCTTGCTGCGTCACCCAAGAAGGATTGGTATATTCGGCCACATGCGCGCCCTCCTGGCTCAACCACTTCACGCTCTGCAAATCGAGCCCGTATTCGTCGCACAAGATGCCGCGCACCCATGTCGGCGTGGTTTGCGCATACGAGCGCATCGCGATGGTCTTGCCTGCGAGCGCCTCTGGTTCGAGGTCGTCGCCCGCGCGGCAGAGAATGCTCTTGTGGTGAAACATGCCGTTCATGACGAACGGCAACAGGCGATAAGGTTTGCCTGCTTCATACGCCTGCAAGAACGTGACGATTGCCAGTTCGGCCACGTCGTACTTCAGGCCGCGCACCACATCCTTGAACGCTTTCTGCGCCGTATCGACCGGCGCGATGTCCAGCGTGACGAGCGGCGAAAGGATTTGCCTTTCCTTAAGCGGCTTCGTCTTGGGATAAGTACCGAGCATCGTGCTTAAGTGAATCGTTTCGGTCGCGTTCATGCGCGCCTCCTTTGCGCGATGGCGTCTGTGCGGGGGTCGTACACCACCGTTTCAAGCGATGGCAGCACCGGGATGAGTTTTTGTCTGTAGGCATAGCGCGCGAGCGCCGCGAACGACTGCGCGTTTTCTTCCAGTCCATAGGGAAGCGGATCACCGACAAGCTCGGCCAGCGCCAGATAACGCTTGTCTTCCGCTTCAGCCGCACTGCCCGTACGCACCCGCTCGAGATAATTCTCCTTGGCGTTGGTGAACGCGTTGAACAAAGCGAGGGCAAGCGTCGGATGCTTTTCGAGCACATCGTTCCTGACGACGATCACGCCATGCAGCGGATAAATCGCCGTTCTGCGATACCAGTCGCGTTCGCGCGCCTTCGCATCGGCGACGACTTCGACGAGTTCGCCCGCATCGTCGCCCGCGCCCGCCAGGCCTGCGAACGCCGCATCAAGCTCGCCATCGCGCAACATGCCAGCGAGCGTCTTGCCTGATGGCACGCGTTGCACATTGGAAGGCGGCACGAAGCTCTCTACGTTTTCGTCTTCTTCCGTGAACCACGTAATGCTGTCGGGATCGAGACCATACTCGTCGGCGAGGATGCCCCGCGTCCACACGGCGGCCGTCACTGAATACGCACGAACGCCTACGCGCTTTCCTTCCAAGTCCTTTGGCTCGTTAAGATCGGAAGACAGCGGGCGCTGCAAGCCCGCGTGACGAAAACGGCGTGTCATCGGCAGCGGCAGCGCGGTGATCGGCGCGCCGTCGGCGACAGCCATGAGGTATGACGTCGGCGCCATCTCACAGATGTCGTAAGGCTGGCTGCGCGCCATCGCGCGGTATGCGTCCGGCATGCGTTTGATATCGATAAAGTCAAGCGCGTAGCCTTCGACCTTCACCGCGCCGTTGCGCAAGTCCGCAACCTGACCGTGCCGCCCCAGCACGATGGACAGTTTCTCTGTCATGTCTACTCCAGTACTTGACGATCCGCTCAGCGTCCCGCGAGCTTGCGTCCCGTGTCGAGCGCGGAGAAATCGCGCTTGGGAAAAGTCATCAGGAAGCGATAACCGTCTTCGATCACGCGTTCGACGTTCTGCTCGGTCACATGCGGATGGCCGACCGGAATATCGAACGCCTTGCCCACTTCCAGCACATGACGCATCATGCGCAGCAGTTCAGGGTTGTCGTACTGGCGTGGACAGCCGAGTTCCTGCGTGAGATCGCCTTCGCCGATCAACAGCACGCCGATGCCCGGAACCCGTTTGACAATCTCTTCGAGATTCTCGATGGCGGACGTATCCTCGATCATCAACGTGACGAGCACCTCGCCTTCGGGTGCAAGCGGCCATACGTCCGCCTTCTTGTAATAGTCCTGCTGCGACAAGCCCCAATAGCGGGCAGCAGGCATCGGCGCATCGCCGCGCAAGCCTGCCGGATCATAGAGGGGCGCGGTCTTGAGACGCGGATAGCGGCACGCGGCCACGGCGTTGTACGCTTCCTCGGCCGTGCTGATGCGAGGCCACACGATGCCGTATGCGCCGAGATCGAGCGCCTGCTTCGCGAACCATTGATTCATCTCGCTGCCGCTCGGCGGGATGCGCACGAGCGGCGTCATTTGACAGGCAGCCGAGCCCGCTTGCGCAATCTTCTGCCGAAGCAAAAGGAACTGCATCGCTTCGCGCAATGCGCGAATGTCCCACGGTGTGTGTTCCATTTCGAACACGACGCCGTCGTTCGCGGATTGCGCGAAGCTCACGGCGTTTTCCACCTCGGCCTGGATGAATGACGTGAAGGCGATGCGCCGTCCGCTTTCCAATGCGCGGATGACGCCGTTGAGTCGTTCTGCCATATCGAGCGTCTCCCGTCGCTTAAAGAATGGCGCCGCTGAATGCGTCGCCGGCTTGTTGAGGAAGGCGTTTCTCGGTCCAGCTTTGGCCGCCATCCAGCGTGTAGAAGACCTGTCCGCCTCGCGTCACGGTAACGATGCCGTTCGGGTCCGTCGCATGCACGCCGAAGCCGAGCATGGTGCTTTGCGGATCGACCTGACTGTCCGCGCGATACCACGTCTTTCCGAGGTCGTCGCTACCGTACAGTGCGCCCGCATTGCTGCGCGAGGAGATGCTGAAGCACGCGTACATCTTCTTGGGAGACCCCGCGACGAAGCGGCAATCGCGCGTATAGGCGAATGGCGCGAACTTGCCGACTTTAATATCGCGGAAGGTGTTGCCCTTGTTGCGGCTTTCGAAGATCCCTAAGCGGCAGATATAAAAGAGTGCGTCGGGATCGGCAGGCGTGGTGACGACCGAGTGCGCATCGAACATGCCTTCGGCGTCGTCGTCGGTTTCGATCTTGCTTTTCAGGTGCGGCTGTTGCGATAGCGCCACCAGACCGTCATTGCGGCCGTGCCAAGTCTCGCCTCCGTCATCGCTCAGCAAGAAACCGTTGATCTCGCTGACCGCGTACAACACGGACGGATCCGTCGGATGGAATGCAATGCGCATTACGCGCGACGCGCCAAACGAAATCTTGAAGCGCTCGGGATAATCTGCCTTACATTTCTTCCATGTATCGCCGCCATCGTCGCTGCGATAAAAGCCGACGGGCGCAGTGCCTGCAAACAGCGTATCCGGGTTATGCGGACTGGTGACCACGCACCAGAATTGCGCGTTTTCGTCCGTTACGTTCAGGCGCTGCCACGATTGACCGCTATTCATTGACCGGTACACGCCCTTGCGCGTCGCCGCGAAGATCAGGTTCTCGCGCTCGGGATGTGGCGTGATCGCCTGCACGGATGCATCCGCCGGGATACCGTCGGCCGTCTCCCATTCGCCGCCGGGGCGCAGTGTGAATATTGTGCCGATAGCGTCGGGGCGCGAAGCCGCAGTGCCGACGAGCATCAGGTTCTTCATTCGAGTCTCCAGTCTCTGATATGTGAGAGTTGACGCGGGACGGCCAACGCAACTGCGTCGGGGTTCCGCGACGCTCGCATCCGATACCGCTTGGCGAGTTGTTGGAGACCAGTGTAGGCGCGACAAACTACGCCTTGTTATTCAAAACGTGTGCCGGCAATAGATTTTTGCTAAGTCCCCAGCGTCACGCGGTCGGCGATGGCGTATGGCTCCGTCGGCAACGAACTAATCGCCAGAGCGGCTTTTCTATGGCGCTTTTCGGAACTCCAATTCCTACACTGCCCAACTAGCGCAGGTTGCATCTGCGGCCTAGTAACAACAGGCGCTACCTTGATAATTTTATGAAAACGCAAGCACCGAAGCCGAACTTAGTCGTAATTGAGAGAAAATGATGAAGCGCCCGGGAATTAACTTTGCGTTGATACTCTGAGCGGTTTTTCCATCGAAGTAGCAGAAGAACTCATCCGAAAGGCAGCTCGGAAATATTTGAGAAATCGTACAACGTGCCTTGATTGCGCCAAAGGGATGCTGGACCGTTTAACCTCGGATACCCATCACGTCCTGACTATGATAAAGGCGGGCAACGCTGCTGCAGAGAAGATCAACTACCGTGGCGATTTGATCTTCGGACAGGCGCAGAACGCATTAATAACCTCAACGTTGCGACTATAAAGTCGTCACCCCGGGACCTTGAAGCGCCCGATAGCGTGGCGAACCTTGCTCATCATGGGTTTCCCGAACGCGAAATGAAGTGGTCACTTCGCCCTTGCTGCCGGTCGCCGTCGGCGAAGACGTCGTGGCAGGCGAGATGTCGCCGAGGTTGAGTGTCGAGACGGTGACCGAGTTACGCCTGGGCGAAGTAGGAAAAGCGCCCGACATCAGCCACGCGAGCAACGGCAAAGTGCCGATGCGATGCTCGGGCGCGAAAGTGTCGCGTTCTCCGTGGCCTGTCTTGTCGATTCAGCCCGGTGCACCGAGCTTCGCGCTGGCGTCCTTAGCGGCGGCCATGCGCGGCGAGCTTGTTGTCATCGACTTGATGGATGACGGGCCGGGCATTCCGGCCGAACGCTTGCAGGAAAATGATCGAACCGTTCGTGCGGCTCGATCCGGCGCGGGGCGAAGCGTCCCGGCAGCGTGGGCCTCGGCTTGTCCATCGTCGATGAAGTCGTGCGCGCGCACGGCGGCACGCCGAACCTGAGCAACCGGGAGCCTTCAGGATCGCCTTGCGCGTATCGCGCTGGCCGTGCAATCCGCGTAAGCGTTTTCCTCACAGAAACTTTCGGATCGCAAATGTCATTGCACGGATCATTTATAGTGCGGGCTCACGAGTTTTGATTCGCCGTCATCCATCGATACGCGCGCCATGTCCAACGATAGTGACGCCGCGTCTTCAGCGCAGATTCGATCGGGGCGTTCCGCCGCCCCCCGTCGATCCGCTTACCGGTTCCCGTTCCACATGATTATGAACAGCCGACTATCCGACTGTGCAAACGTTTGCGTTTTGCTTTTTCTTTTTTCTTGTCTTTCTGCTTCTGCTTCGAAACGGCCGCGCCTCGCGACGCTCATCGCGAGCGCATGTCTGGCGGCGCTGATCCCGCATACAGCTTTCGCCGCCGTGACGATGAACTTCGCGCATGCCGATATCGGCGATGTGGCGCGCGCCATCGGCGCCGCGACGGACAAGACCATCATCGTCGATCCGCGCGTGAAGGGGCAGCTCGATCTCGTGTCGGAGAATCCGGTTTCCGAGGACGAAGCGCTCAAGACACTGCAATCCGCGCTGCGCATGCAGGGCTTCTCGCTGCTTCAGGATCATGGCGTGCTCAAGATCGTGCCGGAAGCGGAAGCGAAGACGCAGGGCGTGCCGGCGTATGCGGGCAATCGTCCGGTCGCGAACGGCGATCAGATCGTCACGCAGGTTTTTCAGTTGCATCGTGAATCGGCCAACGGTCTCGTGCCGACGCTGCGTCCGCTTATCTCGCCGAACAATACGATCGGCGCAAACACGAGCAACAACACGCTGGTCGTGACCGATTACGCGGACAACATCAAACGCATCGCGGCGATCATCGCGGGAATCGAAGCGGCGTCGGGTTCGCATATCTCGGTCGTGCAGCTCAATTTCGCGGATGCGTCCGCTGTGGCACAGCAGGCACCGAAGCTGCTCGATTTGAGCGCCATCGGCAACAGCGATCCCACGCAAAAGGTGCTCGTCACGCCAGATACGCGCAGCAATGCCGTCGTTCTGCGTGCAAGCAACGCGGCGCGGCTGGACGAGGCGGAGTCGCTCATCGTGAAGCTGGACACGCCCACGCGCGCGCCGGGCAACATTCATATCGTGAGCTTGCGCAACGCCGATGCGAGCGATGTTGCCAAGATCTTGCGCCGCATTCTTGGACGCACGGGCGGCGGCGATACGCAGAGCGCCGCGACGAACGTGAGCGGCGTGCAAAGCACGTCGGGACTACCGAGCAGCAACGGAACGCTTCCGCCTTTGCCGAGCGGCACGGATGTGGCGTCATCGGTCGGCGCGGTATCGTCTTCGTCGTCGAACAGTCCGTTCGGCAGCGTGAAGGATGGGCAGTCGCGCAGCGGCGACGAGCACGAAGACACCGGCAGCGGCGAGATCGTCGCGGACGTGTCGACGAATTCGGTGATCGTCACCGCGCCCGAACCGGTGTTCCGGAATCTGAGCAGCGTGATTGCGCGGTTGGATCAGCGTAAGGTGCAGGTCTATATCGAATCGCTCATCATGGAAGTCTCGTCCGACAAGGAAGGCGAATTTGGTATCGAATGGCTGACCGCGGCGGGCCTGCAATCGGTCGCGGCCACCACCACGAACGTGGGACTGGTGGCGGGATTCGGCAACATCCTCGGCACGAAGGGCCTGTTTCGCGCGCTGCAATCGAATTCGGACGTGAATATTCTTTCCACTCCGAGTCTCATCACCCTAAACAATCACGAGGCGCGCATTCTGGTGGGAACCAATGTGCCGATCGAGTCCGGCTCGTATTCGACGAACGCCAGCAGTACGTCATCGGTATCGGCCTTCAACACGTTCGAACGCAAGGACGTGGGCGTGATGCTGAATGTGAAGCCGCAGATCAATCAGGGCGGCACGGTTACGCTTTCGGTGTATCAGGAAGATTCGAGCGTGCAGACCGGTACGGCGGATCAATCGGGCGGCTACAGCATCGACAAGCGTTCCCTGCAGACTACCATTCTCGCGGACGACGGTCAGATCGTGGTGCTCGGCGGTCTCATCGGCGACAACTACACGAACGGCAATACCCGCGTGCCGTGGGTGTCGAAGATTCCGGTGCTGGGCGCGCTGTTCAGACACGAAACGAAGAGCCGCAAGAAGACCAATCTGCTGATCTTCCTGCGGCCCGTCATCGTGCGCGATGCGTCGACGCTGCAGTCGATCGCCGCGGACCGTTACGACAATATGCAGATGCGTTCAGACGCATACAAGACGGACAACTGGCTGGAGAAGGACGACACCCTGCCCGCGCTGCCGCGGCTCGACGGGCAGAATCAGAGCGCGCCGGGAGATGTCGTGGATCTGACGCGCATTCATCGGCCAGACGCGTCCACGCAGGGTAACGCCCGCTAGCCGTCGACGCATCCCCCATATCCAGCAGTTGTTTGTGATACCAACGGCCATATCCGATCTCTGCCGTGTCGACGGCAATGCGAATGAGCCTCACAAGGCGCGCGTGACTTGCAATGCCATCGGGGCTGAAAGGCTATTTTCGGCAATCGGCCACTGGGGGTCCCTGACCAATCTGCTCCCATGGCCCATTGAAAGCCGCAGGCGGTCGTTCGGGATATCGCCGCGTCCACCTCGACTTGGCACTCGCCAGCGTGCGAAAGCGAGGGAGCGAAGACTCACAAAAACAAACATGTTGAATGGGCGCCCGGCGTATGCGGTATCACCCGTTTGTCGCGCCGAGCGCTTCGTCGAAGCGGGACACGCCCGCGAGCGGCCCCCTTTCCGTCGATTGACCAAGTAGTCGAGGAACGCCCGCACGAAGGGCGACGTGCGTCGCGCACGTTCGAAGATCACGTTCACTGGCGCAGGCATAGTCTCGTAGTCCTGGAGGATACGCCGCAACCGCCCGCGCTGGATGTCGTCCGCCACTTGCCGCGACGGGGCACGCTCGATTCCTGCACCGTCGATCGCAGCGGCCGCGAGCACGTCGAGCGCGTTGGCCCAGACGCGGCCTGTAATGCGTGCGGAATGACGGGTGCCAGGGACTTGAAGCGCCATGCGACGCCCGATTAGCAATTCGTCCGCCGGCGGATTGATGCGGATCACGAGATCATAGTTGTCCTCCACCGGATCGACGATGCGGTCTTCCGCCACGAGTTCCAGCTCCACGCGCGGATGCGCGAGCGCGAAACGCGCCGCGTCGCGCGCGCCGGTGCCGGCCGGCAACCTGCGCATCAGGCAGATCTCATCGCCGCCGAGCAACTTTGAATGCTACCCGCGCTGTCGCCCTGGACGAAGTGGGCACGTTGCTCACCGCGGGCCGTAGGGAGCCGGCAGGCAGTTTGCGCATCGCTACGCCCGCGCTGCTCGGCCGAATCGTCATCGCGCCGCTCTTGCCGTGCTTACTTGCGCGCGACGCCGCCGTTTCGGTCGAGCTGCTGCTGATCGACCATGCCGTGAATCTCGTCGAGGATGACATCCACCTCGCGATTCGCGTGGGCCGCCTGCCCGATTCAGCGTTCGTGGCACGCAAGCTCGGTGACGTGCGCATGATCGTCTGCGCCGCGCCGTCTTATTTCGAGCGCCGCGGCGCGCCTTGCTCGCCTGACGAGCTACACCGGCACGACTGCCTCGTTTTCTCCGACGGCCTGGGCCCGTCGATTGTCGCGGATACGCGGCTACTGGTGGCTTCGCCCGATTTGCCGATGCCGCCCGCGCCCGGGTCCGAAGCGCAGGAACAGGAGGTGCCGGCCGTCGTGCTGTCGACGGCGCGGCCGGCAGCGAGCTGGCAACTGGCGACATCGCCGGGGAACGTGTGCGCGTTTATTCCGGTGCCGGTCTTGCGGCTGTCGTCGCTGCTGATGGTGCACGAGGCCGTGCTGGAAGGCGCGAGCGCCGCGTTGCTGCCGGGTCTGCTGGTCGCGCGGGACGTGGCGGCGGGACGTCTCGCGTGCTGGGGAAAGGATGCCGGGCCGCCCGTCGAGGTCTGGGCGCTCTACAGTTCGCGCCGGTTGTTGAGCGCGAAGGTGCGCGCGTTTCTGGACATGCTGCGCGAACTGGACGAGGCGGATCGGGCGCCGCCCGTCGATTGAACTTCCGGTTTTTAGGTTGGATTGGGGCCATCCATCACCGCCGCGACCGTCACGGACGCCACCATCGCGAAGTAACGGCCGGCTTCTGTGTCGCCAAAAATTTCGACAATGCCAATTGTTTGCGAGCCTATCTATTTAATTAATCCCATGCGCGGATAGATGGCCGTTGCGAGGAAAATGCAAATCGCTCCCCTGAACCCTCGCCTCCTAGCTCGTTGATGAAATTCCTATCGCTGCTCTCGTTCGCCTTCCTTTCGATGCTTGCAGGCGTCGCTCATGCCGATCCAGGCGCGGCGCTGCCCGTCATCACGCCGGTGCGAAGCTGCGAAGCAATCGCCAGTTCGCCATTGCGCGAAGTTGTCGGTGCATCGGTCAAACTTTCAACAAAGCGCGTTTCAACCCCCAAAGGAGAATTCTGTGAAGTGATTGGTACAATCGCACCGTCGATCGGCTTCAAACTAGACCTGCCAGCGTCCAAATGGACTCAACGATATCTACAGGCGGGATGCGGTGGATTATGTGGAATGGTCAACGCGAGCATCGGCAATGCGGGCGGATGCCGGCCCGCGCTCGACGGCGAATTTGCCGTCGCAGCGACCGACATGGGACATTCGAGTCATCCGGGCGTTGGGGGCGGCGAAGATGTGGGCGCCTTCACGAGTGATCCGCAAAAGCGCATTGACTTCGCTTACCGCGCCAATCACTTGACTGCGCTTGCTTCCAAGGCGCTGATTCGCGCGTTCTACGGCGCCCCGCCGCGCTACTCCTACTTCTCCGGCTGTTCCGATGGCGGCCGGGAAGCGCTGATGGAAGCGCAGCGTTATCCCGGCGATTTCGACGGAATTTCGGCGGGCGCACCCGCAATGCTGTTCCAAATTCAAAACTCTTTTTTTCACGCATGGACAGTCGCGGCGAATCGCGGCAGCGACGGCAAGCCGATCCTTCTCGCCACTAAGCTTTCCATTCTGCACGATGCCGTCATCGCGCACTGCGACGGAATCGACGGCGTGAAAGATGGCCTTTTGAGTGATCCGCGCACGTGTCAGGTCGAATCATCATGGGTCAAATGCGAAGCTGATGTACAGGATGAGTCTCGGTGTCTGACTCCGCAGGAATGGTCAGTAGCGCAAAAAATCTACTCTGGCCCCACCGATTCCGACGGTAATCACTTTTTGCCGGGCGGCCTCGCGCCGGGTTCTGAATTGATGTGGACCGCGTTCATACCGCATGCGGCAAGCGACAAGGTGATGTCGGAAGCGCTGTACAAGGGTATGGTGTCGGTGGTGAATCTCCCCTCATTATCAACGGTGGAGGATCCGGCAGCCTTTCCATTCTCAAGCGCCCAATTCGATCGCATGCAGCAGCTGCATGCCTTAAACGATGCCACCAACCCCGACCTGCATGCATTCGCGGCGCACGGCGGCAAGCTCATCATGTGGCACGGCTGGGCCGACTTCTCGATTGCACCGATGATCTCTATCGCCTACTATCGCGCGGTCCAACAGCAAATGAGCGTGGATGCGACCGACCGCTTCTTGCGGCTATTCATGATTCCCGGCGTCGGACATTGTGGCGGCGGCGATGGCTTTGCCCAAGTCGATACACTGACGCCGCTGATGTCCTGGGTCGAACGAAAACAAGCACCGATGCAACTCGTCGCAGATCGTGTAGCGGCACGTCCGTTCCTGCCGACGGTCGACCATAGCCGAATGGGCGAAACCGGCCCGCAAGGCGGCAGCGACGGACGCGGCGACGAGAGCATGGGTGCAAGCCTCCCGCCCGTCGCGATCCCGGATCGGCCGGTGCTCGCGAGCCGTCCTATTTATCCTTTCCCGCTGATAGCTCATTATCTTGGCGACGGCGATCCGAAACTGGCGACGAGCTTCCGACCTGCGGCTTCGGTCGATGAACCCGCGACGAATAAATGGTACGGCGCGTTTATGCTGCGCCCCGGTTTCCAGAAACAATACGGCGTAAGCAACGGCAAGCTAACACCACGCGCCGAATAGAACTGACGCGTAGATTGCAACAAGTCGCTTGTTAAATGGGTCAGGACTCCGAGCAGGCGCCTCCACGCGACACCATCGGGGAGGATTTGACGGCGACACCGTCGTGGACGCTATCGATGGCGTCATCGTCGCAGCTGAACGCATTGCCATGCTCATCATGCGTCGGTACACGGCCGTACGCGCCTCGCCATCCGTTGCAACGCCGCTTGTATCGACGCATTCGCTCTGCCAGCGATGGGGAAGGTGCGAATCGTAAGCATCCTCGCCTACTCGAGTAATTGAGCCGACACGTCCGCCCTGGCGCGCCCACGGCCGCACAGAAGTTGGACGTGGCGCCGCCGGACTTATGTCGGCAGTCGCGGGCATAAGCATGCGTCTGGTGCACTCGACCATCGGCTCGCCGATGGGGACAATTCCGGTTCGATCTCAGAGACGGCCATACTCAGCGAGCCCCCTTGCGCGAAGACTTTTCGCCGATGTGTTCCGGGCGAACATGCCCTTACCGAGCGAAAACTCGTTCGACGCACGCGCGGGATGGAGGGGCCGACCGTCATGCCCGGCGACACAGAGCCCGAGTAGATCGAAAAGTGAATAGTCGGAGTCACGGCGAGTCTCAGTCAGGTCTCGTACGCCGCCGCCGAATCGCCCCGACGCGACGAGCGAAAGGTCGAACAGGCGTGCCTCATTCGCTCACGCCGCCGCACTCGCGCTGATTCGCAACGCGGGTCGTCACGCTGCCATGCAATAACGACAGCATGATCGCCGATCGAAACGGCAACCTAGACACAACAGCGCTCGAAGTGAACGGCCTCATTCTCGGTCGAACTGGCATGTATCGGGTTCGCCCTGGCGGTCGAATCGCTGCGCAGCCCAAATACCGGTTCCCAGCGCAGCCAGGCTCACAGTGAAGGGCGTCAGCGCCTGGCCGTTCGGGTGAGAACAAGACCGAGGTTCTCGTCGGCCCGCAGCGGCCGGTGCGCATCGACGCTTATGCGCCAGCGAAGGGGGGACGGCTTTGCATCACCTTACATTATCTCGGGCACCTTTACCGCCGTCCCGTCGCTGAAGCGTTCCAAACGATAAGGTGCGATGCCCATCATTGATCTGGCTCCGGTCACCATATCCCCCAGCAGCTCGCCGGCGGTTGGTCCCGGAGCGAAGCCATGACCGCTAAATCCACTCGCGATACAAAAGCCCGGAAGTGTACTTCCGTCGGAAATGACAGGTATGAGATCGGGCGTCGTGTCAATGGCACATGCCCAAGTATGTATGGCGTGTACCGGCAGCCCCGCAAACTCGCGACGCCCTTCATCGATCAGTCGCGCGGTATAACGTGCGACGCAGTCGACGTTCGCCTCGGTCGCGCCTGCTGCCAGCGCGGCCGCGATCGTACACGACGCCCAGACGTCGACGGGATCACCGCCGTGTCAGGCGCGAGCAGAATCGCGTCCGGCTGCTGCAATTCGTGAAAACGTGGAGAAACGCGACGAGGTCTGTCGCCGCGCCGTCTCCTACCGCTGCGGCGTAGAAAGCCAATGAGCTGGCCCTCCTGATTAGGGCGCAGCGACGCCCTGCGTCTTTGGACTATAGGACGTGTAGAAGCTGGAACCCGCCCAAACAGGTGCAGCGGCGGTGTACAGCGGTGCGCCTTGCGCGTAATTGGCGGCGGTGTGCCAATCGCCCGAACCTGTGTACTTGGCGACCGCCGGGTACGGATACACGGGTCGCGAGGCCGTCACGTTATTCGACGCATCCGTCTGGTAGGTCGTGACGGCGGCGGGCGCCGTGCCCTGCTCGACCCAACCGGTGATCTTCGACACCAGATCGATGTTGGGAAAGCCCTCGCCCCCTCCGCAATGCGCGACTCCGGGCACGACATACAGGCGCGTGAACTCGTTCGCACTCGACTCGCCCATCGTGTTCTGAACCGCCTGGTAGTACGCGATCGTGAAGAGCGGCGAGATGTGCTGATCCGCCCAGCCGTGCCAGAGGATCAGCTTGCCGCCTGCGTTCTTGAAAGCTGAGAGGTCGGGGCTGGTTGCATCGTTGAGCGGATGGTTGGCCTGCAAGTAGCTGGGATAGAAGCTTGCGTCGCGGTAGCCGAAGGTATCGATGTTCGGCATGGACGGCGAACCCGTGAAGATCAGGTTGTAGGCACCCGTCACGATCGAGTAGCTGAACAGGCCGGTGACGGGCACCGGGGCGTCAGTCGAGTTCGAAGTCGGTACTTCGACGCCGACCCAGTTGGCCTCGGAGCCATACTGCGGCGAACCGGCCAGCATGCGGACACCGGTCGTGGCATCGGTCGGGCCGCTATAAATCTTGCTGGCGGTGGCGACTTCAGCGGCAGTCAGGCACGTGCTCGTACTCGAAGCGCTTGCCGCGCACTGAATCGATGCCGGATCGAAATTGCAGGTGCGTGGATCGGCGATCAGGCCGTCGGGCGCGCCGGACTGGTTGCCGCACGCGGCGATGACCGCCTTGTGGAGAACGGCTGCCTTGTCGGCATACAACACGGCATTGCCGGCGCTGGTGCCTGTCGTGCTGTTCGATTCGACACTCCAGCCGTGATACAGCGAGTTCTGGATTTGGAAGTGCGCGGCGGGGGCGCCGGCGACGATGCCGTTATAGTCGGCGGGATAACGCTGAGCGGCGATCAGCGCTTCGCGGCCGCCGTCAGAGCAGCCGACGAAGTACGAATACTTCTGCGCCTGCCCGTAGTATGCCTGGATGAGTTTCTTCGCCGCGAGCGTCGTGATGTGCTGGCCGCGATATGCGAAGTCGGCCTGCTTCTGCGGGTCGGTGGTCCACGCCGAACTTTGTCCGGCGTGGCCCATGTCGGTGGCTGCCGTGACGAAGCCGCCTTCCTGCACGAGCGGGCAGGCGTAGCTGAAGCTGAACGAGGTCGGCTTGGTCGGGTCGCTCAGGTTGCCGCACAGGCCGCCGCAGCCCAGTTCGGCGAAGCGTTGCGTCCAGGAACTGACCGGCAGCGCGACCTCGAACGTGTTCGACGGGGCGAGCGTTCCCTTCACCGTGCAGAAGTTGACCGTCGCGCCGTTGACGGCGGCAGCGGTGACCGTGGCCGAGGTAATCGAACTTCCTGCACCGCCGATGTCGGTGATATCCATCGAAGCCAGTTTGGAACAGTCGACGACCGGCTTGACGACGGACAACGGTGTGTTGCCTGGACTGTTGTCACTGCTGCCGCAGGCACCGACGACGGAGGCCGACACGCAAATGACGAACAGCGTCAGCAGCGAGCCTGCCCGCGTTGGGGCGCGCATGAGCCGCGCAATGTGATTCGGAATTCTCATATTTGCCTCCTTCCTGCCTCTTCTGTCGGACATCGATGTAGTGGCCACAAGCCGGGACCTGCTGACGGTGACGCTTCACTTCGAAGCTTGCGACGAGCTTCGAGTTGACCTCCCGTGCGCGACGAAGGAGGTCTGCGAAGTTGACGATGCGACGTCTCCTCGATCGTCAATGGAACCAGTGGGAGAGGCCCAAAGCGCCTCCCTGCCACCGGTTCGGGAAAACTAGAAGCGGTGGATGATGCCCACGCCCGCCGCGAACATGCTGCGCGAGGCCGACGGTGCGCCCTGGAAGCCATCGCCGATCGACGCATTGGCCGACGTCTGACGGTTCACGCCCGTTCCCGACGGCGTCGCGAGCGTGTTGCCGTTCGCGCGCTGGAACGCCTCGAGCGCGTACAGACCCGTGCGCTTGGACAGCGAGTAGTACTGGGACAGGTTGAACTGGTGGTACGACGCTGCGTCGTTGATGCCGTTCGCCTTGCTCGCCCACGTGTAGCTGTAGCCTGCGCCGAAGTCCCACACCGCCGATGCCTTCCAGTGCAGCACCGTGCCGGCCGTGTTGAAGACGGCTTCGTCGGTGAAGAGCGAGTTCACGCCCGGGATGTACTGAACGTTCGTGTAGGTCGCCGTGATGTCCCACGCGCTGTTGAACGTGTAACCGCCGGCGACCGCGAAGCGCTGTTGCGCCTGCGCACGCTGATAGCCGTTGGTGACTGCCGAGACGCCCGCTTGGCCGCCGCCCGTGGTGCTCGTCGTGTCATTTATGGTGGTCGAGCTGCTGCTGTAGATGCCGCCGCCGTTCGCCGCGTTGTTGATGCGCGAGAACGCCACCGCGAGGCCGATCGGGCCTTGCGCATATTGCGCGCCGGCCGACCACGTCGAGCCTTGATACACGCTGCCCGGCACGCCTGCAAACGAGTACGAGCCGCTGACCGTCACGCCGTAGAGCTTCGGCGATGTATACACGACCGAGTTGTTCGCGCGGTAGATCGTGTCGAGGCCGTCCAGATCGCCCGGGTGCGCGCCGAAGTAGCCCGTGAGCCAGTTCGTCGGGCTATACGGCGAGAGCAGCGTGTAGTAAGAGCTGTACTGACGGCCGGCCGTGAACGTACCGTAGGCGGCGTTCGTCATCCCGACCCACGCCTGACGCGCGAACAGCGCGTTGGCGAACTGGGCCTGCCCCGAGTTGATGTCGAAGCCCGATTCCAACTGGAAGATCGCCTTGGTGCCGCCGCCGAGGTCTTCCGCGCCCTTCAGGCCAAAGCGGCTGCCCGCCCAGATGCCCGACGCCATCTTGACGTTCGAGCGGCCCGGATTTGTCTTGTTGAGATTCGTCTGGCTGCTCTGATAGACAATCGAGTCGTCGACGATACCGTACAGCGTCACGCTGCTCTGCGCGAACACCGGCGTCGCGATGGCCGCTGCACCCGCAACTACACCTGCACTCAAGTGCCTGAATCGACGTTTCACTCTTGAAAGTCCCTCGTTGGTTTTGGTTGGTTTGCCCGACGCCATCCGATCGCATTGCCGGGCGCCATGCGAGCACCTCGCTCTCTGACAGACGTTGCACGGCATACGGGAAATCGATAGCGGATAAGTTGCCGGCGGCTACGAACTTACGCCGACGCAGTGGTCGAGAAAGATGGGGTTAACCAGTGATGTGTTACTTGAGGAAGGCCTGCGAAGCGTGAACGCAGCGTGGCTAACCGCTCCTGGAAACGCTCCAGGGTTTGATCGGCGTAAAATGCATCGATAAATAAATTAGATGCGTGTGCAAACGCGTTTGAATTGAACGTCGCGCGTCGATGACTCGGCGGCGATTCTCCCGCAGCTGAAAAGCGCGGCTCGCGATTGCGAACACGCTGTTTAAAGTGCGACCGGCATTGCGCTGGATCGCGCGCGTCCGGTTGATAGGCGCCGGGGGGCCGACGCAACTATCGAAGGAGCTTACCGCGTGGAGCCGGTCATCATTTCGGGCTTAGCAGCGCACGCACTTCCGACAGGTCGCCCTGCAAGTGCTCGGCGACATCGGTCAGCTCGAAGAAACGAAGATATTCCGGCACCATGGATCAGCATTTCGAAGCCCGGATGGGCAGCGATGCCGAGTTCGGCACACGCCCAGAGAAGCGGCGTGAGCTCACGCGTCATAATGATTTCGACGACCGCGGCGCCGGCATCGACGCGCGTCAGATCGAACGGCAGGGCGTCATCCGGCTTGAGCTTGAGCCCTTGCGACGTACATTTGACGATCAGATCGTAGCCCGCCGCGTCCGCGCTTGCGGCAACTTCAATCGCTTGGCCGAACCGCGGCTTCAGTTGTGCGGCCAGTTCGACCGCGCGGTGGGCGCTGCGGTTGTGGATCGCGAGATGTCCGACGCCGCGCAACGCCAGTGCTGCCGCGACCGCCTGCCCTCCTTCGCCGGCCCCGACGACGAGCACGCGCCGTCCCGTCACCGCGATGCCGAAATGATCGAGTCCCTTGACGAAGCCGGTACCGTCGAACAGCGCGCCGTCTTAACCAAGGCTTACCGCTTTGACGGCACCGGAAAGTTGTGCCACCGAGTCGCACTGGCTCATAAGCGCGGTCATCCCGGCCTTGTGCGGGATCGTCACCCAGATGCCGCCAACGTTTTGCGCGTCAAATGCGCGCGGCACGAAATCGGCGAGACGCGCGGCGGGCACCTTCATCGGCACCAGCACGGCATCCACACCATGACGCTTGAACAGATGGTTGTACACTTCGGGCGCGCGCGCTCGTGCGACGGGATCGCCAACGATGAGGAAGACTTGTGTCGTGCCGGTAACCGTCATTGGCTGGGTCGGAAAATGCTGATTCGACGACGGTAACCCGAATTTGCACAGCAGTGCCGGTCGCATTATCGGACGTGCTTCTGATGCATTGCGAGATGATTATCGGTCGTCGCGGCGGTGTGACCTCGGGCTTCCCGCGCCACACTGAACGCCTCACGGGGGAATTTGCTTTGCCACGATCAGTCGGATGCGGCGACCAGAACCAGGCAGAAGCGTACGTCATCGCGGGGCCGCGCATGCGTCGTTTCAATCCGGGCCGGATAGACTCGGGTCACGCCATCTTCGCAGGTGCCAGCGCATGAAACGCCTGCTTCGCTCAACAATGGACGCGCCACATCGGGCGTTCGGGGTGAGCATGCTCCTCAGCTTTCGCAAATCGGGCCGACGATGGCCCGTCGCCTGTCGCGCGGCGCTCGGCATCGGACTGCCGGTCGCCGTCGGATGGGCGGCTGGCGACCTGTCGGCGGGACTGATGGCGACGATCGGCGCGTTCACCGCCTTGTACGGATCGGAGCGTCCGTATTCGAATCGCGCCTGGCTCCTTGCGGGCCTCGCGCTCTCGTTCAGCGCGATCGTCACGCTCGGCGTGTGGGTGCAACAATGGCCGCTCATGGCTGTCCCGCTCGTCACGCTGATCGCCATGATTGCGACCTTCGTCTGTCAGTCGCTTCGGATCGGCCCGCCAGGCGCCTATATGTTCGCCCTGGCGTGCGCCGCCGGGACCGCGGTGCCGGTTCCCGTCGATCGCGTCTTCTGGCTCGTGCTCGGCGGAGGCGCGGTGTCGTGGGTCGTGCACATGTTCGGGGCGCTTGTCGCGCTAAGAGGACCTGAGAAATCGGCCGTCGCCGCCGCCGCCGATGCGGTGGCTTACTTTGCGCAGGCCACGGGCATCGAAGCACGGGATCGCGCACGTCACGATGCAGCCCTCGCGCTCCACGACGCCTGGGCTACGCTTGTCTCGTTTCAACCACCCAACCCACGCGCCGATAGCACGCTTACGCGCTTGAGGGCGCTCAATCGAGAACTGCATCTGATTTTTGCGACGTGCGTCGGCACTGCCGATTTGGCTGCCGCGAAGTCGGATGCAATGGCGAAGCGGGCGCGTGCGATTGGCATCGAGACAACATCCCTCAATGAAGGCCAGGATCAGCACGCGGACGACGCCGATGTCCCGCTAGGTCGTCTTCGATCGTCTCGACTTCTGCTGGAGAATCTGACGCTCCAATCGCCGGCATTCATCGTGGCGGGCCGCGTGGGGGTAGCCGTGACGCTCGCTGGTGCGGCGGGCGCGGTTGTTGGCCTGCAGCGCGCTTACTGGGCGATGGCGGCCGCCGTACTCGTGCTGCACATGGGGCAGGACTGGGCGCGAACCCTGCAGCGCGGAGTAGAGCGCACCATCGGCACGATCGTCGGCCTCGGGGTCGCGGGCGCAATACTCGCGGCCCACCCTACCGATCTGTGGCTCGTCGCGACAATAATGAGTCTTCAGTTCCTCGTCGAGATTCTGGTGACGCGCAATTACGCGCTGGCCGTCGTCTTCGTTACCGCGATCGCCCTGGTGATTGCTTCCGGCGGCCAGGCCGGGTCGGACGAAGGAACTTTGCTCGTGGCACGCGGGATCGACACCACCGTCGGCTGTGCAATCGGTTTGCTCGTGTATGCATTCATCGGACCACGCGGCTCCCCCGCCTCGTTGCGTCAACAGATCGCGCGGACACTTGCAGCGGCGAATGCCGCACTGGTACACGTCGCGGCGGGCAAGGTGACCACGGATGCGGCGCTGCTCGCGCGGCGCGACCTCCAGCATTGCATTTTCAAGCTCCTTAGGTCTTACGAGACGGATACGGCCGGCGGTATCGCACGCCATCGAGACGCCGCCGAAAGGATGTGGCCAGCCGTCGTCGCCACGCAAAGGTTGGGCTACAAGATTCTGGCCGCGTGCTGGTCTCTCGAAGCGGTGGTCGACGACCCGGAAGCCGGCCTCGATCCTTCCGCGCATCTGACGTCGGAGGAGCTGGCAGTCGTGAACGCTGTCCTTGCTGACGTCATTGCCGCTGTGCGCGGCGAAAGCGGCTCGATACGGCTCGATTCACTACCAGAGCTTCTACAAGCCGAACTTCGAGACTTGTTCGATTCGCTAGTTCCCGACGTATCGAATCACCGCGATCCTTAACGCGCTAGACACCAGAACCGCGCATCTGCCGACAGCGCCGCGCACCTTCGCACTGCCATGAGTGCCGCTTCACAAATCGGGGGTAAATGCATCTAACAGCGCTTGTCCTACTGCGCACGCTGCCCGCGAGCGCCGAGCGGGCTTCCGAATTCGGACCAGAATGCGCTCTTCGAGCGCCTCGACCGTAAGCGGTAGTTTTAGCACACCGAACAGGGAATCAATAGCAAGCGAAGGGCAAGCATGGCCGCGTCTAGCGGACCTGACGACGTGCGCGCCAACGCGATGATCGAAGCGTGCTCGCTGCCTCAGCTGACGCTTGCCTCGGCCTGCCACTTGGCGTAGTTGAACGGCAGCAGGTCGCGGATGTCAGCGTCCGGGGACCGCTGCGGCAACTCGGTTAGCACGTGCAGCAGCCAGGCATGTGGTTCGACGCCGCAAGCTCGGCACGTGAGCATCAGACTGTAGACGACCGCGCTTGCTTTCGCACCGGCTTCCGTATCGCTGAACAGCCACGATTTTCTCGCTGTGGCAAACGGCCTGATGTCGCGCTCGATGACATTGTTATCAACGGGGGATCGCCCGTCGTCGACGTAGCGGATCAGGTACTGCCATTGCCTGCGGCAGTAGCCGACCGCCTCGCCGAACAAACTCTTCGGCAAGACCTTCGGCGCTAGCTCGTCAAGCCATGCCTTGAAGGCGCTCAGCAATGGCACGCTGTGCTGTTGCCGCAGGCGGTGACGGTAATTTGCCAGCGCCTCGCCTATGCAGGCGGCGTACGTTGTACCAACCTTCCATGAACGAGAAGATGCGCCGCCGTGCATGTTCATGGGTCGCGAAGTGTTCGCGCGACAGCAGCTCAGCTTCGAGCGTGCCCAAGAACGACTCGCACATTGCATTGTCGTACGCGTCGCCGGCTGTCCCCATCGACGGCTGCACGCCGGCTTCGCGGCAGCGGCGCCCAAAGGCAATGGATGTGTATTGGGCCCCCTGGTCCGAATGCAAAATTACGCCCTCATGACGTCGCTGCTGGAGGGCCATGTCTAGGGCGCGCAACATGAGCTCGGTATAAAGATGGTTCGACATCGCCCAACCGACGATGCGCCGGCTGAACACATCAAGCACGACGGCCAGATATAAGAACCCTTCGCCGCTCGGGATATAGGTGGCATCTGCCACCCATAGTATGTTCGGGCCCTCCGCGCTGAAGTGTCGGCGTACGAGGTCCGGCGCACGCCGAGCTCCGGCACGTCGCCGCGTAGTGTGTGGCCATCGCCGTCGGCTTGCCCCGCATAGGCCCGCGATGCGCATCAAACGCGCTACTCGCTTACGTCCAACGTGCACGCCTTCTAGCGCGAGCTGCGCATGGATGCGCGGCGCCCCATAGGTACCGCGCGAACTCGCATGCAGCGTACGAATGCGTGCAAGCAATTGGCCATCGCTACGCGATTGCTTTGATGGCTCGCGCACTAGCCACGCGTAGTAACCACTGGTCGAGACTCCCAGCAGCCGTGCCATCGTGGCGATGGGCCAGCGAGCCCGGTTCAATGGAATGGACGCCTCCCGCTCGCCTCTTACGGGCCGAAATATCATGTGTATGTTTCCACCCGATCCGGGAGATCCAAAATGAAACTTACGCCAGTCGGAATCGATATTGCCAAGAGCGTGTTCCAGGTTCATCACGTAGACCAGCAGACTGGTGAAATCGTGAACAGGCCAATCAAGCGCTCAAGGTTTCTGGAATATTTTGCCAACCGCGAGTCATGTCTGATTGGAATGGAGGCATGTGCCGGTTCGCATCACTGGGGTCGCCAACTCGCCCAGATGGGACATGAGGTCAGACTGATGCCGCCGCAATACGTGAAAGCGTTCAACATCGGCAACAAGAAAGACGCCGCGGATGCCCGGGCAATCTGGACAGCCGTCCAACTGCCCGGCCAGTCCGTCGCGGTCAAGACCGAGATGCAACAGGCGATGCTCGCACTGCACCGCATGCGTCAGCAGTTGGTCAAGTTCCGCACCATGCAGACCAACAATCTGCGAGGCCTGCTCACCGAGTACGGCGAAGTGATGGCAGTGGGGCGTGCAGCGCTGGACAACGGAATACCCTCCGCATTCGCGCGACTGGCCGAGCGCCTGCCCGCAGTGCTCATTGATACGTTGCGCGAGCAATGGAATGGACTTGCTACGCTCGATCACCAGATCGGCGCCATCGAACGACGGATGCGAGACTGGAAGAAGGAAGACCGCGCCGTTAAAGCAAACAGCGAGATACCTGGTGTGGGCCTGCTCACGGCCACGGCCGCGGTAGCTATGATCGGCGACGCGAAAGCATTCCGGTCCGGCCGCGAGTTCGCCGCCAGCGTCGGGCTCGTGCCCAAACAGACCGGTTCCGGAGGAAAGATCCAACTGCTGGGAATCAGCAAGCGCCGCGATACCTATTTACCCACCCTGCTGGTTCATGGTGCACGCAGCGTTGTCAAAAGCCGCAAACACACTGACCCCTGGCTCGAACAAATCAGGCAGCGACGTCCGTTCAACGTTGTAGTGGTTGCCTTGGCCAACAAGATGGCGCGCACAATCTGGGCAATTCTGGCCCACGACCGGCCATATCAAAACGGGTTCAACAGTGTGAGGCCAACCCCGAGCGCGCCGCTTGCATAAAGCGGTTGCTCTTTTTTTAAGACCTTCAAAGACTGCGTTGGAAATCGAGTGTGATGGCAAAACAGGTCGGACCCGGGACCCGCTAAACCTGAATGAGAGCAGGAGCGTCCAGCTCGCCGGTTCAATGAGGTGCGAGTCCGCGGCTTCCATACAGGCCCGCAGCAGACTCATGCTGCAACAATGTCGGATATACAGCTGCATCCCGTCCCTGCCATGTTCATCGCCCTGGAAATCCCTTGCAGATGGGAGGCGTCCATATACGCTCTCATGAATCCGTATCCTTCGAGGATACGGCTCCCGTCTCGCGGGCGAACCAGGCGGCCGCGTGAGAGAGTATGTCGCGCTCCATTTTTAACTGCCGATTTTCGCGGCGCAGACGCGTGAGTTCTTGGCGCTCAGCCGTGCTCAGCCCATCGTGACGCACGCCGGCATCAATGTCAGCTTGTGCTACCCAGTTGACTATGGTCTGCACGCTAGGCTCGAACTCCTGCGCCAACTCCTCAGGCGTTCGCCCCGCCTTTACTAAGTCCACTATGCGAGCCCGGAATTCCGCCGGGCACGGTGCTCGATGCCTGCCCATTTTGACACCCCCTTATCCAAAGGATAGGCGTCCGTTTCGGCGGGTCAACTTCACGCTGCGGGAATCGTCCGGGCTACGGGCCCGTTGGCGACGCGCTTCAAGCCGGGCGACCGTGTGTGGTACGCCGGCGACATCACGCGGCCGGGCTGCAACAGCGAACTGCACGCAGTGGACGAACGCATCGTCGGACCCATGCCGACATCGCTGGACTTCGCGGAAGCCGCATCGTTGCCGCTGACAGCGATCACCGCCTGGGAGTTGCTGTTCGACCGCCTACGCGTTCAGGCTGCCGATCCAACCGATAACAACGTGCTGCTGGTAGTCGGAGCGGCCGGCGGTGTCGGCTCAATTCTCACACAGCTGGCACGCGAGCTGACTGGCATGGCCGTCATCGGCACGGCCTCGCGACCGCAGACCCGCGAGTGGGTGCTGGCGCATGGCGCTCATCACGTCCTCGATCACCACCAGCCTTGGGCGCCCCAATTGGCCGAGCTCGGCATCGAACACGTCACCCACGTTGCCGGTTTGAACGAAAGCGCCGCCTATGTGCCGCAAATCGCCGCCGTGCTGCGCCCGGAAGGCCAGTTCGCCCTGATCGACGACCCGGTGGGTCTGGATATCGGACCGTTCAAGGCGAAGTCCATTTCGATTCACTGGGAGCTCATGTACACCCGCGCGATCTTCAACACCAGCACGATCGCACGGCAACACGCCTTGTTGCGCCGGGTGGCGGAACTGGTCGATCGGGGCGACCTCAAGCACACCCTGACCCGACGTATTGACGACATCAACGCCGCAAATTTGGCCGAGGCGCATGCGCTGGTCGAGGCCGGCAACATGATCGGAAAAGTCGTCGTCGCCAACCGCTAAACCATTCTGACAACGAGCATAAACATGACATCGCAAATCATCAACACGGCAACCATCAGCCTCGAAGCCGCACAAGCATTGCTGGCAGAGGCACGCCTCGCCTGCGCAGCGCGCGGATTCGCAGCGACGATCGCCATTACCGATGCGGGTGGCCACCTGCGCGCTTTCGAGCGCGCAGACGCGGCTCCTTTCCTTACCGTTGACGTCGCCATCGACAAGGCATGGACCGCCGCCTCGTTCGGCATGGCCACGCACCAATGGAATCAGTACATGGCCGAATCGACCGTTGCCCCGCTGGCGCACCATCCGCGCTTGACGCCGGTCGGCGGCGGCGTACCGCTGTTTCACGAAGGACGCCTCGTGGGTGGCATCGGTGTTTCTGGCGGCACATCTGTTCAAGACCATGAGGCCGCTGAAGAGGCGCTGCGTAAGGCTGGGTTTCTGCAATGAGTGGGGCGCGGCCCCCATACTCTCTGTGGCAGCCGCGTTCATTGGAGTAGCTCCGCTTCGGGCCAGTGCTCTTTTTACAGCTCCCGACCTGGCTGGGGAATCAATTGGGGTGCCCCTGAGCGCTAAGTCGGCCCACCTGCAGGCTTTCCGGTGTCACATCGCATCGCCACGCTCATAAAGCGTGGGATGTTGGGCTGTTCGAGAGCGGCAAGATCAAGCCGGTTGTCTTTAAGACCTTTGCGCTTGTCGACGCTCGCGGCGCTCTCGGGCTGATCGATTTCGGCACACGCTTCCAAGAGAGTGGCCTTACAAGAGGTGCCGATCTCATTGTCTGAAACCTGGCTTTCAGTGAAACCTGCGGGTCCAAACCTCTTGCCGGGTGCGGATTAATAATTCGCCACAGCCAGGACTCTTTATCTCCGCCTACCTTCGAGGCGGCGAGAATATATATATCCCAAATCGCTGCACGATTGCTTCCGAGTCGCGTGCCGCAGATCGGCCCGGGCATCACCCTCCTGAGCGCCGCCAGCCCCTTTACGGGCGGAGCCACAGTCCACGCTGGTACGCTCGTAATCGGCGATGAAGCTCAAGGGTAACGACTACGCGACATCGCTCGAAGCTCGCTTCACCGGCCCGCGCAACGAATTCTGCGAGCTGAACAGCGGTCCGTGTACATGAGTCGACCGTATCCCGGCGCAGCAGTCCGCCGCGCCGAATGGAAAAAAGCATCGGCGGTATCAACTTGCGACGCCCGACCACGATTTAGACGGCGGTCAACTGGGTGATAAGAACGGATTGACCACCGTCAGCCGGTCGAAGATAACCTGGCCGTCTTGCATGTCTTCGCTGTAGAGAACTTCGCAATCTTCGAGCAACGCGAAGGCGATGATGCACGAGTCGTAGAACCTGAATCCGTAGTGTTCGGCGATACGGCGTGCTTCCTTGTGGACTTCAAGCGTCAGTGGCACGATCTCGCAGAACTCCTCCAAATCGCCCAGGAGGACGTTGATTTCCGGCCACGAGAGCTTCATTTTCCGGCTCATAACGAGCGTAACCTCGTTCATTACCTGCGTGCTGATGACGGGCTCCGGTGTTCCCTTCACCACCAGCGCCTCGGCCCGGTCAGCCTTCGCGGCGTCGCCGGAGAATAGATAGGCAATCACATTGCTATCGACGGCACATCGCGTAGGTGCCTCAACGGTCATTCAGCGTTTCCCCTTTCGCTGAGGGATTCCCGATCGAACTTAAAGTCGGCAGGCAGTCGCCCGCGGTACTTGCGCAGGCGCTCGATTCGCTCAGCGACGGTCGGCTTTTTGCCGACCGAGAACGCGCCGGATTGATCGGCATAGATCTCGATGTCGTCGCCCTCCTTCAAACCGAGCGCATCGACGACGCTCGCGGGCAGCCGGACGGCAAGGCTGTTGCCCCATTTTGCGACTTGCATGAATAGCTCCAGTGGATACACATAAGTACAAGTGTATATCCAACCCGATACTTTTCAAGTCCGACGGTGATTCTGCTGATCGCCTCGCGGGGCTGCAGATGTAATCGTTCAATCCGCGCAATCTACGATGGTCTATTCCGAACAGCATCGATCAACCAATGAATTGCAAATCAGCCAACTACGGCGGAACGGTGAACACATACAGCCTTGCTGCAAGCGGTCTTGCAAACGGTTAGCGATTTTGCACGTATCGAACGACTACCCCGATAGGCGCGCACCCTCCTGATCGGCGCCTATCGACCTGCGCTGCCCGTCCCGCCAGACTCCCGCTTCGCTTCAGCGACCAGTTCCTTGAGCGCCTCGATCCCAGCATCCGTGAACGCGGTTACCGAGGCCAACTGCTCAGTTGGGACGTCCAGATCTTCTATGATCCCGAGACACCCGTCCTCTGGCTCCAGGTTCATACTCGCCAGTTCGTCCAGCCAATCCTCCGACTCACCGAGTATCTTTGCGACACAGGAGATCGTATAGACAAAACGCGGTGCTCCCATCGTATTAGACCCTCCCTGAATTCATGGGCATCCAGCCCTGTTCTGCCGTTTCTCCCAAGTCCTCGACATCTATCTGAGTTCCAGTCGCTGTCGCCTGTCGCGGGCGGCAGGTGGACGTGCTTCGCGTGACCATCGCGTCGTGCCGGAAATTGAGTCGCCGTCGTTACGGCGCACACCGTTTGTGATGCATCGCCAGCCATTGCGCGCCCGAACTGCCTCCGTCAGGATCGCCAGGTATTCTCCGTGATCCACCCGCTCATCGGGCGGCAACTCCGACGTCTTGTGCCGCTCGAGCGCCGCCTGTCGGGACTCGCCATCGTGAGTCGTCGCAAGAATCCGGCTGTAGGCCTCACACGCGTAGGCAAAGGTCTCGCGGTGATGGAAAGCGATGTCGAGCGGCGTTGGGCAGTGACGACGCTCCGGTAGACCGATCGCTGCGCGGCGACAATTGTGCAGTACGTGCGCTGCCTCATGCACGACGTAGTCCGCAAATGGATCGGTCTGGTCAAAGTATGCGATCGACATGTAGCAGGTCGCGCCCTGGCTTAATCCGACCAGCTCGCCGGCCTGCGAACCGAGCCGCTGCGCGCCCAAGCTATCCAGATACAGATTCGCGAGGCGCCACGCGGTCGACAGCCACGGTTCCATGGTAAGCACGTCGACGATATTGTGCGGTGTGAGGAAGACGATCCCGCGTGCGAGCGCGTCGAGCACGCAATTACGTTCATGGACGGTGAAGAGTCCCTGCACCATGGGGCTGAGCTTGTAGCGCAGCCACGGATCGATCGGCTCGGCCAAGGGCGCCGATCGCTCGAACCCACGCGCCCGGCGCAGTGTGGCTTCCACAAGCGCCGACCGCAGTCGTTGCGTGGCGTCGGTGGCGATACCAATCACTGTGCGTCCTGGCCAGCCGGCAAAGAAGCAGTCGTAGTCGCCCCTTGTCAGGTATCGCCTGACTTCGCCTTCGATCCACAAGGGCGAACCGACCGCGGGCATGCTCATGTCCCGTTCCTCATTTCATCGCCTCCTCGATGAGCAGACGTTGCGAGGCACTCCGCGCCAACGGCCGCCTAGGATTCGGCATCCATTCCATAGCCTTCGGCCCTCCGGTAGGCGCATCCGATCAAGAATTCACAGTATTGCGCCCATCACCGGCGATCGGAAGACATGCCCGCACATACCACGCGAAGCTTCCCTGACGTTTGCTCGCAGATGCATGGTTCACGCGCCGGCCACCAGCCGTCGGCGAAGCCTGGTGATCCAGGCCGCCGTTGAAGACGCCGACAACCAGCACAACTTCCTTGTCCAAACGGAGTTCGCCGTGCGTATGACGCAGCAAATGAGCAAGTCCCTTCTCGTGTGCTTCGCGTCGCACCCTAAAGCCGCCCGATGTATAAAATGGGGACAAATAAATTTATGTCAAATGCGATATCGAATTGCGCATGTTTTTCCCGTCAACCAGAGGCTAAGGCGACAAAGTTGACAAACACGACAAAAGCGATCATTGTTCTGGTATTGTGCTTCGCGCGAGGCCGAACCATGTCCAAGCCAATGCCCGTCATGGAGTTCCCTGAAATCACCGCTGAAGACGCTCATCGTTTCGAACGCGCCGTACGCATCGATGACGAGGATGCCTTCATCGCCGAGCTGAACGCTTTGATTCGAGAGAAATTTGCGGAGGCCGCGCCCTCGCCGCTCCAGCTCACCGCGGACCTGCGAGTGAAAGCACGCGCGCTTCGTGCAGAGTCACCCTGGCAGCCGTCGGCGACTGACGTGCAGCGCGGACGTGCAGCGTTGTTGCGCGCATACGATGCACCCGGGAACATTCCGCTGACGGAATTTGCGCGGTTCGCACACAAGTCGCGCCAACAGATTTATAAAGATCTATCAGCACAGCCTCGGCGCCTTCTCGCATTAGATGTGGGTCGTCGGGGTCAGCGACTGCCCGACTGGCAGCTCGATCCACTGAAGCTGAAATTCACGCGCGAAGCGCTCAACCGAGCGGCGTCGGTAGACTCATGGACGCTCTATCGTGCGCTGTCGTCTCGAAATGATTCGCTCGGTGGTCACTCACCTATCGAAGCCGTGACGCCAGGCAACTTCGATCAACTTGTCGAGGTTGTGCTGAGCGTGGTCGGTATTCACGGTGAGGCAGCAGTTTGATTTTGTCGATGCCAAGCCGCGTTATTGCGGCGAGAGAACTGCTCCAACACATTAGCCGAATCGAATACGCCGCCACGCCGCTCTATTTTGGTACAAGCTCCGCAAATCGATATGACGATCCGAAGGGTGGCTATGGGGTTCTCTACTTGGGCTTCGACCTTCCGACTGCATTGATGGAGTCGGTTTTTCATCAGCACCAATGGCACCGAAGCCGTCGCGAACCATTACGCTAAGCGAGGTTCGTGTCGCATTGTGCGTGCTGTCGGCGTAGTCGAGCGACTAAACTTGGCTGACATGACCGCACCAGGCGTGATGGCGCGTGAGTTCGGCCTCAATCTCGGTCAACTGGCAAGCCGACGTTACATCCACACGCAGCGTATCTCTCGGCAGATTTACGAGGCGCTCGACAACAGCGGCTTCCCAGCCTTCGACGGTCTGCTCTATCCCTCGCGGAATAATTTTCCCGCGACATGCATCGCTCTTTTTTATCGGGCACGGGCGAAAGTCGTGGTGGTCGACGATCTCCCGCTGGCGCAACATGTCGACTGGCCCGCTTTCGTAAATCAGTATCGCATTGAGGTGGCCAAAGTTTGAGTCCGTTGACGGCCCACGGGGTCCGAAGAGCTTTTCCTTCCGCTTGAATCAATCCTTCCAAGTGAGGATAGCCGTTCTATACGCCCGTGCAGGTCGAACCGCGTCTGCGCGGCCGCACGCTGACGGTCAACGGCGTATCGAAGGTGTATTCGATAAGGGGCTGGCGCATCGGCTATGCGGGCGGTCCGCGTGGCTAATCTGGGCGATGCAGACGCTGCAAATCGCAGAGCACGTCGAATCCAACACGATCTCGCAAGCGGCGACGCTCGCGGCGCTGGAAGGCGGCACGGATTTCCCCTCGAATGGTTCGATGAGTTGCGCACCTGCGGCGATCTCGTGGTCGATACCATGGCACGCTGCCCCGGCTTGCATTGCGATGAGGACTGCTCGGGCGCGATAGGTGCTACTACGCCTTCGGGCGATGTCGTCGCTACCGATCTCGACTTCGTCAACTATTTGCTGGAGGCGGCGCATGTCGGCGTGGGGCACGGTAGCGCGTTGGGCGTGGAGAACCATGTGCGCATCGCGTGTGCTGTTCCGATGCTCACGCTGCGACGGGTGCCGGCGCATCGAGACCGCGTGTGCGGCGTTGATACCCGCTGTCGCCGCGGTCCGAAGCGCCAAAGCACCAGACGCCATGCCCGCGACACGTGTGCCGTGCGCGGGTTTTTCTTTTTATCGGATGGCCTTCCATGCTCTATCTCATCGAAGACGCTACCCCCGAGCCGGACCGCGACACCAAGGACATGCGCAAGGTCTTTGATACCGTCAGTGACGTCGCCGCGAATGCCGGCATTGTCCTGGGCGGCCGGCCAGTGAAGCCGACCGAAGTCGACTTGCGCTGGATCGGCGCGCTTCTTTACAAAAATGGTGTGATCGAAGAGACCGGTCTGGCCGCCGCCGTGCTTAATCACCCGGCCACAGGCGTGGCGTGGCTGGCTAACAAGATTGCACCTTATGACGAACAACTCAATGTTGGCGATGTGGTGCTTGCCGGCTCGTTCACGCGACCAACGCCGGCAAAGGCCGGCGACAACTTCCACGTCGACTATGGCGCGCTCGGTTCAGTAGCTTTTCGCTTCGTTTGAAGGCGGTCTATGCAAATTCCCCAAAACTTATTCAAGCAAGCCCTCAAAGAGGGGCGCCAACAGATCGGCCTGTGGGTCGGTCTGGCCGATCCTTATGCAATCGAGGCGATGGCGGGTTCAGGTTTTGATTGGCTGCTCATCGATGGCGAGCATGCCCCGAACGATCTGCGCACCGTACTCGGCCAGCTCCAAGCGGTCGCCCCGTACCCGACGCATGCGATCGTGCGTCCCGTGATCGGCGACGTACCGCTGATGAAACAGCTGCTTCACGTGGGTGCCCAGACGCTGCTGGTCCCCGTTGTCCAGACGGCCGAACAGGCGGCGGTGCTTGTTGCGGCTACACGCTATCCGCCGCGCGGAATTCGTGGAGTCGGCTCTGCGCTGGCGCGCTCGTCACGCTGGAACCAGGTCGCGGACTACCTGAATGACGCCGATGCGCAAATGTGCATACTCTTACAGGTCGAGACAATGAAGAGCCTCGCGAACTTGGCCGCGATAGCCGGAACCGAAGGGGTGGACGGCGTGTTCTTCGGCCACGCCGACCTGTCGGCCTCGATGGGGATGCTCGGCCAACCGGGGCACCCCGATGTACAGAAGGCCATTCTCGACGGCATCGCGGTCGTGCGCAAGGCCGGCAAGGCGCCGGGCGTGCTTGCACCCGACCCGAAATTGGCCCGACAGTACCTCGATGCCGGTGCCTTGTTCGTCGCCGTCGGCGTCGACACCAGCTTGCTGACCCGCGCTTGCCGCGACCTCGCGCAGTTTTACAAGAAACCAGACGCCACGTCCGACGCGCCGGCGAGCCGATCCAGCGCGTACTAAAGATGACGAGGGCACGATGGCCACGATCCCTAGCTTAGCCAGTCCACCTCGACTTCTCGCACGATTGAGGTCTGACGCACTCAAACGGGAGAGCCGGCAGACTACCAAATATGACTTTTTCGCAGCCGAGCCCGGCTATTCAGACTGTAGACTGTCGGCAATGGCGTCAAGTTCGTCCTGCCTGCGACCGGAAGGTCAGTGCTTTTCGCTTTCCTCAGCGATTCATTCGAGCCGTATCGGCAACACAACCTCAGCGCACTCTGTCGGGACCAAAATTTGCTCAAGACATCCAGCGGTTCCCTGCGAGCGTTTTAGACGCCAATTGATGTAAATTGCTTCTAGGAGAAAATCATGACTCCCGCATCTAGGGTGAGAATGGTGTTTGTGATAGCGGCGACTTCGTTAGTGCTCTTTCAGTCCGCTATTGCGTCGGCTCAATCCGAGACGTCATCTCCGGTGGCAAATGCGGACGGCGCTACCGCGGCTCCAAGTAAGGCAGATCGTAAAGCTGCCAAAAAGCAGGCTCGTGCCAAGAAGAATGCGGAGCTGAAGAAGCTGGAGGACGCTGGCTACAAGCCCGGTGCTCGGGATGACTCCAACTACCCTCAGGATATTCAAGACGCGCAAAAAAAGGCTGGCATCGGGCAGCCCCAGCAATAGCCTCTGATGCACGCGGACGATTAGAGGCACGTTCATCGGCGTATGCGCGGGTTTGTTGTGCGATCAGTGGGGGAACTTGGTCCAAATTGCGTGAGCGGCAGAGGATCGCGTTTCCCATACCGCTCGCACTGGCACGCTCTACTCGCGACCCGCGGCCGTTGCCAAACTTGCGTACAAGCGCCAATTGCCCCGTCGCGCTGGAAAGCCGGAGTTCGGTTTCTTCGGCAAGGTCAGAACATCATTAAAAAAGCGCACGCTACAAAAAGGCAAGATGGCTCCGGTCCATATGCTTTCACTACACCGACAACCGATGGCCTTCCTTTTCCTGCCATGAGTTCGAAGAACCGGAACGCAACTCCGCTTCCTCGCGCTCCTGATCAAGCATGGCGCGCGCTTGATTCATGAGCTTCTCAAGAATACCGGGTAGGATCTCGCGTTCCGCGCGGGTAAGGCACGAAAGCAGCCTCGCGTTGCGTTCTTCGGCGATCGGAAATACCTGCGACACTAGCGCCTTACCCTGAGCAGTCAGCGTGATGACCACTCCGCGTCCGTCATTGACGTCTGCTTCGCGGGCGAGCAGGCCGCGCTCTTCCAGGCCGCGGACCGTCCGACTCGCGAGACCTCGATCAAACTGCGCATGCTCGGCGAGCCGATTCATGGACATGCCGCGCTTGCCGTGCAGAAGCGCCATACACCTCCATTCATTCATCGTCAGGCCAAAGCGGCTTTCATATGCGCTCGACGAGCCCTTGGTGTAAATGTTTGTCAGCTGACGCAGTTGAAACGAGACCAGGTCGCGCAAATCGCTCCCCGCCGACGAATCCTCTCGATTTGCGACTGCGCGCTCCGTCCGCGATTCATTGCCCTTTCGCATTATCGTTCCCACGGTTTACCTCCAGCAATCAAGGACACTCGCTTCAGCCCAATGTGCATGACAACGTCACGCATTTTAGCAGAAGCGGAGGATTGTGTCCCGGGTCCGTGGGGGCTGCGCTTCCGAGCGCGCGCCGTCAAAGCTTTGCAGCATGTGAGGATTTAAAAGGAAATATGGATTGGTCGTTCGGCGCCCTGCTCTCGAGCTGATTCTTTTTCGACACATTTAGAATGAAATCAGCGCATCGCTCGCCGATCATTATCGCCGTCGCGTTCGTGTTGCCGCTCACGAGCGCCGGCATAACGGAAGCATCGGCGACGCGCAAATTGCTCAGGCCATGCACGCGCAGTTGCGGATCGACCACCGCCAGTGCATCAACGCCCATGCGGCAACTTCCCGCCGGATGAAACACGGTCTTTGACACCGCGCGGATATGCTCTTCGATACGCGAATCGCTGATGTCCTCGTTCGCGCTCGGCATCAGCTCCTCCTCGATCGCTTCGCGCAACGCCGGCGCGCGCAAAATCTTGCGGCTGATCTTCACGCCGCGAATCATCGTCTCCATGTCGTACGGATCGCTGTAGAAGCGCGGATCGAGCAGCGCCGGCGCGAGCGGATCCTTTGATGCAAGCCGCACCGTGCCGCGCGACTTCGGACGCACCACACATGGTCCAATGGTAATGCCGTGCCCCTCGAGCGGCTTGCGGTCGACATCGCCAACAAGCGTCGGCGTGGTGTGAATCTGGATATCGGGGCGACCACTGTTTGCTGTATCGATGAACGCGCCGCTTTCGATCACATTCGAGCTCAAGAGACCTGAGCGCGCCAATACGTACTGCAACCCGTGCATCATTGCGCGCAGTCCCCTGTCGTGCCCAAGCAAACTATGCGGATGCCGGGCGCGGCCATAGACCGGCGCGGTCAGATGGTCCTGGAAGTTCTCTCCAACGCCCGGCAGGTCGTGAATCAGGGGAACGTCAAGGTCGCGCAGATGCTCGGCTGGCCCGATGCCAGAGAGCATTAAAAGCTTCGGGCTCGCTGCTCCCCCCGCGCAGACGATTACTTCCTCGCGACACCCGACACGCTCTTCCTCCCCGTTCGCATGACGTATAAGGACGCCGGTTGCACGGCGCCCGTCGCACAGCACCCTGAGGACATCCGCCCCGGTGACGAGACGCAAGCGCGGATCGTGCTTCACAAGCTTGAGATAAGTCGCCGCGCTACTACCTCGCCGTCCGTCGAAGGTGGTCGTCTGGAACAGGCCCGCACCCTCCTGGCGTTCGCCGTTGAAGTCATCGGTAAAAGGCACGCCCGCTTGCGTTGCGGCTTCAACGAACGCGCGCGAAAACGGGTGCACGTGACGTGCATCGTTGACTTTAAGCGGCCCCGAGGTACCGTGCAGCGGTCCACTAATCCGCGCATTTCCTTCGCTTTTTACGAAATACGGCAGAACGTCGTGCCAGGCCCACCCGCGCGCGCCGAGCGCTTCCCAGTCGTCGAAGTCCTGATGCTGGCCGCGAATGTAAATCATCGCGTTCACCGAACTGCCGCCGCCGAGCGTACGGCCCTGCGGGATATACATCTCGCGATTGTTGACACCCGACTGATGCAGTGTCTTATACATCCACATGCGATGCGTGCTATGCACCTTGATGAAGGTCGCTGGAATGTGGATGAATGGATGATTGTCGGGCGGTCCCGATTCGATCAATGCGACACGTTTGCCGGCCTGCACAAGTCTTGCCGTAAGCGTGCATCCGGCCGATCCGCCGCCCACGATGACATAGTCGAAAGCATTCATAGTGTGTCTTTTCTCGATGGACGTTTCAGGCGGTGCGGCTCACCGGCATTTCGTTGGATCGGATACGAAGCGCGAGCACTACTGCGATCAGCGCACTCCCGCCGATGATAAGTAGGCCCAGTCCATAGCTGCCGGTATGCTGCTTGACATAGCCCATTAGATACGGCGCCCCGAAGCCGGCCAGACTCCCGATAGTGTTGATCATGGCGATGCCGGCCGCGGCGCCCGTGCCCTTGAGAAACATCGGAGGCAACGACCAGAACGGCGGCAACGACGCGAAGGTGCCGCATGCCGCGAGCCCCAGGCCGATCATTTTCGCGGTTACCGTGTCCGTTTGAGCGGCAATGCCGAAGCCGATCACGGCCACCAGTAACGGAAGGATCAGGTGCAGCTTGCGTTCGCCTGAGCGATCGGATTTTCGGCCCCAGACAATCATCGAGATGGCGCCCGCAAGAAACGGCAACGCGGTGATGAGGCCCGTCTGCATCTTGCTGAATCCAAACTCCGAGACGATAAGCGGCAGGAAGAACACGCAACCATAACTGCAGGCGATCAGCGAGACGTTGATGAGGCTTAGGAGCCATACGCGCGGATGCGCGAAGGCCGCCATGATCTCGCCGCGCCCGTGCGAGTCGACATGCTCGACGTCGCGTGCAAGGCGCGCGATAAGCCACTTGCGCTCGGGATCGCTCAGCCATTTCGCTTTGTCGGGCGAGTCCGTCAGGAAAAAGAAGCAGAAGAATGAGAAGAGCACGGCGGGTGCGGCTTCAATGATGAAGACCCATTGCCAGCCGGCGATTCCGGCGATGCCGTCCATGTACAGAATCGACGCAGAGAGCGGCGCACCGATTACGATCGACAACGGAATCGCGACGAGAAAGTAGCCAAAGGCACGCGCGCGATAGGTCGAGGGGAACCAGAACGAGATATAGAAAATGAGCCCCGGAAACAACCCAGCCTCCGCGATGCCAAGCAGGACGCGTAGCACGTAGAGCGACTTTGGGCCAACTGCGAAAGCCATTGCGCCGGAGAGCAGTCCCCAAGTAAGCATGATGCGCGAGATCCACAGACGCGCGCCAAGCTTCGAAAGAAAGATGTTTGACGGAATCTCGCAGATTACGTAGCCGAGAAAGAAGATGCCGGCGGCAAACCCATAGTCGGTTGGCGAAAGACCGAGCGCGCGATTCATCGAGATGGCAGCAACCGCCAAGTTGCTGCGGTCGATATACGATAACAAATAGCAGAAGATCAGGACGGGCATCAGGCGATACATGACCCGTTTCATGACCTGTTGTTCGAGGTCCATTGCTTCGTCTCCAGTTTATGGCTTTGTGTGGGCGTGCGGTCACCGCGAACGTCGTGCGCGGCGATCGCTCGCCGCACCGCTCGTGCGTTAGATGTCGAGTTGTGATACGTACTTGAGATTGAGATAGGCGTCGATGGCTTCGGCGCCGCCTTCGGTGCCGTAACCACTGTCCTTCACACCACCGAACGGTACTTCGGGAAACGCGATCGCAATCTGGTTGATGGTGATCATCCCGGTCTCGACTTCGGCTGCGATGCGATGCGCCTGTTTTGCCGAGCGCGTATAAGCAAATGCACACAGGCCGTACGGCAAGCGATTGGCTTCGGCGATCATCGTGTCGAGCGAGTCAAAAGCGTTGACGACCGCGACGGGCCCGAACGGCTCTTCCTGCATGATTCGAGCGCTGTGCGGCACGTTCGTGAGAACGGTCGGTTCGAAGAAATAGCCGCGCTCACCGATGCGCTTGCCACCGGTGCGCAGTTCGCCGCCGCTCGAAAGCGCGTCGTCGACGAGGTTTTGCAGTGCACGCAAGCGCCGCTCGTTAGCAAGCGGGCCCATTGTCACGCCCTCGGTTAAGCCATCGCCTACGCGCACCTTAGCCATCGCTGCAACGAGCTTGTCGACAAATGGCTCGAATACCGCGCGCGCTACGAGGAAGCGCGTCGGCGAAGTGCACACCTGTCCGGCGTTGCGCAGCTTAAACGCGCCGAGTTGCGCGGCCGCGGTATCGATGTCTGCGTCATCACAGATGAGAACGGGGCCGTGGCCGCCGAGCTCCATCGTCGCCTTTTTCATATGACGGCCCGCCAGTTCCGCGAGATGCTTGCCGACTGGCGTTGAGCCTGTAAACGAAATCTTCCGAATCGCCGGATGGGGGATGAGATACTCGGATATCTCGGCGGGTACGCCGTACACCAGATTAACGACGCCGCGCGGCACGCCCGCATCCGCGAACGCACGGATCAGTGCGGCGGGTGCCCCTGGTGTCTCTTCCGGCGCCTTCACGATGATCGAGCAGCCCGCCGCCAGGGCCGCCGACAGCTTGCGCACAACCTGATTAATCGGAAAATTCCACGGCGAGAACGCCGCCACCGGACCGACCGGCTCCTTCATTACCAACTGATACGAGCCGGGAATGCGCGAAGGCACCATGCGTCCGTAGGCCCGGCGCCCTTCGTCCGCGAACCAGTCGATGAGATCGGCTGCCGACAGCGCCTCGCCTTTAGCTTCGGCAAGCGGCTTGCCTTGTTCGAGCGTCATCGTGCGCGCGATCGAATCAGCGCGCTCGCGCAATAGGCTCGCGGCGCGACGCATGATATTTGCGCGCTCATAGGCGTTCATGCGCTTCCATACGTCAAAGCCCGCCTGTGCAGCGACGATGGCCGCATCGAGGTCGGCGGTTTCGGCATGCGCCACGCGACCAATGATTTGTTCCGTCGCCGGATTTACAACGTCGATGGTGCGCGCGGTCGCGCCAGCTTTCCATTCGCCGTCGATAAAGAGTTGAACGTCTTCATACATGGTCTTTCTCTCCTAGGGTTCGATGTTCGATGTGCGTCACTGAGCGATTGGCGAAACGGCAAAGACGGCGCTCGCAGTCGCCACTACGTCGTCGTCGCCATTGCGGGCTTCGGCCTCGCAAAACGCCAGCGTGCGGCCGCAGCGGCGCAAGTGCGCATGCACGGCAATGCGCCCGGATGCGGGTTTCAGATAATTCACGGTGAGACTTGCAGTGCCAAGGTTTTCGACACGGCGGTTGGTACGGGCGGCCAGCCCCATTGACGTGTCGAGTAAGGCGGCGACCAAGCCGCCGTGCGCGTTCCCGTGGCGGTTGACGTGCCGCGACTGCACGTCGCAGGCAAGGATCGCCCAGCCGTCGCCGTATTCGATGAGCTCAAAACCGTGATCGATGCAAAAGCTCGACTCGATCCTAAGCGGCTGTTGCGTCACATGCGCATTCATGCGGCCCCCGCCTGCGCGGATGCGCGGGCCAGCATCGGGTTCAGGCCGGTTCGCGCAACACGGCTTCCGAGCGTGCGACCAAGCGCGGCTTCGCAGGCAAGAGACGCGTCCATCATCGCGGGTAGATCGACGCCGGTCGCAACGCCCATTGTCTCGAGCACGTTCACGAAGTCTTCGGTGCACACGTTGCCTGTGACGCCGCCGCCGTACTTCACCTTCGCCGGATGGCCGCCGACGCCTCCAAACGCGACGTCGAAATGACGAACACCGACTTCGAGCGCCGAAAGATAGTTGACGATGCCGGTGCCGCGTGTGTCGTGGAAATGTGCGATGGCTTCCACGTCGGGGAACGCGTGCAGCATCTCGCGAAACAAGCGCTGGGTGCTCGCCTGCGTGGCGACCCCGATGGTGTCGCCGAGCGTCACGTGGCGCACGCCAAGCGAGGCGAAACGCTCGACGTCAGCGAGCACAGACGCTTCGTCAATCAGCCCTTCGAACGGGCAGCCGAACGCAACGGAAATAGTGCCGATCAGACGGAAGCGTCCTCGTGCAGCGGCTGCCATCGCCTCGACGCGCTTCCATTGATCCGTGCGCGATTGCTTCAGGTTGCGCTGGGAGTGCGCTTCGCTGCCGGAGACAAGCAGACTGATCTCGCTCGCGCCGATGCCTGCCTCAAGGTCAGCGAGCGCGCGTTCGACTGCGCGCACGTTCGCGCAAGTGGCCTTGTAGTAGACCCCCTCGACGCGCGGAAGTGTCCGCAGTACTTCGCTCGCGTCGGCGAACTGTGGCACGACTTGCGGGTTCGAATATGACGTGGCTTCGACTCGTGCGAAGCCGGTGCGCGCAAAGCGATCAACGAGCGCGACCTTCTCCACAGTTGGAATGAACTCAGTCTCATGCTGGAGCCCGTCGCGGGCAAAGCACTCACACAGGGTCAAATCAGACATGTTTAGGCTCTTTAATGGTTGACTGTCGTGCAAATCAAAACATCGTTGTGACTCATTGTCAAATATATTTCCGAAAGGTTGTATAACGCGGGTGTCTTGGTTTCGGGCTTTCAGATCTCCCGATACCGCCGACGGTAAAGGCTTCTAGGTGATTCCGCAAAGCGAAAGCACCCGATCGCTTAACTATAAATCGCGGGTTAACACTGGTCATCGTTGGCGTATTTGCTTGCCAAACTCAAATATCTTTGTTTGACTTCATCACGCATCTGCCCTAATCTCTGGTCATGCGCCGCCCTTGCGGCATCCCGAATCCCGACTCCTGTAGACCGTATATGACTTCAACTGACAGCCTCCTCATCGAAGACCGTGCCGCTGTGCGCCTGCTGACAATGAACCGTCCGGACAAGCGCAACGCACTCAACAACGAACTTACTCAGGCGCTCCTCGACGCGCTGGAGGCGGCCGACCGCGATCCTTCCGTGAAGGCGATTGTGCTGGCGGGCGCGGGCCAGGCCTTCTGTGCCGGCGCCGACATCAAGGAATTCGGCGGTTTCGTCAACGCCGGCGATTCGTCAAGCGCCGCACAAGCCGCGCTCGACCGCGCGCATCTCACCACCAATCTGCACCGCGTGTTTTCGCAACTCGGCAAGCCAGTGATCGGCGCGGCGCAGGGCTATGCGATGGGTGGCGGCGCCGGCCTAGCGCTCGCATGCGACATGTTGGTGGCGGGCGAAAGCCTCAAGCTCGGCTACCCGGAGCTGAAGCACGGCATCGTGGCTGCAATTGTTATGGCCAATCTCGTGCGCCAGGTAGGACGCAAGACGGCGTTCGAACTCGTGTCACTCGGAGAATCAGTCGACGCGGCACGCGCGCTGTCGCTCGGGCTCGCAAACCGCGTTGTCGCCGATGCCGAATTGGTCGACGCGGCAGTCGGTATTGCCGAGCGGCTCGCTGCGTGTGACGCGTCTGCGATGGCCGCGACCAAGCGGCTGTTCCATCGCGTGGCGGACCTACCCCTGCAACAGGCGCTGGATGCATCGCTCGACACAAACATGATGATGCGCAGTTTCCGTCAAGACCGGACGAACCAAAAATGAACTCAGCGCCGATCAAGCCGCTCGCCAATGTCACCGTCATCGAGCTTGCGCGCGTACTCGCGTGCCCGTTCGCGGACATGATCCTCGCTGAACTAGGCGCGACCGTCATCAAGATCGAGCAACCCGGCACGGGCGACGAGACGCGTAGCTTCGAGCCGCAAGTTGGCGATGAGTCCGCTTACTACTTCGCCTGCAACCGCGGCAAGCAATCGGTGACGGCGAATCTTAAGACCGACGCCGGTCGCCGCATCGTGCGCGAGCTGTCCGCAAGCGCGGACATCCTGATCGAAAACTTTCCGGTGGGCACCCTCGGTCGCTACGGCCTCGATCAAGCCGCGCTGCGCGCCGAGAATGAGCGACTCATCTATGTATCTTGCACGGGCTTCGGGCAGACCGGTCCGTACGCGAAGCGCAAGGGCTACGACACCGTGTTCCAGGCGATGGGCGGCCTGATGAGCCTGACAGGCGAGCGCGGCGGCGGACCGGTGAAGCCCGGCTTGCCGATTGCCGACCTGACCTCGGGCTTGTGGATCGCCATCGGGCTGTTGTCCGCGTTGAACGGCCGCGCGCTGACAGGCAAAGGTTGCCACATTGACTTCTCGATGCTCGACGGCCAAGTCAGTCTGCTCACGCTTGCGGCGGGCCGGTATTTCGCGCTCGGTGAAGTGCCGCCACGACTCGGCACTGAACATCCTGGGCGCGTGCCGTCCGCGACCTTCGGATGCAGTGATGGCACGTTCGTGCATATCACCTGCAGCGATCAGCATTGGTTGCCGCTGTGCAAGATACTCAAGCTTGATATGCTCGCCGCGGATCTTCATCTCGCGACCAACGCGGGGCGCGTCGAGCATCGCGAGCGCGTAATGAACGCACTTACCGACTCCATATCCGGCTGGACGCGCGCGGCGCTGTGCGAAGCGTGCGACGCGGTGGGCGTACCGGCGGGCCCCATCAACGACGTGGCGCAAGTGCTTGCCGATCCGCACGTAAAAGCGCGCGGAATGGTAAGTGAATTCGAGCATCCCTCCATCGGCTCCTTCGGCGCTTTGCCGCTGCCGTTCAAATTCGATGGCTTCGCCGATCCGCAAGTCGTCCGCCCGCCGTTGCTCGGAGAACACACGGAGCAAGTCTTGCGCGAGCGCCTTGGTTACGACGCCGAGCACATCGCTGGGCTGCGCCGCGACGGTGCGATCTGACTGCATAACTCGCAAATATCGAAAGAGGATCCAATGCTAGATAACGACACATTGATTGTCGAACGCCAGGAAGGCGTCGCCGAGATCATCCTGAACCGGCCAGACCAGCGCAACGCGCTTAACGCGGCGATGTGCGATGAGTTGCGTGCCGCCGCCGTCGCGCTGCGCGACGACGTTGCTATCCACTGCGTGATCGTGCGCGCGAATGGCCCCGTGTTTTGCGCGGGCGCCGACCTGAAGGAACGAAAGGGCATGACGATCGACGATGTGCGCGCGCGGCGCCTCAAGGCATTCGCCGCCTACGACGCCGTCGAGAAGATCGGAAAGCCCTGTATCGCGCTCGTCGAAGGCCCGGCGGTCGGCTCGGGTGGCGAGATCGCGATGGCGTGCGACTTCATCGTCGCCACGGACAACGCGAGCTTTCGCACGCCTGAGGCGCTGTGGGGCACGGTCGGCGCAACGCAGCGCCTACCGCGCATCGTCGGCAAGCGGCTCGCGAAGGATATGGCCTACACCGGACGAACGCTCTCAGTGCAAGAAGCTCATCAGGCAGGACTCGTGTCGCGCATCGTTCCTGCTAGCGAGGCACTCGATTCAGTACGCCAAATGGCGCGCGACATCGCCGCCGCCCCTCCCCTTGCAATGCGTCTGACACGCGACTGTATCGACCGCGGCGTGGAGACCGACCCGGCGGGCGCGCTCGCCATCGAGATGCTCGCTATCGACACGCTGCTGCAAACCTCGGACTGGAAGCAATCGATTTCGAACTTCGGACAAGATAAGGACAACGGCCATGTATGAAGAATACGCCGAGCGGTTTGGCCTCAACGGACCGGTCAACCTGCCCTCGATTCTATCCACCCGTGCGGCTGCCACGCCAGACGCGGAAGCGCTCGTCATCGATGGCGTGCGCATCGACTACCGCACGCTGCACGAGCGCGTGCAAACCGCTGCTGCACGCATGGTCGCCGCAGGCGTCGAACCGGGCGAGCATGTCGGCATCCTCATGGGCAACTCCGTCGATTGGGTAGTGCTGTTCTACGCAGCGGCTTCCATCGGGGCAGTGACGGTGCCTGTCAACACGCGCTTCAAACTTGACGAGTTGAACTACTGTCTGAAACAGGGCGAGGTGCGCGTGCTGTTTTATGTCGACACGTTCCTCAGTATCGACTACTCCCAGTTGCTGCGTGATGTCGAGCCTGCCTTCGACACGACGCTGCCAGGTGAGGTGTTGCCGCTTCTGCGCCGGGCGGTGGTGGTTGGGGGCACGGAGCGGGCCGTCCCCGCGGGCGTCGAACGTTTTGATTCCTTGCCTGACTCGCCCGAGCTTCGCGCCGAAGCCGCCGCGCGCGCGCAGCGCGTCACGCCCGAAGACATTTTACTGATTCAATACACCTCGGGTACGACCTCATTTCCGAAGGGCGTACTGCTTAGGCACCGCAACATGCTGATGAACGCGGCGGCCTGTGCGCAACGCATGGGCGTGCGGGCGGACGACCGCTACTTCAGCGTGCGGCCGTTTTTTCACGTCGCCGGCACGACCTTGTCGCTGCTCGTCGCGCTCGTAACCGGCGCATGCCTGCTGTCGGTGCCGTCGTTCGATGTCGCTAACGTGCTTACGATCCTCGACGAGGAGCGATGCACACTAACTTCCGGCAACGACACGATCTTCCTGATGATGATGGGCCACCCAGAATTTAGGCGCGAGCGCATTCACTTACGCGGCGGTTGGGCGGCGGCCGGTCCCGAGATCATGCAGAAAATTCACGACGTGATGGGCGTGAAGTACATGGTTGGCGCCTATGGACAATCCGAGGCGTCGCCGAACGTGGTGCTCAACGACTGGCGCGATCCGCTCGAGATGCGGGTAGCCGGCTGGGCGACGCCGCACCCGGGTATCGAGATCCGCACGGTATCGACGGATTCTGGCGAAGTGCAACCACCCAACATTCCCGGCGAGATCCAGGTGCGCGGCTGGGGCGTGATGAAAGGCTACTTCAACAAGCCAAAAGAAACCGCGCAGGCGTTTAGCGAGGACGGCTGGCTGCGCACCGGTGACCTTGGCGTGATTGATCCTGACGGACGCATGCGCATGCTCGGAAGGCTCAAAGATGTGTTCCGCGTCGGCGGCGAGAACGTTGCGCCCGCCGAAGTCGAGGAGACGCTGATCTCGCATCCCTCAGTGCAGCTCGCGCAAGTGGTCGGCGTGCCCGATGCACGGCTCGGCGAAGTTGCGGCGGCGTTCATCGTGCTTCGCCCGGGAGCCCAGGCGACGACCGAGGAACTCACCGCGTGGTGCAAGAGTCGCTGCGCCAACTTCAAGGTGCCGCGTTATCTGCAGATCGTTCATTCGTTCGATGACATCGGCATGACCGGAAGCTCGAAAGTCCAGAAAAACAAATTGCGCGAGTACGCGATCCGCGAATTCGGACTCGTCTGAACGTCAGCAGGTTGCGCAGCATCGCTGCGCGAGGCAAATCAAAAGGAGGAGACATGACGACCTACGTCTCGGAGGCCGTTGGAATATCGCACCCCAACGCTGCCGTCAGTGAAACGACCTATCGCACCATCAGCCGCCGAATCCTGCCGCTGCTGTTCGTGTGTTACATCATCAACTACATTGACCGCGTGAATATTGGCATCGCGCAAATCCAGTTCAAAGCGGATCTGCATTTTAGCGATCTCGTCTATGGTATCGGCGCGGGGCTGTTCTTCGTCGGCTTTCTATGCTTTGAAGTGCCGAGCAATCTCCTGCTTGCGAAGCTCGGCGCGCGCAAAACGTTACTACGCATCATGGTGATGTGGGGCGCTGTTTCGAGCGCGACCATGTTTGTGCGTACACCGACTGAGTTTTATATCGCACGAATGCTGCTGGGCGTGGCGGAAGCAGGTTTCTTTCCTGGCATCATTCTTTACCTTAGCTACTGGTTCCCAGCGGAGCGGCGCGCACGCGTGACGGCACTTTCGTTTATCGCCATTCCGGTCGCGACGATGATCGGCGCCCCGCTGTCCGGCTGGATCATGCACAGCTTTCACACAGCCTACGGACTTGCCGGCTGGCAATGGATGTTCTTACTCGAAGGTCTGCCCGCGATCCTGCTCGGCATTGTCGTGTATATCCGGCTGGAAGACCGGCCAGAAGACGCGACATGGCTAACCTCAGCCGAGAAAGCCAACCTCGTCGCCGTGCTCGCAGCGGAGCGCCGCGAGCGAGCGGGACATGGTCACGGCGGCATGCTCTCGGCGCTGAGCGACTGGCGCGTCTATGTCGCCGGGCTGGTGTCGTTCTGCGCTTACGTGCTTGCGAGTACCATCGCCTTCTTTGCGCCGATGGTGATACAGGCTAGCGGCGTGCAAGATGCCTTTTCCGTGGGCTTGTTTGCCGCGATCCCCGCTATCGCCGGCATTGTGGTGATGATTTGCGTCAGCCGCCACTCGGATCGGGTCCGGGAGCGACGCTGGCATGCGGCCCTGCCCCTAATGCTTGCCGCATTCAGTCTGATCGCGCTGCCCTTCGCCCGCGGCGACCTGACACTCGCCATCGTACTGCTCGCAGTGGCGACGGCCGGCCATCTGTCGAGCTTGTCGGTGTTCTGGACCATCCCGTCGAGCTACCTTCCTCCGAAAAGTGCGGCAGCAGGAATTGCACTCGTGAGCAGCATCGGCTCGCTTGGCGGTCTGGCGGGGCCTAGCATGATCGGTTACGTCAAGTCCGTGTCCGGCAGTCTGACATTCGGTATCCAGCTCGCCGGCTGCGTGATTCTCGTGGGCGGCATTGTTCTGCTTGTCGGTATTCCAGCGCGACTCCTTGCCAACAGCAAAGCATCGTAACCACGTCCTTACGGTGCGCAACTAACGCATCTAACGGGAAACTCAACAGTGCATTGAACATCGGAATAGATCCGATACGTGCGTCTTGGCGCTCGCGCGCATCAAACCAGGTGAACCAATGATGATTCAAACCCGACTGACTCGGATGCTGAACATCCGATATCCGATCATCCAGGCTGGAATGAGCTGGGCATCGTCCAATGCGGCGCTGCCCGCCGCTGTAAGCAACGCTGGCGGGCTCGGCGTGATCGCCGCAGGGCCCATGTATCTCAATGCATTTCGCGACGCTGTGCGCGAAGTCAAGGCCGCTACCAAGGGCGGCGTATTCGGTGTGAATTTGCCGCTCTATCGCCCGCAGGCCGAGCTTTTTCTTGATGTGATCGAAGAAGAGCGCGTACCGGTCGTGTTCGCTTCACAAGGCGGTCCAAAGGCGCACCTCGAGCGCTTTCACCGCATCGGCACGCATTGGATTCACGTCGTCTCAACGCTCGAACACGCGCGAAAGGCAGCCAGTGCGGGCGTCGATGCCCTCGTCGTCGTGGGCGCTGAGGCCGGCGGCCATCCGCCCGCTAACGGCGTGAGCACGCTGATCGCCGTGCGACGTGCCGTGCAGGAGTTTTCGGTGCCAATCGTCGCGGGCGGCGGTGTCGCCGATGGATATGGCGTAGCCGCGCTGCTCGCACTCGGCGCGGATGCGGTGCAGCTCGGCACGCGCTTCATCGCGACACGTGAATCGGGCGTTCACGAAAACTACAAGCGCGCGGTGCTCGACACCGAGATCGACGGCACCGTGCTCGTCGGCGTGCGCAAGCTGCCCGTGCGGATGACGAAAAACCGCTTCGCAGGCGATGTGCTGCACGCCGACAAGCACGAGCCCGATGATGCAGCCTATGAGACGCTCTTTGGAAGCAGCACACTGAGGCAAGCCGCGCTCGATGGAGATACGGAGCGCGGCAAGGTTGAACTGGGTCAATCCGCGGGGCTAATCAACGACCTTCCTGGTGCCGCCGAAGTGATTGATCGCCTCGTCGAAGAGTACCGGCAGGCAGTAGCGCGGTTGATCGGCTGACTAAACGCAGGGCGGCGAATCGCCGCTCCACGTTGATTAGCTGATGACAGTCGTCGGCGACGACCGGATTGTAATCTTACGTTCGCATACCTAACGAAAATAACGGAGATTTTAGATATGAAGAAAGCATGCCTCATGGCTGTCTTAGTCGCCTGCACACCGGCAGCTCATGCACAAAGCAGCGTCACGCTTTATGGGCTGATCGACACGGCCTTATCGTGGCAGACGAATCAGGTCGCGTCGACCGCCGCAAACGGTCGCGCAACGTCCAGCGGCAGTTCTGTAGCGCTCGGCCCCGGTTTTTTCAACGGATCTCGCTGGGGCCTGCTTGGCTCTGAAGACCTGGGCGGTGGTACGACCGCGATTTTCCGCATCGAAGCCGGCTTCAACCCGACGACGGGCGTTTCATTGCAGGGCAACCGGGAGTTCGGACGCCAGGCGTATGTCGGCCTGAAAGGCGCATACGGTCAGTTGACGCTCGGGCGCCAGTACAGCGTTCCGTTCGATACGCTGCTGCCCTACGACACGATCGGTTGGGGAAACTCGGCCGCGAGTGACGTATGGGTCCAGCTGCTCGCGGGCTCCCGGCTTGACAATACCGCCAAGTACACGCTCAACATCGATCAGTGGAAGTTCTCGGCGGCGTATTCGTTCGGCGGGCAGGCGGGTAGCATCTCACACGGATCGACTTATGCGGCTGGTCTAAATTATCAGGGAAGCGTGTTCGGCGCCGGACTGACCGCGCAGCAGGCGAAAGATTTTGCTGGGAACAAACAATCGAACCTGGGCGCGGGTGCGTTGATTAACGTGGGGCCCGTTACTCTGCATGGCTATTATCTTTACACGCGACGCGACGGTGCTTTTACACCCACGACCGGCCAGGACTTCTCACCAACCTACGGTGGCTACGCGGCGCTATACACGAATCCGGGCAACACGAACATCGGCGCTAGCAGCGCAGCACGTACCGACAACGTCTTCCAGCTTGGCGCGACGTGGCAAACGACACCCTCTGTCCAGATTAAGGCCGCAGCGATTTACGATCTCGGCAGACATGTCAATGCAAATGGCGAAAGTGGCAACAAACTCTCGACCTTTCTGACCGGCGACTATTTCCTGTCAAAGCGAACTGACGTCTACCTGGCGGGCGCTTTTAGCAAGGTGAGCGCATCGTTCAATGGTCCCTATGCATCGGAAAACGACAGTGCCTCTGTGACACTGGGTCTGCGCCATCGCTTCTGAGCATTCTGTACTTCGTCAAGTTGCTAGTTGCCGGCCTCCAAGGAGAGATGCACCGGGTTTTGGAAAGGCCGGTGAGTGAAAATATCGGTGCGTGAGTCGATCGTAATGGCCAGCGAACAGGAACCAGAAAACGACGAAGCGAAACCGACGGACACACTCACCGGCGTTCAAGGCAACGGTGGCACTCACGGCGCTCGAGGGCGACGAGACGCTGGCAGCGTTCGTCCAGCAATTTGCTACCCATCCGAATCGGATGGCGGACTTCACGAAGCAGCTTCAAGAGCGGCTTGCCGATGTGTTCGAAGCGGCCAACGCGGGGCCGGTTGCACTGCCAGTCGACGTGAAGGTGCTGGGCAGTCGATGCGCGGCGGCGCTTCACTTGCGCTCGACATTCGGCGACGACAGCGGAATCACACTTACTCTAAGGAGCCGCTCCTGCGATGCGTTACTTATGTGAATTTGGTATGAGTTCTATCCGACTGGTGATCTTTATCGATTACTAGTTGAAAGGTAAATTGCTCCTTGTGATTTTCAGGCCGAGGGCAAAGCATGCAACAGCGCACCTTCCGTGGATTAAGGTCCACCATCAGGGCATCCATCGTTTGTTTCGCTCTGAGCAGCTGCGCTGTCGTGAGTGCCGCCGATCGGGGCCCGTTGGTCGTCGAGGAGCAAGGGAGCTTCGCAGCCGGCGGCACGGTTACGACGGCGCCGGGAGCATTCGACCCACATGCGCCGTTGGAACCTGCGGGTCAGAGCTACCACGGCGATCATGCCTACGCCTTCTACCAAATCCCCGTGAATGCTCGGAAGTATCCGATCGTCATGTGGCACGGTGCCGGGCAGTTCTCGAAAACTTGGGAAACCACGGCCGATGGCCGTGAAGGGTTTCAGACCATCTTCCTGCGCCGCAGGTTTGGTGTATATCTGGTCGATCAACCGCGTCGTGGCGATGCCGGTCGCGGCATGGTCGGGACGACCATCAAGCCGACGCCCGACGAGCAGCTCTGGTTCAATCAGTTCCGCATCGGTCTATGGCCGAACTGCTTTGCGCATGTCCAGTTCTCGTGCGATTCGGATACGTTGAATCAGTTCTATCGTGCCATGACGCCGAACACCGGCCCTTTCGACATGAATGTCGTCTCGGACGGTGTCGCGTCCGTCTTCAAAAAGATCGGCCCCGGTATTCTGTTCACGCATTCGCAAGGCGGCGGCCCCGGTTGGCTCACTGCTATCAAGAACGCGAACGTCAAGGCAATCGGTGGCGTTCGAGCCGGGCAGCAGTTTTGTCTTCCCGGCAAGCGGAGTACCTCCCGCGATACCGAGTGCGTTCGATACGGTCGAGGGTACGGCGGTTCCTCTGACCCAGTTCTTGGCGCTGACAAGGATTCCCATCTTGGTCATTTACGGCGACAACATTCCCGATCATCCAGTCGACCTGCCCGCTCAGGATAGTTGGCGCGCGCGGCTACAGATGGCGCGGATGTGGCGGGACACCGTCAATAAACATGGCGGCGATGTGACCTTGGTGCACTTGCCGGACATCGGCATCCGGGGCAACACTCATTTCGTATTCTCCGATCTGAACAACGTCCAGATCGCGGATCTGGTGTCGAAGTTCCTTGCGGAGAAGCATCTGGATTGACACGCCCGCGCGCGAACCCGGGACGAGCCGGCCCTCTGGCGAAGTCTCGCGAGCCCATCATTCGTAAAATAAAGGTATTCAAATGAGCGTTGAATTCGTCAACAAAACTCGGCGCGAGTTCCTCGGGGTGTCTGCGCTCGCTTTCTCATGTGCACTTATAGGAGTGCCAGCGATGACCACTACCGCCGTCGCGGCCGACTACAGAAAGAATCCGTTCACGCTGGTGTATGCCGGCGCGATTACGAAGAACGAACCGGGCAAGGTCAATATCCACCCGGTCAACTACAATCTCAACGGCCTGGGCATTGTCGCGAACGTCTATACCCCGCCCAACTACGATCCGAAGAAGATGTATGCCGCGATCGTGGTGGCCCACCCTAATGGCGGGGTGAAGGAACAAACCGCCGGCCTGCATGCCCAGCGTCTAGCCGAACAGGGCTACGTCACGATTGCCGCCGATGCGGCCTACCAGGGTGGCAGCGGTGGCGAGCCGCGCAGCGTGGACAAGCCGCAGTTCCGCACCGAGGACATCCACGGCATGGCGGACTTCATCACCCTATATCCGGGCGTCGATCCCGAACGCCTGGGTCTGCTCGGCATCTGCGGCGGAGGCGGGTATTCCTTGAATGCCGCGAAATCCGACAAGCGCTTCAAGGCGGTGGCGACGCTGAGCATGTTTAACTCCGGTCGCGTTCGCCGCAACGGCTTCGCGGATTCGCAGTTAAACACGATCCAGCAGCGCCTCAAGCAGGCCGCGGACGCGCGCGCGCAGGAACTGGCCGGCGGAAACATCCTCTACTCGGGCGACGCTGACATGACCGACGCGCAGATCGCCGCACTGCCGTTCGAAATGTATCGGCAGGGCTACGAATACTACTGGCGCACCCACGCGCACCCCAACTCGACATTCAGGTACACCACGAGCAGCCTGCTCGACCTGATGCGCTGGGACGCCACCGACCAGATCGAACTGATCGACCAGCCCCTGCTGATGATTGCCGGTAGCAAGGCCGACAGCCTTTACATGAGCGAGGAAGCCTTCACCAAGGCCACCGGCACGAAGGACAAGGAACTGTTCAGGATCGACGGCGCCACGCACATCGAGACCTACTGGGTTCCCAAGTACGTGGACGCCACCTTCGGCAAGCTGACGCCGTTCTACGCGAGAACCTTGTGATTTCGCCTGCCGCGCGTCGGTTCGCCCTACCGCTGCTAACTGGAGGAGTTGATGACGAAGCGCCCTAGTAACCTGAACTCTGCGATGGTCCTGCCGCCCGCGACCGTGCTGGTCGTCGGCGCCACCGGCAGCATCGGCCGCCTGGTGGTTGCCGAGGCCCTTCGGCTGGGATATGCGGTTCGGGCGTTGATCCGTGACGAAGCAAAGGCTCGTCGGGTTCTGCCGCCGGAGACGCAATTGATCGTCGGCGAGGTCACGTCTCAGGACGGCCTGACCAGCGCGGTCGAAGCCGTTGATGCCGTTGTCTTTACGCTGGGCGCAGGCAGCATGCGTGGCGAGCTTGCCGAGGCGGTCGACTATGGCGGCGTACGCAACGTTCTGATGGCTCTCGGCCATCACAAGCCCCGGATCGCGCTCATGACAGCCATTGGCGTGACCAAGCGCGAGGATCCCCACTTAGGTCCGCTTGGAGCTCACGACTGGAAACGACGGTCCGAACGGTTGGTGCGCGCCAGCGGTTGCGTCTACACGATCGTCAGGCCCGGCTGGTTCGACTACAACGAACATGATCAGCAACGACTCGTGTTACTGCAAGGCGATACCCGCTGGGCCAGCGACTCCAGCGACGGGGTGGTCTCGCGCCAGCAGGTCGCCGACGTGCTCGTGCACAGCCTGTCAACGTCTGCTGCTGCGTTCAAGACCGTTGAGCTGGTAGCGGAGCGTGGTCATGCACCCCAGGACTTTAACGCCCTGTTTGCGCCGGTGATCGCCGATCCATCTGGCGCCGTCGACGCTGTGCTGGACATTGACAACATGCCGCTCGAAAAGGAGCCCACACGGATTCGAGGGCAACTTGCCGCGATGCGCGTCGCAGGGCACTAAAACCTTTTACTCCGACGGCCCCCAACATGCGTTTCATGTTCCTGGATTTGAACAATGGAAACGGCGTGCTAATACGAAGGAACATCATGAAACTGTTCACAGGAGCTATGGTGCTGTCGGCTGCAATTCTGGCTCAAGGCGTAATTACCCCCGTTAATGCTCAGCAAAGGGTACCTTCAATGTCTGAGAAGTCCGCGGCAACCGGTAGTCAGGAAACAACGCGGGCCCAGCAGTTGATGGGCGACATCGACCCCAAGCTCGCAGAGCTCACCGACAAGGTGCTCTTCGGGGACGTCTGGGAGCGCAAGCAACTTTCCAAACGCGACCGCAGCCTGGTCACCGTCGCGGCGCTCATCGCGCTTAATCGCCCCGAACAGCTTCGTTCGCATATGGCGCTGGCCTTGCAGAACGGCGTGACCCAAGAGGAACTGATCGAGACGATCACGCAACTCGCCTTTTATTCGGGCTGGCCTAATGCCGTTTCCGCGGTTCCGGTCGCGAGAGAAGTGTTCAGGGCAGCGGACGCCGCGGGTAGCCAACCCGATCGGGCAGCGCAAAAGCCTGAGCAGCAGAAATGAAGTGCGCCATTGTCGTAGCCTCGCTCTCACTCTTGCTGAGCGTGCCCGCCGCGTGGGCTCAGGAGAATCGCATGATCACGGTCATGCACGCAGGGTCTCAACCTTCCACTCAAGGTACTGCCGATCATTTCACCGGCTCTGTTCGCGTGGACTCGCGATTCCAGGGGGAGGCACCGGCGCGCATCGGTGGTGCGACGGTGACGTTCGAGGCGGGCGCCCGTACGGCTTGGCACACACATCCGCTGGGACAGACGCTGATTGTCACTTCCGGAATGGGGCTGATTCAACAATGGGGCGATCCAATTCAGGTTATCAAGCCTGGCGATGTAGTGTGGATTCCTCCACGGGTCAAGCACTGGCATGGTGCCACCCCTACTACAAGCATGACGCACATTGCCATAGCCGAAGCACTTGACGGGAAGTCGGTCGACTGGATGGAGCTGGTAAATGATGCCCAATATCGGGCAAGTCAGCCGAGGTAACGCAAGGCGTCACGCAACACCGTGAAGGCCGGTGAACTTTGGCGCCGGCTTGGATAGTACAGGTGATATCCCGGGATCGGCGGACACCAGTCCGAGAGCACGCGTATCAATACGCCATCCTTGAGATGCGCCTTCACCAGATCCTCGGGCATGTAGGTCAAGCCCAGACCCCTAAGGGCGGCATCCAGGCGCATGGCAATGTTGTTGAAGACGAGTTGGCCTTCGACGCGCACCTTCAGTTCTTCCCCTTTCTTCTCGAACTCCCAGGGGAAGATGCCACCGTAGGTCGGCAGGCGGATGGCAATGCAGTTGTGCCGGATGAGATCGCGCGGGGTTCTGGGGCGCGGATGCCGCGCGAAGTAGTCCGGAGAACCCACCACGGCCATCCGCACGTCGGGCCCGATGCGCACCGCGATCATATCCCTGGCGACCTGTTCTCCTAGCCGGACGCCGGCGTCGTAGCCCTCGGCCACGATATCGGTCAGGCCGTAGTCGACGATAACCTCGACCTGGATGTCGGGATGATCCGGCAGGATTTTCGCAAGCGCGGGCTGCAGGATCGTGACCGCCGGATGTTCGCCTGCCGTGATGCGCAACCTGCCCGCAGGCTTGTCCCGGAATTGGCTGAGCAGCGCCAGTTCGGTGTCGATTTCTTCGAACCGGGGTGCAACCACGCGCAGCAGATGCTCTCCCGCCTCCGTGGCCGAGACGCTACGGGTGGTCCGAGCAAGGAGCCGGATGCCCAGCCGTTCTTCCAATTGGCGCATGGCCCGGCTCAGCGCTGGCTGCGACATGCCGAGCTTGGCCGCCGCACGGGTGAAGCTGCGCTCCCGAGCGACGACCGAAAAAATCGCGAGTTGCTCGTAGCCCTCGATCGACATTTATCCGTTCCTGTTATAAACCCTTTCCGATTATGCCATCTAGTGTCGTCAATCGTTCGGGTCTACAGTTGCCTTTACTGGAGGGCATCATGAAGACACCAACTCGGCAATAGTCAACTCGAAGTGTCCGCCATTGAGCTCGGCTGTCAGGTTTAGTTATGGCACCCCGAGGAAGTAAACCTGCCCACATCGTTGTGACCTGATGAAATTCCACCATCCCGTGCGACCGACGAGCCCAAACACTATTCTTGGCGTCGTGCTGATCGCCTATCTGATGATCCTGCTGGACCTGTCCATCGTCTACACCGGCATGCCGGAAATAGGCAAGACAATGAACATGAGTCCGGTGATGCAGACATGGGTGCAAAACGCCTACCTACTTTGCTTCGGGGGATTTCTTCTGCTGTCCGCCCGGCTTGGTGACACCTTCGGTCGCCGCAGGATTTTGCAGGTGGGCGTCGTCCTGTTCACGGTGGCTTCTCTGATGATCGGCATCGCCCAATCGCCCTACGAACTGATCGCGGCGCGAGCGGTCCAGGGGTTTGGTGCATCGATCCTCGCGCCGAGTGTGCTTGCCATCATTTCGACCACTTTTGCCGAAGGCACCGAGCGCACCCGGGCGCTGGCCTGGTATTCGATCGTCGCTGGGGCTGGTGCGAGCCTTGGCTTGGTGCTAGGTGGCATTTTCGCCGGCCTGCTGTCCTGGCGTATCGGCTTCCTCGTGAACATCCCGATTGGTATCGGACTCCTGTTCGCCGTCGCGCGCTACATACCCGACAACGTACCTACCGTGGGCAAGTTCGACGTGACTGGGGCCATCGCCTCGACCGTGGGCGTGGGGCTGTTGGTGTATGGCCTGGTCAACGCCGCCGGAGCGGGATGGCTGAACCGGGTCACGCTGGCAACGCTGGCGCTCTCGGTTGTGGTCCTCGGCTTTTTCCTTTGGCATGAGGGTCGGGTCGACGTACCGGTCCTTCCGTTGCGTCTGCTGCGAAGCCGCGAGCGTTCCGCCGCCTACCTGGCACGCATGCTTTACGTTGGCTCGATCGTTTCGTTCTTCTTCTTTGGCACGCAATACATGCAGCGGGTGCTGGGCTACTCGGCGCTGCAGGCCGGGCTAGGCTTCCTGCCCATGACGTTGGTCCAGTTCGTCGCCGCAACGACTGTTCCCCGGGTCACGCGTATGTTCGGCGGGGTATCGATGCTCATGGGGTCTTTGCTGGTTATCAGCGTCGGACTGCTCTGGCTGGCAACCGCGGGCGCGCAGGCCTCTGTCTGGCAACTCGCGCTGCCAATGGTCCTGATCGGCATCGGCAATGGCGGCGCCATGGCTCCGCTGACCACCTCTGGTGTGCGCGGCGTGGAAGCCGGCGACCAGGGGGCAGCCTCGGGGCTCGTCAACGTTGCACACCAACTGGGCGGCTCCATCGGCCTCAGCATTTTGATCGTGGTATTTGCCGCCAGTGCCGACCCTCAGCTGACCAGCGCGGTGGAAATGAGCAATCAGGTAAGCGCGGTGTTCGTCGCAGCCGCCATGATGAACGTGTTGGCTCTCGTGTTGACCGCGGTCTTCATTCTGCCGGCTAACCGCAAAAGCGTAGATCCACATAGTGCGGAGGTTGTTACGGGGCCAGCGAAATGAGACCCAATCGTTCCTCCTCCTGTCCCAACGTTATCACCGGCCAGAAGGCAGCCGTTCCTCCAGTTGCCGCGTCGCCCGTGCACGGACCCGGCTGGAACATGCCGAGCCTGGCCGCCGCACGGGTAAAGCTGCGCTCTCGATGCGACGACCGAAAAGACCGCGAGTTCCTCGTAGCCCGATCGACATTTATCCGCTCCGCTTATAAACCCTTTCCGATTGTGCCATCTAGTGTCGTCAATCGTTTGGGTCTAAAGTTGCCTATTGGAGGACATCATGAAGACACGCAAACTCGGCAATAGCCAGCTCGAAGTATCCGCCGTCGGCCTCGGCTGCATGGGCTTGAGTCATGGCTACGGCCCGGCCACGGACACCCGGCAGGCCGTGTCGCTGATCCGCGCTGCGGCGGACCGCGGCGTGACCTTCTTCGATACCGCCGAGGTCTACGGCCCCTATCTCAACGAGGAAGTAGTCGGCGAGGCGCTCGCCCCGGTGCGCGACCAAGTAGTCATCGCCACTAAGTTCGGCTTCACCTTCGGCGGCGATAACAAGCAGCAGATTCTTAACAGCCGGCCAGAGCCCATTCGTTGGGCTGTCGAAGGCTCCCTCAAGCGCCTGCGTACGGACGTGATCGATCTGCTGTATCAGCACCGCGTCGACCCCGCGGTGCCGATCGAGGATGTGGCCGGTACGGTCAGGGATCTGATCGCCGAAGGCAAGGTCAAGCATTTCGGACTGTCCGAAGCGGGCGCGCAAACCATCCGCCGTGCACACGCGGTACAGCCGGTGACGGCCCTGCAGAGCGAATATTCGATGTGGTGGCGCGAGCCCGAGACGGAAATCATGCCGACGCTCGAAGAGCTTGGCATTGGATTCGTGCCGTTCAGCCCACTGGGCAAGGGCTTCCTGACAGGAGCTATCAAGCAAGGCGCGACCTTCGGCAGCGATGATTTCCGCAGCAAGGTGCCGCGATTTTCGCAGGAAGCGCTGCAAGCAAACCAGACGCTGGTGGACCTGCTCGGCCAGATTGCCGCGGACAAGGGCGTGACGCCTGCGCAGATCGCGCTTGCATGGCTGCTGGCGCAAAAACCCTGGATCGTGCCGATCCCCGGTACTACCAAACTGCACCGGCTCGAAGAGAACCTCGGCGCCACATCGGTGGAACTGTCCAGTGACGACATGCGCACGCTCGCCAACGTTCTGGAGCAGGTCGAGATTCAGGGCGACCGCTACCCTGCCGAGTTGCAGGCGCGCGTGGGACGGTAGGTCAGCAGGAGGCACGATGTCATCGCCTGCGGACCGATTTCGCCGAACGCTCATGACAGCACTAGCAACGCTTCCCCTCACTGGCATCGCAGCAACGTCAGGCTCGGGCGGCGAGCTGAGACAAGTCGGGTCGCGAACCCTTGTGGTCTATTTTTCCCGCTCTGGCAACACGCGAGTGGTAGCTGGCCTGATCCAACGCTCGCTCCACACCGATTTGTTCGAAGTCCGGCCGGCAGCCCCTTATCCCGAGGATTATCTGGCGACGGTCGAAGAGGCGAAGCAAGAGCGCGACAGTGGTCGTGAGCGCGCGCTGGAGGCCAAGTTGCCCAACATGAGGGACTACGACACGGTGTTCCTGGGCTTCCCTATCTGGGGAGAGACCACGCCGCCAGTCATTCGGGCCTTTCTGTCATCGCACGATCTGTCTGGCAAGACGCTGATCCCCTTCGTCACCCACGGGGGCTATGGACCGGGGAACAGTCAGTCGGTACTCGCCAGCCATGCGCCGCAGACAAAGCTGCGCAGTCCATTCGTGATGGAGGCGGATCAGGAACGGAGGACGATGAATTTCGTCAACGAGTGGCTCAACGAAACCGGCCTCACCAAGGTATCCGACACGTCCTGAGCACACCTCATGCCGCCATCAACTCAATACAAAGGATCAACCATGCAAGACGTGACACTAAACAACGGAATCAAGATGCCGATACTCGGCTATGGCGTCTTCCAGATCGCCGACGAGGCGGAATGCGAACGCTGCGTCGTGGACGCGGTGCAGGCAGGTTATCGCCTCATCGATACTGCCGCGTCCTACAAGAATGAGGAAGCGACCGGGCGTGGTCTCAAGCGTTGCGGCGTACCCCGCGACCAGCTTTTCGTCACCAGCAAATTGTGGGTAGAAGACGCTGGCTACGAACGAGCTCAGATAGCCATCGACAAGTCGCTCAAGCGTATGGGATTGGACTATCTCGACCTGTTCCTGATCCATCAACCGTTTTCGGACGTGCACGGCGCGTGGCGCGCGATGGAGGAAGCGTATCGCGCTGGCAAACTGCGTGCGATTGGACTCAGCAACTTTCAGCCGGATCGCCTCATGGACATCGCGGCGTTCAACGAGGTGACACCGGCCGTCAATCAGATCGAGGTCAATCCTTTTCATCAGCAGCCGGAAAGCGTCGATTTTATGAGCGGACTCGGCGTACAGCCAGAGGCTTGGGCGCCCTTCGCCGAAGGACGGAACAACCTCTTCGAGAACGAGCTGTTGGTGGCGATCGCGCAGCGCCACGGCAAGACGGTCGGCCAGGTCGTGCTGCGATGGCTGGTTCAGCGGAGTATCGTTACCCTTGCAAAGTCAGTGAGAAAAGAGCGGATGCTGGAAAATCTGGCCGTCTTCGACTTCGAGCTGTCCGATGAGGACGTGCAGGCAATCGCATCGCTGGAGACCGGGACAAGCAGCTTTTTCTCACATCGCGATCCGAAAATAGTGAAATGGATGAGCGAACGAAAGCTCGGCCTTTGACCCGCCATTCCGTCCCGCGGGCGTCACATAATGCCGTCCCAAGCCTAAACCGAAAGGATCAAAACGTTGTCCAAACAAGCTCAGATCATCGTCCGCAACGGCGCGAAGCCGTCCATCAAGGGCCCTGAGAACTGGTTCACTGGCTCGGTCCGTATCGACAGCCTCTTCCAGGCGGAAGAACCGGCTCGCCTCGGCGGCGGCATCGTGACGTTCGAACCGGGCGCACGCACCAACTGGCATACGCACCCGCTCGGGCAGACCTTGGTCGTACTCAATGGCGTCGGCTGGACCCAATGCGAAGGCGGCCCGCGAACGGAGATTCGGCCCGGCGACATCGTCTCGTGTTCGTGCGGCAAGCGGCACTGGCACGGAGCCGCTGCGGCCACGGCAATGTCGCATCTCGCGCTTACTGAATTGCTCGATGGCAAGAATGTCGAATGGATGGAGCCGGTGACCGACGAGCAATATCTGGCTGGACCGCTGGTCACCGATTAATCGATATCCACTGAGAGCAATTACGACGCCCCCGCACGATCGATATAAATCCTGTATCTACCTGTGCAGCGAAGACGCTTCGGTGTGAAGCTTTCACATTACTGAGTTGGTACGGCTCGATTTGCCGCCCGGGAGCCGTCATGCTGCTGTCAGCAAACGACTACAGAAAGGCCCGAACCGATGGAAGACTTTGTCGACTTGAAACTCTCACGACGCGCCGTATTGAAGCTGAGTGCGGCTTCAGCCACCACACTGCTTTCTCCCGGCGCCGGTGCACAGGAAAGCACGAGCGCGCGAAGCGAATCGGAAGTTCGTGCACCCGTGCTAACCGCGCTATCGATAGAAGTGAACGGCAAGCTCGAGCATCTCGAAGTCGATACCCGTACGACGCTCCTCGACCTTCTGCGCGAGCATCTGCAATTCACCGGCACGAAGAAAGGCTGCGACCATGGTCAATGCGGCGCGTGCACGGTCATCGTCAACGGACGACGCATCAATTCCTGTCTAACGCTTGCGGTCATGCAACAGGGCGCGTCGGTCACGACAATCGAAGGACTCGGCACGCCAGCGAATCTGCATCCGATGCAGGCCGCATTTGTGAAACACGACGGTTACCAGTGCGGATATTGCACGCCCGGCCAGATCTGCTCGGCCGTCGCTGTGCTCGACGAAATTAAACAAGGCGTCCCGAGCCACGTCACCGCCGATCTGACGGTGCATCCTCGCGCCACGCCCGCCGAATTGCGCGAGCGCATGAGCGGCAACATCTGCCGCTGCGGAGCGTATTCGAACATTGCTGTCGCGATTGCCGAAGTGGCCGGGAGCCGCGCATGAACGCCTTTTCCTTCGAGCGCGCCACGTCGCCCGCGCAAGCCGCCGCGGCCGCGCTACGCACCCCGGGCGCGAAGTTCATCGCGGGCGGCACCAATCTGCTCGATCTGATGAAGCTCGACATCGAGTCGCCGACGCATCTCATCGATGTCAACGGACTCGGTCTCGACAAGATTGACACGTTGCCCGACGGCGCACTGCGCATCGGCGCACTTGTGCGCAACACCGACCTCGCAGCGGACGCGCGCGTGCGGCGCGACTACGGCGTGCTCTCTCGCGCGCTCGTCGCGGGCGCGTCGGGACAACTGCGCAACATGGCGACGACCGCGGGCAACTTGCTGCAACGCACGCGCTGCCCCTACTTCTACGATACGAATCAGGCTTGCAACAAGCGTGTGCCGGGCAGCGGCTGCTCGGCCATCGGCGGCATCAGCCGGCAGCATGCCGTGATCGGCGTGAGCGACGCCTGCATCGCTACGCATCCGAGCGACATGGCCGTCGCGATGCGCGCGCTCGATGCTTCGGTCGCGACCGTGCGCGCCGAGGGCACATCGCGCGTCATTCCGATTGCAGATTTTCATCGCCTGCCGGGCAACACACCGCAGGTAGAAACCGCATTGGAACGTGGCGAACTGATCACGTCAGTCACGTTGCCCAAGCCTATGGGCGGCGTGCAGATCTATCGCAAGGTGCGCGACCGTGCGTCGTATGCGTTCGCGCTTGTGTCGGTGGCCGCCATCGTCCAGCCGGATGGCAGCGGACGCGTGGCGATGGGCGGCGTCGCGCACAAGCCGTGGCGCGTAGGAGCCGCCGAAAGCGCCCTCCCCATGGGCGCGAAGGCCGTCGCCGATCGCCTCTTCGCAGACGCACAGCCTACCGACCAGAACGCATTCAAGCTCGCGCTCGCTGAGCGGACGCTCGGCGCGGTACTCGCACAAGCGAAGGGACAAGCATGAAGTTCGATACCCCGGCAACGACCAATCCCGTCGATCAACTGAAGATCGTCGGGCAGCCCGTCGATCGCGTCGAAGGTCCGGGCAAGACGACGGGCACCGCGCCCTACGCGTACGAATGGCATCGTTCGATCCCGAATCAGGCTTACGGCTATGTGATCGGATCGGCTATCGCCAAGGGCCGTATCCACTCAATCCGTGTCTCCGATGCGCTGCGTGCGCCCGGCGTCATCACCGTCGTTACGGCGGACACGGTGAGCGAACTCGGCAAGGGCAAATACAACACGGCACGGCTGCTCGCGGGGCCGACGGTGCAGCACTATCATCAGGCGGTGGCGCTGGTGGTGGCCGAAACCTTTGAGCAGGCGCGTGCGGCGGCGCGCCTCGTGCATGTGCGCTATGTAAGCGAGAGCGGTCATTTCGATCTGGAAAGCGCACGCGCGACAGCGACGTCGCCCAAAACCGGTGTGCCCAGCTCCAGCGTCGGCGACTTCGAAGGTGCGTTTGCCGCGGCGCCCGTCCGTCTCGATGCGACCTACACGACGCCGGATCAGGCGCACGCGATGATGGAGCCGCATGCGTCCATGGCCATGTGGCAAGGCGATGAGCTGACGCTCTGGACATCCAACCAGATGATCGACTGGAGCCGAAGCGATGTCGCATCGACCTTGGACATGCCGAAGGATAAGGTTCGTCTCATCTCGCCGTATATCGGCGGTGGCTTCGGCGGAAAGCTGTTCGTGCGCGCCGATGCCATTCTCGCCGCGCTCGGCGCGCGCGCCGCACGCAGACCCGTTAAGGTCGCGCTCACGCGACCCCTAATGTTCAACAACACGACGCATCGGCCGGCGACCATTCAGCGCATTCGCATCGGCGCGACGTCTGACGGCAAAATCGACGCCATCGGACACGAAAGCTGGTCGGGCGATCTGGCGGGCGGCAAGCCCGAAAACGCGGTCCAGCAAACGCGCCTTTTGTATGCGGGCGCAAATCGCATGACGGCGCTGCGACTCGCCGTGCTCGACCTGCCCGAAGGCAACGCGATGCGCGCGCCGGGCGAAGCGCCGGGGCTGATGGCGCTGGAAATCGCAATGGACGAGATGGCCGAGAAACTCGGCATCGATCCGGTGCAATTGCGCATCATCAACGACACGCAGGTCGATCCAGAGAAACCGCAGCGCCCGTTCTCGGAGCGCCGGCTCGTGCAATGTCTTGGCACGGGCGCGGACAAGTTCGGCTGGTCGGCGCGCAACGCGCGTCCCGGTACGATGCGCGACGGACAATGGCTCGTCGGCATGGGCGTCGCGGCGGCGTTCCGCAACAATCAGGTCACGAAGTCCGGCGCGCGCGTGCGCGTGGACCGCGCGGGCATGGTCACCGTCGAGACGGACATGACGGATATCGGCACCGGCAGCTATACGATCATCGCGCAGACCGCAGCCGAAATGATGGGCGTGCCGCTCGAGCGCGTCCTGGTTAAGCTCGGCGATTCGAGTTTCCCAGTCTCCTCAGGGTCCGGCGGCCAATGGGGCGCAAACTGTTCGACCTCGGGCGTCTACGCGGCGTGCGTCAAGGCGCGCGAGGCGCTCACGCGCAACGCGGGGTTCGATCCGGCGAGCGCGCGCTTCGAGAACGGCGCCGTCCGCTCCGGTGAGCGAGTGGTATCGCTCGGCGACGCAGCGGGCGATGCGGGCATCGTCGTGGAAGACTTCGTCGAATTCGGCGACCTGACAACGAAGTATCAGCAGTCGACGTTCGGTGCGCACTTCGTCGAAGTGGGCGTCGACGCCGCCACGTGCGAGGTCCGCATACGCCGCATGCTCGCCGTGTGCGCAGCTGGCCGGATTCTGAATCCTAAATCGGCCCGCAGTCAGGTGATCGGCGCGATGACGATGGGCGTCGGTGCGGCGCTCATGGAGGAACTTGCGGTGGACAAGCGCATCGGCTATTTCGTCAATCACGATCTCGCCGGCTACGAGGTGCCCGTGCACGCGGACATCCCCAGCCAGGACGTGATCTTCCTCGATGAGACCGATCCGGTGTCATCGCCCATGAAAGCGAAAGGCGTCGGCGAACTCGGACTGTGCGGCGTGGCAGCGGCGATCGCAAACGCGATCTACAACGCTACCGGCGTGCGTGTGCGCGATTATCCAATTACGCTCGATAAGCTGATCGCGCATATGCCTAAGGCAGTCTGACTACGCGTTAAAACAACACAGTAGGAACACCATGTCCCCCTATGAATTGCTTCTTGCTGCCGTTGTTGGAGATTTTCACTCGAGAAGCAGGATCGCAGACGGACGACTGGCCACTTCCCCCCAGTTGGAGTGCCGGTAGCTGGCGCGCAATCTGGCACCCCGTCCGGCCGACGCATCGTCGACCGAAGTACGGAACGCCATGCTCGTCTGTATTGATTAATACGTCACCGGCTGCCAATCTCATCCCATACCTCAGTGCGGCGCTCGGGTGCGGCCGGCAGCACTTATTCTTGAACCCTCGCCGCTGAGTCCGCGCGCCAATCATGCCGCGCCTAGGCGAGTCGCGGGCCGCCTTGGCGATCGCGTCGACGGGCAAGGCGATGTTCGCTGGCGGAGACGAATCCGGCGCGACGATATTGAAGGCCTCACCGATGTCCGAACCATGGCCTTGCAGCCCACGTTAAAGGTCCTGTTCGCAGCAAACTGGAAAAGGAAAGAACGCCCTATGAGCAAGACCATCATTGAGAAGCTTGCGGAATTCGCAGTGCACACGCAGATCGACGGCCTGCCTGCAAACGTGATAGAAGAATGTAAGCGAGACGTACTCGACTCTATAGGCTGTGCACTGGCTGGGGTGGACCACCCGAAGGGACGCATGGGCGTGGAGGTCGGGCGTCGGCTGGGCGGCACCGCCGGCAGCGCAACCATCATAGGCGCGAGGGAGAAATCCACGCCGCACGGCGCGGCTTTTGCCAACGGCGAGTTGATCAACGCCCTGGACGCCGACTCCGTCTTGCTGCCCGGCCATGTAAGCCCCTATGTTCTGCCCGGTGCCTTCGCCGCCGCCGAAACGCAGCGGCGCTCTGGCAAGGACTTGATCGCCGCCGTCGCCGTGTCGCATGAGATGTCCTATCGCCTGGGTGCGGCGATGAGCGGATACCGCGATACTAAGGACGGCAAGTCAGCGAATGCTTCGGTGGTAGGGTATAGCAGTACCGTGTTCGGCGCGACCGCGTCGGCCGCAAAGCTCAAGGGGCTTGGGGCCCAGCAGCTGGCCAACGCGCTCGGAATTGCCGCCGCTACGGCGCCGGTCAACTCGCAGCGAGCCTGGTTCATGCACGCGCCCACGGCGACCATCAAATATCAGATGGCCGGCGCATTGACTAATGCGGCCTTGACGGCGGCGGACATGGGTGATGTGGGCCACCGTGGCGACTTGCTTATGCTCGATGACGAAGAGTGCGGGTATCCGCGCTTCGTTGGCACCGCGCGCTGGTCACCCGACCTCCTAACCGCTGGCCTTGGCGAAGATTGGCGCTTTCCAACTTTCCAAATGTTCAAGCCATACCCGCACTGCCGCGTGATGCACGCGCCGCTGGATCTGCTTATCGGCCTTGTGACACAACACGACATCAAGGTGCAGGAGATCGAGAGCATCACTTCGTACGGCGAGGGCTGGGCCTACGAGCTGCCCTGCTTCACGAGCCGCGAAATCCTTGAGCAACATGATGCGCAGTTCTGCTTTGCGCACGGCCTGGCCGTGGCCGCACATCGTATTACGCCGGGCCGGCAGTGGCAGGAACCTGCGCTGGTCTTTGACCCCTCAGTCATGGCCTTGATGCAAAAGGTAAAGCTGGAGACGCACCCGGCCTATTTCCAGTCCATCTCAGCAGACATCACGAGCCGACCATCGCGCGTCGAGATTCGGGCCCGCGGCGAAGTCTTCGCCGGTGAAAAGCAGTTTCCCAAAGGCATGCTCTCAGTCGACCCACAGACCTATATGACGACGGAGGAACTAGTGGGAAAATTCCGCACCTTCGTTGACGGCATCCTCCCGTCTGCGACCATGGACCAGGTCGTGGATAGCGTTCTGCACCTGGAGCAAGTCGAAGACTTCGGAGCCGTCATGAGCCTCCTCGGACGACACTGAAACAGACACCGAATTCCATGTGCAGAAGAGCCGTTAGTTTGGCGACGAACTCTGTACTTGTTTCCAGAGTTGGAATGCATCTACATAGCAGTAAGCCATCAGCGTCGTGATCACCCCCGACAGCAACATACTGTCCCCTCGTTTGCGACGTCGATGCCGTCCGAGCCGCTTTTCTTGGACTTTGTTGCCGGCAGCCGCTTCGCCTACCCCGGCGTCGCCGGCGCGCACCCGGTGCACGACACTATCAAGCGGCGGCGGCACCTGAACTTCTTTCAGCACGAACGCTATCCCGAGGTCCGGGTGCCGCGCGCTTGCCGGACGGCGCGGTGCGGTTGGCAAAACCCAACTGGATGGGCAAGCTGGATGGCTTTACGCTGCTGTTTGAAGCGCTCGTGCTGACGCTGTGCCGGGAAATGACATTTGCCGCGGTAGCCCGTCTGGTGAACCTGTCGTGGTATCGTGTGAAGGTCATCTGTGATCGTTACGTGGACCTGGCCGCGTCCGCGACTGACTTGTCCGAAGTCACCGCGTGGCCATTGACGAAACTTCGTGCCGACGTGGCCACGACTATGTCTCGCTGGTCGCCGACATGGACGGCAGGCGCGTGGTCTTCGTCACGCCGGGCATCGATCAGCATCGACATGTCGCCCGCCTTCATCAGGGGCGTGGACAAGCATCTGCCCGATGCGCGCGCCACGTTCGACAAATTTCATGTGGTGGCGCACGCGTCCAAAGCGCTCGATTGTGTGCGCCGCGAACAGCAGAAGACCGATCCCGCACTGAAGGGCATGCGCTGGTCGTTGCTCAAGGATGTTGAGGAGCTCAACCTCGCGCAACTGACCGATCTCGAGGCGCTGATTAGCCAGTACACCACGAACCGCACCGCCCGTTCCTGCATGTACCGCGAGAAGCTGCGCGAGATTCCCGATCGCAAGAAGATCCATGTGCTCACTAAAAATGCTGCGCCGGTAGTGCACCGGCGTCATGCGTTCCAAGGTCGAACCTATGAAGGACGTCGCACGCATGATCCGTCGTCATTTCGACAGCATCGTCGCCTGGGCCCAGACGCGCCAGACCAACGGCTTCATTGACTCCATCAACGGCCTGTTTCAAGCTGCCAAGCGCAAGGCCCGGGCATACGCCAGCTTCGAAACCACGCGAACCGTGCTGTTCCTCATCGCCGGAAAGCTCGACTTCTCGGCCTTCACCCCCATGCCTCGTAAGCCGCATTACCCACTCCAACTTGGAATAGCCGCTTTTTTGAGCTGCCTCTACTAAGACGAAACCCAAAACGACGTTATAGCCAAAAGGACTGCTAATCGCCGATCTTTCCCGATCGTACCGGGAGCGCTCGACGCCCGTTGCTACGGCCTATCGCTTTGGAACAATCGTTAGGCGATTCACCGTAATCGATTTTAGATGGATCCGTCGGGCGTGAGAAAGGTAACCCGACGCGGCCTAGTTCCTTTGTCGACTATGCCGTCGAAGTACGGAACATCTCGAAACAGTCCTTTGCGACATTATCAACTTCGCTGTCAAATGAACGCACAACATAAAAGACGGAGACGACTCATGTTTTTTAACGACGCTAAATCATCTCCCGATTGGCTATTCGATACAAGATAGCCAGCACCGCGTCGGCATCTACTTAGGCGTGGCCTGAATCGCAAAATATCGACGTTGCTCTTCATCGTTCTAGCGCGGCTTCCGGGCAAGAGGTCCGCTGGCTCCCGACTCCGACTGAGAGCGGTCGACTCACTCTATGCCGTGAGTCGCATAGTCAGCGACTCCGCGGGATGGCTGTGGATAGCGATCTGGAATCGCTTCTAGTGTTCAGGACATGCGTTAGTTTCTATTCATTGTGCGGAGCCTCGGAATGGCCCGCCGCAATGTCATCTTGCTTTCGTTCCGTTTGCAATTTACGAAATCTACACAACCACTGATCGGAGATTCTCAAATGAGAAAGTCGTTTGCGCTATGGGCACTCCTTGGGGCTGCTAGCGGGTTCGCATATGGCCAAAACAGCGTCACGCTCTATGGCATCATCGATGAGGGCCTAAACTACAATAGCAACGCCGGCGGCGAGAGACTTTACAATCTGACAAGCGGTGTGCTTCAAGGTAGTCGCTGGGGACTGCGCGGGAAGGAAGATCTGGGTGGAGGACTCGGGGCGCTCTTTGTTTTGGAAAATGGATTCGATGTGAATACCGGAAGACTCGGTCAGGGCGGGTTGGAATTTGGCAGGCAGGCATATGTCGGTTTGTCCAGTGCATATGGGACCGCTACTTTCGGTCGGCAATACGACTCGGTCGTCGATTATGTCGGGCCGCTCGAAGCGGGCGACCAGTGGGGCGGCTATATTGTCGCCCACCCTTCGGACAACGATAACTTCAACAATACCTACCGCACTAATAATGCGATCAAGTACACCAGCCCCAATCTCGCTGGCGTTACGTTCGGTGGTGTCTATGCATTGGGCGGAGTACCGGGCAGCGTGGGACGCAATCAGATCTGGTCTCTCGGCGCCGGTTATACAAACGGGCCGTTTGTCGCCGGCGTCGGCTATCTCAATGTTCGAAATCCCAATACGTCGTTCTATGGCGCCGGTGGAACCGTTGCGCCGGTAACAGGTGGCGTGCCCGGCTCGAATATTGGCGCGTCTCCTGTCGTGTCAGGCTACGCTTCCGCGCGGTCGCTGCAGGTAATCGGAACCGGCGCCGCATACACATTTGGGCCCGCGACGATCGGCGCTACCTACTCGAACACCCAATTCAGAAACCTCGGCGACACGAGCTCTGGGCCAGTTCCCGCAGGCGGAATCAGCGGGACCGCGACATTCAATAACATTGAACTCAACTTTAGGTACCAGATCACGCCCGCCCTTCTTGCAGGTGCGGCATACGTCTACACGAAGAACAATGGCGCTGACGGTTCAGGCGGCGCGAAGTACAACCAAGGTTCTGTGGGCGCCGATTACTTCCTGTCAAAACGCACGGATGTCTACCTGATTGCAACTTATCAGAAGGCGAGCGGAAATGATTCCACCGGAAGAGAGGCGGTCGCTTCGATCAACCAGTTGACCCCTTCGACCTCGAATCACCAGACCGCCGTTCGAGTCGCCATCCGCCACAAGTTCTGACGGACTGACGCGCAGGCTTTCGATCGTCGATGCGTGTCTATGAATTCCGATACTTGGAAGCACCGAAATTCAACGGCAACGCGTTCGCAGCCGCTATCCCGACTGAATACGGCCCCTTCTTTAAGGGGCCGACCTAGCCTTGCCTAGTTCCACGGCGCGACGAACGTTTTGGAACCACTTCGAAGTCAAACAAAATGGCCGGTTTTTGGCTCGGAAGACGATCGTGGTACAGCGGGCTTCGCACTCGAAGGCACCATCTCACCGCCCAAAGACTGGAGAGGTTTCATGACAAAACAGTTCCAACAAGAATGGCCGCAACGCCCCGCGTCGGCATGCATGAACATCGGCCGTCGCAATGCCTTAAATGGTATCTGCAAAATCATGGCCGCCGCGGCGATACCGCTCGCGGTTGCGACAGATGCGATCGCGCAAGTCGACGCGCAGACCGCTTCGGCAGCCACGTCGTCGGCATCGCCGAACGAGAAGAGCGCGGCCGAAATGCCTGTGAGCGAAGTTATGACGCGCCTCAGCTCTTACATTAGTCTGGCGCACGTTCGACCGCTGCCACCGGACGTGATGGAAGGCGCAAAGTGGGCGCTGCTGGACGGCTTCGCCGCGATGGTGTCCGGCGCTCAGTTGCCGGGCGGCCGCGCGGCGATCCGTTTCGCACGCGAGAGCGGCGGCGCATCCATATCGACGGTAATCGGCAGCCAAATCAAATGCGACCCGGTTACCGCCGCGCTTGCGAACGGTACGATGGGCCATTCGGATGAGACGGATGACGTTCTCGTCGGTCCGTGGCATCCTGGCTGCAACGTGATCCCCTCCGCCCTCGCGCTTGGCGAAAAGTTCGGAATTTCCGGCGTGCACTTCCTGCGAGCGATAGCTGTCGGGTATGACATCGGCTCGCGGGTCATGAAAGCGACAGGCGTCAAGATGGACTTTCGCGCGCCGACCAATAGCATGGGCGGCACGTGGGGCGCTGCCGCGGCGGCAATCTGCGCCGCGGGATTGAATGCGGAAAAGACGCGGTGGGCGCTCGCCTACACCGCCCAGCAATGTTCGGGCATCGACGACTTCCGTCGCGATCCTCGGCACATCGAGAAGGGTTTCATGAACGGCGGAATGGGGGCACGCAGTGGCGTCACGTCAGCGCTGCTGGTGCTGTCCGGATTCGACGGCGTGAATGACATTATGTCCGGCGACGTAAGTTTCTTTTCGGCTTATCGCGAAACGGCCAACCCCGCGCATCTGGTCGACAAGCTCGGCGAGGACTATTACGTTACCCACGCAATCTACAAGCACTGGCCGACTGGGCTGCCGATTAGCGCGCCGCTCGATGCACTACGGGATTTGCTCAAGCGCGGGCCGATCGATCCCAAACAGATCCGTGACATCGAAGTGTCTTACTGGTCGCCAGGGTCAATCACAGATAACAGCGGCCCGCCCGACGTTAACATGCAGCATGCCGTCGCACTGATGCTGGCTGATGGGCGCCTTACGTTCAAGTCAATCCATGACTACACGCGACTAAAAGATCCAGAGGTCGTGCGGCTGCGTTCGATGATCAAGATAGCGCCGAGGGCCGGCGATGTAGAGTCGATAATCGGTTCGTCAGGGAAACAGCATTCGACTGCACCGGCGGTTAAGATCACGATGTCCGATGGAACCCAACTCTTGCAGGAGGCGATAACGCCCGGGCCGGGGACGCCGAAGTCTCCGTACACCCGAGAGTGGATGGTCCGAAAAGCGCGGAGTCTCATCATGCCGGTTTTCGGGCGAGCACAGACTGAAAAGCTTATCGAGACGATTCTCGGATTGGAGAATCACCAAGATATTCGTGTCCTCGGGCCGTTGCTCAGAGCGAATGCGGATCAATTGCCAAGGCTGTCAGATTGGCCGATGGAGGGCTGAACTGAGGTAGCGAAAAGCGGCCTGCCTTCTTAGGCGTAGGTCAATCCAAGACGCGGCCGCAGTCACTCGGATGGCAGAGCGCACAATGTCAACCCTCGGTCGGGTTAGCGGTTGGGAATCGGATGCAACCGAGTTGCCGCCGTGAGCGCGAAGGTCAGCGGAACCCCGAGGCAAGCTGGCTATGGATGTTGCGAGACGGTCGCGGATCTCTTCACCGGCTGCATCCACCTTCCCGAAACACTTCCATACGCGGAGCTCATTGCGGTGCAGACGCTCCTTCGGACCACCCGGCACCCGGCACCCGGCACCCGGCACCCGGCACCGAGATTGACACGTGGGCTACGAGGCGAAAGGTCCATAAATGTGTGGCACCAGCGCCGACATTTGCGGCCGTTGGTGCGATTGACGGAGCGTGTCTCCGCAATATCCTTGGTAGGAATTGTCTAAAGCGTTATCGCGGATAGCAGACGAGACGGGTCAAAATTTGTGCCGAATGCCAAGACGCAGATACAATTGATGATCGTTCGACGACTCCCCTTGATTTGTGAAGTTTGCTACAGCTGGAGCCCCAATGGATGACGTGCCCGACGCTTCTTGCCAAGCGGCCACCAAGTACACGTCCGTTCTTTTCGAGAGAAAATAGTCTGCCGCGGCGCTGATCTGATTATAGTGCTGACCGCCCACCACCCTACCGTCGGCCATTGTCACGGCTTTTCCAATTAGATAGTCGTAGGTCGCGGTGAAGAGAAGCGCGGGGCTGTACTTATACTGCGTTGTCAACTCTGCATTATTAAACCGCGCAGTTCCGTTGCGGAACGTCGGTCCCAGATTTGCGTATTGGATGTTAGAGAAAGAGGCAAGAATGAGCATTGGGCCGATGTTATAACCAAGTCCGACCACCCCAACTTGGTACGCCGAAGCGGACGAATATCCTCGATTGAGAGACCCGGCGAGTGTCGATACACCATTCTGATTGTTTGTAAAAAAACCTGACCCCGGCGTTGCGGATGTCGGGTTTTTGAAATAAGTAAACGCTGCGTTTAATATGAGAGGGCCGTTAAGATACGACGTGCCCAAAGAGTAACCACTGTTAGCTGTAAAGTTTCCGGCAACGCCGCCGAAACCATATTCAGCACCGAAGGTAAGTCCGCCGAAATTCGGGCTCATGTAACGGACTGAATTGTTCATCCTGATAGAGTTGAAAGTATTATCAAGATCGCCAGGATGACCGAAGCCAGCTGTGCCTACGACGCCCGTGCTCACATATGGCGTAACGAAATACGCGATCATGTCGTACTGGCGACCAAGCGTCACGCTGCCGAGTCGGCTGCTGCTGAGCCCTACGAAAGCCTGGCGACCGAACGCAGTCCCTCCCTGCCCAAAAGCACCGTTGTTGATGTTGATTCCCGACTCAAGCGTAAAAATTGCTTTAGCGTCGCCGCCTAGGTCCTCGGCTCCTGTCAGACCCCAGCGGCTGCCTTGCTCGCCGCTCAATGAGTCTAGCGAAATTCTTTTGCCACCGGTGGCCCCCCCAGTATTGCTTTGGTAGACGAGGCCTTCGTCAAGAATCCCATAAAGCGTTACCTTGGACTGGGCATGTGCTGTCGACGGACAGATACTCGCCACCGACACAAATGACGCTGCTGCGGCCACGATGATTTCCTTCCTCATACGATCTCCTAATTTTCAGTTATATTTCAGCTTATTTGCGAACATGCCAGTCGCAGGTCCTTTGGCTGGGATCTGTCTAGTGGTCACTAGGCAGAAGGCCGCTGCCGACACTAGTTAGCGCCCTCGTCCAACGGCCCGAGGTTCGAGATCCATGCGGCGACTTCGGCAACCTTTCTCGCGTACACCACGGCCCGAAGATCGCTTTCTATGCTAGCGAACTAGCGGACTCAACTCGTTGCCCGGCACCCGGATCACGGCTCGGTGATAATGTTTTTCGAACTCTCAATGCCGCTCGCCGAGGCACTACTCTTTGTCAATGCACCCAGTGAGCCACCCACCGCTTGCAGACCGGAAACTAGTGTCCGTTATCCAGCATCCGACTTTGTGATTCGAGCATCGCCGCCAATGGTGCCCGGACAACTGGACACGCTGTCCATGTCGATGTGCACGATGTGCTCGCCTCCCCGTGGCATTGGCGGCATCGGAGGCGATTTAGCATTGTGCCCGCCGCAGTCCGCCAGATGGACGCTGACTCCCACAGCCAATCCGATACACGGACGAGCGCGACAGCGGCGCGGACTGTCCGAGTTTGATCGCATTCCGGGTTCCTGCAAATGCGGCAGTAGCGGCATTTAGCGCGATGACCGATATCGCAGGCGCGCGTTGCACTGTCTTCCATTTCATGTGCGTCTCCTAACCGTTTTCATTGTTTGCAGTCATTTGACGGGCGCCACATGTCCGCGTCAACCAATGCTTGAAAATTGATCCGTACGTTGAAATTGGCTGGAATGAACCCCGATCGCTGGGCCCGACGGCAGTTGCGAGTGACGCGGTTGGTGGGCCTTCATCGAAAGGAGACATGTCACCGAGACATTCGTATCGCCGTCACAGCGGCGAGTTCAGCACCGGGTATGCGCGGACATCCATGCGGGCAAGATTGGGCGCCGTGAGACCCTTCCAACCTGCGGACTGTTCGCGAACCTGCCGCGGATGCGGTTGTCGCAATATGACCGCGGCGTTCTCAAGGGCGATTTCGCTGGGGCAAGAGTGGTAACGAAGCCAAGATTGCCGCGCTACAGCGCAAGTCCGGGCAGCTGAACCATCGAGATCGACCTGAAAAAACTCCACGCTTGTGTTTCGCGATCGACAACGATACGTTACCGATTGTCAGCGGCCGGCGTCCTGCTCCATCAGTGAATGGATGCAAAGTGAGCAACAGATTAACTTGCCTCGCACCTACTATCTCCGGAGCAATGCGTCGGAACATGCATTGAACGATCCCCGGCTAGTCGAGCTAATTGACGACCCATCGCTCGAAGTGAGCGTTCGGTGCGTATCGTCGGGTCAAGAGGGGGCGACGATGCAAAAGCAGGTCCCGCCGGGCTTGGCGTTCGAAGACGACAGCGGCGCGCACTGGGCGCTGCATCGCAATCGAAGTACGGAACATCCGCGTCCCGGACATTGCCTCCGCCCGCATTGAATGGCCCAATAGGTAGGTGCCACCAACGTTCAATTCCGCCTCGGGTTCAGACGCATGCGATACGAAGATTTTCAGTACATTCTGTTCAATCACCAACCCGACGGAGTATTGCTCGTCACACTCAACCGCCCCGAAGTCCTGAATGCCACCAACGGCCGAATGCACTGGGAACTGACGAAGGTATGGGGTTTGGTAAATGAGGACGAGAACGTCAAGGTGGTAGTGGTCACCGGTGCGGGCGATCGCGCCTTCTCGGCAGGCGGTGACCTTTCCGTCGTGGAAGAGATGTCTAACAGCCATGACGCCACCCTACGGGTGATGAAAGAGGCTTCCGACATTGTCTACAACATGCTGGCCTGCGAGAAGCCTATCATTTCCGCTATCAACGGTACGGCAGTGGGTGCGGGTCTGGCTGTGGCACTTCTGTCGGACGTCAGCGTGATGGCTGAAGAAGCACGCCTTACGGACGGACATGCTAGGCTGGGAATATCCGCAGGGGACCACGCGGCCATAATATGGCCACTGCTGTGCGGTATGGCTAAGGCGAAGTACTATCTCATGACGGCGGACTTCGTCGATGGGAAGGAAGCAGAGCGCATGGGCCTCGTAACTTTCTGCGCTCCGCGTCCAGAGGTCCTGCCTAGGTCCATGGCGATTGCCGCAAACCTTGCCCGTGGCAGCCAGACTGCGATTCGCGCGACTAAGAAATCACTAAACAATTGGATGCGTATAGCCGGTCCGATTTTCGACAATTCTCTCGCCCTGGAGATGTTGTGCTTCCTGGGCGAGGACGTGAAAGAAGGGCTGGCGGCGATGCGCAGCAAGCGTCAGGCGGACTTTCCGTCGGCCCGACTGCCGGGGTAGAAGTGCCCGACGGATTGTTACAGTGGCAGCTATTTTTGTTTCAGACAGATTTAAAATCTGAACCCAACGACATTGAATGCGGAGTCCCGCGCCTGCGCATAGGTAAGCGGCTGCCGGAGGCTATGGAATCGGCGAACTCGACGCATGGAAAACCCGAAAACATCGTCTTTCGCGTATCTGAGAACGATGGCGTCATTCAGACCATGTCATGGTCGAGATCACCGTTGCATCAGACGGCATCTCGCAGATGGCTGCCGAAGCAGCGTTTGGGAGAGCGCCCCGCTATACGTGCGCCTTTGCGGTGCCGGTTAGCGTTCAGTGATATCGAGCAAAGCTCACGAGTCAAAACTGTGCTGTACCGACGTGCAGCCCAGTACTATCCATTCGAGCCTTTCGCTTCAGGGGCAATGTACTTCACACGGAGGTTTCATGACCGCTACAACTGACACCGCACAAGCCGCGCGCCGGAAGGCGCTCGCCTGGATCGAACACGGCGAAAAACGTTTGTTAATCGGCGGGCAGTGGGTCACCGCCACGTCAGGCAAGATGTTCGAGGCAGTGAACCCGGCAACTGAAGAACGGCTCTGCCACGTCGCCGAAGCCGACAGCGCCGACGTTGATGCTGCGGTGATCGCGGCGCGCAAGGCCTTCGAGACCCCCTCCTGGGCTTCTTTGTCGCCTCACACCCGCACGCGCGCACTGCTTCGAATCGCCGACAAAATTGAACAGCACATCGATGAGTTGGCCGCTATCGAGTCGCTTGATAATGGTATGCCGCTGTGGTTTTCCCTGGGCGCAGTGACCGCCACGGTGGACATATTCCGCTACTACGCGGGATGGTGCTCTAAAGTGCTTGGCACCACGCTCCCGTCGGACGGCAGCACGTTGATCTACACGCTGCGGGAGCCGCTTGGCGTGTGCGGCCAGATCATTCCGTGGAACGTGCCAATGCTGATGGCGTCTATCAAGTTCGCTAACGCGCTGTGCTGCGGAAATACAGTCATCCTTAAGCCCGCCGAGCAGGCTTGCCTGTCCTCCCTCCGTCTGGCGGAACTGATTCAGGAGACCGACCTACCGCCCGGCGTCATCAACGTGCTGCCAGGGTTCGGCAACACGGCCGGTGCCGCGTTGGCTCAACATCTGAACGTAGATAAGATCGCATTCACCGGTTCCACGGCAATCGGCAAGCAGATCGTGCGTGACGCAACTTCAAACCTCAAGAAGGTGACGCTCGAACTCGGCGGCAAGGCACCCAACGTGGTGTTCGCCGACGCCGACATCGAAAGGGCAGTGCAGGCCGCCGTCAAGACCTTTTGCGGCAACTCTGGCCAAGTGTGCTCGGCCGGTACGCGTCTGTTCGTGCAGGAAAGCATCCACGATCAGGTATCGGAACGCGTGTCTGAGATAGCTGCCACGTGGAAAGCGGGAGACCCGTTTGCGGCAGATACCAAACTTGGCCCGTTGATCTCAGCCAAGCAACGCGACCGCGTGTGGTCTTACATTGGCGCTGGCCAGGAAGGCGGCGCCGCGCTTCGCCTCGGCGGCCGAGCCTGGAGTGGTGCGGGGTATTACGTCGAGCCCACGGTGTTTGACAACGTGCGGAACGGCATGAGAATTGCGCAGGAAGAGATCTTTGGGCCTGTACTGTCCATCATTCCGTTCAAAGACGAAGAGGACGCTGTTCTGCAGGGCAACGACACAGAATACGGCCTTTCAGCCGCCGTTTGGACACGTGACGTATCGCGGGCCCACAAGGTGGTGCGCGCGCTCAAGGCTGGGCGCCTGTGGATCAACACCTTCGGCGAATCCGATCCGGCCATGGCCTTCGGCGGCTACAAGCAATCGGGTTGGGGGCGCGAGTTCGGCCAGGAGTCGATCGAAGCCTATACCCAGACCAAATCGATCATGGTCCGTCTGTAACTGCGCCGTACGTAGCACCGCCATTGCGGTAAGGGAAATCCGCAGTGCGCATCGGCCGACTTGGCGATCATGCAATAGAACCACCACGGTGCTCAAGCCGCTCGAAAGTTCGAAATGCATCGTGGCCCTGCACCTGCCGAATCGGCGATCTTCCCGGAGTGCCCGGACAGCGTGTTCAGAGCTTTCACTTGCGATTAAGGGGACGCTCTGCGCATTTTCCGACCATATCGACCGCGTGGCTTTTGCGGACTCGTTAGGAACGGCGCATAGTACCGTGCCACCCGCGGCGGGCAAACGAAATCCTGCGGATCAATGGCCGACGGCAAGTGCGGACAGTCGCGCGACCTCTCTACCACCAAAGCCGAGCTCGACAAGTATGCCTTACGGCTTGACCGCATGACCGATCGCGTCTTGACGCGGCGCTGCCCTAGCCCCGCACACGTCAGGGAATCTTGCGGCGATCGCCGTCCGCAAAACCGAATGAGCGGTTGTGCCTAGAAGCGCGATGTATTCAGCCCTCAAACGGCTTTCGTCGTCCGTTGCCACGCGCTGCAAGCTGTCGTTCCTAGGAACCTCACATGCCCGAGTAATTGGGGCCCCCTCCGCCCTCGGGGGTGACCCAGACGATATTCTGCGTCGGGTCCTTGATATCGCAGGTCTTGCAATGCACACAGTTCTGTGCGTTGATCTGAAGCCGCTTGCCGCCCTGGACATCGTCCTCCGAGAACTCATAGACGCCCGCCGGGCAGTACCGCGCCTCGAGCCCCGCATACTTGGCCAGATTGATGCTCATCGGCGCGGACGCATCTCGGAGGGTCAGATGCGCGGGCTGATTTTCGTCGTGGTTCGTGTTGCTGATGAATACGCTGGAAAGGCGATCGAAAGTAAGCTTGCCGTCGGGCTTCGGATAGACGACAGGCTTGCACTCACTGGCCGGCTTGAGGCAGGCGTAGTCGGGTTTATCGCGGTGTAGCGTCCATGGAATTCGGCCTCGCAACACCATTTGCTCAAAGCCGTTCATCAAGGTACCGACCATGAGGCCGTACTTGAACCAGTTCTTAAAGTTGCGATCCTTTTTTAGCTCGGTGTACAGCCAGCTCTGCTCGAAAGCTGCGGGATACTCCGGTAATTCGTCATGCAGGCGGCCCGCCGACACGGCTGCATAGGCGGCTTCACCCGCGAGCATTCCCGTCTTGATGGCAGCATGGCTGCCCTTGATACGGCTTACGTTAAGGAAGCCCGCATCGCAGCCCACCATCGCGCCGCCCGGGAACACGAACCTGGGCAGAGAATTGAGCCCGCTCGCGTTAATGGCGCGCGCGCCGTACGAAAGGCGCTTCGCCGTGATCTCGCCCTCGTCGTTCTCAAAATAGTGACGGATGTTGGGGTGGGTTTTCCAGCGCTGAAATTCCTCGAACGGGCTCAAGTAGGGGTTTGTGTAGCCCAGACCGGTGACGAAGCCGATGGCAATCTTGTTCCCGTCCAGGTGATACAGGAAGGCGCCGCCATACGTCTTATTGTCCATAGGCCATCCGGCCGTGTGCATGACCAGGCCCGGCTTATGGCGTGTGGAATCGATCTCCCAAAGCTCCTTGATGCCGATTCCGAAGCTTTGCGGATCGCGACCTGCGTCGAGGCGATAGCGCGCAATAAGCTGCCTGCCCAGATGGCCGCGAGCGCCCTCGGCAAAGATGGTGTATTTGGCATGGAGCTCCATGCCAAGCTGGAAATTCTCAGTAGGCTCACCTTCCTTGCCGATGCCCACGTTACCCGTAGCCACGCCCTTTACCGAACCGTCTTCGTTGTAAAGCACTTCTGCGGCGGCAAAGCCAGGAAAAATCTCCACCCCAAGCGATTCGGCCTGTCCGGCAAGCCATTTCGTCAATGCTCCAAGGCTGATGATGTAGTTGCCGTGGTTTTGAGCGAACGGCGGCAGCAGTATCTTCGGCACGCGCAGGGACGATGTTACGCCAAGGAAAACATAGGCATCTTCAGTGACGGGCTGGTCCAACGGTGCGCCGCGTTCTTTCCAATCGGGGAAGAGTTCGGACAGCGCCTTAGGATCCATGATGGCGCCAGAGAGGATATGAGCGCCGGGTTCAGAGCCTTTTTCGAGCACCACCACTGAGACATCGCCGCCTTTCTCAGCCGCCAGTTGCTTGATACGAATGGCGGTGGCGAGCCCGCCGGGGCCGCCACCGACGACCACCACGTCGTATTCCATGGCCTCGCGCGGGCCGTACTGAGCCAAAAGATCTTCCATGTTCATTCGTTTTCTTCCTTGGAGCTCGCTCTCAGGCGCTCATCGCTCAGACGTTTGCCGTCGTTACGTTCGTGGGTTCGCGACAATCGCCTGTGCCGCGCGAATGACGGGCAAATCGATCATGCGGTTGTCGAGCTTAAAGGCTTCGCCACCGTGTTTGGTAGCTTCCGCAAGCACCCGGAGTGCCCAGGTTTGCTCTGCTTCGGTATAGCCCAAGGACGCGTTCACGCCGCCGACCTGAGACGGGTGAATGCACAGCTTGCCTCCAAAGCCGAACGCGCGCGAGCGACTGGTGTCGGCTGCCAAACGCTCGGCATTTCCGGTGTCGGTCGTCACGCCGTCGATAGGCGCGGGAAGGTTCGCTCGACGTGAGGCAGCCACGATCGCATTGCGCGCGAACGCCAGTTCTTGCTCCCCAGTCGATGCGTGCATTCCCAGGTCGAGCTGAAAGTCCAGATGGCCGAAAGCCAACCGCACGACTTGCGGCTCGCGCGCGAGCGCGTTGGCCGCGTCGAGGCCCGCAAGCGATTCGATCAGAGCCACGATGCGTGCCGCTTCGCCGAGTTTTTGTGCGACGCCGTGCAGAGCGCCGGCGTCCTCGGATTTGGGCAGCATCACGGGCACGCCCCGCTCCGCCCAGGCACGCAGCAACGACATTTCAGCCTCGTGCCACGATGTGCCCGAGCCGTTCACGCGTACGACAGTGCGAGCCAGTTGCTCGGCGGTCAGTTGCGGCAGATGCTGCGCGAGTAGCTCGCGCGCGGTATCCTTGCTACCGTCGGCGACCGCGTCTTCCAGATCGATGATGATGCAATCCGCGCCCGAATCGAGCGCCTTGGCGAACCGTTCTGGTCTGGTGGCGGGAACAAACAGCAGGCTGCGCGCATAGCGTACGGACGATGCAATGGCTGCAGACATGCTCAGATGACTCCGTTTTCGCGCAGTGACTGAACGTCGGCAGCGGATCGCCCCAATCCACGCAGAATGGTTGCGCTATGTTCGCCGAGAGCGGGCACCGAGCCCATCTGGGCATCGAAACTGTTGACGGTCGCGGGAGGCAGCAACGCCTGAAGCTCGCCCGACGGCGATCCGATCGTGCGGAAACGCTCCCGCGCGTGGAGCTGTGGATGCGTCCATAAATCGCCCACTTGATTGACCGCGGCGTTGGCGATCTGTGCTTCATCAAGGCGCGCGATCACATCCTGCGCCGTGAGGCTGGCAAAGCTTTGCTCGATGACGTCCTTCAGCTCCACGCGATTCTCAACGCGACGCACGTTAGCGTTAAAGCGCGGGTCGGTAGCAAGCTCGGGGCGGCACAATACAATGTCGCAGAACAGTTTCCACTCGCGCTCGTTTTGAAGTCCCAGCATCACCACTCGGCCGTCTCCCGCCTTGAACGGGCCATAGGGATAGATCGTGGCGTGCGCCGCACCGTTGCGTCCGGGTTGCTGCTGGCCGTCGTAGGCGTAGTACATGGGAAAGCCCATCCATTCGCCCAATGCTTCCAGCATAGAGACTTCCACATGCGAACCTTCGCCGCTGATACTGCGCTGTAGCAACGCACTCAGAATGCCCGTGTAGGCGTACATGCCGGCCGCGATGTCGGCGATTGAATTCCCGGCTTTGCTGGGTTCGTCGTGCGTTCCGGTGATCGAAAGAAAGGCGGCCTCGCTCTGGATCAGCAAGTCGTAGGCTTTCTTGTCGCGGTAAGGGCCGTCGGCCCCGTAGCCCGAGATGTCGCAGACGATAAGCCTGGGGTGTTTGGCATGCAGCGCTTCAAACGACAAACCCATGCGCGCAGCCGCGCCGGGCGCGAGGTTTTGCACCAGTACGTCGGCCTGGGCGATCAGTTCGCCAAGAACTTCCTGGGCCGCAGACTGTTTCAAGTCCAGCGCCAGGCTTTCCTTGGAGCGGTTGGTCCAGACGAAGTGCGAGGCCAGCCCACGCGTGCGATGGTCGTAGGCCCGGGCGAAATCGCCGACGCCCGGACGCTCTACCTTGATAACGCGCGCGCCTAAGTCAGCAAGCTGGCGCGTGCAGAACGGCGCAGCAATGGCGTGTTCCAGCGTGATGACAGTCAGGCCGCTGAGCGGACCCTTGCGATTGGTTTCTGACATGGCTTCCCTCGTCTCGGTGTTATTCGATTTCCGCGCTGGCCTGCATTGCAAGTTGGCCTTGTGGACCGCGCGCCCATAGGTGTGCCGTGCTGCTTTCAAGCTTGCCATTGACCGTGAACGGCGCCGTGTCGAACAATGGACTGACGGCCTTGAATTCAAAGCTGCGCACCGTTCTTTCCGGATGTGCGCTCCGCAGCTCTTCCATTAGCAGTGTTGCGAGCAGCGGACCATGCACCACGAGGCCCGGATAGCCCTCGTCCTGCATAGCGTAGGGGCGGTCGTAGTGGATCCGATGGCTGTTGAATGTTAGCGCCGAATAACGCATCAGTAGCACAGGGTCAGGCGTAACGACACGGCCGAACTGCTCGTCCGTGGGTGCTGCTAAAGGCTCGGGCGCAGGAGCGTCGGGCGCCGGTGGATCGCGGTAGACGATGTTCTGCTCCTCGCGAATGGCAACGCCCTTGGTGTCGCCGATTTCATGCAGCACGGTCACGAACACGAGCTGTCCACTGCGCCCGAACTTGCTCTGAATACGCTCGATCGTAGAGACGCGTCGTACCGCCTCACCCACGACTAGCGGACGCAGAAATTGCAGCCGACCTCCGGCCCACATCCGCCGTGGCAGCGTGACGGGCGGCAGAAAGCCGCCGCGCCTCGGATGGCCGTCGCGGCCGATGCCGGACTGGCGCTCGCCTGGCAGAAAGTACAGCCAATGCCACAAGGGCGGGAGTTCGGGCGGCAGCGCGTCAGTGTCGGCCGCGTCTAGCGTGGCTCGCATCAGACGAACAGGCGCCTCGGTGATACTGTCCACGCTTTCATGGCTACTGCCCACCCAGGCATCGAAGGATTCACCGCTTTCAAGACTCGTACGCATCGCGCTGTTCCAAAAGGACTCGGATCAAAACTGCTCCGCGCTAATCGATAGAGCGCCGGACGTTGTCTGCTAAGTGGTGCCGCGTTAAAGCAGCTTTACCAGCTCGGGCACGGCAGTGAACAAATCGGCTTCCAGCCCGTAGTCGGCTACGCTGAAGATGGGCGCCTCGGGATCCTTGTTGATCGCGACGATCACCTTCGAATCCTTCATCCCCGCCAAGTGCTGGATTGCACCTGAGATGCCGCACGCGATGTACAACTGCGGCGCCACAATCTTGCCCGTCTGCCCCACTTGTAAGTCGTTCGGCGCATAACCCGCGTCCACTGCTGCCCGCGAGGCGCCGATAGCAGCGCCCAGCTTGTCGGCCAGCGGCGTGATGACTTCCTGAAACTTCTCAGCGCTGCCCAAGGCGCGACCGCCCGAAACGATGATGGCGGCCGCCGTCAGTTCAGGACGGTCGTTCTTGATCAATTCTCGGCGCACGAAGCGGCTTTTGCCGGAGTCGGCAACGGCGGAAATTGTTTCGATTTGGCCGTTGCCGCCGGTGGCGACAGCGGCATCAAAGCCGGTCGTTCGAACAGTGATGACTTTGACGCTGTCACTGCTTTGCACGGTTGCGATCGCATTGCCAGCGTAGACCGGACGCTCGAAGGTGTCGGGGCCATCGATCCTGATAACGTCGCTGATTTGTGCAACGTCTAGCTTGGCCGCCACGCGGGGCGCCGTGTTCTTGCCGCTGGCAGTGGCCGGAAAAAGAATGTGGCTATAGTCGGCCGCAATGGCCAGCACCTGAGCCGCGAGGTTTTCCGCAAGGCTGTCCCTGAGGCTTGCGCCATCGGCATGGATGACCCTGGCTACTCCGGCGATCTGCGCGGCTGCCTGGGCTGCAGCTTGTGCGCCTTCACCGGCGACGAGCACATGCACGTCGCCAAGGCACTCCCTTGCTGCGGTGACGGCGTTCAGCGTGGCGCTCTTGATCGAAGCATTGTCGTGTTCTGCAATTACGAGTGCGGTCATTTTTGTTCGAACTCCCTTAAATCACTTTTGCTTCGTTCTTAAGCCTGTCCACCAGGGCTGCCACATCGGCTACCTTGACCCCCGCCTTGCGCCCCGGGGGCTCAATCACCTTAAGCGTCTTTAGGCGCGAAGCAACTTCAACCCCGAGATCTCCGGGCCTGATGGTATCGAGCGGCTTTTTCTTGGCCTTCATAATGTTTGGCAGCGTCACGTAGCGCGGCTCGTTCAACCGCAAGTCGGTGGTGACGACCGCAGGCATGGACAGGGAGAGGACTTCGAGGCCGCCGTCGACTTCGCGCGTCACATTGACCTCATCGCCCGCAATTTCGACCTTGGAAGCAAAGGTCGCCTGGGGCAGATCGGCTAAGGCCGCTAGCATCTGTCCGGTCTGATTGGCGTCGTCGTCGATGGCCTGCTTGCCCAAGATGATGAGGCCTGGCTGCTCCTTTTCCACAAGGGCCTTCAGAAGCTTGGCCACAGTAAGTGGCTGCAGTTCCGCATCGGTATGGACCAGAATGCCGCGGTCCGCACCGATCGCCATGGCTGTGCGCAGCGTTTCCTGGCATTGAGGGACGCCGCATGAAACAGCGATGACCTCGGTGGCTACACCTTTTTCCTTCAGTCGGACTGCTTCCTCGACCGCAATCTCGTCGAACGGGTTCATGCTCATCTTGACGTTGGCGATATCCACGCCTGAGCCGTCGCCTTTGACGCGGACCTTGACGTTGTAGTCCACCACACGTTTGACTGGTACAAGAATTTTCATTGTCGACGATTCCCTCAGAAGATCAGTAGGAGCGAGGAAGTTGCAGCACGTGCTCGGCCACATGCCCCAGGATCATGTTGGTAGAGATGGGTGCGATCTGATACAGGCGCGTTTCTCGGAACTTGCGCTCAATGTCGTACTCGCAGGCGAATCCAAAGCCGCCATGCGTTTGCAGACAGGCGTTGGCGGCTTCCCAACTAGCCTTGGCAGCCAAGTATTTGGCCATGTTTGCATCGACCCCGGCGCTCTGGCGCGCATCGATCTTTTGACAGGCGCGCCATCGCATCAGGTTGGCAGCCTCGAGTTCAATGTAAGACTCGGCGAGCGGAAACTGGATGCCCTGGTTCTGACCTATTGGACGGCCAAACACTTTGCGCTCGCTTGCATAATCGCGAGCTTTCTCCAAGAACCAATACCCGTCCCCGATGCACTCGGCAGCGATCAGTGTGCGTTCGGCGTTCAGACCGTCGAAGATAACGTTGAGGCCCTTGCCCTCTTCTCCCAGCAGAGCATCTTCGGGTAGTTCGAGGTTGTCAAAGAACAGCTCATTCGTTTCGTGATTGACCATGTTGAGAATGGGCCGCACGGTGAGACCGTTTCCGATAGCCTTGTCCAACTCAACGATGAAGCACGAGAGTCCCTCACTCTTCTTCTGCACCTGGTCGAGCGGCGTAGTGCGGGCGAGCAGAATAAGCAGGTCGCTGTGCTGCACCCGCGAAATCCAGACCTTCTGACCGTTGATCACCCAGCGGCCGTCCTTTTTCACGGCAGTGGTCTTCAACTTCGTGGTGTCACTGCCCGTCGTCGGCTCCGTTACGCCCATCGATTGCACGCGCAACTCTCCTGCAGCGATGCGGGGCAAATAGCGCTGCTTCTGCTCTTCGGTGCCACTGAAAACGATCGTGTTCATCACATACATCTGGCCGTGGCAAGCGCCCGAGTTGCCGCCAGAGCGATTGATCTCTTCCATGATGACCGAGGCCTCGGCCATCGAGAGGCCCGGGCCACCGTAGTCCTGAGGAATCAGCGCGGCGAGCCAGCCGGCCTTCGTGAGTGCGTTGACGAATTCCTCGGGATAACCGCGCTTCTCGTCGATATGGCGATGGTAGTCGGCAGGGAACTGGTTGCACAGGTTACGCACTGCGTCGCGGATTTCCTGATATTCGTCGGGGGCTTGAAAGATGGAGCTCATGTACGGTATCCGGTGAAAAGTTAGCTCGTTTGTGCCATAGTATTATTTGATCAAACGCGTGAATAATAGAATTTCCTGATTGTAGAATCAGTTTCCGGTATCGAGGTATCTGCTATGGATCTGAAACAACTGCGCGCGTTCGTCACTGTCGCGGAAACAGGCAATGTCACCCACGCAGCAAGCCTGCTGAACATCGTGCAACCGGCGGTTTCGCGTCAACTTCGCTTGTTGGAAGAGGACATGGGCACAGAGTTGTTCGACCGCAGCCGCCACGGTATGCGACTCACTCCTTCAGGCGAGACCATGCTCGAGTACGCGCGCCGGATCCTCAACGAAGTGGCCCGTGCCAAGGCCGAGATTCAACCAACCGACGGTCCGGTCTCGGGCATTGTGAGCATCGGCCTGCTTGCCAGCACGTCGGACTTGCTTGCCACGTTGCTGGCTGATGAAGTGGCGCGGCGTTACCCGCGCATTCGCCTGCGGCTGACCATCGGCTATGCGGGCCATCTGCAGAATTGGCTCGAAGCGGGTGACGTCGATGCTGCGCTGCTGTATGGACAGAAGGAAACGCCCACGCTACACATAAAGGCGCTGCTCGAGGAAGGCCTTTGGGTCGTCGCCCCGCCATCCGCGAAGCTGTCGCGCAAGCATCCGCTGACGCTGTCATGCGTCGCTCGTGAGCCTTTCATTCTCCCCGCCGCACCGCAAGGCTTGCGCGCTGCGATCGAGCGCGCCGCGAACGAGGCCGGCGTAACGCTAAGCATCTTTGCCGAGACTAACGCACTGAGTGTGCAAAAGGATCTCGTCGCGCGAGGCCACGGCTGGACGATTCTGCCGGCCGTGGGCGTCACACAGGAGGTTGAGCGCGGCCTGTTGAGCGCCGCACCGCTTGCATCACCGGGCTTGCGGCGCACGATCGTGCTTGCGGCACCCAGCAGCCGACAGGCCACGGCGCCCGTACGCTGCGTAGTAGGTGTGCTGCTGGAGTGCGTTAAGACGACGTTTGAAGAAGGCCGTTGGCTCGATGCACGCTGGCTTGGCTAAACAATCTTCCTTAACCGCAGGCCCTCAATTGTTTGCGCATCGAGGCCGATATCCGCCAGGATCTCATCGGTGTGTTCACCTATGAGCGGTGGCCGGATACGGATCTCTGGCGGCGTGCGCGACAGCGACACAGGCGTGGCGAAGATCGGCACCTTCTTTGATGCGCCCGGGTATTCCATCCAGTGAATCACGCCGGCAGCCTTGACGGTCTCGTCCTCGAGCGCCTGGCGCGGCGAGTTGACAGGACCCGCAGGAATTCGAGCCTTTGCCAGGCAGGCTAAGGCCTCGGCCTGGGACAGGTCCTTGCACCACGCAGACATCACGTGGCTCAGGTACTCACCGTGCTCGCCTCGCAATGTGTCGTCAGCGAAGCGCGGGTCGTCTAGAAGGCCAGGTTGGCCCACGAGCTGCGTCCACCGCTCGAACATCGGGCGCCCTATGACCTGAGTAATCAACCAACCGTCTCGAGCCTTGAAAATATCCGAAGGCCCGTAGCTAGGCGCGCGGTTAAGCATGGCCTCGCGGTCCAGGCCCAGCAAGGCCTCCTCAATCAACGCACCGCTGGCCATGTTCAGGCCCGTGCAGAGCAGCGAAGCACTGACCTCCTGGCCCATACCGCTGCGCTGACGCTCGTATAGTGCGAGCATGGTTCCCAACGCGCAGGAAAAAGCCGTCGCGAAGTCAACCACCGGCACCATCGCTTTTTGCGGCCGGTCAGGCGTGCCCGCGATGTGCACGGCGCCGCTAAGCGCTTGGCCCACGCCATCGAAGCCCACGCGGTCGCGCACGGCTTCATTATTGCCAAAGGCGTTGGAGGCCACAAGGATGATGTCAGGCTTGATGCTGCACAAGCTTTCGTAGTCCAAACCCAGACCCCGGAGCGTGCGCGGCGGCATGTTGGCGACGACCACGTCTGTATCCGCGACCAGTTTACGCACGATGTCGCGGCCTTCGAGGCTGTCCAGGTCCAGCGTCATGGAACGCTTGTTACGGTTGACCTGAAGGAACAGCGCGCCCTCGCCGTGTTCGGTTACGGGCACAATGAAGCGGTCTTCGCCGCCGCCTACGCGGTCAATACGAATGACCTCTGCGCCATAGTCGGCGAGTAACGCAGAGCAGTACGGCCCGGCGATAAAGCGGCCAAAATCGAGAATCTTGATGCCTTCGAGCACTTTCATTAATTTTCTCTCACATGAAGATCGACCGGTCCCGATGTCAACGACCGGCTATTTCAAGTTGTGGCCGGGCGGCGGGACGGGGTACCGAGGAGCAGTCCGTTGCTGCGCGAACTGGCCGCCACCCCGCTACAGATCCCGTGACGCAAACGCCAAAAGCAACCGTGCCGCCACCAGCGGCGTGACGACCGTTCACCGCCCCCTCGGGGCCCGCTCGAGGCGGGTACGCTGAACAGGGCAGGCGGCAATCCGCGCGTCGGCGAGCGGCGTTCATCGCTTCCCGAACTAAGCAGAGGGCGCGGCCGCGCGCACTTCGTCGAGCGCGGCCGGATTGTCCAGCGACGACAGATCGCCCGGCGGCAGGCCGCAGTACACGCTGCGTATCAGGCGGCGCATAATCTTGGAGCTGCGCGTCTTGGGCAACTGTTGCACTACGTGTACGCGACCAGGCTTGAAGGGCCGTCCGAGGCGCTCGCCCACATGAACGGACACAGTGGCCTCGAGATCCGAGCCCACAGCCTTGGCAGCGGGCTTGGCCACCACGAATACCACGAGCTTTTGGCCTTTCTCTGCGTCGGCCACGCCGATGGCGGCAGCCTCGGCCACGTCGGACAGCTCCAACACCACTTCCTCAACCTCGGCAGGGCCAAGTCGCTTGCCGGCAACCTTTAACGTGTCGTCGGATCGCCCCATCATGAAAAAGTCGCCCTCGGGCGTGCGCAGTGCTAAATCGCCGTGCACCCAGATGCCCGGGATCGCTTGCCAGTACGTTTCCAGATATCGCTCGTCATCATCCCAGAACGATTGGGTCATGCCTACGAATGGTGCGCGGATGGCCAATTCGCCCACCTCGCCAGTCACACTAAGTCCGGAAGGATCGACTACGTCCGCAGCCACGCCGGGCGAGATGGTGTTGAACCCACTGGACGGAATTGGCCGGATGGGTACGCTGGCGAGAAGCGCGCCAGAGGCCTCAGTGCCACCCGTGTAGTTGATAACAGGCGCCGTGCCGTCGCCGAAGCGATGCAAGAACCAGTTGAAGTGTTCGGGTGCAATGCCCTCGCCTGCCGTGATGAGCAGACGCACGGTGGAACGGTCGCCCTTGAGCGCCAGTTCCTCGTGACTCGCCATACCACGGATCAGCGTCGGCGCGGAGCCGAAGTGAGTCACCTTGTGACGCTCCACGACCCGGGACATCCGCGACCAGTCGGGGTAGTCGGGCGCGCCGTCGTAGCAGACCAGCGTGGCACCTCGCAACAGTGCGCAGCCGAGCACAAGACTGCCCGCAATCCAGCCCATGTCGGCGGGCCAGCAGTACACGTCACCGGGATGCACGTCGAAGTGAATTAGCGAGTCGTGCGCGATCTTGATCGGAAAGCTGCCGTGCGCGTGCACCACTCCCTTCGGCTTGCCCGTGGTGCCGGAGGTGTAAATCACCATGAAGGGCGTGTCCGGCGTGACAGACACGGGCGCCGTACCTCTGCCCTGCGCCATGGTTGCAACTTCTTGCCAATCGACATCGCGTACGTCTTGAGCGGTTTCCCCCTCGCCGCGCTTCCAGATAACTTGTTGGAGCTGAGCAAGGTGGGACCAGGCCTCGCGCAGCGCACCCTGCACGTCGACTCGCTTGGCGCGGCGTGCGAATCCCGTTGAAGCAATGACCATGCACGCGTCCGCATCCGACAGGCGTGCCACGATGGCGTCGACCCCGAAGCCGCTGAAAAGCGGCACCACCACCCCGCCTACATGCACGATGGCCAGCAGGGAGATGGTGGCCTCAATGCCGTTTTCCATTAAGAGCCCAATACGGTCCCCCTGCTTGACGCCGCGCTCCGTCAGGCCCGCGGCGAAATCGCGCACGCGTTGCTCCAACTCGGCATAAGTCAGCGCGCTCACGCTGCCGTCCTCACGCTCGGCCACCACGGCCTTTCTTTGCGCGGTGGCAGGGTTATGGGCCCAAGCATAGATCGTGTTGACCCAATTGAGCTTGCCGCCGGGGAACCAGTGTGGAAATTGCGGGCCACGCGAAAGGTCCGCGTAGCCAGTGGGCGGCTCGTCCCAGGCGATAGCGCACTCTTGCATGACAGTCTTCCAGTAGCGCTCGGGTTCTGAAACCGACACCCGCAACAGCTCTTCATACGACGGCGTGCCCAGAGCGCACATCATCCTGACGATGCCGGAGTTTTGAAGCTCGCGCTGGCCCGGCTGCCACACATTGCTGCACTTTGCACTACTCATTATCGTCTCCTGACTTATGCGCGTTCGAAAATCATGGCGATACCTTGTCCACCGCCGACGCACATCGTCTCAAGGCCATAGCGGGCCTTGCGGCGCTGCATTTCGTGCAGCAGTGTGCTCATGATGCGAACCCCCGTAGCGCCCACGGGGTGTCCCAACGAGATGCCCGAACCGTTCACGTTGAGCTTGTGCTCCAGAGCCTCGGCGGAGCTGCCCCACCCTTTGACACAGGCAAGTGCCTGGCAGGCGAAGGCTTCGTTGAGTTCGATCAGGTCCATCTGATCGAACTTCAGGCCCGTGCGGGTCAGCAGCTTCTGCACGGCAGGCACGGGGCCGATGCCCATACGCGCAGGATCGCAGCCCGCGGCGGCCCAGCCGACCAGCCAGCCCAAGGGTGTCAGGCCCAGTTCTTCAAGCTTGTCTTCCGCCACGATCAGACATGCGGCAGCAGCGTCGTTTTGCTGGCAGGCGTTGCCTGCGGTGACCACCCCATCCTTCATGATGGGCTTGAGCTTCGCCAGACTCTCGGCGGTCGTTTCGCCGCGCACCCCCTCATCCCTGCTCACGAGCACCGGGTCGCCCTTGCGCTGCGGTACGGACACGGGGATTACCTCCGCGTCGAATAGACCCGCTGTCTGCGCCGCGGCGGCGCGTTGGTGGCTGCGTGCGGCGAAACGGTCGGATGCCTCACGCGAGACGCTGTACTCGCGCGCCAGTGTTTCGGCAGTTTCGATCATGCCACTGATGCGGCCAAAGCGCGCTTCTGGCTGTGAGCGCTCGCGACCACGCTCCAGACGGTCGTGCAGCTTTACGGTGCCCGCGCGCTTTCCCCAACGCATGTCGGTGGTGTAAAACTCGACGTTGCTCATGCTTTCCACGCCACCGGCCATGACCACGTCAGCCGCGCCGGTCTGCACCATCATGGCTGCCGTGGCCAAGGCCTGCACGCCACCGCCGCAGCGCCGGTCGAGCTGCATGCCCGCAACCTCGATCGGGAAGCCCGCCTGCAGCGCTACCCAACGACCCGTACAAGGCGTCTCGCCGCTCGGGTAGCTTTGAGCGAACACCACGTCGTCGATGCGCGCCGGATCCAGTCCAGTGGCCTGTACGATGGCACGCGCCACGCTAGCTCCCAGTTCCTGGACGGGAATCCCTTTCAATGCTCCTCCGAATGCGCCCACCGGTGTGCGCAGCGGTGAGACGATGGCTGCTCGCTTCATTGCAAATGCCTCTCTATTTTTTGGATAATTCGCCGCTATCGCTTGCCTGTCACGCGCTGGCAGCTATCTACTTGGTGTCGCCCGACGTTAGCCGTAGCGTCCGCCCGTCACATGTAGCACCTCACCACTGATAAATCCCGCGCGCTCGCTGGCCAGGAAGGCCACGGCGTCCGCGATGTCTTCAGGACGACCCGCGCGCTTGATGGGTTGTGCGGCCACGGCGCGCTCCTTGATGGTTTCGTAGGTTGGAAGCGCCTGAACCATTTCCGTTTCCATGAAGCCAGGAGCCACGCAATTTGCGGTCACCCCGTAGCGGCCCTCTTCCAAGGACAACGCCTTGGCCATGCCGATCAGGCCGGCCTTGGCGGCAGAGTAGTTCGCCTGCGTAGGGTTGCCCAGGTGAGCGCGCGAGCTGATGTTGATGAGGCGGCCCCAACCCTGTTCGATGAAGTGCGGCATGACAGCCCTAGCGGCGAGGAAAGCACCTTTGAGCATCACTGTTATGACGAAATCCCAGTCTTCCTCGCTCATTTTCACGAGATATTTGTCGCGCGGCGCACCCGCGTTATTCACCAAAATGTGCACTCCGCCAAAAAGTTCGATGGTTTCATCGACTAGCCGCTGAACGTCTACCGCCTTGGTGATGTCGCCCACCACGCAGTGTGCCGCCAACCCATCCTCCTGCAGCGCCCTGGCGGTGCCCTGCGCTAGGTCCGCATTGATGTCGGTGATAACAACTTTGGCACCCTCTTGCGCGAGCCGCCGCGCCGTCGCAGCGCCTAGACCACGCGCCGAGCCAGTGACGATGGCAACCTTGCCGTTCAAGCCCAGATCCATGTGTCCTCCTATGAAAGTTTGTGTTCAGCGCAAATCAACCCGCGCGTTATTCAAGACCACCACGCCGCGCTCGACCGCCGTAACACATAGCGACACCGTACGGCCGCGGACCCACATCTTGGTGCGCAGTGTCTCGCCAGGCCACGCCGCCGCTGTGAAGCGCACACGCATGCCCGCGAAACGCTCATCGTCGTAGGCCAGCACTGTGCGCAGAACGGCGTGCGCGGCTACACCCATCAGGGCCATGCCGTGCAGAATAGGTCTCGGAAACCCCGCCGCTGCGGCGACGAGCGGGTCGGCGTGCAGAGGATTGAGGTCCCCGCTCAGACGGTAGATGAGGGCCAGCTGCACGGGCGTGGCTGTCTCGTAGACATAGTCGGGTTCGCCCTCCGGCATAGCATGGGGCGCAGGCGGCGCGCCGGGGCTGCCACCTTCACCGAAGCCGCCGTCGCCACGCAAAAGGTTCAATTGCACAACGGTGGCAAGTGATTGGCCTGTTTCGGCATTCGTGATTTCGCGTGTCTGCTGCAAGAAGGCACCCTTCCCCTCCCCTTTGTCCCATAAACCAGTGATTCGAGTCGCGCCCTTGACGCGGCCAAAGGTCGGTAACGGCGCATGGATATGGATTTCCTGCTCTGCGTGCAGCAGCTTTTGCCAAGTAATACCCGTGTCGGGCTCACGTGCCCAAAACCCCGGGTAGGCGAGCACATTTGCCATGGTCGGCATCGCACGCAGAGACTGACGGTCTTTTCCCTCATAGACGTAGCGCAACTGCCGGGCATCAAGTGGGTCGGCTCCCACGCCCACGCCCAGGGCGTAAAGCTGCGCATCACGCTGCGAAAACGCATGGTCGATGACTGGAAATGGACGCGCAAACAAGTGAGAGGGGCTAATGGGCATGGCAGGCTAACGACCGTAATGACATGTCGATACGATGGAACCCACATTGGCCTTGGTCAACTGATTTGCATTTTCTGTTCCGTACATTGGCAGTGCCTGATGGACGTTTTAATCAAGGAGCCGCTGTCGGAGGAGCAACTGGTATTTCAGACTACGGAACAAGTCCAACAACTTCGTTGCTTCGCGCCCATCGCTGGCGCAGGATTTGATCATTCCCATCTTTGTGGCTTACACGCTGACATGATTCGTGATCAAGAAACGCTCAACGGATTACTAGATTCCATCGCCCGATTTGTACGCGAACGCCTCGTGCCCAATGAGGACCTCGTCGCCGAAACCGACGAAATCCCCGAGGACATCGTAGCCGACATGAAGGCCATGGGCCTGTTCGGCCTCACCATCCCGGAGCGGTTCGGAGGTCTCGAACTCACGATGGAAGAAGAGGTCCTAGCCGTATTTGAGTTGTGTCGCGCCTCGCCGGTCTTCCGCTCACTCTTGGGAACTACGGTGGGGATCGGATCGCAGGGGATCTTGCTTGACGGCACGCCCGAACAGCAGGACGAATATCTGCCGCGTCTCGCGACAGGTGAATTGATCGCTTCGTTCGCGCTTACAGAGCCCGAATCCGGTTCAGACGCTGCCTCGCTGCGCACTACGGCCATCAAAGACGGCGACAGCTATGTGGTGAACGGTACAAAGCGCTTCATCACTAACGCGCCGCATGCGGGCATCTTCACACTGATGGCGCGCACGAATCTCGAGGACAAGAGTTCAGGTGGAATCTCGGCCTTCATCGTAGATGCGACAACGGCCGGCATCAGTTTCGGCAAGCGCGACAAGAAAATGGGACAAAAAGGCGCCCATACATGCGACGTGATTTTCGAGGACGTACGCGTACCCGCCGCAAACCTAATTGGCCTAAAGGAAGGGCAGGGCTTCAAGACTGCGATGAAAGTGCTGGATAAGGGCCGCATCCACATAGCCGCCGTCTGCGTAGCGGTGGCTGAGCGCATGCTATCCATGGCATTGTCTTATTCAATGGAACGCAAACAGTTCGGAAAACCTATCGCGGAGTTTCAGTTGGTGCAGGCCATGCTAGCCGACAGCAAGGCAGAAATCTATGCAGCTCGCAGCATGGTCTTAGACGCCGCCCGCCGTCGCGACGCCCGATTACCCGTGAGCACAGAGGCTTCTTGCGCCAAGCTCTTCGCTTCGGAGATGTGCGGCCGCGTGGCCGATCGCGCAGTGCAAATCTTCGGCGGCGCCGGCTACATGGCCGAGTACGGCATCGAGCGCTTTTACCGCGATGTGAGGCTGTTCCGCATCTATGAGGGCACAACGCAGATCCAGCAACTGGTCATTGCCCGAAACATGATCCGCGATGCGCAGTAGCCGAACATACCCGTACAGATTAAGCAGCTGGGACAATTGCCACCGTGACCCGCTTCGATGGACGAGGCCATTGCCGGGTCACTCGGGCGCACCGAGCATGTGTCTCACCCTCCCCTCGTTGGGAAACGACAGCCTCCTGTCGAACGCGCGAAGCCTTGAAGTTTCCGTTCGAACCGTGCGAGACGAGCCGCAATCGGTGTGCGAGAGTCGACTCCGCCTTAATGGATAACACTCATAGCATCGCAATTTCTAGGGGAGTAAAACTATCTAACGTATGTTTGTTTAGTCTTTCCGAGTCTCACTGGCTGTCGCAGTTTCAGACAGCTAGCGCTCGCCTTGCTGCGCAAACTTCTGCTGCGAAAGATTTGACCAGATAAATGAATTTTAGGAGACACAATGAGGAATACTACGAACGAAGCTTTGTATGAAGACGCCGAAGCGAACTCGCTATCGGCGTCCGCCGGACCACTCGTGGTGCACGATAGCAGAAAGTCTTGGTACATCCTCGGAGTCTTAACGCTAGTATATTCACTTGCCTACATTGATCGTCAGCTTCTTAATTTGCTCGTTGATCCGATCAGACGCTCGCTTGTCATCTCCGACACCCAGTTGAGCCTGATTCAGGGGCTCGCGTTCATATCTGCTTATTTGGTCGCGTCTCCGTTGTTCGGCCGGTTGGTCGACGTCACGAACCGACGCAATTTGCTGTTGGTCGGAATCGTCCTTTGGTGCAGTTTCACTGCGTTGAGTGGATTTGCTAACTCATTCGAAGGGCTCTTTCTCGCACGCGTTGGTGTTGGCGCTAGCGAAGCCTGCGCGTGGCCCATCGCGCTGTCAATGATTGCAGACTGCTTCTCGGCAAAGCGAATGACGCGAGCGATGAGCATCTTTATCCTCGGGCCAATGCTCGGAGGCGGTCTGTCACTAGTAGCGGGTGGTTTTGTTATTGAATTTGCTCGACACATCCATCAGCAGTTCCCGTTCCTAGTTCAATTTCAACCGTGGCAGCTTGCGTTCGTGCTTATTGGCGTACCGGGTATTCTTTTCGCATTCCTCGTGTTCCTCACGGTCCGGGAGCCGGCGCGTACTAGCGTTGTAAGCGAAGTAGTGGACGAACGTCGTTTCAACACACGTGACGCGGCGTCCTTTCTCTGGGTACGACGGGCGTTCTATGCCCGCATACTTCTCGGCGTCGGGATGCTGGCGATTGTCGTACTAGGCATGCCCGCGTGGATGCCTACGTACCTGATGCGTTCTCACGGCATGCCGGCATCAATGGTTGGATTTCGTTTTGGTGGGCTGGTCGTGTGTTTCGGTGTAGCCGGTGCGCTTACTGGTCCAGTTCTAACCCGTTGGTTGGAGCGCCGCGGCTATGAAGATGCGAATTTGCGCGCTGCTGCGCTGGCGATGATTCCAATGCTCATCTGCTGCGCGAGCATTCCATTTGTGCCCGGGAGCACCGGAGCATTGGCCGCGTCGGCCGGCATTGTCTTCTTCTTCACGTTACCTACGGGTTGCATGGCCGCAGCGCTGCAGGTTGTCGCGCCGAGTCGGATGCGGGGGACGGTGGGTGCACTTTACTCCTTCGTCGCCCAGCTTATCGGATTTGGAGCCGGCCCAACCCTTATTGCGTTACTCACCGATCGGGCATTCGGTGATCCGAAGATGGTTGGCTATTCGATCGCAATTGTATGCACGATTGCGTCTGCACTCGCATGTTTGTTGCTCTTCACCGCGCTGCCTCATTATCGGCGCATGCTTGCCGAGGAACGCGCGGCACGGGTGGATTGACAGATTGACAAATAGTTAAGAGCGAACGCCTCGACGTCGGGCCGCTCGCTGCGCAGTGACGGCGCCGGTGTGAGTGAGCGCTCCGTTGCCGAAGCTGGCCGCTGAACGCCGCGACATGGACCGGTGCTCAAAAACTCGGGTTACGTTGCTTACAGAATCGCTGGGTTCCGTGACGACGCCGTGGCGCGATGAGGCTTGCATGCAGACCACAATGATTGAGGCACGGGAGGTCGACGGAAGCATGCGTCCGTCCACCTCTTCACGTTCAGCCGTATCGATGGCCACTGTACGCGGCCAGCAGCCGCGTTACATGCAACTGGCGCAGACGCTCGTCAATGAAATCGAGGACGGCCGCTATCCGGTCGGCTCGACGATCCCGACCGAGTTCGAGCTCTGCGAGCAGTTCGGGGCGAGCCGATCGACGGTGCGCGAAGCCGTGAAGCAACTCGCGCAACTCGGGATGGTGGTGCGCCAGCCGGGCGTCGGCACCACCGTGAAGGCGTTGAAGTCAGTGGGTGCACACACGCAGGTGATGCAGCAGTTGAGCGACCTGCAGCGCTATACGGCCAATACGGTCCTCGAGATTTTGTCGAAGGATACAGAACCGCTCGTCGACGATGCCGTGTGCGCGTTACTGCGCGCCAACCCCGGTGAAACATGGTTGCATGTGAGGAGCCTGCGCCGATCGCCGGATAGCGTCGATGCGATCTGCCATACCGATGCCTACATTCATCCTGCGTTCCGTTCGCTCGAGGTCGACATGAACGAGCTGCACACGCCGCTCTTCACGATAATCGAACGGGAATTCGGCGAGCAAATCGCGCAGGTGCAGCAGGAGATCCGCGCGATCGCCTTGCCGCCGGCGATCGGGCAGCTTCTTAACGCGAAGGCGCGCTCGCCGGCGCTCTGGGTGTGCCGCCGATATTTGAATCGGCGCGGCGATATGGTCGAAGGCTCGATCAATATTCATCCCGCCGACCGCTACACGTATTCGGAGACGTTCCAGCGCAGCTGGAACCCGGCTTGAAGTAAGCGGCTCACGCGGACGCTGCGAGCCGCTTACGGCTTGAATCTGAGAGGGGGTTTTAATGTCCCAGTGGCTTCGCATCAGATGGCGTCGCCAATCCCATGCACCGGTAGGCTGAGCTTTCGCGACGCCGCGAGCATGTTCTGGTCGCAATTGGCAGGATTGCGATACAGCGCCATGCTTGCAAAGAAACCACATGTCGGGCGGCGAGCTATGGAACCGCATTTCTGCATGCCGAGGGCCTCTTCAACGTTACGACGATGCGGCTGCATCCTTCCGGTGGCCGCTCCTCCTTGCCTTTACCGTCGGCTGCGTACCTTCGAAAAACATCACCATCAGCTGATTTGCAACCGTTTCCAAACTTCCCTCTTTCGGATCAAACCAAGTCTGGACGGAATTGACGCTGCCAAGAATGAATACGCGACATAGCGCAATATTGATGTCTTCGCGAAAGTAGCCCTCTGTTTGTAGATCATCGAAAACGGTCGTCCACATCCGTTGATGCTGCTCGCGCCGCTTGATCTGTCGCTCGCGCACTTTGTCCGGCAACTGGGTCAGCAGACGGCTGTGCGCGAGCGCATAGTCGCTGAATTTGATCAGCGCGCTCATCTGTCCGACGACGGCTGCCTTGAACCGGTCTTTAGCAGTGGCATTTGCAGGCAAGGCATCGAAATGCTCGTTCATATGCTGCACGATGCTCGCCGCCCCGTGTTCCATCACCACGTCAACCAACTCTTCCTTAGACGAAAAGTGATAGTAAATGCTAGCAGCCTCAATTCCGGCTTGCTCCGCAATCACACGCATGGTCGTTGCTGCGTACCCTTGCGTTGCGAACGAACGCGCCGCCAAACGCAAGAGAGTCTCGCGGGTATCCACAGTGGGTTTTACATTTCGCTTTCTCAACGTGATTACCCCCACGCGTGCATTGATCTAATGTTCGTTAGCAAGATTAGCGCATTTCTTGCGCCTAGGCTAGTTTCGGGGTCCGCAAATCACGCCTAAAAACGATTCTAGGCCGCCCCTGGAATCACCCGCGTCGCCCAGGCCCCTATTTTTGCCCACACGCCTTCTCGATCGCAACTTCCGGTAGTACCCCGCTAGCTGAGTTACAGCAATGCGACGTGTCCCTGAGGGCGACCAAAGCCCTCAGGCGCTCGCTGCCGCACTTGAACTGCGGGGGTAGAGGCGCTTGCGGACGGCGGATCGTCCCACCGGCGCGCCGGTGAGCAGAGCTATGAGTCTTTCGATCGCCGCAGGAGAACGTGCGAATCGTTGACGGTACTGCCAGGTTGAGGCGGCCGACGTCGTTCGCGCACCGCGTTGTTTTTTAACACACGCCGAAGCTTGACACACGTCGATATCGTTATTGGACGCAACCAGCCGGTGTCGTCCGGTAGTTGAGGAGAGGCGGCAGGAAACCTGCAAGGAATCCTGAAGAAAAGGCCCCTTCGACCGCCAGATTGTTCAAATTCGGGAGCTGGGAAAAATGTTCCACACGGGCGGTAGTTCATAGCGCAGCGCAATCGATGAAAATCCTTGCGCACCGAACTAACCGACGTTAGATTCGTGGGCGGGGGGAAAACCTCGCGCCACTTCCCGCACGCTTCAAACGAGTCGATCGGGCGCATTAGGCGCCACCTTGGCAACGCTCTTCGCCCGTGCAACACCGACGCCCCAAACGCCAATCGCCGTCGCTTCAATTTGTACCAGGACTATTTGGACCGGCGGCACGGAAAGTGACGCCAGTCGCTTAACCTTAAATTTAAGGAGACCGCTATGAACACTACGTACGAATCCGATTCCGGCGCGCTTGAAAACTGTCCGCCTCTGGAACAAGCGGTGGTTCGCTTCATACAGGAGCTCCGATACGAAAATCTCGACGCGCACGCGCTCGCTGGCGCGAACCGGCTGATGCGCGACCAGATCGCCCTGCAGATCGGCATTTCAAAAATGCCGTGGTCCAAGCAATTACTTACCTATGTTACGGCTCACCAACTCCCGGGCAAGAGCCGTGTGAGCGGCTCCACCCTGACCATGAGCGCTGCGGATGCCGCCTTTCTCAACGGCTCGTACGGTCATGGGTTTGAATACGACGACGCCCATGGTCCGAGCTACAGTCATCCCGGCAGTTGCGTGATCCCAGCCGCGCTGGCGATCGGCGAGGAACTTGACTTGCCGCTCAAAGAAGTGATCACCGCGATGGTCGTCGGCTACGAGGTGTACACGCGCATCGGTGTGCTGGCCTCTCCCGATCTGCTGCAGCGCGGCTATCATCCGCACTGCATGCTCTCCAACTTCGGCGCCGCAGCGGTTGCAGCCAAGCTGCGCGGGTTCGACGCCGAAACTACGCTGCAAGCACTATCCATTGCCCTGAGCCATGTCTCTGGCACGACAGAGTACTCCTCCACCGGGGGCTCCATCAAGCGGATCCATGCCGGCATCGGCACACGCAACGGAATGGTGGCGGCCGACATGGCCAAGGCCGGCATTACGGGACCGCGCGCATTTCTAAGCGGCAATAAGGGATTCTTCCGCACCTTCCTGCAGCGCGCCGCAAGCGACGCTCCCGAGCAGCGCTTCGCCACTGACCGGTCGTTCGAGATCAGTAGTGTCTGGCTCAAAGCCTACTGCGCCTGCTATTGCACGCACGCCTATATCGACGCATTGCGCGTATTTTCCACGCGCCGGACGGAAATATCCGATGTGCAACTGAAGATCGCGCCGCACTTCAATGTCATGGTTGGCACGGCCAACGTCAACGCATACGAGCCCAAGAACATCGAGCATGTTCAGTTCAGCCTACCCATCCAGGCGGCATTTGCGCTCTTGGGCAAGGGAAATGGTTACCCCGTCCACCGAAATCTTGTTAACGGTAAGCTTGACATGGCGCCTGTCATTGCTATGGCGCGCAACATCCGCATCACGGAGGAACTTGCGCTGCAGAATCAGTACCCGGGCAAATTTGTTGCGGACGTGACCATCACGTTCAAGGACGGTACCTCCGAGCATGTCTTTGTCGAGGACCCGCTCGGCACGGTCAAAAACCCAATGTCCGATGGAGAGCAGGACGAGAAGTTCCTCGAGCTCACCTCCGACGTGCTGGGCGCCTTTCGGGCGCAAACGCTGCTAGCAACGCTACATTCGATGGATCCGAAGCTGCAAACCGTTGAGCTCACAAGCATGTGCGCCGCTGAGCACTGACTGCATTCAGAGCCGAATCACTTCGGATCCGTTCCGAAAGAACGGTGCCTTTGCGGGTGGCGCTCGACGCACAGACTCGTGACGCGGACAAGGCCGGTGCGCCTGAGTGCGCTCGCTCGAATGAAAGCATTCGTCAACTCATTCACCTGACGGCGTCTGGGCTAGGCTTTCAACCTCCGGCTACCATCGTTGCTAGACTTTTCGTGCTCTTCAAGAGTCCAATGGCCACAGTCAGGTCGCCCTGCCCTCTCAACACGCGTGCGACCCTGAGAGCAAAGCGCATTCGCTGCCTGCCCGCCTTGCGCGGGTGCACAGGAGCCATGCCTTCACTTAGCGGTCTGTCGTGACAGAGCGGACGAACGTGCCCTACCCATCAGGGCTGCCGCGCTAGGTAAAAGTGCCCCGCGCACGATAAGCTTGTATACGCTCTGTCGGAAGCCAGCCGTGTAACGCAGCAATTGCGTTTCCGGTGCTCAACGCTGGCGGTGGCTCTGGTCGTTCGGCGGGCGTTCGCGAGAACCGAGGGCCGGGCGCGGGCTGAATCACCCCGTCCAAGTCGATAAACGTGCCGCGTTCCTTAATGTGTGGATGACTCGGCGCCTCTTCGAAGTTAAGCACAGGCGCCACGCACACGTCCAGATCGCTTAGCAACCGGGCCCACTCATCGCGTGTACGTTCCATGAACTTAGCAGCCAGTATTTGCTTGGCTTTGGGCCACTGTCGCCGATCCATCTGATTTCGCAGTTGGGGGTGGTCCCGCAATTCGAGCTTTTCGAGCAAAAGGTCATAAAACTTGCTCTCAATCGCACCAACGCTGACGTACCTGCCATCGGCGCATGCATAGACCTCGTAGAAATGTGCACCGGTGTCGAGAAGGTTGGTGCCCCGTTCCTTCGAGAGCATCCCCGCTGCATGAAGACCTTGGGTGACCGTCATAATGGAGGCTACGCCATCCACCATAGCAGCATCTACCACCTGGCCCTCGTCGGAGCTGCGTGCTTCCAGAATGCCCGCGAGCAGGCCGAAGGCCAGATACAATGAGCCTCCAGCATAGTCGCCCAGTACATTGAGGGGTGGCGTTGGCGCTTGTCCTACGCGGCCCATGGCATGCAGGGCGCCGGTGATGGAAATGTAATTAAGATCGTGTCCGGCCACCTGAGAAAGCGGTCCATCCTGCCCCCATCCAGTGACACGGCCGTACACTAGGCGCGGATTGCGCGCCAAGCACTTGTCGGGTCCAAGGCCAAGGCGCTCCATGACGCCTGGTCGGAAACCTTCGATCAGGGCGTCGGACTGAGCGATCAACTCCATCACTAACTCGACAGCAGCCGGATCCTTCAGATCGACGCGGATGGACTTCCGGTTGCGCAACCCCAGGTCAAACCGCACGGGGCGCGGCGCGCCCAAGCCGGAGGGCTCCTTGCGGTCCACCCGAATGACGGTGGCTCCCAAGTCGGCCAGAAACATGGCGGCCAGCGGCCCAGGACCTATGCCTGCGATTTCGACGACCTTGATGCCAGCCAGCGGACCGCCACGGCGCCGTAAAGCGGTCATAATTAAATGACTCCTTGCTCGCGCAGCTCTTGCAAGCGCTCATCCGGCAGTTTCAGCAAGTCACGGTAGATCTCGTCGTTCGAGGCACCGAGTTCCTGTGCCGGCTGGTCGAACTGTACCGGTGTCCTGGAAAACTTGATCGGCAGCCCCATGCCCATCACAGCGACGTCTCTTAGGCCTGGATGCTCAAGCTTTACCACCGCACCACGCTCCTGCAGCACTGGGTCTTTGAGCACATCGAGCGGAGAGCGCACAGGCGCCGCGGGCACGCCGCGCTTTTCCTGCAGCTCCCGGACTACTTCTTCAGTGCTGTGCTGCTTAGTCCACGCCTCGATCATGGTGTTGATCTCAGCCGCATGCTTCATGCGTGGACCGCGCGTAGCGTAGCGCGGATCCTTCGCCACCTCCGGTCTACCTATTGCCTCCATGAGGTTTCGGAACCAGTCGGGCTGAAAAGCCACCATGGCGACGTAACCGTCGGCCGTCCCATAAACGCCGAAGGGCACCAGGCGATCGTGAAAGTTACCCGATCGCTTGGGATAACCATGCTCGAAGAACACGTCGAAGTGCTCCTCGGCTACCATCGAAGACAGGCAGTCAAGCATCGAAACTTGCACTTGTTGCCCCTCGCCCGTTCTGCCGCGGTGAATCAGGGCCGCGAGTATCCCGTTGACGGCAAACAGGGGTGCGACCAGGTCGGCGATCGGCAGTCCCCAGCGCGTTGGGGGACCGTCAGCAAAACCGGTCACGTCCATGATGCCCGACAACGCCTGCACGATGATGTCCATCCCTTTGAGATTGGGGTACGGACTGGGCTCACCAAACGCTTTCAGGGATGCATAAACGATCTTTGGATTTGCCTTGCGCACACTTTCGTAGTCTACGCCGAGGCGGGCCGTGACGCCCTCGCTGGCGTTTTCAATAATTACGTCGCTTTCTCTGACTAACTCCATGAACAACGCGCGGCCTTGCTCGGATTTTAGGTCGAGCGTAATGCTTTTCTTGTTTCGCGCGCGATTGAGGATAGTCAGCGACACTTCCTCTTCGCGCTTCACGCCAAAGTGAAGCCCTTCCTTACCCACATAGGGTGGATTGTTGCGCGCGATATCGCTACCGCCGGGCGATTCCACACGAATGACCTCGGCGCCCAAGCCGCCCATCAAGAGAGATCCGTACGGCCCAGCCAGGGCTACGGTCAAGTCGAGGACACGAATACCTTCCAAAGGTCTAGTAGCTGACATGCTGGTCTCCTGAAACTCGATACGATCGGTGCCCGGTTCATCCGCCAAGCATCAATCGACGGCAGGCGATTTGTTGGGATCTGGCCGCTTTACTAAGGATTAGCTACCAGCGTATTGATGTTGCGTGTTCTAGGATGTATTTATGCCAAACCAAGAACGGTCAGCGAGTAATCGCCGCTTAGTAGGATTTGGGCAGCCCGAGCTTTCGCTCAGCAATGTTCGACAGGATTAGCTGCGGGGTGACAGGCGCAATGTAGCCAATCCAAGCTTCCCGCATGAACCGTTCGACGTGGTACTCCTTCGCGTAGCCATAACCGCCGTGTGTGAGCATCGCGGTTTGGCAAGCGTTCATGCAGGCCTCTGACGCCAGCAGCTTCGCCGCGTTAGCCTCGGAGCCACAGGGAAGACCCTTGTCATAAAGGTCTGCAGCGGCCATGTTCATGTAGTTCGCCGCCTCCAGTTCGGCCCAGTTGCGCGCGAGCGGATGCTGGACTCCCTGGTTCTTGCCGATCTGCCGACCGAACACTACGCGGTCCTTCGCGTATTGCGTTGCTAGTTTAAGCACGGCACGGCCCATGCCTATCTGTTCGGCCGCAACAAGTACGCGCTCGGCGTTCATACCGTGGAATATGTAGCTCAGCCCCTTCCCTGCCTCGCCGATTAGCGATTCTTTTGACACCGGCAGGTTATCAATGAAAAGCTCGTTAGTATCTACCGCGGCTCGGCCGAGCTTGTCAATCTCCCGAATGTCGACATAGTCGCGATCGAGTTTGGTATAGAACAGGCTTAGCCCTTCACTGTGCTTTTTGACCTCATCGATAGGCGTCGTTCGTGCGAGGACCAGCATATGGTCGGCGACCTGCGCAGTCGAGATGAAGACCTTCTTGCCAGAGATCAGGTAATTGCCATCGGGCTGCTTTTTCGCCACTACCTTGAGCTTTGTGGTATCAAGACCGGTGTCTGGTTCAGTGACCGCAAAGCAAGCCTTGTTTTCACCCCTAGCGAAGGGGGGCAACCAGGCCTTCTTTTGCGTATCGGTGCCGAAATGTACGACCGGTTCCAGTCCAAAGATATTCATGTGGATGGTGGACGCTGATGCCTGTCCGCCGCACTCGGCGACAGTGGACATGAACAGCGCTGCCTCCGTCACGCCTAGATTCGCGCCCCCTACCTCCTCAGGCATGCAGATGCCGAGCCACCCTCCGCTGCTAACCGCCTCGAAGAACTCGTGGGGGAACTCGTGGTTTTTATCTTTATTCCGCCAGTATTCAAGCGGAAAGTCCGCACAGATTCTTTGCGCGGCGTCGATAATGGCATGCTGATCGGGGCTGAGTTGGTAGTCCATAGCTTAGGTCTTCCTGCAAATGTGTTGTCAAACGTTGTTGGCAGGACGCAGCATCATCAGGCCAGTGCGTACGGCGGTACATACGATCTCGTCGCGCTGATTCTTGGCAACGTGTTTGAAAGTGACAATGCCCGAATCCTTACGGCTTTTGGACAGACGGGTCTCAAGAATCTCAGTCTCTACACGAATGGTGTCGCCGTGAAACGTGGGCTTGGGAAAGGCTATTTCCCCAAAGCCCAGGTTGCCCAGTGTTGTCCCTAATGTCGTTTCGTAAACCGTAATGCCGGCCACCAGCGCCAGCAGGAACATGCTGTTAACTAGGCGCTGCCCGTAAATCGTGTTCTTGCTGTACTCCGCGTCGATGTGGAGCGGCGCACAGTTGTAGGTCATGGCAGAAAACAGGATGTTATCGGTCTCCGTTACCGTGCGGCGAATGGCGTGCTCAATCACGGTGCCGGGCTTGAATTCTTCAAAATACAGGCCTGCCATAGCGGCTACCTCCTTCGTGTCGGTTTGCGATTAACTGTTGAACGAATGTGCGAGTTCGATGACTTCGCGCGCCGTCTTAGCGTGGGCGATATCGATGTGCTCGCCGTCATAAATACAGGAGGCGCGGCCTTCGGCTTGGGCGTTGTCCAACGCATCAATCATTCCTTGGTAGAAAGCTACCTCTTCTTCCGTGGGGCTGTAGGCACTGTTGACGATCTCGACGTTGGATGGGTGCAGCACCAGTTCTCCGCTCATGCCCAGTTGACGGTCGTTGGCTGACGAGACCTTGAGACCCTCAAGGTCGTGCACCTGCTGCCAAACACCGCCGATGGGCAGCTTGCCGGCAGCGCGCGCTGCCATGACGACGCGCGACTTAAGGTACTGCGTTTCGCGACCGCTCAACGACCAGACAGTCTTTAGCGCACGCGCTACATCGGCGTTCTTGGCTGTTGCACCGACGATGGCTGGCACGCGTTCGTGCTGAGCGATCTCGTAGGCCAGTTGCAGCGACCGGGCGGTTTCTCATAGCGGGAGGACCCTGGTGTGGCCCTCGTGGACGCCAGCGCGGTACTCTGCTTCGGCCAACATGGACGAGACGGTATGTATGTCTTCGGGACCGCAGGGCTTGGAGATAACGATGCCCTCGATCTCAGGGCTAACGACCGCCGAGATGTCTTCGAAGTCGTACAGGTGCGGGCTCCGATTGATGCGCACCCAGACGCGCTGCTTTTGCTCGGCAAGCCACATCAACTTTGACTTGACGATTTCACGAGCCTCGACTTTCTGGGGCGCCGGCACGCTATCTTCCAGATCAAGAATTACCGCATCCGCCTTCGAGTTGATGGATTTTTCGATCCAGGTCGGCTTGTTTCCCGGAACGAAAAGAAAGGATCGTATGGGTTTCATCTGCGTGGTCATGAAATGTCTGGGCCTTTTGAGAAGAAAGAATCTTTGCCTAGTTAGGCCTTACCTAACAACTATATGTTAGCTTGCTCGTTAATAACAGGGCTGTCATTGGGGGTTTACACCAACTGCAACAGACACTGTCAGACGGTTCTACGCACCGACGTGTTGTCAGCGTTCTCATCTCGCTCGACCGTTTTAACATCCATCGAGGTTGGCACAGTCCGACCCTCGATGAGTCGTGACGGCTGCTACGAGGTAACGCTTACATCAACGCCATTGGGCCCGTGCGCTCACGTTTGAAACGTTTCCGCTCTTTTCGATCCGTCAAACTACTAACAGCAAAGCGGAAGACCACGAAGGCGCGGCGTGTGGCTGAAAGCAATGACTTTCGCTTAGCTGTAATCTCGCCAGTATTTGATTGGGCTGTTGACGTTTGTGGATGGATTGGTTCTAAGTACGGAACGAAGCGTGCTCGACGTTGACACTCTACTGGGCTTTTATGAAACTTACTAAATACGCAATCTCAACCCTAATGATGCGTAGGAACGGCGAAATCGGTTCGGGAGCATGTGAGAGATAAGCGTCCGCCTCCTATGCGCGTGTCCCTTGCGCTTTGACTGTAGATTTTGTTCGTAAGGCAGTCTTGGTCATCGTGCCCGAATGCAACCGGTTCAGACGCGGCGCGTGCGTTTCCGATTGATCGGCCGGACTCTCGCCTCCGGATATCATGCATGTCCAGCTGCAAGTACAGAGCCGTGACGGACGCTGAGCGTCCGTAATAAAATGACATTTTTGGCGAACCCACTTTATATAAGTAAGGTTCAAGTGTGCGCAACACGCCACGCCCGTGGCCACAGGGTGCGCGTCCGCGCTGGGTTATGTAAGCGGGCTATTGGTAGTCCGTGTCATAGCATTCGCCTAGCTTAATGCAATCGCGAGGTGGGAGAGAACGATGAGTGCTGGAAGCCTTCTTGTGGGCGCGCCTCAGCCGATGCACATCTGGAAGACGCCGTCGGGCATCGGGTTAGCCGCTGATACCTGGGGAAGCCCGGACCGCCCGCTCGTGATCCTTCTACACGGCGGCGGTCAAACCCGCCATGCGTGGGGAGAGACCGGCGTGCGGCTCGGCAACGCCGGTTACTTCGCCGTGGCCTACGATGCACGCGGGCACGGCGACTCTACCTGGAGCCCGGACGGCGATTACGGCCTCGAGGTTCTTGCGCAGGACCTTAGATGTGTGATTGACGCGGCGAATGGCGCTCAACCGGTGCTCGTCGGTGCGTCGCTCGGTGGTGCAACAAGTCTTGTCGCGATAGGCGAGCAGAGAGTCGAAGCGGCCGCGCTGATTCTCGTTGATTTCGTTCCCTACACTGAGCCTGCGGGGGTCGACCGAATTCGCAAGTTCATGCGGCAAAAACCCGAGGGCTTTGATTCGCTGGAAGCAGTTGCAGAGGCGATCAGCGAATATCGCCGAACGCGATCGCGCCGGCGCGATCTAGACGGTCTTGCGAAAAACGTTCGGATAGGCAACGATGGACGTTATCATTGGCACTGGGATCCACGCTTTATCGCACAGCCAGTCGATCTTCGTGGACGCCATGAGCGGCTCTGCGCTTGCGCCCGTCGCTTGTCGGCGCCAACGCTACTCGTTCGTGGCGCAAGCTCCGATGTTGTCAGTGACAAAGGCGTACGCGAATTTCTCGAGCTTTGTCCACACGCCGACTACATAAATGTCGCCGAAGCGGGTCACATGGTGGCGGGAGATCGCAACGACAGGTTCGGGCGAGTCGCGATAGACTTCCTGCAGCGAAAGGTGCCGCTCCCGGATCTTTGACGGCGAGGTGCCGGGAAAGAAGCGGCCGATCCCCCAGTCAACTACCCGTTATCAGAAACCGGCGTGCGTGAACGATGCTCGAAAAGCCTCATTTCTCGCAGTCTACGTCAGCCAGAAGGTCGCTGAGCGCAGACGCTGCCGCCTGAAGTTGAGGAATGGCTCTTTTACGTATGGCAGTCATGTCCGGCTCCATTTCCACGGCGCCGCAATTGAGTGCCATTAGCGTCTTCGCGCGCCCAAGCCTCAGCGGCAACGCGATACCATACGCATTCCGTTGGTATTCTCCGACCGCCATGCACACACCCGACGAACCCAGATCCGCAAACGCAGTCTCCAGACCCTGGCGCACCAAATCGGTATCCTTGCCAGGCGATGCGAGGATCGCCTTGATGAGTTTGCGCCGTTCGGATTCAGGTAACGCATACAGGTAAGCGCGCCCGACCGAAGTCGACTCCATGGGTAGCAAGGTACCGACACCAAGCCGTAAAGTTGCGATTTTTGCGCTACTTCTGTACGCGATGTAGAGCATGTCCAAGTGATCCGGGACTGCGAGTGCGACCGATAGCCCAAGCTTGTCGGCCAGCTTCTGAAGGAAAGGATTGACAATTCGCGCCATGGCATTCGCTTCCAGATAAGCGTGACCAATGCTAAGCGCCCCCGTACTCAATTCGAAGCGCGGACCGCCGGTCACTCGTCGTAGGAACCCGATGCGAATCAGAGTTGTCGTAATGCGAGAGACCGTTGCCTTGGACAATCCAGTCCGACGGACCAGATCTGCGTTCGACAGGGAGACTCGCTCCGCTCGAAAAGCGCGCAATACTTCCAGACCACGCTCAACAGTGAGCGTGATCGTTGTGGAATCTGTCGTGGTCAATCTAAGGCCCTAGTCGTCAAAAAGCACTTGTTCCTGCAAATGTCGCGCGGCAGCGACGAGCTTTGGCCCCACCTCGCGTTCGACGCGCGCACGTCCAAGTTTCGCGCTCGACCCAATGCATGCCAGGACCAGTGTTGTCTGGTCGCGAATCACCACTGGCGCCGCTAGAATCGCGAGGTTCAGGCCCCACTCACCAAGCGATGTGCAATAGCCCAAGTTGTGAGTCTGTGAGATGCCTTCGCTAATGCGGCGCCGCAGATGCGGCCAGTCGCGCCCCGCCTTTCGTTCAACGTTGCCGAGCAGATAGAAGCGTTCAATCTCCGGCAGCGCGGCGAGCAGCGCCCAGCCCATCGGAGAGGACGCGATGCGCAATCGAGCGCCTACGTGTAACTCGAAGTCAAGCGAGGCAGGCTTACACGCGCGTGTCTCGAGAACGACTAAATCGAGGCGGTCACGCTCTGCGAGAACTACGAACGTGCTGCTAGCATCGGCAAATGACTGCATTTCGAGCCGCGCGAGTCGTTGGACGCTTGAATGGGCGATGGCGGCGTACCCGAGTGACAGGACTGAAGCGGCAAGCCGGTATTTTCGCAGTTCCGCAGAATAGTTCAGATAGCCAAGGGCAAGTAGTGATCGGAGCATGCGCGACACTGTCGGTGCCGGGACGCCGGTTTCCGACACGATTTCCTGATTGCCAAGCCAGGGCTGTTGCGGCGAAAAGGCACTCAGTATTGCAAGGCTACGAGCTAGCGGCATGATCATCGCCGTACTGCCACTATCAGTTCCCGGCTGGTAGTCTTCGGTCAACGCGGAATTCGGGCGCATCGGCTTTGCGCGATGGTCTCGCTCGGAATTTTGGCTTCCCTGCCTGGACATAAATCCTCCGACTATCTGGATCGGCCCCGCGTCGCATGAGCAAATGGGTCGACCGCGTTCATTGCAGGGTTTCACTCGCCACTGTCAAGGGACTGACTACGTTTTCACTTGAAGACTGGTGTTAACCAACCCGCGACCATCTTTTCGCAACAGCCGTTGAGGATCCGCCCTCCCTCCAATTGAAGCACGTATGGGAAATGGAAGGCGGCTCGAAGAAAAAACGCGACCTCTGCGGCGCATGCCGACTTATAACACCGCCTTCTTTGAAGCATCTTTTTTTATAATCGAGCGGCTAGACGAATTTCATGACTTCGTTGACTGGCGCACGGGTTGTTCTGAACTTGTTGACCGGATCATCAAGCTTGGCGTATCCGAACGCGATGCCACACACCATCTTCCGATCGTTAGGAATTTTAAAGTATGAACGAATGAATTTCGCATGACGAGCAAGCGCCGCCTGCGGGGTGGTTGCGACGCCATGTGCATGGGCGGCAAGAAGGAACGACCCAATGAACGCGCCACAATCCACGGCGGCGTACGGCCCTAGTTCGGCGGGCACGGTTACGATCGCGACATGCGGCGCGCCGAACATTCGAAAGTTTTTGAAAGACTGCTCGGCACGGCGCTCTCGGTCGGTGCGCTCGATCCCCAGCGCCTGAAACAGAGCATAACCGGCATCCCTTCGGCGTTCAGCGTACTGGCCTCGGTACTCCTCGGGAAAGGGCAAATCTGAATCAACTCCGGGCGCGATCGTCGCATGCTCGACTAGCTCCTTGCGGAAAGCCTCTGTGGTTCGCGCTGACGCAATTAGCAGGTGCCACGGCTGAACATTGCACCATGATGCGCTCTTGCCTGCGATCTCGACAATACTTGCGATCACGTCGTTAGAAACGGGCGTCGCCTGATACGCGCGGCAAGTGAAACGACTCTCGGACAACCGCCTGAGCGAATCCACGCCCGATGCCGCATTGATGCTGACCGACTGCGCCTGCATAACAACATCTCCAAGACTATCTAACGAGCGTTAGCCTACGGAATAGGAGGTTAACGCGATATAGGGGTATCCCCTCGCTCGGTCATGCCGCACCGTCAGGTCGTTTAACCAGGAGCGAGCTCATAACTCGTCCACGCTCCATGATGAACTCAATGCTTTCTACGAATGGTCGACGTGCAGGTTTCGACGGGAGGAATGACACTTACGACGTTTTAGCTACAACTCAATGCGATAGACTTTCGCCGCCGTGCCGGCAAACAATGCGGCCTTATCGTCGCGCGACAGCGCCTGGACTGTGTACTTCAAGGCGTTCCACAAGGGCACGAAACCACACGATCGACCATCGGGAGGAAAATTACTTTCCATCATGCAACGGTTCGGGCCGAATGCGTCAATGGCCGTTTCGACATAAGGTGCCCATGCGGACGCGAGCTCCAGATACCCCACCGAGTCCACCCGGCTTTCGAACCCAAAGCCCCAGAAAGGCATACCGAGACCCCCGATCTTGCAGTAAACGTTGGGGCGCCGCGCCAATTCTTTAAGCCCGGTTCGCCAACGTTGGAATACCTCAGCGCGATCGTCCTCACTCATGTCCATCGCCATTGCAAGCCCGAGGTGATTTAGAACAATTGTTGCATTCGGTACGGCGTCGGCCAACTCTGCTACGTCCGGAAGCTGATGGTCGAAAACCGCGGCATCGAACGACAGGCCACGACGCCCGAGTTGACTGATTCCCGATCGAAACCCCGAGCTTTTTAAAATGTCCCGCGGCGGCCGGTGCGTAATGTAACGATAGGGAGCCTCGCTCGGATGCTCGATGCTTATTTGGCGCACACCGCGGAACCGCTCCGGCGCGGTTTCAATAGCACGGTCGAGAAACTCCGCCACCGCTTCGCCCGCGCGCAGGTCAGCGTAGCCAACAATCGCGGCGCAAGCGCGGCATGAGCCGTAGGCGCCACTGGCGCTCATCGCTGCCGCTCCATTCGCAAACTCCACCTCGCCGATAGGACGCATTACTTCAGGTCCTTCCGGTCGGGCGAACGCCTGGGTCTCTACGTAAACGGAGCCAACGATCTTGTGCCCTGCGCTGACGTCCTTCAGATAATCATCGAGCATATAGCGAAGCGGCGGCCGATCGAAGAGATGGTGGTGGGAGTCAATGATCGGAATGTCTGGGTCGATGATTGGCTCGTCGTAGCCTTCGTGCCGCTTGCTTTTCGTACTGCTGTGTTCCACCATCCGATGTACGTCGATCATGAGCTGTCATCCGCGCGCGTTACCGCGACGATGGTTATGAGGCAAGATTGCGAGGCGCCCGGCCTGTTACAGTAGTCGAGACGGCCCCTCACGTTCACGGCATCAGTCGGACGTTGAATTGTTTTAGATTCCCCCGACAGTTCGCCATTTTTGCGGTAGTACTGTGCTAGCTCATCGCGGCATACCTTCGACCGGCACCACATGGGTGCCCGCCATGCGATCCATTACCAGTGCAGCAGTGTCGACCTGAGCTTCGCGGCCCATCTCGCTGATACACATCTGATACAGCTCACGGGTAAGGTTGCCGAAAAATAGCGGAACACCAGAGTCAGTACCAAGTTGACAGGCGAGGCGGACGTCTTTGTGCATCAGACCGAGCGTAAAACCCGGCGCCAGATTTCCCTTGATCACGCGCGGAGCCATAAACTTCTCCATGAACGAGTTCCTGGCTCCTCCCGAAACTAATACTTGGCAAGCTGTTTGCGGCTCAATGCCATTCTTCACGGCAAGCGCCACCGCCTCAAAGGTGAGCAAGCGCTGTGCAGCGGAGACCATATTGTTCACGAGCTTGATCACCTGCCCAGCCCCGACGCCACCGGCATGAAAGAGGTTCGGGCTGATCGCGCTAAGGAGTGGTTGTACCCGGGCATACTGTTCGATTCCCGCGCCGATCATGATGGCGATTGTGCCAGCTTCCGCTCCTTGCGCACCCCCGCTTACAGGGGCGTCAATCAGGTCGACTCCCTGCGTCAAGAGCTTCTCCGACATGGCGCGAGTTGCAATCGGGTCGCCGGTAGTCTGATCGATAACCAGAGTTCCGGGCCGCATCGAGGCAGCCAGGCCGTTTTCGCCAAAGATGGCCTCATGCACGTAGTCGGACGTTGGGAGACATAGGAATATCACGTCGCAACTAGATGCCAGCTCGCGCAGGTCGCTACACGCAGTCGCGCCCTTTTCCACCATTGCCTGAACCATACCTTGATTCAGATCATAAACATGCAACGAGTACTGCAGTTGAAGGCGTCGTGCAAGCGCCCCGCCCATGCTACCGAGGCCAACATATCCAACGTTCATATTGCATCTCCATTAAACGGGCTCAAGCAGCCGCCATTCGTCGAGCTTAATACCATCGCCTGCCGCTAGTCTTTTTTCCCGAAAATCTCTTTGGCGCGCAGAACGGCTGTAACGGCACTTGGCCAACCAGCATAGAACGCCAAATGAGTGATCAATTCGACTAATTCCTCCTGCGTCACACCGTTTTTGATAGCGCGCGGGAAGTGAGAGTTCATCTGCTCGGTCCTACCCTGGACCACCAATGCGGCGCAAGTAATAAGACTACGATCGCGTTTCGAAAGCTCCGGACGCTCCCAGATGTCGCCGAAGAGCACATCATCGCTAAGTTCCGCCAGCTTCGGCGCAATGTCACCCATTACTTGCACTGCGTTTGTCGGCTTATTCGAAGTCATGGTAAGTCTCCTTAAAAAATGTCGTCAAACTGTGTTAAAAGCTGCCGGTTATTTCCCGTACGACCGTCCCCGGTTGGTGTGTCAGTCCGGCTCTCCCAAGGGAGGCGCCTCGGGAATCGCCGAGAAATGGTGCTGTCGAATCTTCCAAAAAGCGCCTTCCTTCGCAAGGGCGAGCGTGGTGCGCAAGCGCGACCGAGTGAAATGCTTTCCTTGAAGTGAAAAGCAAAAGATCCCGTATCCCTGCGCGATCACGCAATCGGACGTCAACTCGATGACAATTTGGTCGACGAGCTCGAGCGAGCAAGAGTCAATGACACCGACATAGGATTCAAAGTACTTCCGAATCGACTTCGCACCAATCGAATGCGCGGGCCTGCCGCCAAAAAACAAGGCGTCCTCTGTGTAAAGAGCTGCGAGCGCAGCAGGATCCCAATTCCTTCCTGCAGTATTCCAGTCCGTTTCAACCATCATCAACGCTTTGTGCATAGAACTGTGAGGCCCAAGCGAAAAGTCGCCGCATAAGCGGTCAATCTAGAGGTCGGACCAATGAGGCGTATCCCACCGTCCAGGGGATATCGTCGACAAATGTCCCGGATCGTCCCCGAGCTACCATCGTGGCGGTGCCGTCGGAACGGTGTCACCCATTAGACATGCGGCACATCTCGGGATCAACATCGCCCGTTCAAATGTTCCGTACAATGAACGGCGACTTGTCATCGACTAGACTTCAGTCGGAGCTTGAATACGCAAAGGCTTCTAATGGCCTTCACCGCGAAGGGGACTTCCGAAAGGCGAATCGACAGACGAACCGTCGCATTTGCGGAGCGCAATACCTGGGCAGTCGGCTCCAATTTCGTCGAAGCTTAGTGACCCATCTATCAACGTTAGATAATGCAGCGTCGCTATCGGGATTAGCCCTGAGGCGTCAATTGAACTGCGTGTGGAATTTCGACGTCGACCTCCAGAAGTGCTCATCTTCGCGAAATCATTACCGCGTTTCTGCGCCTCTCCCAGTTCAATCGCGGTCGTTAGGTAGGCCCCTCAACCTCACAGAGCCTCTGTAACTCTAGCGCCCCCCATCGCACTAAACACAGAAATATCAAAGTACGGAATGAATCGACGTCAGCGTTGACGGACAGGTCGGTCTTCCCTCAGTCTGAGCGTAGCCGCAAGAGAGGCGGGGCCTGGACCTTTACCCCCAAGTAAGGGCATGGAGAATAGATATAACGTGTTTTTGCTTGTTCGCCCCCGCTGTTAAGCCAAGTATTAAATCAGCACTCGACGACGCGTCTAGTCCGGAATGCCTGACGCTAAATCGCGTAAGCAAACGCTGAACCAGCAAAATCGGAGTAGACAAATGGCTAGGACAAGTCGGAGGCGCATGCTCATGGCAGCTTCTATCGGGAACTTCGGCGAGGTATATGACTTCGCAATCTTCGGATTCTCGGTGCCAATACTGGCCGGGCACTTCTTTCCGGGAACGGACCGAACTGCGGCTCTTTTGAGCACGTTTGCCGTATACGCTGTCGCTTTTTTCGCGCGCCCGTTAGGCGGCGTGGTATTTGGTTTCTTCGCTGACAGGATCGGTCGTATCAAAGTATTGTCCGCAACCGTGTGGTTGATGGCAGCGGCGACGGCATTGATCGGACTCCTTCCGACTTACGAGAGTCTTGGAGTCGCAGCGCCGGTATTGTTGGTTATGTGTCGAATTGCTCAGGGCCTCGCGATGGGCGGGGAGACAACGGGTAGCGTCAGCTATATCATCGAATCAGCGCCGAACGACCGCAGGGGCCAGTGGGTTGGCTATACGTGGTTCTTTTCCTACATGCCGAACGCGTTCGTCGCTGTATTTCTTCTCGGACTGCAGCTGGCCGCGGGTATGGCGGAATATGCGGAGTGGGTATGGCGCGTTCCGTTTCTTTTAGGCGGTTTTGTCGGCTTCATCGGCTTTTGGCTGCGACGCAACCTTGACGACCCAGAAGAGTACAAGCAGGCCGCCACAAAAACTCATGTCGACAACCCTTTATTCACCGCGACACGCACCGGCTGGAAGTGCATGCTGCACGTCGTCCTCGTGATGCCCATTTTGTGTGTTGCTTCATACCTTCTACTGGGGTTCATGTACACGTTCCTTATCAGGGAGGCGAAACTAAGCCCCTCCATGGCGCTGCTCTCAAATGCTGCGGCCATCTTGGTGCTTTCTGTCGCGATCACTGTTGGCGGAGTCATCAGTGATCGTTTTGGACGAAGGAAGATCATGTCGATCGGCACAGCGTGGCTGGCTGTAGTGTCGTATCCGGCTGTCTATCTTTCAGCGTCCGGAACGCTGATGGGCGCGATTATTGGTCAATTTCTCGTGGCCATTGGGGTTGGTCTTTATGGCGGAGCTGCATTCACAGCGATGCCCGAACTGTTTCCCACTTCGTTCAGGGCCACTGGGCACGCGGTCTCTTATCAGCTCAGTGTTGCGATCTTCGGCGGGACAACTCCCTTTATCGCTACATGGCTCGTTGGTTCTTTTGGATCACCACTTGCGCCGGGCGTCTACACAGCGCTCATCGCAGCAGCGGGCCTGATAGCTCTCCGCTTCGTCCCCGAAACCAACGGTGTTAGGCTCCGGACCTCTGTTGGACTACCGCTTCGTGGGACCACCGAGACGGTAGTTCATGACTTTTCGTAAAGAGGTCGAGTTGCCGCGAGTCCTCGTCGAGCTTCTTGAGGGCTATTCGTTTAGTTGGAGAAGGGCTCTCCTCAGTCGCAACACCCAGATGCGGAGCGACGTTAATGCGACTAGAATGCGCCAGCCTTTTTGAGCAGTCCGCGTATCTTGGCGGAACGTGGATAGAGGCGACGTCCCAACCGAACGACACGGTCGTCAATCCGGCGAACGGCGAGCCTGTCGGCCGCGTGCCGCGTCTCACAGCGGCGCAAGCGAACGACGCCGCCAGCTACGCCGCATCGGCATTCGACGAATGGCGCGAGTGGAGCGGCCGCGAGCGCGCATGCGTGCTGCGCGAGTGGGCGCAGCTCATCAGAGCCCATCTCGACGACCTCGCGATCATCCTCAGCTCCGAACAAGGCAAGCCGATCCACGAGGCGCGCGCCGAGATCGCGCAGGCGGCGAACTACATCGAGTGGTTCTCGGAAGAGTCGCGGCGCATCTACGGCGACAACATGCCCGCCGCGCGGCGCGGCCAGCGCCTCCACGTGATCAAGCAGCCGGTCGGCGTGTGCGCGGCGATTACATCATGGACGTTTCCTTCGTCCATGGTCGCGCGTAAGATCGGCGCCGCGCTGGCCGCCGGGTGCACGGTCGTGCTGAAGCCGTCATCGCGGGCGCCCTTCTCCGCGCTCGCGCTCTGCGTGCTCGCGGAGAACGCAGGCCTGCCGCGCGGCGTGCTGTCTGTGCTCACCGGCAACGACGAAACGCTGATCCCCGCGCTGCTCGACAGCCCGCTCATCAGGACGGTGTCCTTCACCGGCAGCATCGACGCCGGCAAGAAGCTGATGGCGCGCTGCGCGAACACGGTCAAGAGAGTGTCACTGGAACTCGGCGCGAGTTCGCCGTTCATCGTCTTCGATGACGCCGATCTCGATCTTGCCGTCAGCGGCGCGGTCGCGACGCGCTTTCGTCATACGGGGCAGGCGGCGATGTGCGCGAACCGCTTCCTGATCCAGCATCGCGTACACGACAGTTCGTGCGCCGGTTCGCCGGCAAGGTGAAAGCGCTGAAAGTCGGCGACGGCATGCGCGACGATTCGCAGGTCGGCCCGCTCATCGATGGCGCGGCGCTCGCGAGCATCGAGGCGATGGTGGCGCAGGCGGTCGGCGCGGGCGCGAAGGTGGTCGCAGGCGGGCAGCGTCATCCGGCGGGGCCGAACTTTTACCAGCCAACGGTGCTGACTGACGTCGATCCGTCGATGGACATTTGCGGCGCCGAAATACTCGGCCCGGTCGCGAGCGTGACCCGCTTCAGGAACGAAGCCGAAGCGCTGCGCCTCGCTAACCAGCCGCGCACCGGGCTCGCCGCGTATTTCTACACGTCCGATCTGAACCGTTCATTTCGCGTCGTCGAGGCACTGGAATGCGGCGTGGTGGGCGTAAACGAGACGCTCGTGTTCAACGAGGTCGCGCCGTTCGGCGGCGTAAAGGAAACGGGCTTCGGTAGGGAAGGATCTCACTACGGCGTCGAGGCGTACCTAGATACAAAATGCGTATTTCGGCGAACGTGATCACCGATTCCGGTTTAACGTGATCAGTGAATCCGGAGGAAGGTGATCAGTCATTTCGGTGGATGGTGATCGCTGATCACCCGTTTCCGAAACGACTGATCATCTTGCCGAAACAGGTGATCACGTTCCCGGAATGAGTGATCACTGGACCGAAACAGGAACGCTATTTCGGTCTGGCGGTGGTGTTGCGTATGACATCAACGACGGGCGTTAGCCTTGTCTCTTTTATAGGGGACAGGTAATGCCGGCACATCGGATGAGCATGCGCAAATTGAAAGAAGTCCTGCGACTGAAGTGGGTGTGCGGCTTGTCGCACCGCCAGATCAGCCGGGCCGCGGGTACCAGCGTGGGTGCGGTATCGGCGTATGCAGCGCGTGCAAGCGCGGCCAATCTGGACTGGGCGAGCGTCGAACCGCTGGCTGACGACGAACTCGAGGCCAAGCTGAGGCTGCCGGCCGATCAGAATACGCAGGCCCGGCGTGTCGAGCTGGACTACGCGTTCGTTCATCGCGAGTTGCGGCGCGCAAACGTGACGCTGCAACTATTGTGGGAGGAGTACGTTGAGGCGCACCTCGGCGAGCGTACCTACCGCTACACCCAGTTCTGCCAGCGCTACCGCGACTGGGCGCAGACGCTCAAACGTTCGATGCGTCAGCAACACCGCGCCGGCGAGAAGCTGTTTGCCGACTTTGCCGGGCACACCATGCCGATCCTGGACGGGCGCGGTGGCGTTGCGTTTCGTGCGCACGTGTTTGTCGGTGTACTCGGCGCATCGAATTACACGTATGCCTGTGCGACGCATTCGGAGGGCACGCACGATTGGATCGGCGGGCTTATCGGCGCCATGGAATTCTACGGAGGCGCCCCGAGCCTGCTGGTCCCAGATAATCCGCGCGCACTGATTGCGCGACCTGACCGATACGAACCGGGTCTTGGCCGTACGGCGCAGGAATTCGTGAACCACTACGCGACAGCGATGCTCCCAGCACGGCCAAGAAAGCCCCGTGATAAAGCGAAGGCCGAGGTAGCAGTTCAAGTGGTCCAGAGATGGGTTCTTGCTCGTCTGCGCAACCACCGCTTCTTCAGCTTGGCCGAGTTGAACCGCGCGATCGCTGGTCTCATTGCTGATATCAACCAACGCCCCTTTAAGAAGCTTCAGGGTAATCGCCGCGAATGGTTTGAGCGGCTCGACCAGCCCGCGTTGCGGCCGTTACCTGCCCAGCGCTACGAGATCGCGACCTTCGTGCGATGCGTCGTCAACATTGACTACCATGTTGAGGTCGATCACCACTACTACAGCGCCCCGCACAGCCTCGTGCGCCAGCCAGTCTACGCCCGCCTGACCCGTTTCGGCGTTGAGATCCTCCACGGCGGCAAGCGCGTCGCAGCTCACGCCCGCAGCCACCTGCGCAACAAACACACGACGTTACCCGAGCACATGCCCGTCGCTCACCGCGCTCACCTGGAGTGGACGCCCGGGCGCCTGCTGAACTGGGGCGCCTCGGTGGGCCCCGGCGCCGAGGCGATCGTCCGGCACCTGCTGACCAACCGCCCGCATCCAGAAATGGGCTACCGGGCTTGTCTGGGACTGCTAGCGCTGGCCCGCAAATACGGTCGCGAGCGCCTTGAAGCGGCCTGTCAGCGCGCCCTCGTGGTCGGCTCCCCTACACGTCGCTCTGTCCTCTCGATCCTCAAGTCCGGATTGGACCGACAGGCATCGCTGCCGATCGAACTCACTGAATGGCAATCCCCCGAACACGAGAACGTGCGCGGGCCTGACTATTATCACTGACCCGAAGGAGGTCACCATGTTGATGCAGCAAACCCTCTCGCAACTCCGGAACCTGAAACTCGACGGCATGGCCCGCGCCTTCGAGGAACAAGCCGCACTGACCGCTAGCACCAGCCTGTCGTTCGAGGACCGGTTCGGCATGGTCGTCGAACGCGAACTGGCTTGGCGCGACACGCGCCGTCTTGAACGCCTGATGAAGGCCGCCAGGCTGAAGAATCCACAAGCCTGCATCGAGGACATCGACGTCCGGCAAAGCCGCGGCTTGGACCAGCGCGTGGTTGCCACGCTCGCTAGTTGCGACTGGATCCGCAACGCCCAGAACATCATCCTGAGTGGACCGACCGGCGCCGGTAAAACCTGGATCGCGTGCGCCTTTGCGCAGCAGGCATGCCGCCAAGGGTTCTCCGCGTTATACGTGCGCGCTGCGCGCCTGTTCGAAGAGTTGCGCATCGCCCATGGCGACGGCAGCTTCACACGCCGTCTCGCTCAACTCGCCAAGATTGACGTGCTATTGCTGGACGACTGGGGACTGCAGGAACTCGATCAGGGAGCGCGAAACGACCTACTCGAAGTGATCGACGACCGCGTGGGCTCGCGCTCGACGATCATCACCTCGCAGTTGCCCCTTGAACATTGGCATGCGTGGTTGCAAGACCCCACGCTCGCCGACGCAATCCTCGACCGGCTCGTGCATCAAGCGCATCGGCTTCCAATAAAAGGCGATTCGATGCGAAAGACCAACGCAAAGCAATCCGACTCATCCCCATCGTGATCACCTTCGTTATAATTCTCTGACCGCGCAACACCAACTCCCATACTGATCACGTTCACCGAAACGGCTGATCACCATCGCCGAAATCCGCATACAAAATATGTATGCTTCGGCAACATCCGGTAATGCAGCGACTCAGTAGCTACTTCCCTGCGTCGTATCATAGCGCGTTGCTAAAGCGCCGGAAGAATAGCACGGCGCCTGGCTTCCGTCGGAGGACCAACTCGTGCCCGCACTCGGCGACCATACCGGTGCAATTCTGTGCGACCTCGACTACAGCAACTCCCAGATCACGGATGCGGTCTGATTGCGTCGCAAAGAGCCTTAGTCTGCTGAGGGCCCAGGTCTTAGCGTGACCCCTTGCCATGCACCCTCGGTCACCTGTTCCGCGATGACTGCGGCGATCGTGTCGCGAACGGCAACCGTCGCGTTATGCGGAGGGAGGCCGTCCAGCCAGCAAATGCTCGCAGGCCGTTCGATGGGCGGATTCACGATGCGTCGCATCTTCGGTAGATGAGACGCATCCAGTTGTGCCACGGCCGAACCAGGAAGAATCGTGCAGGCCCCTACCGAATGCGCGATCGATATCATGGTCGTCAACGAATCTACGTCAGCAACGACGTTCAACTGGACGTTCTCTCGGGAGAAGGTCCGCTCCAGCAATAGACGCAGGTCGTTCAATACACCCGGGCCGACGAGCTTCACGCCCGCGAGCTTCGAGAGCGGACAGGTGGTCGAACGGGGAGATACGCCTTCGCCCGGCTCGCCGAGCACGTACAGCGTTTCATCCAAGACGGGCAGCGCGGTGATGCCCGGCATGTCCGACCCAAGGAATAGGATCGCCAAATCGAGGCGTCCGTCGGCCAGCAGTTCGTTGAGATAGCCGTTCCCGCCCTCGAGGAGTTTCAGCCTGATTCCCGGATACTCGTCCTGTACGCGTTCGAAAAGAGGCAAAGCAAGGGCCGATGCCATCGTGGTCGGCAGGCCGACAGCGACGGTTCCCAATTTGGCGGCGGCGCCGCCCAGAGTGACTTCCTGCTTCAGTTGCTCCATTTGCCGCAGTACGAGCCGCGCGTGACGGTACAGCGCGTCGCCGGCCGATGTCGGCGTCACGCCGTGCTTGCTGCGAAGCAGAAGCAAGACCCCTAGGTCCTCTTCGAGGCCCGCCAGTTGCCGACTCAGGGAAGGTTGAGCGACTAAGAGCTTCTTGGCCGCTTTTTCCAGGCTTCTGCAATCGACGATACTGACAAAGTATCTGAGCTGTCGAACGTCCATGAAGTGATGTTTGAAATTCTAGCTTGGCGAAATCGCGTCGACTTTAGCCCTTCTTGGACTCATGTTGACCCAAGAAGTCAATCCTTTTATCGCGACAGGTGCTTTTTTGATGGATTATCGCATCGTACACGGCTCGCAGTTCTGATTCACCCAACGTGTGGAATTGCTACCTTGTGCGCCTTCAATCAAGAATGGCCTCCACCTGCAAGCATCCGAGTGATCGCGTCGTTGACCGCCGCTTTTCGTCAATAAGCGCGACGCCAGTCAACCTCGAAAAATCGTGTAAATGCCGCGCCAACGACGAGTGGGTCCATACGAGCATAACGACAGGAACGGCAATGTTCCACATCGGGTCTGCGAATTTCCAGATGGAAGCGTTCGCCAACGGTGACCTTTTAGGGCACACCTCGGCTTGAGAGATGAGCCGATGTTAGACTCCATCGTTAAAAATCTTCAGTAGCAATCTCTTCGCCATTCTCGTCCCGCTCGAACGGACACACTATCGGTTCGCGTCCAATCGCCAGCATCGCTCGGGCATATGCCCCCTCGACGCGGTCACACAGTGTCACACCGTTCACCCAACGCCATCGATCCTTCGACACTTTCTCCGTGTGGACGAGGCGCCGAATCGATACCATCGCATCGACCATCCCGATGATGCCGCGCGCCAAATCAACTTCTCCGAGTTCGAGCAGGTTGATTGCCTGGATGTGACGGATTGCCGCCTCGAAGTCGGATTCGTTGTACGTGAGTCCAAACGGAAATTCCTCCGGTCCTTCACTAAACGACTGTTTGACAGCACTAACTTGCCGCACCGCGTTCTCCATTAACGCCGTCACGATCAATCGCCGAGCTTTAATCTGTGCACGTCGTTCTCGCTCCGCGACCCGCATCGCAATTTTAGTTTGCCGCTCAGCAATCCAGAGCGCGCCAACAATCGCCGCTACCGAGCCAATCGCCTGTAACCAGCTCGCCATCAAGTTGGCATCGTACGATTTTGTGCCCGCCGAAGTCGCCCCGAATTCCGAAACCAACACAACAGCAGCAAGCGACGCAAAAGCGCCGGCAACGATTCTCAGGTCCGCCCGGAAGTTCACCTTCGATAACAGTTGAAACACGCTCATAGAGTAGCGACGCAAGGTAAGTGAAAAGTCAATGGCGACGACCGGCGACTCGAGGCTGAGGGCACTGGCAACGCCAGAAATAACCCCCCGGAACACTGGTTCTTCGCCGGTGCCTTTGTGGTGAAACCGGCGCCGGTCGACATTGAAAGGGTGATGGCGGCACCTGCAGAATTTTCAGCGAACGGCCAAAAGTAGCACTTCGGTACGAAATGTTGATTGTCGTTCGATACCGTGACGCAGGGCAGAAGCGGGTCTCTTCGCGGAGTGCATTCGAATCCATTTCGACACCTGACCGTCCTCGGCGAACGACGCTATTCTACTGAATCAGGAAACACCGAGACGTGTAAGGGGTTTTGGGAATGACCCGACTTTGGATCGCCTGGAAAAACTACACAAGCAGGCAACTGGTACCCAGAACTGATACGGTTCCGAGTAATGAGGGCGGTCTCCGAGTAGGCGAGGAGGCCGGCCCCCTCGCCCCTCACAGATCCGGACGAGCCCAATTAAGGTCCGCTCCGGCGTGATTTCGACGCGGGATATCATCGAACTGCGGTCGCACTCTCTGCTCTATCGCTGCAGGACGTCCGCTGAAGGCGGTCGCGTTCGCCGAGCCAGCCGCACTACCGCATCGCTCATCCTCTCGCTGGTGCCAAAGTGGTTTCCCGACAATGAAGCGAGCCGCAGCAACATCGGTAAAGCTTCTTCAGCGCCGGCGTCCGACGCCCTTCGACGAAAAGCCGATAGTCAATGAACAATTCTTCGTCCGGCTCGATATCGCGCAGCGCGTGAAAGAACACTCGCCTGCCCCGCTGCTCGGCTTCGCAGTTCGGCTCGCAACTGTGGTTCACCCTACGGGCCGAATTGCCTCCTTGTGCACCGTCGATCACCCGGCCGTCATCGAGATCGAAGAAAAACGTGTGCCCATCCTCCGCCGCTGATCGCTGATAGCGACGTTGCGCCTCTTTCCAAGAGACCAGTTCGCCCTTGTACTCGAGGATGGTTTCGCCGGCAGACAGCCGAGTGACCGCGAAAACACCGCGACCATGAACGGGCGAGGTGCGAACAGTAAAACGACGCATTGAGATATGTTCAACGTTGCACTGACAGGACGCATAGACGACAGAAGCAGGCACTTGGCATAATGGCCCAACGAAGCCAACTTCTACGCCATGCCTTCATCGACTGGCCGCCGTCGTTCGAAGCGAAAACCGTCTCGCGGGACGCTCGCCCGCTATCGTGATCGAATCGTCGAGATTCTGGGCGAAGCCCGCGGACAGCGCGTCATGATTCGGTCGATTCACCCCGATGGGCGTGAGCGCTTGACGGCCGTGAAGCTGGCTAATCTGCTGCCGCTCGAAAGCCAATTGTTCTGAGCCGGCCGTCGCTCCTCAGCTTTGGCCTCAGGAGGCGTTGACCGCGTCCTTGAATGCCTTGCCGGCCGTGAATTTGACTGTCTTCGCGGCGGCGATGTCGACTGCTTCGCCGGTTTGCGGGTTGCGCCCTGTGCGCGCTGCACGCTCGCCGCGTGCGAAGGTGCCAAAACCGATCAGCTGCACGGCATTGCCCGCGGACACCTCCGTCGAGATCGTCGCCAACACGGCGTTGATCGTCTCTTCGGCGGCGCTCTTGCTGGCTCCGGTCTGCACCGCGACCGCCTCAAGCAGTTCCTGCTTATTCATCGAGATTTCCTCTTTCTGGACTTACCGCTATCTTACCGAACGACGCCGGTCGGGGTGGGTACTTGAATCAAGTCTATGCGAGGGCGAGGCAGAACTGCCGCGACGGCTCTGTAACGCTCACGTAAGTTCGCCTTTAGTAGCTCTTCAGCGCCCCAGTGGGCTAGCTTCTAGCTTCTCGATGAGTGCGGCAAAAGCCGGAGTTGCAGCAAGCAGTTGATCGAGCCTGGTGTTGCGCGCATAGCGACGCGCCATCTTTCCCGCGCGATTGGCAAGCATCATGGTGGCGTTGTAGTAGTCGGTCGGAACGTAGTTACCAAGCCAATCCTCCAAGGGCTCCTGTAAGGCGATCAGTTCTGCGCCGCTGGCGTTAAGGGCATCCATGTGCTGCCGTTGGAGTTCGAAGTCCGAGATAGGCGTAACAATCGCCGCAACGTTCTTAATACCTTCTCTTCGAAGATGCTCTGCTAACGGTGCCACGGAGAGTTGACCTCCGGCGGGAAAGACAGAGATCTTCGCGGGCGTCTCGAACCGGCCAAGCAGTTCTTTCAAAGTCCGAACATCGTCAACACTTTCGACTAAGATAACCCACTCGAGCTGCCGTTTGGGAATGGAGGTATCCGCGCCCCGCGTTGACTGCTTTCGCTCCGCTAAAAACGTTTCCAACGGGAAAAAGGGCTGTCCATATTCGGCTGCATAGCGAAGCTTCACGTGCAAGGCTTCGCGCATGCTGATGTTTCCGTCTTCGATCAACAGCAGGTCTTTTTTCCCAAAGAGAATGAGATTCAACTCTTTGCCGGAAAGCAATGCGTCCACAGCTTCAGCGCTGAAGTCAGACATAGAAAAGAAGGTACCAATGGTGCCTTCGAGTTTGCCGTCGACCTTTCCTTTGAAGGCATATAAAGCAGACGCCGGAATGGGGTTGGCGTGCCATTTAGCTTCCAGCAGGAAAAAGCGATCGCCCATCTCAAACGAGCCGTCGATCTCTTCACCACTGGGGCGCATACTGGTCCGAGGCTCCATCTTCTCACGCGCCAAAATCGCTGTGAGCACCCGCTCAAAAGCTCTACCGCGCTGCTGGAACCAATGACGATCAGCGCCTGCGGGTGCCTCTAGCAATCTTTGAAGCGTCACATCAGTCACGCGACATCCTTAGCTGTTGGCTGTTTTCCGGGCATAAATGGTATCAGAAAAAGGCAGCTGAACAGCTGCAAATGGTCAATCCGAGGCGCTGTCGCATAACTTACTGCGACGTCCGTTGTCATCGAACTAACGCAACAGCCTCCATCCTCGGTCTTGCAACCGGACTGGCCGCGAACGACGTTAGTTCATGCGTCAGGCATCACACGCACGCGGTACCGGTGCCAAACCAGCGCACCATCCGTGCGCTTGGGGCTGCGCCTGGGATGGTCAAACAGCAGCCCCGCCTGCGCGGGATATGCGCTAGCGAAGACGGCAGCCGCGATCCCGCACGGCTTGGGACCGATGGGGGCGATGAACATCCGCTTGCCAACGCCCAGCGACGCTCTGGTGCGTTCAAGGCATTCAAACGCCGCTTCCGGATCATTTGCGGAGCAGTACTCGATCACCAGCGGGCCCTGTTGCAGCCTGGGCAGGTGCGGAATGATGGCGTCGAGCTCCCATCCGGGGTGATACGCAGGAATTCCGAAGACCACCTTCACTTCCTTGTCTGCGATCATCTGGTGCTCTTCGAGGGCGCGGTCGAGCCGTTCCGATTCGAACCCAAGGAAGAACACGCCGGCCTCAAGATCGTCACTGCCCAGATCAACGACCGAACGTGGGATGGGCTGGTAGCCCAGCGTGGTCTCGGTCAGCGCGAACTGATCGCCTCCGGGGTGCGTGCGAGTGTAGCTTGCAGGCTCTACATAGACGACCTCGATTGAGCGCGACTGTCTCTCGACGAGACCGCTTACCAACGCAAACAATTCCGCAAATCCCAGTGTCGTAGCTTCGAGCACAACGGTCGACGTGTCATACCCTGAAAGGAGCTCTACGATTCCGTCGACATCGGACATCCGGTTGCCAATCGAAATGGTCATGTCTTCGACGTTATACCGTACTGGAACGCGCACGCATCCTTCTCCCCATGCAGCGACGGCAAGCTCGCCACGAGTGTCAATGACGTCGCCGTGAAACAGCGTGATTTGCGACGGGACACCCAGCGCGTCAGCGCTCGGTGCAGTCCAGGTATCAAAGCGGATCAACATGGGTCACAGCAGATCGAGTTGGTGGGACTCTGTATCGGGAAGATTGCGCGAGAAGACACGGGCAAGGTCACGGAAGTCGCCTTCGGTGCCCATCGCTAGCGTATGAAACTGCTCGACGGTCAGATCGATTTTGCGCTTGCGGCGGTAGCTGATCTGGAAATAAGGCGCATAGATGGGATTGAGCTGGTAGTCGACGATATCCTGCCCGACGTTTCCTTTTGTCTTCGTCTCGAGCTGCTCGATGAGTATTGCGTATTTCAGTAACTCGCTGATGAAGCGGCGCTCGTCAGCGTTCAGCGCGCGCGCGCCAGAATTGATGGTGATCTGATTCTGCTCCGGCTCGCTCATGGCGGGGCTGGCCTGAAGTGCTCGAAAAATGCTGCCCAGTCGCAAGGTGAATACGCGAAGCTGCTCACCGGATGGACCGAAAGTCTTGATTTCGCGGATCAGCTGTTCCGCCGCATCGTATGCTGCGCGGCACTGGACGTCGACCGGATACGGCGCCTTCTCGATGTCTCGAAGCTCAGCAACTTCCAGCGTCTTGTAACACAGGATCAGGAAGTTGCGCAGGTTGTTGTTCGCCATCGTGCACAGTGTCTCGAAGCCGCTGTACAGCGGGCATTCCCTTCCATATGGACGATACAGCTCAAGCAGCGCGCCAAACAGGTTGTTGTGAATCCAGGTCGAGCCGAACGACCCAGAGCCATCAGCGCGATATGCTTTCAGCTCACGCTGAATCTGCTCCGGCGTGAGAGACTTTCTGTTCAGCAGTGCCGGCATGACGGCGAGCGCATCGGGTACGTCGCTGACTGCCAGGAAATCATCGGCGGAGAGCTTGCTGGAACGCTGACGCAGTGCCTTTTCGATGCGTTCCCTTAGTTTCGGTTGGATACGTGCGTCTTCAATCGCGTCCGCCGCAAACTCTTTCTCCGTTTTTGATGGAAACCGCTCGCGCATCGATTGCAGAATGCGGTCCTGATAGCGCGTATCGAGACGTTCACTCAACCTGTCGGGGGAGCGCACAACCTGCAACAGGTCGCTATCGTCAGCGCCGGCCGCGATATCGAGATTGCCCAGGAAAACTTCGGCGAAGAACAGCGGACGAGCCGACGGTTCGAGGTATTTGTCTAGATCCAGAAGGCGGTAGTCGTGCGTCGCATTGATCGACTCCGGTCCGGACGTCTGATTGTCCGTGGGATGCTCTTTCGACGTGAAGCTGACGACCAGCGGGCGCTGGCTATGCTTTAGAAACGAGTTCAGGACGTGTCGCTGATAGGCAACGAGGTTTTCGACCTCGTCGACGTAGACGTGCAGGCATAATTCCTCAAGACCCGGCGTTGCGCGCAGGTCATCGACCAGCGCCGCGATGAACTCCCGCCCGGGCGGCAGCAACGGACGTTTGACCGCTTGGACATTCGAGACCCACGTGCTGAAGCCACGACGCACCTTTTCGAGATGCGTCATCAGCTCACGCGCGGAGGTGGGAAAGTCCGCGACGAAATCGCAGGCGCTCGGTAGGACCAGATGGTTGAACCGCGCGATGTCGAACCCGGCGAAAGCGCTTGTCGCTATTGCGCGCACGGCCCGGATGAGTTCGACCGCGATCACCAGCGCGAAGTAGCCGTCGAAAACCACGGCCCATTCGGCATCGTCGATGCCGCGATGCTTCATTGAGCTGCAGAACTGCGTATCGACGCGCCAATAGATTCCGACGTGCTGTATTTCGTCCGGGGGAATGTCGGTTCGCCTCGGGGAAAAAGCCGTGTGATAGTCGAAATACTTGAGCAACATGGTTTTTCCGCATCCACGCTTGCCCGTTATGTATGTCGATTTCGTCGCGACTTTCAGCCGCAACTGGTCGAAGTACGGCGGCATGAAGAACTCGCCCCATACATCGGCGTCATGTTCTTCAGCACGAGTCTTCGCAAACATGGAAGAGTCTGTAATCGTCATTTTCCCGCTCATCGCTCAATCAGTGGTGTCCAGTTGGCCGACTTGCTCCATAAGAGGTGCAGCGAGTCATCGGGCACCCCATGTTCAAACGCCACCATCAATCCAAGAGAACCAAACCCTTCAGTTGCCGAACCGAAAGGCCCTCGCCTGCGACAGATATCTGCGTACACGTCACCAGGCGTGACCTCCGGATGCGCCCATTGTCCATCGACGATCCACTGCTCGCTCAGCGATTGCAGGGAATTTTTCTCCGTCATCAATTCCCCGTAAAACAGGGGAACCGAAGGAAACCGCTGTTGCAGGGTAGCGATCGCCCGCGTATGCGCGAGGCCGACGACGATCGCCACCTTGCCGTCCGAATAGTCGTTGCGCCAGCCCTCGAGGAACGAAGCTAGCTGAACACCCGTATACGCTCCGTCATCGACAACAAGGTACCGTTCATCCGGCTCGAACTGGGACACGTCGTGCGGATAGTATTTCTCGATGCCGTAGTTCCGGTTCACGATGCGCGTGACAACTTCACCACTCTTGCCCGGCTTGGTTACGCCGTTGACGTCCGGCGGGCCGCAATAAAAATTCAGGCCCTCGATGCGGCCGGCCAAAGCATCTCGCCAGTGCATGCCCTCACCCACGTCTGCTGATCGAAGAAAGTGCGTTGCCGCGTCTTTGAGCGCCTGTCTGAGACTCGACTCAAGCTGTTCGCCCGTCCGGTAAACGAGATGCCGCAGAATCAACCATGCAAGGGACTTCTCGCTCGGGCTCTCAAACTGCTTCATCCATGACTTCACCCGCTCCAGGGACAGCGGAGCCCGGCGGATGCCGACCTTGCAGAGCGAGCGAACAGCCCTTTCCAGTGCAAGCTGATCAAAGCCCGCAGCGCTTCCCTCAGCCGGGAGCAGAGTCATCGCGATATCTCCAGGTCCATCAGATCCGAGGAAGAAAGAAATCGCGCTCCGACCCCGTGTGCCGATACATCGAGCGCGTGCCGTCCAGCCTTACTCGAAAGAAATGCCAGCACGGCCTGACGAGCCTCTTCCCTGACACGTAGTGTGAAAACGCAGTCGCTGACAACACATGGCCCGTGTTCGACAATTGCCACCTTCTCGTGAAGGTTTCTGCCAATCCTGGCGACGAGGATGTCACCCGGCATCGATAATTTCGTCCTCGGCGGCAACGCGCCGAGCGTGCGCTGACTGAGCCGAAAGCGTTTCGGCACAACGGGGTCGCCCGCGACGAAGTCTCCGAGATGGAAGACCGGCCACGGGCACTGCGCGATCTGCTGTGAGCTGAATGTGCCGCGGGTGACAGCCAGCGTGACGTCGCCAACTTTCTGCCCCCGGCGACTGCCGTGATCCATGCGACGCGCGCAGGATGAGGCGTGATAGGAATAATCGAGACGGCGCTGAGCCATTTCGGAAGGAACCGGAAGGGGCGGCGATATGACGCCTGCGCCGCTGATCTGACGGAGCGTCACGGTCGATGTTTCGCCACTCTTCTTGGCGAGCACAACGAGGTACGTCTGCGCCTCTGTGCCGGCGAATACGCGCCGCGGAAGTTGCACAACCTGCTCAACGCGGTGCTCACGCAACAGCGCGCGCCTCACGCCTTCGAACTTTCCGGCAGCGATAAGACCGTCAGGGAGAATTAGGCCAAGCGCCCCGTGCTGCTTAAGCAAACGCAGATTCTGCGCAATGAAGAGCAGGTCAGCACCCGCATCGTGTATCGATTTCAGCGACCCAGACAGACCGGCGTCCTCCAGGATACGACCGAAACTCTTTCGCCAACGCGGGCGGACGTACGGGGGGTTACAAACAGCAACGTCGACGCTGCCGAGCGACAATCCGATCCGCTCGGCCAGATCGTCATCAAGGACGTCATGGACGTGATGCCTGAAGCTGCCCTTGCCGGCGACCGATGCATCTGTGAGCGACGTCGCACCATGGTCGACATCGACCGTAACTACCTGCGCCCGCTGCCACTTGTCCCGGGCCGCGGATGCAAGCGCACCCCGCCCCGAGCCCAGTTCCACAATGAGTCGCGGGCGCCGCGCCTGTATCGCGGTCACAAGACTCGTGCTTACCCATTCCGCAGTGTAGTAACGTCCCCAGCTATCGGCAGTCGCACTCGGTCGCGAGAGGTCAGATTGTGGGGAAAGCATCGAAACTCCAGGCTAGTAACGTTGAGGGTCGCTGAATCGAGAATGCTGTTGTCAAGCCTTTTACCGCACTTACGCACGATTGCGCGCAGGCAAATGATCTCGCAAGCTACTAATTTATGGGGCGTCGGCCGACGCGCGCGTGATGGTAACCCACTGTCTGCGAAAGAACACGCGACACGCATGTCCAGTCGGACCAAGTCCAACGCTTACGATGCCGTCAGCTCCTTCTGTGATCTCATAAATTTCGCGCACACGCTCCAACGACCAACTTCGATCTTGATTCTGAAAAACGTGCACATGTCCTACCTTCAGTTTTTGCGCCGGGATGCGAACGGTTTCAGGCGCCTCTGTGCATATCGCAACTTCTTGATCCGTCGTCTTTCTCACCGCCACCTCCATGTCGCCTCTCACGGGCGTGGGGTTGCGATGGTACGCGTCAAGCAGCTTCTGAAATTTCGCTGTCATACCCTCACGATGTATCAGCAGCGCTGCGACAAGCACCCGTGCCGTCGATTCTGTGATGACTTGGGCACCCGTCGCAATTCGCTTGACGCTGATCTCTGCGAGACCTAGTTGCTGAGCTGTCTGGGCATGGGTCCACCCCAGCTCGGCCTGCACTGAACGGAATTGCTCAGGGTTCACGGTATTGGTTCACAAGCTCTCGTTCGTATCATTATGATACTTTAGCGTGTGCTTCCTGCGCAAGCATCCGACGCACGTCAGACGCTGCAGCCCACAAACGAGACGTAGTCGGCCGTACGCCCTGAGGCATTAGTCGCGGGAAACGAAGTGCGCAGCAGAAACGCATCCCGATCACGCTGATTCTTTCGTCAAAAGAGCGGATTCGACGGCGAGCGTCGGTCAGTCGGACGCCTTGCTTTGCGCTTGTGACGTCTCCCAACACCATCATTAAAGTGATACAGCGATGCGAGCGATTACCCGGCCGTTTGACATTGCGTCGGCTAAATCCGTGCATCAAGGGCCGCCTGCAACACGTCTACACCGGCTCCTATGTCTCACGAACGTTTCGCCACTTCAGGTCGTGAGTGTGAGTTTGCAGTCGTACGTAGTTGCAGTCCTGCCGCGTGACGCCGCCAACGTCGGCAATCGCTGGTTGACGACGTTGAACGCAACTGACTTCAATGTCAGCTATGGCCGAGGACGCGACCGTCCCCACCATCATGACGCTGCGCTATCGGCTGCCGAGACGGGTTTCCAGCAGCTTTTCGCATTGCGGCAGCTGACCATCCCTCGCTTATAATTCGGAGTGGAAAGTCAACGCGCCGCACTGGAGCTAAAGCTATGAGTCAGACCCGCGGGCGAAATGCGGGGTACCGAGAAAAGGCGAACAGCCGACAGCCTCATCACCTGTCTAAACCCAATTCCTCCTCCCGCAACCGTACGTCCTCTCAGCCGCCTTCTAAAGAGCCCGCTGCGACGGCCTCCATCATCAAGACGCGGTCGTTTCAGTTTTTGGTCAATGCGGTCGGCGCTGAGAATATCGCGTTGGCGCTGGATTCCACTCTATCGCGTGTCGCGGAGCTTACGAAGGGCGAAAGATTCACGCCCGAGACTGCCTTCCACATGGAGACCACGCTCGGTCTGCCTCATGGGTTTTTCGATCAGCCCTACCCTGCCCTTTCGCCGGAACTCATTGCTCGCTTGAAATCGCCCCTCGAGTTTGTTCGAACGGACGACGACGTGGACGACGACGCCAAGACGCTGACGGCATCGGCACCGGCCGTTCCAGTCACACAAAAACAGTTGTTTGTTGGTATGCGGTCAATTAACGACGCCCATCAGGGTTGTTGAACTGGGCAATGACTTACCTCACTTCGGCGGGCATATTCCAAGGAAGAAGCGCGGCGTAGTCGTCGACGGTCTGCGCGAGCGGCAGGCCTCGGAGTAGCCACGTGAGGTATCGATACGGATCGATACCGTTGGCTCTTGCCGACTGGACCAGTGAGTAAAGATTCGCGCTCGCATGCGCGCCGGAAACCGTATCGGCAAACAGGAAGCCCTTGCGTGCAACGACGAACGGCCTAATCTCGTTTTCACACGCGTTGTTCGAGATTGGATAGTCGCCGTTCTCAATGTAGCGGCTCAGCTTGTGCCACTGCCGATTCAGATATTGCAGCGCTTTGCCCAGCATGCTACCCGGCACGACGGCAGGCAGATGCTCAATCAACAATTGCTCGATGACGGCGAGCACGCGAGCGCTATAGCGGCGGCGTAATCGCAGCCGGCGAACGGCGCTCCACTTCGCACTTCGCGCCTCAGCCGCGAACAGCTTGCCGATGAGGCTGGTGAAGCGAGTTGACAGAAGGTCCGGAGTGCGAGCGGCTTTGGGCACCGTATCTTCCGCCTTGACGAACGCGCGCCTTGAATGAGCCCAACAACCAAGATGGACGAGCTGATGGTCGTGCGCGATGCCGCTATACAGCTCATATCCATCGGTCATCAACGCAGCCCCCGATTTAACGCCCGCATATAGTTGCGCGGCGTGTTTTGCACCGCGACCGGGCGTGTAAGTGAACAGTCGGATGGGCGGTCCCGAACCGTTCATTTGCGCCCAGACGTAGCTCTTTGTTTGCGGTCGGCGCCCGGGCTCCTTGAGCACCTGGAAGGTCGTCTCGTCACCATAGATCAGATCTGCTTCGAGCAACGTGTCGCGCATCAGGTTGATCACCGGCTGGGTCGCAAGCCCAACCCGCACAACGCTGACGGCAACCGTGTTCGACGAGATGTCGCCGCCGAAGCGTCGCAAGAGCCCGGCCTGACGATAGATTGGCATGCCGAACTGGTATTTGCCGGTGATGATCCACGCCAGTGCCGATTCGGTAAACAGGCCGCGCGGAATGATCCGCTGTGGTGGCGGCGTTACCTTGATACCCAGATCGCAACAGGGGCAAGCGTACTTGACGCGTTGATGCTGGATGACGCGGATATGCTCTGGAATCACGTCGAGTTGCTCGCTGGTCTCAACGCCGATTTCCACGAGCGCGTGGCCATCGTGACCACAGAAGCGCTCGGACTCGGGCAGCTCGTGCCGGACGACCTCGCGTGTCAGGCTCGGATCGAGCGGCTTGCGGCCGCGCTTCTTGCGTGTGTGGGCAGACACCGCTGTATTTGCCGTATCTTCCTGCGCGGGCTGTCCGCCGGAGACCGTGAGCGCTTCGGCTTCATTGAACAGACCAAGCTGGTCCGATTCGCGCGATTCGCTAGACGCGCCAAACAGTTCGCGCTTGTACGCTCGCAACCGCTCTTCCGCGAGATCCCGCTCCGCTGTCACCAGCCGTAGTGTGCCGCGCAGTTCGTCACGCTCCTGCTGAACGGCACCAAGTGCGTCGCGTGCGGCGAGCAACTCCTTCAGTTCCTCGGCAGTGATCGTGACATTGATCGGCATGCCCGGTTAGACAGGCATGCTGCGTCGATGTTCAGCTCACACGGGCGTAATATCGCTTTGGGTGCTTCTTGATGGCGGCGAGGTCCACGCCCTGTAGAAGCCAGCGTAATTGCTCTGTGCTCAGCATCACGACGGCCGCATCGTTGGGCCACGCAAAGCGATCATGACCTTCGAGCCGCTTCAGGAGAAGCCAGAACCCATTGCCATCCCAGGCAATAATCTTGATACGATCGTGACGTCGGTTGCCGAACACATACAAGGCCTCGTCCAGCGGATTTAGCGACATCGCCTGCTCGACGAGGATCGACAAACCATTGATGCCCATCCGGAAGTCAACGGGATCGCGGTGAACGTAGACCTTCAGCCCATCGTCGAACCGGAACACGGTAGCCTCCCGAGCATCTGGACGATCGTCGCCAGTTCTTCGAGACTCGCGTTGCCCAGCTCGAACTCGACGCCATTCGGCAGCCGCACATGAAGTGCGACGACCATCGACGGCAGGGGCGGCGACCGCTCTTGAGTCACATCGGGCGGTGCCAATGGCGCGGTGACAACTGGAATGAATGCCGGCGCCACGCTCGAGGGCACCGATGTCGGAGTATCGATCAGCGTGCCGTCTGCGACCCCTGATGCCAAGTTCTGCTGAACCTGCGCCATTCGCTGCTGACGGTAACGAGTGATCCACTTGCGAAGCTGATTCGGATTTACGTCATGTTCCATGGCCGTGCGCGCGATAGACACGCCGGGCTTCAGGCACATCCTGACCAGTTCGTCGCGTGCGGCTTCGTCATACTCGCGACGGCCATCGCGTTTCGCGCCAATCACCAGGCGGCTCTTGAGGTCTTTGTTCTCTGTCATCAGTGTCAGTGTGCAGGTGTCCACGTGGACACCTAGCTTCTGACCTTCTGCCCCTAGATGGAAGGGCGTCTTTTATTGACCGCTTACGTTTGTTGCGGACGGTGCGTCCGAGGATGCAAAAATGCCATCTCAGAAAGCGAAGAACCCGCATAGCAATGCGAAGACCGGTCAAGCTCAACTGGGCAAGCAGACAACCGGCAAAGCCGCTGCAAAAACCGCTTCCGGTCGACGCGCAACAATCGAAGCAGCATCGCCCCAACAATTGAGCCTCCACGATGGCGCCACGGTCGAGAGCATCCGACGCGCGAACCTTCATGTGCTCACCGAGCGCAACGGTTCGAAAGCCAAGCTCGGTCTCGTCATGGGTATGACCGGATCCAACATGGCGCATCGACTGCACGGCAAGAAGCGCATGGACGAGGCAGAGGCGAACCGCTTTACGGAGCGGCTTGGTTTGCCAACTGGCTGGTTGGACCAGTCGCGTTCCGAAGCGGAAATTCCCGAGTCCGTCTCAGTTTTACTCGCGCCCGCGTCACGCGCTCGCGCGAGCGCTCAAGAGCAAGCGTCTCGCGCAGCCACCGTTGACGCCGGCGCACTGAACGTATCGGCTCCTACTCCGCGGGCAAGCGAGACGCCGTCGGCTACCCCGGAGAGTGAACAGGCCCCGATTTTAACCGAGCCTCAGATCAGTAGTGTAAAGATGGCGGGGGCCTTCGCGACGAACGAGACCGAACAACCCGCGACAACCGATGCACACGCCGTGGAAGACGACGGTGACCGCGTACCGGCACGCGCACTCGCGAACGCTGAGTTTCCACCGGCTTCGGCAACAGGTCTGCGGGGTCTGGAAGGTATCTCGCCAATAGCGGAAGCGCTGCTCAAGACGCTGGCGGGCAAAGCGCGCACCGGTCGGTTAGACGAGTTGACGGCACTCGAGCTACTACACAAAGCAGTAATGCTCTGACTGGGCCGCCCGCCCCGTGCATGATGCACTTGGGCTTTTGTCACTGTCTGCTGACCTTGGGCGCGTCGGGCGAGAGCGTTTCGCGGACTACCCGGCACTGCACGCCTACTCCACGCGCGAATTCCGCCGTTTCTGGCCGTTCTTCCTGCAATGGACCGAAGGCATGGAGTGGTCAGGCAGGCCGGAGCCGGTTCGCGCGTCGGCTTCAATGCAGCCGCCCGGTTCGTCGCGTCCGCAGTGCGGAGGTCAGGCCAGTTTTGTTGCGAGCACCTTCGCGATAATCGAGGAAGGCGCTCCGACGAGTTGTCGCACACGAGCCTGCACGTCCGGCGCCGGAATGCCCGCTGCCGCCGCGGCCTTGACCGTCGCGTCGTAAGCGTTGAGCACATCGATAGGCGCTATCTCGTAACCGTAGCCGGCATCCATCCATCGCAAAGCGCACAGTCCGCAGGCCATTGCGAATGACGGCTGCTTCACTGCAAATTCGCGCGCCGCGCGCGTGAGCGTTTTGGGGTCTGTCGGGTGATTCTTCGCAAGCGAAAGCGCAATATCCAGCAAACCCGCGTCTTTCGCTGCGGCGAACCATTTGCCTAGCGAGCCAGGCTCCGATTCAATGAGGTCGGCAAGAATGCTTTGCGGCGCACGATCGGGATACTTCTTTGCGATTGCCCGAAAGGTCGCAAGGTAGGTCCCTGCCCGATTGGCAGCGAGCGCGTAGCGCTGATAAGCCTCCTCGGCCATCCCACAGTCAAGAAGAATCGCCTCGCAACGCCGGGCGATGTCGCCTTCCGGGGCGTTGAGTCCACGGCTCGATTCCGCCAGACTGACCGCGTCGCCGGGACGGCCGAGCGAAACGAGGGACTCGACCGCCCACCGGCGATACCACCAGAATTTGAGTCGGTCATGACTGACAAGCTCCAGCACCTCATCGAAGCGACCGGCCGCGTGTAATGCGCTCAAACACGGTATGGTCCCGACGAAAAATCCGTACTCGTCCGCCTGCACAACATGCCGGGTAAGCGGCAATAAGCGGTCTGCCCATCGAGAAGCGAGCTCGGGCGTGATACATAATGTGCCCCAGTGTTCGCCCAGACTCTCGATGTACGGCATCTGATCCTCTTGTAACGCTTCGAACAGCCGTGCTAACCAGCGGTCCCGCACCGCTTGCGGCACGTCGGCCGCGGCGATCACCGGCACCAGCACATCGATTGCGCGATTGACCGCGCTGCCCAGAGCGCCCGAGGAACTGTCAACCTGCTCGAGTGCAGGCGACAATTTTTCGAGCAGCAGGACTGCGCCCTCTGCGCCCAGCACTGGGGCGACGCGTGCGGCAGAACGGATTTCAGATATCGCTTCTTTGATACGCTGGATCGGCAGCGCCGATCTCCACCCGAACGCCGAGCGTCTGAAGCGAGGCGCGAAAGTCCATTTATGTGCTGGCATGCGACTTCACCATAGGCCTAGTTGTCGGTGTGCCGGTGTGCGTCGACGGATACGCGCGGCAGGCGAAAGCTTGGCATAATCGAAGCGACACATGCTACCGCTCGCTTATGCCCTCATCGACTCGCCTTCGCACGAAGCGAAAACCGTCACGCGGCACGCTGGCGCATTACCGCGATCGCATCGTCGAGATTTTAGGTGACGCGCGCGGTCAGCGCGTCATGATCCGCTCGATTCATCCGGATGGGCGCGAGCGACTGACGGCCGTCAAACTGGGCCAATCTGCTTCCGCTTGAGAGCCAGTTGTTCTGATCCGGCCGCGTGCATTCGCCCACGCCTGAAGTCTCAAGACGTCAAGACGCGTTGACCGCGCCTTGAAGGCCTTACCGGTGGAGAACCTGACCGTCATCGCGGCGGCGATCTTGACAGCCTCGCCGGTCAAGGCCCGGGAAGCGATCGCGAAGCAGCGAGCGAACTCGTCGGCAGTATCGGACCGATCGGTCGTCCGTCGATCACGCGTCGGCAGCGGCAGTAACTTCCGGGGAAGAGTCCCGTCCGACAAACACTTTCAGGGTGAACCGATTGGAAACCGGGCAGTAACCCATTGCGGCCAGCGTGACGTGGGAAACTACGCCGAACCGTCGGTCATCGAGGCGGTGACTGAGTCGCAAGTCAAGAGATGCTGATTGCATATTTGCAGCCGGCGTCGCCAGGCGCACCGCCTTGAGCTTCGCTTCCAGCGCATCCACATCGGCCCGCAAATCCCCAGTGGCTGCCCCGCGCGCCAAAGTCGCGCGCACCAAGTCGATCACGGGCGAAATCGCCTCGGTCAGTTTCGGCGACCGCTTGAGCTACCGCCCTTCACGCAGATTTTCGTTGTTGCTGAGATTCAACCACCTCGGATTCGCCCGGAAGTAATCCCAGATGAAAGCGCAAGCGTTCGTATCGCGGCGGCAGGCTGCAGTCCCGCGAGGTCAAGGCTCACCCCATGACGCGCGAATTCCGCATACATCGTCTCGAGGACCGCGACGTACAGGCCTCCCTTGCTTTGGAAGTAGTAATAGAGCATCCGCTCGTTGCTATCCGCGGCCGTGGCAATGGCGTCGACGCGGGCCCCCGACAGTCCACAGGTTGAAAACCGCTGTGTCGCCGCCCTCCAGGCTGCACCGACGCTTGCCCCGCCGGGAGCTCTGCGTTCATGGTCGTCGCCTCCCGCGATGCTGGATACACGTGGAGTATGCGCGCGGCGCTCAAGGGTGGCCGTGGAGGCGTCCGGAGTCAGTTCCACGGTGCCCGAGACTTATATTACAAAGCTTTCAAGCGTGATAATTGTTATTATCACGCTTGCATTTAATGGCGGTGGCTTGCCACTGGCGACTAGCGTCGTCGGAGCGAGTCCATTCGGTAGTCCAGCGATCGTACTCATATGTACTACATATCGATTTTTCTAGTAACCCAATGGGCGCCACGAATCTACGCCACGCGGAGTTCGTCGCTCGCGCCGACGTCCACCTGTTTCTGTGCGAGCTCTTCGACGTCAAGCTCAAGTGCAGACAGCCGGGCAACTTGGACGGGAAGCAACGCGTAGGCGATGCGAAGCTCATGGAGGCGTGCCTTCCAGTAACGAACGCTTATCGGCAAGGGAGCTGATGCTGTACGTACTGCCGTCACCACTTCCCGTAAATGAGCGAGTTCACGGTCAGCTTCCAGGGAGGTCCGCTTGAGCACGCCAGGCGAAGTAGCGGGGACGTGATGTTTTCGGTCAACTGCGATTGTCTTCATACGCTGTGCATCTCCTGATCCATTGAGACCAGCGTATCGAGGCTCTCGAGAAGTCAAGGAAGGATGCGGGCGCGTAACCGGCCTTGGGGCCTTGGCTGTGAACGATGGGGCCATGCCGGACTCACGCGAAGGCGTGAGCAGCGCAAGCGCTGCATCGGCCGATACCCTTCCTCTTTTTCAGGGCCCGGCGGCTTCCATGCGCGTGTGCAACGCTCGCCCCACCACCGAAGCGAATCCGCATTGCGAATCAGGCGTCGCACGCAATCGTCCACCGCTGCCTTCGGAACCCGACCCGCGAGCGCCGCGGCAACGAGGGCATCTAGGCATCGACGACGACGTCAACTACCGGGATTTCGTAGCCGTAGCCGGCCTCCATCAATGCAGCGCGGACCAGGGCACACTCCATCGCAAACTGCGCCTGCGTCGCCTCGTAATCTCGCGCCGCGCGGATGAGCGTTTTCGGATCGGTGGCGCTAGGCCGACCAAGAGACCAACGACTAATGCGTTGGGAGCAGCGAGCAGATGACAACTCTGCTATCGGTCTGTCAGTCCGGAGAGCGATCGCCTCCGTCGAGCAAAATGGGATGTTGCGCTTCCCATTCCCTACGGGTTTTCGCCAATTCCTCCGCGAGCAATTTTTCGTCGGGAAGCACTGTGTGGTACTCGGCGGCAAGCACCTTGTTGGGCAGGCCGTCGAGCGCATAGCGTGCGATCGCTTCGTTGGTTCTTGCACAAAGGATCAGGCCGACTGGCGGGTTTTCGCCCGGCAGTGTCCAGTGTTCCTTCGCGTAATTACAGTACATGTGCATCTGCCCGACATCCGCATGATTCAGCTCGGTCAGTTTGAGATCGATGATTACGAGACAGCGCAGTCGTCGATGGAAGAAGAGCAGATCTACACGAAACCAGCTGTCTCCGATGCGCAATCGCCGCTGCCGCCCTACGAACGTGAAGTCGCCGCCCAGCTCAAGCAAGAAGTCCTCGAGCCGGTGGATGAGGGCGTCTTCAAGGTCGCTTTCCGAATACTCGTCCTTCAAGTCAAGGAACTCGAGAACGTAAGGGTCTTTGATCGCTTCTTCGGGCTTCATCGTGTCGCCCGGAGCTGCGACGGCGCCCTTGGCGAGCACTGCGCGCTTATCGTTGGACATCAACGTGCGCGTGTAAAACTGACTGCCGATCTGGCGTTCGAGCTGTCTCACGCTCCATCCACCACGCAGCGCTTCGCCTTCGTAGAACGACCGCTCTTCCGGCGATCGCGTCCGTCGCATTAGTCGCACGTAATGGGTCCAGGACAATGGAAAACGTTCAGCCAACTGCTGGAGCGAGAATTTCCGAATCGGTGATTCGGATTTTGTTCGCGAGGCGCGGGTCGCAGATTTCCGAATCACCGATTCGGTAATCTCGCTCGGCGGATAGCTCTGGTAGAAGAGGCGCATCAGTTCCAGATTGTCAGCGCCAAAGCCCCTTCCAAACTGCTTCGTCAGATCCGCTGACAGGCGTTGCAAGAGCGCCTGCCCATACTCAGCTCGCCCCGCCCGCCCTGCTCCGATTCGACAATCCGACGGCCGACCAACCAATAGGTCGCAGTCATCAGTGCATTGATGCTCCGCGCTGCGGCACCCCGGCCGTCTTCCAGGAGCGCGACCACATCGCTAAGCGTGTCCCTGTAGGCGCCTTCAGGCACGAGCACATCGGTCATCTTTTTTGTTTCCACGCGTCTTTTTGGAGGGGAGCGAGCCAATCGGTCGTCAATGTTGAGTGTGCACAAAGCTGGAAAGCATACGCGATGAACGACCGTCGCACACCTCACGCCTCTTTCTCGCCACACTTCGCCGGACGCGGCCATCCCGTACACCCGAGTCTCTCTAATTTTCTACCGCTATTTATTGCCTATCCTAGCGGACCTCGAACCGTTCGCTAGCTGGCACCGGTTCAAGTCCGTTCCAATGTGTGCGGCTGACCTCGTATTTTACGCGCAGCGCCCGCGGTCCGCGCCGCGCGGGTGATGGTCGCTCGGCAGGCGGACAAAGGCAGCTCGTCGGAGGCGCTTCGAGATCCAGCCGAAGGGAGCACGAAATTCAGCGAACTCGCCTGTTACGGGGTAATCGTCCTTTTCGTGCAAAATCTGGCGGTTTCACCCCAACCCCTTTATTTACTGGGCTCTCGGGGCGTTTCTGACAGTGGTCGTCAACTCAAAACGGCGCCTGCGGTAACATATCAAGCCGCGAATTTGGATCGCGCCGCTTCGGGGGAGTCAGGACATGCCGGGCCTGGAACTTCGCTATGCGGGACAGGATCGCCTGCCCACCCGCTTGACGAATTTTGATGTTGAACGTCACTTCGCGCTCACCGAAAATGATGTCGCCGCGATCAACGCGCACTTCCGGCGCGACCGGCGCGCGGGTGCCGCGATTCAGTTGGTCTTCCTGCGGGCGAGCGGCCATACCCTTGACCATGTTGGCACCTTGCCGCGTCAGTTGCTGCGGTACGTCGGTGAGCGGCTCGACCTACCTACCCCGACGATTGCCTCGCTTCGCACGCTCTACCAGCGCTACAAGACGCAGTACGAACATCAGATCTGGGCTTGCGAATATCTCGGACTGAGGTCAATCGAGACGGGCCATTGGGCGGAACTCGAAGCATGGATGCGACGAGATGCCACCGAGTCCATTACGCTCGACGAGCTGTTCCAGCATGCCCATTACTGGCTGTATGAGCAGCGGATCCTGATACCCGCCGAGCGGACCCTGCGGGATCTCGGCCGTTCCATTTGGTCGGACATCGAGTGCGACGTGCTCGCCATGATCAAGGCGACTGTCACGGAAACGCAGCTGATACGTGCCGATGCCGTCCTCGCTACCAAAGAGGGAACCTCCGGCATGAGCGTTCTCGAATGGCTAAAAACACCCCCTGCCCGTCACAGTCCTTCGACCCTCATCGAAACCCTCGCGAAGGTCCGTTTCCTCAAGGAGCTCGGCGCACATGAGTGGACGCTTGATTCTATGCCAATCGAGAAGCAGCGTGCGTATGCACAACGCATTCAGGCGCGCCGTCCTGCAAAGGTTCGCGAACTCAAGGCGTCGACCCGCACAATCGAGCTGATCTGTTTCCTGCGTGTGACCCTGCTCGATCTGACTGACGCGCTGCTCTATCAAACGGGGCGTCGAGTCTCCGATCTTGTGCGGCAGGCTTACGACCGCACCACGGTCCGACAGGCACGATCAGCAATCGAGTACAGGCAGAAGTTGGTCGAGATCAAGGTGCTTGTTCAGGATCACGAACGGCCGGCGGAAGACCGCATCGCCGAGATTGCAGGGCTGCTTGGTGATGTCACGGACAAACCACCCACGAGCCATGCAGCCAGCGTGCGAGAAGCGCTTACCGACGATCATCTGCGTATGCGCAACTTACTGGGTCCGTTACGAGAGTTGCAATTCGCCGGGCGGGATGCGGAACCGAGCCTGCGACAGCTCGATCTCATCGGCGCTCTACATGATAGCGGCACCACCGAATTGCCGTCCGACTGCGACGTGCCGGTCAGTGGCGGCTGGCGTGATCTAGTCAAGGGCGACGATCGGGCACGTGCACTGCGTGCGCTTGAAGCGTCGGCAATCACGGGTCTGCGAAAGGGACTTCGCCGCGGTTCCGTGTAGATCAACCACAGTTTGTCGTTCCGGGAGCGTGACCAGTTGCTGATTCCACCCGTGCAGTGGGAAAAGGAACGAGAGCGGTACCTATCGTCGCTTGGCTTGCCGGCAACGGCTGAGCCTCTCCTCGAACGGCTGACGGAACATTTGAAGGCTGGTCTGGCAGCGCTGGAGGAAGCGCGCGAGGCAGGACGCGTAACGATCGGCGTCGACGGCGCGCTGCATCTGACGACGATCGAAGCGTTGCCGACCGATGGCATACCGAAACGCACGCGGGATCTGATATTCAAAGAAATTGGCACTGCGCAGTTCGCCGACGTGATCATCGAGATGGACGTCCACACAGGCTTCAGCGAAGTGCTGCTTTCGCGCAAGGCGCGCAATGCAGACGAACTCATCGCGCTGTACGCCGCGCTGATCGCCCACGGCACGGAAGTTGATGCAAAGAACGTCGCTGCAATGATTCCGCAACTGGATCCAACGCACATTTCGACGGCCATGCGCTCCCTCGAGATGCCAGGTCGGCTGCCACGTGCCAACGAGCGCGTCGTGGAATTTCAACGTACGCACGCCATTACGGAACTTTGGGGTACAGGGCGCCGGGCATCGAGCGACTCAATGAGCCTGGATACGTCACCGCACCTCTTCTATGCCCGGGTCGATCCGCGGCGACGGACCCATGCGGTGGGCATGTACACCCACGTGCTAGACCAGCACGGCATTGTCTATAACCAGCCGTTCGTTCTGAACGAGCGCCAGGCAGGCGTAGCGATCGAGGGCGTAGTGCGTCACAACGAGAGCCGTGATGACGTCGGACTGCTGCGGCTTTCTGTAGACACGCATGGATATACGAACGTAGGGATGACGGTGTCGAAGCTGCTTGGTTTCGACCTCTGCCCGCGTCTGCGCAACCTCTCGGAACGCAAGCTATATTTGCCGAGAGGCGTTGCCGCTTCCGGCAAACTGGCGGCGGTCGTTGCCTACGAGAGCTCCCACACGGCGATTCGCGAGGGCTGGGACGAGCTGCTTCGTCTCGTCGCGTCGATTTACTCGGGACGCTTGAGCGCTATTGTCGCGTTGCAGCGATTCGGTAGCGCAGCGCAGGGCGACCCCGTATTTCGGGCCGCCGACCGTCTCGGCAGGTTGCTACGCACGCTGTTTCTGTGCGACTACTTCAGCAACACGGAATTTCGTCGTGAGATGCACACGCTGCTCAACCGCGGTGAATCGGTTCATCAGCTGCAGCGCGCGATCTACACCGGCAAGGTCGCGCCAGAGCGTGGACGGCGTCGCGACGAAATGATCGCGATATCCGGCTCGTTGACGCTGCTAACGAACGTGGTGATTGCGTGGAACACGCAGCGCATGCAGGCAACCCTCGACGCCTGGCAAAAGAAGGGGCAAGGGATTGACGATGACTGGTTGCGGCGATTGGGACCGGCGCACTTCGCGCATTTTGGAAAAGCTTTGACTGGTCTGCGCTGAACCGCTTGCACGAGAAGGGCTTTGTTCGCGACCCCGTCAACCGCTCTAAATCGGTGAGGCCGACCGACGAAGGCTTGCGGGAAGCGGAGCGGTTGTTCGCAACGTACTTTGGGCGCTCGCCAAGCCCCGAATCCGAGGCCAAACCGGCGTAAACAACATCATTGCCCGTCGACAATCGGATCGTGCAGTACCGCTCCGGCCCTGCGAAAACGGAATTTCGACAAGCAACTCCTCGATGCGCCGTGCAGTTCGAGATCGTACGCCGCTGGCGTGACTGCTAATCGCATGATGTTCGTCGATGGAAGCGCACCCGGGGAACCCAGATACGGCGCGGTACAAACGTACACGCGATGCGATGAGCCGCGAGAACGCCGGATTTTGCATCAAAAGGACAGGATTCAACTATACCGACAGTCAGACAAGCGCTTGATGTTAAACGTGATTTAGAAACAAACCGCCAGATTTCGCACGAAAAGGACGATTACCCCAAACATCGCGATCTTTCGGGTCCACCTTGTTCAACCAACGTTCGAGCGGTAAAAAGCACGTCCTGTTCAAACCGATCGGGAGTACCAGACGCTCGACTTCTAGGATAAATCGAAGTACGTCTTTGTACAGAAGGTCCGGATAATTCCCCGCCCCGTGTCGACTCCACTCGTTTATCAGCATTCGCCCCGTCTCTACTAAGGGCGCGTACGTAACCGGTGCGCCTGCCGCTAGGAATTCCAAGTGTCGGCTACGCAGCAACAACATTCTGTCATGCGTCGTTCCGAGCGGCGCGCCGCAACAACCGCGGATCGGTTTCCCATTCATCGCGCGCCCCAAGCGCGATTCGCACAAATTCTGGATGACCGGGGTTGAGCAGATAGTTGGTTTCAGCAGGGACGACCGCGCTCGGCACGGCAAGCACCGCGCTCCTTCGCTTCTGCGCCCACATCGCACCGATTTGTTGCAACTCGGCCCGCGCACTAAGCTCTCGCCAGTCGGGCGGCAACTTCGCGGCTTCTACACGTTCGATGAGGATCTCAGGGATTCGGACCGGAATCATCACATACCGCGCCCGCAGCGGCGAGTCCTGTACAAGCATTTCGAGCAGCGCGAGCGATTGTGTCTGTGCTGTATAAACGACCGCGACGCCTTTTGGATTCCACCGTCCACCGAAGAGTCGCGCGCCTTCGCCAGAAAAGGCGCTATCGGCATACCGTTCTGTCACTACCCGCCATGCCGTCAACGTCATGCAAAGATTCCGTGCTCAATGCGCCCGAGCGTATCCATCACGCTATCGGCACCAACGTCCGTATCGAGAAGACTGAGCGGAGTGGCGTCTCCAAGCGCCGCTGCCGGCGCCTTGAGCCACCCGATTGCCAGATCGAGATCTTCAAACACCTCCGCCGCGCGCGCCGCGACACGCGCGAGTCGTAGCAGCTTGGCCGACTCCTCGCGGCTGAAGACTCCTTCGCGCTTGCGCCGCGCCAAGGTGCGCTCCGGAATATCGAGCGCCTGCGCCAGTTCCGATTGCGAAAGCGAGATGGATTTGAGCATCGAGTCGAGCGCCTGCGAGGATATGCCGTGACGGACGATATCCACCCATTCAAGGCCGGACCGAGGAGCGCGCGGCAGGACCGCGCGTCCGCCCAACAACGAATCCGCCGAAATTTCATCGTTGAACGCCATAGCACCTCCTGCCATTTGGCATCCATTTTACACCAAACTGGCAGCTCCCGTGGCGGGGCCCTCCGCCCTCGCCTATCCAGCCCGCAATTTCTCTCCGCGATCGAATCGTCGGCAGCCTCCGTTGAGGGCGGCCTAACCGCCCCAAGGTTCATAATGAATTGTGCAGATCAGCGCGCCGCGTCGCGGCAGGGGCCCTTAGTCGCTCGCCGCGCCACGTCTCCGCTCATTTGACGCTCCAAGGCACCGAGGCGGTCAAGCACTATGTCACTTCGCTTGGGAAAATGATTTTCCACGTATGGACCCGGCGGCTCGCCTAGCATCGCCCATGAGTAGTGACGCCGGTGCGCGCGGACTCGTGAAGGCAGCTAACGCCATGAACGCGCTCAAAGGAGGTTGCGAACGAACTGTCAGCGCGCGGCCGTTCGTCGCGTACGTTGCCGCGGACGTTGGTGATCAGAAAGCGCTAAGACACGTTGCCAATGCCGCCGTCGCGCGGCGGCCGCCTTGCGCGTTGCTGAAAGACCAGGTTTTGCCGGCGGCACGCGCCGCGCCGAAGAACGTCGAAGGGACAAGAACTTCTCAAAGTATTTCAAGCGTCCTGGCTCTCCGCAGGCATTCGGAATGCTACTGCATGCGCTACACCAACGATCCGCGGAGCAGCCATGAATTCCGAGCCGTTTGATGCGGTAGAACGCGCTGACAAGCGCCGCAGAGAACTCGGTGATGGAGACGTGAAGCAGAAGCCCGACGGCACGATCGAACAAAAGGAGCACGCACCATGGACGCCTCCCTTGTTCCGAAGGGAAAACCCATCCCGAACAGGGACCGTATCAGCCTGCGCACGATCACCTCGACCCCGATGTCGAACCAGGGTCCCAGCACGGCCATCCAACGAACAAGCCAGACTCGGAAGCCTGATCGACGGTGTCGAATCCTGTCGTACCTGGCAGCGCTGAAACAGTGCCAGCGTCGACGCTCAAGCCAGGATCGACGCGACGAGCGCTGCGTCGCCATCCGACCACAGAGCGAGAGCACGTGCTGTCCACACTTCGCAAAACTCCCTGACCGCTTCATGCCCGCATCGGATCCGCGCCGGTCGCAGCGCCGTGAATGGCACGCGCGTTGCTGAATTGACCACGCGCGGCCGCTCAAGCTTTTAAGCGAAACAGCAGCCCACTATCCCGCAACACGCGGCTTTCTCGGCCGCACGACGCCAGCGCGGCTGATTCAGCGCTGAGACGCGCAGCAGCCACGACCGCAAACGACGCATCCGCGTTCCTCCCGGTCGCTGCGCGATCCAAATTATCTTGCAAATTTGATTGCGCGCTAACCGCGCAAAGAAATCGTTCGCCTTGAAAGGAGCTTTTGATATGTTCGTGCACAACAAACGCCTGCAATACACTGTCCGCGTGGCCGCTCCCAGTCCCGGCCTTGCCAATCTTCTGCTCGAGCAGTTCGGCGGGCCACAAGGCGAACTGGCCGCTGCCTGCCGATACTTTACTCAGGCCGTCGCTGAAGATGATCCCGGCCGCAAGGACCTGCTCTTCGACATCGCCACAGAAGAACTGAGCCATCTCGAAGTCATCGGCTCGATCGTCGCAATGCTTAATAAACGTGCCAAGGGGCAACTGGCTGAAGCGGTGGAATCGGAGGCTGAGCTTTACCGGTCGCTTAGCGGCAATGGCAACGACTCGCACACGACCGCTCTGCTCTATGGCGGCGGCCCGGCGCTGACCAACTCGGCCGGCGTGCCCTGGACCGCAGCGTATATCGACACCATAGGGGAACCGACAGCCGATCTGCGCTCGAACATTGCCGCCGAGGCGCGCGCGAAGATCGTCTACGAGCGCCTCATCAACGTGACCGACGATCCCGGTATCAAGGAAGCGCTCGGCTTTCTGATGACGCGCGAGATAGCCCATCAGAAGTCATTCGAGAAGGCGCTGCACTCGATTCAACCGAACTTCCCGCAAGGCAAGCTGCCGGGCAATCCGGACTTCACGAGCGTCTACTTCAACATGTCGAAGGGCGACGACGGCCGCGGTCCCTGGAACCAAGGAGGCGACTGGAAGTTTGTCGAAGATCCGCAACCGGCCGTCGACGGCGGTGATGGCACGGCGACGGTGCAGGTATCGCAACGAGACGTAGTGGCGCTGCAGGCGCTGGCAATACGGACCGCGTCTGACCCGGATAGCAATCCGACGACTGCCGCGGATCTCGGTTCGGGCCAGACGGTGTAATTCATCTCTGCCGATTCCGCCGCCGAAAATCGCGGTGGCAGCTTCGGCGTTCTGCCGGGTCACGCCGCGCTTCGTCAGAGCGAGTACCGCCCGGCCACGATCAAGCAAATATCGCAAGGAGCATAGCAATGCCAACCATCACATCGAAAGGC
>NZ_JARUXL010000002.1:65522-207766 GCF_031451455.1 Caballeronia sp. LZ024 | reverse complement strand
CCTGCAGATCAACGCGCAGAACTGCGTGCACTGCAAGACCTGCGACATCAAGGACCCGACGCAGAACATCGTCTGGGTCACGCCCGAAGGCGGCGGCGGACCGAACTATCCGAACATGTGAGCCACGCTCTCTCTCGACGCGCTCACGGAGTCTGCAACGTACCGTCTTTCAGTCGAGTCTGCGTCCACGTTGTGACGGTGTTCTCGCACGGATACTTCGACGCCTCCGCTTCATCGATATCGACGCCAAGTCCTGGCTTGTCGTTTGCATACACGTAGCCGTTCCTGAACTCAGGCAGGCCGGGAAACACATCGAGCAACGCGGCTCGCGGTCCCTTGAGTTCCTGAATCACGAAGTTCGGTGGCTCGGTTCCCGACCATTCCTGCACGCCGAAATTGCGCGAAGCAAGATCGATATGAATGTTCGCGGCGTGCGCGAGCGGCGACATGTCGCCGGGGCCGTGCCACGCGGTTCTCACGCCGAACTGCTCGGCGAAGATCTGCAGCTTGCGCCCGGCCGTGATGCCGCCGATCTGGCTGAGATGCACGCGGATGAAATCGATCAGCCGCTCGGTGATCATGTATCGCCACTCGGACGGATGGTTGAAAAGCTCACCTTGCGCGAGTGGCGTGGTCGTCTTCGCGCGCAGCTGGCGCATCCATTCGCCTTCTTCGAGCGCGATGGCGTCTTCGAGGAAGAAGAGGTCGTAGGGCTCGAGTTCGCATGCGAACCGGATCGCTTCGACAGGCTTCAAACGTTCATGCACGTCGTGACACAGCGCGACATCGAAGCCGATTTTGCTGCGCAGGCCGTCGAACAGCTTGAGCGTGTCACGCATGTACTTGCGGCTGTCGAGATACACACCATCGAGTGCGCCTTGCGGCGCGCCCGACGGCGCTTTGCCAAAGCCGGCGCCGCCATAGCCGCCGGTCTGGCAGCGGATATGCGTGATGCCTTGCTCGCGATACTTCTGGATGTTCTCGCACAGTTCGTTCAGGTCGCGTCCATCCGCATGACGATAGATCGGCACGCCATCGCGGCACTTGCCGCCGAATAGCTGATAGAGCGGCATGTTCGCCAGCTTGCCCTTGATGTCCCATAGCGCCATGTCGACGCCGGAGATCGCGTTGTTCTCGATCGGGCCATTGCGCCAGTAAGCGTTCTGATGCATCAACTGCCAAAGCTCTTCGATCGCATCGGCGTCGCGCCCGATCAGAAGCGGCCGCAGATATTCCTCGATCAGGCACTTCACCGCGACATGCCGGTACGCGAACGTCGCGCAACCGAGCCCGTAGAGACCGGGCTGGTTCGTCTCCACTTTCACCACGATCAGATTGATGCCTTCCGGCGCGGTCAGGATGATCTTTACATCGGTAATGAGGGTTGCCATGTGATGCCTGCAAAGAAGATAGGGTTGTCCGCAATCGTTGCTGCTTACGTGCGGCCCACGGCGAGCCGTGCATCGTCCTTGGAGCGTTCGTCCGAACGCGCGGGCACGGTGATCATCAGAATGACCGACAGCAGCAGGGCGCCTGCCATGAACATGTACGAAGCGGCGGGGCTTCCGGTCGCGCCGTTCAGATAGCCGACGACCCACGATCCGCAGAACGCGCCCAGCGCACCGCACGCATTGATGAGGCCGATTGCGCCGCCGAGCACGTTGCTCGGGATCAGTTCGGGCACGAGCGCGAAGAACGGTCCGTAGGGTGCGTACATCGTTGCGCCGGCGATAACCAGCAGCGCGAACGAGAGCCAGAAATGCGTGCTGCCGAGCAGGTACGAGCCGACGAACGCGATGGTGCCGACGAGCAGCAGCGGCCACACGAAGAGCTTGCGGTTGTGCGTCTTGTCGGAGAGCCACGAAGCGAGCAGCATCAGGATGATCGCGCCGAGATATGGCACGGCGGCGAGCCAGCCGACCGACACGATGTCGATCGTGGACGCCTGCTTGAGGATCGACGGCAGCCACATGATGAAGCCATATACGCCGATGCTCCAGAGCGCGTGAATCGCGCAGAACTTGATCACGATCGACGAGCGGAACGCCGACTTGTAATCGCGCACCGGTGCGATGTGCGCCTGCTCGGCCTTCAGGCGTGCGTCGAGTTCGGTCTTCTCGGCTTCGCTCATCCACGGCGCATCGGCGGGACGATCCTTCACCGTGAACCACCACACGATCGCCCAGGCGATCGCCGGCAGCCCCTCGATCACGAACATCTCGCGCCAGCCGAAGCTGTGCACCAGATAGCCTGACACGACCGACATCCACAGCACCGTCACCGGATTGCCGAGGATCAGGAACGTGTTGGCACGCGAGCGTTCGCTGCGTGTGAACCAGCGGCTGATGTACATCAGCATCGACGGCATCACGGCCGCTTCCACTACGCCGAGCACGAAGCGCAGCACCATCAGCATCGGGATGTTGCTGACCATGCCGGTCGCGGCCGCGCACAGGCCCCACAGGATCAGGCTGAAGAAGATCAGCTTCTTGACGCTGTTGCGCTGCGCGTAGATTGCGCCGGGCACCTGAAAGAGACAATAGCCGAGGAAGAACAGCGAACCGATCAGCGACGACATCCCGTGCGTGATGCCCAGATCCTTGTCGATGCCTGCGGCCGCTGCGAAGCCGTAGTTCGCGCGATCGAGATAGGCGAGGCTGTAGGTGATGAAGATGATCGGCATCAGATACCACCATCTCTGGGGTGCTACGGGTTTGACGCTTTCCATGATGTCTCCGGATCGTTGCTGCGGTTGCTGCCGACGAGGGGTTGAGCGCGGGATGTTGTTCTTGTGCCCGCGAAGTCTTGAGTTCAGAGCACGGCGAGCCAGCCGCCGTCGACGTAGATGATCTGGCCGTTCACATAGCTCGACGCCTGCGACGACAGGTACACCGCCGTGCCTACGAGTTCTTCGGGCTTGCCCCAGCGTTGCGAGGGATTGCTGCTCTTCACCCACGCGTCGAAGGCGGCGTTGTCGACGAGTGCCTGGTTCATGTCGGTGAGGATGTAGCCCGGACCGATCGCGTTCGCCTGAATGTTCGACGACGCCCATTCGGCGCTCATCGCGCGCGTGAGCATCTTGATGCCGCCCTTGGCCGCCGTGTAGGCGCCAACGGTCGCGCGGGCGGACTCGCTCGTGAGCGAGCCGATGTTGACGATCTTGCCGCCCGTGCCGCGCGCGATCATGCGTCGGGCGGCCTCTTTCGCGACGATGAACGCGCTCGTCAAATTGGTGTCGATCACGCGCTGCCAGTCGGCGAGTTCGAGTTCGACGAGCGGCTTGCGAAACTGGATGCCCGCGTTGTTGATGACGATGTCGACTTGCACGCCGTCCTTGTCCCATTGCGCGAACGCTTGCGCGACCGCTTGTTCGTCGGTGACGTCGAACGCGCGGCCTCGCGCTTGCAGGCCGCGGCTCTGCAGACGGCCGGCGGCTTCGGCGACGGTGTCGGCGCGCGTGCCGTTCAGGATCACGCTCGCGCCTGCGGTCGCGAGACCCTCGGCCAGCGCGAAGCCGATGCCTCTTGCCGAACCGGTGACGAGCGCCGTGCGGCCGCTTAGATCGAATAAATGTGTCATGTGGGTTCCTTTGCCATGTTCTTCAGAATCCGGGCGCGAGTGCGCCCCGCGCGGCCGCCCGGGCGGTCGCGATGTCGTGATGCAGTGCGTGTTTCGCTATGCGCTCAGACGGGCTTTTCGTTGACGGTCCGATCGACCGCCGCGCGGTCCTCGAAATCCTTCTCCGCGCGCCGGATCAGCGTGAGGACCGCTTCCTCGGCCGCCACCGGATCGCCTTGCTCGATCGCGACGCACAGCGCCTCGTGCATCGGCAGCGAACGTGCGGGACCGCCTTCGATTTCGGAACTGAGTTCGAAGCTCGTGCGCAGGATCGCGGAGAGCGCGTTCTGCATCTGCTGCACGAACTGGTTGTGGCAGGCGGTGAGGATCGCGCCGTGGAAGGCGAGATCGGCGGGAACGTACTCGCCGTGGCCCGCGACGGCGCGCTCCATCGCCTTGAAGGCGCGCCGCACCGCGATGCGGTCGTCGTCGGTTGCGCGCTTCGCGGCAAGTCTCGCGGCGCTCGGCTCGATGATCAGCCGCAACTCCATCAGGTCTTCGATGAGCCCCGGGTCCAGCGTGCCGGCCCGCGCGCGCCAGGTGATGACGTCCGGATCGAACAATTGCCACTGCGAGCGCGGCAGCACGACCGTGCCGTAGCGACGCCGGACCTCGAGCATGCCTTTCGCGGACAGCGATTTCATCGTCTCGCGGATCGTGATGCGGCTCACCTGCATTTGCTCGGCGAGCACGGGTTCGGCCGGGAGGATGTCGCCCGGCGCGAATTTGCCCGAGCAAATTTGCTCGCCCATCTGGTTGAGAACCTGTCGATGCAAGGTAGCCACGGTTTATCTCTCTAGGTCATACGTATGATGTAGAAAGATAAACGTGCAGTTCGGCCGGTGCAATGCGGGTTGACCCGGAGGCGCGTCAGGCGGGAAGGAAGTAAGTCGAAGGGAGCGGAGGGGCGGTAGGCTTCGCGCAGGCGAGCGCCTGGACCGGCTGGCGCAGCCATCGAACGACGCATCGTCGCGTTCGATGGCCGCAGCGGCGAGGCCAGATCAGCTTCCCCGATACGTCCCGAAACTCCAGGGTGAGCACAACAGCGGCACGTGATAGTGCTGCGCCGCATCCGCGACGGTGAAGCGGACCGGCACGACATCGGCGAACACGTCCGGCGTGCGGAAGTAGTCCGCCACCCAGAACCGCAGTTCGAAGTCGCCGGCGCGCGCCTGCGCGGCGGGCAGGATGGGGGCGTCGGTACGACCGTCGCGATTGGCCCGGGTGCGGGCAATGAGCATCGGCGGCTGGATGCTCATGTCGAACAGTTCGATCTGCATGCCGGCAGCGGGCTTGCCGAGCGATACGTCGAGAACGTGGGTGGTGATGCCTGCGGCCATCGTGTGTCTCCTGGTTTCAGCTACCGCGGTAGTAGTTGTAGCTCCAGGCCCGAACAACACGGGCAGATGGATGCGCTGAGTGACGTCGGTGACGCGAAAGCGCAGCGGGATCTTCGAGAGAAACAGCGGCTGCGGAAGTTCGGCCTTGCGTGCGGCGAAGTATTCGTCGACGTGCAGCAGCAGTTCATAGGTGCCGGCGCGGTAGGCGTCGCCGATCAAGAGCGGCGGTTCGCTGCGACCGCTCGCGGCCAGTTTCACGGTCTCGATGTGCTTCGCCTGCCCGTCTTCGATGCGGAACACGTCCACGCGCATGCCGGCAGCAGGGGTGCCGTGCCAGGTGTCGAGCGCGTGCATGGTCAGGCGCGGGTCGAGGCCGTCCTGCTGCACCGGTCCCGAGGTCTGGTTCGGGACGGGCGCGGTTTCCGTTCCGGCCGCCCGGGCGGCTCCGACCAAGAGGACACCGCCTCCGAGCGCCACGGATTGCAGCGCAAAGCGGCGACGGCGGGCATCGAAGAGGGGAAGCGTCGGGTTGTCGCTCATGTCAGGCCTCGTGTTTGTTGCCGAGCTTGCGGATGCCGGCGAGCACCAGCACCGCGGCCAGCACTTCGATGATCGCCACGAGGTAAAGGCCGGTCGTGACCTTGCCGGTGGTGTTCTTGATGAGTCCCATCACGTAGGGCGCGCCGAAGCCCGCGAGGTTGGAGACGGAATTGATCAAAGCCACGCCCACCGCAGCCGCACTGCCCGCCAGGTAACGGTTCGGCAACTGCCAGAACACGGGGATGGCGCTCATCGTGCCCACCAGCGCCACGGTCATCGCGACGAGCGAAATGACGGACGGCAGCCCCTCTACGCCCATCAGCACGGCCAGCGCGGCCATCGATATGCCGCCTGCAATCGCCGGGCCGCTGAAGTGCCAGCGGACTTCGTTGCGACGGTCGGAGCGCGCGCCGTTGACGATCATGCCGATCGCGCCGCAAAGATAGGCCACCGCCGCGATCCAGCCGACGACCATCGGCGTGGCGAAGCCGACGTCCTTGATGATGGTCGGGATCCAGAAGGTCAGCGTGGAATTGGCGCACAGCAGGCAGAAGAAGATCGCGATGAGAAGCCACACCTTGCGGTTGGTGAGCAGCGTGCGCCAGTCGTGACCGCGCTCGCCCATCGCGGCGCTGTCGCGTTGCAGGGCGTCGAGCACCACGCGTTTTTCATCGGCGGTGAGCCAGCGAGCCTGCTCCGGCTTGTCGGTCATGTAGAACCACGCGAAGACGCCGGCCAGCACGGACGGAATGCCTTCCAGGATAAAGAGCCACTGCCAGCCGTGCATGCCGTGAAAGCCGCCCATCGAGGTCATGATCCAGCCTGCGAGCGGCCCGCCGAGCACGCCAGCGATAGCGGATGCCGACATGAAGGTACCGAAGGCCTTGGCGCGCCGCTGCGACGGATACCAGTAGGTGAGGTAGAGAATCACGCCCGGATAGAAGCCCGCCTCGAAGGCGCCGAGCAGGAAGCGCAGCAGGTAGAACTGGGTCGGCGTGGAGACGGTGGTTTGCAGCATGCAGATCACGCCCCAGCAGATCGTGATGCGCATGATGGTCTTCTTGGCGCCGATCTTCTGCAGCAGCATGTTCGACGGCACTTCGAAAAAGAAATAGCCGAGAAAGAAAATGCCCGCGCCAAGGCCGTAGACCGCCTCGGAGAAGTGCAGCGAATCGAGCATCTGCAGCTTGGCGAAGCCGATATTCACACGGTCGAGCCAGGCCAGCACCCACAGCACGCCAAGGAACGGCAGCAGCCGCCAGGAAACCTTGCGATAGGCACTCGCCTCTCTGCTGGTTTGCCCGTCGTCCGCTACGTCGGGGAACGCCGGCATGGCCTCTTTGATGATCGACATGGTGTGTCCTCTACAGTCGGTTGACGGCGCCTGACCGGGACGCCGGGAAGAGTGCGGCGGCGGCCGTGCGTTCGATTGGAGGCAAGTATAGAAATGCAAAAACAATTGGGAACGGCGGGGCGCTGAATAGGCCCGATAGCAAGCTGAATATGGGCTGCAAAGCCTTACGCCGTGCGGCTTTGCGGACTTGCGTCGAGCGTGTTTTCCGGCTTATGGATTACCCTTGGGCGGTCCGTTCGGGTCCGTGCACCGTCGCCGTGCAGAAATTCTGCGGACGCAATTTGGCTTCGCCCCGTTGCCCTGCTGTCTCCGACACGTTACAACGTCAAAATTGGCAGGCGGCGCCCGCTACGCTGGCGCTTCATCCGAACCCGGGACTCACCATGAATCGCGCCGACGATCCCTTCGATACCTACCTGCTGCGCGTGCTGTGCACGCTCATCGCCGAGCGCAGCGTGTCGCGCACGGCGATTCGCATGAACCAGTCGCAGCCGGCCATCAGCAGCGCGCTCAAGCGTCTGCGCGACATCTTCAACGACCCGCTGCTCACCCGCGAAAAGAACGTAATGGTGCCGACCGAGCGCGCGCTGCAACTGGCGCAAAGCGCGCAGCACGCGCTCGGCGCGCTGGACAATCTGCTCGTCTCGGACGATCGTTTCGATCCCGCCAACACCGAGCAGACTTTCACGGTCGGGATGCCCGACTACCTCGCGCCGCCGTTCTTCGCCCATGTGGTGCGCGAGTTCCGCCGTGCGGCGCCGCGCGCGCGGCTCGTCGCCGTGCCGCTATCCGCGAGTTTCAACTACGAACAGGCGCTGTCGGAAGGGTCGCCCGATATCGTCATCGGCAACTGGCCGAATCCGCCGGAGCATCTGCATCTGTCCGTGCTGCTGGAAGACGATGTGGTCTGCGTCGTGGCTGAGGACAGCGTTCACGCGCAGCCTGGCAAGCTCACCGCGGAAGCGTATCTGAGCGCGTCGCACATCGTGCCGACGCCCTATTCGCGCGACCAGCGCGGCGTCGTGGATACGGGACTCAGCACCCTGCGCGTGCACCGCGACAATCGCGTGAGCTGCCCGTACTTCAATCTCGCGCCGAGCCTGATCCCAGGCACGGACCTGATCCTCACGACCGGCCGCCACTTCGCCAATTACCACGCGCGATATCTGCCGGTGACGGTGCTCGATCCGCCCATCGACTTTCCGTTCATGCGCTTTTATCAGTTGTGGCATCCGTCGCGGCATCGCTCGGCCTCGCACGCCTGGCTGCGCGGCATGCTGACGGCGGCGGCGCAGGAGTTGCGCGATCTGCGCGACATGGCGCGCGGGTAGACGCTATCGGGTTCTGCTATGTGGCTTATAAGGGCGTGCTTCTCGCTCAGCGCGCGTGTGCTTTCTATACTCGGTGCGTCGTCATTCACGCATTCGGGAGCACTCCATGTCACAGTCGATCGATCTTGCGCCGCTCAACGCGCTCGACCACGCAACGTTTCTTCGCATGTTCGAAAGCGTGTTCGAGCACTTTCCGCGAGCGGCTCGCGGCGCGTGGGAACGGCGGCCGTTCGCGTCGGCGCTCGCGTTGCATGACGCGATGATGGACGTGATACGCGGACTCGATGCGAAGGGTCAGTGCAATTTTCTGAACCTGCATCCGCTGCTTTCCGGCGCCAATGTTCGCGCAGGCACGATGACGCTGGATTCGGATGCGGAGCAAAAGAGCGCCGGACTGGACGCGATGACGGCCGAGCAGGAAGCCGCGCTCGACCGCCTGAACACGGCCTATCTCGCGCGGCACGGCTTTCCGTTCATCATCTGCGTGCGGCACTACACGCGCGAAGGCATCTTCGCTGCGCTCGAAAGGCGCATTGGACGCGACACGCAACAAGAGAGGGATGAGGCGTTGGCGCAGATCGCGGCGATCACGCGCAGGCGCCTCGACGAGCGCCTGAAGACAATGCGCCGATCGACGGCCGGTGAACGCGACGGCGCGACCGTTCGATCGGCATGAGCCGTCAGCGCCCGGCGACCGCGCGCGCCTGACTTGCGACAGCGTATCGGTTGGCGGGGCGCGGCAAGCCGAGGTTATCGCGCAGCGTGGTGCCTTCATACTCGGTGCGGAACAGTCCGCGCCGCTGAAGTTCCGGCACGACGAGTTCGGCGAATTCAGTTAGTCCTCCTGGAAGCCACGGCGACATGATGTTGAAGCCGTCGGCGCCTTCTTCCTCGAACCACTGCTGCAACTGGTCGGCGATGCGCTCCGGCGTGCCGACCACCTGCTGATGACCGCGCGCCCCCGCGATGCGCAGATACAGCTCGCGTATGGTCAGGTTCTCGCGCCGCGCGAGGTCGAACAGCAGCCGCTGCCGGCTCTTGCCGCCGTTGGTTTCCGGCAGGTCGGGCAACGGCCCGTCGACGGGATACTGCGAGAGATCGACGCCACCCGACATGTTCGACAATAGCGACAAACCGACTGTCGGATGGATCAGGTTTTGCAACGCATCGAACTTTGCGCGCGCTTCGGCGTCGGTCCTGCCGATCACCGGGAAGATCCCCGGCATGATCTTCAGGTGTTCCGGCTGCCTGCCATAGCGCGCGAGCCTGCCCTTGAGATCGCGATAGAACGCCTGTGCTTCGTCGAGTGTCTGGTGGGCGACGAACACGACCTCGGCGGTCTGCGCGGCCAGCTCCTTGCCGGCCTCCGACGCGCCGGCCTGCACGACGACCGGCCAGCCTTGCGGCGAGCGCGCGACGTTGAGCGGCCCGCGCACCTTGAAGTGCTTGCCGCGATGGCCGAGCATATGCAGCTTGTCCGGGTCGAAATAGACGCCGCTTGCTTTGTCTCGGAGGAAAGCATCGTCTTCCCAGCTGTCCCACAGGCCCGCCACGACGTCGTAGAACTCGCGCGCGCGTTCATAGCGCACGGCGTGATCGGGATGCTGTTCGAAGCTGAAGTTCTGCGCTTCGGATTCCGTGCTCGACGTCACGAGGTTCCAGCCCGAGCGGCCGCCGCTCAGATGATCGAGCGACGCGAATTTGCGCGCGAGATTGTACGGCTCGTTGAAGGTGGTCGAGACAGTCGCGATCAGCCCGATGTTGCGCGTTACGACCGAAAGCGCCGACAACAGCGTGAGCGGCTCGAAGTGATCGGCACGCGCGGTGCGCGACAGCGAGGGCAGGTGCGTATCGCGCACGCTCACGCCGTCGGCGAAGAAGATCGCGTCGAACTTCGCCTGCTCCGCGATCTGCGCGAGCTTCGCGTAATGCGCGAAGTCGAGACCGCCGCCCGCTTCTGCATCGGGATGACGCCACGCGGCGATGTGATGTCCCGTCTCCATCAGGAACGCGCCCAAATGCATTTGCCGCTTGTTCTTTTGATGCTGCTGGTTCTGGCTCATCGTATCTTCAGGTCCGTTGAAAGCGTTTCGTTGTTCGTTGACTTAGCGTTCGTTCCGCGAGACGGCATCGCGCTACAACTGCCCCAGTTCCCCGAGGATCTCGTCGCGCAACGCGACGAACCGCGTATCGCTGCGATCGCGCGGCCGCGCCAGTCCGACGTCGAGCACTCGCCCGATCCGCCCCGGCCGCGCCCGCATCACCACGACGCGGTCGGCAAGAAACACGGCTTCGTCGACGTCGTGCGTAACGAGCACCATCGTGATCCGCTCGTGTTCCCAGATGCGTTGCAGTTCGCGCTGAAGCCGCGCGCGCGTGAGCGCGTCGAGCGCGCCGAACGGTTCGTCGAGCAGGAGCAGGCGTGGGCGGTTCACAAGCCCGCGCGCAATCGCGACGCGCTGCGCCATGCCGCCCGACAACTGGTGCGGGAAGTGATGCTCGAAGCCGCTCAAGCCGACGAGCGCGACATGCTCTTCTACCGCGCGCCGTTTCTCGTCGCGTGAAAGCGGCGCATTCTTGAGCGCAATGGCGATGTTCTGTTCGACGTCGAGCCACGGAAAGAGACGGTGTTCCTGGAACACGATGCCGCGCGCGAGATCGGTCGTGCGCACGGCTTGGCCGGCGAAGTCGATTGCGCCGTCGAATTCGCTGTCGAGTCCGGCGATGAGGCGCAGGAGTGTGGACTTGCCGCAGCCGCTCGCGCCGACGATGCTCACGAACTCGCCGCTTGCAATCGACAGGTCGATGCCGTCGAGCACGGGTCGCTCGGCGGCGTCCCCTGCGAAGTGCTTGGCTACTTGCCGCAGGTCGAGCCTGCTGTCGGAATGCTGGATGACGGTCGACACGATGAAGCTCCTATTGCGTTTGACGCGCGTGGTGCGCATGAGTGAACCAGCGCCGCTGAATGGCGCGCGCGAGCGCGTTGAGCGCCCAGCCCGTCACGCCGATCACGATGACGCCGAACACGACGAGATCCATGCGGAACTGCTCGCTGCCATCGACGAGCGTATTGCCGATCCCGCTTCCCGCGACGAGCAGATACTCGGCGCCGAGCGTCGCGAGCCACGAATAGATCAGCGCGAGGTAGATGCCGGTGAACACCGACGGCAACGCCGCAGGCAACACGACATGGGCCACCGTCTGCCACTTGCTGTAGCGGAACACGCGGGCGACTTCGAGCAACGCGGGCGGGACCGCGCGGATGCCGTCGCTCGTATGCACGACCACCGGCACGAGCGCCGCGAGCGAGAGGAACACGACCTTCGCGACATCACCGAGACCGAACCATACGGAGATCAGCGGGATCCACGCGAACAGCGACACTTGCTTGAACGTGTTGAAGCTCGGGCCGATGGCGCGGTTTGCGAGCTTGGAGACGCCGAGCAGCGCGCCGAGCGCAAGGCCCGCCGCCGTGCCGATCGCAAAGCCGGTCAGCTCGCGCGCGAGCGACGCGGACAATGCGCGCCAGAGCGCGCCGCTTTCGGCCTGGTCGATCGCTGTGTGCCACACCTGCGCGGGCGACACCAGAATGCCGTGCGTGCCGCCTGCGTTGCGCGAGACGTACCACCACGCGACGAGGGCCGCGATGGGCAGTGCCCAGCCGCGCCATCGGCCTGAAGGTTGACCAGTGCCGAGCGCGCGTCCGGCTTCGAGTTCGAGTGAGGTGTCGGCCATGAGGTCTTCCTTAGTGCGCGTTGCCGCGTTGCAGCCGTGCTTCGACGACGGTCAGCAAGCGGTCGGCCGCATACCCGATCGCGCCGACCACGAGCACCGAGGCCAGCACGAGATCGAGCTGAAACAACTGCCGTCCGTAGACGATCAGGTAGCCAAGTCCCTCCGACGATGCGACGAGTTCCACGACCACGAGCGTGAGCCACGCCTTCGTGAACGCAAGCCGCACGCTGGTGCCGATTACGGGCACGGCGGCGGGCAGGATCACCGAGCGAATCGTCTGCGAGGGTGTGAAGCGGAACACGCGTGCGACTTCCCGGTAGGCGTCCGGCGTCTGGCGAAAGCCTTGCAACGTGCCGAGCGTGACCGGAACGAGCGCGGCATGCGCGATGAGGATGTACTTCAGCGGTTCGCCGATTCCGGCCACGATCATCAGAAACGGCAGCCAGCCGAGCACGGGCACCTGCACGATCGCGTTGAACGCGGGAAGGACGTAGGCCTCCGCCGTGCGCGACAGCCCGAGCACGCCGCCGAGCAGCAGACCGAGCGCCACGCCCACGCCGAATCCCACGGCGACGCGCGACAGGCTCGCGCCGACGTGCATCCACAATTCGCCGCTGCGGATCATCGCGGCGAGCGTATCGAAGACGAGCGCGGGCGGCGGCAGCACTTGCGCCGAGATCCAGCCGTAGTGGGAACCGAGCGTCCAGAGCACGGCGCACAGCGCGGGCAGCAGCCAGGGCAGAGCCACCCAGCCGGCCGTGCGCGCCGCGTTCAACCGCGACCCGCGCGCCGGCGTTCGTGCGCCATGCACGCCGACGTCGACTGCGGGATCGAAACTACGTGCGAAACCGTTCGTCATGGTCGAATCTCCGTAGGTCAGGATGCGATCGGCTTGCCCGATGCATCGAAGCGCGGCCAGTAAGCCTGAAGCTTGAGCGTCTTGAGCGCTTCGTCGAGGTACTTCGGCTCGAACCAGCCGTTCACGCTCACTGGCTGGCGGATCAGGTTCAGACGCAGCGCGTCGTCGGCGACGGCCTGGTAGCGCGCGACCAGAAACGGATCGATCAACGGCGAACTGCGATCCTTCAACGGCTGGTTCGCATACTCCGACTGCCACGATTGCGCCGGCACACCGCTCTTCGACCACAGCTCGAACAGTGCATCGCGATTGGCTTCATCGGAGGACCACTGGGACGCCTGCACGACCGACGTCACCACCTTTTGCACGGTCTCCGAGTGAGCGCGCTCGAAGTCTTCCAGCACGAGCAGATGCGCTTGCCGCGTGAGTTGCAGGCCGCCGTCGCGCGATGCATAGACGATCTTCGCAAGCCCTTGCCGCTGGAGCTTGAAGAGGTTGTAGTCGAGGAAGACCGCATCCACGCCCTTAGATGCCAGCGCCGCCTGTGCCGCCGCCGAATCGAGGTTGATCACGCGCAGGTCGCGCTCGGTGAGACCGTTTGCCTTGAGCACGTTATCGGCGACGAGTTGCAGGTTGGTCCCGCGGAAAATGCCCACGCGCTTGCCTTTAAGGTCCTTCACGCCCTTGATGTCGGAATCCGGCGGCACCGCGAGATACACGCCCGCGCGCACGTTCGACGCCACCAGCAGATGCGTCTTGAGCCCGTTTGCGCGGCCGAGCACGGCGGGCAGATCGCCCTGGTAGGCGAAGTCGATCTGCTTGTTGGCGAGCGCTTCGTTCACGGCCGGACCCGCGCCCTTGAAGAAGATCCATTCGACCTTGGTGCCGTCGGCCTTGAGGGCGTCCTCGACGCGATGTTGCAGTTGCGCGGTCGCGGCGGGGGGTACCCCCAAAACCCGCGGGTCGCCCCCCCCCCCGTTCCCCCCCCCCCGAAATAAACCCCCCCCCCCCGCCCCCGCCCCCTTTTAATATCCCCACTCCCCCTGGGGGGCGGGGGGCTTGGGGGGCGCCCCCGCGGGGGGGGGGGGGGGGGGGGGGGGGGGGGGCCCCCCCCCCCCCCGGGGGCGCCCCCCCCGCGCCCTGTTGCGCCACGCCGATCTTGACGACGCCCGGCGCGGCGGCGAACGCAGTTGCGCTCGCGATGACGCCGAGCGTCGCCGTCAGCGTCTTGAGTAGAAGTCGCAGTGTCATCGTGTATGCAGGGAAGTACGGGAGGGCCCGGACGAGCGTCCGGGCAGGCGAATCAGGAACGCACCGTGCGCGTGACCGTGCGGCTCGTGCGGCCGTCGATGCTCACCGGCACGTCGCCGTGCACGGTCGCGCGGCGCACGACGCGATGCGCGTCGGCGTAATCGGCGACGGCGTAGTGCTGCGTCGCGCGGTTGTCCCAGATCGCGACGTCGCCCTGCGTCCAGCGCCAGCGAACGGTGTTTTCCAGACGCGTGATGTGGTCCTGAAAGAGTTCGAGCAGGCGATCCGAATCGCGCTGCGACAAGCCGACGAAACGCTGCACGAAGTGCCCGAGCACGAGGCTGCGCTCGCCCGTCTCCGGATGCACCCGCACGACCGGATGCTCGGTCTCGTAGAGCGTCGAGGTGAACTGCTCGCGATACGCGAGTTCGGCGTCGGTGGCGGGCGTCGAGCGGGTCGCCGCGTAGTCGTAGGCGTTCGAGTGCACGGCCCACAGCGTGTCGGCGAGGTCGCGCAACGGCTGCGGCAGATGCTGGTAAGCCGCGACGGTATTGGCCCACACGGTGTCGCCGCCCGCGGGCGGGATCACGACGCCGCGCAGGATCGAGATCTTCGGATAGGCGTCGACGAAGGTGACGTCCGTATGCCACGAATTCGCGCGCGTGCCGTGCTTCGAGTCCAGTTCGAGCAGGCGGCTGCCGCTCGCAACGGAGGCCACGGTCGGATGCGCGACGGTCTCGCCGAAGCGCGCGGCGAAGGCTTCCTGAGCGGCGTCGTCCAGATGCGACTGGCCGCGGAAGAACAGCACCTTGTGCTGAAGCAGCGCAGCGTTGATGTCGGCGATGATGGCGCTGTCGAGCTCGGCGCCGAGCGCGACACCGCGTACCTCGGCGCCGACGCGACCGCCGATCGGACGGACATGCAGTTCCGTCTGCGCGGGCGCTTGTTGCTCGGTTGACGGATGCGAAAGGGTGGCTGTACCGGTCATGCGGATCTCCGTGTGGGTCGGTTGCTCTGGGTGATCGTGCGCGGAAGACTTTCCGCGATCGATGCATTGAAGCATTCCCTGCGACCCGGACCAACGAAGAGATTCGACTTTACTTTTCATGCCGCGAGTCGATCGCATATGAGGCGGGGCGCAGCCACCGACGCATGTACTAAGCGCCTGCTACGAAGCCGCCGGCAACCATCGCTTTCGATGCGGTGACATCACATGTCAAACGCTTTTCAGCGGTGTAGAGTAGCTTCGGCACCGCGATGACGGCATCGTGCGCCGCATGGTGCCGTGTCCAGAGCCTCAGAGGAACGACGGTGACGACTCCAGGGCCACTCTCCACACTGCGTCCCAAGCGCGAGCGCCTGCTCGAACGGCAGGCCGCGCTCGCCGCGCTGACCCGCATCGACGTGTACCAGAACGAGAATCTCGAACAGACGATCCGGTACATCATGGAGACGGCCGCGCAGTTGATGTGCGTCGAGCGTGTGAGCCTCTGGCGCTACACGCACACGCGTTCCGCGATCCTCTGCCTCGATCTCTACGAGGCGAGCGTCGACCGGCACAGCGGCGGCGCGCAATTGCAGGCCGAGCTATATCCCGCCTACTTCGAAGCACTCGCGACAAGCGACGCCATCGTCGTCGACGACGCCCATGCCGACCCGCGCACGCATGAATTCTCGGGCAGCTATCTCACGCCGCTCGGCGTGACCGCGATGCTCGATACGCCGGTCTATCTGAACGGCCGGATCGACGGCGTGCTGTGCCATGAGCAGGTCGGGCCGCCTACACCGTGGACGCCGGAAGACCGCCTGTTCGGCATCGCGCTTGCGAACCTGATTGCGCTTGCCGTCGAGCGCGACGATCGCCGACGCGCCGAGGAAGCGCTGCGCGAAAGCGAGCAGCGGCTTGCGACACTCGTCGCATACGCGCCGGATGCCATCCTAGTCTTCGATGCCGACGCCGATCGCTACGTGCAGGCCAACGCGCAGGCCGCGCGCCTTTTCGGCCGCGATTGCGACGCGCTGCTTTCGGTCGATCCGGTGGAACTCAGCCCGGAGCGTCAGCCCGACGGGCGTATTTCCAGCGAGGCGCGGCTTGAGATGATTGGCCGGGCGCTCGATGGCGGCACGCCCGTCTTCGAGTGGATGCACCTGAACGCATCGGGCGCGCTCGTGCCGTGCGAGATCCGCCTCGTGCGCCTGCCGCATGCAACGCGCAGGCTGGTCCGCGGCAGTGTCATCGACATCGGCGAACGCATGCGCACCGAGCAGGCACTGCGCGCGAGCGAGCAGCGGCTCTCCACGATGCTCGCCTATTCGCCCGACGCGATCACCTTGCTCGACGTCGACACGCTGCGCTTCGTCGAAGCGAACGAGCAGGCTGCGCGGCTCTATGGCCGCGATCGTGACGCGCTTTTGCGCATCGGTCCCGTCGAGTTGAGCCCGGAGCGGCAGCCCGACGGACGACTGTCGCGCGAGGCCGCGCGCGAAAAAGTAGAGGAGGCGCTCGCGGGCGGCGTGCCGGTATTCGAATGGTGGCATGTCGACACGGCAGGCGCGCTCTTTCCCTGCGAGGTCAGGCTCGTGCGCCTGCCCGACGCGGCGCGCCGGCTGGTGCGGGGAAGCGTCATCGACATCAGCGAGAGAAAGCGCGCGCAGTCGGAGTTGAACTGCGCGAAGGAGGCGGCCGAGGCGGCGAACCGCGCGAAGTCCGAATTCCTCGCCAACATGAGCCACGAGTTGCGCACGCCGCTCAATAGCGTGCTCGGCTATGCGCAGCTCCTGCGGCGCGAGGCCGAACTGAACGAGCGGCAATGCAAGGCGCTCACGATCGTCCAGCAGTCGGGCGAACATTTGCTTGGGCTCATCGACGAAATTCTCGACATGGCGAAGATCGAGGCCGGCACGCTGGACGTCGTGGCCGACAACTTCGATTTGAATCGCTTGCTTGCGAGCATCGCCGGGATGATGAAAAGCCGTGCGCAAGCAAAGGGGCTTTCCTTCACCACTGCGCAGTGGTCCGACATTCCGCGCGTGATCCGTGGCGACGAGCGCCGTCTGCGACAGGTGCTCATGAATCTCCTCGATAACGCGATCAAGTACACGCAGCAGGGCGGCATCGTACTGAAGACGGGGCTGAACGAAGAGCGCTTGTGCTTTCTTGTCGAAGACACGGGCATTGGCATTCAGCCGGAACATTTGTCTGAAATATTCGACGTGTTTCATCAGGTCCGCGACCCGGCGACGGTGATCGACGGAACCGGGCTCGGGCTCGCCATCAGCAAGCGGCTCGTGCATCTGATGGGCGGCGCGCTTCAGGTCGAGAGCACGCCGCACATAGGCAGCCGCTTCTGGTTCGAACTGGAGGTGCCGCCGGCCCAGGCAGAGCCGCCGATGGCCGCGGCCCGGATCGCGACGGGCATCGCAGGGGAGCGCCGGCGTGTTCTCGTGGTCGACGACGAGGCGGAAGGACGGGGCCTGCTTCGCGACCTGCTCGCGCCGCTGGGCTTCGACGTTCACGAAGCGGCGGACGGCGAAGCCGCCATCGACGAAGCCATGCTCATCAGGCCCGATGCGATCCTGATGGACATGCGCATGCCGCGCCTGGACGGACTGGCGGCAACCCGCCGCATCCGCGCGCTGCCCGAATTCTCCGGCACGATCATCTTCGCCATTTCCGCGAGCGCGTTCGAACATAACCGCGCGCGCTGCATCGAGTCGGGCGCCGACGAATTCGTTCCCAAGCCGTTTCGGCAGGAGAGGCTGATCGAACTGCTGTGCGCGCGTCTTGGTCTCACTGTGCTTTATGCCGCCGGCGATAGCGAGGAGCCCGAGCCGGAGCGCGCGGAGATCGTCGCCATACCGCCGTCCGCCGACCTTCGGCGGCTGCTCGATCTCGCGTCACGCGGTGATGTCAGGCAGTTGATGCACGAGACGAACGAGCTGGCCCGCCGCGATCACGCGCATGCGCCGTTCGCGGCGCACTTGCGCGAGCTCGGCGAAGCCTATCGCATGAAAGAACTGCGCCGATGGCTGAAGCGTCTCGCAGACGAGCCATGAAGCGCACCCTCCCCACCGCTGCGGACCAACGGCCGCTGATCCTCGTGGTCGAGGACATTCCGGCCAATCTGTCGATCCTGCTCGATCTGCTGAGCGCCAACGGCTTTTCGGTGTCGGTCGCGGAGGACGGCGAGAGCGCGCTCGAAGCGATCGAGTACGCCGCGCCCGATCTGATCCTGCTCGACGTGATGATGCCCGGACTCGACGGCTTCGCCACCTGTGCGCGTCTCAAGGCGAACCCCGCGACCCGCGACATTCCAGTGATCTTCATGAGCGCGCTGACCGATACCGTCGACAAGGTGAGGGGCCTCGAACTGGGCGCCGTCGACTACATCACGAAGCCGTTCCAGCACGAGGAAGTGCTTGCGCGCGTCGGCACGCATCTCGAACTCAGACGGCTCGCGGCACGGCTCAAGGAGAGCGAGCACCGGCTCTCGCGCATCATCGAATCGGCGATGGACGCCATCATCGCGCTCGACGAAGCCGGCCGCGTCACGCTGTTCAACCGCGCGGCAGAGCGCGTGTTCCGCTGCGTCGCCGATGAAGCGCTCGGCAAGCCATGCCACCGTTTTCTTTCTGAGCCGCTTTGCCGATTGCTCGGCGACTACATGCTCGGACAACGTCCGCAAGCGCCCGTCTGGGTGCCCGAGGGATCGAGCGCCTTACGCGCCGATGGCGAGTCGTTCGCGATCGAAGCGACGCTTTCATGGGCCGAAGCCACGGGTCAGGCGATCTACACGCTGATCCTGCGCGACATCGAAGAGCGCAGGAGAGCGGAGGCGGAAGTCGGACAGCTACGCGGATTGAACCGGTGCCTGCGAGAGGAATTGCGCGAAGCACAGGCGACGGAGGAACTCATCGGGCCCGCTGGATTGCGTCAGGTCATGGAGCAGGTGCGGCAGGTCGCCTGTACGGACGCATCGGTGCTCGTGAGCGGCGAGACGGGCACGGGCAAGGAGCTGATCGCTCACGCGATCCACCGCATGAGTCCGCGTGCGAGCCGGCCGTTCGTGAAGCTGAATTGCGCCGCGCTGCCGGCCAGTCTCATCGAGAGCGAATTGTTCGGACACGAAAAAGGCGCGTTCACGGGCGCGCTGGCGCGCAAGGCCGGGCGCTTTGAACTCGCCGACGGCGGCACGCTCTTCCTCGACGAAATCGGCGAGCTCGCCCTCGATCTCCAGGCGAAATTGCTGCGCGTGTTGCAGGACGGCGAATTCGAGCGTCTCGGCGGCACGCGCACGCAGAAGGCGGACGTGCGCATCGTCGCGGCGACCAACCGCAGTCTCGCCGACGAAGCCGCGGCCGGTCGCTTTCGTGCAGATCTCTTTTACCGCCTGAACGTCTTTCCGGTTGCGCTGCCGCCGTTGCGCGAGCGCCGCGCGGACATCGCGGCGCTCGCCGCGCATTTCGTGCGGCGCTTCGCGACGAAGTACGGCAAGCACATCGACGCGATCTCGAATGAGCAACTGGCCGTGCTCGAAAACTACCGATGGCCCGGCAACGTGCGCGAACTTCAGCACGTGATCGAGCGCGCGGTGATCCTGACTCAAGGCGCGCGACTGGCACTGGGCGACTGGTTCCGCGACGCGGCCCCCGCCGCGCCACCGACATCGACGACACCGGCCGCAACGGAGCCGGCACGCGACGGCACGGGCGCGGTGACGCTGGAAGAAGCGGAGCGGCTTCATATCCTCAAAGTGCTGGAGGAAACCGGCTGGCGTGTGAGCGGCAAGTCGGGAGCCGCCGAGCGGCTCGGACTGAAGCCCACGACACTCGAATCGCGCATGAAGCGCCTCGCCATCAATCGCAAGACGGGCTGAAGGTTCCCGATATATCGTGAATTCCCCGAAGACCGCCGTGAACGCAAGGCCCCGCGTGAGCGTGCCCGCAGTAGCGGCGCGGTGCCTCGCATCGAAGCGGACCCTCGCGTCATAAGGCCGACGGCGATGCATGCCGTTCTCGCGCATGCACCTGGCACGTCTCTCGCATTAGGAGGCGCTCGCAAAACGCGTTGTTTCGATTCGGGCGCCGCTTGCGTTCATCGTGAATCCGATTCGAGAGAGAGTGTGTGATGAGCAAATCGATGTGTGTCGGCGCGGCAGTCGCGGGATTGACTCTGATCGGCGCCGTTCCGGGGACCGACCTGTTGTCGTCGATCGACGGCATGACCGCCTACGTGGCCGGGCCGGAGCACTTCTACGCGGGCGACCGCAAGCCGGGCGACGTGAACGGCAACGGGGTCGGCAGCATCTGGCACGCGATCCGGCCGGCGGCGCATGCGAATCCGGGTGCCGCGTTTGCGCAGGTGACCGATGACTTCTAAGCGGAGCGCATACATATATCGCACGTCGCTGAAAGCAAGCCGGCATACGTGTTTGCCACCGCCCGACTATCGCTGAAAAACCCGTTGGCCGCGTGACGACACGTCGCCGCTTCAGCATCCCGTCAAAACCTTCGAGAGTCCGCCAGACAAGGCTCGCCGCAATCTGGCATGGACTCTGCGTTGTGAAGCGTCCAGCCGTCGCGCGGACTGCCAGCCATCGAACCCCGATGACCTGCACCGGATGCCCGCCTGGAATCCATGTGTCGCGCGTGTTTGTGCCGACACGCAATCGACCAGGCCGCAGTCGGAGGACATCATGTTCGTCTACCTTTATTTCTTGCTTAAAAAGACGCTGGAACGCGCTGAACACAGCCGTCGCGACACGTACCTCGGGGCCGCCGTCGACTTAGGCGAACTCGAACGCCGCATGCGTTCGATGGAGACGAACCACTGAAACGGCAAGTCGTTTGACCATGAGTGAAGTCCACGCGCACAACCTTCGAGTCCCATGAGTGACATGAACAACGCCATCGCATCGCAAGCTCTCCCATCCCCGACGACGGTGATCGCCCTGCATTGCTCCGGCTCGGGAGCAGCGCAGTGGCGCAAGCTCAACGAGACGCTAGGCTCCCGCCATGCGTTCGTCGCGCCCGAGCACTACGGCTGCGACAGCACGGGACCCTGGAGCGGCGAGCGCGCGTTCACGCTCGCCGACGAAGCCGCGCGGACCGTCGGCATCATCGACGCCTCGCGCGGCAAGGTGCATCTCGTCGGACACTCATATGGCGGCGGCGTGGCGTTGCGCGCCGCCGTCGAACGGCCGGAGCGCATCGCCAGCCTGACGCTCTACGAGCCGTCGGCGTTTCATCTGCTGAAGACGATGGGCGCGCACGGAGCGCACGCGCTGGCGGAAATCGTCGCGATCTCGAAGTGCACCGCCGACGGCGTGACGTCAGGCGACTATCGAGGCGCCGCGGCTTCGTTCGTCGATTACTGGGGCGGCCGCGGCGCATGGGAAGCGCTGCGGCCCTCGGTGCAGGCCGCGCTCACGCGCTGGGCGCCGAAGGCGCCGCTCGACTTCCGCGCGCTGCTCGACGAACGCACACCCACGAGTGCGTATGCGAGTTTGCGTGTGCCCGCGCTGATCATGCGCGGACAGCACGCGCCCGTCCCGACGCGAGCGATCGCCGAGCGGTTGCCGATGCTGTTGCCAGCGGCACGTCTCGCGATTGTCGAAGGCGCGGGGCATATGGGGCCGCTCACGCACGCCGAAATCGTCAACGCGACGATCGCGCAGCATATCGTGCAGTCGGAGTCGATGGGCTGAGATTGTCCCGGCCATGCGCTGAATCGTCCAGCCGCTTCGCGGCGGCCTTGCCGTACATGCCGCCGTCCCAGTTAGCGAAACAGCGAACGACCCTTCAATCGCACACAGCGGTATTTCCGCAGCAACCTGCACATTGGGAACGGTACGTGCTACGCCTTGGCGTTTGCCGTGGCGCCTTACGCCGACGTCCCGCCCGCGACGCAATCCCGCGCGGATTCCCTTGTGTGAGTCAGAGCCGATGTCAGAGAACGACGAATCTGAAAGCCCCAAAGACGATGAGAAGCCGACGGACGAAAAGCGCGACGGCAAGGATGAACAGGGCAAGGGGCCGGGCAAGAAGCCGCTGATCATCCTTGGGATCGTCGCGGTCCTGCTCGCGATCGGCGCGCTGATCTGGTGGTTCGCGACGCGCAACCAGGTCAGCACGGACGACGCCTATACGGACGGCGACGCCGTCACCATCGCGCCGAAGGTGTCGGGTTATGTCGTCGCGATGAATATCGACGACAACAAGTTCGTGCATAAGGGCGACCTGCTCATCAAGATCGATCCGCGCGATTACCAGGCGCAATTCGATCAGGCGAACGCGCAACTGGGCCTCGCGCGTGCGCAATTGCACGCGTCCGAAGTGCAACTCGAAGTCGCGCGCGTGCAATATCCGGCGCAGCTCGCGCAGGCAAAGGCGCAAGAGCAGACCGCGCAAGCGAACCTCTCGCAGGCGAATTCGGCATACGAGCGCCAGCGCAGCGTCGACGTGCGCGCGACTTCGCAACAGAACATCGACACGGCCACCGCGCAGCAGAAGAGCGCGCGGGCCAACGTCGCGCAGGCCCAGGCGCAGGTGAAAACCGCGAGCCTCGTGCCGCAGCAGATCGCGCAGGCGCAGGCGGCAGTCGACGAGCGGCGCCAGCAGGTTCACCAGGCCGAAGCGCAGGTGGAAACCGCGCGTCTGAACCTCGACTACACCGAGTTGCGCGCGCCCGCCGCTGGCTGGGTGACCAAGCGCAACGTGCAGTTCGGCACGTTCCTGCAAGCGGGCACGTCGATCCTGACGCTCGTCACCACGCGCGTCTGGGTGACGGCAAACTTCAAGGAATCGCAACTGGAGCGCATGCGGGTTGGCGATAAAGTCGACGTCGACGTGGATGCCTATCCGTCGCTCAAACTGCGCGGACATGTCGACAGCATCCAGCTCGGCAGCGGCTCGCGCTTCTCGGCGTTTCCGGCCGAGAACGCCACCGGCAACTTCGTGAAGATCGTGCAGCGGGTGCCCGTGAAAATCGTCATCGACGAAGGGTTCCAGCAAGGTCAGCCGCTGCCGCTCGGTCTTTCGGTCGTGCCTACGGTGATGCTGAAATGAGCGACGAAGCCTCGCACGCCAAGTGGAAGCCGCGTTCGAACCCGTGGCTGATCGCGGTGGTGGTCACGCTCGCGGCGTTCATGGAAGTGCTCGATACGACCATCGTCAACGTCGCGTTGCCGCATATCTCCGGCACGATGTCCGCGAGCTACGACGAGTCGACCTGGACGCTCACGTCGTATCTCGTCGCGAACGGAATCGTGCTGCCGCTCTCTGCGTTCTTCTCGAAGATCCTGGGGCGCAAGCGCTATTTCCTGATCTGCATTGCGGCCTTCACGGTCTGTTCGTTGCTGTGCGGCATCGCGACGAACCTCTGGCAACTGATCGTCTTTCGCATTCTGCAGGGCTTCTTCGGCGGCGGCTTGCAGCCGAGCCAGCAGTCGATCATCCTCGACACCTTTCCGCCCGAACAGCGCGGCCGCGCGTTCTCGATATCGGCCGTGGCGATCGTCGTGGCGCCGGTGCTCGGCCCGACGCTCGGTGGCTGGATCACCGACAACTTCACCTGGCGCTGGGTGTTCCTGCTCAACGTGCCGATCGGCGTGATGACGACGATCGCGGTGATGCAGTTCGTCGAAGATCCGCCGTGGGAGAAGAAGCAGAGCCGCAAGGATGCGGGCATCGACTTCATCGGCATCGGCCTGATCGCGCTCGGGCTGGGATGCCTGCAAGTGTTTCTCGACCGCGGCGAGGACGACGACTGGTTCCACTCGAATTTCATCATCACGTTCGCGGTGCTCGCGGCCGTGGGGATCATCGGCGCGACGGTCTGGCTGATCTATGCGAAGAAGCCCGTGGTGAACCTGCGCGTCATGAAGGACCGCAACTTCGCGCTGGGGTCACTGGCGATCGTGGGCTTCGCGTCGATTCTCTATGGCAGCGCGGTACTGATTCCGCAGCTCGCGCAGCAGCAGCTCGGCTATACCGCGACGCTGGCGGGGCTCGTTCTCTCGCCGGGAGCGCTACTGATCGTGTTCCTGATACCGATCGTGAGCAAGCTGATGCCGATCGTTCAGACGCGCGTACTCGTTGCATTCGGCTTCATCGTGATGGGATGCGCGATGCTGTATTCGCACCACCTCGTGCCGAACGTCGACTATCGCACGCTCATGATGATGCGCAGCGCGCAGTCGGCGGGCATCGGCTTCCTGTTCGTGCCGGTTACGACGCTCGCTTATCTGACCTTGCCGAAGTCGATGAACAACGATGCGTCCGCGCTCTTCACGATGTTTCGCAATGTGTCGGGGTCGGTCGGCATATCGCTCGCGACCGCCGCGATTCGCGAGCGCACGCAGGCGAACATGGCGCATATGGTCGAACATCTGACGCCGCTGAACCAGCCGTATAACGACTCCGTGCAGCGCATCGCGCGCACGCTGATCGACAGCGGGCAGACGATGAGTCAGGCGTTCACGGCGGCGACCGGCCAGATGTACAAGACGCTCGTCTCGCAGGCGACGATCCTCGCGTATCTCGACGTCTTCTCGGCGTGCGCGATCTTCTCTTTCATGTTCGTGCCGCTCGCGTTCTTCTTTTCGCCGGCCAAGGCATCGGGGCAGGGAGGAGGGCACTGACATGCGACATCGTGATTTTCTCATTATCCTGTTGTGGTTGAGCGGCTGCGCGGTCGGCCCCGACTTCAAGACGCCGACGCCCAACGCACCCCAGGACTGGAGCGACACGCGGCGCTCGCAGAACCCGCCCGATGATCCGCGCATCCCGCATGCGAGCGATCCATCGACCGCCGACACGCGCGCCGATCCCGATCCGCATTGGTGGAAGCGTTTCGACGATGCGATGCTCGATTCGCTGATCGAGCGCGCCATCGCCGGTAATCTCGATCTGCAGAGCGCGGTGTTGCGAATCGCGGCCGCGCGCGAGCAGAGCCTCGCGGCGGGCGCGCAAGGGCTGCCGCAAATCAATGCGAGCGCGAGCGTGATGCGTGAGCAGCTCGGCGTGAAGGGCCTCCTGCAATCGCAGGGCGTGTACGACAGGATCGATGCGCTTGGCGCGAACGCGGCCCGCGTGCGGCAGGGCATCGATTCGGCGACGGGACCCGTCACGCTTTGGCAAGACGGCTTCGATGCATCGTGGGAACTCGATCTCTTTGGACGCGTGCGGCGCTCGGTCGAATCGGCGGATGCGCAGACGCAGGCAGAAATCGAAAGCCGCAACGATGCGCTCGTGTCGCTCGAATCGGAAGTCGCGCGCACGTATGCGCAACTGCGCGGCGCGCAATACGTGAAGCAGATCACGCTTGCGGAAATTGATGCGGAAGAGAACATCGTCGATCTCACGCGCGAGCAGGCGCGCGTCGGATTGACGAGCCAGGCGGACGTGCAAAGTGCCACCGCGCAACTGGGATCGTTGCAGGCGCAACTACCCGGACTCGATGCCCAGATCGCGCAGACGATGAACGGACTCGCGGTGCTCACCGGCGCGGCGCCCGGCACGCTCGATGCCGAGTTGTCCGCGACCGGCGCGGGCGTCGTGCCGCCCGTTCCGCCTTCGGTTCCCGTCGGTGTGCCGTCGACGCTCGCGCGACGCCGGCCCGACATCCGCCGCGCCGAAGCGCAACTGCATGCGGCGACGGCGGAGGTCGGCGTCGCGGTGGCGCAGCTTTATCCCGATGTCTCGCTGACGGGGCAGATTGGCACGCGCGCGACGAGCGCACGGTATCTTGCGCACTGGTCGAGCCTGTTCTGGTCGGTGGGGCCGAGCATTTCGCTGCCGATCTTCCAGGGCGGCGCGCTGCGTGCGAACGTCGAGATCGCGAACGCGCAGGCGGCGCAAGCGGCGCTGCAGTACCGGCAGACCGTGCTTACCGCGTTGCAGGACGTGGACAACGCGCTCGTTGCATATCGCACGGAGCAGGATCATCGCGCGGCGCTCGTGAAGACCGTCGAGGCGAATCGCGTGAGCCTGGAGCTTTCCACGGACAGCTATCGCAAAGGACTCACTTCGTTCATCTCCGTGCTCGACGCCGAGCGGCAGTTGGCGCAGACGCGCGAACAACTCGCACAATCGACCGTGAGCGTGACGACCGATTTGATTGCCGTCTACAAGTCGCTGGGTGGAGGCTGGGAGGATTTTCCGGATCAGCTTCCTGCGCAGTCGGCGCAGCTGGAATAGAGGATTGGCCGCGCAATCATGCGTCACCCGCGCTGCGAGTTGCCCGGGGCGCCGACGCCATGGGTTGGGGATCGACGAGGATGGTTTGTCCTCAAGGCTCGGATGGTTCGACGGCGTCCTGCTGAAGGAATCGGCGCAACGAATCTTCAAGTGCGGCAAATCTGGCGTGCCGTTCGAGTTCCTCCGCGGCCTCGTGGCGTTCGTTGCGGCGTTGCGCGACATGCGCGCGTTCCAGCGCGAAAGCGGCGCGCTCCTGCAACCGGCGCACCGATACCCACAGGGCTTCTTCGACGCTTCGCTCCTGCGCCGCGTTGAGTGACGCGTTCGAGAACGCGTGGCCGGTGTGACATCGATAACGCAATGGCTGGGCCTCTCCGACGCGCCAGATCACGCCGCCGCAATCCGGACACGTCAGAGTGCTCCGTTCGCCGAGCGCGTCCAGATCCTCGGGCGACGATTGACCGGTGAGCGCAATGCGCGTTTCCAGCTCGATGGGTGTCTTATCCATGACGATCCGTCGCTCCTGAGAAGGCTTTTGGTTCACCGCGTCCACGATGGCGTCGCCCAACCGGTCGACTGGGGCGATGACGTCCGCCGTCGTGGCGCGCAGCGCACTCGACGGCATCGAGGGCGCGACGCAGTCCGACGGGTCCTGGACCGCGACCCATCCGCCGCATGCCTTGATCGCAGCGATGCCGGCTGCACCGTCGTCGAGATCGCCGGTCAACACGATACCGATGACGCGTTCGCCAAACTCGACCGCTACGGATCGAAAAAGCGGGTCGACGGCGGGACGCGTGAAGTTTTCCTTCGGACCCGAGCTTAGACGGACGCATCCTTCGAAGACCATCAAGTGCCGGTCGGGCGGCGCAACGTAGATGACCGACCGCGCAAGGGGCTCGTCGTCCTCGGCGTGCTTGACGGGCAGACGGCAATGCGGCGCGAGAAGCTCGGGCAGAAGGCTGCGTTGCGTGCCGACATGCATCACGACCAGCACGGCGGCGTGCAGGTCCGCAGGGAAAGCGGAAACGACCGCTCGCAGAGCGGCAAGGCCGCCGAGCGATGTACCGATGACGATGACGTGACGATGACCTGTGGGCATGTGGACGACTTGGACATCCTTTTGAGGTTTCCAGGGCGCACTTTCAGGAGCGCACTACAGGAAACGAGCCTACACCGCAGCCCGGATGCCGGCGTCGTACCTAAGGGAATCATTTCGTACAAAGGACCGGAAGGCGCCAGCCATTTCACCTGGCTACCGCGAAAAAGTCGCTAGAGACGAGCCGGCGACCGGAAATGTTTGCTTCGCGACGACCTTGAGTCCCTCGATCGCCACGACGAGCAACGGCTCTTGGCATTTGCGTTGCTTAAAGAGGACGTGGAAATATCCCGCGAACCGCAGGCAGTGATGAAACCGGCCATACTTCAGATCGCACACGACTCGGGGATGCTCGTGTTGCTTGATGGCAGGATCGGCCACGAGGAATACACGAGCGTTAGCGGCTCCGTGAGCGCGCTATCGCGATTCGCGCGCCCGATCATGCATGCGCCGATAGCCGGTACTCGCAAAAACTGTCTGGTCCCCGGATCGTTACGTGCCTCACCATCTCAACAAGCGCGGCCCTAGCAACGCGCCGGTCACCGTCGGCACGAGCATGCCGAGCACATACCAGATGCCCCAGAACGGTATCGCCATCTCGGGGCAGTGCAGACAGTAGGCAAGCGTCGCCGTCGATCCGGCCAGCAGCCCGCCGACGGCGCCCGTCAACGCAAGCCGGGTCGGCGCGAGGCCCTTGAGCGCCCAGAATGCGGCGATCAATCCTGGAACCGAAAGCATCGCGATGTTCAACGGACACACGCGCCAGGTCTTGCCGAGCACCATCGCAAGCCGTTCATCAGCGGACGCCGACGCCAGCACGTAAAGCGTGGCGATCCAGATTGCCGCCACCGGCAGGCCGATCAGCGCCCAGCCGCCGTTCGGGGCAACTCCGGGCCGCGCGAGCCGCGTGCACACGACGAGCGCACCCACCATCAGCAAGAGCGGCAGCGCGATCTTTGCCCAGAAGATCGGCGTAACCGCCACGACACCAAGGTCGGATCGAACGCCGAGCAACACGGCGACGAGCAGCATCGCGCTGACCGCGCCGATTAATACGGCGATGCCGAATCGTCTCGCGAGCACGTGCCGGTCAACTGGCGTGACGCCGTTGGCGAGCATCGATATGAAGTCATCGGTTTTCATCGCATTCCTCGAATCTTGGCAGCCAGCGCCTTCAATCCACGATGCACGCCGATCTTCACCGCGGATTCCGACAGGCCGGTCATGCGTGCCGTCTCAGACACCGACAGCCCTTCCAGCTTCACATGCACGATCGGCAGACGCTGGCGCTCGGGCAACTGCTCCAGCAACTTCCCCAGGTCTCGCTTCGCCTGTGCAGGTTCGAGGTCGGGCGCGGCGAACAGTTCGAAGGCGTCATCGATCGGATCGTTCAGGGCGTCGTGCCGCGCGCGCGCCCGAAAGTAGTCCATCAGCTTGTAGCGCGCTATGGCGTGTACCCAGGCGGTGAGCGGTTCCTGCCGGCGATACGTTTGCCGCGCGTTATGCACGGCGAGCAGCGTCTCCTGCACGAGGTCTTCGACGTCGCCCGGCTGAGCAAGGAGTCTTCGCCGCAGGAAGCCACGAAGATGCGTGCTCAATTCCACCAGAAACAGCCGATACGCCTTTTCGTCGCCGTCGAGCCCGCTCAAGAAGAGTGCCTGGAGATGCGCCTCCCGTGCTTTTAGACGGGCGTTATCCGTAATTCGATCCATTGGCCGCTCTGGTTACAAGAAGCACGAACTTATTTTCTCCCGATTCTACCTACCCGCGAGCGCAAGCTCGTTGGCCGCTGTCGCGAACAGTCCACAGAAAATTATTCGCTGCCTGTAACCGGATCGGTTTGCGCGTCGAACTACCTGTCGGATGCGCGTTGAACGACGCATCGAAAACGAAGGCGCAAGTCGTCGGGTCCGGCGCGGTTGTTCGGAGTCCGACTTCGCGCAACTTATCGCAAACCTACAAAGGAGTTGATATGAAACGCATTGCAATCGCAGCATGTGCCGCAGCGTTGCTCGCCAGCGGCGGCCCGGTATTCGCACAGGCAAGCGGCGCAATGTCCAACGATGCGATGTCGAAGGACTCGATGTCGCATGATTCGATGGGCAAGGATTCGATGAGCAAGGATTCGATGAGCAAAGACTCGATGTCCAAGGATTCAGGCAAGAAGATGAAGCACGACGAGATGAAAAAGGGTAGCTCGGCAATGAAGCACGATAGCGAGAACGGCATGAGCAAATAAGCGCCGCGACGCGCGATGAACCGGCGGCGACGCTTGCTGCAACTCGTTCATCGCGTTTCGCCACGCATGTCGGTGGTCAGCGCTCTTCTGCTGCGAGCTGCCCGCTCGATGAATCAGGCGTGCACGTCCTGCTCGCCGAGCGGTCGCACGGCTTCTTCCGCGTGGGACTCCTCCAGACCGTGGCGGGCGCGATATCGACGAACCCACAGCGCGGTCAGGATCGGCACGAGGATGGCCGTCACCAGACACGCGGTCGCGACCATGGCCGTCGCCGCCGGCACGAGCGGCTTGAAGCGAGGAATCATCTCGCCGATGATCGCCGGATTCGCTACCGCCGCCCCCGCCGTCGACGATGCCGCCAGCCCGGCCGCGCCATTGCCGCCCGCGATCCAGCGGTCCGCGAGAATCAGCGGAATGCCCGTCACGACGATGACCACCAGCCCGAGCACGACGCCCGGCAATCCGCTTGTCGCGATCACGTGCAGGTCGATGCCGTTGCCAAGCGCAAAGCCGAAGAACGGAATCAGCGGATGGACGCAGCGGCCGAAGAGTTCGCGCAGGTCGCCGTCGAGATTGCCGAGCGCGAAGCCGATCAGAAACGGCAGCACCGCACCGACGAACAGCCGCGGCTCGAAGACCGCGACACCCGTTGCGCCGAGAATGAGCATGCTGATGAGCGGCCCGGATTCCACCGACATCAGCACGAACGCGCCCGCCTCTTCGCGGCTGCCGTATTGCTGCATGACGGCGGCGTAGAGTCCGCCGTTGGTCATGTCCATCGACGTCGTGATCGCCAGCACGGACAGTCCCGCGAAGAGACCGGTCTTGATGCCGTCGATCGGGATGAAGCGCGCCGCGAGGATCGTCGCGACCCATGCAACGGCCATCTTCGTGACCAGCAAGGTGCCCGACTTGCGAAGCACGGTTCCGGTCGCGCGAAGATCGATGGTCGCGCCCATGCAGAAGAACCACACCGCGAGGATCGGCACGGTGCCGGTGATGAGGCCATTGGTGAACGAGCCGAAATACTTGCCGGCGCCCGGCGCGAACGTATGAACGCAGGCGCCGAGCAACAGGGGCACCAGCATGAGGCCGCCGGGAATGCGGTCAATCGCTTTCTTTATCTTCATGTCTCCTCCGTGATTTGAGCGTACGGATGGCGGGCTGTCTGCCCCGAGCGGCGGCCGCTTGTGCCAGCGTGCATGCCGGTCTGGCGCAATATAGCATCGTTATTTTTGATCCGCTCGGCACACTCGAAAGGGCGGGTTAATCGTTTACCCGAAATCGCGCTTTTAGGCGGGCTTCGGATTTTTGGTGCGCTGTTCGCCGGTTGGGAACGCGCGTCCGTCTAAGCTTCAAGGGCTCAACGAAGCGAAGAGCGCTTTGACCCAATCGACGAATACCCGTACTTTCGTGCTGAATCGACGACTCGGCGGATACGCGACATAAACGTCGAGCGGCTCGGGATTCCACTCGCTGAGAATAGAAATGAGTTCACCGCGCGCGATCGCCGGAAGTCCCATGAACTCTAGCGTCTGGACGATGCCCAGGCCTGCCATTGCAGTCGCGAGGTGCGCGTTGCTCTCGCTGACCAGGACGTCGTTGCGCACATCGTCCAGGACCAGCCGTTCGCCAGCGCATGCGAATCGAAGCGGTTGGACAGCACTGCTGCTCGCCGAAAAGTACCCGACTACCGCATGGCCGTCATCGGCGATCTGGCGTGGATGCGACGGTGTGCCGTGCTTCGCGAGATACGAGGGACTCGCGAGCGTCGCCCAGCGCAGCGTGCCTATGCGCTGCGTAACGAGCGCCGGGTCGTTCGCCGTGCTGCGAACAGCGCAGTCGATATTCTCGGCAATCAGATCGGCGGTTCGATCCGTCACACTCAACAGCAACTGGATGTCAGGGTATTGCGCCCGAAACGACGAGAGCGCCGGTATCAGGATGCCGCTCGCCACCGACCCGCCGGTATCGATCCTGAGTGCGCCTCGCGGACTGCCGTGCGCACGGCCCAATGTCGCTTCGACATCGTCCAGTTCGCTTAGCAGGAAGCGCATACGCTCGTAATATGCGGCGCCGTCGGTCGTCACCGTTACGCGTCGGGTGCTGCGTTCGAGAAGCTTCACGCCGAGATGAGCTTCGAGCGAGCGCACCCATTTGCTGACCGTCGTATTCGGCATGTCGAGCGACGCCGCAGCCCGCGTGAAGCTTCCTGTTTCCACCACGCGCGCAAAAATTCGAATGGCTTGCAAATGATCCACAGCTTAGTTGCCTCCGCTGATTATGCATATCGGTGCATAAAGACGGTAAAGAATACGGCTTTATCGCATCGAATGCAGGGAATAAGCTGAGGTTCACCTTCACATGGCACACAAGGAGCACGCAATGAACGCATTCGCTAACCGTCATATCGATGCAAGCCGTCACGCCGGCAAAATCGTTTTGGTCACCGGCGGCAGTTCCGGCATCGGCCTTGCCGCCGCCGAGCGCTTCGCGCGCGAAGGCGCGACGGTCTATATCTCCGGCCGCCGTCAGGCCGAACTCGATGCCGCAGTCGAACAGATCGGTCATGGCGCCATTGCTATCCGCGCAGACGTCTCGCTGGCGGAAGACTTGCAGCGGATGTTCCAAACGGTTTCCGACACGCACGGGCATCTCGACATTCTGTTCGCCAACGCAGGCGGCGGCGAATTCTCGCCGCTCGGCCAGATCACCGAGGCCCAGTTCGACAAGTACTTCGGCATCAACGTCAAAGGGACATTGTTCACGGTCCAGAATGCGTTGCCTTTGATGCGGCCCGGCAGCGCCATCGTGATCACCGGTTCGATCACGTCGATTCAGGGCACGCCTGCGTTCGGCGTCTACGCTGCGACCAAGGCGGCTTTGCGCTCGTTCGCGCGAACCTGGGCCAGCGATCTCAAGGGCCGCGACATTCGCGTCAACGTGGTCTCGCCCGGCGTGGTCGTGACTCCCGCCTACAAGACGGAACTCAAGCTCACCGATGAACAGATAGACGCGTATCGCCGCGAGGTAAGCGAAACGACGCCGTTAGGCCGGGTCGGTGAAGCGGATGAGATTGCCAAGGCCGTATCGTTCCTCGCATCCGATGACGCGAGCTATATCACCGGCATCGAAATGTTTGTCGATGGCGGAAGAGCGCAAATCTGACGAAGTGAGACTGCCGAGCCTGTCAGTCGAGGCAGGACCCATAGGGCGCGCAATGCGCGGCTGCACATCGGCAACGCATCATCAGTCGCGCACGGACTTGTCGAGTTCGGTAAAGAGCCAGTCCTGGAAATTGCGCAGCTTCGGCAACTCCGCGCGCGACTTGAGCAGATTCATCGTATAGCCCTTTACCCGCAGTCCTTCCACGCCGAGCGGCGCCACGAGCCGTCCCGTCTCGAGCTCTCTCTGCACGAGCAGCAGGCTTTCGAGGCACACCCCCATTCCATCCGCCGCCGCGCTGATCGCCATGAAGGAGCGCGCGAAGCGCGGCCCGCGCGTGATGTCGACGACGGTCTTGCGGTAGAGGCGCATCCAGTCGCGCCATCCCACCAGGCATCCCTCGCTATGAATCAGCGCATGATGCCGCAGGTCCGCCACCGTGCGGATCGGTTGCTCGCCTTGCATCAACGCCGGCGAGCAAAGCGGCACGATGGTTTCCGGCGGGAACTCGAGCACCATCGTACCGGCCGGCTGCATCTTGCGCGCGCCGTAACGAATCTCGACATCGACCGCGCCGGTGGTGAGGTCGCAAGGTTCCGTCGACGCATTGAGCCGCACGTCGATATCCGGATTGAGCGCGCTGAACCGCGCGAGCCGCGACATGAGCCATTGCGTCGCGAAGCTCGGCGTCGAATGCACGGTGAGGATGTCGCTCTTCGCGACGCGGCCAGCGTCCCGCGTCGCGGCCTCAATGCGTCCGAACGCTGCGCCGATCTCCTCGGCGTACGTCCGGCCGATGTCGGTGAGCACGACCGCGCGATGCACGCGATGAAAGAGCCGCACGCCCAATTGCTCCTCCAGCAGCTTCACCTGATGACTGATCGCCGAGGGCGTCACGAACAACTCTTCTGCTGCAAGCGCGAACGACGATAGCCTGGCCGCCGCCTCGAAGGCTTGTATCGACTTGAGTGTCGCGCGATTTTGCATTGCAGTATCCGGGTGAATTCAATTCAGCGATCAGCCACTTTAATTCGTTTGAGCGCGCGGACTCAAGCCGATACGCTTGAATCACTCGCCGAGCCTTATACGACACGGGTTTTCCCGATGCGGCGAGGGTGGATGCGGAGGCCTCTAAAGCGGCTACTTCACATCATCCAGAACCGAGGCCGACAGCCGTTTTGTCTGCCGATACAAGATGGAGACAACTCGTGAATACGAGCGAAGCCGGGCAACGCGCCCCTCTCGCGGAACGCGCCTACCGCATCCGGCGCAACGCGCTGCTGATGGGTGAAGTGCAGGGCCAAGGCTATATCGGCCAGGCTCTCGATATCGCCGATGTGCTGGCGGTCGCCTACTTCGGCGCAATGCGTTACCAGCCCGAGAATCCCGACTGGGAAGGGCGCGACCGCTTCCTGCTCTCGAACGGTCACTATGCAATCGCGCTTTATGCGGCGCTCTTCGAAGCCGGCTTCCTGCCGCCGGAAGAACTCGAAACCTACGGCAGCGACGACAGCCGCCTGCCGATGTCCGGTATGGCCGCCTACACGCCGGGCATGGAGATGTCGGGCGGCTCGCTCGGCCACGGTCTGACGATTGCAGTGGGCCGCTGCCTCGGTCTGAAGCGCAAGGGTTCGGACGCATTCGTCTACACGCTCTTCTCCGACGGCGAACTCGATGAAGGCGCGATCTGGGAAGGCATCATGTCGGCGGCTCACTGGAAGCTCGACAACCTGATCGCGATGGTCGACGTCAACAATCAGCAAGCCGATGGCCCGTCGACGCAGATCATGGCGTTCGAGCCGCTCGTCGAAAAACTCGAATCGTTCGGCTGGTACACGCAACGCATCGACGGCAACGACATCGATGCCGTGAAGGCTGCGTTCGACAACGCACGCAATCATCCGGAACCGCGGCCGCGCATGATCGTCTGCGATACGCGCATGGGCTGCGGCGTCCCGTTCCTCGAAGAGCGCGAGAAGAATCACTTCATCCGCGTCGATCCGCACGAATGGCAACTGGCGCTTGCCGCGCTCGACGAAGGGAGACAAGCATGAACGACACCACGACGAAGAAGCCGCGCCTGAAGACCTCGGCGATGATCGCTTCGATTGCGAGCGAAGGGCAGATCACGCGCTCGGCGCCGTTCGGGAAGGCGCTCGTCGAACTGGCGCGAGAGCGGCAGAACGTGGTCGGCATGACCGCCGACCTCGGCAAGTACACCGACCTGCATCTCTTCGCGAAGGAGTTTCCCGAGCGCTACTACCAGATGGGCATGGCCGAGCAACTGCTGATGGGCGCGGCAGCCGGTCTCGCACACGAAGGTGCGCAGCCGTGGGTGACGACCTACGCCGTGTTCGCGACGCGCCGCGCCTACGACTTCATGCATCAGGCGATCGCCGAAGACAATCTTGATGTGAAGATCGTCTGCGCGTTGCCCGGACTCACGACCGGCTACGGCCCGAGCCATCAGGCGGCGGAAGATCTCGCCTTGATGCGCGCGATGCCGGGCATGACCGTGATCGATCCGTGCGATGCGCTCGAAATCGAACAGATGGTGCCCGCGATGGCCGACCACAAGGGCCCGGTGTATGCACGCCTTTTGCGCGGCAACGTGCCCGTCGTGCTCGATGAATACGACTATCAGTTCGAACTCGGCAAGGCGAAACTGCTGCGCGACGGCGCCGAAGTGCTGATCATTTCGACCGGCATCATGACGATGCGCGCGCTCGAAGTGGCGAAGGCCTTCGAAGCGGACAACGTCGGCGTGGGCGTGCTGCATGTGCCGACCATCAAGCCGCTCGACACCGTCACGATCCTGCGCGAAGCGAAGCGCTCCGGGCGCCTCGTCGTGGTCGCGGAAAACCATACCGGCATCGGCGGCCTTGGCGAAGGCGTCGCGACCGCGCTTCTTACGGCGGGCATCACGCCGCCGTTCCGCCAGATTGCCTTGCCAGACGCATTCCTCGACGCGGGCGCACTGCCCACCCTGCACGACCGCTACGGCATTTCGACGAACGTGATGGTCGACACCATCAGGAACTGGCTCGGCTGACACTGCGCATCAAACCACACACACCCTCATCAGGAATCAGGAGAAACCCATCATGTCCGACTCGCGTCTTCTCGAAGGCAAGGTCGCCGTCATTTCCGGCGCAGCATCTCCCCGCGGTATCGGCATGGCGACCGCACGCATGTTCGCGAAGCACGGCGCGAAGGTCGCGATCCTCGATCTCGACGAAGCCCAGGCGAAGGAAGCGGCGGCATCGATCGGCGCGGAGCATCGCGGCTATGTGTGCAACGTGACCGACCGGCAGGCCTGCGAGGATGCCGTAGCGAAAGTCGTCGCCGACTTCGGCAAGATCGACGTGCTCATCAACAATGCAGGCATTACGCAGGCGGCGAAGTTCCTCGATATCGACCCGCGAAGCTGGGACCGCATCCTCGATGTCAACCTGCGCGGCGTGCTGTATCTGTCGCAAGCCGTCGTGCCGCAGATGAAGAAGCAGAAGAGCGGGGCAATCGGCTGCATGTCGTCGGTCTCCGCGCAGCGCGGCGGCGGCATCCTGGGCGGTCCGCACTACTCGGCCGCGAAGGCGGGCGTGCTCGGTCTCGCAAAGGCGATGGCGCGCGAACTGGGCGGCGAAGGCATCCGCGTCAATTGCGTGACGCCGGGTCTGATCCAGACCGACATCAACGCGGGCAAGATCCCTGAAGAGAAGCGCGGCGAGATTCTCGCGGGTATTCCGGCAGGCCGCCTCGGCGTGCCGGATGACGTCGCGGGTGCGTTCCTCTTCCTCGCGGCGGACATTTCGTCGTACATTACCGGCGCCGTCATCGACGTCAACGGAGGCATGCTGATCCACGGTTGAGCGTCGCCGCCAGGCACACGCGCCGAAGAGCGCATTGCCGAAACGCATCGAATGAAGCGTCCACGAGGCGCCGCAAAAAAACAGCCTCGGAAGGCGCGATAACCATACCGATACCCAGTATTGGAGGAGCACACCATGACAACCCGTCCGACCGCCCTGAAGGGCATCGACCGCCGCACGTTCCTGAAAGCGGGCGCCACGGTCGCCGCCGCGGCGCCGCTGTTGGGCCTTTCGCACCGCGCGTCCGCCGCCGAATTCAACTACAAGCTCGCGACCGGCCAGGACCCGACGCATCCCGTCAACATTCGCGCGCAGGAAGCGCTGAACAAGATCCGCGAAGCCACGGGCGGCAAGCTCGATATCAAGCTCTTCCCGGCGAACCAATTGGGCTCGGACACCGATCTGCTCTCGCAAGTGCGCAGCGGCGGCGTGGAGTTCTTCAACCAGGCATCGTCGATTCTCGCGACGCTCGCGCCTGCCGCCGGCATCGTCAACACGGGTTTCGCGTTCCAGGACTACGACGCCGTCTGGAAGGCGATGGACGGCGACCTCGGCGCCTATGTGCGCGGCCAGATCGAGAAGGCGGGCATTGTGTCGGTCTCGCGCGCGTGGGACAACGGCTTCCGTCAGGTCAGTTCGTCGACGCGCGTCGTGAAGACGCCCGATGACCTCAAGGGCTTCAAGATTCGCGTGCCGCAGGCGCCGATGCTCACGTCGCTCTTCAAGGCGCTCGACGCCGGCCCCTCGCCGATCAACTTCAACGAGCTCTATTCCGCCTTGCAGACGGGCGTGGTGGAAGGCCAGGAAAATCCGCTGCCGATCATCGCGACAGCGAAGCTCTACGAAGTGCAGAAGTCGATCAGCCTGACCTCGCACGTATGGGACGCCTACTGGATTCTCGGTAACCGCCGCGCGTGGGAGAAGCTTCCCGCCGACATGCGCGCGATCGTCACGCGCGAGTTCGAAGCGGCCGGCATGCTGCAGCGCGCGGACATCGCGAAGCTCAATGTCTCGCTGCGCACGGACCTGAAGACGAAGGGCATCAACATCGTGGAAGTCGATCGCGAAGCCTTCCGCAACGCGCTGCGCAAGACGAGCTTCTACAGCGACTGGAAAACCAAGTACGGCAACGAGGGCTGGTCGCTCCTGGAAAAGAACGTCGGCAAGCTGGTGTGATGCCATGACTACGTACACGGCTTCGCACGCGGCGCCGCGCCGCATAGCCGGTGTCCTCGACACCGTTCTCGGTCATCTTGTGGAGATCCCTGCCGCGCTCTTGGTGCTCGCGGAAATCGTGGTACTGCTCACGGGCGTGACGAGCCGTTACCTGCTGCACGCGCCGCTCGTCTGGTCCGACGAGCTCGCGTCCATCCTCTTCCTGTGGCTCGCCATGCTCGGCGCGGTGGTCGCGTTGCGGCGCGGCGAGCACATGCGGATGACGGCGCTCGTCGGCATGGCGTCGCCGGGCGTGCGGGCGTTCCTCGAAGTCATCGCGATCGCGGCGCCGCTCGCGTTCCTCGTGCTCGTGATCGGCCCGGCTGTCGAGTTCGCGCAGGACGAAGCGTTCATCACGACGCCCGCACTCGAAATCCCGAACTCGTGGCGGGCGGCGGCGCTGCCGGTCGGCACGGCGCTGATGTTGCTCGTCGCGTGCCTGCGGCTCGTGCGTAGCGCCAACTGGCGTCTGACGATCGCGGCGCTGGTGCTGGTCGCCGTGGTCGGGGGCAGCTTCTATGCGCTCGCGCCGGTGTTCCGCGACCTCGGCAACGTCAACCTGCTGATCTTCTTTGTCGGGCTGGTGGCGCTGACCGTGCTCTCGGGCGTGCCGATCGCGTTCTCGTTCGGCCTCGCGACCTTCGGCTATCTCGCGCTCACGACGAGCACGCCGCTCGTCGTCGTGGTCGGTCGCATGGATGAGGGCATGTCGCACCTGATCCTGCTCTCGGTGCCGCTCTTCGTGTTCCTCGGCCAGTTGATCGAGATGACCGGCATGGCCGCCGCGATGATCGCGTTTCTGGCGAGCCTGCTCGGACATGTGCGTGGCGGTCTGTCCTACGTGCTGGTCGGCGCGATGTATCTCGTGTCGGGTATTTCGGGCTCGAAGGCCGCCGACATGGCCGCCGTCGCGCCGGTGCTGTTTCCCGAGATGAAGGCGCGCGGCGCGAAGCCCGGCGATCTCGTCGCGCTGCTCGCCGCCACCGGCGCGCAGACCGAGACGATTCCGCCGAGCCTCGTCTTGATCACGCTCGGCTCGGTGACGGGCGTGTCGATCTCGGCGCTCTTCACGGGCGGCATGCTGCCGGGCGTCGTGCTTGCCGTGACGCTGTGCGCGGTCGTGTGGTGGCGTTATCGCGGCGACGATTTGTCGGGCGTGCGTCGCGCGAACCGTGCCGAGATCGCGAAGAAGCTGGTGATCGCGGTACCGGCGCTCGCGCTGCCGTTCGTGATCCGCGCGGCGGTGGTCGAAGGCATCGCGACGGCAACCGAGGTGTCCACGATCGGCATCGCGTATGCCGTGCTCGCGGGGCTCCTCATCTACCGCCGCTTCGAATGGGCGCGCCTGAAGCCGATGCTGATCGACACGGCCGCGCTGTCGGGCGCGATCCTGTTGATCATCGGCGCGGCGACCGGCATGGCGTGGGCGCTCACGCAGTCGGGCTTCTCCGGCCAGCTTGCCCGCACGATGGGCGGCTTGCCGGGCGGCGCGGCGATGTTCATGGCAGCCTCGATCGTCGCGTTCATCGTGCTCGGCAGCGTGCTGGAAGGCATTCCCGCGATCGTGCTGTTCGGTCCGCTGATGTTCCCCATCGCGCGCCAGATGGGCATCGACGACGTTCACTACTCGATGGTCGTGATCCTGTCGATGGGCGTCGGCCTGTTCGCACCGCCCTTCGGCGTGGGCTATTACTCGGCCTGCGCGGTGAGCCGCATCCATCCGGACGAAGGCATGAAGCCGATCGTCGGTTACATCCTGGCGCTCATCGTCGGCCTGATCGTGGTCGCGGCGGTGCCCTGGATCTCGACCGGCTTCCTGCATTGATCCACGCCCCTCGCCGTTCAGGCGGGGGCGTATCTTCCAATTGCCTTAGACGCCGCCCGCATCGGGGCGGCACAGGAGAGATGCGTCATGTCAAATACCGAGGCCCGGCCGCTCGCCGATGCGATCCGCTTTCTCGCCATCGACTCGATCGTGCGCGCCGGCGAAGGCCATCAGGGCGTGCCGCTCGGCATGGCCGAGATCGCGACGGCGCTCTTCACGCGCCACATGAAGTTCAATCCCGCCGATCCGCAATGGCCCGATCGCGACCGCTTCGTCTTGTCGAACGGCCACGGCTCGATGCTGCTGTACGCGCTACTGCATCTCACGGGCTACGCGCACTTCGGGATCGACGCGCTCAAGTCGTTCCGCGAGATGGGCTCGACCTGCGCCGGGCATCCCGAGTTCGAACCCGCCGCCGGAATCGAAGTGACGACGGGGCCGCTCGGGCAGGGTATCGCGAACGCGTTCGGCATGGCGGTCGCGGAGGCTTATCAGAACGCGCGCTTCGGCGATGGCATCGTCGATCACTACACGTATGCGTTCGTCGGCGATGGTTGCCTGCAGGAAGGCATCGGCCAGGAGATGGTCTCGCTCGCGGGCCATTTGCAGCTCGGCAAGCTCATCCTCTGCTGGGACGACAACCAGATCACCGACGACGGCAGCACGTCGCTTTCGATCTCCGAGGACGTGAGCGCGCGCTTTCGCGTCGCGGGCTGGCAGGTGATCGAAGTAGACGGGCACGATCTCGAAGCGGTATCGGCGGCGCTCGTGATGGCGCGCCGCGATCCGCGACCTTCGATGATCGCGTGCCGCACCGTGATCGCGCGTGGCATCGCGCGACTTCAGGGACAGCGAGGCGGCCACAGCGGCAAGCTCTTCGATGCGGATTCGGAAGCCGCGCGCCGCGAACTCGGCTGGCCGCACGCGCCGTTCGACGTGCCCGCCGACGTGCTCGATGCGTGGCGCAGCGCCGGACGTCGCAGCGATGACGAATATCGCGCGTGGCAGGCGCGCGTGGCGGCGTTGCCGGCGGGCGAGCGCGCCGAGTTCGAGCGCATCCAGGCAGGGCGTCTGCCCGATGGCTTGCGCGACGTACTGGAGGCCTACCAGCGGCGCGCAGTCGAATCGCGCGACGCACAGGCGGGCATCACCATCTCCGGTGAGATCAATGATCTGCTTGTGCCGTATCTGCCGGAACGCATGGTCGGCTGCGCGGACCTCGAAGCGCCGACCGGCCACAAGCGCAGCCTCAAGGCGTTCACCGCGAACGATCGGAGCGGCGCCTACGTGCACTGCGGCGTGCGCGAACATCTGATGGGCGCGATGGCGAACGGCATGGCCGCGCACGGCGGCGTCATTCCGCTCGCCGTCACCTATCTCGCGTTCTCCGACTACGAGCGTCCCGCGATGCGCATGGCCGCGTTGATGGGCCTGCCGGTCAAGTTCGTGTTCAGTCACGATTCGATCGGCGTCGGCAGGAACGGGCCGACGCATCAGCCTGTCGAGATTCTCGCGTCGCTGCGCGCGATGCCGAACATGCGCGTGTTCCGTCCCGCCGATGCCGTCGAAGCCGCCGAGTGCTGGATGATCGCGCTCGAACATCGGAGCGGGCCGAGCACGCTCGTGTTCGCGCGGCAGGCGTTGCCCACGGTGCGCACGACGCACGCGGCCGCCAACCTGTCGCAGCGCGGCGCCTACGTGCTGGCCGAAGCCGAGGGCGGCAAGCGTCGCGTCACACTGATCGCGACCGGATCGGAAGTCGCGCTCGCACTCGAAGCGCGTGCGCGCTTGCAGGCGGAAGGCATCGCGACGGCGGTCGTATCGATGCCGTGCTGCGAGATCTTCGACGAACAGGACGCCGCCTACCGTGTGTCCGTGCTCGGCGCGGGCACGGTGCGCGTCGCGGTGGAAGCGGCGGTGCGCTTCGGCTGGGACCGCTATCTCGGCGAGCGCGGCGGCTTCGTCGGGATGCCGGGCTTCGGCGCTTCCGGTCCCGCCGAGGCGCTGTATGAACATTTCGGCATCACGCCCGCGCATATCGCCGCCGAGGCGAAGCGCCTCATCTCATCCCACGAAGGCTGATCATGCACAAGATCGTATTTCTCGACCGCGCCACGCTCGCTCCGCAGATCACGCTGCGCAGGCCGGGCTTCGCGCACGAACTCGCGGAATATGCGCAGACGCATCCGGAGGACGTGGCGGCGCGCATCGCGGGTGCGTCCATCGTCATCACGAACAAGGTCGCGCTCACCGCCGACATCCTCGCGCAAAGCTCGGGACTGAAACTCGTGGCTGTCGCGGCGACCGGCACCGATTGCGTCGACAAGGCCGCCTGCGCGCGTCATGGCGTCGCGGTGGCGAACATTCGCGGCTATGCGGTGAACACGGTGCCCGAGCATACGTTCGCGCTGATGCTCGCGTTGCGTCGCAACCTGATCGCGTATCGCGACGATGTGCTGAACGGCGTCTGGCAGAAGTCCGGCCAGTTCTGCTTCTTCGATCATCCGATCCGCGATCTGGCGGGCGCCACGCTCGGCATCATCGGGGAAGGCGTGCTCGGCCAGCGCGTCGCGGAGATCGCGAAGGTCTTCGGCGCGCGGCCGATATTCGCGGCGCACAAAGGCAGCCAGGGGTTCGGGCCGCTCTACACGCCGTGGGACCAAATGCTCGCGACGAGCGACATCATCACTGTGCACAGTCCGCTCACGCCGCAGACGCGCGGCATGCTCGCGATGCCCGAATTCCGCGCGATGAAGCGCAAGCCCCTGATCATCAACACGGCGCGCGGCGGACTCGTCGATGAAGCCGATCTCGCGCGCGCGCTCGACGAAGGCCTCATCAGCGGCGCGGGCTTCGATGTCGTGTCGGGCGAGCCACCGGCCGCCGACAACCCGCTGATGCGTATCGCCGGGCGGCCGAACGTCATCGTGACGCCGCATGTCGCATGGGCATCGGACGAAGCGCAGCAGGCGCTCGCCGACCAGTTGATCGACAACATCGAAAGTTTCATCGCGGGCACGCCGCGCAATCTGGTTCAAGCGGCTCTTTAGCGCAAGGCGGTGCGCCGCGCTAAAGAACGTATAGCCAGCCGAGCAGCGTGAGGACTGAAAAGAGCGTAGTCATCGAGATCACTGCGCCGACTACGTTCTTTTCGACGTCGTATTCCACCGCGAGCACATACGCGCTCTTGGCGGTCGGCACGGCAGCGCATACGACGGCGGCGACGGTCGCAGTCCTGCCAAGGTCGGCCGCAAGGCAAAGCGCGTAGACAACAAGCGGCATGACGGCGAGTTTGAGCACGGTCAGCAACGCATAGAGGCCTAGGCGTTCGCGCAGTTCGGCGATGGTCAGATCCAGTCCGATGGCGAACAGCGCGCATGGCGTTAGCGCTTCGCCAAGCATCGCGAGCGACGATGCGACAGGTCCCGGCAGTGTCGAACCGAGCATGGACCAAAGCAGTCCGAAGATCGTGGCAAGGATGACGGGATTGGTGGCGATCTGCCGAATCAACGCCGCCGTCCGTATGTTGTGCGAAGTGTCGTGTCGTCCGATCTCCAGCAGCAGAACCAGTATCGGAAACATGACGGCGCCGATGAACACCGTCGCGATCGCCGCCGCGAGCACGCCCGGCTTGCCGTAAAGCGTCTTCAATATTGGAAGGGCGACGAATCCGGTGTTCGTCATCGACACGGCAGCGGCCAGCATGCCGCTTGCTCCGATGCCTGCGCCGCGCGCGATTCGCATGTAGATCATCACCGCCGCAAAGCAGATCATGGAACCGCCGCCGAACGCAGCGAGAAAGCGCCAGTCGAGGAGCGCGTGAAGCGACTCGTCGGCAATCGTCAGGAAGACGAGGGACGGCATCGCCACGTAGTAGGCAAAGCGCATCAGTGGCGCGGCCAGCGCGCGCGGTATGTAACCGGAAGCGCCGGCGAGCCATCCCGCAAGAATGATCGCAAAGATCGGAAGTATGGTGCCAGCGAGATGCATGGTGACCTCCCGTTGCGCCGAGAGCCAGCGCATCGACGCTCTTCTCGGGCTGGGCGCCATTATCGGGCAGAACCTGGTCGGACGCCGCGCTCATTCAGCGTTCGTGATATATCGCAAGCCAGACGGTTTGCTCGTCGGCATGCGTCCACGCGACGCGATGCCGGCAATGCGGCTCGATCAGCACGTAGTCGCCGGGACGCATTTCGTGCAGCGTCGAATCTGTTTCGAACTCGAGCGCGGCCGCGCCCGACAGCAAGACGACCCATTCGGCGCGCGAGTCGTCGTACCAGAACCCTTCGGGACTCGCGTGACCCATCGATACGATCCGCTCCACGTTCAGGCGCTGCCCTGTCACGAGCACGTCGACTTGCTCTTCGCTGTTGTGCTTCGCTTCGAGGCTGAACAGGTTGCCCGTTTGAAGTTGCATGGCGCGAGCGCTCTCCCTGGATTTCTTCTTAGCAATTTTAAAAAATTGTTCTAAAACATAGGATACGCCAATAAGTACTTAATCAATGACGAGCGACCCGTGGAGGGAGACATCATGCGGTATTGCGATTTCCAATGCCCCACAGCGCTGGCAGTGTTTGTCCTGACGGCGATGAGCAACAGTGTCCTCGCTGCGGGGCCGCTGCCGCAAGGCGGCAAGTTCGCGGCCGGGGCGGGCACCATCGCCACGGGCAACAACGCGGTCGAGATCACACAAAGCACGCCGCGCGGCATCATCGACTGGCGCAGCTTCTCCATCGGCAACGGCAACAGCGTCAACGTCAACAACGGCACCGGCGCGACGCTGAGCCGCGTCACGGGACTCAGCCGCTCCGTCATCGACGGCCGGCTCAACGCGACCGGCAGCTTCTACCTGATCAATCCACAAGGCGTCGTGGTCGGTCCGAACGGCGTCGTCACCACGGGTGGTCGCTTCGCCGCATCCACGCTCGATATCTGCAACGATGCGTTCATGAACGGCGGCTCACTCAGTTTCAGCGGCACGAGCGATGCGGCCGTCGTCAACCTGGGCAAGATCAGTTCGAGCGGCGGCGATGTCTTTCTCATCTCGCGCAAGCTCGTGCAGAACGAGGGCAGCATCGACGCGCCTCGCGGATCGGCGGAACTCGCGACCGGCAGCCAGGTGCTGCTCAAGGATTCGACGACCGCGCCGCAAGTCTTCGTGCAACCGGGCGCGCACGGCGACGTGGTGAACAAGGGCGCCATACGCGCGGCTCAGGTGGCGCTGCAGACCGCCGATGGCAACGTGTTCGCACTCGCCGGCCACAGCGACGCGTTGCGCGCGACCGGCACCGCAACCCGCGACGGCCACGTATGGCTCGTGGCGAACGGCGGCACGGCCCATGTCCATTCGAACATCGAGGCCTCGAACGCGGACGGCAGCGGCGGGGTGGTCGATACGAGCGGCCGCGCGCTGCATCTGGATAACGCCGACATCAAAGCAGCGCAATGGAATATATCGGCACCGACGCTGAACGTTGGCCCGCTCACTGCCGTCGTGCTCGCGCGCAACCTGTCGGGCGGCACGTCGATCGCGCTGAACGCGACGGACGGCAACGCCGAGCTCGCCTCGACGTTGCGCTGGAACGGAGATGCGTCGCTTGCGGTGAACGCGCAGCGCAACGTCACCATCGGTTCGACGAGCATCGTGTCGAACACCGGCGGCGGCAACCTTGCGCTACGCGCCGATGCATCCGGCACCGACAATGGCGGCAGCATCGCGAACCGCGGCACGATCGACTGGTCGCGCAGCACGGGCACCGTTGCGGCGCTCTACGATATGAACGGCACCTACACGCCCGGCACGATCCGGGGCAACCCGTCGTGGACCGCCGCGCCGTACAGCGGGTTGAAGACGCAATCGACCACTTATCGGCTCGTCAATTCCGCCAGCGACCTGCAAAACGTCTCGCTCGATTTCGGCGGCAACTACGCGCTCGGCAAGGACCTCGACCTCGGCGGCTTTCCTCATATCTTCGCCGGCATCGGCGTTGCCGATGCCACGCCGTTCAACGGCCAGTTCGACGGCATGGGCCATGTCATCCGCAATCTGTACATGACCGATCAGGCCGGCCCGACGAACTATACGGGCCTGTTCGGCATCATCGGCGCGAGCGGTATCGTGCGGAACCTGGGCGTGGTGGATGCCGTCGTCGGTGGCCCTTCTATGGGGCCGGTGGGCATCCTCGCGGGACAGAACCGGGGGCTCGTCGTCAATGCGTACACGACCGGCTCGGTCGGCGCGGAAGAATCGGCGTCGTTCGGCGGCGGCGGTCTTGTCGCGCAGAACGACGGCACGATCGAACGCTCATGGAGCGGCGCCCAGGTCGTCGGATCGGGCGAGTATGGCGGTCTTGTCGGCGTCAACAACGGGTCGATCACGCAATCTTTCGCCACGGGTGCCGTCGGCGGCGGCTCGCACAGTTCCGGGGGCGGACTCGTCGGACAAAACTACGGGTCGATCAACCAATCCTATTCGACAGGGGACGTCGCCCTGTTTTCCGTTGGCGGACTCGTCGACGCGAACTACGGCACGATCACCGAATCGTTCACGACCTCGGCCATCACTGCCCAGTTCACGCCGAATCAGGAAGCGGGCCTTGTCGTCTTCAATCAGGGGACCATCGCGAACAACGTGTTCTGGGACAAAGAGCGCAGCACGGCCACCGACGCCGTGGCAATCGGGCCCACGATTCCCGATGCGAACGGCTTGAGCACCGCGCAGATGAGCAACGCCGCGAGTTTCGGCCCGACGTGGGACTTTGGGCCGAACGGTGCGTGGGTCATGCCCACGGGTGGCAGCCATCCGGTCTTGCGCTGGCAGCAGAGTTCACGGTGAGTCATTTCTTGCAGACCCTGTCACTTCGCCATTTCTTCAGGCCACCACAACCGACCGCTTCCGACCTATGATTGCTGGTACAGCAGGAGGAGGCGCATGACCAGCATTCATACCGACACTCGCTTCACCGGTTCGATCGCGGAAGTCTATGACACGTACCTCGTTCCGTTGATCTTCGAAGCCTATGCCGCGGATCTCGCGAAGAGGGTAAGCGCGCGCCATCCGTCCCGGGTGCTCGAAACCGCTGCCGGTACGGGCGTCGTGAGCCGCGCGATGGCACATGCATTGCCGATACATGTCGATCTGGTTGCCACCGACCTCAACCAGCCGATGCTGGATCGCGCCGCGGCAATCGGCGCACCGAGGCGCATCGATTGGCAACGGGCGGACGCTGCGCAGTTGCCGTTCGACGACGCGAGTTTCGACGCTGTCGTCTGCCAGTTCGGCTTCATGTTCTTTCCAGACAAGGTGCGCGCGTTTTCGGAAGCCCGGCGCGTGCTTCGGCATGGCGGCGTACTGTTGTTCAACGTCTGGGACCGCATCGAGGAAAACGAGTTCGCTGATACTGTCACGGCCGCGCTTGCCGGTCTCTTCCCCGCGGACCCGCCACGCTTCCTGCAGCGCACGCCCCACGGCTACTTCGATTCAAAAGCGATTTCACGCGCCCTCGCCGATGCGGGCTTCAGCGCGGCGCCGCACGTCGAGACAGTCGCAGCGCGCAGTCGCGCGGCGTCGGCCCGCGTGCCTGCTGTCGCGTATTGTCAGGGAACGCCGTTGCGCGATGAGATCGAGGCCCGCTCTGGCGCGAGCATCGACGATGCGACCTCCGCGTGCGCGACCGCGATCACGCAGCGATTCGGCACCGGAGCGGTCGACGGGAAGATTCAGGCGCACGTACTTGTCGCGGAGTCGTAGCGGCACAAGGAGACACGATGGAATGCATCGAGATATACACCGGCCCCGACGGACACTCGGCATTCAGGACCATTCGCACGTTTGAAGCGGCTCCCGTGTCTTTCAGCGGCGTTGTCGTATCGTTATCGCCGCCGCAGCCTTGCGAAAGCGTGCTCGTGCACGAGTTCGACGGTGACTATGTCCTCGGCTGGCATAACCCGCCGTCCAGGCAATATGTCGTCGTGCTCGAAGGCGAGCTTGAAATCACCGTGCAAGGGAGAGACACTCCTCGCCGCTTTGCAGCGGGCGCGGTTTTCCTTGCAGCCGATCTGCAGGGCACAGGCCATACGACGCGCGCGATCCATTCAGGCCGCGCATTGGTCGTCAACGTGCGGGGATGAGACGATGCGGTTGAACCATGCTCTGGCGGTAGTGACGGGCGGCAGTAGCGGCATAGGTTTCGCCGCCGCCGAACGGTTCGTCTCCGAAGGCGCGCGCGTGGTGATCAGCGGGCGCGACGCGGACAAGCTGCAACGCGCCGCCGAGAAGCTCGGCGAGCATGCCCTGCCTGTCATTGCGGACGCAGCGAACCCGGACGACATGCGGCGGTTGTATGAGTCCGCAGTCGGCCATTTCCAATGCGATGTCAATGTCGTTGTCGCCAATGCGGGTATTTCCCGGCAAACGCCGGTGCGCGAGACGTCGGTGAAACAGTTCTCAGAGGTTCTCGACATCAACGTCGGCGGCGTGTACTCGACTGTGCGCGAGGCGCTGCCGTTTCTCGCGCGGCCTGCATCGATCATCCTCGTTGCGTCGCTGGCGGCCAATCAGGGCACGAAGAATTTCTCCGCCTATTGCGCGTCGAAGGCGGCGGTGGTCTCGCTGGCAAAGAGCTTTGCGGCAGAATTCGTCGAGTTCGATATACGCGTCAACAGCATTTCACCGGGCGTTGCGCACACGCCGATCTTCGATTCCCTGCGCATGTCCGAAGCGCAACTGATGCAATGGTCGAAAGCGATTCCGATGAAGCGGCCGGCCGAGCCCGCCGAAATCGCCGCGGTGATCCTCTTTCTTGCCTCGGATGAATCGCGTTATATGACCGGTGCCGACCTTGCAGTCGATGGAGGCATGTCAGGCATCAGTCCGTTTTGAAGGTCGCGGACGCGGCAGGTCGACGAGTGGCGAATCAAAGCGCTCGCCGATACCATCGGCGCTTACCAAGGCTGTTTGGCAACGCCTCGCCTTTATCGCAAAGCCCGGTCGGCGAGATGCACGTACCTCGCCGCCCGGCAGAGTGCGACCCGGGCATTACACCGGATTCGCAGCGACGAAGCTTTTATACGCGCTGTAGGCAGGGTTCTTCGTCACGCCATCCGCCTGAATCAGACCGTAGTTCGGATCGATCAGGCAATACATCATGATGCACTGGATGTTGTACTTGTCCTTGATCGACTTGTACTGCGTCATTGCCTTCGTGACGTAGGCGGCGGCCGTATCGGGCGTGTCCAGTGAGCCGGACCAGCCGAACTCCGTCAGCCAGATCGGCATGCCGAACGAGTCCTTCAGCACCTGCGGGATATCGACTCGCGCCGGGCCGCCCGCATACAGGATGTCGTAGGAACTCTTGTACCAGTGATACATCGTGATGTCCCAGCGCACGAGCGCCGCGCCGCCAACGCCGTCCGCCGTGCCGTCCGGCGAGATGCCGTTCCACAGCATCTGCAACGCGCGGTAAGCCATCGGAATGCCGACGTTCACGCCGACCTGGATGGTCGGATCGACCGCCTTCACGCCGTCGATCATGCCGCGGATCACGCCGCGGAACGACGGCCAGTAAGCCGGATTCCAGTCCGCACATGAGGCGCCGTTGCCGCCGATCTTCAGCGGGACATCGCACTCGTTGCCGCATTCGACATACTTCACGAGACCCTTCAGCGGCTTCGTGCAGTTGACGCCGAGGTTATAGCCGAGCGTATACGCCGCCGCTTCCGTGCTGGTGATGTTCCAGCCTGCGGAGATCGGATTGAGGACCGGCAGGATCTGCACGCCGCTGCCCTTGAACGCACCGTTGAGCGCGTCGGCCAGCACCTGAGACATGCCGGCGCCTGCGGTGTCGCATCGATAGATGCCGGCGCCGAGATCCTGCAGCAAGGCGAGTTGCGCGGCCGGTGTGGTCGTCTTGTAGATGCCGCTGTTGTAGGCCATGTGGCCGTTCATGCCGTAGAAGAGCGAAGCCGCGCTGGTCTTCGGGCGCGGGTCGGTCGCGCCGAGCGACGTCCACGGACTGCCGTTCTTGTACCAGGTGCCGTCGGCGTTCTGCGCGTAGATAACGCCGCCGTACCAGAGGATCAGCGTCAGCGGCTTGGCCGAGCCGGTCGCGACCGACGCGCCGTTGCGGGTCACGCGATTGCTGACGAGAGTCCAGACGTTTCCGGCGCTGTCGAGGATAGACGTTGCCGACGGAATCGTCGTGCCGTCTGGCGATGCGGTCGCGGCAACCTTCGACACACCCGCGACGTCCGCGCCTTCGTCGGCGACTCCACCTCCGCCGCATGCCGCCAGAGCAGTGGAGCCTGCACCAGCCATCAAAAAGGAAAGAAACTTCCGACGAGTGAATTGGGCGTCGAAAGAAACAGGATTAACGGAAGCGGTATTTATTGCTTCTAGGTTGTTACATTTGGTATCAGTCATGGGTAGAAAATACTGGATTAGGATGCGACGCATTATATCCAGCAGACTTCTACCGATTTCACGGGCATTAAAAAACGCAAAAAATAGCAAAACTACCGCTTTTTACTATTTGTCTTATGAAACAAGTTGTTACATCTATTACTCATTGAAAGAAAATTCTCCTTCTTTAACGCGAGGCTGCGTCAGAATTCGGTATTTAATGCCGGTTGATCGTTTGCTAATTTCGACGAATGTCGAATTTCGAGCAGGATTTGCTCGAAACGGATTGGCGATTGATTACTTCACACCAATTGCATCCATTGTTTGCTCGCGGTTTTTGCTATTTGAGTTTCGGCATGGCGCGCCGAATTCAGTGCGTGTCGATACGCCTTTTGATGCAAAGGAGGGGCGCGCGGCAGGGCAATTGGGAAGGGGCACTGCGAAGAGGTTCGGAACGCAGAAGAGACGGCGCACGCGGCAGTATCCAGATGGCCGCGATACTCGACTCATTCAACGCGACCGCGGGGAGCGGTCGCCTACAGTCTGACGTCGCCGGGCAAACGGTGACGAACCCGCATGCCGCCAAAAAGCGGTATCCGATTAATCGTCGACTTGCACGATCAGTTCGCCGTCGATCGTCTCGATGGAAAGCTTGCTCAGGCACATGCCCTTCGCGCCGACGACACACCCGGATACCAAATCGAAGCGCAAGCCATGCGCCGGGCATTGCAGGACATTGCCATCGAGGCGGCCATTCGCGAGCGATGCGCCGTTGTGCGGACAGGAATTGTCGATTGCGTGAACGACGCCGTCGATGTTGAACAGCACGACGCTGCGGCCGTCGATGAACTTGAGCATGCGCGAGCCGGCATTAAGCGTGTCGGCGCGGGCAATCGGTATGGATCGCGTCAATTGATTTCCTTCGGTTGCGCATGGATGCGCTGCATCGTAGTCCAGAGCCGTCTTGCGTCACCCTCTCGCGGGGGGAGGGCCGACGCCCGCGTCGTTCGATGCCCTCCCGCCACGAGAGGGGCCCAAAGTCCGCTCCTTCCGTATTCTTGTTGCATGACTTCAAGCGCCATCGCGATGTCCTTCGCTGCATCGTCGGCACACTCCACAGGAAGCGCCTGCGCGAAGAGCCGCGCAATCGCCCAAACGGAAAGCAACAGCATGAGCACCATTGGATACAGCATGGCGACGATCGATGAGTTCGTCGGCCAGGAGTTGGGCATGTCGGACTGGGTCGTCGTCGACCAGGCGCGCATCGACGCCTTCGCGCAATGCACGGGCGACACGCAGTGGATTCACTTGAACGAAGAGCGCGCGAAGCGCGAAAGCCCCTTCGGCGGCACCATCGCGCACGGCTATCTGACGCTTTCGTTGCTGGCGACACTCGCGATCGAAGTCGGCCTCATTCCGGCCGATGCATCAGCCGGCTTGAACTACGGGCTCGACAAGGTGCGCTTCATGACGCCGGTCAAAGCCGGCGCCCGGGTGCGAGCCCGCGTGATGCTGACTTCGATCGAACGGAAGGACGGAGGCCGCGTCGTCGTCAAGATGGACAACGAACTGCAGATCGAAGGCGAAGGCAAGCCCGCGCTGATCGCGCAGACACTCGTGATGCTCGTCGCGTGACCGCAGCAGGAGGAGGCAAGGATGAACGCACGGAGATCGAGATGGCAGCAAACATAAGCAGCGAGAACGACGACATCACGGCTGGCGCGACCGATGGCATGCTCGGACCTAACCCGTTCGTCGGCCTGCGAGCCATCGACATTTTCGCGGCTGTCCAGCAGATCGGCGCGCAGGCGATGCTGCATCCCGCGCTCCTCGTCGATCAAGCCGCGGCGCTCGCCTGCGATCTGACATCGGCCATGACCGGCCACGACACATCGTTGCCGCAAGCAAGCGACAAGCGCTTCGCCGATCCGGCCTGGCGCGATCAGGTGATGTACCGCACGACGTTGCAGGGTTATCAGGCGTGGCGCAATGCGCTTGCCGGTTTCGTCGAGCGCTCGGCACTCGATGAAACGAGCAAGGAACGCGCGCAGTTCGTGATGTCGCTCATGACCGACGCGCTCGCGCCGACCAACACGCTGCCGGGCAATCCCGCAGCGCTCAGGAAGTTCGTGGATTCCGGCGGCACGAGCTTCGTCGCGGGCATGAAGAATATGCTCGCCGACACGCTGAACAACAAGGGCATGCCCGCGCAGGTCGACAAGACCGCGTTCGAAGTCGGCAGAAATCTCGGCACGTCTGCGGGTGCGGTCGTGTTTCGCAACGAGGTCCTCGAACTCATTCAGTATGCGCCGACGACCCCGAACGTCTACGCTCGCGCGCAATTGATCGTGCCGCCGCAGATCAACAAGTTCTACATCTTCGATCTGGTTGCGAACAAGAGCATCGTCGAGTATCTGGTGAAGAGCGAGTTCCAGGTGTTCGTCGTGAGCTGGCGCAATCCCACCGCAGAACACCGTGACTGGGACATGGACACCTACGTCGCTGCGCTCATCGAAGCGATCCAGGCCGTGCGCGATATTACCGGTCACGCGGACGTCAATCTGCACGGCGCATGCTCCGGTGCGATGACGATCTCCGCGCTGCTAGGTCATCTGGCAAGCCGCGATCAGAAGACCGTCAATGCGGCAACGCTGATGGTGGCGGTGCTGGACAACACCGCGCGGTCCCAGTTGGGTCTCTTCACCACGCCCGAGGCCGTCGAGATGGCAAAACAGAACAGCATGGCGAAGGGCGTGCTGGAAGGCGAGGATATCGGTCGCGTGTTCGCCTGGATGAGACCCAACGATCTCGTCTGGAACTTCTGGGTCAACAACTATCTGCTCGGCAAGGCACCGCCGGCCTTCGACATTCTCTACTGGAACAACGACACCACACGTCTTCCGGCGAAGCTGCACGGTCAGTTGCTGGACATCTTCCAGGACAATCTCTTCACCAAGCCGCGGGCATTGAACGTCCTTGGCACGCCGGTCGATTTGTCGGAGGTCACGTGCGACACATACGTCATGGCTGGCATGACGGACCATATCACGCCGTGGAGAGGCGTCTACAACACGGCGCGCGCATTCGGCGGCAACACGCGTTACGTGCTGAGTTCGAGCGGCCATATCCAGAGCCTGATCAATCCCCCGGGCAATCCCAAAGCAAAGTTCTTCTCCAACGCAGACCTGCCCGACGACGCCGATGCATGGTTCGCCGGCGCTCAAGCTCATGCGGATTCGTGGTGGAACGACTGGCAACAGTGGCTCGCCGAACGTTCGGGTGAGCTGCGCGCCGCCCCCAAGACGCTCGGCAACAAGCGCCACAAACGACTGGCCGACGCGCCGGGAGCCTATGTCCTCGACGCCTGATCCGAAGACATGACCTGCCCATCGCGACGAGTCATGCTGGCGCGCTCGTGAGACGAACCGATCACATTCGCAAGGAAAAGAACAATGCAAAGTGTGCGCACCTTGGAAATTCATTCCGTCGTTCTTGAAGGGCAATTGCTGCGTGTCGGCATCTGGCGAGGCAGCGATGCTTCGCCGCCGCTCGTGATCTTCAATGGCATCGGCGCCAATCTGGAACTGATCCAGCCGTTCGTCGATGCGCTCGGCGACGTCGAAGTCGTCATGTTCGATATTCCGGGCGTGGGTGGGTCGCCGGCGCCGCTCGCGCCGTATCGCTTCTCCACGCTCTCAGCGCTGACCGACAAGCTGCTCGTGAAGCTCGGCTACAGCGGGCCGGTGGATGTGCTCGGCGTGTCGTGGGGTGGAGCGCTTGCGCAGCAGTTCGCGTATCAGTATCCGTCGCGTTGCCGGCGGCTGGTGCTTGCTTCCACTTCGCCGGGCGTCATCATGGTGCCCGGACCGATTTCCGTGCTGTCCAAGCTGATCGGGTCCCGCCGCTATAAGGACCCGAAGTTTCTGCAGGAGGTCGGCGCGGAGATCTATGGCGGCGCATATCGGCGCGATCCCGAGTTGCTGAAGGAACACGGACGCCACATCCAGGCGCCGGGCGGGCGAGGATACGTGTACCAACTGCTTGCCGTGTGGGGCTGGAGCAGCCTGCTATGGCTCGGGCGTCTGCGGCAGCCGACGCTCGTCATGCACGGTGACGACGACCCCATCGTGCCGCTCGTCAACGCGAAGATTCTGGCTTCCCGCATCCGTCAGGCGACGCTTCACGTCGTTGAGGACGGCCATCTCTTTCTCGTCACGCGAACGAGCGAAGTAGGTCCCGTGGTGCGCGACTTCCTGCTACAGAAGTAGCGCCCCAAAGGTCGACCAGCAATGTCGACGACCGACCGCACGGAGATGAACCGCCCGAAATGCGCACTTGACGCCCGGCAAGACTCCCGTATCATGGGTTCATTGGTGCAGCGCAGCAAAATACAGGCGCGGAAATTACCGTGCCCTGATGAATCCTTTTTTGGAGCGGTCAATGTTTCCTTATTCCCCCCAGCAGGCATCCTCGGTTGCAGCAGCAAACCTTCAGAGCTTCGTGAACGTGACGAAGCGTCTCGCGAGCGGTCTTCAACAACTCGCCGAGTTGAACGTGCAAACCGTGAAGACGGTGTTCGAGGAAAGCACGTCGGTTCTGAAGGCGGGTTCCAGCGCGAAACCGGGTGACTTCCTGAGCTGGCAATCGACGTTGCTTGCCGAGATTCCGGAGAAAACGGCGGCCTATACGCGGCATTACTTCGAGATCGTCCGTGCGACTGAAGCCGACATCCTGAACGAAACGCGCGGCCAGTACGAAAAATACGGCTTTGGCGTGAAGGGCATATTCGAATCGATGTCTCAGGGACCCACCGCGCTTTTGTCGAACATCGGCTCGGCATCGACGGATGTCGTCAACGAGTCGGCCGAGGTTATTCTCGACGCCAGCGCCGAGGTATCCGACGACGTCCAGGAAGCATCGGACGCCGCGCTACGTCCTGCCAAGGCCGGCTCGAAGCGTTGATCCTGAACGCTTGGCCTTGCGTATCACGGTTGTTCGAAGCCCGCTTCAGGCGGGCTTTTTATTGTGCTCGACACGAATAAGGAAAACCGATGGACCCTTTCGACGCGTTTGCCTCGACGCGCGACACGTTCTGGTCGCTGATCGCACTTGGACCAGTAGGGCTCGCGGCTCAGTTTTTCGTCGACCCGCAGACCTCGGTTGCGAGCGCCGCGCCGGAAACGATCAGCAAGCCGGACGCCGCGCATGGCGCTGCTCCGGAAGGCACGCAGGCGAGTGCGACTGCATCGCCCGTCGGGCGGTTGACTCTGCAAGCAGGCAAGCCCAACTGGTTGAGCAGCCGTTTCGAGCACGGCGACGACGCGCTTCACTTCAAGCTCTATGTGCCGAGCGGCTACCACAGCGAGCCGATGCCGATGATCGTCATGCTGCACGGCGCGCAGCAAGACCCAGACGACTTCGCCGCAGGCACCGAGATGAACGTCATCGCGGAAGCGCGGGGTTATATCGTCGTTTATCCGGAGCAGTCGGAGGGCGCGAATCCGTTCAAGTGCTGGAACTGGTTCAGGCCTGCAGACCGGACGCGGGAATCGGGCGAAACGGCGATGATCGCCGCCCTGACGCGCGAGGTCATGGCGATCTGCAATGTCGATGAGGCTCGCGTCTATGTCGCGGGGATGTCCGCGGGCGGCGCGATGGCGGTCAATCTCGCCGTGACGCATCCGGAGCTCTACGCGGCGGCGGCGATTCATTCGGGCGTCGCGTTCGGCGTGGCCGACGAACCGCTGTCGGCGCTTTGTGCCATGAACGACGGCATGGGGAAGGGGGGCTTGCCCGCACTATCGCCCGATGGCAGCCGGGCGCGTGCCGTGCCACTGATCGTCTTTCACGGCGATGCCGACGACACCGTGCATCCGCGTAACAGCGACCAGATCGTTTCCATGAGCCGGCTGCTGTCCGGCGCGCTCGATGCAACAGAAGCCAGTCCGTTGACGCGCGTCGAGATCGAGCGGAATGGTCACGGCTATACACATCACGTGTTTCATGATCGCGACGGCGTGGCGAGCGGCGAGCAGTGGATCGTTCACGGGCTCGGTCATGCATGGTCGGGAGGGAGCGCCGCCGGTACGCATACCGATGCGCGCGGTCCACACGCGACCACGGAGATCGTTCGATTCTTCAGCCAGTATTGCCTCGATCGTTGATTGATCGCGCGGGCGACCATGCTCGTCTCTGGCGTCGCACGGATTGTCGAACGGGAAGCGCGGCGGCTACACTTGATCCGTCCCCGCGCCTACCGACTTGCCGGCGCGGCCGCCTTCGAGCATGGCAAACCGGGCTTCGTCAACAGCGCATGGTCAACGACCTCTGGTACAAAAACGCGATCGTCTATTGCCTCTCCGTCGGCACGTTCATGGACGCGAACGGCGATGGAACCGGCGACTTCCAGGGCCTCGTGCGAAGGCTCGACTACCTGCAGGGCCTCGGCATCACGACGATCTGGCTCATGCCGTTCCAGCCGTCGCCGTGTCGCGACAACGGCTACGACATCTCTGATTACTACAACGTCGATCCGCGCTACGGCACGCTGGGCGACTTCACCGAGTTCACCCACGCGTGCCGCCAGCGCGGTCTGCGCGTGATGATCGATCTCGTCGTGAATCACACGTCGGACCAGCATCCGTGGTTTCGCGAGGCGCGGCGCGATCCACAGTCGAAATACCGGGACTGGTACGTCTGGTCGAAGAAGAAGCCTGCCAACGCCGAGGACGGCGTGGTGTTCCCGGGCGTGCAGAAGTCGACATGGACCTACGACAAGGAAGCGCGGATGTGGTACTTCCACCGCTTCTATGATTTTCAGCCCGACCTGAACACGGCCGACCCCTACGTGCAGGCCGAGCTGCTCAAGATCATGGGCTTCTGGATTCAGCTCGGCGTGTCGGGGTTTCGCATGGACGCGGTGCCGTTCGTCATCGCGACCAAGGGGCCGCAGGTGAAGCGCCCCGTCGAGCAGTACGACATGTTGCGCACCTTCCGCGAGTTCCTGCAATGGCGCGAGGGCGACGCGATCATCCTCGCCGAGGCGAACGTGCTGCCCAACACCGACATGCAGTATTTTGGCGACGCGGGCGAGCGGCTGCAGATGATGTTCAATTTCCAGGTCAATCAGACGACTTTCTATGCGCTCGCGAGCGCCGATGCCGGTCCGCTCAGGAAGGCGCTCCTCGCGACCCGATCGCGCGCGGCCACGGCGCAATGGGGCGTGTTCCTGCGCAATCACGACGAACTGGATCTCGGGCGCCTCTCGCCGCAGCAACGCGAGACCGTCTTTGCCGCGTTCGGCCCCGAGCCCGGCATGCAACTCTACGAGCGCGGCATCAGGCGACGCCTCGCGCCGATGCTCGACGGCGACCGGCATCGACTGGAACTCGCGTACAGCCTGATGCTGACATTGCCGGGGACGCCGGTCGTGCGCTACGGCGACGAAATCGGCATGGGCGACGACCTGCGCCTGCCCGAGCGCGAATGCGCGCGCACGCCGATGCAGTGGTCGACGGAGCCGCACGGCGGGTTCACGAAACACGGGCGGCCGGTATCGCGCGTGATATCGGGCGGCCCTTATGGATTCGAGCGCGTGAACGTGGCGGCGCAGCGACGCGATCCGAACTCGCTGCTCAACTGGATGGAGCGGATGATCCGTATGCGCAAGGAAGTGCCCGAGATCGGCTGGGGCGACTTCGCGATCCTGCGCGCCTCGCGCGAGGACGTGCTTGCGCTGCGCTACGACTGGCGCAACAACTCGGTCGTGTGCGTGCACAACTTCAGCGCTGCGGCCTGCACGATGAAGTTTCGCGTCGGGCCGGCGGGCGGGGAAAGCGACACGCTGGTGAGCTTGCTTTCCGACGACCACAGCCACGCCGATGCGTCCGGCCGCCATACGATCGTGCTGGAGCCTTATGGGTATCGGTGGTATCGGGTCGGGGGCCTGGATTATTTATTGAAGCGCAGTGAGGTTTGAGATCGCGCGCCGAGAGCTGTGTCGCGGGCGACGTGCCGGGCCGCCGATTTCTTTGGCGCACCGATTGCTGGCGCTATCACTGCAACGATGTCGAGTTACATCCGAGGTGAAAAAATGGACATCCCACGTCAGGTTGTTTCATTTCTTAGTTCTCGCGGCTTGATGCTCGCGACGGCCGAATCGTGCACCGCGGGCTACATGGCGTCACTGATCTCGTCGGTGCCGGGAAGCGGGAGTTGTCTGGACGTCGGATTCGTCACCTATTCGCCGTCCGGGAAAGTGGGTTTTCTCGGCGTGCGCGAAGAAACGATGAAACAGCACGGCCTCACCAGCGAGCAAGTCGCGCGAGAGATGTCGGAGGGTGCGCTCAGTCAAGAAGCATGCTGTGCGGACGTCGCCGTGTCAAACACGGGTGTCGCCGACGCGGTCGCCGGCGACGGTCCGCCGCCGGGTACGCAATGCTTCGCGTGGTCCTACAAGATGCGAGGCGGCGCGATAACGAGTTTCAGCGAGACGAAGGTCTTCGATGGCGAGCGCAACGAAGTCCGGCGCGCTGCGGCGCTCTATGCCCTCTCGCGTATCGAGCATTACTTCAACTGTCTACCGAAACACTGAAAGGACGGAGGCGAGCATGCAAGAAAACCCGAGCAATTGGCGGCAGTGGCAGCAGGATGTCATTCGCGAGCTGGGCGTTCGCGATAGCTTCGACGTCGATGCGGAACGCGAGCGACGCGTCGCCTTCCTGTCCGATTACCTGAGTTCGCAAGGCCTTCGGACCTACGTGCTCGGGATTAGCGGTGGCGTCGATTCATCGACGGCGGGGCGTCTCGCGCAACTCAGCGTCGAGCGTCTTCGTGCGCGTGGGTATGAGGCGCATTTTGTCGCCGTTCGGCTCCCATACGGAGCCCAGCGCGACGAGGAAGACGCGCAACATGCGCTGCAATTTATCCGTCCCGACGAAACCTTGGTCGTAGATGTAAAGCAGCCATCGGACGAGATGCTCCAGTCGCTCAAGCGGGGAGGCGCGCAATACGTCGATGACTTCCAGGAAGACTTCGTGCTCGGCAACATCAAAGCTCGCGAGCGGATGATCGCGCAGTACGCGATTGCCGGCGCGCGGCGAGGTGTCGTGATTGGCACTGACCACGCTGCTGAATCGCTCATGGGATTCTTTACGAAATTCGGCGACGGCGGTGCGGACGTCCTGCCTCTGTCGGGTCTGACCAAGCGCCGCGTGCGCGGGCTTGCGCGTTCGATGGGCGCGCAAGAACGCCTGGTCATGAAAGTGCCGACCGCGGATCTCGAGACGCTCACGCCGCAGCGGCCCGACGAGGACAGCTATGGCATCGGCTATGAAGACATCGACGATTTTCTGGAAGGAAAGGAAGTTAGCGACGAAGTCCTTAAGACAGTACATCGTTTCTTCATGGCGACACGACACAAACGATCGCTTCCGATCGAAGTTCCGAGAGATTGAAGCTGGACGCCGATGGCGGTCTTTGCTCCGGAATGAAACGACGAGTTCGTGCAATTGATGCACTCGGCGACGGTGCGGCCGCCCGCTAAAGGCGGCCGCAAGCGTGACGGTCGTTACGTCGCCTGGTTCGAACCGAGTTCGGCACCGGTGGTCGGCGAACTCGTCGGGTCGGACGCGGTCCGCTCCGCCATCGCCTTCAAGGTCTCGACCTCTTGCAAGGACACCTGCACGGTGGCTAAGCCATCGCCCCCGTCGACGGCCGGCTGCGGGTCTTCGACGAACTTCCAGTCGCCACCCTCGTTCCACGGGCCACGGGCGTCGTTGCCCTTCGACATGTTGAAGTACACGCTCGCGAATTCCGGATCGCCGGGAAGCTTGCCCTGCGGGAAGTTCGGCTGAATAGCGTGCAGCGCCTTCTCGAACGACTTCTGGTGCGCGATCTCGCGTGTCATGAGAAAGCCGAGCGCTTCCTTAATGCCAGGATCGTCTGTCACGTTGATCAGACGTTCATAGACGATCTTCGCCCGTGCCTCGGCGGCGATGTTCGAGCGCAGATCGGCCGTCGGTTCGCCGATCGTGTCGATGTAGGCGGCGGTCCACGGCACACCGGCGGAGTTCGTGAGGGCCGGACCGCCGCCATAGAGCAGCGCGGTCGTGTGCGAGTCGTTGCCATTGCCCGTGAGGGACCGGTAAAGCTCGGCTTCGGACTCCACGGCTTCTGCGAGTTGCCCCTTCGCACCCTTGTTCAGCATCGCGACAATCGAGCCGATGACTTCGAGGTGGCTCAGTTCTTCAGTGGCGATGTCGAAGAGCAGATCCTTGCGCCCCGGATCGTCTTCCGCGACGGCCTGAGTGAAGTAACGGCAGGCGGCGGCAAGCTCTCCTTGCGGTCCACCGAACTGCTCGAGAAGCAGATTGGCGAGACCCGGATTGGGCGCAGCTACGCGGACGGTGTATTGCAGGCGTTTGTTATGCACGAACATTTCAAAGGCTCCTTGTTTGAGGACGCAAGATTTCGTGTGGCTTGGCGCCACAATCGGATTTGCAATAGGTTTGAAATCTCGAAGCTACCGAGAGGAGCGCGAGTGCGTCGCTTGCGGCCGTCTGCTTCGAGCCTCAGCGCAAGGCAATGCCGCGCTGGCGTGATGCGGTCGTGAAAAGCGGCCGCGTGGTGATTAGCGCATGCCGTCGGAGTCGCCATCGCGATCGAGCGGCACGCGGGTTCATCTTCAGCAACGCGCGTGCCACTGAGTTGCGGCACGGTCGCGTCGTTTGCGAACGAGCAAGATGCGGCCATTTCTCGCACCCAAAGGAGCAGTGCCGTTTCATTCGCGAATTGCCAAGGTCCTAAAGCCGGCTTCGTTCAGCCTTGCAGGCGAAAGCTGGTTGGCATGTTTCGTGCTGCAAGCGATAAAAAAATCTCACCGGAAGGACGCAGGAATGAAAGCGACGATTCTTTCCCATGAACAGGCGCCGTCTCCCGATTCAGCGGAAATTCACCGCTTCGGATTCGAGCTTGACGATGGGTATGCGCAACCTTTGCGCGAGACGATCTCGCTGCGCACCGCGCGCGTGATCGTCGAAAACCTTGAGGATGGCAACGCGTTCATCAAGATGTTGCAGGCGATCGTGTCGGCGAACCGCAACGAATACGACTCCCTCATCGGGAATGTGTATCCCGATCATTTCAGCGATTCGCCGTCGAGCGACCGTCCGATGCCCGGGCCTCACAGCGAAGCCCCGCAACCGTAAAGCCCGAAGAGGACGGGCGCCCGCGATTTCCTTTCGAGGACTTGCGATTCAGACGTCGAGCTTCACCTTGAGCCAACCCGGCTGCCGCGAATCGAACGCTTTGTAGGCATCCATCACGTTCATGATCGGCTCGCGGTTAGTCAGCACCGGCAAAGGATCGAACGAACCGTTGCGAACGCGTTCGACAAGATCCGGCACGATCGAACGGTGATTGCAGTTGCCCATCTTGAGCGTGAGGTTCTTGTTCATCGCGGCCCCTAGCGGGAAAAAGCGGTCGTTCGGCGGATACACGCCGATCACACCGAGCGTGCCTGCCTTAGCGAGCGCGGCCACGGCCCAGTCGAGCGCCTGCGTAGGCGCATCGCCCGGTATCCAGTTGCCGCCGGCGGTGTTGCGCTCGCGCGTGACCTCGCGACTTTCCGTCTCGCCCTGTTGCGCCGCTTCAGACGAGGCAGCCGGGCCGGAGCGCGCATGCTGAGCGTCGACACCGACGGCATCGATTGCGCGATCGACGCCGATGCCGCCCGTGAGCGAGAGGATCGCCTCCACCGGGTCTTCCTCGTCGAAGTTCACTGTCTCCGCGCCTTGTGCCCGCGCAGTGTCGAGACGATCTGGCAGGCGGTCGACGACGATCACCCGCCCCGCGCCGAGCAGCCACGCGCTCGCCACCGCGAATTGTCCGACCGGCCCCGCACCGAACACGACGACCGTGTCGCCGCGTGTGACCTCGGCGAGTTGGGCTCCAAAGTAGCCGGTCGGAAATATGTCGGACATGAGTATCGCTCGGTCATCGTCGATACCGTCGGGCAGCCTGACGAGACTCGCGTTCGCGAACGGCGTGCGTGCATATTCGGCTTGTAATCCGTTGATCGGACCGGTGGACTTGGGGCCGCCGAAGAAGGCCGTCCCTGCGCTTGCACCGTTGGGGTTGGCGGTGTCGCACTGAGCCGTGTAGCCAAAGCGACAGTAGGAGCAGAAGCCGCAGGAAATCGTCGACGGGATCAGAACCCGGTCGCCGCGTTTCAGGTTGCGCACGCCTTTGCCCACTTCCTCGATGACGCCGACGCCTTCATGTCCGAGGATCGTTCCCGCCTGCATGCCGCCGAGCGTGCCTCGGATCATATGTAAGTCGGTGCCACAGATCGCGCTGGATGTAAGGCGCACGATCGCGTCGTTGTCGCGCTCGAGCGACGGGTCGGGCACGGTATCGAGCGAGATGTTGCCAATGTCGTGGAAGACGACTGCTTTCATGGTATCTCCTTCGAGGCGGTTCGAGACGCATCTTGCAGCAACCGTTGCGCCTAGTCGCGATAGCCCCGTGCTTAAGGCACCCTGATTGCTATAACAACGTCGATAGCTGATTCTCAACCGGCGATGACTCGTGGAGGCGATCGTGAAAGCACTCAGATGGCATGGAAAAAAGGACATTCGATGCGACACGGTTCCTGATCCGCAAATCGAGCAGCCACGCGACGCGATCATCAGAGTGTCGTCGTGCGCCATCTGCGGCTCGGATCTGCACCTCTACGATGATTTCATGCCGGGCATGGAGCCCGGCGACATCATGGGTCACGAATTCATGGGCGAGGTCGTCGAGGTCGGCAAGGGCAACACGGCGCTCAAAGTGGGCGAACGCGTCGTCGTGCCCTTCACCATCATTTGCGGGGAATGCGACCAGTGCAAGCGCGGCAATTTTTCGGTTTGCGAACGCTCGAACCGTAACAAAGACGCGGCCGACAAGCTCTTCGGCCACACCACCGCCGGCCTTTTTGGCTACACGCATCTGACGGGCGGCTATGCGGGCGGGCAGGCCGAGTATGTGCGCGTGCCGTTCGCGGACAAGACTCACGTCAAGATTCCCGAGGGCCTGACTGACGAACAGGTTCTCTTTCTTGGTGACATCTTTCCGACCGGCTGGCAGGCGGCCGCGCAATGTGACATCGAACCGACGGACACGGTCGCGATCTGGGGCGCGGGTCCGGTCGGGCAGATGGCGATCAGAAGCGCCGTCTTGCTCGGCGCGAAGCAGGTGATCGCGATCGACTGCGTGCCCGAGCGTCTCACGATGGCGCGCGCAGGCGGCGCAACGACGATCGACTTCAAAAACGAGAGCGTGCTCGATCGCCTTAAGGAACTCACCCGCGGCAAGGGCCCGGAAAAATGCATCGACGCGGTGGGCATGGAGTCGCACGCCACGCGCTCCATCGACTCGATCTACGACCGCGCGAAGCAGGCCGTGATGCTCGAGACCGACCGCCCCCATGTGCTGCGCGAGATGATTTATGTGTGCCGTCCTGCGGGCACCCTATCGGTGCCGGGTGTCTATGGCGGGCTCATCGACAAGATTCCGTTCGGCGCGTCGATGAACAAGGGGCTCACGTGGCGCATGGGGCAGACGCACGTCAATCGCTGGACCGATGATCTGCTCAAGCGCATTCAGGAGGGTCAAATCGATCCTTCCTTTGTCATTACGCATCGAATGCCGCTCGCCGATGGACCGTCCATGTACAAGACGTTCCGCGATAAGGAAAACGGCTGCATCAAGGTCGTTCTGAAGCCCTAGACGTTCTTGATCGGCCTTTTCAGTTGGGTTGAGTCCGCAAGAAGGAGAGGCAATGAAAACCAACGCCATCGTTATAGCAACGGGCGCGGCAGCTCTGTTGACTGCCATCACGCCGTGCATCGCGCGCGCCGAGACTTCGACGGCGCCGGGAACCTCGCAGCACGGAAGCGGGTCGGGAAAGTCCGCGGGGGTCGAAGGCGGCGCCGGAGCAGCGGGGCAGCAGGGCACGGACCCCGCCACGCTTAGCCGCACGGAGGAACAGCGTATCAAGCAGCAGAACGCCAAAAGTGGCAATCCCCAAGCGGGCTCGAAGCGGCAGGATTGGAAACAGTAAGCCGCCGAGCCACGCGAACGGCGATGACTCGTTGACGGTGTTACCTACATCACAACAACTTTAATGAACGATAGCCCCAAGGCGAAAGCACGCAGACGCAAATGTCTCGACCCTGAACTCGAAACGGCCCTTCGGAAGGTCTTCGGCTTTCCGCATCTGCGCCCCGGACAGGAGGAGGTCATTCGCAGTGTCATCGAGGAGCACGATACGCTTGCCGTCATGCCCACTGGCGCCGGCAAATCGTTGTGCTACCAGTTGCCCGCGCTGCAATTCGATGGGATGACGGTCGTCGTGTCGCCGCTCATTTCGCTGATGCGCGATCAGGCGGTCAAGCTGAAAGACGCCGGCATTGCAACGGCGGTCATCAACAGCACACTCTCGGCAAGCGAAGAGAACGAGGCTATGCAGTCCCTGGCGAATGGCGCGGTACGCATTCTGTTCGTCACGCCCGAGCGGCTCGTCAATGCGGAGTTCACGGCATCGCTCACTCGCAAAGAAGTGCCGGGCGTATCGCTTGTCGTGATCGACGAAGCACATTGCATTTCTCAATGGGGCCACGACTTTCGGCCCGCCTATGTCGAGCTGATTCACGCGATCAAGTTGCTCGACCGTCCACCCATCCTCGCGCTGACCGCGACCGCCACGCCGGCCGTCATCGCGGACATCGTGAACGAGCTCCAGATGCAGCGTCCGAACATCATCAACACGGGCGTGTATCGCGAGAACCTGCACTTCGCCGTCGAGCAGTTGACCAATATCGAGGACAAGCGCAAGCGCGTGGTCGAACTGGCAAGTACAACCGAAGGCAGCGGCATCATCTATTGCGCGACCATCGCCGAATGTGAGGCATTGCATGCGCTGCTCGTCGAAGCGGGCGTGGATGCCGGGCGATACCACGGCAAGCTGGCGGCGCGGATGCGCTCCGAATCGCAAGATGCGTTCATGGAGAATCGCACGCGCCTGATGGTGGCGACCAATGCATTCGGGATGGGCATCGACAAGCCGGACATTCGCTTCGTGATTCATGCGCAGATGCCCGGCAGCCTCGATGCCTACTATCAGGAAGCAGGGCGGGCCGGCCGCGACGGCGAAGTCGCGCGCTGCATCTTGTTGTTCGAGTTGAAGGACAAGCAGGTACAGCAGTTCTTTCTAAGCGGACGCTTTCCCAGTGCGGAGACCATTCGCCGTGTCGCTGAAACGGTAAGCGAACTCGCGCGCGAAGGCGGAGGCGATACGCTGGAAAAGCCGCTCGAACGACTGCGTGAAGCGTTGCCGACCATTGGCGCGAACAAGCTGCGCGTGGCGGTGGCTCTGCTCAACGATGTCGGCATGGCGCGTCGCACGCGGCGCGGCGGCATGAAGCTGATCGACGACGGTGCGGCTTTCGCCCGTCTGGACGACGCGGCGAGCGAATACACGGCGCGAGCCGGGCGCGATCGCGCGGTGCTGGAGCGCATGATCGACTATGCGCAAAGCGCGCGCTGCCGCTGGCGCATGCTGCTCGATTATTTTGCCGACGATGCCAGCGACGCACGCATGCTCGGGCCGTTGAAGTCGGCGGAGGTCAGCTACCGCAAACCGGAAGACGAACTCGAGGGCGAAGCTTGTGGTGTCTGCGACAACTGCGTGCATCCGCCCGAAGTGGTCGAGAGTGCGCGCGAACTGCGCGAGCAGGCCTTGGCGAGTGAGCAGCAAGAGCAGCCGGCACGCGCCGTGGACACGTTCGCACAAGGCGATCGCGTGCGCGTGCGCCGCTATGGCGTGGGCGAGGTCGAACTCGTCAGCGGCGAGCGCGTCGCCGTGCGCTTCGCCGACGACTCGACGCGCACGTTTATCGCCCGCTATGTAAAGCGTGCGCCGCAGTGAGCGAATCGCGCTGCTGAACCAGTTGCCGAAAATAGTGCGCGGTACGCCGCAGCCCCTCATCGAGCGATGTAGTCGGACGCCAGTTCAGCACGTCGAGCGCCCGCGAAATATCGGGCTTGCGATGCCACGGATCATCCATCGGAAGCGGCTTGAATACGATTTCGGACGATGATCCTGTCAACGCGACGATGCGTTGCGCAATCTCCAGCATCGACAGCTCCTGCGGATTGCCAAGATTGATCGGGCCGGTCACGTCGTCGGGCGTGTTCATGAGGCGGATGAACGCATCGATCATGTCGTCGACGTAACAAAACGATCGTGTCTGCAAGCCTTCGCCGTAAACGGTGATGGGTACGCCGGCCAGCGCCTGCATCAGGAAGTTCGACACCACGCGCCCATCCGAAGGATGCATTCGCGGCCCATAGGTGTTAAAGATGCGCGCTATTTTGATCGACAATCGGTGCTGCCTTCGATAATCGACAAAGAGTGTTTCCGCGCAGCGCTTGCCCTCGTCGTAACACGAGCGCGGTCCGATCGGATTCACATGGCCCCAGTAGTCCTCCGGCTGCGGATGGATTCGCGCATCGCCATACACTTCGCTCGTCGATGCCTGGAAAATTTTGGCGCCGACTCGCTTTGCGAGTCCAAGCATGTTGATGGCGCCATGCACGCTCGTCTTGGTCGTCTGCACCGGATCGTGCTGATAGTGGACCGGCGAGGCGGGACAAGCGAGGTTGTAAATCTCATCCACTTCGACATACAGCGGAAAGGTCACGTCGTGACGCATCAGCTCGAAGTTGGTGCTGTCGAGTAGATGCGCGATGTTGTCCTTCGTCCCCGTGTAGAAGTTGTCGACGCAGAGCACGTCGTGCCCTTGCATGACGAGCCGCTCGCAAAGATGCGAGCCGAGAAAGCCGGCGCCGCCCGTCACGAGAATACGCTTGCGATGTGCTTCTTTCATGATCGTCCCTGTTGCGTTCAATGACTCACTTCAATGGCTTACGTCGTGCAACGCGTTGCTCCAGTCGCGTATGAAGCGGTCAATGTGAAAGCGTTCGAGCGCAGTACGCCGCGCGCCTTCGCCGAGCCGACGCGCTTCAGCGGGATCGCGCAGCAGCCCCTGCATTCGATCGACGAGCGTGTCCAGATCGGTATCGATAAAGCCGCTTTCGTCATTGCGGATCACGGTCGCAAGCTCGGTTGTCGCCAGGCCGATGATCGGCATCCCGATCGTCATCGCTTCGACGATCGCGAGTCCAAGGCTCGTCCATCGGATAGGATTGAAGAAGAAGCGGTACTGCGCGGTGAAGGCAGCAAGATCGAGGTTGCCGATTTCTCCGATGCCGCCCGCCGCCTTTGCATCCATGCCGACGAGATCGAGCGGCACGCGTCCCGCAACGTCGGCAAAGACATCGCTGCCGAGGCGCCGTCCGCGTTGCTTAAGATGGTTGACTACGACGATCCCTCGTGCTTTCTCACCGGTATAACGCACGCCTTCCGGCACCACGACGCCGTGTTCGATCACCTGTACCGGCGTGTCCCCCGAGTCCCACATCAGCCGGTTGAAGTGCGTCACATGGACGAGCAGTGTGCGCGGGTCTTGTACCCAGTGGCGTTCTTCGAACGCGTTCTGCTGCGGCGGATCGTGCTCGATGTAGACGGTCGGAAGCCGCCGTTGCGCTTCGCTTAGTACGTTCACGCGGTCATCGAACCAGTGCGTGCGATGCTGAAACAGGACCACATCGAACTCCTGCGACGCGACCTGATCGATCGGAACTTCATGCACATTGTCGCCCCAAGGGAGCACGCCGACCTTGCCTGCATGACCGGGCGGATGCGATGGCTTCGTGACGAGATAGAAGTCGTGCGGGACCTGCGTCAGATAATAGAGGTAATTGCCGTGCACATGCCACGTGAGGATGCGCAGACGGCGTTGGCGTTCAGTCGGCATGGGTTGTGATAAGCGGTCGGGAAGCATAGCGGTTCAACTGCATGCGCGCGGTATCGAGTACTTGTTGCACGTCGATTGCAAGAGCGCACGGGTGACCGAAGGGACAGTCGCGATAGGAGCACGGGCGGCATGGCGGATAGGCTGCGAGTACGCGATGACGTTCGCGATCGAGCGGTGCCCAGCGGCGCGTATCGCTACCCGAAGCGATCACGACGCTCGGCGTGCGCATGGCGGCCGCGACGTGCGACAGGCCTGTGTCGTTGCACACCACGAGTTGCGCGCAGCCGACGAGCGCGGCCAGTCCGCCAAGCGAAGTGCGTCCGGTGAGGTCTGCCGCCAACGGACCGAGCGACGCCGCAAGCGCCGACGTCAACGTCGTCTCGCTGGCGCTGCCCGTGATCGCAATCTGCCAGCCGTCGCACGCTAGTGCGCGCGCAACTTGCGTAAAGCGCTCGACCGGCCAGCGCCGCGAGGGCAGCTGGGCGCCCACATGCACGAGGATGAGGCGCCGCGCTTCGAGTTCGAAGGCGTCCATGAGCCGCTCGCGTTCGTCGAGATCTTTTGCGCTTAGCGGGATCTCGAGCCGCTGGTCGCCGGCGTCGCATCCAAGCGCCTGCATGAGGGCGTTATAGCGTGTGGGTTCGGGGAGATCGTCGGGCCATGCGATGAATGAGCCGGGACGCGAGGCTTCGCCGGGCTGGACGAAGCCCGCGTGGGTGCGCGCGTTCCATTGCGCGACGATGTCGTTCGCCACGCCGCCGCTGCCGTGCATCTGGATCGCAAGATCGAAGCGGAGCTCGCGCATCATCGCGCAGAAGCCTTCGAGATGCTCGTCGGTTTCATGTTGCTCGGGGAAGCCGGCCGCACCGGGAAATACGATCAGCTCGTCCAGCAGATGTGAATAGCGATCCACGAAAGCCTGCGCCCACGGCAAGCCGATCAATACGATATGCGCATCCGGATATCGCTTTCGCAAGGCGCGCAACGCGGGCACGCAACACAGCATGTCGCCGAGTTGAAGCGCTCGGAAGATCGCGATACGGCGCGTGTCGTCGAGCGCGTTCATACGAAGGGCACCCTAAACTTGATTGCGCCATAGAGCCGCCAAAAGACGGACAAGAACGGAATTGCCGCGGACGTATACGCCATTTCGAGTACGTGCGAGGCGCTGCGCGAGGTGGTCGCGAGGCGCTTCGCGCAGAACCAGCCGGTCATCGCAAGCCACGCGGCGGCGGCTAAGGCCGACGTCTTCGAATGTCCGAGGGCGAACGCGCAAACAGCAAGCACGGCCGATGCGATGATCGCGTAGTACAGAAACGGAGGCGCGCGCCTGATGCGTTCGCGGAATAGCCGTGGATACTTCTTGTAGAGCAACGCATCGAACTGGCTCTTCTTCTGCTGAGAAAGGCTGACGCCCCAGCGGGCGGGTCGCACCGGATGGATCACGACCGCATCGTCCGCGCGTGCGAGCGCGAACCCCGCGTCGAGCAGCGCGAACTGCAAGTCGGAGTCCTCGCGCCACGCCGACGTGTAGCGTTCGTCGAATCCGCCGGTTCGCATCAGCGCCGCGCGCTCGACAAATGCATTGGCCGTCGCGAATTCGGCGCTTGCAAGCCCCGCGGCGTCGCGTTCATAGTCGGATGGATGCTCGGGGATCGGCACGACGATGCGCCCTGAAACGGCTTGTGCTCCAGCGTCGAGCGCCTGCAAACCGGCCTTAAGCCAGTGAGTGGCAGGCTGCGTGTCGTCGTCGGTAAAGGCGATGCGTTGCGCAAGGGCGGCTTGCCACCCCGCATTGCGCGCGCCAGCGGGACCTTGAGTCGACGTCACCGGCAGGTAACGAATCCGTGGGCCCTTCACCGCATGATCGTTCGCGAGACGTTGCACATCATCGCGCGTCGCGTCGTCGGGACCGTCATCGCATACGATGATCTCGTAGCGCCCCGGATCGATGTCTTGCGCGAGTACGCTCGCAAGGCAGCGCGCCAGCATGTCCGGACGACGGTAAGTCGGTATCACGACGGAGACCTCGGGCAACGCGCCGGTGTAGGCATGTTCGACGGGCGACGCGTGCGCCATGCTCGCTTCGTCGCCGTACATATCCGACATTCCGCCCATCACGGTGCTCATGCGCGTGCCCCTTTCTTTTCGATGAGGAACGAGCCGATCACGAGCGCGTCGAGCGGCGACGTCCAGAAGGATTCGAGCGCGTCGCGCGGTGAATTCACCATCGGCTCGCCACGCGTATTGAACGAAGTGTTCACGAGCACCGGCACGCCGGTGCGCGCCTTGAACGCGGCTAGCAAGTCATAGTAGAGCGCATGCTGTTCGCGATTGATGGTCTGCACGCGCGCGGTTCCATCGACGTGGCGCACGGCAGGAATCTGTTTCTCCTTGCCGGGGCGAACATCGAATATGAATAGCATGAACGGCGCGACGCGCGCATCGACAAACCATTCGTTCGCATGCTCCTCCATCACGACCGGCGCGACTGGCCTGAAGTCTTCGCGATCCTTGATCTCGTTGAGCTTGGCCTGCATGCCCAGATCGACCGGTGACGCGAGGATCGATCGCGCACCCAGTGCGCGCGGACCGAACTCGGTGCGTCCTTGATACCAGCCGATCACACGGTTGCTGGCGAGGATGTCGGCGGTTTCTTCGGCGATATTGTCGAGACGACGATAGGGGACCTTCGCCCATTGCAGGAATTGCTCGATCTCGTCGTCCGTATAGCCCGGGCCGTAATACGCGTGATTCATCACCCAGCGCCTGGTCGTTTCACCTTGCCTGCGCCGTTCGCGATGATCGATCCATAACGCAGCGCCGAGCGCCGTACCGGCATCGCCCGCAGCCGGCTGGACCCACACGTCGGCGAACGGACCGCGATCGCGTAGTCGCGCATTCATGACGCAGTTGAGCGCGACACCGCCCGCCATCGCGAGATGATCGAGACCAGTTTGCCTATGCAGCCAGCGCGCGAGTTCAAGCACGGTGTCCTCGAGCACGGTCTGCAACGAATGCGCGATATCGAAGTGCCGTTGTTCCAGCGGACCGCCGCGTTCACGAGCCGCACCGAACCGCTCGACGAGACGCGGCGCATCGACGGTGTATGTCCCGTCTTGCCGGTACTTCACGATTTCGCGAAACTGGTCCACGTAGAGCGGCTTGCCATACGAGGCGAGTGCCATGACCTTGTATTCGTCGGACGAGTGCAGGAAGCCGAGATAGGCAGTCACTGCTTCATAGAGCAATCCGAGCGAATGTGGCAGTTCGACTTGCCTCAGACGCTTGTACTCGCCGTCGACGAACTGCCCGAGGCTCGTGGTCACTCCTTCGCCGCGACCATCCATCGTTAGGACGGCGGTGTCGGTGAACGGCGCGGCAAGAAAGGCGCTCGCTTCATGGGACAGATGATGATCGACGTAATGCCATTCGAAGCACGGCGCCCGGCCGCCGCTCCTGAAGCGCTTCTGCAAGTGATGCGGCGCGCCGTCGATGAGTTGTGCTCTTGCGTTCACGATATAGCTGAGAAAGAGCGGGTCCCACGGAGATTCCGAGGGATTCGTCATCGTCTTCTTGCCCGGTTCGAGCGGCAGCTCGATCGTGGAGCGCGAGGCGGAAGGCATCGTCGAGAGAAGATGCGGATCGTACGAATACGCAACATGATCGAGATCGGCGAGTTCGATGCCCGCCTCCTTCAGGCAGTAGTCGATCGCATGAAACGGCAACTCCCAGGTTGAAAACGGTACCGGCCGCTTTGCATGCTTGACGTGCGTAAAGCGCTCGTCTTCGGCCGCCGCGATGACCGCGCCGTCCTTCAGGAGGGCCGCCGCGCTGTCGTGATAAACCGCATTGATTCCCAATGTGTACATGACAAGAGCTCGGTGAGGTTTCAGATTGTCGGGAGCGGCACGGCCAAGGCTTCGCGGTTGGCGCGGCGCTCGTCCATCAGTTCGCAAGCGGCGGCGACCACGTCGTCGACGACGACGCCATTAAGGCACGCGTGATGCCCCTCGGGGCACACGCTGCGATAGCACCAGCGGCAAGGCACGTCCTGATACAGCACGCGATGGGGCGTCTGCCACGGCATGTGCTGCGGATTCGTGAGCGCGTAAAGATCGACGACGGGCGTGCCGAGCGCCGAGGCAATGTGAACCGGACCGCTGTTGTTCGATACGAGGACGCGCGCGCCACGGATCAGCGCGGCAAGTTCGCCTAGATTCAGCGCACCGGCAAGATCGATCGCGTTCGGATGTGCACCGCAGACGAGCGCGGTAAGGTCCGCTTCGGCCTGAGCGCCGGAGACGAAGACCGTGCAGCCCGTCATGTGCGCCAGGCGTTCGGCGGCCTGTGCGAAGCGCTCTGGCGGATAGCGTCTCGATGCGGCGCTCGCACCCGGATGAATGACGATATAAGGCTCCTCGGCCCTCGCGTGGAGTAGCGAGAGCTTGCGCGCAAGACTCGCGGCGTCTTGCGGCGATACGTCGAAGCGCATGCGCCGATCCTGCGTCTCAGCGCCCACCTGCGCGACGAGCGCTAGTTGCCGCTCGACTTCATGACGCGTGCCATGCTGCGGTTCGGTCTCGGCGACCCAATCGGTCAGCAGGCCATAGGGATTCTCGCGGCAGTGCGCAAGCCGTTTGCCGATGCCCGCAAGATGACACAGCATCGCGGCGGGCAACGGATTTTGGCTATAGACGCTGAAGATCACGGCGGCGTCGAAATTTCCTCGCGCAAGACGCTCGCGCATCGCGAGATCGTTGCGGAAATCGGGAGGCGCGTTTTGCTTGACCCACGGGGCATCGTATTCGATCACGTCGTCGACGTCGGAAAGATGGCGCGAGGCGGCCGCGCCCGCATGCGATGCAAGGAGCGTCAGATGCCGTTGGGGACCCGCCCATCGCAACGCGTGCAACGCTGGCGTGGTCATCAATACGTCGCCGAGGTTATCGAGCCGGACGCACAGAATGCGTTTTACGTCGTCGCCCCACGGGCGCACGGACGTCGCCGCCGGTGTGCGGGCGTGAGCCCCCAGCGTGAGTGGGATCGGGTTGCGGCTCATCGCGCAATCTCCCTCGCGCTTAGGCGTTTGTCCGTGGCGTCGCGAATTGCCAGGGCTGCGCGAAACATGTCGGTGGCGACGACATGCGGCTCGCGCAACGCTCCGCCACGCCACACGGTCTCGTTGCCGTTGTCGATCAGGATGGTGCGGCATCCCGCACGCCGGCCTGCTTCGATGTCGTCGAGAATGTCACCGATGAACCAGCTATCTGCAAGCACGACGCCGTGCTCACGCGCCGCGCGCAGCAGCATGCCGGGCATCGGCTTGCGGCAATCGCATTCGCGGTTATAGGGTTCGACCGTCCCTTCGGCATCGTGCGGACACCAGTAGAACGCGCTGAGTGTCGCGCCGCATTCGGCAAAAAGTTCGTGTAGCTTCGCTTCGACTTCATTGAGCGATTCGATCGGAAAGCGCCCGCGTGCCACACCGCTCTGGTTGCTGATGACGAAGATGGGCACAGCGAGCGCGCAGAAGATCGAAAGCGCTTCGCGCGCGCCGGGTGCGAGCCGCATCGCGTCGGGATCGACGTTGTAGGGCACGTCATCCAGCAGGGTGCCGTCCTTATCCAGAAAGATCGCAGCGGCGGCGGTCATGCAGAAGCGCCTCCGGCTGCGATGCGCGTGCGCTCTTCGAAGCCGCCAACGTGCTCACTCGTCGCAATGCCCGCGACGCGCGCGTACACGCGCGCGAGCGACTGGGCAACGCCGTGCCATGTGAACATCTGCTTCGCGCGCTCTAGCCCAGCCGCACCCATGCGCTCGGCGAGTCGCGGATCGCGCTTCAATACGGCGAGGCAATTCGCGAGCGCCATCGGGTCCTTAGGCGGGACGAGCAGGCCCGTGTGCCCATGCGCCACTGAATAGCGGATGCCGCCGACATCGGCGCCTATCACCGGCCGTGCGCACGCCATCGCTTCAAGCGGCGTGATGCCGAAGGGTTCGTACCAGGGCGTCGTGACGAATACATCGGCGGCGTTGTAGAAGAGCCTTAGCCGTTGCCGCGCGTGCCGTCCAAGGAACTCGACTTGCGGCTCGATCGAGCACGCGCGCGCGATGCCTCTTAGCCGTCCGATCTCCGGCGTGGCGAGCTCGTTCGGGTCGTCGGAGTTGCCGCCCACGACATATAGATGCGCGGTTTCGCCAAACTCCCGATTGCAAGCAGCGATGGCTCGCACAACGTTTTCGATGCCCTTTCGCGGCACCATGCGCCCGAGCTGCAGGGCGATATACCGGTCGTGCGGCCAGCCTAGTTCCTCGCGCGCTTCCGCACGATCGATCGGATAGAACTCGTCGCTGTCGAAGCCGCAGGGCACGAGGTCGATGCGCGCCGGGTCCGCGCGATACAGCGACACGAGATCCGCTTCGTCTTGCGGACACTCCGCGATCACGGAATCGGACTGCGTGACGAGTGCGTCCTCGATGTCGAAGCGCGCGTCGGGGAAGCCGTCGTCCGTGCCTTGATGAATGCGGCGAACGCGACCGAGCGCATGAAACGTCGTGACGAGCGGCGTGCCGAGTGCTTCCTTCACACGCAGTCCTACAAGGCCCGACATGAAGAAGTTCGCGTGTACCACATCATAGGGTTCGTCTTCGCGGCGGAAAAATTCGATCGTGAAGCGAGCGAAATCATCCATGAACGGAAGAAGCTGCTCTTTGGGAAGCTGCGTCGGCGGTCCGGCAGGTACATTGATCACGCGCACGCCGTCGAGGCGTGACACGAGCGGCAATAGCGACCGGTCACATCGCGTGAAGACGTCCACGCGATGACCGTCGCGAACAAGTTGCTTCGCGATGTTCGCGACATAGATATTCTGTCCTCCGCTATCGACACCGCCCGCGACGGCTAGTGGCGATGCGTGTTCGCTGATCAGGGCGATCTTCATGTCGTGGTTCCGTCTGGGCTTGTCGGTCATGCAGCGCAATGGCTGAGGCGAGACGGTTTCAGCATTCGTTGTGCCACTCGTAAAAAAACGCGCATAAGCGTTTGTTCGTTGCGCGACGAAAGCAATTTCTAACGGAGAACGATTGGTGCGTTATTACACACAGTGTGTAGAAGCGAAATGCGTGCACCTCATGAGTCGAGCCGCTGCTGTCCCTCGAACACGATAGCGCGCATGCGCCGCACCCTCGGCGGGATGACCCGGCGTCGCGCGAGCGCCCACGGAAGCGCTGCGAACATGGCCGCCGCGTCGCGCAACAAGGTTCCTTCGCGGCGCATGAGCACGAGTGCGCGCAGCGTCGCGCGCCATGCCTCGTGCATGGGGAGCCGCAGCCACGCGATCCACGCGGCGTTGCGGGCGAGCAGGCGCCTGCGCCGCGCGCTGTCGCGCAATGTCGAAGGATGGTGATGGACAACGAGATCGTCCGCATAGACGATGGCGAGGCCGCTTGCAAGGACATCTAGCGCGACGAGCTCTTCTTCGCCGCCGATGAAAAGCTTTGGCTCGTAGCCGCCGGCGCGCCGGAACACAGCGGTGCGGAATACGCTTGCGCCGGCCATGTAGCCGATCAACGCGGGACCGGGCAAGGCGGGCGTGCCAAGCGGACTTGCCTGCATCAAGGCGCAGGTTTCGTCGAATGCTTCGTCTTCGCCAACGACCACGCGTGCGCTCAATACGCCGACCTTCGGCCATGCGTCGAGAATAGAAACCGCGCGGTTCAGCGAGTTTGCTTGCCACCAGGTGTCGTCGTCGCAAAAGGCAACGTAATCAGTCGCCACGCACGCGACACCCAGGTTGCGTCCGGCCGCACCAAGATTCGCTTCGGAGCGGACGACGCGTACGGAAGGGTAGCGCAACGATACGCGTTGAGCGGTGCCATCGGTCGATGCGTTATCGACGAGTATGACACTCGGGCGGTCAGGAAGCGCAACGAGCTTCGCCAGTGTGTCCAGGACCTGCTCGACGCGATTGTGCGTCAGGACGACGACGGTCACGCGAGCGGCGTTCATCGGCGCCGCCCTCATTGCGTTGCAAGGCCAAGGCGCCAATAGCGTTCACCGGCAAAGACATCGTCGTAGCCGTGCGGGCCGAACGCTTTCAGTTGACTTTCGTAAGCGGCGACGGCCTTGCGTTTCGGCTGCACGGAATACTCACCGCCGATCTCGGGCGTCGCCGTGATTCCATGGGCCAACAGGTCTGCCAGGCGTTGCTGCAGGAGTCCGTCCATCCGGCGGTACAGTGCGTCCTCGTAAGCGATGCAAGCGAGTCCGCGCGAACTGCGCCACGCATTTCGGCACGCCAGGTGCACGAGGACGTGATCGGAGTGATAAAGGCCGAGCGGAATAACGAGGGTCGCGGGCTCGTTCGAACGAATAATCGTGCCCAGTGCGCGTTCTACGGCACCGACGGTCGGTGCATCACCGTAGGGGACGTACTGCGCGTCAAGAAAATTCAGGCGTTCGCGCGTCGCGCCGAGCACATCGAGCGCCCGGTCGTCCTCTGCGATGCGTTCTCGCATCGCCTGGCGTGCATCGCTAAAGCCGCATTGACGGTCCCAGTCCGTCGCGACGTCCGCGTCGGGACAGCCGGCGAAAACGGTGCACACGCGCGCGCCGCCGATCGACGCGATCCACGCGCCGCAACTGAAGACGGCGTCGTCGAAGTGTGGCGAGATGACGAGAATGCGTGAAGCTTCGGGCATATCGGAGTCCGGCGCTTAAGGTCTCGGGCGCTTCGCAATCGGCGGGCCCGATGCCTTGCGAGCGGTTGGTGCGACGATTGCTGACTTGCCCGCCGACGACATTCGACTACGCTTGGAAGACGTAGCTCTTCCTGCTGAGGACACCCATGGAGAATGCGCACGCATCGCCGGACCGTGCTGCGGTGAAGCGCCGGATCGCGCTGGATCTCTGGCAAGCCATCTGGCTCTACAAGGCTCAGACCACGGCCGCGGTCGTGTTGATGATCTGCGCGAGGCTCGCCGTCGTCGGCGTACCGCTCGTGCTCAAGCTCATCATCGACGACTTGAGCCAGCCGGCCTCACTGGTGTTTCCGGTTTTCATCGTGCTCGCTTACGCGATCCTGCGCTGGCTCGGAGACGTGCTCAACGAAGCGCGCGACGTCGTGTTCAGCGTCGTCACACAACGCACGGTCGCGTCGTTCACGCAGCGAACCTTCGCGCATTTGCAGAGCATGGGCGCACGCTTTCATGCAAAGCGCGAGACGGGCGCCGTTGTTCGCGACGTGCAAAAAGGCACGGACGGCATCGGCTTTCTGCTCGGCGTCGCGTTGTTCACGATCGTGCCGACGGTCATCGAAATCGGCACGGTGATGGCGATCCTGATGAGCGGCTATGCAATCGGCTTCGTGCTGATCGTCATCGCGACGTTCGTCTCGTATGGCATCTATACGTTCTTCATGACGGGCTATCGCATGAAGTTCCAGCGCGCGGTCAACCGGATCGAGGCGCAAGCCGACAGCCGTCTTGTCGATAGCCTGCTGAACTATGAAACGGTCAAGTACTTCGCGACCGAAACGATGGAGACACGGCGCTTGTCGTCCGTCCTGGACGAATGGGTGAGCGCTCGCACGGCCAATCAACGCGCGCTGACGATCCTGCACGTCGGTCAGAGCACGGTCGTCGCGACGGGCATCGCAGCGGTGATGCTGCTGGCGGCGCAGCATGTCGCGGCGGGCGGGATGAGCGTCGGCGATCTCGTGCTCGTGAATGCGTACATCGTGCAGGCCTGCATGCCGCTCAATACGCTTGGCTTCGTGTTTCGCGAGACCAACGATGCCCTCGTCAATGTCGAGCGCATGTTCGACATTCTGCTGGCGCGCGGCCGCCGCGGCGAAGATATCGACGAAGCCGGCGCGCGGCCGCTCGTCGTTTCTGCCGGCGAGATCGAGTTCGAGAACGTCGAGTTCGGCTATGAGCCGGCGCGGCAGATCGTGCGCGAAGTCACCTTCAACGCGCATGCCGGACGCAAGCTCGCCATCGTCGGCGGCAGCGGCTCGGGAAAGTCAACGCTCGTGAAGCTGCTGTTTCGCTTTTATCAGCCGACGGGCGGTGCGATCCGTATCGACGGACAGGATCTGCGTCATGTCACGCAGCAAAGCCTGCGCGAAGCGGTCGGCATCGTGCCGCAGGATACGGTGCTGTTCAACGATACGATCGGCTACAACATCGCGTATGGGCGGCCGGGCGCGACCCGTGCCGACATCGCCCGCGCGGCGCGCGCCGCTCAACTCGACGACTTCATCGAGCGTCTTCCGGATCACTACGACACGCGCGTCGGCGAGCGCGGCGTGCGGCTCTCGGGCGGCGAGCGTCAACGCATCGCGATCGCGCGCGCGATCCTCAAGGACCCGCGCATCATCGTGTTCGACGAAGCGACTTCGGCCCTCGACACGCGCTCGGAGCGCGCGATTCAGGGCGAGCTTGATCGGCTCGCGCGCGGGCGCACGTCGATCGTGATCGCGCATCGCTTGTCGACCGTTGTCGATGCGGACTGGACGCTCGTCATGGAACATGGCCGCGTCGTCGAACAGGGCACGCACGACGAGCTCCTTTCGCGCGACGGCGTCTACGCGAAGATGTGGTCGCTGCAATGGCAACAGGGCGAACTCGCGCACACGCAAAGGAAGCTCACTGCGCAGCCAGTGAGGCTTGGCACGCTCGTGAGCGGCGTGATCGAAGCATTGCGCGCAGAGATCGCGGAGAAGCGCGTCGATTTTTCCACTGTGGTTGAGCAGAGCGACCTGCTGGTTTGGGGCGATCCCGCCGTGCTGCAACAGGTGATCGCCGATTTGTGCCGCTATGAAATCGCGCGCGCCGCGCCCGGCGATCGCGTGGAATTGCGCTCGGAGCGCAAGCCGAATCATGTGTGGCTGAACGTGCTCGGCGCGAGCGGCGCGCCGGCGGAACTATCGCAGGAAGAGGCCAGGCGTTTCGAGGACGCGCTCGCCGAGGCAGGCGGCAGTTTTACTCTCAGTCCCGTCGGCAATCAGCTATCGTATGTCACGGAGTTGCCGCTGAGTCCCTTTGTCGTTGAAGGGCCTTCATTGCCCGACGAGCTCGCCCGGCTGCCCGCGCGCGAGCGTTCGCTTGCAGGGCTGAGGATCATGGCGATCGACGATGAAGAACAGACACGCGACGCACTCGAAGCTTTGCTGCAGGCGGCCGGCGCGCAGGTACAGCTTGCCGCATCCGGGAGCGAAGCCTATGAGCAGCTTGCAGCAACCCCATCTGCGCGTTGGCCTGACGCGTTACTGGTCGACATCATGCTCGGCGAGGAAAACGGATACGAATTGCTGGGTCGCGCGCGCCGCCTGGAGGAAGAGCGGCGCGTCTCGCCCGATCAGCGGATTCCCGTTATCGCGCTGACAGGCTATGTGCAAACCGAGGACAGCGCGCGCGCGCGTATGGCGGAATTTCAGTTGCATCTGACGAAGCCTGTCGCCGCGGAAGCGTTGATCGACGCCATCCGCCAGGTCGCGCCGACAGCGAAGATCCACGCCGTGAAAAACTAGACGGCAACGTGCTTACTTGTGCAGCCGGTTTCTGAGCGACGCGACGTCGTTCGCCGTGACCGGCCGCGCATCGTTGCCCCACGACGCGCGCACGTAGGTGAGCACCTGCGCGATCTGCACGTCGGTCAACTGTCCGGCGAAGGCGGGCATCGCCTGACGCGGCGGCCCATGCTTGGTCGCGGGACTGTTGCCGCCCTCGACGAGCAGACGGATCAGCGAAGTCGTGTCTTCGCTGATGACCGACGGATTGCCTGCGAGTGCCGGGAACGCGTTCGGAACGCCTTCACCGCGCGGCCCGTGACATTGCGCGCAGAACGACGCGTAGGCGGCTTCGCCCATCGCGGGCGGCGTGTCGGGCGCGCGGGTTTTGAACGCGGGAGCCGCGCCGCTCGCAGCGGACCAGGCGCCGTCCGCCGCGCCGGTCGCCGGCAGGCTCTTCAGATACGTGGCGACCGCGCGCAGATCCGCATCGTCGAGATACTGGAGGCTGTCCTCGACGGTCTGCACCATGCTGCCGAAAGCGACCATTCCGCCGCCATGCCCGGTCTTGAGGAACGATGCGATATCCGCCTCGCCGATGCGCCCGAGGCCCGAGCCAGGATCGGCACGCAGGTTAGGTGCGTACCAGTTGTCGTTCAGTCCGCCGGTCAGATAGTGCTTCGACGATTCGTCGTAACCGCGCTCCTGATAAGCGAGACCGCGCGGCGTGTGGCACGAGCCGCAGTGGCCGAGCGCCTGCACCAGATAGGCGCCGCGGTTCCACGCACCGTTTCGATCGGCGCGTGGCACAAACGTCGCAGACGGCGCAAAGAGCCGCCACCAGATCCCAAGCGCCCAGCGCTGGTTGAATGGAAAGGGTACGCGAGTGCGCGGCGGATCGGTGCTGACCGGAGGCACGCCGTGCATCATGAAGGCGTAGAGCGCGCGCATGTCGTCATCGGTAATCTTTGCGAACGACGGATACGGCATCGCCGGATAGAGCCGCTTTCCGCCCGGCGCGACGCCTTCGCGCAACGCGCGGGCAAAGTCCTCGTAGCTGTAGTTGCCGATTCCATGCTGGCGGTCCGGCGTGATGTTCGTGCTGACGATCGTGCCGAATGGCGAATTCATCCCGAGGCCCCCGGCGTAGGGCGCGCCATGATCGGCGGCGGTGTGGCAGCCGGCGCAATCGGCGGCCTTGGCGAGATAGGCGCCGCGTGCGATCTGCGCTGACGTACCTCCCGTCGCGTCGGGCGCGGCGATTGTGGCGAAGGGCGAGAGCGCGATGACGCAGCCAAGCGCTCGAAGCATGACGCGGCGCATGTCAGCCGTCCCCTATGGACGTATCGACGGAAAGGGCGGGCATGTCCGATCGCGGCGTTGCGCGTCGCGTCAGCCAGCGCATCCCGACCGCCAGTCCGCCCGCGAGATACGCGAGCCCGCCGGGCACCCACATCACGAGGCCGCCCAACTGCTGATCCTGCAAGGGATCGAAGCCCAAGGCACTGGTGCTTTCGATGTAGGACGGATACCACAGACCGGGCGACAGCGTCAGCAATGCGCCGAGCGCGCTCGTATGAACCATTGTCGTGAAGAGCGAGAGCATCGCGTGCGCGTTCCGTTCGCGGCGCAGGGGATTGCCGAACACCGTCCACCAGAAGAGCAGGGCGCTTGCGAGAAAGCTCGCGTGCTGAAGCGTGTGAACTCCGGGACGCGCGAGCGCTGCTTCAAAGAATATCGGCGCATGCCAGACCCAGAGCGCCGCCGCGTGCAAGAGCCATGCAGCGAGCGGCGCGGTGAGCGTGCGCCACGGCCCGCGAATCCATCGCGATCGGATCGCCCGGCCGACGGCGCGCCGCATCGATACGGGCAATGCCCACATCCATACGGCAAGCGGCCTGCCGATCACGCAGAGCGGCGCGGCGACCAGCATCAGCGTTTCATGCTGAAGCATGTGCGCGGAGAAGAGCGCCGACGACAGCGCGTCGAGCGGCGACATGAGCGCTGCAACGAGCGCCAGCCATCCGGACACGAACGCCGCCGCATGCGCGCCGCGCGTCGTGCGGGAGCGGGCGCTGCGCCGGCGCAGACGCGCATAGCCCGCAAGGTAGGCCGCGAGACTCGCGATCATCAGCGCCGCGACCCACGGCTCGAAGGTCCAGCCGAAACGAAGCGTGCCCGAATCGAGCGAGGTCGTCGGCGCGAGCACGTGGGCCACGGCGGCGGCGGGCCATCCGAGCGCCGCCGACACGAGGAGGCGTGCGATCAGCATGGCGCGAGCAGCCATTGCGGTATCGCCATCACGATTACCGATGCGGCCGACAACACGCCCACACCCGTCGCCACAGCCGCCACGAAACCGGCACGCGCGGGCCGCGCCGGGCTGTCTGCGGACGCGTCGTTTCGCGTCGAGCGCCAGCGCAGCCACGCGAAGACCGTCGCGGCGACGCACACCGCCAGGCTCCCCGCGCTCACGCCATTGAGCGGCGCCGCGCTTGCCGCCGGGCAACGCGAGGTCATCGTCCAGACCAGCAGGTAGTTCACGCTCAGGCATGCGAGCGCGACACAGGGCGCGACGATCAGGGCTAACCAGCTTCGCATCGGCTTTCCTCTGCGCGTTCAATAGCGCGGTGTCCAGTAGATCACCGCATAGATCGGCAGCCAGCTCAGAACGACGAAGTACCAGTACAGCGCGTTCTCGCTGACATCCACGAAACGCTTGCCTTCGAACGGCCCGGTGAAGAGCAGGACGGCAAGCACGGCGGTATCGACGGTATCGGTGATGAGGTGTGTCGTGTGCAGTCCGAGCAGCAGCCACACGACCGAACCGTAAGCGTTCGTGTACCAGCTCACGTTGAGCGACGCGAATTCGAAAGCGCGAATGACGAGAAACGCCAACGCGCCCACGAGGCACACGACGAGCCAGATCCTCGCTCGTCTGCGGTCCTCGCGCTCCGCTGCGCGCTTGGCAAACTGATTGGGCACGAGACTCGCGATCAGCACGATCGTATTGAGCGTGCCCCAGAACAGATCGGGGCGCTGCGCGGCCATCGGCCACGCGGGCGCGACGCTGCGCAGATAGAAGTACATCATCACGCCGATGGCGAATACCGTCCCTTCGATCAGCATCAGGCCCATCGTGCTCCACCACATCAGGCTGCGGTGGCCGAAGCCATAAGTGGGAAGATCGCGCACATCGAGCACGAACCGGTCATCGACGCCGGCCTCGCGATGCACGCGAGCCGTGGACGATCCGCTGGCGCGCTTCATGGCTTCTGCTCCCGCGCGACGGCAAGCGCGTTCTCGCGGCGCTTCGGCCAGAACCACGCGGTCATGGCGATAGCGACGGGTACGGACGCCCACACCACCGCCCACGGCGTATAGATCGATCCGATGAAAAGCACGGTCGTCGCGACCGCGCTGACGAACGGCCACACAGACGGCGACGGGAACATCGGCCGGTGATCGGGCACGCCGTCGAGCACGCTCGTTGCGAGCACTTCACGGGCGTCGGCGGCGAGTCCCGCGACGAACGCTGGCTGTGCGCCTCTTTCCCACAACGGATCGCGGCCGTGAACGACCGGCAACGCGTCGAAATTGTGCGGCGGCGGCGGCGACGGCACGCTCCATTCGAGCGTGCCCGCGCCCCAGGGATCGGCTGGCGCCATCGCGCCTCGCCGGCAACTCATCGCCACGTTCACGACAAAGAGCAGCACGCTTAGCGCGATCGTGAAGGCGCCGATCGTCGCCATTAAATTCATGCCGTCCCAGCCCATTCCGTGCGGATAGGTCCACACGCGGCGCGGCATGCCTTGCAGACCGAGCAGATGCATCGGAAAGAACGTGATGTTGAAGCCGATGAAGAAGAGCCAGAAGTTCCAGCGGCCCAGTGTCTCGCCGAGCATGCGGCCCGTGAATTTCGGAAACCAGTAATAGAACGCGCCGAAGAGCGGAAACACCGCGCCGCCGATCAGCACATAGTGCAGGTGCGCCACGACGAAATACGTATCGTGGACCTGCAGGTCGAGCGGCACGGACGCGAGCATGAGACCGGTCAAGCCACCAAGCACGAGGATGAAGAAAAACGCGAGCACGAAGTAAAGCGGCGTCCTGAAGTGAAGACGCCCGGTCCAGAGCGTCGCGATCCAGCAAAAGATCTGCATCGCCGAGGGAATCGCGATCATCAGGCTCGCGGCCGTGAAGAAGCTCTTGCCAAGTTCGGGAAGGTTGGTCGCGAACATGTGATGCACCCAGAGACCGAATGCAAGAAACGCAGTCGCGATCAGTGCGAGCACCATCGCCGGATAGCCGAACACGGGACGCCGCGCGAAGGTAGGAATGATCGACGAGATGAAGCCGAGCGGCGGGATGAAGATCAGATAGACCTCGGGGTGGCCGAAGAACCAGAAGAGATGCTGCCAGAGCAGCACGTCGCCGCCTTTGGCCGGGTTGTAAAAGTGCGTTCCGACCAGCCGGTCGAGGATCAGCGCGGTGCTGCACAGCATGATGGAAGGCATTGCGAAGATCACCATGAACTGCGTGACGAGCGTCGCCCAGACGAAGAGCGGCATGCGGTTGAGCGACATGCCCGGCGCGCGCAGCTTGAAGATCGTCGCGATGAGGACGATCGCTTCAAGCAGACCGGAAAGTTCGGTGAAGGTGATCATCTGCGCCCAGATGTCGGTGCCCTTGCCGACTGCGTAGTCGGGACCCGCGAGCGGTACGTAGCTGAACCATCCGGCGGCGGGCGCCGTGTTTGCCGCCAGCGACGCAAAAAGCAGCACGCCGCCGAACAGGAACATCCAGTACGCGTAGGCGTTCATGCGCGGAAATGCGACGCTGCGCGTACCGATCATCAGCGGGATCAGGAATCCCGCGACTGCTTGCATCACGGGCACGGCGAAGAGGAACATCATCGTCGTGCCGTGCATCGTGAAGAGCTGGTTGTAGAGGCCCGGACCGATCAGCCGCGCGTCGGGGCGTGCAAGCTGCATGCGCATCGCGAGCGCGAGCAGGCCGCCCAGGACGAAGAAGACGAACGTCGTGATGATGAAGCGGCGCGCGATTGTCTTGTGATTGATCGCGGCCAGCGTGCCGATGATGCCGGGCGGATCGCCCCACGTCGCGGCGAGCGCCTCGCATACGCGCTCGGACGGGCGAGGCCCGTCGAACAGGCGTTCGCTTTGGGCGGCCTCGGGTGGGTTGGAATCGGTCATTCGAGCGTGCCGAGATAGGCGACCAGAGCGTCCAGGTCGGAAGGGGAGAGATGGGTCGGCGGCATCATCGCCGAGGGTTTCAGCGCGCCGGGGTCGGCGATCCAGCGAGCGAGCGTCGCGCGATCGTTGACGAGCGTGCCCGCTGCGAGTGTCCGGCGGCTCGCGAGGTGCGAGAGGTCCGGGCCGAGCCTGCCCGTCGCCGACGTCCCCGAAATCGTATGGCAACGCGCGCAGGCGCCCGTCATGAATAGCTCCCGGCCGCGCATGGCGGATTCCCCGGACGGCGCGAGGGCGAGCGCCCGTTGGCGTGCCGCCCAGGCGTCGTAAGCGGCCGGCGGCTCGGCCACGACGAGAAACGCCATCAGTGCGTGTTCGGCGCCGCAGAACTCGGCGCACTGGCCGCGATAGGTCCCGGCGCGATCGGCGCGAAATGAGATCGTGGACTTCTGACCGGGGATCATGTCTTTCTTGCCGTGCAGGCTGGGCGCCCAGAAGGTATGGATCACGTCCGCCGCGACGAGCGATACGACCACCGGCCGCCCGACCGGAACATGCAGTTCGTTCGCAAGCGTGAAGGCGGGCGCGCCGTCCGTCGGGAGATAGCGCGCTTCCCACCACCACTGGTGTCCGGTCAGCTCGATGTGCACCGCGTCGGCGACGGGCAACCGCGAGAGCGCGCGGTCGGTGAGCACATCGGCGATGACGAGTCCTGCGAGCAACACCGCCGAAACGAAAGTCGCGACCATCACGGGCCGTCTGAGGCGCGGCTCGGAGTGCTCGATGCTCCGAAGCTCGGGCGGCGTTGCGCGGTCCGCGCGCGGGGCACGGAGCAGCGCGACGAAGCATGCGAGCAGAATCGCGGCGAAGACGAGCGAGCAGACGGCGAGCGTCAGACGCCAGAGTTCGAGGATATGCGCGGCCTGGACACCGGCCGGCGCGAGCGCGCTCTGAACTTGCGCGTGCGCGATGCGTGTCGCTGCAAGGCAAGCTGCAAGTAGTAACACAGGCGCCGCGCAGCGCCGTGCGACGAGCCTTCTGCGGTGAACGCACAGCGCGGCGAGATTCGGCGGGCGCTTCGGCATGGTCGTGTGACAGCTCGACGAGGTGAGAGGCGGATCGCCGAGCGACAGCCGTCGCCGGCTCACGAATCATGTGCAAATCGTCGACAGCAAATTGTGTACCGCCTGCTCCTCAACGTTCTTCAGATTCCTGCGAGAGACTGCATTCTTCGGACGACGCGAACTCTGTCGTCGTGCCGCTCGCTACGCGCAAATACGCCGCCGCAAGCCGGCGCAACTCTTCCTCGCTCGCGTCCTCGATACCGATCAGCTTGTCGCTCGCCGCGCGATGCGATGCGATGAGCTCGTTGAGCTTTAGATGCAAGGCAACGCTGTCCTTGTTCTGGCTTTGCTGGATCAGAAAGACCATGACGAACGTGATGATCGTCGTGCCGGTGTTGATCACGAGTTGCCAGTTCTCGGAGTAATGAAAGAACGGACCCGTGACGGCCCAGACAACGACCGACGTCACCGCCAGCGCAAACGCGAGCGGCGACCCAGCCCAACGGGTGACGGCGCTCGCAAACGCATCGAAGGCGCGTGTGAGCGGGTTGCCCGCAGCATAGGCGGGACTCGATGTGTCCGGTACCGTCTTGAGTTCGTCAGTGGACAGGGGCGGATTGTTGCGCACGGCTCGACTCCTCTATGGTTTAACGAGCCGACAAGCAATACGCATTCCCTTACGTCGACATTTCGTGGACGAAGCCTTCGGTGAAATATGGTCCGTCCCTATTGGCGAGTACACGAGCGAGCCTGTATAACATTCATGAATTACACGTCTTTTTCGCGTGAAAGGGGGACCTCGTGAAATCGCTCTGCCCGGAAACGTTGAACCAGCTTGCCGAACGATGGACGGTCCTCATGAACCAGATCAACCGTCACGTCGGTCCATACCCTGACCAGTTTTATATAGAAGTCGACGCGCTCATTCAGCAGACGGAACACATCGTCAAACCGGATCCGTTTGAGCAGGAAGTGCTGCACGTGGTCGAGAAGCTAGCGGACGATGGCAAGTTGAAAATGGCGCTGTTCCGGTTGCGCGAAGTCATCGATGCGCGGCTCGACGGGCAAAGTTTATAAACGTTCAAATTGATTTGTTTCAGCGACTACGTGAACTCGCGTTCTTGCAAGGGTTGCAAGAACGCGGTTTCAATCGGCGCCCATATTTTCCCGGCGTCAAATTACGGTGCCGAGGTGGGGGTGTCGTCCGCGCGATCGGCGGCATCGTCCGCGGCGTCCTTCAAATCTTCCTTGGCGTCTCCCACTTCCTTTCGCGCTTCGCCGGCAACCTGCTGTGCATCGCCCTTGGCTTCCTGAGCGGGGTCGTCAGTCATTTTTCCGACGCCTTCGTTGATCTTGCCTTTTACCTTCTCTCCAACGCCCTTGACCTGGTCTTCGTTCATGACGACTCTCCGTAATCGCCTGCGGATTGCAGACCCTACGATACCCGCAAGGACAGTGCCAACCTTGGTCGAATCGCTGTGGTGCAAAGCGGAGGGTCGATATGTGCATCGGCCGCGCGCCGCGCGCCCGCAGGCTGACGGCCGTATGAGACGGGCAAGCTTTCGTATAGGGTGAAAGAACGGTTGTCTAATGGTGCGTCCCCTGCGCTTCGTGATGTCATGTGCCTGTGCCGCTCGCGGTGGTAAAGACAGGCGAATGAAGATGACCATGAATTCGATTGAGCGATCTATCAAATCGAATTCCGCCGTTTTGTATCGCCATGTACCTACAGCGTGAATTTCTACACGGAGATTCATCCGCGGCTTTTCCCGACATAACCCAGATACGTTCCGGCGTTCAAATACTTCCACGCCAGCGTATCTGGCCTTGCCAATGCAAATCCTGGCAGATCCACGTTCCTACACACGTTATCGAGGTCGACATCATGAAACTGATCCAATCGCTCATCGTCGCAGCAGCCGTTGCCGTGCCCGCGCTTTCGTTTGCGCAATCGAACCACGCGCTGACGCGTGCCGACGTCCGGGCGCAACTTGTCGAGTTGCAGAAAGCCGGCTACAACCCGGCAAGCGACCAGACGCAATACCCGCGCAACATCGAAGCGGCAGAGGCCCGTTTGAATGCCGAGAAGGGCGTGGCAGACGCGTCGTATGGCGGGTCGATCGGCGGTACCTCGGTGTCGGGCGCGGGTGCATCGCACGCAGACGTCGTCGGTCTCGGTCCGGTCTTCGCCAAGCCCTGAACTTGCTTAGAGGGCACGCCCTATCGAAGTCTGCCGCAAGAAGCGCCGCAAGCGTTCGCTTAGGCGATCGTCGACGCCGCCCGCTTGTGATCGCAACCGGAGTATCTTCAATGCTACGCATACGGACTATGAATGCCGTTTTCTATGCGGTACTGCTAGGGGTTGGCGCGGCTAAATCGATTGCGGCGCCCGCCGATCCGCCCACGTCGCCGATCTATGGTGTGGCCGTTCCGGAAGGCTATAGAAAGTGGGAGATGATCGCGCCGGCCGAGGAAGCGGCGCCTTTAGACGAACTCCGTGTCGTGCTCGGCAATCCGGCCGCGATCAAGGCCATAGAAAGCTCGACGCTTCCGTTTCCCGATGGGACCGTTCTCGTAAAGCTCGCGTATAAGCGCAAGCCTTCGCCTGACTTCGAATCGGCGACGATTCCCGGCAAGCCCACGACCGTGCAGGTCATGGTCAAGGACTCGCGACGGTATGCGTCGACGGGCGGCTGGGGCTTCGGCCGTTTCATCGACGGACAGCCGGCGGACCTGGCGCAGCATCAGACCTGCTTTGCCTGTCACGCGGCGCGTGTGAAGGACCGCGATTATGTTTTCACGCACTTTGCGCCTTGACGCGTCTCGCGCTGGCCCCGCTGCGTAATCAACCCGGCGATCCGCGATCCGCGATCCGGCATTGCGGCGTAGTGCTCCGCCCGCCGCGCTATGATTCGGCTAATTGAAATTCAAGCGACGACAGGCCATGCCAAAGCAAGACAAGCTGCAAACGGGGACGCGCCAGCCGGACCCCGCGCGCGACGAAGCATCGGATGACGACGCCAGCGCGTCGTCATCGACCTACCTCGTACCGGGACTCGAGCGCGGCTTGCGCATCCTCGCCGAATTCTCGGCGCGCGAGCCGGTTCTCGGCGCGCCCGAGTTGTCGAAGCGCATCGGCATCCCGCGCACGACCACGTTCCGTCTGCTTCAAACGCTCGAAGCGCTCGGTTTTCTCGAACGCGTGAACGGCGACCGCAATTTCCGGCTCGGCGTCGCGGTGCTGCGGCTCGGCTTCGAATACATGAGTTCGCTCGAACTCACCGATTTCGCCACGCCCGTCCTTGAACGGCTGCGCGCCGCGACCGGCCTGACGACGCACCTTCTGATCCGCGATCAGCGCGATGTCGTGTTCGTCGCAAAGTCGCAAAGTCACGAGCCGATGTTCAGTTCGGTGAAGGTGCATGTCGGCACGCGGCTGCCCGCGCACGCGACGGTTCACGGCCACGTCCTGATGGGCGATCTGACGCTCGACGCGCTACGCCAGCTCTATCCCGAGCACAAGCTCGAGCAGTTCACCGAACGCACGCCCGCGAGCGTCGAAGAACTCGACGAACGCGTGCGCGAATGCGCGGCGCTCGGCTTCGGATTGAGCGAAGCATCGTTTGAACGCGGCATTTCGGTGGTCACGGCGCCGGTGCGGGATCGCACGGGCGCGATCGTGGCGGCGATCACCGTGACCGTGCCGCGCTCGGAGATCAGTTCGTCGGAAGACGAAAAAAACCAGCTCGTTGAAACGGTGTGCGGCGCAGCGCTCGAACTCTCGGCGCGCCTCAACTATCGCCCCGGCGCGAGCGATCCCACCGCCGCGCTCGCCCGCCGCAACGCGGCAGCGGCGAGCTGAAGCCGTCGACGCATCCCGCTCAGAACGAGTGGTGAATGCCCGCGAGCACGATCACCTGATTGGCCGTGCTCGATACTCCCGCCGTGAAGAACGCGCCCTTCGCGCCCGACGAGCCATGCTCGTACAGCGCGTTCACATAAAGCTGCGTCGACTTCGAGAGCAGGTAGATGTCGCCGATCTCGAACTGCGTCCAGCGCATGCCGTCGAAGGTCGTCGTCGCCGCGCCGCCGGCGATCCAGTTCGTCGGGATCATCTTGTAGGTGGCGCCGGCATCGTAGGTCTGATACGTGTTCGAAAACCCGTTCGATTCCAGCTTCACGCGCGTGTAAAGCCCGTGCACGGTCACGTTGCCGATGTCGTATGAGACGCCCGCGCCCATATTCTGCAGCTTGTCGGCGACGTAGGTCGCGGCGGGCTGGCCCTGAAACGTGGTGATGCCGGTCGTCACGATCGAAGGCGTGCGGTTGTGCTCGTTCGAATACGTCGCCGCCGCCTTGAACGGACCGTTCTGATACGTCACGCCGAAGCCGAGCGTCTTGCCAAACGAGAAGTCCGTCGTGTTGCCGAGGCCCATCATCGCGCCGAACGTGAAGCCGCCGAAACTCGCCGAGCGGAACTTGGCCGAGTTGTCGTAGGGGACGACGCCGGTATCCGCGAGCGCGTCGATATTGCCCGGGTGGAACGCGTACCAGCTTGCCGCGAGATAGGCGGTGGAGAGCGGGCCGAGCATGTCGAAGCTGAACGGCGTCTGGTGCCCGAACGTCAGCGTGCCGACGTTGTCCTTGCTCAAGCCCAGGTAGGCCTGCCGGTTCCACAGCGTGCCGGCTTTCGCGAAATTGCCGGTGTTCGTGTAGAAGCCGTTTTCCAGTTGCGCGACCGTTTTGTAGCCGCCGCCGAGATCCTCGACGATCCTGAGGCCCCAGCGATCGGGCTGCATGTTGCCCTGTTCCTCGATCCACTTCGGATGGCCGCCCGCGTTGTTGATGTACGCGACGCCGGCGTCCAGACTGCCATACAGCGTCACGCTGCTTTGCGCCGCTGCGCCCGATGCAATGCCGGCTCCGATCAGCCCGGCCGCGATGATGTGCTTCACCCTTTGTTCTCCTAGCCTGTATTTCACATCGGCGGGACCTTCTCCGCCGCTCCAGTGCCCCGTTCTCCTCGCATGGATCGCCTGCATCCGCGCTCGCCAGACATCGTGTTTTATGTTCCATATATGGTGTGATGTACTGCCTATGGAAAGTATAGTGAGGCGGAACGCGAGAAAAAATAAAAATTTTGAGCGGCCAGGAAGCAGTAAAAACGACGCGTGAGCGGGCGCGCAATATGCGGCTGAACCTTACAGAATATGGCTCAGAGCACCTTCTCGGTGCGACAGAACGGCTATCGGCGAGGCATTTTTGAGAAGCGGAGTCGGTGTTTTCACCTAGCCGGCAAGTTTCTATTTTTTTCCGGCGAGACGACTCCTATAATGCCCATACATAAACTAGTGTTCCGTAGATGGAACATAGTCGAACCAGAGAAAGGGTGAAAGATGTCTGAACAATGGCGCTGCGCCGGACATGCCGGTGACTTGTCGGAAGACGCTCCGATCGAATTCAAGCTCGACGACGGCGTGGAAGTCGGGATCTACAAAGTGGGCGACGACGTGTACGCGCTCGAGAACGTCTGTCCGCATGCATTCGCGCTGCTAACGCAGGGTTTCATCGACGGAGACACGGTCGAATGTCCGCTGCACGAGGCCGTGTTCCACATCCCGACCGGCAAATGCCTGAAAGAGCCCGGCGGCCGCGACCTGAAGATGTATTCGGTGCGGCTTGCCGGTGAAGAAATCCAGATCAAGGTGGAATGACATGCGAGAGGTCGCCGTGAACTTCAATCCGTTACTCAAGCCGTGGCTCGCGCCGCAGCCGAACAACGTCGCCGGCAAGGGCGTCATCGAAAAGCCGGGTGAAACCGAAAACTTTATCTGGCAGACGCGCAAGGCCGAGCCGACCCAGTACGAAAACGACTTCGGCGATGCGCTCGAACAAGTGTTCGAAGCCGGCGCGCTGGAACTCGAACAGGTCGTCGAAGGCTTGAACCGTATCGGCTTTCGCACGCCCGAGGGCAGCGCGTGGAGCGCCGAGCGGCTCGCCGCGGAACTGCGCACGCTGGCCGACTGACCGCGGCATCCAACGAACAGATTTCGGAGTTTCTTCATGACGTCCCCCCAAACAAGCAACGTCGCAGCCGATCCGGTCCAGGCCTATCTCGATCGCGGACTGCGCAACTACTGGTATCCCGTCGCGCCGAGCTGGCAGGTCGCCAACGCGCCGATCGGCCTCACGCGCCTCGGCGACCAGATCGTCCTCTGGCGCGATCAGGAAGGCAAAGTCCATGCGCTCGAAGACCGCTGCCCGCATCGCGGCGCGCGCCTGTCGCTCGGATGGAACCTCGGCGGCAGCGTCGCGTGCTGGTATCACGGCATCGAAGTGGATGGCGGCGGTGTCGTGCAGAAGGTGCCGGCGGTATCGGCGTGTCCGCTCGAAGGGCAGAAGTGCGTGAAGTCGTATCCGGTCGAGGAACATGCGGGCGCGATCTTCCTCTGGTTCGGCGACGAAGCGAACAAGGAACCGGCGCCGCTCGTGCTGCCGGAAGAGCTCGTCGGCGACGAATACGCGAGCTTCCTCTGCATGTCGCACTGGAAGTGCAATTACCAGTACGCGATCGACAACGTGATGGACCCGATGCACGGCGCGTATCTGCACGCGACATCGCATTCGATGGCCGAAGGCGACAAGCAGGCCGACATGCGCGTGCGCAAGACCGATACGGGCCTGATGTTCGAAAAGGTCGGCCAGCGCGACGTGAACTTCGACTGGGTGGAACTCGGCGAAACCGGCTGCCTCTGGATGCGCCTCGCGATTCCGTACAAGAAGAAGTTCGGCCCGGGCGGCAACTTCGGGATCATCGGCTTCGCCACGCCCGTCGACGAAGACAACTGCCAGGTGTACTTCTGGCGCACGCGCAAGGTCTCGGGCTGGCAGCGCGATGCGTGGCGCTTCCTGTATCGCAATCGCCTGGAAGGGCTGCACTGGGCCGTGCTCGAACAGGACCGCTACGTTCTGGAAAGCATGGCGCCGAACGCGCGCGATCACGAGTTTCTTTATCAGCACGATGTCGGCATGACGCGCGTGCGGCGCATGTTCAAGCAGCGCGGCCAGCAGCATCTCGCGGCGCTCGAAGCACATCGCGCGGAGCAGGCTCATGCATGACGCGCTCGAAGGCCGGCGCGTCTTCGTGACGGGCGGTGCGCGCGGACTCGGCGCGGCGTTCGTCACGGCGCTCGCTGAAAGCGGCGCGCATGTCGCGTTCGGCGACGTGCTCGAAGCCGAAGGCCGGGCGCTCGCGGAGTCGCTCCACGGTGCGGGCCGCGTCGCGCATTTCGTCCCGCTCGATCTCACCGATCCGGCGAGCGTCGAAGCGTGCATCGCGACGAGCGTGGAGAAGCTCGGCGGCCTCGACGGCCTGATCAACAACGCGGCGATCACGAACTCGGGCGGCGAGTCCGCCGACGAGCTTTCGACCTCGACGTGGGACGCCGTGATGAACGTCAACGTGCGCGGCACCTGGCTCGCGAGCACGGCGGCGCTGCCGCATCTGCGCGACTCGAAGCGCGGGGCCATCGTGAACATCGCATCGGACACGGCGATGTGGGGCGCGCCGAAGCTGCTCGCTTACGTCGCGAGCAAGGGCGCCGTGATCGCGATGACGCGTTCGCTCGCACGCGAATTCGGCGCGCACGGCGTGACGGTCAACGCGATCGCGCCGGGCCTGACCGAAGTCGAGGCGACCGCTTACGTCCCGGCCGAGCGCCACGAGTATTACCTGAAGGGCCGCGCACTGACCCGCGCGCAAGTTCCCGACGACGTGAACGGTCCCGTGCTGTTCCTGTTGTCCGACGCGGCGCGCTTCGTCACCGGCCAGTTGCTGCCGGTGAACGGCGGCTTCGTCATGAATTGATTGATTGTGTATAGCTGACTAGGAGAGATCGATGGCGGATGCAGATATCGAACGCAAGTCGTGGGAGCAGCCGGTAGGCGCGAGCTTCGCGCAGTGGATGGACACGCGCGTCGCGCGGCTCGAAACCCGCAAGTATGACTGGGACGCGCTCAAGTTCCAGGCCGATTACGACCCGAAGTACCGCCGCGCGCAAATGCGCTACGTCGGCACGGGTGGCACGGGCGTGGCGAAGGACGTGAACACGGTCCCCGCCGGCGGCTTCACGTTTTCGACGATGGTCATCCCCGCGGGCAACATCGGCCCGAGTCATATCCACATGGATGTCGAAGAGATCTTCTTCGTGATTCGCGGAAAGATGAAGGTGATCTGCGAGAAGGACGGCGAGACGTGGGAGACGATCGTCGGCGAGCGCGACCTGATTTCGGTGCCGCCCGGCGTGTATCGCACGGAAGTGAACATCGGCGAGGAAGACGCGCTGATGTGCGTGATGCTCGGCGCACCGAAGCCGATCACGCCGACCTATCCGCCGGATTCGCCGCTCGCCAGGCTGAAGCGCTAAGACCATGACCGCGCACACGCTCACTCACGCCGGCGCGCTCGCTTCGTTTCCCGAAGCGCGCATCGAAACCGCGCGTCGCACGATCGGTTATCGCGAGGCAGGTGCGACGCATCTGCGCACCCTGCCGGTCGTGCTGCTGCATGGCATCGGATCGGGCGCGGCTTCGTGGGTGCGGCAGATGGAAGCGCTCGGCGCGACGCGGCGCGTGCTCGCATGGGATGCGCCGGGGTACGGCGCATCGACGCCGGTCGCGGCCGCGTCGCCGGTCGCAGCGGACTATGCGGCGGCGCTGGCGGATTGGCTCGATGCGCTCGACATCGAACGCTGCGTGCTGGTCGGGCATTCGCTCGGCGCGATCATCGGCGGGGCGTTTGCGGCGCGGCATGCATCGCGCGTCGCGGGCTTGTTGCTCGTGTCGCCGGCGGGCGGCTATGGCGCGGCATCGGCTGAAGAGCGCGAAGCGAAGCGCGATGCGCGTCTCGCGATGCTTGCCGAACTCGGTCCGCGCGGTCTTGCCGACACCCGCAGCGCGAACATGCTCTCGGCGCACGCAAGCGACGAAGCACGCGACTGGGTGCGCTGGAACATGGCGCGCATCGTCCCGCACGGCTACGCGCAGGCGACGCATCTGCTTGCCAACGCCGACCTCGCCGCCGACTTGCAGGGCTATCGCGGACGCGTTGCGGTCGCCGTCGGCGCCGACGACGCGATCACGCCGCCCGCCGCGTGCGAGCGCATCGCGAACGTCGCGGGCGTGAGTCTGCAAGTGATCCCGCACGCGGGACACGCGGGCTACGTCGAAACACCCGCCGCCTACACGACGCTGATCGACGCGTTCTGCGGGGCCGGCGATGCACAACGGAGCAATTGAATGACACCCGACACGATCGGCGCCGCATCGGACGATGCGGACAAAGCCGACACGAACTACATGGTGCCGGGCCTCGAACGCGGTCTCAAGATCCTGACCGAGTTCTCGCCGCGCGAGCCGGTGCTGGGCGCGCCTGAATTGTCCAAGCGCCTGAAGATTCCGCGCACGACGGTGTTTCGTCTTTTGCAGACGCTCGAATCGCTCGGCTTTCTCGAACGCGCCGACAAGGATCGCAACTACCGGCTCGGCGTTTCGGTGCTGCGGCTCGGCTTCGAGTACCTGAGTTCGCTCGAACTGACCGACCTCGGCCTGCCGATCATCGAGAGTCTGCGCGACACCACGGGCTTGACGAGCCACATCCTGATCCGCGATGGCCGCGATGTCGTGTTCGTCGCGAAGGCGCAGAGCCACGCGCCGATTTTCAGCTCGGTGAAGGTGAACGTCGGCACGCGGCTACCCGCTCACGCAACGACACACGGTCACGTGCTGATGGGCGACCTGTCGCTCGATGAACTGCGCGCGCTGTATCCGGAGAAGCCGCTCGAACGCTTCACGAAGCTCACGCCGGAGACGGTCGAAGCGCTTTACGAGCGCGTTCGCGAAGACGCCGAGCGCGGTTACGCGATCAGCCAGTCGTCGTTCGAGCGGGGGATTTCGGTCGTCACGGCTCCGGTGCGCAACGACACGGGACGCATCGTCGCCGTCATCGCGACGACGATCCCGCGCCCGGAAATCGACGCGACGCTCTTCGACAGCGGCCTCGTCGACAAGGTGCGCAACGCGGCGGGCGAACTCTCGCGGCGGCTGAATTACCGGCCGGCGGCGGAAAGCAAATACATGAAGTCATTGGGGTTGCAATGATCCAGATCGATCTCACAGGACAAGTGGCGGTGGTGACGGGCGGCTCGTCCGGCATTGGCCTCGCGACGGCGGAACTCTTCCTGCGCGCGGGCGCGTCTGTTGCGATTTGCGGACGCAACGCGGAGCGCCTGAACGCGGCGCAGGCATCGCTCACGGCGCAGTTTCCGCAGGCGCAACTGCTGGCGGCGCGCTGCGACGTGCTCGATGCCGACGACGTCACGGCCTTCGCCGCGCAAGTCGCGCAACGTTTCGGCCGCACCGACATGCTGGTGAACAACGCGGGGCAAGGGCGCGTATCGACCTTCGCCGACACCACCGACGACGCCTGGCGCGAAGAACTCGAACTGAAGTACTTCGGCCTGATCCGCCCGACGCGCGCGTTCCTGCCGATGCTGCGCGAGGCCGAAGCGCCGTCCATCGTCTGCGTGAATTCGCTGCTCGCGCTGCAGCCTGAGCCGCACATGGTCGCGACTTCGTCGGCGCGCGCGGGGACGTTGAGCCTCGTGAAGTCGCTCGCGAGCGAACTCGCGCCGCAGCGCGTCCGCGTGAATTCGATCCTGATCGGCATCGTCGAGTCGGGGCAATGGCGGCGGCGTTTCGCGGAGCAGGCCGCGCCGGGTCAAAGCTGGGAAGAATGGACCGCCGAACTCGCGCGCAAGAAAAACATTCCGCTCGGCCGCTTCGGACGTCCCGAAGAAGCGGCGCAGGCGCTTTTTTATCTGGCTACGAACCTGTCGTCGTACACGACCGGTAGTCACATCGATGTTTCTGGAGGCGTTGCACGACATGTCTAACACAACCACCGTCGGCGAACTGATCGCCGCCTTTCTCGAACAATGCGGCGTGCGCACGGCGTTCGGCGTGATCTCGATTCACAACATGCCGATCCTCGACGCGATCGGCCAGCGCGGCAACATCCGCTATGTCGGCGCGCGCGGCGAAGCGGGCGCGCTCAACATGGCCGACGGGCTCGCACGCGTCTCGGGCGGTCTCGGCGTCGCATTCACGTCGACGGGCACGGCTGCCGGCAACGCGGCGGGCGCGATGGTCGAAGCGCTGACCGCGGGCACGGCGCTCCTGCACATCACCGGGCAGATCGAAACCGAGTACCTCGATCGGGACCTCGCGTATATCCACGAGGCGCCGGATCAGCTGTCGATGCTGTCGTCGATTTCGAAGGCGGCGTTCCGCGTGCGCTCGGTCGAAACCGCGCTGCCGACGATCCGCGAAGCCGTGCGCGTGGCGCAAGCCGCGCCGAGCGGTCCGGTGAGCGTCGAAATTCCGATCGACATCCAGGCCGCGCACATCGAATGGCCCGCCGATCTCGCCGCGCCGCACGTCACGACGCTCACGCACGACAGCGCGCGCGTCGAGCAGCTCGCCGATGCATTGGTGCGCGCGAAGCGTCCGCTCTTGTGGCTCGGCGGCGGCACGCGCCATGCGCGCGCGGCGGTCGAACGGCTCGTCGCGCTCGGTTTCGGCGTGGTCACGAGCGTGCAGGGGCGCGGCGTGCTGCCGGAAGATCATCCGGCAACGCTCGGCGCGTTCAACGTGCACCCGGCGGTGGAAAGCTTCTACAGGACGTGTGACGCGATGGTCGTCGTCGGCTCGCGTCTGCGTGGCAACGAGACGCTGAAATACAAGCTCACGCTGCCGCAGCCGCTCTATCGCGTCGATGCCGACGCCCTCGCCGACAACCGCGCGTATCGCAACGAACTCTTCGTGCACGGCGACGCGGCCTCAGTCCTCGACGATCTCGCGACGCGCCTCGAAGGCCGTCTTTCGATCGATCCGAAGTTCGCCGGCGACCTCGCCGCCGCGCGCGAAACCGCCGTCGCCGATGTGGCGAAGGGGCTCGGGCCGTACAAGCGTCTGGTCGAATCGTTGCAGCGTGCGGTGGGCCGCGATTACAACTGGGTCCGCGACGTGACGATCTCGAACAGCACGTGGGGCAATCGTCTGCTGAAGGTGTTCCAGCCGCGCGCGGGCGTGCATGCGCTCGGCGGCGGCATCGGGCAGGGCATGCAGATGGCGATCGGCGCGGCGCTGGCGGAATCGGCGGTGAAGACCGTGTGCCTCGTCGGCGACGGCGGGCTGATGGTGAACGTCGGCGAACTCGTCACGGCCGTGCAGGAAAAGGCCAACGTGATGATCGTGCTGATGAACGACCAGTGCTACGGCGTGATTCGCAACATCCAGGACGCGCAGTACGGCGGCCGCCGCATGTTCGTCGACCTGCACCAGCCGGACTTCGCCCAGTTCTGCGCGAGCTTCGGCATGACGCACCGGCGCATCTCGTCGCTCGATCATGCCGACGACATCATCCGCGAAGGGCTGGCAATCGACGGCCCGGTGCTGGTGGAAGTGGACATGCTGTCGGTCGGTTCGTTCGCGACCGCGTTCGCGGGTCCCCCCGTCAAGAAGGAAGAGCCGAAGGAGCCGGAATATGCGTAACGCGCACGCTCCGCACGCCGCGATCGACGTCGCGATGATCGGCTTCGGCGCGATCGGCTCGGCGGTGTATCGCGCGGTCGCAGCCGATCCGCAAGTGCGCGTCTCGCACGTGATCGTGCCCGAGCGCTACATGGCGCAGGTACGCGAAACCGTCGGCGCGAACGTCGATGTCGTCTCGTCGGTCGATGCACTCAGCAGCCATCCGCAGTTCGCGCTCGAATGCGCGGGGCATAGCGCGCTCGTCGACCACGTCGTGCCGTTGCTGAAGTCGGGCACGGACTGCGCGGTTGCCTCGATCGGCGCGCTCTCCGACATGAGCCTGCTCGACGCGCTCTCGAACGCGGCCGGCGAAGGCGCGGCGACGCTCACGCTGCTCTCGGGCGCGATCGGCGGCGTCGATGCGCTCGCCGCGGCGAAAGAGGGCGGCCTCGACGAAGTGCTGTACACGGGCCGCAAGCCGCCGACCGGCTGGCTCGGCACGCCCGCCGAAGACCTCTGCGACCTGCGCGCGCTCACCGAGGCGCGCGTGATCTTCGAAGGCAGCGCGCGCGACGCGGCGCGGCTCTATCCGAAGAACGCGAACGTCGCGGCGACGATCGCGCTCGCGGGCCTCGGCCTCGATCAGACGATCGTGCGTCTGATCGCCGATCCGGCCGTCGAGCGCAACGTGCATCGCATTGTGGCGCGCGGCGCGTTCGGCGAGATGTCGCTGGAGATGAGCGGCAAGCCGTTACCCGACAACCCCAAGACCTCCGCACTGACGGCGTTCAGCGCGATTCGCGCGCTGCGCAATCGCGCGGCCCGCTGCGTGATTTGAGCGAAGCGCCGAGCTGAAAGGAACCCGAGAGATGAATCAACCCGAAACCAGTCTGATCGCGTCGAGCGATATCTTCATCGGCGGCGAGTGGCGTGCCGGCCGTGGCGCCGCCTATGCGAGCCTTTATCCCGCCGACCAGTCGATCAACGCGGAGATCACGGCCGCGAGCGCCGACGACGCGCGCGAAGCGGTCGAAGCCGCCGATGCCGCCTGGCGCAAGCCGAACTGGTCGGGGTTGAAGCCGCATCAGCGCGCGGCCGTCCTGCATCGCATCGCCGATCTGATCAACGCGCGTCACGAATCGCTTGCGCAACTGCAGCGCCGCGACAACGGCAAGCCGATCAGCGAAACGCGCGGGCTCGTCACGAGCGCGGCCAATACGTTCCGCTATTTCGCGGCGTGCGTCGAAACGTTCGAAGAGACGCTGACGCCGTCGCGCGGCGACTTCATGACGATGAGCGTGCATGAGCCGCTCGGCGTCGTCGCGGCGATCACGCCGTGGAATTCGCCGATCGCCTCCGATGCGCAAAAGCTCGCGCCCGCGCTCGCCGCCGGCAACGCCGTCGTGCTGAAACCCGCCGAGGTGACGCCGCTCGCGTCGCTCGCGCTCGCCCGCATCTGCGAGGAAGCGGGCGTGCCGGCCGGCGTCGTCAGCGTCCTGCCGGGCAAGGGCTCGATCGTCGGCGATGCGCTCGTGCGCCATCCGCTCGTCAGGAAGATCGCGTTCACGGGCGGCACGGAAGTGGGACGCGGCATCGCGCGGCTGGCGGCGGACAAGCTGATGCCGGTATCGCTGGAACTGGGCGGCAAGTCGCCGACCATCGTCTTCGAAGACGCCGATCTCGATCATGCGGTGAACGGCGTGCTGTACGGCATCTTCAGTTCATCGGGGGAATCGTGCATCGCGGGGTCGCGGCTTTTCGTGCAGCGCTCGATCTACAAGGAATTCGTCAGGCGTCTCGCCGATGGCGCCCGCAAGCTGCGCGTGGGCGACCCGTCGCGCGACGACACGCAGATGGGACCGCTCATCACGGGGCAGCATCGTGAGTCGGTGGAGCGGTATGTCGCGCTCGGGCTGGAAGAGGGCGGCACGCTGTTGTGCGGCGGCGAGCGCCCGACCGGCGACGGCCGCGAGCACGGCTTCTTCTATCTGCCGACGATCCTCGAAGGCCTGACCAACAACGCGCGCATCTGCCAGGAAGAGATCTTCGGGCCGGTGCTGGTCGTCATGCCCTTCGACGACGAAGCATCGCTGCTGAAGGAAGCCAACGACAGCGTGTTCGGCCTCGCCGCCGGCATCTGGACCGCGGACTACAAGCGTGCGTGGCGCCTGGGCCGCGCGCTCGAAACGGGCACGGTCTGGATCAACACGTACAAGCAGTTTTCGATTTCGACGCCGTTCGGCGGCTGGAAGGACAGCGGCATGGGCCGCGAGAAGGGGCGTCTTGGCATCTGCGAGTACATGCAGCAAAAGAGCATGTACTGGGGCTTAAACGACGCACCGCTGCCGTGGGCGAACTAAAGAGGCACCTATGACGATCCTTGGCATTGAACAGATTACCTACGGCGTGACCGACCTCGACACCTGCCGGCGCTTCTTCGCCGACTGGGGCCTGAAGGAAGTCGCACACGACGAAACATGCGCGCGCTTCGAGTCGCTCAACGGCTGCACGATCCTCGCCGTCGACGCGAACGATCCGTCGCTGCCGCCCGCGTTCGAACCCGGCCCGACGTTGCGCGAAGTGACCTGGGGCGTGGCGACGCGCGAAGAACTCGACGCCTTGCGCGGACGCTTCGCCGGTCAGCCGGGCCATTTCGAAACGCAGTCGGCCGTTGGTTGCATCGATCCGAACGGCATGGCGATTCGCGTGGAAGTGACACGTAAGCACGCGATCGACGCGAAGGGCTCGCCCTCGAACGTGTGGGGCCAAACGTTGCGCGTCGATACGCCGAGCCCGGTGTATGAGCGCGCGGAGCCGGTCGAAGTGGGGCATGTCGTGTTCTTTACGAACTGCGTCGCGGAGCAGGAAAAGTTCTATCACGAGCTGCTCGGCTTCGAGACCTCGGACCGCTATCCGGGCCGTGGCGCGTTCATGCGTTGCGCGCCGCACGGCGGGCATCACGACCTGTTCCTGCTGCAACTGCCCGACGGCAAGCGCGGCTTGAACCACGTCGCGTTCACCGTGCGCGACATCCACGAAGTGTTCGGCGGCGGGTTGCACATCAGCCGCTGCGGCTGGACCACGCAGCTCGGGCCGGGGCGGCATCCGGTGTCGTCGGCGTACTTCTGGTACTTCCAGAATCCAGCGGGCGGCCTGATCGAGTATTACGCGGACGAGGACATCCTCACGCCCGAATGGCAGCCGCGCGACTTCGAGCCGGGTCCGACCGTGTTCGCGGAATGGGCGGTCGATGGCGGGCTCGACGGCAATACGCGCCGTCAGAAGAACGCGAAGGCGCCCGAGGGCACGTTCATGACGGAGCGGAAAAATGGCTGACGACATCATTCAGGACGCGCCGCGCACGATCGTCGTGGTCGGCGGCGGACAGGCGGCGGGCTGGATCGTGAAGACCTTGCGCAAGGAAGGCTTCGACGGTCGCCTGGTGATGATCGCCGACGAGATCCATCTGCCTTACGAGCGTCCGCCGCTCTCGAAGGCGGTGCTCTCAGGCGAAGCCGATATCGACACCGTGCGCCTCGTCAACACCGAGGATTTCGCCGCGCTCGACGTCGAGGCATGGCAGCCGGATCGCGCGACGTCGATCGATCGCGCCGCACGCATCGTGCGCACCGCAAGCGGCCGCGAGGTGCGCTACGACCGCCTCGTGATCGCGACCGGTGGCGCCGCGCGGCGCTTGCCCGAGTCGCTGGTCAGGACCTCGCACGTCACGTATCTGCGCACGCTCGACGACGCCGTTGCGCTCGGCTCGCGGCTTCGCCAGAGCCAGCGCGTGCTGGTGATCGGCGGCGGCTGGATCGGACTCGAAGTCGCGGCGACGGCGCGCAAGCTGGGCGTCGGCGTGACGGTCGTCGAAGGCGCGCCGCGTCTTTGCGCACGGTCGGTGCCGCAGGGCGTGTCGGACTTTTTGCTCGACCTGCATCGCTCGCATGGCGTGGACGTTCGCCTGAACGCAGCGCTCGTTTCGGTCGACGATCACGAAGACGGCGTGCGCGCCACCTTCGCCGATGGCTCTACGCTCGACGCCGATTTCGCCGTCGCGGGAATCGGGCTGACGCCGCATACGTCGCTCGCAGAAGACGCGGGGCTGGAGGTGAACGACGGCATCGTCGTCGACGAATTCGGTGCCACGAGCGACCCGTGCGTGTTCGCTTGCGGCGACGTCGCGAATCATCCGAACGCGTGGCTGAAGCGCCGCGTGCGGCTCGAATCGTGGGCGAACGCGCAGAACCAGGCCATTGCTACCGCGAAGGCGCTGATCGGCGTGCGCGCGGCGTATGCGGAAATTCCGTGGTTCTGGTCGGATCAATACGACGTCAACCTGCAGATCCTCGGCGACATTCCGGCAGGCGTCGAACCCGCCGTGCGCGGCGATTTGCAGGCGCGGCGCGCGACGCTCTTCTTCCTCGACGACAGCATGATTCGCGGCGTCATCGCGATCAATTCGCCGCGCGACTTGAAGCTCGCGCGCAAATGGATGGGACAGGGGCGCGCGGTCGATGTCGCGACGCTCGTCGATGCGGGCAAGGCGCTCGCCTGATCGGCACTCAACACGACACGACAGGGAACAGGCATGAGAACTTTCGGCAATACGATCGCGGAGCAGGGCGGCGCCAGCGTCTCGGGCACGGTGACCAAAGGGTCGATCATCGCGCGCATCGAGCGTCTGCCGGCGAACGCCATGCAGGTGCGCGCGCGAATCCTGATCGGCGCGGCGACTTTCTTCGACGGCTTCGACGTCATCACCATCGCGGCCACGCTGCCGCTGCTCATCCAGAAGTGGGGCCTTACGCCGGGACAGGTCGGCTTCCTGATCGCGTCGGGATCGATCGGACAACTGATCGGTGCGTTCCTGTTTCCGTCGCTCGCCGAACGGTACGGCCGCGTTCGCGCGATCGCGTGGAGCTCGGGGATCATCGGCTTGACGAGCATCGCGTGCGGCTTTGCGCCGACGTTCGCCGTATTCGTCGCGCTGCGCATCGTGCAGGGTCTCGGGCTCGGCGGCGAGCTGCCGGTGGCGGCGACTTACATCAACGAGATCACGCGCGCTCACGGACGCGGCCGCTTCGTGCTGCTCTATGAGATCGTGTTCCCGATCGGGCTGCTTGCGTCGAATGCGCTCGGCGCGTGGATCGTGCCGCGTTTCGGCTGGGAAGCGATGTACTTCATCGGCGGGGTGCCGCTCGTGCTGTTCTTCCTGTTGCGCGTGCTCGTGCCCGAGTCGCCGCGCTGGCTCGGCGAGCGCGAGCGCATGGCCGATGCCGACCGCGCGCTCAACGCGTTCGAAGCGAGCGTCAAGGGACCGCTGCCGCCGGTTACGGATGTGGCCGAATTCGAAGCGATGGTGCATCGTCACCCGAAGCGTCGCATGGTCGATCTGTTCGGTCGCGCTTACATCCAGCGCACGATCGCGGTCGCGTTGCTGTGGATGACGTGCGGCGTGATCCAGTACGGTCTTTCGACGTGGCTTCCGACGATCTACAAGACCGTCTATCACGCGCCGCTGCAACTCGCGCTGAACCTGGCGGTCGCGGCATCGGTGCTCGGCGTGCTGGGGTCGCTGACGTGCGCGCTGATCGTCGACAAGGTCGGGCGCAAGCCGGTGATCAACCTGTCGTTCGTGCTGTGCGCCGCGTCGCTCGTGCTGGCGGGTGTGTTCCATACGCAGTCGGTGTATGTCGTGGCGACGTTCTGCGCGCTGGCGCTCGGCTTCATGGCGTGCGGGTTCATCACCGCTTACGTCTATACGCCGGAACTCTACCCGACGAGTATTCGCGCGTTCGGCTGCGGTCTGGGCGGCGCGTGGCTGAAGATCGCGGCGATCTTCGCGCCTGCGCTGGTGGGCAAGACGCTCGTCGGCGGCAATCTGGATATGGCGTTCTATGCGCTCGCCGCCGTGCCGGTGCTGGCGGCTGTCGCGGTGCACTTTCTCGGCATCGAGACGAAGGGCAAGGTGCTGGAACAACTCGAGGCGTGATCGAAGAACGGAGCGGCGGATCGTCTCTTCGACTTCTCGCCGCCCTTCGGTGTTTGCTGCGAGGAAAGGCGTGTCGGCGCCCTTGATTCGAAGTTATGGACGCGTGCTAACGCGGCCGCCATGCTGTGACATTCGGCGAAATAGTTTTTGGATGGCATGTAACCGGGCAGCCCGCTACATTGGCTTCACCCGACGCGAACGCGGCTTTTTCCCGCCAACGACGCGTTCATCTCAACCTGCCAATCGCCCATCATGTTCAGCACTGGAAAGATCGCGCTGTATGTCACGTTGTTCATCGTTTGCATCTCGCTGATCGAGGCTTGCGTGCTCACGCGCAGACAGCGCGACAGCGCCACGCCCTTCGACTGGTATGAAGTCTGGATTTCGCTCGCCGATATTGCGGGCCGCAAGCTGCTCGCGCTGTTGCCGCTTTCGCTCGCAACGCCTGTTTTTGCGCTCGTCTGGGATCACCGGATCTTCACCGTCACGCTGAACAGCGCGCTGATGGTGTTCCTGCTCTTTATCGGCCAGGAGTTCTGCTATTACTGGTATCACCGCGCGTCGCATCGAATCCGTTTCTTTTGGGCGACGCATGCGGTTCATCACTCGCCGAACCAGTTGACGCTGTCGTCGGCTTATCGGCTCGGAGTGACCGGGAAGCTAACCGGCTCGGCGATCTTCTTTGCGCCGCTGGTATGGCTCGGCGTGCGTCCGGAAATCGTGCTGGCGACGCTCAGCTTCAACTTGCTGTACCAGTTCTGGCTGCATAACACGTGGACCCCAAAACTCGGCTGGCTCGAATACGTGTTCAATACGCCTTCCGCGCATCGCGTGCACCACGCATCGAACGCCGATTATCTCGATGCCAACTTCGGCGGCGTGCTGGTGATATTCGACCGCCTATTCGGTACGTATGTAGAAGAACGCGCCGATGAGCCTTGCCGCTACGGTCTCACGACTCCGACACGGTCCCGCAATCCGCTCGTCGTCGAATTCGAGCACTGGGTGAGTCTAGCGCGTGATGTCGCCTCGGCCGGCAGCGTGTGGACTGCCATTCGCTATGTGATCCTGCCGCCGGGCTGGCGCGCGGACGGTTTCGATGAAACAACCGCGGCGCTACGTCTAAAGAATTCAGCAGCCTGTAGCGCGGTTCAAGTCAAGCCGGGACGGTGAACGGTTAAAACGTCTCTTCTTGTGGATCAGGCCCGCGCGTCGACGCGGCGAGCCTTGCGATCTTTACGACGCGCCCCGTGCGCGCCGATTCGTAGATCGCCTCCATGATGCGCTGATCCTGCAGACCTTCCTCGCCCGGTGTATGCGGCGTGATATCGCTCTTGACGCACACCGACATGTGATCGATTTCGCGCGCGAACTGGTCTTGCGGATCGATCTGCAATTCGGTCATCGCGCTCTTGCCATCGACGAGCATCCCGTGCCGCATGCGCAAACCGTTGTAGCCAAATGCGGGGTCCATCTCTACCCATCCTTGCGATCCTTGCAGTCGGAAGAATCGCGACTCATGACTCGCATAGCTCGACATGCAGGTCGCGGTGAGCCCGCTCGGAAAGCGAAGGATGAACTGCACCGATTCCTCGACTTCGACGAAACGCGGATCGCCGTCCGGCTTGTGCACCGATGCGATCACGTCGAGCGGTTCTTCGCCCGACAGAAAGCGCGCTGCGTTCGGGCAATAGAGCCCGATATCGGGCAGCGCGCCGCCACCCGCGAGCGCCTTGTTGAGCCGCCACTGAGCTGGATCGCCGACGTTCTGCGAATTGCCCGCGACGAACTCGCGCAGCGGCCCGAGCTTGTTCTCTCTGACCATCTTCGCGATCATGCGGTCCATCGGTTCATATTGGCTGCGGTAGGCGATCATCAGTTTGCGGCCCGCGCGCCGGCACGCGTCGATCATCGCCTGGCAATCCGCGACGTTGGTTGCCATCGGCTTCTCGCAGAGCACATGTTTGCCGATCTTCGCGGCGCGCAACGTGTACTCCTTGTGCATGCCGTTGGGCAGCACGATATAGACGACCTGTACGCGCGGGTTGTCGGCGAGACGCTCGAAGCTTTGATAATCGAGTACGTCCGTATCCGCGATGCCGTATTGCCGCGCGACCTTGAGTGCCTTCGCGCGATCGCCCGAGACGAGCGCCGCCGGCTTTGAATACTTGCAATGCGAAAGCGCGGGCAGAATCTGATTCAACGACAGTCGCCCGAGCCCGACCACCGCGTAGCCGATGCGATCGTCGGGCGGCAGGTTGGCGTCGGGTGTTTGCTCCTTCTGCTCGGTGTCGGGGTCCTGAATCAGCGGAAGTCTGACCTGATTCGTATCCGCGCCGGGCACTCCGGCCGCCCAGACGCTGCCCGGCGATCCTGCGGCGAGCGCGGCAGCGATACCCGCCCCGCCGGGCTGGAGAAACGAACGGCGAGTGTTTGCGGGCGGCGCAGTGGGGTCATCGGGCGTCGCGACGCTTGTCGGTTGTGGGGGATTGTCGGGTGGGCTGCGAGATGACATTGAAGGCTCCGTGAAAGCGCTCGCGTCGAGTAGGTTGCGCTAACAAACCGCGCGATAGCTTTAGCATCGAGCATGCCAGATGAATCGGACCCGGGCGCGAACGCTCCGCGGGCGCCGCCATTTGCCGACCTTGATTCCCCTTTCGATAAAGGGCATCGAATCCGTCATCAAGTAGGTTTGTATCACCCCATGATAGAAGTTGCTCGCTGGAATCAGCCCTTGCGAACGGCACGCTCGTCTCCATCGCGGCACACGGATTGCGTGCAATGTGCATTCAGTGAAAGGAGCAGGCAATGAGCGAGACAGTCGGAGACTTTCTGGTCGAGCGTCTTCATGCGTGGGGTGTGCGCCGCATCTTCGGATATCCCGGTGACGGCATCAACGGCGTGTTCGGCGCGCTCAATCGCGCGAAGGGCAAGATCGAGTTCGTGCAGGTACGTCACGAAGAAATGGCCGCGTTCATGGCGTCCGCGCACGCGAAATTTACCGGCGAGTTGGGCGTGTGCATCGCGACCTCCGGGCCGGGCGCCTCGCATCTGATCACCGGCCTCTACGATGCCCGCATGGACCACATGCCGGTGCTCGCGATCTCGGGCCAGCAAGCGCGCGCCTCGCTCGGCGGACACTACCAGCAGGAACTCGATCTCGTGTCGATGTTCAAGGACGTCGCTGGCGCGTTCGTGCAGCAGGCAAGCGTGCCCGCTCAAGTGCGCCATCTCGTCGATCGCGCCGTGCGCACGGCGCTCTCGCAGCGCAAGGTCACGGCGATCGTGTTGCCCAACGATCTGCAGGAACTGGAGTACGAACCGCCGGGACGCAAACATGGCACCGTACATTCCGGCGTCGGTTTCAGCGCGCCGAAAGTCGTGCCGCACGATGCCGATCTGCACCGCGCCGCCGAGGTTCTGAACGAAGGCAAGAAGGTGGCGATCCTCGTCGGCGCGGGTGCGCTCGATGCTACCGACGAGGTCATTGCCGTGGCGGAGAAGCTGGGTGCGGGCGTCGCGAAAGCGCTGCTCGGCAAGGCGGCACTGCCCGACGATTTGCCGTGGGTCACGGGCTCGATCGGCCTGCTCGGCACGAAGCCGAGCTACGACATGATGATGGAATGCGACACGCTGCTGATGATCGGCTCAGGCTTTCCGTATTCGGAGTTTCTGCCGAAGGAAGGCGCGGCGCGCGGCGTGCAGATCGACATCAAGGCGGACATGCTGAGTCTGCGCTATCCGATGGAAGTGAACCTCGTTGGCGATAGCGCGGAAACCTTGCGTGCGCTCTTGCCGCTGCTCACCGAAAAGACGGATCGCGCGTGGCGCAAGAAAATCGAAGGCTGGACCGCCGACTGGTGGAAGACGCTGGAAAAACGCGCGCTCGAACCGGCGAAGGGCGGTGTCAATCCGCAGCGCAGCGTGTGGGAACTGTCGAAGCGCATTCCCGCCGATGCGATCGTCACGAGCGACTCGGGATCATGTGCGAACTGGTACGCGCGCGATCTGAAAGTGCAGCGGGGCATGAAGTGTTCGCTTTCGGGCGGCCTCGCTTCGATGGGCGCGGCCGTGCCTTACGCGATCGCCGCGAAGTTCGCGTTCCCGGATCGTCCGGTGTTTGCGCTCGTCGGCGACGGCGCCATGCAGATGAACAACATGGCCGAGCTGATCACGGTATCGAAGTACTGGAAGCAATGGGCGAATCCGCGCTGGATCTGCATGGTGCTGAACAACGAGGACCTGAATCAGGTGACGTGGGAGCAACGCGTGATGGAAGGCGATCCGAAGTTCGAGGCATCGCAGGATATTCCGTCCGTCGCGTATCACAAGTTTGCCGAACTGATCGGCCTGAAGGGCATCTACGTCGACGATGCCGAACGCATGGGCGCCGCGTGGGACGAGGCGCTGGCGGCGGACCGTCCGGTCGTGATCGAAGTGAAGGCCGATCCGAACGTGCCGCCCTTGCCACCGCACATCACGATGGCGCAGGCGAAGGCGTTCGCGACCACGCTGATGAAGGGCGATCCGGACCAGAGCCACGTGCTGCTCGATACCGCCAAGCAAGTGTTGAGCGCCGTGTTGCCGGGGCACAAGGACGGAAAGTAATCGCGTCATGACGCCATGTCGCCAGACAGACGCGCCCATTACCGCGGTGCGCGCGCAAGCCTATACGGTGCCGGCGGACGGACCCGAAGCCGACGGCACGTTCGCATGGAATTCCACCACGCTGGTGCTTGCCGAAGTCGATGCGGGCGGCGTGACGGGCATCGGCTACACCTATACGGACGCTTGCGCGGTCCCACTGACTCGCGGCGCTCTTAGCGAGGCGGTGCTGCAACGCGATGCGTTCGACGTGCGCGCCGCATGGCTTGCCATGCAGCAACGCGTGCGCAACATGGGACGCTCCGGGGTCGCCGCGACTGGGATATCCGCACTGGACTGCGCGTTATGGGATCGAAAGGCGAAGCTGCTGGACGTGCCGCTCGCGAAGCTGCTTGGCGCGATGCGGCCGAACATCGCGATCTATGGCAGCGGCGGCTTCACGTCTTATGAAGACGCGCGCTTGCAAAGTAGCTTTCCGCATGGGTCGATGATGACGGCTGTCGCTGGGTCAAGATGAAGATCGGCAGCGAGCCTTGACGCGACCCGCAACGCGTTCGCGCAGCACGTGAGGCGATCGGCGATGCAGGCTTGTTCGTCGATGCAAACGGCGCCCTCACGCAGAAGGAAGCGCTTGCATGCGCGGAAGTCTTGGCTCAATACGGCGTGGAGTGGTTCGAAGAGCCGGTGTCCTCCGACGATCACGATGGCCTGTGCGCGTTACGGCAAGCCATTCCAGCGCCGATGCAGGTCGCGGCGGGCGAATACGGCTACACGCTCGACGACTTTCGCCACTTGCTCGACGCGCGCGCCGTCGACGTATTGCAGGCCGACGCGAGCCGTTGCGGCGGCATCACCGGCTTTCTCGATGTGGCCGCGTTGTGCGAGGCGTATCACACGCCGCTTTCCGCGCACTGCGCACCGGCACTGCATCTGCATGTAGCGTGCGCGGCACCGCGCTTCGTTCATCAGGAATGGTTCCACGATCATGTGCGTCTCGAAGCGATCTTGTTCGACGGCGCGCCGCGCGCGCGATGGCATCATTGCGCCCGATCTTTCGCGTCCGGGCTGCGGCCTTGAACTCAGGCGCGCGGACGCGCAAGCCTATGCGGTCTTAGGAGCATCGATGAGCCGGATGATTCAGGGCGCAGCGATCGGCATTGCGGCAGGTGCAGCGCTGCTGGCAACACTCGCCCGTGCACGTGCCAGCGCGGACGGCGGCGCAAGCGAGTCGGCTGCGCATCTCGACGCTGCGCGTTCGTTCAACCGCAGTTCGGCTTTGCTCGCGCTCTCGGTGCTGGCCGACAGCGGCATCGAACATTATCGCGGCTCGTTTGCCAACAGGGCGATGTACGCGCCGCTCGCGACCTCGCTTCTCTCACTCGGTGCTGGCCTGCATGGCGGAGCAGACGGCGCTTCCCGCCGTCATCCGGCGCGGCACGCGATCTACTTGACGGCGGGCGCGGTCGGCGTCGCGGGCACCGGCTTTCACCTGTACAACGTGACCAAGCGGCCCGGCGGAATGTCCTGGCACAACTTCTTCTATGCAGCTCCCATCGGCGCGCCGATGGCCCTCCTGCTCGCCAGAACCGGGGCGACGGTTACAGGGATGCGCGTTTGCCCGCGTTGCAGGAAGCGTGGCGCATCGGGCTCGCAGCGCTGGACGACGAAAGCCGCACGCGCTTCGGCTTGCCGTTCGCGAGTATCGAAGAGGCATCGCAGATTGCGCTCTTGCAGGCGATGGAGCGCGGCGAACTGGAAGGCGCCGCGTGGCGCGGCATGCCGTCGAAACTGTTCTTCTCGCAACGCATCTTGCACGACGTATGCGGCGCTTACTATTCGCATCCGCACGCCTGGAGCCAGATCGGCTTTGGCGGGCCGGCGAATCCGCGGTTATGTGCGCATGGGCTTCGACCGGCGCGATCCGTGGGAAGCGGTGGAGCAGCACGTGCACGATCTGGAGACACCGCATGCTCGATGATGCCCTGCATCATCCTCGCGGCAAGGACGGCCGCGCGCCGAACGTGTTTCGCGCGGGCGCATGGGTGCCGATGCGCGAATATCCGCAGCACGAGCCGGTCGATTTCGCGATTGTCGGCACGGGTGCGGGCGGCGGTACGCTCGCATGTCGTCTCGCCGAGAAAGGCTTCAGCGTGGTCGCCTTCGATGCGGGCGCATGGTGGCGGCCGCTCGAAGAGTTCGCCTCCGACGAAACGCATCAGCACAAGCTCTACTGGACCGACGAGCGCATCTGCGACGGCGAGAACCCGCTCAAGCTCGGCAATAACAATAGCGGTAAGGCGGTAGGCGGCAGCACCGTGCACTTCGCGATGGTCTCGCTGCGCTTTCGCCCCGAGTGGTTCAAGGCGCGCAGCCTGCTCGGCTATGGCGTCGGCTGGCCGCTCGACTGGCGCGAGATGTGGCGCTACCACGCGCAGGTCGAGGATGCGCTGAAGATATCCGGACTCGTGAACTATCCGTGGGGTCTGAGGCGGCCGCGCTACCCGTATCGGCCGCATGAACTGAATGCTGCCGCGCTCGTGCTTGCGCGCGGCGCCGAAGCGCTCGGCATTCCCTGGGCGCCGACGCCGCTCGCCACGCTTTCGGCGCCGCGCGTAGCGACGCCCGAGCCGAGCGAATAGCCATGCAGCACGATCGAGCGTGCTCGCTTAACGACGAATGCATAGGCCGCCCGCGCGATCAGCGCGCGCATCGTCGCAAAAGCGCGGACGAGCCCCACCTTCGCATAGCCGATACGGCCAATCGGCGCCGACGAACGCGCCTGTTCCAGTCTGCCGTTGCGGCGATCGCGCAGGACCTGTGTGACGAGGTGACGCGCGCGATGGTCGACAGTCGGTCCTTGCAGCACGAGCCGGTCGACCGCGTGTGGATAGCGCATCGCGAAGTCGGTGAGGATTTGACAGCCGAATGAATTCCCCACGAACGATGCGCGCTCGATACCGCTTGCTTTGAGCCAAAGATGCAGTGCATCCGCGAGTTCGGGGATGGAGAGCGCCGCGCGGCGTGTGCGGCTTTCGCCGAACCCGGGCAAGTCCGGCGCGTGGACCGCGGAAAGCGCACGAGAGGGCAAGCGCCAAGGGTTCCATGTAGCGGCTCGAAATCACGAGGCCATGCACCAGCACGACATGCGGCCCAACGTCGCCTGCGAGCCGCGTGAAGATGCGGCCAGCGTTCAGATATTCACTGCGAATTCCGGTGCGCTCGCTCTCCGGGCTGAGGGCGGGCGTGCGTCGTAGACGCGCCCATTGGGTCGCGGCCCAGGCCACCCAACGTCGGCGATGATGCCCGCGCCCAATACAAGCCTGTTAAGTCTTGCGCGTTTCATGCGTCGATGCGAGCTCGAGGGAATGGTTGAAGAAGAAGCACGCTGCATGCCTGGTTGCGCGCACCGTCGCATGACCCTGCCAGTGAGCCAGGCGGGTCCGGCGCTTGCTGAAAATCGACAGTGATCTCTCCACATCTGAAGGAAACCGACATGAGCCAATACCTCGACTGTATGGCCGCGCTCGATCGCTGCGCGGCCGCATGCCATCACTGCGCGTCGTCGTGTATCGCGGAGGGGAATCTGCCCGACATGGAAAAGTGCATACGGCTCGATCTCGACTGCGCTGCGTTGTGCGGCTTCACGTCGGAAGCGCTCGCGCGGGACTCGCAGTTCATGCGCGACTTCTGTGATCTATGCGCGCGCATTTGCGACGCCTGCGCGGACGAATGCCGCCGGCATCCGGCCGATCACTGTCAGGCATGCAGTGATGCCTGCCGCGCGTGTGCCGAAGCGTGCCGGGCGCTTTGAACAGACGCGCTAAGCCACATTCGACGCGGCATCCGCATTGCTGATTGCCTATCACCTCATCAACCTGAAGGAAATCCAATGAAAACGAAAATGCTTGTCTTGCCGATGACGCTTGCCTTAGCCGCGTTGCCTGCCTTCGCGCAGACGCAGGCGGCGAGTACCACAATGGCAAACGACCTTCCACCTCAAGACAAGGAGTTCGTGCAGGCGGCGTCCATGTCCGGTTCGACCGAAATCGATGCCGCGAAGCTTGCCGTCAAGCAATCGCAGGACAAGGATGTGACGAACTTCGCGCATCACATGATGGTCGATCACACGAAGCTCACGCTTGAATTGAAGATGGCGGCGCCGCACGGCGTGGCGGTTCCGAAGGACAACTCGGACACGACCGTTCTGGATTCGCTAAAGGGCCTGAAGGGCAAGGAGTTCGACACTGTGTACATCAAGAGCGTCGGCGTAGAGGGGCATCAGAAGGCCGTGGAAGCGTTTCAGAAGGAAGCGGAAAGCGGCCAGAACGCCGACTTGAAGAAAGCAGCAGCAAAGGCTTTGCCGACGATCCAGGATCATCTGAAGATGGCGCAGGCTCTGGCTGCAAAGAAAGGCGTTCAGTAAATCGAACGCGTAGACCGTTGGCGATCCGCCCGCCACGCGGCTCGATCGCCAGTCCGGTTCACCGGCAGAGCGGACGGCATAGAGATCGAGCGTGCAACGCCACTGCGGTTCAAATTCGCCGCGTCAAGCCTTCAACCGCTCTGGCATCGTCACAGGTTCGACCGGATCGACGTGCACTTCAAGCAAGGCGGTGCGTGTCGAATTCAGCATCGAAGCGAGCACGGGACGAAGCAAGCGAGGAAGCGGATCTTGTCACGATGCTGGCGCAATGCTTCGATGATCGGATTGATGCCGTCGCCTACCATGCCGAATACGTGGTCGACGTCCCACGCGAGCAGCGTCTGAACGATGACGCGCGGGACTGTATGTGAAACTCAAGGATCCATCGGTCACGCAATTACCCTCTGACGCATTCGGGCAACGCTTCACGTATTCGCCGGCGCCGCCTGCGGCACATGCCGGCCGCTGGACGAGCGCACCGCCGCTGCCGCGCAGCGAAATGGCATGGGCGGTGGGCGTGGGCGATCGCATGCATGTGATCGGCGGTTATGGCGCGGGACAAGTTGCCCGTGCGTGTCATCACGTGTTCGATGCATCGCGCGGCATGTGGCTCGACGCGGCGCCGATACCGCGCGGCGCCAACCACATCGGCGTAGCAGCGCAAGACGGCGTGATCTATGCATTCGGCGGCTTCGTCGAACAAACCCGCATTGCGACTCCGGACTGCTATGCGTATGTCGTGACCGACGACCGCTGGCACGCGATCCGTCCTCTGTCACGCGGGTCGCGCGGCGCCATTTCCGCGGTGGCCGCGAACGGCCTGATTCACGCGATAGGCGGTCGCGATACGCGCTCAGTCGACTGGCACGAGGCTTACGATCCACGCACGGATAATGGGGCACCTTGGCGCCCATCCCCGCCGGCGGCGGTCCGATGAATGGCGGCGCGTTTCAGACCATTCACGAAGCGTGGACCCCCGATTAACAGCCCTTTAGCGATGTCTAAAGACACCCCTCATTCGAAGAAAGTGACAAGGGGATGGAGTCGAGCCTCGGGGTCCGCGCGGGCGTCGGAAAAGCGATATGCATCTGCTTCCGTAGGAATGGAATTCAGCGCTTGGGCGGTAAATATCTTGTCTCTCGACTCCGCGACGACCGCCGTCGCGGCAGCGGGGACAGTGTCCGGTCCGATGAAATCGACGCGGGGTAAGTACATGATCGTCTCCTCGGCTCAGGCGGGAAATAGCGAATGGCCGCCTAGCATCTAATTTCGTTATCAGGCTAGCTCATAATGCGTTGCACAAGAAAGCTGGGACGCCGTCCGTAATCCAGTGCTTGCGGACGCCAGGGTGCTCGCTCGTGCTTGACGGATAGGGATCGTGCTGCATGGTGGGCTCCTTCTGTGTGTGACTGATGCGCAAACGTATGCGTCCGCTAGCCGGCGCGCGCATCGCGCACGTATTTGTCGAATAAGCTTCGTGCGTGCTTGGGTGCCTTGTTGTTATCGGAACTTACGGCCGCAACGATTCGTTCCTCGGGAACGACGAAAATGTACTGCTCTCCGAACCCGGTCGCGAAACAACCGCGCGGCTCGACCCACCACAGATAGCCATAGCGCGCATCGTCCACCGGCCAACCGCCCGCGCTGTGTGGCATCGCGGCCTCGCGGGCATACGACTCGTCGAGCAGGCGCTTGCCTTGCCATTCGCCGCCTGACAGCATGACCAAGCCGAGTTTCGCCATGTCGCGCGTGGTCAGCGACAGTCCGCGACCCGCGAACGCATACCCTTCCTCGTCGACTATCCATTCGCAGCGTTCGATGTCGAGCGGATCGAAGAGCGCTTCGTGCGCGAACCGGTCGAGCGCGCGGCCGGTCGCGCGCGCCAACACAATCGAGAGAAGGTGAGTGGCGTGGGAATCGTAGTTGAAGTGCGTGCCGGGCGCATACGCGAGCGGCCTGCTAAGAATGAAGCGCAGTCGCTCGCCGCCGAGCCGGGAACACGCGCCAAGCAGACATTCGTCGACCGTGCGTTCGTCCCAGTCGAAGCCGGAGGTCATTGTCAGCAGCTGTTCGATCGTGATGTTTCGCACACGTTCATCGACCCCTCTCGAGCGCGCCTCAGGCAGAAACTCGCCGATGACCTGCTGCATGTCGCGAAGCGCGCCGACGCGCAACGCGATCCCCGCCAGCATGCCGACAACGCTTTTCGTCACTGAATTGATCTCTTGCAGATCCGATGGCTGGACATCGTGCCGGAAGTGTTCGAACAAAGTGCGGCCGTCGCGGACGACGACGAACGCGCGAATGCCATCGGTACTTTGCGCGAGCTGTTCGCCTAGCGTAGCGAGAGTTGCATCACTTCTCATTGTTGCCTCGGTCGCGTGCCGATGCTTCGGCGCGTCATGCGGATCGGCTCGGTTGGGTTCAATGACCATGACGGGCTCCGCCGATAAGTACCGTTCAGGCGAGCAAGGCTTGTTCCGCGCTTACGTCGGAACGACGCTCGCCGTCGAGCCTTGCTACGTTTTTCGCACGACCTTAGCTTGCGTGAGCAAGAACCGGGCAGAAAGGTATTCAGGTTCAGGTGAGGGCCATTTGCCCTTGTGCATCTCCGACGTCTCGCGAAGTTTTGCGCATTCAACAGTCCGACTTCGTTGACCGAGCACGATCGTGCCTAAGGTGCAGCGGATTGTGTCGTTTCGGACCAAAACGCACGAATCGTCTCTTTACAAATATAAAACGTCGGGTCACAATTCGCCCGCAAATAATAACGATTCGCATTCACGCACGCAACGACATCCACGAGAAATGAGCATGAAACCAAGTACGACGAGCCCGGTCGCGATGCGGCCCCTGAAACTGGCTGCCCTGCTGCTGTTCGCGGCGGCGCCGCTTGCCTATGCGCAGTCGACGGAGCCGGCACCGGCCGCAGCGAACGCGCCTAGCGAAAGCACCTTGCCCGCGGTGAAGGTCACAGCCCAGAACGTGGATGAGCCGTATGGTCCGACGAATGGCTACGTCGCGAAGGAATCGACCGCTATGAAGGGCAGCGCGTCGCTGCTCGAAACGCCGCAGTCCGTCTCCGTCGTCACGCGCGAGCAGATGGATCAGCAGAACGCGCAGACGCTCAACGCCGCGGTGCGCTATGTTTCGGGCGTGACGCCCGAAACGCGCGGCGGCATCGCGACGCGCTACGACATGCTTAAAGTGCGCGGCTTCGATGCGGACAAGTATTGGAACGGCCTCAAGCTGCTCGACAACGCGTGGTACGCGGTGCCGCAGGTCGACCCATACATGATGGAACGGATCGAGGTGCTCAAGGGACCGGTATCCGTGCTCTACGGTCAAGCGGCGGCGGGCGGCCTGCTCGATCAGGAGAGCAAGATGCCGACGGTCGTGCCGCTGCACGAAGTGGGCATCGAGTTCGGCAATTTCGCGCACAAGCAGGCGAAGTTCGATTTCTCCGGACCGATCGCGGGCGACGACCGCTACCTGTATCGCATCACCGCCATCGCGCGTTCGGAAGACGGGCAGGTGCAGTCGACGTACAACAAGCGCATCGCGATCGCGCCGTCGTTCACATGGCGCCCGGACAACAAGACCTCGCTCACGCTGTACGGGCTGTATCAGCATGACCCACGCAGCACGTCATACGGCAGCGTGCCGCCGCAAGGGACGGTGCTCTTTAACCCGAATGGCAAGCTGCCGAGCGATTTCTACGACGGCGATCACAACTTCGAGAGCTTCAACCGGGTCGAGGAAGCGATTGGGTACAAGTTCGACCGCAAGCTCAACAACGCGTGGACGTTCCGTTCAAACGGCCGCTTGCTGCACCTCGCGCAGGACTACAAGAGCGTCTATGCGACCGCGCTCGAAGACGACCTGCGCACGCTGGATCGCGGCACGGCGGCGTCTAAGGACAACCTGAACACGGTCTCGCTCGACAATCAGCTCGAAGGCAATTTCTCGTCCGGTCCGATCGATCATACGGTGCTGTTCGGCTTCGACTATCAGCACTACGCGAGCAACTTCGACGCGGGCTTCGGCACCGCGCCGTCGCTCGACATGTTCGCACCGAACTACAACCAGGCGATCACGCCGCCGGACCGCTATCACCAGGTGCTTAGCGGCACGCAATACGGCGTCTATGCGCAGGATCAGGCGCGCTGGGGCAACGTGATCCTCACGCTCGGCGGCCGCGAGGACTGGGCGAGCAGCGATTCGAACAACACGACTTTTGGCATCGTGTCGCATCAGTTCGATCGCGCGTTCACGTTCCGCGGTGGTCTGAGCTATGTATTCGACAGCGGCATCGCGCCGTACTTCAGCTATACCGAATCGTTCACGCCGCAAGCGGGCGTCGACATCAGCGGCAATCAGTTCTCGCCCGAGCGCGGGCGCCAGTACGAGCTAGGCGTGAAGTTTCAGCCGAAGGGCTATAACGCGTTCTTCTCGGCTGCGGTGTTCGATCTGACGCGCAAGAATCTGCTGACCGTCAACGCGGACAACCCGGCCTTCCAGTCGGCTGTCGGCGAGGCGAGATCACTCGGCGTCGAACTCGAAGCGAAGGCGAGCCTCACGGATTCGTTGAACGTCACGGCGAGCTATACGTATCTCAGCACGAAGTACACGGAGGACAACAGCGGGCTCGACGGCAAGTTCCTTCCCGCCATTCCGCAGAATCAGGCTTCGTTGTGGGGCTACTACACGATCAACCGTGGACCGCTCGCCGGTCTCTCGATGGGCGCGGGCGGACGCTATACCGGCACGACGTACAGCAGCGACAACACCTTCAAGGTGTCGAGCTTCTTCCTTGTCGATGCCACGCTGCGTTACGACCTCGGACGCGCGGCGGCGCAGTTGAAGGGCGCGGAGCTTTATGTGAACGCGCAGAACCTCTTCAACAAGGAATATGTCGCATCGTGCTACTACGGCAGCTGGTGCGCGTTCGGCTACGGACGTCAGGTGTTCGCGGGCATGAACTATCACTGGTAAGCGCGCTTTAGCGCACTGCGTCGCATAGCCTTCGCATTGGGTCGAACGACAATGCAAGGCCGATTACTGCCGCTTGCGCCTGAACGCAAGCGGCAGTGACGAATCTAGGCGAACGCAACGGCGCACCAAGACGGCCACACGATCTTAACAATGCGGAGCTGCAAAGGAAGGGAGATGCGCCGCCATTCTCACGCTATGACCTTATCGCGTCCGTCGACTTTCGCGCGATACAGCGCGCGGTCAGCGCGTTGCAATGCTTCGCGCACATCCGTTTCCCCGTGCGCGACTTGTGAAAGACCGATGCTAACGGTCCATTCGAGCATGCCGTTCGCACATCGGCGGCAAGCATCGTGAATTTGCCGGGCGCACGCCTTCGCATACGGCGCGCGAGAGGCGGGCAAGATCGCGAGAAACTCATCGCCGCCCAAACGCCCGAATACGCCGCCGAGCGAATGAACTTCTGCGGTTGCAACCGTTGCCAGCGCCTGGAGAACCTGGTCGCCCGCGAGGTGGCCGTGCGTGTCGTTGATCTGCTTGAAGTGATCGAGATCGATCGCGAGCAGCGTCGCCCCGCTCGCGATTAGCGACAGCGACTGCGACTCGAAGCCCGCGCGGTTCCAGACACCGGTGAGCGGATCGCGCAACGCCGCATCCCGAAGACGCGCCGCTGCGCGTTCGGCGGGTATCGCGAGCAAGCCGAGGTTGAGAATCGCGAGCAGCAATTGGTCGGACAGCATGGGAACCAGTGCAAGAAGGTTGTCGCGAGCTCCGGTCCACACATAGCCGACGAGCGTGATGGCATAACAGGGCAGATAGCTCAGCATTGCGAAACCCGCCAGGCGGCGGCCTCGGCTGGGCGTGGCGATGATGTCCGCTTCCTTTGCGCTCGACGCACGCGGCTCCCCGGCCAGACACGCGAGGCCTGCAATCAGGGCCGATATCGCGATGCTCAGCGTATCGCCGATTTGCGTCACGAGAAACGTATGTGAATCCGTACCCGCGACGATCGCCGGAAGGAGATGCGTGGCAATGCAACCGGCGATCGGCAAGATCATCCACCAGCGAAACGCCGACTGGCGATCGAACGCGCGCAGCCCGGAAACGATTTGCATGTTGGTTGCCGCTAGCGCTCCAAGCAGCACGCTCTTGAGGACGGGGTGTCCCGGGGCGAACTCGAAGCCGATCAGTACGGCCGCGTACAAAAAGGCGCTGGCCGACCAATGCAAAAAATACCGCTCGCCGCCGCCCGCAAAGCGCACGAGCGCAAAAACGAACCCGAACGCGGTACTGGACAGCACGCTGCACAGGCGCAGTGTTTCGGTATCGGGTGTATGGAACATGTTAGAGACGTCACGCACAGGGCGGGACGCGTGAAAACGGAGTAAGCATGCGGGTCGCGCCCGAGGGAAGAAGTGTAGCGGAAGGCGATGGTTTCAATCGACCAAACAAGAGGGTAATTGTGGCTTTAAGCGGCGGTTGAAAAGCAGCGCTTTGAGGCAAGCGTCGGTCGTCGCATGGACGGTCTTAACGTTGCGCCGAGAGTCAAAGCGGTGGCGCGACAAACGACCGATTTCTGGATCATCGATCTAAGATCGACGAACATCGGCGATATGGATGACTGGGAATCGATCACTCGTCATAGCGATTTGCTTTGCCAGTTTCCGTATGCCCGTTGTCGTTTGTCGGTTAGGTTCCCGAAAGGTCAATGCGATTCCCGCCGGCTTAAACGCGTCGCGCCGCGTCGTTTAATCGACTACGTCTCCAGTTTCGCTTTTGGCGCCGAGTGCCCATACCCTTGCGGCCAAGCGCCCACGATGCACCACGATCGCATGGTGATGCACGTGTAAAGGGACGGGCGTCGGTCGGGATTAAGACAATGTGCGGTATCGCACGAAGAAAAAACGATTAGGCATACGTCTGATTTTCAATGAACTAATGTCCTCTTGCGGTGAAGGCCCATTCGTGAAGAGGAGAGCACAGATGAAAAGGCCATTGAACCAAGCCGTCGTGCCGGCGTTATTCTTTGCGCTCGCGTTAAGTCCAGCGCTGTGTGTTGCGCAGACGAATTTGAACGCTCGTTCATTTACCGACGTCGACGATACCGCCGATGCCACTGCGGGCAACTCCGTCGTCGCGACGACAGGCAGTCTTTCATCAATCCTTCAACGGCTGCAATGTGCAGCAGGGCTAAACCCGCTCGGCAACTCTGCCACCGTTTCGCTTACGGCGCGAATGGGAAGCTACAAGATCTATAACCCGTCGACAAACGAGTTAGACACGGTCAGCATGCGCTCGTACAACGGCTGTCCTTCAGGGCCGACCATCAGCATCAAGCCCGGCAACACGCTTAAGCTGAACTTCACCAATAATCTTCCGTTAAACCCGAATGACGGCACGTGCCCGAGCCAACCCGACCACGTCACACCGCACTGCTTCAACAACACGAACATTCATACCCACGGGCTACATATCTCGCCGTCGGGCAGCGCCGACAACGTGCTGATTGCCCTGCCGCCGAGCGGCGGAAAGCCGACGAGCGCCAACGCGCACCAGTATGTCTATAGCATTCCGTCCACGCATCCGGCTGGCACGTTCTGGTATCACGCGCACCTGCACGGATCGACGGCCATTGACGTGGCTAGCGGCATGGCGGGCGTGTTGATCGTGCGCGGCTCGCGCCAGGCGCGTGCTGGCGTGACGGACGGTCGCGCGGACATCGATACGATTCTTCGTCGGCGCTTGTTCGGATTGCCCCTGACAGAGCACGTGATGCTGTTTCAGCAGATCGAATACGCGTGCTTCAGCGATGCCACGTCCACCGTTCCGCTACTCGATCCGACAACAGGCGAATGGATCTGTCCTTCTGGAAAGATAGGGGAGATCCGTGGCTATAACAATCAACTCGGCTTCGTTCCCGATACCCGGACGGGCGCACCGGCGGGGGCGGTCAACTCATCGTGGATCATCTCGGGGCGCTACACGCAGATCAACGGTGTCGTGCAACCGATTTTTCCGAGTGCGCTCACCTTTGTCCCAGCCGGCGACATCAGGCGTCTGCGGATGGTGCACGGCGGCAATCGCGACACTATCAACGTGAAGATCGTTCGTGCCAACCTCACCGCGCTTGGCCTGGCGGACTCGCAGTCGCTAAGCGCGGCTCAGGTCAACTCGGCGACTAACGCCGCGGCTGCCGCGCTCGCCAACGATCGTACCAAGGCCGCGCAAGTCGTTACGCTCGACCAGTTGTGCAGTGGCGAAACGGTCAAGCAACTCGAGTTCGCCGAGGACGGCATTACGATGCAGACGATGGTGGAAAAGGACGTCAACTCGATGAACCCCGGTTATCGGAGCGACGTGCTGGTGGCGTTCCCGTCCCCAGGCTTGTATTGCGTCCTCGATGAGGCCGCGTCGGCGTCCGCGACCATCAACTTCCGCCCCACTGCGACGAAGGTGAAAGACAGGCGACTGCTGTCGTTCGCGCGAGTCGGTCCTGGCGTGAACATTCCGAATACGACAGTGGGCAACCACTCGAAGTACTGGCAGTACATCCGCGATCAACTGGTTGCATCGAATCCTACGTTGGCGGAACCGGCGAAGACGGATCTCAAATCGCTTGCGCTGCGCGCGTTCGCGCCGACTGTACCTGTGGATGGTCCGATCAAGCAGACGGTCAATCAACAGTTCCAGATCAATCTGCCGACTGGGCCGAATCTCCCACTCACCTTTCTGATCGAGGGGGAGTCTTATGATCCGAACAAGATCCGCGTGACAGGCACGCTTGGAACCGTCGATCAATGGAACGTTTCAGCATCGAACTTCGCCACGCACATCTTCCATATTCACACGAACCCGTTCAAGGTCGTCGACATTAAAAATGGATCGAACAATTCGATCTTCAACGGCTCGGGAGGCTGCACGCAAGAGGAGCTGGCAACCGGCGACAGCGAGTACTGCAACCTGCAAGGCGTGATACGCGATACGCTGTTCATCAAGGCGGGCTATACCCTTCAGATGCGTACGGCTTACGAGGATTTCACCGGCGAGTTCGTGATGCACTGTCATATCCTCGACCACGAGGATCGCGGGATGATGGAGAACGTAGCCGTAGTGTCGCCGACGACCGCGTGGTTGCAACGTCTTTCTGCACCGATCACTGCGATGACGAAGGGCACGAGCCGATGGATGGCCCGATTTCGCGGCGAGGATGAAACGAAGTTTGCGCTTGCGGCTTCGTTATGTTCAGCCAAAAGCTACGTACGGCGTTAGGGAGGGCTTGGGAAGTGCGGTGAGGATCGCGTCATCGCGCCGGCAAGAACCGATGTGGTCAGCTCGACGCTCCATGCCGGATGGGCGCGTGCTGTACGTGTGACCGTTCCCAGAATCCGCTGTTGGCCGGCGCTGAAGGAGGCGAAAGTCGTTTTTACTTCGTGTTCAAGCTAGCAATACGTTTCGAGTGCCTCGAAGCTAACCACGCGCCGTCGGCGCACAGCCTTTCGCCCGGCGCGCCGAAGCCCGCGGCCGCGCCCTCATGCCGGATCCGTTCCTCGCGGCACACCGGCCGGACTGGGCGGATCGCGCGACTCGGCCGCGTCCTGCGCACGATGCGGCGGGTCTTCGGCCTGCGCCGGTCCGAGACCGGTGAGGCCAGGCGAATCGATGGGGTGTTCGGGCGGCCGGGAGCCATGCTGATTATTTCCTGCCTTAGTTTCGGACATCGGCGATCTCCGGGCGAATTGACACGGCTTTCTATAGCAAGCGACATTCCACGTTGCGCGGCATGACCGCTCCTCGAAATATCCTCGTTCCTTTTCGAAAGAAGGCGGCATGAACAAGGATCAGGTCGAAGGCGTCAAGAAGCAGGCGAAGGGTTGGGTCAACACGAGCGTCGGCAAGCTCACCCGCGACGGCGATCGGACGGCCCCCGGCGATAAACGCGCCGTCGATCCTGGCAATCCGGGCGATACCCGCGGCCGGCTGCGCTAAAGATTGTCGCGCGGCGTCCGTTAAGCGGTCTGAACGTCGGCGTTTCGTCGGCGCTCGTCTTGCAACGAGGCCGCGCGCCACGCGGCGAAACGATTCCACGAGCATGAGCGACCCAGCAACCACTCACCGTATACACGAAGTACACGGCGCGCAAACCGGCTGCGCCGGATGCACAAGCGTCGATCATGCCGTCGAACTGGCATTCGCTTTCCAGCCTATCGTCGACGTCGGCACCGGCCGCGCGTTCGCGCACGAAGCGCTGGTGCGCGGGCCCAACGGCGAGTCGGCGGGAAGCGTGCTGGCCCAGGTGGACGACGGCAACCGCTACCACTTCGACCAGCGCTGCCGGACCACGGCGATCGCCCAGGCCGCCGCGCTGAAGATGGAGGGCCTGCTCTCGATCAATTTCATGCCAAATGCCGTCTATCGTCCCGAAGCGTGCATCCGCAGCACTTTCGAAGCGGCGGAAAAGCACGGCTTTCCGATCGAGCGGATCATCTTCGAGACCGTGGAGGGAGAGAACATCATCAGCCGACCGCATCTGGTCGATATTTTCCGAGCGTACAAGGGCTTCGGCTTTCAGACCGCCATCGACGACTTCGGAGCGGGCTACTCGGGTCTGACGCTACTCGCCGACTTCCAGCCGGACCTGATTAAGCTTGACATGGAATTAGTGCGCAACATCGACATCGATTCCGTGCGCCAGCGCATCGTGAGCGGCGTTCTGGCAATGTGTCGCGACCTTGGCATTCGCGTGATCGCAGAAGGGATCGAAACGCGAGGTGAGCGCGACTTTTTCGCGGCCAACGGCGTCATGTTGATGCAAGGTTATTTTTTTGCAAAGCCCGCTTTCAAGGCGGTGCCTCCGCTCTGTGCGAGCGCGATGGCGGCTTGATTGGCGGCGTTACGGGGTTGCGGTCGCCGATGCCCACCACGCGCTTCCCGTCGTATCGTTGTTCCATGAAGATTTCGTGCTCGGCAACGACAAGCCGCGCGAGCGGATGATTGTTTAACCTGCAATCGCCGGCGCGGCGCGGCGTGGTGATCGGAACCGACCACGCCGCCGAATTGCTCATGGGCTTCTTCATGCAGTTCGGCGACAGCGGAACGGATGTCCTGCGCCTACCGTGCTTGAACAAACGGAGCGTGCTCGCACTCGCACGCTCGATGGGCGCCGACCAGCGCCCGCGGCATCGAGATGCACCTCAGACAAACGAACGCCGAGGAAGGGGCTACTGGCTCGCTGCGGCCGGGGAGCTCACCGCTGCAGCCGGCGCCGACGCCATCGGCGCGGAGGCCGCTGTATCACCTGCTGACCCGCCGCTCGTTTCCGCGCTGCGCTTGCAACCCGCTGCGAACGACATGGATGCGACGAGCGCGGCGACAACTACAATTCGGATTGCGGAGTTCATGGCATTGCTTCCTCTTAGGTTTATGGACGCTGCATTGAGCCGTCAAAGCCCTTTGCCTTGGCCCTTAAAGGGTACGTCTATGAGCGTTGTCTGCACCGACGTGCCGCTTTCCCACGCGTTCGCCCCGGGCGCGACATCGGGCACGGGGATGTCATAGCGTTTGCGCCGGCGCTCTTCATGCGACACATTGAGGCGCTGGTCCCGCTCCTCAAGCGCTGCCTCGTTCACCTGTCCGTCTTGCGTGAAGCCCATCATTAGTTGCGGTGCGCCGTAAGGGAACTCGTCACGGTCGATCTGCCACGTATGGAAGGTCTTGCCGTAAGTCGACACGAGGTCCTTGAAATAGGCGCGCTCGGCGAGCTCCGGAATACCGGGCGCAACCAGAACGCCGGACTTCACTTCGTAATGGTGGCTGTGCCAGAGGCGCTTCTCCTCCGCGGGCAACTGCCGGAAGCGTTCCTCAGAGATGATGTATTCGATGCCGATAAGGCGTGCATCGTGCCGGTTCGAATCGAAGATCACGCATTGATGCAAGTCGTGACGCAGATGAATGCAGAAATGATGCGCCTCGACCTGGCGGCCCATGTCGTCGGCATACATGTGGAATCCATTAAGCCACGTACTCATCGCCTCAAGCGGATATTTGGGCTGCATGACGCCAGAGGCGAGATCGAGCAAGCGATGCTTCGCGGAATGGCCTTCTCCGACATTCGCGATCGCGCCTGCGCGTCGCCCGATCAATACGCCCGCCGCCGCCGCGAGCCCGGCGACAACGCCAGCCGCGACAGGCGCGAATTGGCCCTGCTGATTCGCCAATCCACGTCGCGTCCCCATGAACGTCTCCTTTGCCCGGCTCGCACCTTTTCGTAGCAATCGCCGTACCGCTGCGGCCGCGGCATCGCGTTTGCTGAAGTGCCTTGCATGCTGACCGGGGGACGCCTTCCCCGTCCGCAGCGTGGCGATCCCAGCGGTCGGTACTTTTCCCTCTTTGATTGCGCCCAGGAGGCACCAGGAGTTCATCATGAGCACGTCTTCGCAGCCCCGCAAACCTAGTGAATTGCAGGAAGCCGGCGAGCAACCGGACAACGAAAACGCCAATGGCGACGACACCTATACGACCGACATCTCCGAAACGGACGACGATGGCAAGACCGTGCGCGAGGCCGAGGTGAGGTCGGATGACCTGTCCGAAACGAAGGCAGGAGAAGGTGGCAAGTCCTAAGCAATGGCGGACCTGCGCCTGTAAGACGGCTTCACGCCTGGCATGAGTCCGGCGACATCGCGGGTCACGAATTCATGGGCGAGGTCGTTTCCGTCCGGTCCTTTGGCAAATGTGTCCGGCAATAGGAGCGTGGACGCGGATGCGGATCGCGTGATCTTCGACCGACGATACATAGAGCCGCCCCTCGCGATCGCAGAGTAGCCCGTCCGCCGGTTCGTCTATGCCAGCCGTTTCGACCCGCGAATCCTCGCACGCCAGAATCGGTGACGTACGCGAAGCGTCCGTCGGGGCGCTCGCGGACGTCGTTGACGTAGCTTCCTTGCGGTGCGATCGATTCGTCGAAGGCGAAGTTCTGCGCAACGCGGTTCGAAGCGAAATCGATGCGTACCAGCTTGGGCGCGCCGGGAACGATGAGCGACTGCGCAGGGGGGGCGCCGGGGTCGATGATCCACAACTTTCCACGCGAAACGCCATCCGTGGCGCCGCTCAAATGCTCGAAGCGCCCGGCGCCGTTCAAAAGGACTGGGTTACGGACCGGGTGCGGCGATGCACAACCGCTTAACATGACGCGTCGACGGTTCTTCGCCGCTTATTTTACGAAGGACAATTTGAGCATGCCCGGTAAGAGACCCAAGCTCGTCCTCTATCCGACGCGCACCGTGACCCAGCCCGCACCGGCCAGGACGGACGATGACTTTGCCATCTACACTTCATACCGGATCAATGCGGGCCACCTGTATCACGGTAGCCTGAAGGTCGTGCGCAAGACCGATGGCCGCCTGCTCTTTCCTTTCGATGGCGCGCCTGTCATCGGTCCCTTTGCTTCGAAGCATGAAGCGATTACGGCGGCACAGGAACGTGGGCGCGCGATCGTGCTCGCTGACCTCGAGAGTCCCGAAGGTCTCTAAGTCAGACATCGACCGTCGTTTATACAAGAGAGGAGATCGAGAGACTGCCTCAAATGCCGTCGTAACGCTTGTCGGGCTGATGCTGGCTAACGCGTCGACTCTAAATTCGTCCGGCTTATTATTTAAGACACTGATGCGTAGCGGCGACCTGTCTAATCAGGCTTCCGAGTCCGGCTTGCTCGTCGGATGACCGTTCTTCGACCCTGGTTCGACGTCTGGATCGAGTTGATCGTGCTCGGGCTGATACGTTCCCTGCTCGGGGTGGTCCTTCCCCTTCGGAACGAGCGACGCGTCCATACTGCCATGCTCTTTTTGCTCGATGGTGCCGTCGGGCTTCTGGGTTACGTCGCCAGCACCGAGTTCTTCTCGGCGTTGGTCAGCACGTTCTACTGGATCAGACGGCTCGGGCTTCATGATTTCTCCACGGTTAGTCGGTGTGTCAACGCACAGCAACTGGAATGCCTGCGGAAAACCATTGCCCTGCATTCTCGATGCAACGCTCATTGCCGCCTCACAGAAGTCCAGCACTACGAGTTCGACACCTACGAAACGCGCGCAAGGACGCTCGGTTTCAACGAAGTGATCGCTTCGGTTCGGATTTTATGAGCATGTTTGACTGCGACCTACATGCGATTCTGGGCCATGTACCGTTTAGCCATCGATGCGATCAGCAGCCCAGTCACGCTCGCGAGAATTACCCCAGCCGTCGCGCGGTGGTTCAGTCTCGCGCTCGTATATAGGCTTGATTCAAGTACCGGACCGTTTTTACCCGAACGTTCGCGCAGGCTGCCCGCGCCTTTGTAGAGCGCGTCGCCGCTGCGTTTCGCCTCCTTCGTCATCTGCGCCGCAACGCCGAGCTTGCCCATGAAGCGGTCAAAAAGGCCCGGCGCCGCACGCTCGAACGCCACGGTGCCGCGCGAGGCTCCGCCGACATAGATTTCCGGTTCGGGACGCGTCGCCGCACGCAGAATCGCCTTTGCGACGATGTCCGGGGCGTAGACTGGCTGCGGCAGCTTCGGCTCGATGTCGAGATGGTTGCGCGCATGCTGGACGAAGAGCGTATCGATTCCGGCGGGTTTGATGAGCGTCACGGAGACCGGCGCGCCTTCGTCGATCAGTTCGAGGCGCAGGGTGTCGGTGTAGCCCTTCACCGCATGTTTCGACGCGACATACGAGCCTTGCAACGGCACCGCGATATCGGACAGTTCGCTTCCCAGGTTGATCAGCGCGCCGCCGCCACGCTTCTTCAAGTGTCGCACGGCAATCAGCGAGCCGTGCACGACGCCCCAGAAGTTCGTCTCGAAGAGCTTGCGCTGGTCTTCGAGCGGCACCTCGTCGCTGAACCCGTAGACTGAACCGCCCGCGTTGTTGACCCAGGTATCGAAGCCGCCGAAGTGTGCGACGGCGGCATCGGCGGCGCGTTCTAGCGCCACCTCATCACCGACGTCGGCGGCGGCGTAGGCGACGATCGCGCCGCGCGCTGACAGCTCATTCGCGACCTTCTTAAGCGCGCGTTCGTCCCGGGCGATCAGCATCAGGCTCGCTCCCCTTCGAGCGGCGACACGCGCGGTGGCGAGGCCGATGCCGCTGGTCGCGCCGGTGATCACGATGACCTGTTGGTTCAGGGGTTTCAGTTTGAATCGCATGTCGGTAGGTCCGGGCGGTGGAATGTGCTTACGATGCAGCATCGCCTGTACCTGACCGGGCGTGATATTCGTGGGAATTACGTTGGCAGCTGGCTGGGGATTAGTGGTGTGGGATACGCCCCACAGTCGCTGCCCCGATGGAGGTCGTGTCCACGCACCGCGTCATATTTTGCTGCGTCCCGAACGAATCCAGTTCGGTTGGGTCGCTATCGCCTGCGTGTAACAGCACGCCATCGCCACTGCGGCAAACGCTTTTCTTTTCATAGCCCCCGCGACTTGTTGTTTTCGTTCACGAGCGTGCGGAGGTGTCCGCGCCGCGGTCGTCGCGTCTTCAAGCTCCTGGCAAACGGCGTCTGGCCGAATGCTGGCGAGACGTAACGTGGCGGGCGGGCACGCCGCCGAAGCGCCGCCCTCAATCAATAACGCGCGAGCAGGAACCCGTCGTAGTAGCCGCGGGCGCCATGCGTCTGAAGGCTGAGAATGCGCTGGCGGGCGACGCAGCGCTCCGCGAAGCCGCGTTGAAGACGATCATCTCGTTTGCAAAACAATCAGCCCCAGGCAAGTATCGCCACCGTATACACGATGCCGATCCAGAACATCATGATCACTGTGTAGCCCATGATGTCCTTCAGCTTGAGCTTGGAGAGCGCGAGCGCCGGCAAAATCCAGAACGGCTGCACGAGATCGTTCCACGCGTTACCGAGCATCACGGCCGTCGACGTATGACCGACCGAGGCGCCGATCGCCTTTGCGGCCTCGATCATGAACGGTCCCTGAATGACCCAGTGCCCACCGCCCGAAGGCGCGAAGAAGTTGATCACAAACGAACTGATCAAGCCCCAGAAGGGCAGCGTTGCAGGCGTCGCGATCTTGACGAAGAACTGCGAGAACGTGTTCACGAGACCCGACGACGCCATGATCGCCATGATCCCCGCGTAGAACGGGTACTGCAGGATGATGCCGCTGATCGTGCGGATGCCTTCATTCAGCTTTTCGACATATCGGATCGGCGTGCCGAGCAAGATGATGCCGAGAAAGAGGATGATGAAATTGATCAGGTTGAGATCCATCGAGCCGCCGCTGCGAAAGTAGATCGCGACATAGACGATCCCGATCGCCCCGATCAAATAGCTCAGCACGCGGCTGTTGTTCAGGCGGTTCGCCAGCGTGCCGGCCTCGTCACTGTTATCGGCTTCGGATTCCGGCGACGCGGCCTTCGGCGCGTATTCCAGACTGCGGTCGATCTCCGTCACCGGCTGGCCCGGCTTCGGATGCAGCCACGCATTGAGCAGCGGCAGCGTCACGATCACGACGAGGCTTGTCATCAGCATAGCCGGCGAGAAGATTGTCTCGGACAACGGAATCACGCCCATTTGTGCTTCGAGCGGATGGCCCTTGGTGGAGATGAGCACCGGAATGCTCGCCGACAATCCCAACCCGTACAGCGTGAAGCCGCTGTAAGCGGATGCGATGATCAGCGGATAGTGCACGCCGCGCACGCGCAGTGCGAGTTTGCGCGCGACGATCCCGCCGACCACGAGGCCAAAGCCCCAGTTCAGATAGCTGCCGATGCCGCCCACCAGGGTCGCGACGATGATGGCAATGCGCGGATCGTGCACACGCGCGACGACACGATCGAGCAGGCGCTCGGTCAAGGGCGCTGTGGCGAGCACGTAGCCCATCGCCAGAATCACCGCCATCTGCGTCGTGAAAGCGAGCAGTGCCCAGAAGCCTTTGCCCCAGCTCGTCGTGAGCGCGGTGATGGCCTGTCCCTGGACGAGCACGGCGAGAACCATCGTGAGCAAGGTGAGGCCGATCGCGAAGACGAATGGATCGGGCAAGTACCGGCGCATCAGCTCGGTAAAGAAAGCGGTGATTTTCTGCATAGCGTGTCTCTGTGTCTGTCGTTGTTGTCGTGCCTTGCATGCGGCGCAAAGCGAGCATCAGTCGTCTTCGTCTGCCGATTGCTTCCGGTGACGCACGAGTTTCGTCAGCTCTCGATCGCGCCAGGCGACGCGCTCGTTCCAGCGTTCCATTGGCAGTGCGCGGCGGCGCTCGGTCTCGACGCGCGCGACGAGTTCGGGCGTCCACGGATCGTGCTGTCCGCGCTCCGCGCCCATGCGCGCGTATGACGGCCCCATCTTTTGCGCGTGCGCGGCGATTCCGCCGCGCGTGTTCAGATCGACCGTCTCGAACGGACCGACCACCGACCAGCGCGGTCCCAATCCTTCGCGCATCACGGTGTCGATGTCGTCGACCGACGCGACGCCGTCGCGAACGAGACAATAAGCTTCGCGCAACACGGCGCCCTGCAGCCGGTTGAAGACGAACCCCTCCGCTTCCTTCGACACCAGCACCGGCTTCATTCCCGCCACGCGGAACAGATCCGCCGCGCGAGCAGTCGATGCCACGGAAGTGAAGGGCGACGGCACGATCTCGACCACGGGAATCAGATAAGGCGGATTGCCCGGATGCGCGACGAGGCAACGGTCGCGCGCGGACAATGTTTCATCGACGAACTTCGACGCGGCTAGAAACGACGACGCGCTCGCGAGAATCGCATGCGCAGGCGCGGCGCGGCTCAATCGTTCGAACAACTCGCGCTTAACCTCGACGCGTTCAGGCGCGCATTCCTGCACGAGATCGGCGCCGTCGACTGCGGCTTCCAGCGTGTCGACGACGTCCACGCTCTCGGCCACTTGACGCACCGCCGCTTCGAGCAGACCGAAGCGCGCGAGCGTCTCCAGCCGCTCGACGATTTCCGCCGGCACGGCCTCGCGTCTCGCGGCATCGGGATCGTGCAGGCGCACGCGCCATCCTGCGCGCGCGAACACGACCGCGAACGCCACGCCGATGCTGCCGCCACCGATGATACCCACGCGGCGCAACGTCTCATCGCTCATCGTCAGACTCCCGCGACGCCGACGGTCATGCCGCCGCACACGTACAGCACCTGGCCGGTCACGAAGCCGCTGCGCGCGTCGAGCAGATAGGACGCCGCATGCGCCACATCGTCTGGCGTGCCGACACGCTTCACCGGCACGCTTTCGATGATCGCGCGCGTGCGCGGCGCATCGGGCGGATTGGCGCGATCGAAGAGCTCGGTGCGGATCGGCCCGGGACCGATGGCGTTCGCCGTCACGCCTAGGGCGCCGAGTTCGAGCGCCCAGACGCGCGTCATGCCGATCAGCGCGGCTTTCGTCGCCGCGTAGGCCGTGCGCAGTTCCTTGCCGAGCGCCGCCCGCGACGACATGTTCACGATCCGCCCGAAGCCCGCGGTCTTCATGCCGGGCAAGAGCGCCTGCATGCATTGCTGCGCGCAGCGCACGTTCAGCGCCCAGGCGCGTTCGAGTTCTTCGAGCGTCTGGCTTTGCGCGTCGGCCGGCACCACCACGCCGACGTTGTTGACGAGCCGCGTGATCGGGCCGTCCTCTAGTGCGCGGGCGAGCGCGTCGGCGGTCGCGCGCGTGTCGGACAGATCGGCGATCAGGCCGTCGCCGATCCGGTCGATGACGACGACTTCATAACCGTCGGCCGCGCAGCGAGCGGCGCACGCCGCGCCAATGCCGGCGGCGCCGCCGGTAATCAGGACTCTTTCTCTGGACATGTTCGATATCGAGGGTGATGAATGAAGGTCACACGGTCGCGACCGGCGTGACCGGCGAACCCATTGCGCCGGGCAGGCGCAACGGCGGTGCGGTCAGCATGAAGCGCGAGCGCTGGTGCTTGCGAAGCCAGTCTGCGAGATCGCGCAGATACCACAGTTCGCCAAGCGGCAAACCGAGTTTGAAAAGACAGTGATGATGCAGCGGCATTGCCGGATGTTCGCCGGGCGATGCGGGCGGCCGCGCCGGATAGCGTTCGACCGCGTAGTTGTCGGCGGCGAGCGCCGCGATGCCCGAATCGGTGATCCACTTCAGGAGGCGCTCGTCGCGTCCGTCGAGCGCACTGCAATGGCTGTTCAGCACCGCCTCGTCCGGGTTGCGGTTCATCTCCAGGATCATTTCCGCGAAGCCGGTGCGTAGTAGCAGCATGTCGCCCGTTTCGATTTCGATACCATCGGCATCGAGCACGAACATCAGGTCGTCGTAGCCGATCGTGCGGTGCTCGCGTCCGTAGTGTGCGACCAGATCGATCAGCACGCCCCGGCCCTGCATGCCCTTGACCGCCAGGTTCTCGATGCCAAGCGCATCTGCGCAGCTATGCTCGCCGCCGCATGCATGTGGCGCGAAGCCGTCGTCATGGCGGTAGTCGACCGGGCCTATGACATCCTCATTGGCGCGAAAGCCGTTGTAGTAGACGCTCTCGGCGACGCCATCGCCGTCGGCGTCGAAGCGTGCGCCGACGTGCGCGAGCGCGTCCCACTGCGTCGAATATTGCAGCGAAAGCAACACCTGGTCGTCGCTGACGACGTCCGTCGCGCCTTCTTCGTTGCGCGCGAACGGGAAGTTCACGTAGGGCAGGCCGTCACGAAACGTGGGTCGCAGTTGCGGAGGGTGGCGGCGCACATTGAGCTTGTTGTCGCCGGGAAAGTCCAGTGGCAAGGAGAGCGGAAAGCTCATTCCCGCGCGAATCTCGCGCGCGCCCCTGAGCACCTGCTCGGCGCCGATCAAATTTAGTCGTCCGAACTGGTCATCGAGTCCGAAATCGCCCCAGTTGGACCCTTCGGGCCGGTTTTTCCAACGCATCAAAACATCCTTTGCTATTTCGCGGGCAGAAAACAGGGAAGGGCAATCGACGCCGACTAACCCAGCAACGATGGCGGAATCCGCCCGTAGACCTCGAGCAACGCCTGAACCGCTTGTCGCTCGTTCTTCAAAAGACGCGCTTTCGGCGCCCCGATCACGAGCGCAAATGCCTCGCCGTGAATCAAGAAGCCGCGCGCCAGTCCGGCGACGTCCTCGACGTTCTCGCCGGTCGAACGATGCCAGCCGTCTCTCACACCTTGCTCGATCTCCCGTTCGAGCGCCGCACGATCGGCGATCGATCCGTCGGTAAACGCCGGCAGCGGTTCGCAACTGTCGAGCAGCTTGCGGCGCGCGGCCAGTGAGAGCGCGCCGGCGAGCGCTTTGCCCGCTGCGCTCGCATGCACGTACATGAAGCCGCCCGGCTCGTCGCTGTAACGAATCTTCTGGCGAGATTCCATCACGTCGAGATACACGACCCGGTTGCCCGCCAGTGTCGCGAGTGCGGCGGTTTCTCCCGTCGCGTCGCGAAGCGCGCTCAGTAGCGGCTGGAATGCGAGCGTCAACGGGTCCTCGCTGCAGATGTCGCGCGCGACGTGCAGCAAGCGCTGCGTCGGGTAGTAGCCCGCCTTGACGCCGGGCGCGTAGAGGTAACCCTTCGCGACCATCGTCTGTAAGAGAGCGTGGCAGCTGGAGAGCGGAATCTCGGTTCGACGCGCAATTTCGCTGTAAATCATCGGTTGCCGGACTGCGGCGAAGAGATTGATCACATCGAAGACGCGGGCAGCAGTTTTCACATCCATGAGAACATTATCGACATTTCGATAGACGATGCGCAATAGCTCGCGGGTAAACCCCTAAAAAACCCTTAATTAGATGCTTTGCGTTGAAACGTGACCTCGGGTAATCCCTTGGTTGACGCTGACCGACCGCAGCGGTCATAGTCCGCCACTTCACCCGTTGTTCGAACAAAGAAATATCGTTTGGATAGCGAACAATCTACGGCAGCCGGGACTACAAGAGCCGGCCGCGTGCAATCGATTTTGGAGATGTGTCTTGACAGCTAACGCGCCCGAAAACAGACAAGGCCAAGCCCGTAGGGCGGGTATTGCATCGTTCGTCGGAACGACGATCGAGTGGTACGACTTCTACGCTTACAGCACTGCGGCGGCGCTCGTGCTGGGCAAGGTTTTCTTTCCCACGACCTCAGCGTTGGTCGGCACGCTCGCCGCGTTCGCTTCGTTCTGGGTGGGCTTTCTGGCGCGTCCGATCGGCGGCATCGTGTTCGGGCATCTCGGCGACAAGGTCGGCCGCAAGAAGACGCTGATCGCGACGCTGATGCTGATGGGTTGCTGCACGACCTGCATGGGTCTCTTGCCGACCTATGGACAAATCGGCGTCTTGGCGCCGGTGCTGCTGATCGTGCTGCGGCTCTTACAAGGCATCGCGATGGGTGGCGAGTGGGGCGGGGCGGTGGTGTTGTCGTCGGAGCATGCGCCAAAGGGCAAGGAAATCCTCTACGCGGCGTTTGCCCAGCAGGGGTCGCCCGCCGGCAATCTGCTTGCAACGCTTGCGTTCCTGATCGTCTCGATGCTTCCTGATCATCAGTTCATGACATGGGGCTGGCGTGTTCCGTTCCTCTTCTCGGCCTTGCTGGTCGGCGTGGGACTATTCATCCGGATGAGCGTCGAAGAGTCGCCTGCGATGCAGGAACTCAAGGATAAGAAGCAGATTGCGAAGCTGCCGATCGGCGAAGTATTGCGCCATCACAAGAGCCTCGTCGCGATGGGCGTGGGCGCCTGCGTGATTGCGCTTTCCGCGACATACTTCAAGACCACGTTCGCGCTGTCATGGGCGGTGACGAGCATCGGTTTCGACCGCACCCAGTTCCTCGGCGTGATTACCGCGGCGATCGTCGTGCAACTGATCGTGCAACCCTTCGGCGCCGTGCTCGCAACGAAGATGGACCTGAAGAAAGCGGTGGCGTTCATGCTGGTGCCCGAGATCCTCGCGTTGCCATTGATGTTTTCGCTGATCGCGACCGGCTCGGTGAAACTCGCGATGATCGGCATGGCGCTCGCATCGATTCCGCATTCGTTGTACTACGCGGCGATGGCCGGAATTCTCGCGAAGTCTTTTCCGGCGCAGGTGCGCTACACGGGGATCTCGCTGTCGTATCAGATCTGCGGGATGTTGTTCGCTGGTACGACGCCGATTCTCGGGCAATATCTGCTTAGCTCGACGGGCAGTATCTGGTCCGTGGTGGGGTTGGGGGTCTTGCATGTTTTGATTACGCTGGTTTGCGCGCTGATGCTTGTCGGACGGATGCATCAAGAGAGTGCGCGCGGCGAGCGAAGCGCGACGCTTTTGAGTACGTAAGACGCGGGGCGTCGTCAATTCGATGAGTCTTGCGCCGCCGCGCGGTCGTTGTAGCAAAGCACTGTCGGGGGGCGGAGAGCGATCTCAAAGATCTCCTGCGCCGCCTTCTGCCCCTGTGGCGTGAGTTCGACGTCGATAGTCCGCTCGTCTGCAACAAGAAGCTCGTGCTTCCTTCATCGTCGACACGTAGCCCATGCGACGCTGGTTCGCCACAGCGTGGCCTTTGCGCTTGCCGGCGAATGCGATGCGCGTATGTCCCTGGGCGATCAGGTGCGCAGTTGCGAGCGCGAAGCCGAAAGCGATATCGACGCCTACGGTATCGACGCCGTCATCCATCGGACGCGTTACCAGTACGAGTCGGATTTCCCATAACCGGATTTCTGCTGGAAGCATTTCGTCCGTTTCGAGTCGGCGCCACAATCAGTCCGGCAAGATTGCGTTCGCGCATCGAGCGCAGCACACGAGTTTCCCGATTTCGACACGCCGCGGTTCTGGTCCGCCCGCTCCCGGTTCGTCTGCTTCCAGACTTTATCGGCGCCGTAGACCTGCATGTTGGCCGGCCACACACGCTCGGGCAAGGTTGGAGCTCAAATTCACGCTACAGTAATCCTATGCCCGCGTTGCCAACGCTGGTCGCCAAAAATTCATTTCGTGGTTTCATTTGCGTTTCCATCGATTTCTCCTTTCATTTATATTGATGCATTGCGTCTCGTGACCGGTGCGCTTCCTGATCAGGCTGAGTGTTATTTATTTGATTCGAGGTTGACATGCTGATCCATCAGGCAGTTCTCGACGACCTCGCCGCCTCCGGTGTGCATATCTCCATCGATGCGGCGGCAATGCCGCCCCCGCGGCTGGACTACATTCTTCGATTGTGGCTCGCGCAGAAAGGGACTCTGACGATACGCAACGCGGGCGCGCTTCCGCCTCAGGTGCTCGTTCAGATCGCCCGGGCACTGGGCTCGCGGCTCACGCTCTCGGAATGATTATCTGTGCGTGCAGGACAGGGATCTCGTGGTGCTCGCCGACCCGACGATGAAACTCGACGGCCCGGTCCTGTTGTATAGCTGGAGGAACGCACTGGACAGCGACGCCACCGGTTCCATCGACGGGAATTCGCTTCAATCGCTTTTCATCATCGCGTTCGGGACGGCTTCGATTATGCAGAAGGCATCGCTTTGCTCAACATGGGCTAGAGGAAACGTCTGATCGTCGTATATGACGGCCCAGGCCCCGCGCCTGAACGGCGGCGATCATTACACCGCCGATGTGTTCATTCTTCGATGAAGCGATCCGGCTCCTGTGTGCGATAGTGCTTCGAAGCCGAGCTAGTCCCCGTACCCCTCGAAATCGGCGCGTGACTCGGGCAACTGACCGCCGCCTGCTCGATCGAGCTTGACGAGGAAGGCAAACGGATTGCCTTTCGCGGGCGGGCTCAGATACACGAAGCGCCAGAGAAACAGCGCGCGCCGTCGCACGTGGCCCGCCTTCAGGTCGCCCGCCAGATCCGGAAAATCGATCACCTGAGGCGGCGGCGCGGTGGCGAAAAGCGCGCTGCTCACCGCCGCGCCTTGGCAAGTCGCAAGCCCGTACGACGCGGCGGGCGGCGCGAGCACCGGTCTCCCGACGATGCCCACGTTGAGATCGAGCATGGTGCCGCCGATCTCGACGCTGATCTGCAGCCGGTCTCCCGGCGACAGTCGCGCGGGCGTATCGCTTATCGCGGTCGACTGGTCCCGCAACTCGCGAAGGTTCCGGATCGGCACGGCATGAGTCGCCGGGCTTTCGCGCACGCGTCCGCGCGGAGGCCGATGCCGGCTCAACGAGCGTAGCTGAAGCAATGGAAGCGGTCGGCTGCGCGTCGGCCGCTAGCGGTGTCCGCTTCGTGCGTTTTGCGACGACAAAATTGCGGTTGGCGCCGGCTCGAACCGTGTTTCGGCGTAAGGTTCGATGCGCGCTGCCGGCACCGGTTTGCCGATGAAGTATCCCTGCGCGGCATCGCACCCAAGCTCCTTGGCGAGAACGAGCTGCGTTTCGGTTTCGATGCCTTCCGCAACCGTTCCCATGCCCAGCGCGCGGGCGAGGGCCACCATCGCCTCGACCATCGCGCGTGCCTGGTGACAGGTTTCCTTAACGGTGAGCTTCTGCACGAACGACTTGTCGATCTTGATGCGATCGACAGGCAGTCGTATGAGGTACGCAAGGCTCGAGTAGCCGGTACCGAAATCGTCGAGCGAGACGGTCACGCCAAGCCTTCGCACGGCCGACAGCGCGCGCGACGCGGCGGCGAAGTCGCTCATGACGGCACTCTCCGTCACTTCGATGTCGAGTATGGAAGCGCATACGCCGGACGCCTCGGCCGCCTCCGAAACCAGGGCGGCGAGATCGCAGTTCTGTATCGTCGTGGCCGACAGATTGACGGCGACTTTGAACGGAATGCGGTCCGTCGACTGCCACTGCGCGGCCTGGCGGAACGCGAGGCGAATCAGCCATTCGCCCGTCGCCTCGTAGGCCGGCGATTCAAGCAGCATGTCGAGGAAGTCGGCCGGCGTGAGCAGCCCCAGTTGCGGATGGTTCCATCGTATAAGCGCCTCGGCTCCGTAGACGCGGCCAGTATGCAGGTCCAACTGCGGCTGATAGTGCAGTTCGAACTGGCGCGCGGCGCTCGCACCTTCCAGATCCGCGCGTAACCGCAGGCGATGCGAAAGGCGCTGCGCATCCTCCTTGCCAAACGACCACACATGCGAACCGCCCGCGCGTTTCGCGTGATACATCGCGGTGTCCGCGTTACGCAACAGCTCGTGGGCACTCGATGCCGAGATGGGGTAGCGCGCCAAGCCGATGCTCGCCCCCACTGAGGCCCGCACGCATGGAGTCTGAATTGGCTCGCGCATGCGTACTAAGACGTCGCGCGCAACGCGCGCGGCCTCGCCCTCGGGCGCGTCAACGAGAAAAATGACGAATTCGTCACCGCCGATGCGCGAAACATGGGCGCGTTCGGCAAGCATGTCCGAAAGACGCTCGCCGATGGCACGCAGCACTTCATCACCTGCCGCGTGACCAAATGAATCGTTGATATCCTTGAAGCGGTCAAGGTCGATGAAAAGCAGATCGACGGAAGCGGCAGCGCCTTCGTCGACGAGACGGTTCAGGCGCAGCAGCAGTTCCCGCCGGTTGATGAGCCCGGTCAGTTCGTCGTGTGTGGCCTGGCGCGACAAGCGTTCGGAGATCGCGCGCGCTTCGGTGACATCGCGAACCAGCACGATGACACCGTCGTCGCACGGAAATGCCCGCACTTCAAACCAGGCACCGAGCGGCGGGTAGAAGTCGGTAGCGGTGCTGGGCATTCCGGTCTCGGCCGCCTGACGATAGGCGGCTTCGTAGCTCGACCCGATGAGGTCTGGGTATTCGGCCCAGATCTCGCGGCCCAGCAGATCCGCGGGCCGACGCTTCAGCAACCGTGCAGCGGTGCGGTTGAGGTTGCGGAACTTCCAGTTACTGTCGAGCGACATCACCCCGTCGGTGATGTGATCGAGTACTTGAAAATCTTCCACGCCCTGTCCTCCGCGTATCGACCGCCGTTACAGTTGTCGGCCAATCTTATTTAAATTCGACAACGTTGTATCGTAATATGAATAGGTGATTTCGGGAACGAGAGGTTTTCTGGAGATGCGCCGCCCGTTCACTGTAGCGCATTCACTGCCACGCCGCGCCATTGCGCTTGTCACCGCGCTTCCGCGCTGCGCAGGCGCTTGAAGCACTGCGCGCCAGGCAAGGGGCGAGATCGGATTCTCCATGATTTTAGGCGATCCCCTCGTCTTCCAGCAGCACCGCAAGGGTGCCGCGCTCGCTCTGGCAGCCCGCCTCGTAGTCGACGTCGTGCGGCATGAGATGCTGGATCGAGCGCAACAATCGCGGTGCGAAGCGTGCGCCGAAGCGCGCGACCAGCGCGTCGCGCTCGGTGTCGCCCGCGTGCGCGAGCGCGCGCAACTCCGCGACTGGCAAGCCGACGAATAGGTCCAGTGGGAAAGGCGGTGAGTCCGGGTCGTCGCCCGGACTTACGGGCGAACGAATCCGCAAGCCAGGCTGCACGTGTGCCTCGAGTTCCATCGTGAACGTGTACTGAGCGTTGCTAGCAAGCGCGGTCTTTGCCTCGCTTAGTAGGAACGGCGCGATGGACTTGACGGTAGCGAGTTCTTCGTCGTTGAGCATGATCGATCCTTCGGGCGCAGTTTATGTCGGCGCGGGCCTCGAGATAGCGGGCGATGAACGGCGCCGTGCGCAGCGAACGGAACAGAAGCTGTGTCGTCCCTTCGTGCACGCTGAACGGCGCCGCAAGCGCCATGCCGGACATTCGGTGGCACCTGCTGCTCCTCCCGGCCGTCCTGCTCGCGAGTGTTATGACAGCGACCGCTGATCGGACGTGGGGACAGTACCCCTATGGAATTTGAGCGCCATCGGGGGCGCCGGGGACGGAAGGTTCTCGAGGCAAACTGCGCGCTAAAAGCCCAAGGAATGCGTGTGGGACGCGCGGTTGCGAGCCCAAGTTCGCCAAACGAGTACATGGGACGGGTACAGCGAATGCTAAGTAAAAGAGCCCTCAGTGTGCACGGATCCAGCCTGCGCTGCGCCGACCATTTAGCATGTGCCTCACGGTTGTGTCACGCCGCCCGCGCCACCGATTGGTTCTTAATGACCTTGAATAAGGCGCTTCATCCCCAGTTTGCTCGATGCGCGGGCGGAGTCGACGCCCGCCAAGCTACTCAACGCAGCGGTGTTACGCCATCGGCGACCCCTGCCGGCATGCAGATGTGCTTGATCTCCGTGAAGTCGGCGAGCGCATCGTAGCCGTGCAGGCGGCCAAGACAGCTTTGCCGGTATCCGCCCGTTTCCGCTTCGGCAAAGAGCTTGTTGTGATCGTTGATCCACACCGTGCCGTTGCGCAACGCGCGCGCGATCCGGTAGGCGCGAGCGCCGTCGTGCGTCCACACGCTCGCGGATAGACCGAATACGGTGTCGTTGGCTTTCTCGATTGCCTGCGCTTCAGTGTCGAATGTCTCCAGCGTGACAAACGGTCCGAAGATTTCCTCCTGGCAGAAGGATCGTTTCGGGTCGCTGTGTTCGACGAGCGTCGGCGACAGGAACGCATGCCCCGAGCGCTTGCCGCGCAGCAGTACGCGATCGGCTTCGTTGCAGGCACGGGCAATGGTTTGATCGATCGCGTCGCGCGTGGCCGCGTCGATTAGCGGACCGATGTCCATTGCCTCGTTGATGCCTTCGCCCACTTTCAGCGCTTCGAGCGCGCGCGTCAGATGCTCGCGCATCTCGGCCGCACACCGCGCATGCACGAGCACGCGACGCGCAGCAGTGCATTGTTGACCCGAGATGATCGTCGCAGCGCGTGCGATACGCGGCGCGATCGCGGCGACGTCCGCATCCTCGAAGACGACACAGCACGACTTGCCTCCGAGTTCCAGCGAGAGCTTCTTCATGCTTTCGGCGGCGGAGGCCATAATTTTTTTGCCCGTCGCGGTCGCCGCGACCCAGTCTTTCATACGATCGTGCCGGCCGAGATGGAGCACTTGCTGCTCGGCGCCATTCCGCGTGAAGCGACGCTGCTCGCGCATCTGCAACGCAGCCATCCTGGCGTCACCGACGTGCATCTTTCGGTCGGCGGCGTGTGCCGCTATCACCTCTGGGTGCAGTTCGAAAAGAAGCGCGAAGGCGAAGCGAAAAATGTGATCCCGTGCGCGTTCGGTGCGCATTACGACATCAAGCAGGTCGTCGTCGTCGATACCGATGTTGACGTGCACGATCCCACCGAAATCGAAAGGGCAATCGCGACGCGCTTTCAGGCCGACCGCGATCTCGTCGTGCTTGAAGGCGCACAGGGTTCGCCCCTCGATCCGCCAGTCGTCGTCGACCTGTCATGCGGTTCCGGTACGCCTATTGCTCCATTCTGCTGAAATAACTTCGTTTCGAAATCATGTCAGGCACTGCCCTTTCTCTACCGTCACGCATCTGGACCGCGCGCACGTTCGCGTCCGTTGTTGCGCCTGTTACCGCTCTGATCGTGGACGACAATGCTGAACTTGCTATCGCGATACAAGCGGCGCTTGAGCTTGAAGGGTTTGACGCTCGGACAGCCGACTGCGTCCACGCCGTCCCGTTTGCCCAGCAACGTCCGCCAAGCGTTGTCCTGCTCGACATCGAGATGCCAATAATCAACGGATTTCAAGTGGCTCGCGAGATGCGCAAGCTAGCTGACTGTGCTTGTGTTCCGATCATTGCGCACACGTCGCTTGCGGAGGGTGAAGTCCTGACGCAAGGGATACCTGCCGGAATCGACGCGTACTGCCGGAAAGGGAACTCGTTAGATGCATTAATTGCGCTCCTACAGTTGGTCGCTCCGGCTCGCAGAGGCAGCGGCAAATAGACGCTTGGAGCGGGGAAGGGCGGCGCTTGGCGGAGCGTGAAACACCTCGAGGGACGGGGCGCGCGGCCGCCTCATTCTTTATGGTGCCACGGTTCTTGCGAGAGCAAGCTTCGTCAAGTCGATGTAGACCGTGATCTCATGCAGCACGATCAGCGCGGCCATCGCACAGATGGCGAACGGGTTAATCTGCAGGAACAGCGCGCACAGGACGAGCGC